>NZ_SMZR01000011.1 GCF_004358665.1 Jeotgalibacillus sp. S-D1 | reverse complement strand
CTAATAGCGTCTAGTGATGATAGCGAAGAGGTCACACCCGTTCCCATGCCGAACACGGAAGTTAAGCTCTTCAGCGCCGATGGTAGTTGGGGGTCTCCCCCTGTGAGAGTAGGACGTCGCTAGGCACTAAAAAAAAGAACCGTTCCCCTGTGGAGCGGTTCTTTTTATGCATTAATACTTAAACAAAATCCTTTGGTTCCAAGCGTGTGAGGATTTCGAGAATGATAAGGTCGAGGACGGGAGGGAACAAATGAGCGAAGCCGACGCAGAGATTCGAAGCGGATCGGAAGCCAGAGCCCAGCGCCGATGGTAATTGGAAATTCTTCTGTGAGAGTACGCTTGGCCAGTAAAGAACCGTTCCTTGTGGGGAATGTTTTTCTTTTCTTCTGTACTAGTTCTTTTATTCTTTATTAAACCAACAACCTTGGGCTGATTCATTTCCATTTGGATTAACGATTAACCACTAAAAGTTCGAACACATAGGTTCATTGGAGCGGAAGGCGGGGACTCCTGCGGGATGCAGCGTGACAGGTGAGACCCCGCAGAGCTGAAAGCTCGAGGAGGCTCACCGCACGCCCCGCGGAAAGCCTCCGCCTGCAGCGGAAATGAACCGGCCCCCTCTTTTGTGCAATTTTTCACTGCTCTTCAGTAAATACACTAGCCTAAAAGGCTTACACCCCTGTATTTTCAGCTATGTAAAAATTATGCCATTAAAGATTTGTCAGGAAGATAAAATACTAGGCACATTATTATGGTCCGCGAATATTATATATAGGATTAGATTCATATTTTCGTGTCCATACTTGATGATATAACACATCGAGAAGTGGAGGAGTGGAGTGGAATGAGAGTGTGCAAAGCTTGCCGCAGGCGTTATAAAAGAGGAATTCAATTACAAAACAAATTAATTTGTTCCTGGTGTGAACAGTCCTTAATTACAATGAAAACAGACGATCGGGCATATGATCGCTGGATTTATATTTTAAGAAGAGATTCTGCGGATTAATATACAAAGTTAAAAGAGAAATAACCAAGTAGATTGTGTGCTTGGTTATTTTTTATGCCATGCGCACATTTCTTAATAGCAGGCGAGATGGTACAATCAAGTGTAAGTAAAGATAGGTGACTGATGATGAATCAAAAACGCATGCCTTTAGTAGAGGCTTTAACTAAATTTGCTGAAAGTGACCCCGTGTCCTTTCATGTACCTGGCCATAAACATGGAGCTCTTGATGGTTCGGGTCTTCTCCAGAATCTGGGCCGATATGATGCAACGGAACTGACCTCTTTGGACGATCTTCATTCGCCTGAAGGTCCGATAAAAGAATCGATGGAGCTGCTAAAAAGCCATTATCAATCAAGATCCAGCTATTTTTTGGTAAATGGGACGACAGTTGGGAACATTACTATGCTGCTTGGAACTTGTGATCCGGGTGATATCGTTTTAATAGCAAGCAACAGTCATAAATCAATTATAAATGCCTGCGCATTAAGCCGGGTTCGTCCTGTTTTTTTACAGCCGGAAATTCATCCGGCCACACATACTCCTGCTGGAATTTCCTCTGATGTACTTGAAAAAGCTGTTAAGCAATACTCGAATGTAAAAGCTTTGGTGATCACGTATCCGACATACTATGGTCATACGTATCCCATTGATGCACTTATTGAAACAGCCCATAAGAAAGGCATACTCGTGCTGGTCGATGAAGCCCACGGGGCACACTTAACACTTGGTCGTCCTTTTCCTCCATCTGCTCTTCGCCTGGGGGCTGACATGGTCGTTCAATCAGCACATAAAACGCTGCCGGCTATGACAATGGGCTCTTATTTGCACATTGGTTCAGACAGGGTTGACCAAAGGAAAGTAGAAAGCATTCTGAGCATGCTGCAATCAAGCAGTCCGTCGTATCCAATTATGGCTTCACTGGATAGTGCAAGAGCTTATTTGGCTGCTTTTTCACAAGAGGATATAAACAGCTTTATAAGCAAACGCAACAGCTTTGTAAATAAATTAAGAAAGCTCCCAACAGTAACGGTTATCGAGCCAGAGGACCCGTTAAAATTGGTTCTGAGAGTTAATGGGTATACTGGGTATGAACTGCAGAAATTACTGGAGCGGTACAGTATCTATATCGAATTGGCTGATTTGCTTCAAGTACTGATGATCCTCCCGCTTTTACAAGAGAATGTGTCCTATGACGATTCTTTTAGTCGGATGATCATGGCGATGGATCAAATTACGGATCAGACTCCTGTTGCCGGAGATATATTCCCAGATTATATTACTCTTCAGGAACAAGAATCGATTACAGAGCTTGACCTTGAGCTCAACAGAGCAGAAAATGCCCCATCGCACTGGATAAATATCAAAAAAGCAGCTGGTAGAATTGCTGCTGAATCCATTGTGCCTTATCCCCCTGGTATACCATTTGTCATTGCTGGTGAAAGATTATCTGAGAATAAAATAAATCAGCTGGCTGCATGGAAAGGAAAAGGGATACGGATCCAAGGAGAAAATCGAATCGACTCTGGCGAAATAAAGGTCGTACAAGTTATGGAGGAAAGCAATGATTAAAGGAAAGTTCATTACAGTTGAAGGGCCTGAAGGTGCCGGGAAAACAACTGTAATCAAAAATATTGAAATGGATTTATTAAGGCTGGGGTATGATGTATTGCTTACGCGCGAACCCGGTGGGATTGATATTGCCGAAAAAATACGTCATATTATTTTAAACCCGTCCCATACTACAATGGACAGCCGAACCGAAGCACTATTGTATGCTGCAGCACGCCGCCAGCATTTAATTGAAAAGGTACTCCCTGCTTTAGAAGATAACAAGGTGGTTATTTGTGACCGGTTTATCGACAGTTCACTTGCCTATCAGGGATACGCAAGAGGTCTGGGGATTGATGAGGTATGGAGTATTAACCAGTTTGCTATTGGCGACATGATGCCTGATTGTACCCTGTTCTTCGATATTAATCCTGCAGCAGGTCTTATGCGAATCGCTCAAAATGAAGGTCGGGAAGTAAACCGGCTTGATCTTGAGGGAAACTCTTTTCATGAAAGGGTTTATGAGGGGTACCAGCAGTTAATACAACGTTTTCCTGAACGAATAAAAGTAATTGATGCAAGCAGGTCAATACAAGATGTAGAAAAACAAGTTCTTGCTGTGATCACGGGAATTATAAACGACGCATAGGCTGTTATAAGTAATTTAGAATGATTTACTAAAGCTTTACCATTCTTGTTATAATAGAAATAAGAAAAAGAAACCAATTAGTAAAGAGAGAGGGTGGATTTAATGAAACTTGTTGTCGCTGTAGTACAAGATCAAGATAGCAGCCGGCTGTCCACTGCACTTATGAAAAACAATTTCCGTGCCACAAAGCTTGCAAGCACAGGCGGATTTTTAAAATCCGGAAATACCACATTTATGATTGGTACTGAAGATACGCGTGTTGATAAAGCACTTCAGGTTATAAACGAAAGCTGCCGATCTCGTGAACAGATGGTAGCGCCTGTTTCTCCAATGGGGGGAAATGCAGATTCTTACATTCCTTATCCAGTAGAAGTCGAGGTTGGCGGAGCGACAGTCTTCGTATTACCGATTGAGCAATTCCATCAATTTTAATGCCGGAGTGAGTGGCAGTTATGAAAATTAACCATGATCTTCGTATGAACGTTGATCTGCAGGCCAAGGGCCAGCAACCATTAGTAAATGACCAGAACCTGTTCGGTGATCTGGTAAGCCGTCAGGGTCAAAAATTGCAAAGTGAGCAGCTTGCCCGGCTGATGGATGAGATCGCACTAGCAGGCAGCCGGGTAGACCGTTCACGTAATCTTAGAGATCTAACTAAGTTTAAATCTCTTGTCAGAAGATTTATTAAAGAATCGGCAGACTATGGCATGAATTTAAAACAGTCTAAATCGTGGAATCAGTATGGAGAAGGAAAAACGCTGCAAACTGTTGAAACGATTGATCAAAAACTGATGGAATTAACAAATGCACTTATGGATAATGAAAATAAGTCAATCCAAATTTTAAAAAAAATTGGTGAAATTAAAGGTTTGCTAATTAATTTATATATGTAGAAGAGGGATTGTAATGCCTGCAACCTGGGATGAGTTAAAGCAATGGCAGCCGCTCGCTGCCCAAACATTGGTAAACAGCATGGTGAAAAACCGTGTCGCGCATGCCTATTTATTTGAGGGGGCCCGCGGCACAGGTAAAAAAGAAATGGCTTTGTTTTTGGCTCAAGGGCTTTTTTGCCGAAAGCCCGTCGAAGGAATTCGCTGCGGTGAATGTGACCAGTGTCAGCGTATTGCGAATGGGAATCATCCCGACGTTCATCTGGTGGAGCCGGATGGGCTGTCAATAAAAAAAGACCAGGTAAAATCTTTACAGGAAGAGTTCAGCAAATCAGGGGTTGAATCCAAAAGAAAAGCTTATATTATTAATTTTGCTGATAAAATGACGGTTCAGGCTGCAAACTCATTATTAAAATTTTTAGAGGAGCCGCATCCCTCGACAACCGCCATTTTGATTACAGAACAAATGCATCAAATGCTGCCAACGATCTTATCAAGATGTCAGCATGTGGCATTTCAATCACTCGCGCCTATTCTTTTCAAAGAACGGTTAATAAAAGAAGGGGTCCATCCTACGATGGCAGCTCTTTTATCCAAACTTACGAACGAGCAGGAAGAAGCAATTCGATTAAGTTCGGATGAGTGGTTTGTACAAGCGCGAAAAATCATGTTAAAATTGTATGAAGTGCAAAAGGATCATCCCTTTGAAGCAATGACGCGTCTTCAAAGCGATTTTCTGACGCATTTTAAAGAAAAAGAACAAATAGAACAATCATTAGACTTGTTTCTTCATATATATAAAGATCTCCTTTACATCCAGACGGACAAGCTCAACCATCTTTCTTATCCTGATCAGCTTGAAGACTTTCAAAAAGATGCGCTTCACACATCGACAGCACAGTTGTCGGAACAATTGAACACGATTTTAGAAGCCAAAAGAAAGTTGCACCAAAATATGAACACACAGCTGCTAATGGAGCAGCTGATGCTTAAATTGCAGGGGGGATCTGCACTTGTATGATGTAGTTGGCGTTCGCTTTAAAAAAGCGGGCAAAATATATTATTTCGATCCTAACCAGCTTCAGCTAATGAAGGACGATTATGTCATAGTTGAAACTGTGCGTGGAGTGGAATACGGGAAAGTTGTTGTAGACGTCAAAAAGGTTGATGAAAATGACGTTGTCCTGCCATTGAAGAAGGTCGTACGGGTAGCTGATCAAAAAGACCGTTTATCTGTACAGGAAAATAAAGAAGAAGCAATACATGCCTACGAAGTTTGCTCAAGCAAAATTAGTGAGCATGATTTAGATATGAAGCTTGTCGATGTGGAGTATACATTCGATCGTAATAAAGTAATTTTTTATTTTACAGCTGACGGACGAGTTGACTTCCGAAACCTTGTAAAAGATTTAGCCTCTGTATTCAGAACCCGTATTGAATTGAGACAGATTGGTGTTCGGGATGAAGCCAAAATGTTAGGCGGAATCGGTCCATGCGGACGCATGCTGTGCTGCTCAACTTTTTTAGGAGATTTTGAACCGGTGTCAATCAAAATGGCCAAAGACCAGAATCTTTCCTTAAACCCCGCTAAAATCTCCGGATTATGCGGCCGCCTGATGTGCTGCTTAAAGTATGAAAATGATGAATACGAAGCAGCAAAAGAGGAAATGCCTGATCTTGGGCAGTTTGTCCAAACACCTGAAGGCAAAGGGAAAGTGATCGGCTTGAACATGCTTGAACGCGTTCTCCAAATTGAGATGAAGGGGCAGGACCGGACCTTAGAATATACGCTGGAAGAAATTATGAATAACGATATCGCATCAATTCAAGCCACAGAGTAATGAGGTGGAGTTCGTGGATAAGAAGGAGTTCTTTGATTCTGTCACCAATATGGAGCAGCAAATAGGTCATTTATATCAGCAGCTGGGTGAGTTAAAGCAGCATCTTGCTGAGATGATGGAAGAAAACCATTCCCTGCAGATTGAAAACGATCATTTGCGACGGCGTTTGGAGCAACTGGAAAGCTCCAGAAGCAAACGCAGTTCTAAAAACGGCGGGAATAAAAAAGATCTTGTGGAACAGGTCTCGGATATTGGAGAAGGATACGACAATCTGGCCAGACTGTATCAGGAAGGCTTCCATATTTGTAATATTCATTTTGGAAGCCCTCGCAAAGACGAAGATTGCTTATTCTGTCTGTCATTTTTAAATAAAAAATAAACATTTAGTAATTGGGGGCTGGCGTATTGTTACCATGTCAATTTCTTATGTACAAACGTGCATCAGGAAATTCTGGGAACAGGCGTTGGGCTCTTTTTTATGGAGTAAGATGGAGGTGTACATATGCAGTTAATAGGAGACGAACGTTTGGATTATTTATTGGCAGAGGATTTGTCTATTATCCAAAGTCCTTCTGTTTTTGCTTTTTCTCTGGATGCAGTGCTGCTTGCCCGTTTTGTGTATGTACCTATACAAAAGGGAAGCTTGATTGATTTATGTTCAGGAAATGGAGTCATTCCATTATTATTGAGCACACGGACAAAGGGAAAGATAACAGGAGTTGAGATTCAGCAAAGGCTGTATGATATGGCTGTCCGCAGCATCGAACATAATGGACTGAGCCACCAGCTGGGTATGCTCCACGAAGATCTGAAGGTGGCAGCCCCTATACTGGGTTATGCAAAGCACGATGTTGTTACATGTAATCCTCCGTATTTTTTAACTCCTTCTGACGAAGAAAAAAATATAAATGAACACTTTGCCATTGCCCGGCATGAAATCATGTGTACACTCGAGGATACGGTCAAAGCTAGCAGTGATTTGCTAAAGCAGGGAGGAAAAGCTGCTTTTGTACACCGTCCCGGCCGTCTTCTAGATTTAATTACGTTAATGAGAAAGTACCGGATAGAACCAAAGCGCATTCAGTTTGTCTATCCGAAAATGGGCAAGGAAGCAAACACTATATTAATAGAAGGAATTAAGCATGGAAAAGCAGATGTGAAAATTCTGCCGCCCCTTTATGTCTATGAAGAAAATGGCGAATATACAAAAGAGTTAAAGGAGATCTTATATGGAGACCGCGCATAAACACTATTTTTATGTACTGCTTTGTGCAGACGGATCCTATTACGCAGGATATACCATTGATCTTTCAAGGCGTTTGCTCCAGCATAATGAAGGAAAAGCCTCAAAATATACACGCACCCGGCTGCCGGCATCACTTCTCCATTCAGAGCTGTTTGAAACAAAACGGGCCGCTATGCAGGCTGAATATGCGTTTAAGCAATTTTCCAGAACAAAAAAAGAAAACTATCTTCTTGAAAAGGGGAGCCTCCATGATTCAAACACAGCAAAGCTTTAAAGATGTACAGGAAGGACGGTTGTACTTAGTGCCGACCCCAATTGGTAATTTAGAGGATATGACATTCAGGGCGATTCGTCTTTTAAAAGATGCTGATATAATCGCTGCCGAGGATACTCGCAATACAAAGAAGCTATGTAATTATTTTGAAATAACAACCCATGTGGTCAGCTACCATGAACATAATAAGGAAACGAGCGGAAAAAAACTAATTGATAGGCTTCTTAGCGGGGAACAAGTGGCATTGGTAAGTGATGCGGGAATGCCCTGCATTTCTGACCCGGGATATGAATTAGTGCAAGAAGCCCTGAAGGAAAGTATAAATGTTGTTCCTTTACCTGGCGCAAACGCTGCTCTCACTTCACTTATCGCCTCAGGCCTGGTGCCGCAGCCATTTTATTACTATGGTTTTTTATCTCGAGGAAAAAAAGAAAAAAGAGAAGAGCTTGCTTTTTTATCAACGATGCCAGCCACATTTATTTTGTACGAATCCCCTCACCGTTTAAAAGAGACACTAAAAGAAATGGTGACTGCCCTTGGAGCAAACAGACGTATTGTTATATCGAGAGAACTAACAAAGAAGTTTGAAGAATTTGTTCGCGGCACAGTAGAAGAGGGATTAGAATGGGCAGAGGCGACAGAACTCCGTGGAGAATTCTGTCTAATAATAGAGGGTGCAGCAAAAGAGGTTTGGCAAAAAGATGCCAGCGAGAACAGCTGGTGGGAGACATTAACAGTTGTCGAGCATGTAAATCATTATATTAATCAACGGGAGTTTTCATCGAAGGAAGCGATCAAAGAAGCAGCAAAAGACCGCGGTGTAGCAAAGCGGGATATTTATCAATCCTATCATGTGGAATAGCCTTCGCTGAAGATAAAAAGAAGCCTGTTTGAGTATTAACTCAAACAGGCTTATATTGTTGGTATGAATAATAGCAGATTCTTATGCGTCTTGAAGATTGTTTTGAATTTCTTTAATAAGTAATTCTGCACCTTCACGGCTAAGAACTAGTTTTCCACCAGCAAGTTTAAGGTTATCATCAGATACCTCACCAGTGATTTGACAAGTCATGCTAGGTTTATATTTTTTTAGGATGATTTTTTCATCATCTACATAGATTTCCAAAGCGTCTTTCTCTGCAATTCCCAATGTACGGCGAAGCTCGATTGGAATTACCACACGACCTAATTCATCTACCTTACGAACGATTCCTGTTGATTTCATATTAAATATCCCCTCTCAAGTGGTTTATTATAATCTTCCCTTTTTCGTCAATATTCGACAAATTTCTCTCTGTGCTAACATCATACCAACGTTTCCCATATACGTCAATAAATAAATTAAAGTAGTTCTTATAAATATTTCAGTATTGAAAATCCTTGTCATTGCAAGCTTTAAATTCGATTAACAATTATTTACTTCTACATAATTCACTATATCATGAAATATATGTAAGTGTAAATGAAATAGTTTTAATTCAAACTATTGTCCTGTTCGACAAATTACTCATTTATCTTCACTGAGTTCGACAAATTGGTACATCGTGGATATTACTACAATCCATACACGTATATACAGGTTTGGAAAAGTAGTTATATAGTATGGATTTGTAAAAAATATAGAGCTGGGCTTAATTTGTACTATAGTTATATTTCTGCACATTCGGTTTTCTCCTCCCCAAAAGGCAAAAAGCGCCTTTCAGTGCAGTGCGTCTTACGTCTGTCGGAGCTTAACGCCCGCTTCCGCTTTTCTATTGTCCAGCTGCAGGCGCTAGCCCCTCGAGGTCATAAGCCACGCTGACCAAGTGGACATAGGGCGTCCACTGGGACAGCGCGTCTTATGCTTGTCGGGGCTGGACGAGCGCCTTCCGCTTTCAATTTGTCCAGCTGCAGCGGGCAGGGGCTCGAGGTCACAAGCCAAAAACAGACGGAAGGCAAAGGGCGCCTTCTGTCCGCTTTCGTCTTGTGCTTGTCGCCCCTCAACGCCCGCTTCCGCTTTCAATTTGTCCAGCTGCAGCGGGCAGCTCCTCGGATCGTAAGTCACACTGCCCAAAAGGCAAAAAGCGCCTTTCTGTGCAGTGCGCCTTACGTCTGTCGGAGCTCAACGCCCGCTTCCGCTTTCATTTATCCAGCTCCAGGCGCTAGCCCCTCGAGGTCATAAGCCACGCTGACCAAGTGGACATAGGGCGTCCACTGGGACAGCGCGTCTTATGCTTGTCGGGGCTGGACGAGCGCCTTCCGCTTTCATTGGTTGCATTAGTGTTGTTTTTCGGGTATATTTTTTAGCATATGAATGCGTGTCAGAAGTGGTTTTCTGACTGTAAATGCGAAGTGATGTGAGGAGGATTTTCGGTGAGTCAGTCTAAAAAAACGTTTTATATTACGACTCCAATTTATTACCCGAGTGGCAAGTTACATATTGGCCATGCCTATACAACAGTGGCAGGCGATGCGATGGCCCGGTACAAACGTTTGCGTGGATTTGATGTCATGTATCTGACTGGAACGGACGAGCATGGCCAGAAAATCCAGGAGAAAGCAAATGAAAAAGGGGTTTCTCCACAGCAATATGTAGATGAAATTGTAGAGGGAATTCAAGATCTTTGGAAGACAATGGAGATCTCATATGATGATTTTATTCGCACAACCGAAAAGCGTCATAAGGACGTTGTCGAAAAAATCTTTAAAAAGTTAGTAGACCAAGGTGATATTTATTTAGGGGAATATGAAGGCTGGTATTCAATCCCTGATGAAACTTTTTATACAGAGACACAACTCGAAGACAAAGAGCTGGATGCTGATGGAAATGTCTTAGGCGGCAAGAGTCCCGACAGCGGCCATCCTGTTCAAAAAGTGCGTGAAGAATCCTATTTCTTCCGTATGAGTAAATACGCAGACCGGTTAATGAAATATTACGAGCAAAATCCTGAATTCATTCAGCCAGAGTCACGAAAAAATGAAATGATTAACAATTTTATTAAACCCGGTCTTGAAGATCTGGCGGTATCGCGCACTACCTTTGACTGGGGCGTGAAAGTGCCTGGAGATCCGAAGCATGTAGTCTATGTATGGATTGATGCTTTATCTAACTATATTACTGCGTTAGGATATGGCTCGGAAAATGAAGAGCGCTTTAAGCAGTTTTGGCCGGCAAATGTACATTTAATGAGTAAAGAAATTGTTCGCTTCCATACAATTTATTGGCCGATTATGTTGATGGCCCTTGACCTTCCTTTGCCAAAGAAGGTATTTGCACACGGCTGGCTGCTAATGAAGGATGGAAAAATGTCGAAATCCAAAGGGAATGTGGTAGACCCTGTAACGTTAATTGACCGTTACGGACTGGATGCCCTTCGCTATTATCTGCTTCGTGAAGTTCCGTTTGGTTCAGATGGCATCTTTACACCTGAAGGATTTGTAGAACGCATTAATTTTGATCTCGCAAATGATTTGGGCAACTTGCTAAATCGGACAGTAGCTATGATTAACAAATATTTTGATGGTGAAATTCCTGTGTACAAAGAATCAAACGGCCAGTTCGACCGACAGCTGCTCGCTTTAAACGAGTCGACAGTGGAGAACTACCAGGATTCAATGGAAAAAATGGAGTTCTCAGTTGCCCTGTCTACAATCTGGCAGCTGATTAGCCGCACAAATAAATACATTGATGAAACTCAGCCCTGGATACTGGCTAAGGACGAAAGCAAAAAAGATGAGCTTGGAAATGTTATGAACCATCTTGCAGAAACGCTTCGCCGGATTGCTGTTTTGCTCCAGCCTTTCCTGACTCAGACTCCAGCGTTTATTTTACAACAGCTGCAGCTGCATGATGAGAAATACTTGTCGTGGGAAAGCTTAGATCAATTTGGAGCCATTCCAGCTGGTGTTAAGGTAGTCGCCAAGGGGGAACCAATCTTTCCACGACTGGAAGTTGAGGATGAGGTTGCTTATATTCAAGGAAAAATGACCGGTCCAGCTCAATCAGAAGAGCCAAAGGAAGAAATAATTGAATTAGAAGAAGAAATCGCAATAGATGATTTCATGAAGGTAGATTTGCGTGTTGCCACTGTAACAGACGCAGAGCCGGTTAAAAAAACAGATAAACTGTTAAAACTGCAATTAGATTTAGGGTTTGAAAAGCGCCAGGTTGTCTCTGGAATCGCAAAATTTTATCAGCCTAAAGATCTTATTGGGAAAAAAGTGATCTGCGTAACAAACTTGAAACCGGTGAAATTAAGAGGGGAACTTTCTCAAGGAATGATTTTGGCGGGAGAAAAAGATGGTGTCCTAGCACTGGCACAAGTAGCTGAATCACTGCAAAACGGAGCCAGAGTAAAATAAAACTTAATGTAAAAACGAAGGAACTTGGCATTACGTCAAGTTCCTTCATTTCATTTTTAGAGGTGCGAATTTAATGTTACATCTTTGTAATAATTTCGTAATCTGAATAGAATGTATGATTTTACACCTATAAAACAACACTATTTTTACGTAAAAGTGGTACTGTCGACTTATGAAAGCTTCATTTTAATTTATTTATAGCAGAATAACATTTTTAAGCGAATATTTATTTTATAAGCTGTTATAAAGGCGTTTAAACCGTTTGATTACTATATTAAATCTATTTTTACTCAAAGTTGAAACGTAAATATTTTGTCATATGATTAACATTGTGAATCATTCACATTAATATTGTGACTGATTTGTTATGAGATTGTTACATAACTGTGATGTAAGTCATGAAGTTTTCTACTAAACTAAATTTGCTGCTAAAGGAGCGACTATTTATGTTATTTGACACACATGTACATTTGAATGCCGATCAGTTTGAGGATGATGTTGTTGAAGTGATCAACCGGGCAAAAGAAAATGGTATCGAGTGGATGACTGTTGTTGGTTTTGATCGGCCGACAATTAAGAAGGCGATGGAGCTGGCAGAGACCTATGAATTTATCTACGCTTCGGTCGGCTGGCACCCGGTAGATGCCATTGATATGACAGATGAGGATTTGTCCTGGATTGAAGAGCTTGCAAGCCACCCTAAGGTAGTAGCAATTGGCGAGACGGGGCTGGATTATTACTGGGATAAATCACCGAAAGCGGTGCAGAAAGAAGTATTCAAAAAGCAGATTCAATTAGCTAAACGGGTTGACCTGCCAATTGTGATACATAATCGTGATGCTACCCAGGATGTTGTTGATATTTTACGGGAAGAGAATGCTTCAGATGTCGGCGGCATTATGCATTGTTACGGAGGCAGCGTTGAGATAGCTAAAGAGTGCATCGACATGAACTTTATGATTTCTTTGGGCGGACCTGTAACATTTAAAAATGCGAAAAAACCGAAGGAAGTAGCAGCAGAAATCCCTTTGGAACATTTGCTGATTGAAACAGATGCTCCTTTCCTGGCGCCACATCCGTATCGCGGGAAACGAAATGAGCCGTCTTATGTTAAATTGGTCGCGGAACAGATTGCTGAATTAAAAGGAATTACTGTTGAAGAAGTAGGAAATCAAACGACAAAAAATGCTAAAAAGATATTTAAAATATAAAAAGCAGTGAAACGAAGACAGGATTGGTTTTTCTTCTGCGTATTGTGATCGTTTGTGCGACATAATGCCTAAAAATTCACCATTTCACTTTTATGCCTTGTCGAATAAAAACTCTTTTCACGTTATATCTAGCTGTGCATAATGGGACATAGTTCACTGCACAGTGAAAAAACGAAGATTAAGAGAGTGACAGGGCATTAAAAAGTCTTTGGATCACTCGGGTAAAGGGGGAGTTTTTCATGCAATCGAATAACATGAAAAACCTGTTTCCAAAGTCAAACAAAAAAAATTGGGTCTACAGTTTGGTGAGCATTGCGGTATTTGTTCTAGTCATCAGTTTTTTATTCCAGGAAGGAATGAAAAAAACTGTTGCCCTGTCTTTGAATGGTGAAGAGCAATTGGTACGCACAAACGCCTCTACCGTAGAAGATATTTTTGCAGAATTAGAGATTGATCTGCAGGATCAGGACTATTTATATCCAGAAGGAAATTCCGATGTCTATCATGATATGAAAATCCGATGGAAACCGGCAAAACAGGTATCATTTAACGCTGGCGGTGAAACCCGTCAATTATTTACTACAGCAGATAATGTTGGAGAGTTTTTACGTAAAGAAAAAATCGATGTTGGGGAGCTTGATGAGCTTTCGCATGATTTGGATGCAGAAATAAAAGAATCGATGAAAATTACGCTTGAAGAGGCTTTTGCCTGGACGTTTGTTGACGGCACTAAAAAACATAAGGAGTGGTCCACTTCGATCACTGTCGCTGACTTTTTAAAGCAGCAGGATATTAAGCTGAATAAAGACGATCGCATTACTCCATCTGAGGATACTGTATTAACAGAAGGAGCTAAGGTAAAGATTGTCCGAGTTGAAAAAGTCACCGATGTGCTGGAAGAGCCACAGGACTTCGCGATTGAAACAAAAAAAGATGAGGATCTTGCGTCGGGAACAGAAGAAGTTGTTCAAAAGGGCAAAAAAGGCCTTGTGGAAAAAACGTACGAAGTCGTGAAGGAAAATGGAAAAGAAAAGTCACGTAAGCTTAAAAAAGAAAAAGTGGTTAGAGAAAGTGTAAATCAAATTGTTTCAGTTGGAACGAAAGTATTAGTTGCAGATGTTTCACGCGGAGCACAGCCAGATAAAAAGGCAGAAGCTGCTCCATCAAGCAACACTGTCAAAGCAACAAAAACGTCTGCAAAACCTGCTCAAACAACTGCTGCTAAAACCGCTGCTGCAAGTAAGGCTGATGCATCATCGAGTGAAGGGAAAGAGATGTATGTATCCTCCACTGCTTATACAGCTTCCTGCAATGGCTGTTCAGGAATAACTGCTACAGGAATAAATTTAAAGGCCAATCCTGATTTAAAAGTAATTGCCGTGGATCCGTCTGTTATTCCGCTTGGCACTAAAGTGCATGTAGAAGGATATGGATATGCTGTTGCCGGCGATACAGGGGGAGCAATAAAAGGGAATAAAATAGATGTCTTTGTTTCTTCTCAGGAAGAAGCTCTCCAATGGGGAAACAGACAAGTGAAAATCAAAATTCTTCAGTAAATGAACCGATACTATAATTTATATTCTCTGAAACAGGGTGAGCAATCTCCCTGTTTTTTGTGTGTTTTTCAGCGATTTGTTTTATACTAAGAAGATATCCATAAAAATAATGATGAAATGATCACTTTTAATAATAGAAGAAACATGAATAGGCTGGAGGAAAGAATGAAGATTAAAGAAATTATTGTTGTAGAAGGAAGAGATGACACGACTGCAGTGAAACGGGCAGTGGATGCTGATACGATCGAAACAAATGGTTCCGCTGTGCCTGACAGCGTTCTGGAAAGCATCCAGCACGCCCAGCTAAAACGCGGGGTTATTATTTTAACAGATCCTGATTATCCCGGGCAGAGAATACGGCAGATTGTGCAGGATTACGTGCCTGGCTGTAAGCATGCTTTCATAGACCGGCAAGATGCTTTGCGCAAAAAAGGCCGCGGGCTTGGAGTGGAGCATGCCTCGCCCGGCATCATCAGAGAAGCCTTAAAACACGCCCATACGATGGCTGAAGCCCCCCTTGAGCAAATATCAAAGCAGGATCTGATTGAAGCGGGGCTGGTAGGCGGACCAAAAGCAAAAAGCAGACGGGAAGCATTAGGTATCCGGTTAAATATTGGATATGCTAATGGAAAGCAGCTATATAACCGCTTGCTGATGTTTCAAATCTCACAAGATGAGTTCATCCGTGAAATGTCACGTATACTACAGGAGGAACAAGATGTCTAAAGATATTGCAACACCAATACGTACAAAAGAAATAATGAAGAAATACGGTTTCTCCTTTAAAAAAAGCCTGGGACAAAACTTTTTGATTGACCCTAATATCCTTGAAAATATTGTTGAACATGCAGGTTTAACAAAAGACCATGGGGCCATTGAGGTTGGACCGGGCATCGGCGCTTTGACCGAACATCTTGCCCGCGCATCCAAAAAAGTGGTTTCCTTTGAAATTGACCAGCGATTATTGCCAATTCTTGAGGATACCCTGTCTCCCTACGACAATGTAAAGATTCTTCATTCAGATATTTTAAAGGCGGATGTTGAAGCTGTCATGAAAGAGGAATTTGAGGGGACAGACGATGTAATGGTGGTGGCGAATCTTCCTTATTACGTAACAACCCCTATTATATTGAAACTTTTAACCGAAAACCTGCCAATTAAAGGGTTGGTTGTTATGCTGCAAAAAGAAGTGGCTGAACGAATTGCCGCCCGGCCAGGGTCGAAAAGCTACGGTTCTCTTTCCATCGCCATACAGTACTATACAGAAGCTTCTACTGTGATGATTGTACCTAAAACTGTTTTTATGCCTCAGCCAAATGTGGATTCTGCCGTCATAAAATTAGTAAAGCGTGAGAAGCCTGCAGTAGAGGTAATAGATGAAAACTTCTTCTTTACTGTTACACGTTCATCATTTGCACAGAGGAGAAAAACGATTCTCAACAATTTAACAAGTCAATTACCAGAGGGGAAAGCGAAAAAGGAACAAATTTTGTCAGCACTGGAATCAGCAGGTATTGAGCCGGCCAGACGCGGAGAAAGCTTGTCGATTCCGGAATTTGGAGCTCTTTCAGATGCTTTGTATCCTCATTTTAAAAATTAACCAAAATTCCCCCTTTTTCACACGAAAGGTTTAAGCGAAATAAACTTACTTTTCCTGAATGCCATGCTGCATTCAGGTTTTTTGTGATTTTCTAACACCATGGACTAGGCTTGAGCATACAGTAAAGAGAGGTCAGATGACAGGAGGCCATGGGATGGAGTGGGTTGACCAATTAGTTGGACGAAAATCATACGGCTGTGATGTGTTATTTCGTGTGGTGAATGTGGTGGAAAAAGATGGAGAAGAAATTGCTATTTTATTTGGATCAGATATCCGTTTAGTGGCAGATGCACCAGTTAAAGACCTTATGCTTATGTCTGACAAAGAAATAGAACGAATTGAAGAAGAATGGAGAAACCAGGAGGAGGAATCTTTTCATTCCTTTTCAAACGATGCTCAAAAGGATCAGCGTAAAAATAATTCTTCCTCTGGTTTGTCTTTTCATTTACCTGGGCGGGTTCTCCATATGGATGGAGACCCAAATTATTTAAAAAAATGCATTGATGCGTATACTTCATTGAGTGTGCCGGTTGTAGGGATCCATTGTCAGGAGTCTGAAATGCCAGAAAAAATTTCGTCATTAATCGATCGATTTCAACCCCACATCCTGGTTTTAACAGGGCATGATGCCTACCTCCCTTCACGCGGGAAAAAAAATGATGTGAAGTCATACCGCAACTCTGCCTCATTTGTTAAAGCAGTGCAGGAAGCGCGAAAAAAAATGCCGAGTTTAGATCAGCTGGTCATTTTTGCGGGCGCCTGCCAATCGCATTTTGAATCTCTTATCCATGCTGGAGCAAACTTTGCAAGTTCACCTATGCGGGTAAACATTCATGCGCTGGATCCTGTCTATACAGTGGGGAAAGTAAGTTACACATCTTTTAAAGAATCAGTTTTGGTAGAAGATATTCTGCGTCATACATTAGCTGATGAAAATGGAATTGGCGGGGTCGAGACCAAGGGGGTACTGCGTACTGGTACCCCGTACAAAGCTGAAATGTATGCCGAATAATTTATAATAGTGAGTGCATATGCGAAAAACTGCGCATTTTGCAAAATAAAAAACATTGACATAGTTAATGAAATATTGATAAAATGATTATTTTGTTTGACCTCGCAGCACTAATGTGTTACACTAATAGCAGTGAGGTGGAAGCGGAATGCCAAAAACTTTAGCCGACATTAAAAAGGCACTTGATTTAAATCTTGGAAAACGTCTAATGTTAAAAGCCAATGGTGGAAGACGCAAGACAATCGAGCGTTCAGGAGTTCTCACTGAAACGTATCCTTCCATTTTTATCGTGGAATTGGATCAAGATGAGCACGCTTTTGAGCGGGTATCGTATAGCTACACCGATGTATTAACTGAATCAGTGGAACTAACCTTCATGGATGAAGGTTCGGAAGCCATTACCGTAAGCTAGCAGTGGACTGTTGTTTACTGCTTTTTTATTTTTGCCGCGCAGCGAATATGCTGGGCGGTTTTGTACATAGTAAAGATGGCGGTACCGACGGAGGGGGACAACTGACATGAGTAGAAGAAGAAGCATGATGTCTGATCAACTCAAAGAAGAAATCGCCAGAGAGCTCGGTTTTTATGACACGGTTCAGCAAGAAGGCTGGGGCGGAATTAAATCACGAGACGCCGGTAATATGGTGAAACGAGCCATCGAAATGGCTGAGACTCAGTTAGCGAAAAGACAGTGACTGCGGTAATACTGGCGTAGAAGCCTACCGTTAACTTCTGCCAGGGGTGTGTGTAGATTCATCAAATGTAAATAGTGGTACCAGCCAATCAACCAACAGAGGTTTTCTCTGTTGGTTTTCTTTATGTCAGAGCTACGCCCGCTTTCACTTTTTGTGATCCAGTTGCAGCAGGCAGCTCCTCGGATCGTAAGCCGCTCCCCCATGCAGGCAAAAAGCGCCTGCTTGGTGGATCGTCTTACGTCTGTCGGAGCTAAACGCCTGCTTTCACTTTTCGTCATTTATGCTACAATAGCTTCATTAGAATTGTTTGATGATTGAGGTGAGTAGGTTGAAGATGATGGTGAAGGCGCCTGCGAAGATTAATTTGTCTTTGGATGTGCTTAGTAAGAGGCCTGATGGTTTTCATGAGGTTGAAATGGTAATGACTACAGTTGATTTAGCTGATCGAATTGAGCTTGAGCTTGTGGATAGTGGATCCATCCATATTCTGTCTCTTGATCGGTTTGTTCCGGGAGATCATCGCAACTTGGCGTATAAAGCGGCAGATCTTTTGAAGCGCCGCTATAAGGTCAAGCAGGGTGTAGCAATTACGATTCAAAAACAAATTCCAGTGGCAGCAGGGTTAGCTGGCGGAAGCAGCGATGCGGCTGCTACCTTACGCGGGCTGAACAAGCTCTGGAATCTGAATATACCGGTTGATGAACTTGCTGAACTTGGCGCAGAAATTGGCTCGGATGTATCATTTTGCATTTATGGCGGAACGGCCCTTGCTACGGGAAGAGGAGAGGTCATTCAGGAGCTCCCGGCTCCGCCAAACTGCTGGGTGATTCTGGCAAAGCCATCAATCGGCGTTTCAACAGCAGATGTTTATCGAAGTTTGAAAGTCGACCGGATTACCCATCCAAATACAGAAGCTATGGTCGAAGCGATTCGTTCCCAGGACTATAAAGGGATGTGTAATCATTTAGGAAATGCGCTTGAAACAGTAACATTGAGGATGCATCCTGAGGTGGCGCATATAAAACAACAGATGGAACGGTTTGGTGCGGATGCTGTTCTGATGAGCGGAAGCGGCCCGACTGTGTTTGGACTTGTCGAGTATGAATCAAAAGTGCAGCGGGTCTATAATGGCCTTCGCGGCTTCTGTGATCAGGTATTCGCTGTACGTATGCTCGGAGACCGGAATGCCCTTGATTAAATCCGTATATTAATGATATAGTAACTTTACATTATTCGGGTTTTGGGAGGTATAAAACGGCAATGAAGGTCAAACGCAGTGAACGGCTTATCGATATGACTCATTATTTAATGGAACATCCCAGAGAATTGGTGTCACTAACTTTTTTTGCTGAACGATTTCAATCAGCTAAATCATCAATAAGTGAAGATTTAGTTATTGTAAAGGAAACGTTTGAAGCTCGGGGAGTTGGAACGCTTCAAACTGTTCCTGGCGCTGCTGGCGGTGTGAAATATATCCCTGGGATTAAACGCCAGCAGGCTGAGGAGCTAATTGAATCGTTGCGTACTCATGTTTCTCACTCGGATCGCTTACTGCCAGGCGGATATCTATATATGACAGATATTCTGGGGGATATTCATCTAATGAATCATGTCGGCAAACTTTTTGCAGCGGCATTTGCAGACCAGGATATTGATGTCATTATGACCGTAGCCACCAAAGGTATTGGCATTGCCCATGCAGTGGCGAGATATTTAGGTGTCCCGGTAGTCGTTGTCCGCCGTGATAGTAAAGTGACAGAAGGCTCTACAGTAAGCATTAATTACGTTTCCGGTTCATCCAAGAGGATTCAAACCATGCTGTTATCCAAACGCAGTTTAGCACAAGGCTCGAGGGTGCTTATTGTGGATGACTTTATGCGGGCTGGCGGAACGGCTGCAGGAATGAAGAACCTGTTGGAGGAATTTTCAGCTACAGTAGCTGGTGTAGGAATTTTTATTGAATCAGAGTATGGAGAAGAACGTTTAATTGAGAATTACACTTCCCTCCTAAACCTGACCGGAGTAGATGAAAAGGGTAAGATGATCCGCGTAAAAACAGGAAATTATTTTGATCAGGTTCAAACGTTTTTAGGTGATCCAAAGTAAATTGTGTAGGAGGAATTTGAAATGAAATTTGTTCAAACAAGTCAGGCTCCAGCTGCAATCGGCCCATACTCTCAAGGGGTTGTAGTTAATAATTTATTTTACAGCTCAGGTCAAATTCCTTTGACTTCAGAAGGTGTGTTAGTAGAAGGTCCAATTCAGGATCAGACCCATCAGGTATTTAAAAATCTACAGGCAGTTCTTGAAGAAGCGGGTGCCTCCCTTACTTCTGTTGTTAAGGTGACGGTATTCTTAAGCGATTTAGCTAATTTTGACGAGGTTAATGAAATATACGGCAGTTACTTTGGCGACCATCGTCCTGCACGTTCATGTGTTGAGGTATCAAAATTACCTAAAAATGTCGGCATTGAAATTGAAGTAATCGCACTGGTTAAATAATTATTTAAAGAAAAATCCTTTTCCAAGGGTTTTTCTTTTTTTTATGTTCTGTTTGCTCTGTTGTTTAATAAAGCCCCTTTTTTATCCAAATGTAATAGGTATTCGTGATATTATTTATCTGAATAATAAAATAATTTCTACTATTTTCTTTTTTAAGTAGGAAAATACCATCTGGACGCCGAATTGGTAAGTGAAGCAATTTTTAGTGTGAAAGGTGGTGGAACTAGATGGAAGTTACTGATGTGAGACTGCGTCGCGTAAGCACCGATGGCCGAATGAGAGCGATCGCTTCCATAACCTTGGACAATGAATTTGTTGTCCATGACATTCGTGTAATTGATGGCAATAATGGATTGTTTGTCGCGATGCCAAGCAAGCGGACGCCAGATGGAGAATTTCGTGATATTGCCCACCCAATAAATTCCAGTACCAGGGAAATGATTCAGGCAATCGTGCTTGAGGAATATGAGCGGGTTGGAGAGGCACAAGAAGTAGGACAGCTGGAGGAAGCCGGCGCTTGATTGATCAATAAAAATAAACGGGAAACCTGGCAAAATAAATGCTGGGTTTTTTTCTGTTCCAATGAGTCGTTAATGGAAGGAGATGCCTCTGCAAAGCCTCCTCTATCAACATACTGCCCCTCCAATAAAAAAGCAAAAACATGACAATTGAATGACAGATTGTTCTGAAATCACGAGATTCCTTGAAATGAAAGGATTTTTAATATATATTCGAAGTGGAAAAATGTTGACTGGAGGACAGACAATGTCGAATCGATACGCCATAATTTTAGCAGCGGGTCAAGGAACACGCATGAAGTCTAAGTTATATAAAGTATTACATCCTGTATGTGGTAAGCCGATGGTAGAACATGTACTGGAACAAGTTAAACATGTAAACATGAGTGAGGTTGTAACCGTTGTTGGTCATGGTGCTGAACTCGTTCAAGCGCAGCTTGGCGAACGTTCAGAGTTTGTTTTGCAGGCAGAGCAATTGGGAACTGCACATGCTGTCATGCAGGCAAAAGATCGTTTACAAAATAAAGATGGAATCACATTAGTCGTTTGCGGAGACACGCCGTTGATTACTGCTGAAACCATGTCTTCTCTTATTCAGCATCATGAGGAGCAACAGGCGAAGGCGACAATTTTAACAGCTCACCAGGAAAACCCGGCTGGATATGGCCGAATCATTCGTGACGAAGCAGGGCTAGTAAAGCGCATTGTTGAGCACAAGGATGCTAATGATGAAGAGCTGGCTGTTCAGGAAGTTAACACAGGAACATATTGTTTTGATAATCGTGCGCTTTTTGAAGCGCTTGATAAAGTAAATAATGATAATGTACAAGGTGAGTACTATTTGCCTGACGTTATTGAAATCCTCCAATCGGAAGGTGAAACAATCGGTGCTTTCCAAACGCCGCTTGGAAGTGAAACACTTGGTGTCAACGACCGGGTCGCTTTATCGCAGGCTGAAAGATTAATGAAAGCACGAATCAATGAACAGCATATGCGCAATGGAGTATCATTGATCGATCCGGAAAATACCTATATCAGCAGTGAAGCTGTTATTGGCCGGGATACTGTCATCTATCCGGGCACTGTTATTTTAGGCAAAACAACGATTGGTGAAGATTGCATCATTGGACCAAATAGTGAAGTTAAAGACAGTAAAATTGTTGATCGCACAACGGTTAAACAATCGGTTGTCCATGACAGCGATGTAGGTTCTGATGTTAATATTGGACCATTTGCTCATATTCGTCCTCAATCTGCTATTGCAGATGAAGTGAAAATTGGAAATTTTGTAGAAATCAAAAAAGCCAATTTTGGAAAAGGAAGCAAGGCTTCTCATTTGAGCTATATCGGGGATGCTGAAGTAGGAGCGAATGTAAATATTGGGTGTGGTTCTATCACAGTTAATTATGATGGCAAAAATAAGCACCTGACGACAATTGAGGATAATGTTTTTATTGGCTGTAATTCTAACCTTGTGGCTCCTGTAACTGTCGGAAAAGGCGCTTATGTAGCTGCGGGTTCAACAATTACAAAAAATGTACCAGGCGAGGCTTTGTCAATTGCAAGAGCACGCCAGGAGAATAAAGAAGGCTACGCAAGTAAGCTTAATAAATAAAAACCAATTGGAGGCCATCATGTCAAGAGAATATGCCAATTCGAAATTGAAAATCTTTTCCCTCAACTCAAATCACGAGTTAGCCAAGGATATAGCAGCTGCAGTAGGAACAAAGTTAGGTAAATGCTCAGTAACAAGCTTTAGCGACGGAGAAATCCAGATAAATATTGAAGAAAGTATTCGTGGTTGTGACGTTTTTGTTGTTCAATCAACTTCAACTCCGGTAAACGAAAATCTTATGGAGCTTTTAATCATGGTTGATGCATTAAAACGTGCTTCGGCAAAAACCATTAATATTGTGATGCCTTACTACGGATACGCACGTCAAGATCGCAAAGCCCGTGCGCGTGAGCCGATCACAGCGAAGCTTATAGCTAACCTTCTGGAAACAGCGGGTGCAACACGTGTCATCACATTAGATTTGCATGCACCTCAAATTCAAGGGTTTTTTGATATCCTGATTGACCATCTTCGCGGAGTTCCGATTATTGCAGAATACTTTATCCAAAAGAACTTCAATCCTGAAGAAATTGTCATTGTTTCTCCAGACCATGGTGGCGTTACACGTACCCGTAAATTGGCTGAACGCTTAAAAGCACCTATTGCGATAATTGATAAACGTCGTCCAAAACCAAACGTTGCAGAAATAATGAATATTGTTGGAAGTGTAGAAGGTAAAACGGCTATTCTAATTGATGACATCATCGATACAGCCGGAACCATCACTCTTGCTGCCAATGCACTGATGGAAAGTGGAGCCAGAGAAGTGTATGCGAGCTGCACTCATCCGGTGCTTTCAGGTCCTGCGATGGAACGGATTAATAATTCTCCGATAAAAGAGCTTGTAGTGACAAACTCCATCGCCTTGAGTGAAGAGAAAAAGGGCGGTAAAATAGTTGAATTGTCAGTGGCAAGTCTTTTAGCTGAAGCCATCATCCGAGTGTATGAACAGCAATCTGTAAGTATGTTATTTGATTAATAAATCTAATGTCTCATTTCCTGGTATTGCATCCATTGCAGGGGTTATGCCTCATTGGGTGCTTAAGCAGGATAAGGTAAAACATAAGACGTTCTTCCCAAAACGAAAAAACCGACTTCTTTCATGAAGTCGGTTTTTTGAATTTAATGGCAGTTTATAGTCGGATTATATAACATAAATCACCACAATTAATCGGTTATTGTCGAATTTCTTATAAAAGTCTTTGGTTCTTTATAAGGTTTTAGGTTTAAGGCTTAAGTTGCAGGGGTAAATTGTATTTATAACATATAAAATTCTAAATTAACTTTGGAAGGTGATTAATTATGAGTTCAGTTCTTAAAGCAACAAAACGTGATGGATTTAAAAAATCAGATCTAACCGAATTACGTACTGCGGGTAAACTTCCTGCCGTTGTATACGGATATAAAGTTGAAAACACTTCAATTTCTGTAGATGAAATTGATCTAGTCAAAACAATCCGCGAAGTAGGCCGTAACGGCATTATCGAATTGGAAATTGAAGGTAAGAAGCAAAATGTAGTCCTCAGTGATTATCAGTCAGACTTCTTGAAAGATGAAATTATTCATGCTGACTTCCTTGCAGTTAACATGTCTTCAGAGCTTGATGTGGATGTAACAGTAAATCTTACGGGTGAAGCGGCTGGCACTAAAGAAGGCGGAGTTGTTCAAACAACCCTTCACGAATTGTCTATTACGGCAAAACCAAAAGATATTCCTGAATCCATTGAAGTAGATATAAGCAATCTTGAAATTGGAGATGCTATTTCAGTCGGTGACATTCGTGACTCGTATAAAGTAACAATTAACCACGAAGACGACGAAGCGATTGCATCTGTTTTAGCTCCTCGTGTAGAAGAAGAGCCTGAAGAGTCTGATGAAGAAACGGAATCAGAAGAGCAGGCTGATGAACAACAAGAAGGCCAGGCAGTCGAATAATAGGTATTTTGGGCGTAACCTTTTTGGAGGTTACGCCCAAAATGGTTTATGATGTAGTAGAGGGGTTCTGTGCCCCTGATTGAAATAATGAGGAGTAATAGAAATGAAACTGATTGTTGGTTTAGGAAATCCAGGAAAAACTTATGAAAAAACAAAACATAATATTGGCTTCGAAGTAATTGATGAACTTGCCTCCCGCTGGAATGCCCCTCTTCTGCAGAGTAAATTTAAAGGCGCCTTTAGTACAGTACATCGTAATGGTGAAAAAGTAATTTTATTAAAACCTCTAACATACATGAATCTTTCCGGGGAAAGTATACGTCCTCTAATGGACTACTACGATATTTCGATCGAAGACCTGGTAGTTATTTATGACGATTTGGATCTTCCGTTGGGCGCTTTGCGTTTACGCCAGAAAGGAAGTGCTGGAGGCCATAATGGAATCAAAAGCACGATTGCTCATACAGGCACGAAAAACTTCAACCGAATTCGCATTGGCATCAGCCGGCCGCCCCAAGGCATGAAGGTGCCGGATTATGTATTAAGCCGTTTTTCCGCTGAGGAATGGACCGATATGCAGGATGTAGTGAAAAAAAGCGCAGATGCCTGTGAAAAATGGCTTGAAAAACCATTTATCGAGGTGATGAATGAATTTAATGGCAGTTGAATGAATAACTCCTTCTTATGTGGCTTATACTAAGTTATCAAGTTGCATGAAGGGAGCTGTTCACAAATGGCTATTCATTATCAGTGCCGTCATTGTGGGAACTCAGTAGGTAAGATTGATACTCATTCTGTCAATACAGAGAGGCTGGGCATCCACTTGCTATCCAACGAAGAACGACAAAACATGGTATCCTATACAAAGGACGGGCATGTAGAAATTCAAACGATTTGTGAGGATTGTCAGGAATCACTTGAACGAAATCCGGATTATCATGAATTAGATCAATTCATACAGTAAGAGGCTTTGGGTGCGCACATCCAAGGCATTTTTACGTATATAGAAACTAAAAACGCTTTTATGGCAGACAAGCTGATAACCAGCTTCAGGCGCTAGCTGCTCGAGTCATAAGTCACGTGGGCAAAGTGAACAAAGAACGTCCGCTTAGCCCCCGCGCCTTATGCTAGTCGCAGCTGGACGAGCGCCTTATGCTTTTAATGTTATCCAGCTTCAGGCGGCAGCTCCTCGGATCGTAAGCCGCTCCACCATTCAGGCAAAAATCGCCTGCTTGGTGGATCGTCTTACGTCTGTCGGAGCTAAACACCGCCTTACGCTTTTAATGTTATCCAGCTCCAGGCGCTAGCTGCTCGAGTCATAAGTCACGTGGGCAAAGTGAACAAAGAACGTCCACTTAGCCCCCGCGCCTTATGCTAGTCGCAGCTGGACGAGCGGCTTATGCTTTAAATGTTATCCAGCTCCAGGCGCTAGCTGCTCGAGTCATAAGTCACGGGGGCAAAGTGAACAAAGAACGTCCACTTAGCCCCCGCGCCTTATGCTAGTCGCAGCTGGACGAGCGGCTTATGCTTTAAATGTTATCCAGCTTCAGGCGGCAGCTCCTCGGATCGTAAGCCGCTCCACCATTCAGGCAAAAAGCGCCTGCTTGGTGGATCGTCTTACGTCTGTCGGAGCTAAACACCGCCTTACGCTTTAAATGTTATCCAGCTCCAGCGGCTAGCTCCTCGAGTCATAAGCCGCTCCTCCCAATAGGCAAAAAGCGCCTATCAGGAGGATCGTCTTATGCTTGTCGGAGCTGAACGAGCCGCTTACGCTTTTAAGAATAGGAGGAGAGGCTTTGAATTCTTTATTGGATGGTTTGTTGAATGACTCGCAGATTGAGTCGGTGATAGAAGATTTACAGATAGGTGCTAATGAACAGCTGATCTCTGGTTTGTCGGGATCGGCTCGAAGTTCGTTTATGGCCGGTGTTTATAAAAAATTAAATCGCCCTATGATGGTGGTTACACATAATTTGCTGCAGGCGCAAAGGCTTTTTGATGATTTGCTGCAATTTGTAAGCGAAGAGGATTTGTTTTTATATCCAGCCAATGAATTGATTGCGGCTGAAATGAGTATTTCCAGTCCTGAGCTGTTATCTCAGCGCCTTGATACAATGAATCATCTGGCTACGAATGGCAAAGGCCTGTATATTGTCCCAATGGCCGGGCTGCGAAAAATTGTACCGCCAAAAAACAAGTGGAAGGTTAGTCAGTTTAAGCTGAAGCTTGGGGATGATTTAGATATTCAGGGGACTCTATCATCCTTGCTGAAAATGGGTTATCACCGGGCAGAAATGGTCAGCAGTCCTGGTGAGTTTAGTGTGCGCGGAGGAATTATGGATATCTATCCGCTGACCTCACTCCACCCTGTCCGAATTGAGTTATTTGACACAGAAGTGGATTCAATTCGTACCTTCTCAGCAGAGGATCAGCGGTCAATTGATGCACTTGAACAGGTGTTAATTGGACCTGCCAGTGAAGTGATTATGGAAAACGAAGATCTTCAGCGTGTAGCTGCAGAGCTTTCCAAACGGCTGAAAAGCAGCTTGAAAAAAGTAAAAAAGGCATCCATTAAAGAAGCCATGGCTGAGCAGGCCGAATATGAAATAAGCCTGTTGAAAAATGGACAAAAGCCTGATCAACTATTTAAATATCAATCTTTAGCCTATGAGGAAGAAACAAGCTTAGTAGAGTATCTGCCGGATAATGGACTTTTGCTTTTTGATGAAATGAGCCGCATTCATGAAATGGATGAAACCCTGGAAAAAGAAGAGATGGACTGGTATGTATCTCTTTTGGAGGAAGGAAAGATTATTCATGATGTACCGGTTTCCCACGGTTTACATCAGATTCTTTCGTTAGGAAAGCAGCAAAAAGTTTATTTTTCTTTGTTCACAAGACAAATCCCCCACACTAATCCAAAGAAGGTTCATACATTTTCTTGTAAACCAATGCAAAGCTTTCATGGACAGATGCATGTGTTAAAAGCAGAGCTTGACCGCTGGAAGAACAGCAAATATACGGTGGTGCTGCTTGCACCGGACGGACAGCGTCTGCAGAAGTTTGAGCGTGTATTGGCTGATTATGATATCGACGTGGCAATTGTGCAGGACGGGCAGCCGTTAATCCCTAACGCGGTTCAGATCGTCAATGGAGGTTTGCAGTCAGGCTTTGAGCTTCCGATGCATAAGCTTGCTGTCATGACCGAAGAAGAATTATTCCGTCAGAAGACCCGCAAGAAAAAACGCCATCAGAAACTATCAAACGCTGAAAGAATTAAAAGTTACTCAGAATTAAAAGTGGGTGACTACGTCGTTCATGTCAATCATGGAATAGGAAAGTACCTGGGCATCGAAACACTTGAAATTAACGGCCTTCATAAGGATTATTTAAATGTAAGATACCAGGGAAATGATCAGCTTTATGTGCCTGTCGATCAAATCGAGCTTGTTCAAAAATATGTAGGTTCAGAAGGCAAAGAGCCAAAGCTGTACAAGCTTGGCGGAACAGACTGGAAACGGGTTAAGAGCAAGGTGCAATCTTCTGTTGCTGATATTGCAGACGATTTAATCAAACTTTATGCAGACAGGGAAGCAGCAAAAGGGTTTGCATTTACGGAAGATACCAATGAGCAGCAGGAATTCGAAGCTTCCTTTCCTTATCAGGAAACAGATGATCAACTGCGCTCAATTGAAGAAATTAAAAAGGATATGGAACGTGACAGGCCGATGGACCGTTTATTATGCGGAGATGTAGGATATGGAAAAACGGAAGTGGCGATCCGGGCTGCATTCAAGGCGATTATGGATGGCAAGCAAGTAGCGATCCTGGTGCCTACAACCATTTTGGCTCAGCAGCATTATGAAACAATGATGGAACGAATGCAGGATTTCCCCATTAATATCGGGCTGCTTAGCCGGTTTAGAACAAGAAAGCAGCAGCAGGAAACGATGAAGGGGCTGGCAGCGGGTACGATTGATGTAGTAGTCGGAACTCACCGCCTGCTGTCCAAGGATATAAAATACCGTGATATTGGCTTGTTAATAATTGATGAAGAGCAGCGCTTCGGTGTAACCCATAAAGAGAAAATCAAGCAGTTGAAAACAAATATTGATGTTCTGACGCTTACCGCTACGCCGATCCCGAGAACTTTGCATATGTCGATGCTTGGTGTGCGGGATTTGTCTGTCATTGAAACACCGCCGGAAAACCGCTTTCCTGTTCAGACCTATGTGATGGAATACAACGGGGCGCTCATTCGTGAAGCAATCGAGCGGGAACTTGCAAGGGATGGACAAGTATACTTTCTTTATAACCGGGTAGAAGATATAACCAAAAAAGCTGATGAAATTGCCACCCTTGTGCCTGACGCCAGAGTCGCTGTGGCTCACGGCCAAATGACAGAAACCGAACTGGAATCTGTTATTCTCCAGTTTTTAGAAGGGGAATATGATGTCCTGGTAACCACAACGATTATTGAAACGGGTGTCGATATACCAAATGTTAATACCCTTATTGTATTTGATGCTGATCGCATGGGTCTATCACAGCTTTATCAGCTAAGGGGCCGTGTAGGACGTTCAAACCGGGTCGCCTACTCGTATTTTACCTACCGTAAGGACAAGGTATTGACGGAAATCGCAGAAAAGCGTTTGCAATCGATAAAAGAATTTACTGAACTGGGATCCGGCTTTAAGATCGCGATGCGGGATCTGACAATCCGCGGAGCAGGTAATTTGCTTGGTTCGCAACAGCATGGCTTTATTGATTCTGTTGGATTTGATCTGTACTCTCAAATGCTGAAGGAAGCCATTGAAGAACGGAAAGACCAGCTTCCAGCTTCAGCACAGCAGAAGCAAACGTCAAAATCGGTTGTCGAAATTGATCTGGATGTTAAACAGGATGCTTATATTCCTGAAAGCTATATTCCGGATGGTCACCAGAAAATTGAGATGTATAAGAAATTCCGAGGGATAACAGCAGTGGATGAAGTGACAGAACTGAAAGATGAGATGATCGACCGCTTTGGGGATTATCCAAAAGAAGTTCACACTTTATTTCAAATTGCTGAAATTAAAGCATACGGAAATCTGGTGGGCTTAGAGGCAATTCATCAGTCGAAGGATTCCATAAAATTAGAAGTAAGCGAAGACGGCACGAAACGCATAGATGGAGCAAAAGCATTTGAAATCAGTAATCGCCACGGACGGGATGTCGGTCTTGGAATGGACAATAATAAACTGAAAATCAGTATTCAAATTCGCAATAAAAAGCCGGATCAGTGGTTTGATATTGTGCATGACGTAATTTGCCGCCTGCCTGAAGCTCTTAAAGAAACAGCATAGTCTGCTGTAAACAATTTTCTGCAATGGGCTCTCTGTTTAAGCATGAAAAAAGAAATTTAATTTTCATGTTTAAAATCCTGGTACAAATAGGAACACTAAATACAGCTGCTAGAATTTTTTCCCTTAAAAACAAAGAAAAGTTAACTTTTTTAACTTATTTTAGACTTTTTTTGGAGAAATTGTGTGGAATCGGTATAATTTTTCTCGTTTATTCAATACTAACCACAAGTAGCACGCTGTGTGAAAGACAGGAAAATCCGTCATAGGAAAGAGAGGCCAGCAGAATGAAAGCAACCGGTATAGTACGACGTATTGATGATTTAGGTCGAGTTGTCATTCCAAAAGAAATAAGAAGAACCTTACGAATTAGAGAAGGAGATCCTCTGGAGATCTTTGTTGATCGGGAAGGCGAAGTCATTTTAAAGAAATATTCTCCTATTAATGAACTGGGGAGCTTTGCCAAGGAATATGCAGAAGCGATTCATGACAGTCTTGGACATCCAGTACTAATTTGTGACCGTGACAATGTTGTTGCCATTTCCGGTGTTTCTAAAAAGGAATACTTGAACCGCAGAATCGGCACTGGGATTGAAGAAATCATGGCAGCACGCAAAAGCGTATTATCTGAAAAACAAACGAAGTTATCTGTCATTGAACATCAGGATGAAGAGCAGGCTGCTTATGCGATTGCTCCTATCGTAGCATCAGGAGATCCAATCGGTGCTGTCATCATCTTCTCAAAGGATTCGACACTCGGTGAACTTGAGAAAAAATCCTGTGAAACTGCTGCCAGCTTCCTTGGCCGCCAAATGGAGCATTAAACCGGAACGGATCTGAATCGGCAAAATCCAGCCCTGCAAAACGATGGTTTTGATTGTAAAAAGGGGGGGTTACATGCTTACGGTGCCATCCGATATTGTTAAACAAACTCCAACAAAGAACACAGCTTGAGGGGAACATTTTCTGTCAGTATGACGCAGAAAATGTCTTCTGTGCTGTGTTTTTTTGATGTGCCAATTTGAAATAGGAGGCTAAGTCGACTCAATAAGACATCAAGTCGTCATTTTGGTATAATATAGCCTATACTCATGTATGGTTAGAATGAAAGGCGAGTGGCATTGGACATGGATCGATCCTCAAAAGAGATGATGAAAGGTGCCGCCATTTTAACACTGGCCGCCATTTTCTCAAAAATTCTTAGCGCTATGTACCGTGTCCCTTTTCAAAACATTGTCGGTGATACTGGTTTTTATATATACCAGCAGGTTTATCCTTTATATGGCATACTGCTGGCGCTTTGTACATATGCCTTTCCCGTCATGGTTTCCAAAATAGTGGCGGAAAGAAAGCAAGTTGAGTCAAAAGAAGAAATAGAGCGAATTCTTCAGATTTCAAGCATTTATTTAACAATCGTTGGACTGGTCTGGTTTTTATTCCTGAAGCTTGGTGCTGGCGCTGTGGCAGACTGGATGGGAGATCCTTTACTTGCTCCATTGATTGAATTAATGGCGTATCCATTTTTATTGCTTCCGGTCCTATCCGTATCAAAAGGCTGGTTTCAGGCGAATTACAATATGATCCCTTCAGCCTTTTCGCAAAGTGCCGAGCAGGTCGTGCGGGTGTTGGTTATTATCATCGCATCCATTGTGCTTATGTCGATGGAGGCTTCCCTTTATGATGTAGGAAAAGGCGCAGTTATGGGTTCACTGGCTGGATCCATAACAGGGGTCATCATTCTTTTATTATTTCTTCGGAAACAGGGATTATCGTTCCGTATGCTTCGGTCTTTTTCCTTTAAAAAAGGGGACTGGACTATCCTTCGCCAGTTAACTGTGACGGGCACGGCAATGGGGATGGGCAGTATGATGCTCGTTTTATACCAGCTGATGGATTCATTAAATGTGTACTCATTGCTTGTAACCGGCGGAACCAATGGAGATGCCGCCAAAATTCTTAAAGGAATATACGACCGCGGACAGCCATTAGTCCAAATGGGCGTCGTGGTAGCGACATCATTATCATTGGCTGTCGTTCCCATTATTGCTTCTGCATTTGAAGATAAAAAAAGTGACATTGTGAAACAGCAGGCAAGGCTGGCAGTGAAAGCAGGCGTGTTATTTGGGGCAGCAGCTGCTGTCGGACTAATTAATATAATGGAACCTCTTAATATTATGCTATTTCAGGATTCGGCAGGCTCCGGCGTACTGGCTGTTTTCGCAGCAGCCGTTCTTTTGGCCTCTGTTATTTTAACCATCAATGCAGTCCTGCAGGGAATGGGTGATTATCATTTAGCCGCATGGTCGATTGTGGCGAGCCTTTTTATAAAATACGGTCTAAACCTCTTATTGATTCCGCATTTGCAAACAATGGGGGCAGCAATTGCCACGGTTATTGCTTTACTGTTTGTTATGGTTATGGTCATATGGAAATTAAGGCAACGCGTCGGATTTTTACTTTCCCGTATTTTCTATCTTAGACTGCTCTCGGGGCTGGCGGGGATGACCATCGTTGTCCAAGCCTTTTTGCATCTCCCCATCATCGCAGTGGACAGCAGGCTGGTATCGAGCGTACTGACACTTACTGCTGTTATGGCTGGTGCATGGGTGTTTTTCAAGATCAGCTGGCGCAAAGGGCTGTTCTCACCTGCTGAAGTACGGCAAATTCCGCTTGGGAAAAAGATCGAACGAATTTTTGGTGAAATGACATAATTTTAAACTCGGGGAGGCGAAATGATGACACACAAAATAGAAATTATTGGACTTGGCGCAGGCGATCTGGACCAGCTGCCTCTGGGAGTCTACAAAAAATTAACTCAAGCCTTATCCCTGACGGCGCGCACCTTGTCGCATCCGGTGATTGATGAGCTAAAAGCCGAGGGAGTAAAGTTTGCGTCGTTCGACAATATATACGAAGCACATGATCGCTTTGAAGATGTATACAAGGAAATCGTTGATACCCTGGTGAAACAGGCAAAAGAAAACCACGTAACATATGTGGTCCCGGGGCATCCTCTTGTTGCAGAACAAACGGTTCAAATGCTGCTGGAACTGCAGCGGGAAGGCCAGGCTGATGTCTCCATTATTGGAGGGCAAAGCTTTTTGGATGATTTATTTACGGCTGTTGAAATCGATCCAATTGAAGGTTTTCAGTTAGTGGATGGCACGAATCTGCATCAGGATGAACTTCAGCTTACTCAGCATGTCATTATTGGACAGGTCTATGATTCGTTCATAGCCTCAGAAGTGAAGCTGACCCTTATGGAGAGATATCCAGACGAATATCCTGTCACGATTGTCACTGCCGCGGGAAGCAGCCGGCAGCAAATTAAAACGGTGCCGCTTTTTGAACTTGATCATGAACTGGAGCTCAGCAATTTAACCAGTCTATATGTGCCGCCGATAAAAGAGGAAAATCAGTTATACGGAGAGTTTTTCAAGCTGCGCCAAATCATCGCCAAACTCAGAAGTCCTGAAGGTTGTCCATGGGATCGCGAGCAAACGCATGACTCATTAAAAAGATATTTAATTGAAGAGGTTTACGAGCTTCTTGAAGCCATTGACAATGATGACATTGACCATATGACAGAAGAGCTTGGGGATGTGCTGCTGCAGGTAATGCTGCACTCGCAAATTGGAGAAGACAGCGGCTATTTTACCATCCAGGATGTCATATATCGTATTACTGAAAAAATGGTACGCAGACATCCTCATGTATTTAGTGATGTTACGGCTGATTCACCAGAAGAAGTAGTCAATAACTGGCAGGCTATTAAACAGCAGGAAAAAGGACAAACCAGTGAAGAAAGTTCCATACTAAGTAATATCGGCAAGGGGCAACCCGCACTCATTCAGGCGCTGGAGATCCAGAAGAAAGCCGCAAAAGTTGGCTTTGACTGGGATGATCGATCCGGGGCTTGGGACAAACTAGAAGAAGAGTGGCAGGAATTTCAGGACGAAGTAGCAAATGGAGATAAAGAGGCAAGCCTTAAAGAGTTCGGTGACATATTATTTGCTTTAGTAAACGTTTCTCGTTTTCACGACATTTTTCCTGAGGAAGCACTGATTATGGCGAATCAAAAATTCATGAAGCGATTTTCATATATAGAGAAAAAAGTAAAGGAATCCGGTCAATCATTCGAAGCATTCAAGCTGACAGAGCTGGATCAATTTTGGAATGAAGCAAAAAAACAGGGCTTGTAGAAAGCGGGGATTAATATGAGATTAGATAAATTTTTAAAAGTGTCACGATTAATTAAGCGCAGAACACTGGCCAAAGAAGTGGCAGATCAAGGCCGTATTTTAGTCAACGGTCAACAGGCAAAAGCGAGTTCTACGGTAAAGCTTGGAGACGAACTGATTATTCGTTTCGGTCAGCGCATTGTGACGCTTTCAGTTGACCGTCTTCAGGAGACGACACGTAAAGAAGAAGCGGCTATGATGTATACGATTCTGAAAGAAGAACGTCCAGAGGCTGAAGAAGAAAGATAACATTTATAATCCATCATTGGGTCATACATCCCGCATTTCGTGCATACAATGTGCTAAGTAACAGTTTTGAACTAAAAGCGGGGTGGATGGAATGCCTTATTCGATTGAGCCAAAAACGACGGACAAACCAGAGCATGAAATCATTATGAGTAAAAGATCAACCCTCTCAATAACCGGTGTAAGACAGGTAGAAAGTTTTGACAATGAAGAATTCTTACTCGAAACCGTTCAGGGTTATTTATCAATTAAAGGAAAACAGCTTCAAATGGTGAATCTTGATGTAGATAAAGGCCATGTTTCACTAAAAGGAAAAATTGATGATTTGCTTTACATTGATGAACCAGGCCCGCAAGAAACGAAAGGTCTGTTCAGTAAGCTGTTTCGATGATTCTTGACCTTCAGCTTCAAGTGATGGCAACGATGATGGGAGCCGGCTTATTGATAGGGTTCAACCTGACCCTTTACGACCGGTACATTTTACGGTCGGAAAGACGTGGTTGGAACTGGGTGACAGATGGCCTTTTTTGGTGTGTACAAGCTTTCTTGATTTTTATTCTTTTGTTTAGTGTTAATGGCGGGGAATGGCGTTTGTATGTGCTGCTCTCCATCATCTGCGGATTTGCCGGATATGAAGCGCTGATGAAAAAAAGCTTTGTGGCACTTCTTACGTACATTGATCAAATCATTAAATGGATCGTGCGTACATGTACAGTCATTCTAACTGCGATGCTGATTACCCCTCTTATGTGGATATGGAAATTAATACTGGGGGCTGTTCTGCTGATCGGTTCCGTGCTTTGTCGAATTTTGCTTATGATTGGCCGGCTTTTATGGAGTCCATTTAAACCTTTTTTCCAATTTTTCAGTAAAAAGGGAAGTTATTTTGCAAAAAAGATAAAAAAGTGGCTTAATCTGTTATATAATAGGGAATAAACAAACAGCATCCGTAGCTTTGCTTGCGAGATAGTAGAAGGGGGAAAGCAATCGCATATGGTAAATCCACGAAAAAAAGTAACGACACTTGATAACCAGTATACGGTTAACCAAAATCAATCAGAAGAACGTAAAGCACGGCACAAGAAAAAATTGGTTCGAAGATTATCATTCTTTATTATTTTTGCAGTGGTCATTGGCGGACTGTTGATCTCTTCGATGGTCACAAGAGCGAATGTGCTGGAGGAAAAGAAAGCCGAAAAATCACAGCTTGAAGAGCAGATTGTTCAGCTTGAAACAGAAGAAAAAAAGCTTAACAAAGAAATTGAAAAGTTAAATGATGATGAGTACATAGCCAAATTAGCCAGACGGGATTATTTTTTATCGGATGATGGAGAAATAATTTTTAATATTCCTGAAGAGTAAAAGAAACCGCGTCAAGCCTGGGTAGTTGGGCAAGGAATGATTCATTTGAATAAAATAATCCACAATATAGGAGTGTCGGTATGTTGACACTCTTTTTTTAAATTAGCTATAATGATAAGTAAGGTCTATTTTTTATTTTTCTAAGGAGGATCATTTTTTTTATGTCAATCGAAGTAGGCAGCAAGGTACAAGGTAAAGTTACAGGCATCACTCATTTCGGGGCATTCGTTGAATTACCAGGTGGATCAACAGGACTTGTGCATATCAGTGAAGTTGCGGATAACTATGTCAAGGACATCAACGAACATCTAAAAGTAGGCGACGAAGTGGAAGTGAAGATCTTAAATGTTGAAAAGGATGGCAAAATTGGTTTGTCTATTCGTAAAGCAAAAGATCAACCGCCGCAACAAACTCAACAACGTCCAAGACCTAACCGTGGGAATGATCAACGTGGAGGCGGCCGTGGCAATAACAGCGGCGGCGCACCTGTAGGAAGAGAAACGTTTGAGCAAAAAATGGCTCGCTTCCTTAAAGATAGTGAGGATCGCCTGACATCTCTGAAACGCCATACAGAGTCTAAACGAGGTGGCAGCGGCAGAGGTGCGAAAAAAGGATAATAAGCTGTCCATTCGTATTTAAAGATGGCATCAACAATTGTGATCTGTTAATACAAAGTAATATAGGAAAAAGAAGCTTGGCGCTGAGCCGGCTTCTTTTTTTCGTGTTTTTGCATACGTATGGAAAATAATGATGAATCTTTTTATTCCTGTCTGCCGTATATACATTTAAAGATAAAATATGGAAACTAAAATAGCGCTTCAAAATAAATACGAGTGTAGTATACTGAAAATAATGACAATTAACGGACAAGGAGGAGAAGTGCAGATGGATTTTTTTATGATTATAGGCATAGTGGCGATTACCGGCATTATTACAGATCATCTGCAGACTCAAACAAAAAACAAACGAAAAATTATACAAGAAGAAGTTGAGCTGGAAAAATTAAAGCATGAGAATTATCTTCTTGAAACAGAAAGGCTTCGCCTGGAACTGGACCGGCGCAACGAGGATCAGAGGGGTGAAAACAAGAGGCTGCTGTGAGTAAGCCTTCTGAAATGATATAGACGAATGGAGATGAGCAAGTTGAATCGAGAACAATGGATCCAGCATAGTGTAGATTACCGCTACTGGTTAGAAACGTTAAAGAAAATGGATAATAACGTATTTTTTGCTCCCATAGAGAAAGGAAAATGGTCAATTGCGGCTATTATTTCACATATTCAGGCATGGGATCGTTTTACCAATGAAGAGCGGCTGCCTTATATAGAAAAAGGGGCAAAGCTTGATCGTTTCCCGGAATTTGAGACCTTTAACGAAAAAGCAGAAGAAAAAGCACATAACGGAGCTACTAAGGAAGACATTCTGGATGAGGCCATTCTTGAGCGATCGAATCTGACAGATCATATACGACATAAAACGGAGCAGGAGCTGGATGCTGAATTTATGATAGGAGAGCATGTCTTAACGATCAAATCCTACTTGAAGGATTTTACATGGCATGATGATCACCACAGGGAGCAGATTGATAAAAAACTGGCACAGGATAATGAAGTCTGAGGCATGGAGCGGCTAAGGAGAAAAGATAAAGGGGGGAGTCCGTATGGAAGGAATTATCGCAATCGTCATGGTATTTTCTATCCCGATTATTGCCATCATTACTGTTCATCTTCAAAAGCAGTCGCAATATAAGCAATCGATCATTAAAGATGAACTGGAGCTTGAAAGGCTTAAGCAGGAGAACTTTCTTCTTGAAACTGAAAAGCTCAGAGTTGAATTGAACCACCGAATGGCTGAACCGTCTGATTATAAAAAGATACAATCATAAAAAAACACATCAGCTGATTTAGCTGATGTGTTTTTTATTATGACCCGTACGGGATTCGAACCCGTGTTACCGCCGTGAAAGGGCGGTGTCTTAACCGCTTGACCAACGGGCCGTTATGGTGGCGGCAGAGGGGATCGAACCCCCGACCTCACGGGTATGAACCGTACGCTCTAGCCAGCTGAGCTACGCCGCCATATTAGTCTCATGTAACTTTTCAGATCACCGCAGTGAAATGAAGCACAAGTTATATAATACATAGCAGCCGAAAAAGTGTCAATCTTTTTTTGAAAGATTTTAAGATGGAAGATCTGTCTTTCAAGCCCAAATGAGCAGCGAAAGAAATTAAAATCAGATCATTTTAGTGCAATGCGCATTGTAATCCCTGTCATACCAAGCGTCTTTCTATCGCGCTGAGTCTTATAAGTTTATCATTTCCGGCTCAATAAACTCCTGCTAAAACGGGCAACTTTCAGTATACTCACCGATTTGCTCCGTTAACCCCTTTGTAAACATTTTTTCGTTCCTCGGTTTCCGAGAAAAAATGGGCGTGTTCGACTTGATGATTAAAAATAGAAAGGCGAATGGAAGAAATGATTAACGAAAACGAGCTTATTTCAAAAAAAAGTCGAAATATTTAATGAAAACCGGTCTTCATTTTGACAAACTCTTCTCCCTTCACCCTTCTATAATTACACTCACAACAAACCATTAGGGAGTGGAGTAAATGGCGAATGTGCAAGAGGTTAATTTAGAAATGACAAATTCAATTTCATTGAGTCAAGCAAAGAAGAAAATTCCTCGATGGAAAAACCGTCTTAGTTTGCTCTTTGTAAATTGGATGATTCATAAAGGCGTTCTTCATATTTGTATTAGCGTGCTTTTGGGACGAGCTTTATTTCTATCACAGTTTACTCCGTTTGCCCTGCCGATGTTTGCCGTCATGTTTATGGCAAGCCGCGATAAATCTTTGGTTGTTATGATTGGACTCGTTGCAGGTGCTTCTACTCTGGGCATCTGGCAAGGGGTATACACACTCGGATCCATTGCATTATTTTATCTGGCTGCATTAGCAGTAAAAAATAGGATAAAAACAGATCGTATGATGCTGGCGGGGGTGGTAGGAATTTCCGTCATGATTGCAAGATCGATTTACCTGTCAATCGAACTTCCTGCCAGGTTCAGCTGGGTTGACGGTTTAATGGTTGCGTTTGAAGCGCTGATGGCAGCCATTTTAACGCTTGTATTCCTCCAAGGGATGCAGCTCATAACAAAAGCGAGAAAAAGGACTTATGCACCTGAGGAAATGGTGGCGATTGCCATCGTGGTAGCTTCAATTGCAACCGGTCTGATTGGCTTTACAATTGGAGGTCTCGCACTGGATCATGTCATTACCAGGTATGTGGTGGTGGTCGCAGCTCTTGCAGCAGGGGCAATGGTAGGCTCCACTGTTGGGATTGTTACCGGGCTTATCTTTTGTCTGGCCTCCGTGGCTCATTTGCCAGAGGTCGGGGTACTTGCTGTGGCCGGTCTGATTGGAGGATTGATGAAGAGCGGCAAAACCACCGGTGTCACGATGGGATTAATGATGGCAACGCTTTTAATGGGCCTCTTTATGAACCAGGGGACCTTAATGGAAATGTCATTATATGAATCCGCTTTGGCTGGTGTTGCCTTATTTCTTACGCCTAAGCGCTTTATTTTCGCAATTGCCCGTCATATTCCGGGCTCAGTGGAGCATGATCAGGATCAACAGCAATATGCCAGAAAGGTGCGTGATGTCACTTCTGATAAAGTTCAAAAGTTTTCAGATATGTTTGATACGCTGGCAAAAAGCTTTGAGTCTGCAGAAACGGAGGAAAAAGATGCATATGGATCGCCTGTTTCCCTAGACGAAACCCTGAGCAGAGTCACGGAACAAACCTGCCAAAAATGCTTCAAAAAAGATTATTGCTGGTCGACCCATTTTGATCGAACCTATGACTGGATGAAGGAGCTTGCGACGCCGGAGGACAGCAGGTCGCCTACAGCCTGGGAGAGTTACTGTGTAAAAGCAGAAAATGTTCAGGCCGCTTTTGAAAATGAATACACAGAGCGCGCTGCCCATATTCAGATGAAGAAGCAAATGATGGAGAGCAACCAGTTTGTATCCAATCAGCTCCAGGGGCTGGCGGCTGTCATGAAAGATTTTGCTAATGAGCTTCAGAAAGAAACAGATAAGCATGATAAGCAGGAGGAGGAGATGCTTCAGGCGTTAATTGATTTTGGAATAAATGTTGATAATGTAGACATACACAGTATGGAATACGGGCATATTGATGTAGATATTATGCTTCCGTTTATTGAACAGCATGGAGAATGTGAAAAGCTGATAGCGCCTATGCTGTCATCGATTCTTCAAGAAACAATTGTGGTTCATCAAAAAGTAGAGATACCGTCACCATACGAAGGGATGATGGTCACATTCAGATCTTCAAAAGCATTTAAAGTGGGTATTGGAATCGCTCATGCAGCTCATGGAGGAGGGCTGATCTCTGGGGACAGCTATGCGGCTGTACATTTACATGGGGGGAAATATGCAGTTGCGATTAGTGATGGAATGGGCAATGGAGAAAAAGCGCGGCTTGAAAGCGAAGAGACGATTCAGCTTTTACGCCAGATGCTGCAGGCGGGTATCGAGGAGGAGCTCGCGATCAAATCTGTTAATTCCATTTTGACGGTCAAACGAACCGGTGATATGTATTCGACGGTGGACCTCGCTATGATTGATCTTCAAAATGCAAAAGCGAAGTTTTTAAAGGTTGGCTCGGTGCCTAGTTATATTAAAAGGGGGAGGACGGTAAAAACAATAGAAGCAAGTAATCTGCCAATGGGCTTTTTTAGAGAATTGGATATGGAGGTGCTGGAGGATCAGCTGAAAGCAGGGGATCTGCTCATTATGCTCAGTGACGGAGTGCTGGACGGCCCAAGATTCATAGAAAATCCGGAAATGTGGATTAAACGGCAAATTACAGAACTTAAAACCACAGAACCACAGGAGGTGGCGGATATCTTAATGGAAGCGGCAGTGAGGACATCCGGAGGTGAAATAGAGGATGACATGACCATCATGGCTGTTCAAATTCAGCACGAACTACCGAAATGGGCCGCGATTCCGGCTGTAGTAAGAACGGGATAAAGGACAGGCTGTATAAAATAGTAGGGGGAGCTGCAAAGTATTGATACAATAGAGCCATCATCCCTAAAACCTAGAGGGTTTAGAAAAAGGTGGAGCAGTACATGAAGGAAGTTACCGATAAAATACACGCGTACAGCGATAAGCACAAATTATTTCATAATGGAGAGAAAGTGATCGTTGCGGTTTCAGGGGGACCGGACTCGATGGCTCTTCTCCATTATTTATTACACGAGAAGACCTTGGGGCTGCGAATCGAAGCAGCCCATGTAGACCATATGCTTAGAGGCAAAGAATCTGCTGCAGATCTTGCCTTTGTGAAAAGATACTGTGAAATGTACAAAATTCCCTTCCACGCCGCTTCGATAAATGTAAAAGATAAGATGAGCCATGAGGGCATAGGTTTACAGGAGGCGGCAAGAGAAGTTCGATATACATTCTTTTTACAAACGATGCAACAAACCGGAGCCACAAAACTTGTTCTCGGCCATCATGCCGATGATCAAATTGAAACCGTTCTTTTCCGTTTAACGAGGGGATCAACAATGAAGGGGAGGGCAGGGATTCAACCGAAACGCCCTTTTGGTAAAGGGAATATTGTTCGGCCATTGTTATGCATTTCGAGGAGTGAAATCGAACAATATTGTGAACAACATGGGATTGAAACCCGCACCGACCCGAGTAATTCTAAAGATGATTACACTAGAAATCGATTGCGCCATCATATCATTCCATTATTAAAAAAAGAAAATCCTTCTCTTCATGAGCATATGATCCGCTATACAGAGGAGATGACAGAGGATGAATTATGGCTGGAAAAGGAAGCAACGGGAAAATTAAAGGCATTAACAATTGATAAAAATCATACATTTTTTAAGGTTGACCAAGAAAAATGGCATGCTGAGGCTCCTCCTTTACAAAGAAGAATGATTCATCTAATATTAAATTATCTTTATGCAATAGTACCCACGTCTTTATCTTCTGCCCATACGACGGCGGTCAAAAAGCTGCTGGCTCAAAAGCATCCATCTGGAGAGCTTCATTTGCCGCAGGGTTTACTTGTGACTCGATCGTATTCATCTGTTACTTTCTCCTTTGCCCATTTACATAACAGAAAATTATCCTATAATTTTCAATTGGATATCGGGGAGAAATTAAAACTCCCAAATGGGGGAACGATAACAGTAACAGCGGAGGCTGCAGAAGAACAAAACAGCACTTTTGATTATTGTAAATTCGACGCTGCCGCTGTCCAGTGGCCGTTAACGGTCCGCACAAGGCAGGATGGTGATCGAATTGAACTGTCTGGAATGAATGGTTCAAAGAAAATCAAAAAGCTGTTTATTGACGAAAAGGTGCCTCGTGATCTCAGGGCCTCATGGCCAATTGTCACGGATGCAGCCGGGCGGGTGCTTTGGATTCCGGGCTTACGCATTGCTAAAGGCGTAGAAAAGCCGAAAAACGGAAACCGTGTATTTACGTTAATTTATTATAAGGATCTTTCTAGGGGGACATAGTTCGTGTTGAATCAAGATATTGAAAAGGTATTGTATACCGAAGAGCAGCTTCAGGAAAAAATCAAAGAATTAGGCAGTGAATTAACCGAAGCCTACAAGGACAGCTATCCGCTTGCGATCGGAGTATTAAAAGGGGCACTTCCTTTTATGGCTGACCTGATCAAGCGCATGGATGTTTATTTAGAAATGGATTTCATGGACGTTTCGAGTTATGGAAACTCCACTGTATCTTCAGGCGAAGTGAAAATAATCAAGGATTTAAATACAAAGGTAGAGGGCAGAGATATTCTGATTTTAGAGGATATTATTGATAGCGGCCTGACATTAAGCTATCTGGTCGATCTATTTAAGTATCGAAAAGCAAAATCCATTAAAATCGTAACGCTGCTGGATAAGCCAACTGGCAGAAAAGCAGATATCAAAGCTGATTATGTTGGTTTTATTGTGCCGGATGCTTTTGTTGTCGGTTATGGACTGGATTATGCGGAACGCTACCGAAACCTCCCATATATCGGTATTTTAAAGCCTGAAATTTATTCGGATGCAGAGTGATGAAAAATGCTCACAAAGCATCACTTATAAAGTCTGCAACCATGGGTCTAAATGGTTGTAAAGCTTTATTTCACTGTGATACTATTGTTATTAGTTTCTTTAACCGTGGGAGGAGGTAAGGGATGAACCGCATATTTCGTAATACGATATTTTATTTATTAGTATTCTTGGTAATCATCGGGATTGTTGGTTTGTTTAACAATGGAAACCAGCCAAACCAAGAACTCACATACGGCGAGTTTATTAACTCACTGGAAAATGGGGATGTTACAGAGATTGATATCCAGCCGAACCGCAGTGTATACAACGTTGTGGGCCAATTGGATGGATATAGCGAAGATGAATACTTTGTAACGAACATTCCTTTGGAAAGTTCTGTAATGGAGACCATTGATCAAGTGGCAGCAGAAACAGATACTGCCGTTAATGTATTGGAAGCACCTGAAACGAGCGGATGGGTTACATTTTTAACTACGATCATTCCTTTCGTTATCATTTTCATTTTATTCTTCTTCTTATTGAACCAGGCGCAAGGCGGCGGCGGAGGCCGTGTCATGAACTTTGGGAAAAGTAAAGCTAAGCTTTATACAGAAGAGAAGAAAAAAGTTCGATTTAAAGATGTAGCAGGGGCTGATGAGGAAAAGCAGGAGCTTGTTGAGGTTGTTGACTTCCTTAAAGATCCCCGTAAATTTACAGACGTAGGTGCGCGCATTCCTAAAGGTATCCTTTTAGTAGGACCTCCAGGTACAGGTAAAACATTGCTTGCACGTGCAGCAGCCGGTGAAGCGGGTGTGCCATTCTTCTCCATCTCGGGCTCGGACTTTGTCGAGATGTTTGTTGGTGTCGGTGCATCACGTGTACGTGACCTGTTTGAAAATGCGAAGAAAAACGCCCCATGTATTATCTTTATTGATGAGATCGATGCAGTAGGTCGTCAGCGTGGAGCAGGACTGGGCGGAGGTCACGATGAGCGTGAACAAACCCTGAATCAGCTTCTTGTTGAAATGGATGGTTTTGCAGGGAACGAAGGCATCATTATGATTGCTGCAACAAACCGCCCTGATATTCTTGATCCTGCATTGCTTCGTCCTGGCCGTTTTGACCGCCAGATTACGGTTGACCGTCCGGATGTTACCGGTCGAGAAGCTGTATTAAAAGTGCATGCGAGAAACAAACCTTTAGCGGAAAATATTGATTTAAAAGCGATATCTCAGCGTACACCAGGATTTTCAGGTGCTGACCTTGAAAACCTGTTGAATGAAGCCGCTCTAGTGGCTGCGCGTCGTGATAAAAAAATGATCGACATGAGCGATATCGATGAAGCAACGGATCGTGTTATTGCCGGTCCTGCGAAAAAAAGCCGTGTCATTTCGCAAAAAGAACGAAAAATCGTCGCTTTCCACGAATCTGGGCACACCGTCATTGGTGTTGTTTTAGATGAGGCGGATATGGTTCATAAAGTGACAATCGTTCCAAGGGGCCAGGCTGGCGGTTATGCAGTCATGCTTCCTAAGGAAGATCGTTACTTTATGACGAGACCTGAACTTCTGGACAAAATCACTGGCTTGCTTGGCGGTCGTGTGGCGGAAGATATTATTTTTGGTGAAGCTTCGACAGGCGCCTCAAATGACTTCCAGCGTGCGACAGGAATTGCGCGCCGAATGGTTACGGAGTTTGGTATGAGTGAAAAGCTGGGTACACTTCAATTTGGTCAGTCGCAAGGACAGGTATTCCTTGGTCGTGATTTCAATAGTGAACAAAATTACTCAGACCGTATCGCGTACGAAATCGATATTGAAATTCAATCAATAATTAAAGAGTGTTATGAGCGTGCAAAAACGATTCTTACAGAAAACCGTGACAAGCTTGAGCTAATTGCTGAAACACTGTTGGAAGTAGAAACCCTTGATGCGGCTCAAATTAAGCACTTGGTTGATCACGGAACATTACCGGAACGTGATTATGGTAACGACGATGACACGAAAAAGGATCCTGCGATCATTGACGCTGAGGAATCTGATGTGGTTGAATCGGTTGAAGTAGATTCGACATCAAAATCATCAGAGGAATTGCTGAAGGAATCAAAAGAATCCAAAGAGTCATCGGATGTAAGCAAAGATGAACCGCCTAAGAAATTCGGACCATCGGGAAGCAATAAAAAAGAAGAGTAATTCTGAAAAAAGGCGCCGTCTAACGGCGTCTTTTTCGTTTATTTAACAGCATTCGCATTTGTTTTCCCTCAGCGCCTTCCAAAATCCATCTTTTGTTTCGGTTCTGTGCAATAGATTTTGTAAGAAATTATGTTATGATATTCGCAGTATGAATAATTCTTTAGGAATGGTGAATAACATGATATTTGTTTTGGATGTTGGGAATACAAACACAGTTCTGGGTGTATATGAAAATGATAAGTTGAATTTTCATTGGCGTATTGAAACCAACCGTCATAAGACTGAAGATGAGTACGGTATGCTTGTGAAGAATTTATTTGAACACGTAGGCCTTGCCTTTGATCAATTTGATGGAATCATTATTTCCTCCGTGGTTCCGCCTATTATGTTCCCATTGGAGAGAATGTGCCAGAAATACTTTAATCTAAAGCCGCTCGTTGTCGGACCAGGTATGAAAACGGGGCTGAATATAAAATATGATAATCCTAAAGAAGTCGGTGCTGACCGAATTGTAAATGCAGTGGCGGGGATCCAGGATCACGGCGGATCATTGATCATTGTAGATTTTGGAACAGCGACCACCTATTGTTATATAAATGAACATCGTCAGTATATGGGCGGTGTTATAGCGCCAGGGATAGGCATTTCTACAGAAGCTCTTTACTCCAAAGCAGCAAAGCTTCCCCGTATTGAAATTGCCCGTCCGGAACATGTTATAGGAAAAAGCACTGTAACCGCCATGCAGGCGGGCATTGTCTATGGCTATGTGGGCCAGGTGGAGGGAATTGTTTCCCGAATGAAAAAGGAAGCAAATGAACCTGTAAAGGTTATCGCCACAGGAGGTTTAGCTTCCCTCATTTCCAGGGAGTCAGACATCATTGATTGTGTAGATTCTTTTCTCACCCTGAAAGGACTGCAGCTTATTTATAAACGGAATATGGAAGATCGAAAGGAGAATGCGCAATGAAGGATTATATGGTGCGTGCCCTCGCATACGACGGGCAAATTCGTGCGTATGCAGCCAATACAACGGCAACAGTTCAAGAAGCACAGCGACGCCACTACACCTGGCCGACAGCATCAGCTGCATTAGGCAGAACAATGACTGCAGGCGTAATGATGGGTGCCATGCTAAAAGGGGACAATAACCTGACAGTTAAAGTCGAAGGGAATGGTCCGATTGGATTAATTTTAGTCGACAGCAATGCTAATGGAGAGGTGAGAGGATATGTTACAAACCCTCAAACCCACCTTGATTTAAATGAACAGGGAAAACTTGACGTCAGAGGAGCAGTTGGAACAGAGGGTTCACTCACGATCGTTAAAGATCTTGGCATGCGTGAAAATTTCACAGGACAGGTTCCTCTTGTTTCAGGGGAGCTTGGAGAGGATTTTACGTACTACTTTGCTACTTCTGAGCAAGTGCCGTCTTCTGTAGGAGTGGGAGTACTAGTAAATCCTGATAACAGCATCCTGGCAGCTGGAGGATTTATTATTCAATTAATGCCGGGTGCAGATGATGCTACTATTGAATCGATTGAAAGACGCTTAAAACTGATTCCTCCTATTTCGAAATTGATTCAACAGGGGCTGTCTCCTGAAAAGATTTTGGAAGCGGTGCTGGGAGAAGGAAAAGTGAAGGTTCTGGATTCACTTCCGGTGTCATTTAAATGCAAATGCTCAAAAGAAAGATTTGGAGCAGCAATTATTAGCCTGGGTTCAACTGAAATACAAGAGATGATTGACGAAGACGGTCAAGCGGAAGCGCAATGTCACTTCTGCCATGAAACGTATCACTTTGATCAACAAGAATTGGAAAGCTTTTTGCAAGAGGCCAAGTAAATAAAGATGATAACAGAAAAAAAACGTCTGAAAGCGAAGCCCCTCGTCTATATTATTGGATTTTTACTCATTACTAACCTTTTCACTCTGATTGCCTGGATTGTAAAAGATGGAAATCAGACATCATCGGAAGTCGTAGCAACGGTAGGAGATGAAGACATTTCCCGCCAGGACTGGCTTCATGCAATTGAACTGCGTTATGGCAAGGAAGTGCTGCAGCAGCTGGTCAACCAGAGTGTTATGGAACAATCAGCTGATAAGTATGATATATCAGTCTCTGATCAAGAGCTGGAGCAGGAATTTTCCATGCTGCGTTCTGTGTTAAATGTGTATGATCAAGCCTCTATGCCGAATGAAGAGGTACTAAAGGAACAGCTGAGAACTGAAATTATCCTTGAAAAACTAATTACAAGCGAAGTCGAAATTTCCGAGGAAGAACTTCAAACCTTTTACGAAGAAAACTCCTCACTTTATTCCATTCCTGCTATGTATCGTTTATCCCAAATCGTGGTCTCTACAGAAGCTGAGGCTAATCAGGTAATGGAAGAGCTAGATAACGATTCCTCTTTTGAAGCATTGGCAAGGGAGCGTTCCGTAGATGAAACCACGGCGAGTCAGGGAGGACTGCTTGGATATGTGCCAGAAAACTCCACATCCGTGGATGAACAGGTGGTGGAGGCTGCAAATGGATTAAGTGCTGGAGAGTGGTCAGATCCTATCGCTGTCGAAGATGGGTTTACGATTATATTCCTGCACGAAACAACTGATGGAGTGGAATTCAGCTTTGAAGAAGTGAAAGGACGAATTGAAAGACAGTTGGCTATCGAACAGCTTAATGTGCCGGTTACGGCAGAGTCATTTTGGGAGGAATTCCCTATATCCTGGTTTTATGGAGAAACTGAATAACTGATAGAGACACTGGCGAAAAAGCAACGGTGTCTCTTTTTTATAAATAGGAAAAAAGCCAATAAATTAAATTCAACATTTTAGTGCATAGTAGTTGCTATCTTTCTGTAAAGTTGGTAAATTTGGTACATGACATAAAACCGATAATATCACTAGGGATTGGGAGTGGAAAAATGGTACGTATTGCAAATAACATTTCAGAATTGGTAGGTCAAACACCTATCGTAAAATTGAACAGACTGACAGACGGAGATTCAGCAGAGGTCTATCTAAAGCTTGAGTATATGAATCCGGGCAGCAGTGTTAAAGACCGCATTGCGCTTGCCATGATCGAAGCGGCTGAAGAAAGCGGCTCTCTTAAAGAAGGAGATACTATTATCGAACCGACCAGCGGGAACACTGGAATCGGTCTTGCAATGATTGCAGCTGCAAAAGGGTACCGTTCAGTCCTTGTTATGCCAGAGACGATGAGTATGGAACGACGCAATCTGCTCCGCGCTTATGGTGCTGAACTTGTATTGACCCCTGGTCCTGAAGGAATGAAGGGCGCCATTGCTAAAGCAGAGGAAATTTCAAATGAAAAAGGGTACTTTATGCCTCAGCAGTTTAAAAATGAAGCAAACCCGGAGGTTCACCGACGTACAACAGGAAAAGAAATTGTTGAACAGATGGGTGATCAGCTGGACGCCTTTGTTTCAGGTATTGGAACAGGAGGCACGATTACAGGTGCCGGAGAGGTAATTCGCGAAAAATATAATGATGTAAAAATTTATGCTGTGGAACCAACTGACTCACCTATTTTATCTGGGGGCAAGCCGGGTCCTCACAAGATTCAAGGGATCGGCGCTGGCTTTATTCCTGATATTTTAAATACAAAGATTTATGACGGTGTTATACAGGTTACAAATGAGCAATCCTTTGAAACAGCCCGTAAAGCTGCAAAGGAAGAAGGTATTTTAGGAGGGATTTCTTCCGGTGCCGCGATCTTTGCTGCCTTGAAGGTGGCTAAAGAGCTTGGGAAAGGTAAAAAAGTGCTCGCTGTTATCCCAAGTAACGGAGAACGCTACCTCAGCACCCCGCTTTATCAATTTGAAGACTAAACAAACCGGCAGGCTCTCCAAAAGAGAGCCTGCTTTTTTGCGCTTAAATTATTCCAGATATTTTACCGATGAATCAATCGGATGGTTCGTGTATGATGAAAGATAATAACACTAACCTGGGAGTGACATCACGATGAGCCGCTACACAATATCCTATCGAACCCTTAAAACGACGCATGAAGAATTTTTTCATACGTATACAAAGCTCACAGCGCATGAGAACCGCCATGTTTTTTTAGAGAGCGGCCGGGGCGGTCGTTACAGCATAGCCGGCATTCGCCCATTCGCCTGGGCGACGGGAAAACAAGATACATTAACTGTCCATGAAAATGGAAGTGAACGCACGTTTAAAGGAGACCCGCTGCGTGAACTAATCGAGTGGATGCAGTCCTTTAAAAATGATCCGATCCCTGATCTTCCAGATTTCCAAGGGGGTGCAATCGGCTATATCAGCTATGATTATGTTCGCTCAATTGAAGGACTTGAAACCCTTGCGGAGGACGATCACGGACTTCCCGATATTTGTTTTATGCTATTTGATCAGTGGCTTGTTTTTGACCAGCAGACAGGCCTTCTTTATTTTATGATGCTGCACGATGATGAAATAGGTCGGACGCTGGATAAATGGGTCGAATCGTGGGAGCAATTTCAACAGCACGATGATGATGAAGCCTTATCTTCAGCCAATCCTTTGCATGCGGCGGATGATATGGCATTCTCAATGGATGAGCAGGAATTCAGCCTGGCTGCAGAAGCGATCAGGGCTTATATTGCACAAGGTGATGTGTTCCAGGTGAATCTGTCTGTCCGTCAATCAAATTCGCTTCGAACCAGTCCGCTTTCCATCTATAAGGAGCTGCGTGCATTCAATCCCTCTCCGTATATGTCCTATATGCATTGGCCTGATGCACAGATTGTATCGGCTTCTCCCGAGCTTTTGGTTAAAAAAGCCGGTTCGGAATTAAGTACAAGACCGATTGCCGGGACACGCTCAAGAGGAAAAGATGAAAGTGAAGATCAAATGCTTGCGGATGAATTGATTCACAACGAAAAGGAACGGGCCGAGCATGTCATGCTGGTGGATCTTGAACGAAATGATCTTGGCAGAGTATGTAAATATGGCACAGTAGAAGTAAATGAATTTATGGTAATCGAAAAATATTCCCATGTTATGCATATTGTGTCGAATGTGCGGGGCCAGCTTGACACAGGAAATAATGAAGCGGATGTAATCCGGGCGGTATTTCCGGGCGGAACGATTACGGGAGCACCGAAAGTACGAACGATGGAAATTATTGAAGAGCTGGAACCCGTAAGAAGAGGATTGTATACAGGGTCGATTGGCTGGATAGGCTTTAATGGAGACATGGAATTAAATATCGTTATCCGTACAATGCTGGTACAGGATGGTGTGGGGCATGTGCAGGCGGGCGCAGGAGTAGTTATTGATTCCCACCCTGATCGTGAATATAAAGAATCGCTTAAAAAAGCCAGGGCACTATGGCATGCAAAAGATTTAGCGGAAGGCAGGGAGGCAAGACCATGATCTTGATGATCGATAACTACGATTCCTTTACGTATAATTTAGTTCAGTTTCTTGGTGAATTGGGTGAAGAGCTTGTCGTCCGCCGGAACGATGAAATAACAATTGAAGAAATCGCTCATATGAACCCTAAATACTTAATGATCTCACCGGGACCGTGCAGCCCGAATGAAGCAGGCATCAGTCTTAAAGCTATTAAGGCGTTTGCCGGTGTCATCCCCATTTTTGGGGTTTGTTTAGGACACCAGTCCATTGCTCAGGTGTTTGGCGGAAATGTTGTCCGCGCAAGTCGGTTAATGCACGGGAAAACTTCGCTGATTTACCATGATGGGCAGACGGTTTATGAACAACTGCCAAATCCTTTTACAGCTACACGCTATCACTCACTCATTGTAGAAAAAGAAAGCGTGCCGGAGGAGTTAATGGTTACATCGTGGACAGACCAGGGGGAAATCATGGGCCTAAGACATCGCGAGCTGGCAATAGAAGGAGTGCAATACCATCCTGAATCCATTATGACAGAACAAGGCAAGTTGTTATTGCGCAACTTTCTTGAAACTTATCGATCGTTCAGCCCGGAGGTGGATGTCCGGTGAAAATATGGATAAATGGCTCGATCCTGTCCGCTGAGGAAGCAAAGATTTCTCCCTTCGATCATGGGTATCTCTATGGACTGGGGGTTTTTGAGACCTTTCGGACGTATGGGGGCCACCCTTTCTTACTTGGGGACCATCTGGATCGCCTGAATGAAGCATTAAAAGAAATGGGGATTAACTATTCATTGGGGGAAAGTGAAGCGGCAGGCATCGTTCAAAAATTACAGCAGGCAAACGGGGGTTCGGATGGCTATTACCGTTTAAATGTATCTGCGGGGATACGGGATGTGGGGCTTTTTCCCGAACCGTACGATAATCCTGTTGTTATGCTTATACAAAAAGAACTTCCGCCGCAGAATACTGGCGGCAAAGCCGGTCAATGGCTCTCTATCCCAAGAAATACCCCGGAAACAAAAATACGATTAAAATCCCATCACTACCTTAATAATATAGCGGCAAGACGGGAAGTAACGAAGGCTGCAACGGAAGGTATTTTTTTAACGGCTGATGGGTTTGTAGCCGAAGGAGTCTCTTCCAATATTTTTTGGATAGAGAAGCGTACTCTATACACTCCGGCATTATCCACTGGCATATTACCGGGGGTTACGAGGAAAATGGTGCTCGCCCTTGCCGGGGAATCGGACCTTCATGTGTCGATAGGTAATTTTAAAAAAGAAGCGGTGCTTCAGGCTGAAGAAGTATTTATCACCAACTCGATTCAGGAGATCGTTCCGATTCATTCAATTGAAGATACCCATTTTTCCGGCACCGAAGGAAAGTGGACCAGGCACTTACTGCAAAAATACCAGCAATCAACACGGTCTCTAATGCGTATAGAAGACCGGTAAGATCGATGGATGAAAGAGGGGACAAGCAATGACTATACTGCATTGCGGAAACAAACAGCTAAATTTACATAAAAAAACAATGATTATGGGTATCCTGAATGTAACCCCGGATTCCTTTTCTGATGGCGGTCAGTTTGATCAGAGGGAAAAAGCGGTTGCCAGAGTAAAGGAAATGATCGCCCAAGGAGCTGATATTATTGATATCGGTGGAGAATCGACCAGACCCGGACATCAGCCGGTCTCTGAGGAAGAAGAAATCTCCCGCGTTATCCCCGTTATTGAAGCAATTATGGCGGAGGTTGACGTGCCGATTTCCATTGATACATATAAAGCTTCTACCGCAAAAGCTGCAATAGAGGCAGGGGCGTCCATTATCAATGATGTCTGGGGTGCAAAGCGGGAGCCGGAGATCGCGAAAGTAGCTGCAGAAAAAAACGTACCGATCATTCTGATGCATAACCGGAAAAACCGCCAATACACCTCTTTTATTGAGGAAGCATGGAATGATCTACGGGAGAGCATCGCCATTGCAAAAGAAGCGGGCGTTTCAAACGGCCAAATTATTTTAGATCCGGGCATCGGTTTTGTAAAATCACAAAAGCAAAATATTGAAATGATGAGAAATCTCGACCATCTGGTTAACCTTGGTTATCCTGTATTACTGGCAACTTCACGCAAATCAATGATTGGCAATGTACTCGATCTCCCAGCTTCTGAACGGATGGAGGGTACGGGTGCTACAATATGCTACGGCATCCAAAAAGGCTGTCATATTGTACGGGTCCACGACGTAAAAGAAATGGCCAGAATGGCAAAAATGATGGATGCATTAGTAGGGAAAGGTGAGTCAATTGGATAAAATCAAAGTAAATAACATGGAGTTTTACGGATATCACGGTGTTTTTAAAGAGGAAAACAAGCTTGGGCAGCGATTTCGGGTCAATGCGCTGCTGGAACTTGATTTATCCCAATCAGCTCAATCAGACAATGTGGAGGATTCCATCAATTATGCTGATGTTTACCAGCTGTGCAAAGAAATTGTGGAGGGAGAGCCGTGTAACCTTGTAGAAGCGGTGGCGGAAAAAATTGCTTCCGGGATGCTGGAACAATTCGAAAAGCTTCAGCAATGTACGATTGAAGTTGTGAAACCGGATCCGCCTATTCCGGGTCATTACAATTCTGTAGCAATTGAAATCACCAGAGGCCGTGATTAGATGATGACAACAGCATACTTATCGCTTGGTTCAAATGTAGGCGACTCTTACGACAATTTACAACAGGCAGTCAGGCTTTTGCATGAGCTGGAAGGAACACAAATAACCCGTGTTTCTTCTATCTATGAAACAGACCCGGTAGGTGTTACGGATCAGCCTGCTTTTTTAAATATTGCAGTAGAAGCAGAAACAGCTAAATCTGCAAAGGATTTATTAGCAGCCTGTCTGGATATCGAGGCAGGGTTGGGCCGGAAAAGAGGCATCAGGTGGGGGCCTCGCATCATTGACCTTGACATTTTATTATACGATGATGACATTATGGAATCAGACACGCTCATGATCCCCCATCCCAGAATGCATGAACGTAGCTTTGTTCTGATTCCTCTATTGGAGATAAACCCCGGCCTTCATCACCCATCCCTTGAAATACCATTTTCAGTAATTCAGGAGGAATTAGGTGATCGTGAAGGTGTAAGGTTATGGAAAAAGAACCCGGGACAACAATTGAATAATTTTTTTGACTTATAATTTGCATTATGGCCTATTAATCTATAAGATGCCATGTTCTGAAGGTTGCACTGTGTGGAGCGGGAGCTCACTGGCTGCTTGACCCGGTTGAAATTTGCTAGCTGGTATCTGCCCGTATAGAATCGTTGTATCATAAGAAAGCTGTCGATATTTCCATCGGCAGTTTTTTCATTTGATGCAATACAGCAATCCCCTGTTTAAGGATATTCACGAGCTGAAACAGACTTTAGGGGTGTACCCAATCTTTATATTGTGTAAAATAGACAAGTATAGTTGTGTATCCGGTCTAAGACCTTGATCTATATAAAAATGTAAATGAGGAGTGAACGGCAATGAGTCATGAGGAATTAAATGACCAGTTTCGCGTACGCCGCGAGAAAATGGAATCAATCCGTGAAAAAGGAAATGATCCGTTTGGCAAACGGTTCGACCGCTCGCACGGATCAAGTGATATTAAAGCTCAATTCAGTGAGCATACAAAAGAAGAGCTGGATGAAACACCTGTAACCGTTTCTGCAGCTGGCCGTATTATGACAAAACGCGGCAAAGGGAAAGCTGGATTTGCCCATATACAGGACCTGCAAGGTCAAATTCAGTTATATGTCCGGAAAGATGCGATTGGCGATGAAGCATATGAGCTATTTAACACGTCGGATCTTGGCGATATTGTTGGGGTTAATGGAACTGTTTTCAAAACGAAAGTGGGAGAGTTGTCGATTAAAGTAACCAGCTTTGAGCTGCTTTCAAAATCACTGCGCCCCCTTCCTGAAAAATTCCATGGTTTAAAAGATGTAGAACAGCGTTACCGTCAACGCTACCTGGACTTGATTACAAGTGAAGAAAGCAAAAATACTTTTATCACACGCAGCCGGATCATCCAGGCGATGCGCCGTTACTTAGACGATAATGGCTATTTAGAGGTGGAAACGCCACTTCTTCATTCAATTGCAGGCGGAGCAGCTGCCCGTCCGTTCATTACCCATCATAATACACTTGATATGCAGCTTTATCTTCGCATTGCCATTGAGCTTCACTTGAAGCGATTAATTGTTGGCGGGCTGGAAAAGGTATATGAAATTGGCCGGGTATTCCGTAATGAAGGAATCTCAACACGACATAACCCTGAATTTACAATGATCGAGCTGTATGAAGCCTATGCAGATTACCAGGACATCATGGATCTTACTGAAAACCTGGTGGCCCATGTTGCTAAAGAAGTTCTTGGTACGACCGTGGTTCCTTATGGAGGACATGAAGTAGATCTTACTCCTAAGTGGGCACGTGTCCATATGGTGGATGCTATCAAAGAAGTAACTGGTGTAGATTTCTGGAAAGAAATGTCGAATGAGGAAGCTCATGCTTTAGCAAAAGAACACGGCATCGAGGTAAAAGATTCTATGGAGTATGGCCATATTGTCAATGAGTTCTTTGAGCAAAAGGTAGAAGAAACGCTTGTTCAGCCAACATTCATATACGGGCATCCGGTGGATATTTCACCACTTGCGAAGAAAAATCCTGAAGACCAGCGCTTTACGGATCGCTTTGAGCTATTCATTGTCGGCAGGGAGTATGCAAATGCATTTACTGAATTGAATGACCCGATTGATCAGCGAGAGCGGTTTGAATCTCAGCTTGCTGAGAAAGCAGCCGGCAATGATGAAGCGCACGAAATGGACGATGACTTTGTTGAAGCCCTGGAATATGGAATGCCGCCTACAGGTGGATTAGGAATTGGAGTGGATCGCCTTGTGATGCTGCTTACGAATTCTCCATCCATTCGCGATGTTCTGCTGTTTCCGCTGATGCGCCACCGCGACTAGTATATTAAGCTGTTGTCTTTTATTACTTGATGTGGCGAAAGTCATGCTTATAGTAGTTGAGCTGCCTTGAATAAAGGCAGCTCTTTCTATTATTTAAGCTCTGTTAAAACTGGTTATAGATATTTGCGCGCCTTTTTGCAGAAATCAACAGCCACAATTAACAAAACTATTATTAAAAATGAAAATGTGTAAAAAAGATTAATAGTAACAGTTAAAGACCGGACTAATAAGGAAAGAAAACATAACTTAAGAACCCCTGACTTTAAAGGAATTAACGGAATGTAATCATGGGTTTAATGGGTTTGTTAAATTAAATCAATTTATTTTAAAGAAAACTATTGTCACAGGGTTTATAGCGTGTTATATTATTATTCGTTGCTAAGGAAAACAACGCGCACGAAAAACAATTTAAAAAAAGTTGTTGACATCAACATTTAAAAAATGTTATGATGATCTAGTCGCTTGAGAGAGCAACACACAAACGAAACACCTTGAACCTTGAAAACTAAACAACCAAAAACGTCAACGTTAATACAAGTTTTAAATGAAACAAATGAGCTTTATCAAACACT
>NZ_SMZR01000010.1 GCF_004358665.1 Jeotgalibacillus sp. S-D1 | reverse complement strand
CACGCCGCCAGCGTTCGTCCTGAGCCAGGATCAAACTCTCCGTAAAGTGTTTGATAAAGCTCATTTGTTTCATTTAAAACTTGTATTAACGTTGACGTTTTTGGTTGTTTAGTTTTCAAGGTTCAAGTTTGGTTAAATTGGAGCGGGTGATGAGAATCGAACTCACGACATCAGCTTGGAAGGCTGAGGTTTTACCACTAAACTACACCCGCATATTAAACTAGCAATAGAATGATCGGGAAGACAGGATTCGAACCTGCGACCCCTTGGTCCCAAACCAAGTGCTCTACCAAGCTGAGCTACTCCCCGGTTGGAACAAGTTGAAAAATATGGCGCGCCCGAGAGAAGTCGAATCCCTAACCTCCTGATCCGTAGTCAGACGCTCTATCCAATTGAGCTACGGGCGCATATGTTTTTTTGGTGCGGTCGAGAGGAGTCGAACCTCCACGGGATTTCTCCCACTAGGCCCTCAACCTAGCGCGTCTGCCATTCCGCCACGACCGCTTTGCTAAGCGACAAGTTATATTATATCAATATACTTTTAGACGGTCAAGCTTTTTTTCAAAAAACATTTTAAATGCGGGTGGAGGGACTTGAACCCCCACGCCTTGCGGCACTAGATCCTAAGTCTAGCGCGTCTGCCAATTCCGCCACACCCGCAAAATATAAATGGTGAGCCATGTAGGATTCGAACCTACGACCCTCTGATTAAAAGTCAGATGCTCTACCAACTGAGCTAATGGCTCGTACTCGTAAATGTTATGGCTGGGCTACCAGGGATCGAACCTGGGAATGACGGAATCAAAATCCGTTGCCTTACCGCTTGGCTATAGCCCAATAACTAAGAAGTAGTATGGCGGTCCCGACCGGGATCGAACCGGCGATCTCCTGCGTGACAGGCAGGCATGTTAACCGCTACACCACGGGACCATGTTGTGCTCGGTTTCAATCAGCCTGGATCTTTTCGTCAACAATTACTTCTTCACTTTCCCAAGCACCGTGTGCATCCGGGTGTTCATCAGTATATGAAATCGAACTTCCTGCTTATTATAATCCTCACAGCTTAAAACATTTGCTTTAGTAAGATAAGTGGTGACCCGTACGGGATTCGAACCCGTGTTACCGCCGTGAAAGGGCGGTGTCTTAACCGCTTGACCAACGGGCCGTATGTAGACTGGCGGAGAAGGAGGGATTTGAACCCTCGCGCCGCTTACGCGACCTACACCCTTAGCAGGGGCGCCTCTTCAGCCACTTGAGTACTTCCCCATAAAAATGGCTCCACAGGTAGGACTCGAACCTACGACCGATCGGTTAACAGCCGATTGCTCTACCACTGAGCTACTGTGGAACGACGAATTAAATAGAATATAAATTAAAATCGTTTCAGTCATTTATATGTATGTATTATGTCGAAATGTTGTTTAACATCTTGTCGACGTTTTATATCTTAACAAACACTCCGCATTAAAGTCAACAGTTTTTCACAAAAAAACAAAATAAACTACAAAATTGTTTTTAAGGGAATGCCATAAACCCACCATACATACGTGACCATGTCAAAAAAACTGCAATCAAAATCCTTCCCTTCGCTTGCTCCAGGTCTCTTTATGTTACCCCTTCTTCCCTTTTATTAACCTCTTATCTAATAAAAAATGTGCAGAGGATTAATCCTCTGCACACTCTCTTATTTTGCCTCGCCAAGATACCTTAGTGGTCCTTTGCATTTGCCGCATACATACTTTGTTAGATTCATCCTTACCTTTCGCACAAAACGCTGTTCACATATACTGCACTGATAGACGTGCCTTTTACGTACAGGACGCTTTTTGACCTCCTGGGAAGGCAGAGGTGTGCAAAACCGCGGAGCTGATACTTCTTTGATCAGCTCTCTGAAGTCACGGTCGCGGTGCTTAAACCCTTTGCCTTCTATGTGGAGATGGTAATGACATAATTCATGCTTAATGATGCCGATCAGTTCATCGCGGCCATGTTCGTGCAGGTAATGAATATTCAGTTCAATATTATGAGATGCCAGCATATATCTGCCGCCTGTTGTTCTCAGCCTGGTATTAAAAAAGGCTTTATGGCGAAAAGGCTTATTGAAGAATTCTAAAGAAGTGTTTTCCACAAGGTTTTGTATAGCCTGTTGATCCACCTTCACTACTCCTTACATTGCGGGTGTTTTTTAGATACTGTCACCTTTAGCTGACACTGTGACACTTCAAACACCAGCCAAAACTAAATAAAGATAAAGATGATCGCGATAATTGGGATGGATGTGATCAGCTGCATCGCCAGCAGTGAAAATGACCGAACTTGATTTTTTAATTCCGGCGGCACGTCCTGTTTCATCCGCATGGCCACCTGTGTTATGCCAAAAATCATTGCGGCAAATATAATAACAAGCGGAATCGTTGGCAAGCCGGTATCAGGCCGTTCAACTGACACGTACGTAATGATAATAAGCGCCAGAGGGACCAGTTCAATAATCGCAGTTGCAAAGAAAAACCGTGTCATGGCTGCCTGAACCGTCATTCCTTCCTGCTCCCCATCTTTGCCGATCTTTACAATCGTTCCTAAATGCGCAATGTAATTAAATGTTATTCCCAGTGTAGCTAAGACGGTTGCTGCTGTTATAATCGTATAAAACATGTGATGTCTCCTCGCATTTAATTACTTTCCTGCTGAGCCGGCGGAAGCATTGTCAGGGCTATTCTCCCCTTCTTGGAATCTACCTGCTCCACCCACACTGTAACTACATCTCCTAATGCAACCACATCAAGCGGATGTTTCACAAATCCTTTTTTAAGCTTTGAAATATGAACGAGACCATCCTGCTTTACGCCGATGTCGACGAATGCACCAAAATCGACCACGTTGCGAACGGTACCCTGAAGCTCCATTCCTTTTTCAAGATCCTCCATTTTTAAAACATCCTGTTTAAGGAGCGGTTTGCTTAACTCGTCACGCGGATCTCTTCCCGGGCGGATAAGCGCTTCGATAATATCCTTCATTGTGTGAATGCCAATGCCAATTTCATCAGCCCACTGCTCGGGTGTCTTCTCGATAATCTTTTCCTTTAACCCTTCGCTGCCGATATCAGATGGCGAAGAACCGGTAATTTTCAGCATTTCCTTCACATAACTATACTGCTCGGGATGAATGGCTGTGCGGTCAAGCGGGTTTTTGCCATCTGAAATCCGCAGGAATCCGATACACTGCTCATAAGTTTTAGCGCCTAATCTAGGAATCTTTTTCAGCTGGGTACGGTCCACAAATTTTCCTTCTTCGTCCCTTTTCTTTACAACATTTAATGCTACGGTTTTAGAAAGTCCGGCTACATATTGAAGCAGTGCCGGAGAGGCCGTATTAACATTTACCCCAACCTGGTTTACTGCTGTTTCTACTACAAACGTTAAGGACTCATTTAATTTTTTCTGAGAGACATCATGCTGGTATTGCCCAACTCCAACTGATTTCGGATCAATTTTCACAAGCTCTGAAAGAGGGTCCTGAAGTCGTCTGGCAATGGATACCGCACTTCTTTCTTCTACCTGAAGATCCGGAAATTCCTCACGGGCAATATCCGATGCCGAATAAACACTGGCGCCAGCTTCATTTACGATTAAATAATAAATATCCTGCTTCGCATCACGCAATTGCTCCGCTACAAACAGCTCTGTTTCTCTGGAAGCTGTTCCGTTCCCAATCGCTACGAGTTCAATGGAATAGTCGGATAAAATCTTTTTAAATATTTGAGCTGCTTTTGACGGGTCTTTGGTTGTGTGGGGGTAAATCACATCCACCTTCAGCATTTTTCCGGTTTCATCAACAACCGCCAGTTTGCAGCCGGTCCGGTATGCCGGGTCAACCCCCAGCACCCGCTTGCCTTTTAATGGCGATTGAAGAAGCAGGTTTCGAAGATTTTCGGAAAAGATGTGAATTGCCTGGTTTTCACCCTTCTCCCCCAGTTCATTTCGAATTTCTCTTTCAATGGATGGCTGAATAAGTCGTTTATATCCGTCTTCAATTGCTTCTTCAACAATTTTAGCTGTAAACGCGTTTGGATATTTAATGATTCTTCTCGTTAACTCCCTGACCAGACGGTCGCCATCAGGCTGGATTGACACTCGCAGCACATCTTCCTTTTCCCCGCGGTTTAACGCAAGCACTCGGTGAGGAACAATACGGCTGACTGGTTCTTCATAATCATAATACATTTCAAAGATGCCTTTTTCGTCCTTCTTCGCATCTTTTACCTGAGAACGGATCTTGGCATGCTTAAATGTTTCTTTTCGTATGTATTCCCGAAAGCCTGCATCGTCTGCAATCTGCTCTGCGATAATATCCTGTGCGCCTGCAACAGCCTCTTCAACAGAAGCGACTCCCTTTTCTTCTGACACATATTTCTGCGCTTCCTCTTCTGTCGATCCGTTCCGTGGAAATGAGCGCAGCCACTGGGCAAACGGCTCTAGGCCTTTTTCCTTCGCAGTTGTTGCACGTGTTCTTCTTTTTTGTTTGTAGGGACGATAGAGATCCTCCAGCACCTGAAGTTTGGTTGCTTTTGCAATGGCTGCAGAAAGCTCATCTGTTAATTTCCCCTGCTCATCAATCAGCCTTACCACTTCCTGTTTTCGCTCTTCCAGGTTCATAATGTATTTCCATCGGTCATCAATCTCTTTTATCTGAACCTCATCTAGTGCACCGGTCATTTCTTTTCGGTAACGGGCAATAAACGGGACAGTATTGCCTTCGTTTATAAGCTGTATCACCTGCTCAATTTGTTTTTGGTTTATCTCTGTTTCTTTTGCAAGTTGAGCAAGTAATTGTGTATTTAATTCACTTGACATAGATTTGCCACAGCCTTTCAGTTTAATAGGTGACCATATTGTATCATAAAATCCCCTTCCTCCTCATCAAGGAACGATGGGGATTGGAGAGCACATAAAAAAAAGAGACCACCCTCAAGGTAATCTCCCAATAACAAAAGTTGTATCATCCGCGCCGCTGACAAGCGATTCTAAATGCGCTGAAATATAATCAAGTGAATTCTGAGGCTGCAGTAAAGGCCGGACTCGTGTCAGTTCAAGACCATCTGAATGAATGAGAAAAGAGGATCCGTCTTCAAACGGAAATCGCTGAGTTTTAAACTTCTGCGGCCGGCCGGATAGATATCCTGATACTGGAAGTGGATATGTAAGTTTCCCAGCATGGGAATAAAAATAAAAACGAACATTTCCTACACAGCAATAGTGAACCTCTTTTGTATCAAACATTATCTTCACAATGGCCACCGCTGCGCCCCTTTTTTTTAACAGCGAGCGGTTGCAGCGCTCCATAAGTGATTCAATGTCTTCATCATGATGTATAGAAACTACATCGCAGGCTGCTGCGGATGACTCATGAGCAAACTCTCCACTCCCTAAGCCATCTGCTAATATGCATAAATAATAGTCTTCGGTGGCGATCATGTAATAGCTGTCTCCACAATCACCCTGTCCATTTTTAGCATATTGACCAGCAACAGCTCTGATATTTTCCTGGTGGAGCACATCCATTAAGAAAAGCCCTCGTTCTCATTTTCTTGTTGAATGGCATCACGCAATTTTTTTATCGCGCGTCGCTGCAAGCGGGATACATGCATTTGAGAGATGCCAAGCTGGTCACCGGCATCTTTTTGACTCAAGTTCTCAAGATAGGTGAACTGAATGATTTGTTTCTCTCTGTCTGTCAGCACGTGCAGCACTTTTTCAAGCACTAACCGCTGATCTGTTTTTTCATAGTTATTGTCCATACTGCCAACGATATCAAGCAGGGTTACTGTGCTGCCGTCGGAATCGGCTTCGATCGAGTGATCAACAGACAGCGCCTGATAGCTTTTGCCCATTTCCATCGCTTCCAGTATTTCTTCTTCTGAAACATCCAGATAATCAGCTATTTCATTTACTTTTGGTGAACGCTGCAGATCTGTCGTTAGTTCTTCTACAGTCTTTTTAATTTTTGGACCAAGCTCTTTGATTCGTCTTGGCACATGAACGCTCCACGTTTTATCACGTAAAAAGCGTTTGATCTCACCAATAATCGTTGGAATAGCAAAGGCTTCGAAGCTTTTTCCAAAAGTATCATCGTAACGGCGGATCGCTCCTAGAAGACCAATCATCCCAACCTGCGCAATATCTTCATGATAGGACTTGCCTTTAGAATACTTTCTGGCAATGGATTCAACTAAATTGCGATAATGCACCACAAGATTATGCTGTGCTGAGGCATCTTCATTTTCCTGATATGCCTTTATCCATTTTAAGACTTCGTCTTTGCTAGGTTGATTAGGTTGAGACAGTTTTCGCATCCCTCTCCACCTGCTCTTCCTCAATATACTTAGTCATAAAGACTGTTACACCTTCTTTATGATGAATTTTCACTTCGTCCATTAGACTTTCGATTAAATACAAACCGAGGCCGCCTTCACGCAGCATGTCTACGGATGAACTTTCATCATAAGGACCTACTTCTTCTTTTATTTTCATAAAATCAAAACTGCTTCCATGGTCGGCAACGATCACTTCTAATTTATCGCGATAAAGTGCAAAGCCTACGACAACTTCCCCGTTGTCATCTTCCCTATATGCATGCTGAACTGCATTTGTAATGGCTTCGCTGGACGCAATTTTCAAATCTTCTATATCATCATAGGAAAATCCCATGCGACTTGCAATTCCTGAAATGGTCAATCTCATTACACCTACGTATTGGGCCTTGGCGGGAATCTTCATCTCGATATAATCAAATGATTGCATTACTCCACCCCACCTTTAACTTCCGGATTGATATCCATAATCTCTGCAAGACCGGTAATATCAAACAGACGTTTTAAACGGTCAGACAATCCAACTAATTTCAGATGTCCTCCGTTTGCTTTTAGTCCTTTAAATAATCCGACAAATACACCAATCCCTGTGCTGTCCATATAATTTACTTCTGATAGATTCGCTACAAGATTCAGGTTTTCTTTTTGGGAAAACGAACCAAGTTCTTCTCTTAATTTTGGTGCTGTGAATGCATCAATTTCCCCAGCAATCGCTACATGCACTGTATCTTCTGTTTGTTTAGTGATATTTATATTAATATTCATTTTTTCCACCTCTTCTATATCTAAACGGAATGTACTTGTAACCTACCCTCATCCATTACTTTTAAAACGTTTTTTATTTTGTGCGCTTCATTATAATTAATGTAAAATCATCCCTGAGCTGAAAATGCTGAAGTTTTTCAAGATCACGGAAAATTTTATTAACGATTTCCTGAGGCGGCAGGGTAATATAATTATTAATAAATGAAATGAGCGTTTCCCGCTCAATAAACCCTTCATCTGTACGGCATTCCGTTACACCGTCGGACATCAGGATGATCATATCCCCAATCTCCACCTGCTGCTCATAGCGTTTATAGGAAGCACCTTTATCCACACCCAATAGCAGGCCTCTTGCTTCTAAATCTAAAAATTCTCCAAGCCGTTCTGAATAAAAAAATCCAGGCTCATGCCCGGCGGAGGCAAAGTGCAATATATGTTTCTTCAGTTCATACATACCATAAAACATCGTGATGAACATGGAATCATCGACATTTTGCTCCACTACACGGTTCAGGCTTCCCAAAACCGCACTAGGATCTTTTCTGTATTCAGGAAGGCTGTCCATTGCATATTTGATCATGCTCATGCACAGTGCAGCGGGAATTCCCTTTCCTATCACGTCTGCTATAGCGACGTTGACAGAGTGGTCCCCATCGTGAACGAAATGAAAATAATCACCGTTCATCTGTTTGGCAGGCACACTAATCGCGCCGATCTCCAGACCGTCAACAGTAGGAACAGAGGTCCCAAGCAGCGTTTCCTGCACACTGGATGCAATCTCCATTTCATTTTTAAACTCTTTTTGAGTATCGATCAGACTCTGATATTCTCTGAAGGCAAAGCCGTATGCCGTCATTACTTCAAGCAGAATGTCATAGGAATGCCAAACCTCATCAGGCAGATCCGGCATCAGTTTTTGCATAGCGCTTTTCTGCAAATTAACAATTTCCTCCGGAGGAATTTTTTGTTCCAGTGCCAGTCTGCTGAATTGCTGGCCTGCATATAATGATTGTTCAGATTGTGATTCCATGAACTGCTTAAGTATGTCGATATACTTCTCTTCCATCGTCTTACTAAAATCCATTTTTTACCCTCCTATCGGAGCCACTTTGTCGCGCGGATGTCAGTTCCTTCCCCAGGATTGGAGTCGATGTCAAAATCATCCATTAGTCTTCTAACGCCCGGAAGACCAGCTCCTAGACCTCCTGATGTTGAAAAACCATCTTCCATTACTTTTCTGATATCAGGAATTCCAGGTCCTTCGTCCACAGCGATAATGCGAAGTCCGGTCTTTCCCTGCTCATTTAATCGATCTATACAAAGCTGCCCCTGTCCGGCATATAAGTAGATGTTACGTGCCAATTCACTTATGGCAGTTGTGATTCGTGCCTGGTCGACAGTTCCAAACCCCAGTTCTTTGGCCACATTTCTACCAAGCTGGCGAGCAGCCACAATATCCCATTCATTTAAGATGGTTACACAGGATTGGATTTCCATATGGTCAATCCCCCAATTCCTGTTGAAGTTTCTCTAAACCCTTTTCAAGATCTAAAGCTGTCATCACATCATCTAATCGAATGCCAAGCTCAACTAACGTTATAGCAACTGCTGGCTGAATTCCAGTGATCACAACTTTCGCACCCATAAGCCTTGACATGTTAATTACATCACCAAGCACCTTTGCAATAAAGGAATCAATAAAATCAATTGATGTTATGTCGATAACAACACCGCGTGCATTCGTCTCATGGATTTTCTTTAATAGATCTTCCTGAAACTGAAGCGCAGTCTGATCGTCCAGCTCCCATTGAATCGATACAAGAAGACAATCATTTAATTTTAAAATCGGGATTCTCACAGGGCTCCCTCCAATCCAACAATTTTTCTGTTTGTCATTTCAAGCGCTTTTTCCATTCCTTTTCTCAGGGTGCTTGTGGTAACAAATTTATTTAAGTCAATTCCGAGGTTAACAATCGTCTGTGCAATTTCCGGACGAATGCCAACCAGCATGCAGCGGGCGCCTACTAAGCGCACAGCTTCAGCCGCCTGAATAATATGATGGGCTACCATCGTATCCACGACAGGCACTCCTGTAATATCAATCAGTACTACTTCAGCTCTGTGATCCACTACGCCCTCTAAGAGGTTTTCCATAATAAGCTTTGCCCGTTCTGTGTCAATAGTTCCTACCAGCGGCATAATTGATATATGTTCAACAACTGGAATAAGCGGAGCCGATAATTCTTGTAATGCCATCTTTTGGAGAGAAACCGTCTTTTCCCATGTAGATGCATATGTATGAATAATCTCATTTGACATAGGCGCCATCCATTTATCAAGAAATTCCAAATATTCTCCTTCACGTTCCTTTGAGATGACTCCCTGTGCAATCAGGTCATCATGCACAATATGCGTAAACGTTCGTAGACCGGCTACAACAAATGTCACCGGCCAGCCTAACCGTACCACTTTTTCTGAAAACAGCTGCAGCTTGTCCTGGTAATCAGCTTTTTCACTTAAGCTGAGCAAAATCAAATCAACAAACTCATAGCTCGTCCGTTGAAATACCTGTTCGGATACAACGGTAATCATCCGTTCATCCGCTTCTTCTTTCACCCGCTCAATCCACTCTTCAATGAGTGTCGTTTTACGGTCTTTTATATGAGAAATAATCTCATTATACACATCATCACCTCTAATTAATTCGTTCACTTAAGTAGTATATTTCAAATAGCTATTATCTATTATAAAGTAGGAATCCTGTTGGGTCTATCCATAAGAAAAAAACGCTCCATTAAGAGCGTTTCCACATTAGAGGTCAACTAATCCTAAACTGATCTGTAGAGCCTCATCTACCTTATCCATCATTTCATCATCAAGATGCGTTATTTTGTCTGTTAATCGCTGTTTATCCAAAGTCCTGATTTGTTCAAGCAAAATAACTGAATCCCTTTCAAAACCATTGCGTTTTGAATTGATTTCAACATGGGTAGGAAGCTTTGCTTTCTGGATTTGAGCCGTAATGGCTGCGACCACCACTGTGGGACTAAACCGATTTCCAATGTCGTTTTGGATGATGAGAACGGGGCGGACTCCACCTTGCTCTGAACCGACAACCGGAGAAAGGTCAGCAAAAAATACATCACCACGCTTAACAATCAAAGGGTTATCCTCCGCTTACCAATCGTTCCACGGTATGCTCAGCCTCGTACTCGGCCTGTAATGCTTCCGATGCCATAGAAAGATTAATTTTTGCCATTTCCATGTACCCTCGTCGCATCGCATCTTGAGTTTGTTTCTTACGCCGTTCTCGCATAAACATTTTCGTTGCACGATAGATGCACTCATTTTCGCTTAAATCTTCCTGCTCAGCAAATGCTTCCAATTCCACTAAAAGCTGTTTTGGTAATCGAACCAAAATTTGGGACGTTGCGCTGGATTCCGACACAAACTACACCTCCACCATCATTGCATACCTAATTCAATTGTCATTTCACTATATTAATGTTCGATCATCATCAAGTCCATTTTCATCTTACCATTAAAAAAGAGAAGTGGAAAGCACCATTTAGAAAATATCTGACAATTACCCCAAAGTATTGACTAATTAAGACTGTTTAATACAAAAACAGACTTGTTTTTTTTGCTGTAAATACGAGGTACTCTGGCTGCAATTGCACAAGCAACTTCATAATTAATGGTTTCCAGATGATCTGCCACCTCATCAATCAAAATCGCATCGCCGTTCTGTCTTCCAATCAGCGTCACTTTGGTCCCAACCGGATAGTTTTCCGGCATGCGGATCATACACTGATCCATGCAAACTCTCCCAACAATCGGAACTCTTTTCCCATCAATTAACACTTCAAATCCCTGCATTTTTCGTATCCAGCCGTCAGCATACCCAACTGGAAGGGTGCCGATCCATTCCTGGCCAGCTGCCTCATAGGTAGATCCGTAGCTGATTTTCTCACCCGGCTCTACTTTTTTCACGTGAACGACCGTGCTATGGAACGAAAGAGCAGGTGTTAACCGTGCTGGCAGCTTGTCTGCTATTTCGTTGGAAGGAGACAGCCCGTACATCGATATTCCAAACCGGATGATAGAAAAGAAAGAATCTCTCCGCATAAGTGCAGCAGCGCTGTTGGAGGCGTGAATAAGCGGCGGCTTTACTTTCATGTGATCAATCAGCTTCCGAAAGCGTTCTGCCTGCTCATCTGCATACCGTGTGTCGGTTTCATCCGCCGTTGCAAAATGTGTATAAATTCCTTCGATTTTAATCGTGTCATGTCTTGCTGCTTCTTGTTCAATCTCCCGTAATTCGTCCGCTGTTTTTAAACCGATTCTCCCCATTCCGGTGTCGCATTTCACGTGGATCAAGAGCGGTTTATTTTGAATATGCGGGACGGCCTGTACGACCCACTCTTTTGAATAAACGGTCAGTTGAATTTCATTTGCAGCCGCAATCCCTGCATCTTCAGGTCTTGATGCTCCCAGAACCATTATCGGAGCAGTGATGCCTTGTTTTCTTAAGAATAAAGCTTCATCGATAAACGCAACGGCCAGATGAGTAGCGCCGCTTGCAAGTGCTGTCCGTGCAACTGGAAGATAACCGTGCCCGTAAGCATTAGCTTTCACAACAGCCATGATCGCAACATCCAGACCAATCTGCCCTGCGATCTGTTGAATATTATGCTGTATCGCGTCAAGATCAACCTCGACCCAAGTATCACGGTGAAACTCATTACGACTCTCCATATTTTCCACACCCTCAGAACCATTTGAGGAGCGACTCCCTGGAAGCTGCTCCTCAAACAAAGATGTGGTTATTTTATCATAGTACCTTGAACTGATCGAGCGACTGACACCAATTCTTCCTGCGTTAAATCATTTGAAGCGAGCATGTAATCCACTCCATTAAAGCTCCACTCAACGGATTGCTCTGTCATCGAACCCACCGCAAACCCAAGATCCACGACTTCACCAGGTGCATCGGTTGTTGTAAGCATGACCGGTGCAGCCTCCAGTTTTTCCTGAATAAGTGTGTAATTCTTTTCCCCATTAAAGGTCATGATGACCCGCTTTCCGCCTTCAATTTCCACCTCTTGTTCATCGTGCATCGTTGTTCCTTCCAGCTCTTCTGTCGGATACAACACTTCAAAATTGTTTTCACCTTCTGCACCGTCCCCTAAAACAGGAACCTCAAGCTGAGCGCTCATCATATTTTTCTCTAAATTAAAATCACTTTTCTCAAATGAAGCATCCATATTTACATCTGTGAACGTCAGGCTGATCTTCACATTTCCATCAGCATCTTTCACTTTCACACTTGAAGGAGTTAGCGTCTTTTTATTAAACTTGACCTCCTGCATCGGGAACATATGCTGATGCTTGTACCTTGTTGCTGACTCAAACACATACTCCCCATCTTTTTCGGTAAACTTCGCTTTGTCATCCTCAGAGATATCTTTTACAAGCGATTCAATTAAGTACGCTTGACTGCCATTAGCGGGCCAGTCACTTTGGAATCGAAAGCTCTTATTTAATGCAGGCGTCAATACAAACACACCTTCATCATTGCGAATGATCATCTGGCTCTGCTTTTCTTCAGCATGCTTCAAATGAACACGGTAAAAATTAGGTTTTGAATACCAGACTTCCACATCATATTCTTGCGGCTCTTCACCCGTTTCAAATACCATCTTTGCCGTTGCCTTGTACGCTTCAACATCCTCAACCTTGTCCTTTAAATCATTTGTTGCCTCTTCTTTCGTCGTCTCTCCACATGCAGACAATAAAAGGACCATACAACCGATTAACAACGACCAAGCTAGCTTCTTCATGGCTTCCTCCCCTTTGTTGAGTCAACGCTCCGTTCAAGTCGGTGCCATATGATCATATGAGACAAGCATATTAAATATGCAAACTAAAAGCGGATGCGGCTATTTCAGCGGGACATGCAGATGGTGGCGTGTGATCATTGATTTTCGGAAGGCATCGCGGCTGTTTAATGTACTTTGTTGTGGAGTTTGGCTGGGCTGTGGTGGGGCCCTGGTGCCTGGCTGGACCCTGAAGCCTGGCCCATATATCGATCATCTTTTTCCGTTTATCGCACATCTCAGCGGGTTTATCGATCATCTTTCACAACTTATCTATCTACTTCCCTCGTATATCGGTCTGGCGGGGCTTTGATGGCGATATATCGCACATGTTTTCACTTTTATCGATCATGTTTGTTATTTTATCTATTAACATTTCGGTTTTATCGGCCTGGACGCGCTTGGTTCACACCACCTACAACCGGGTGACCGACATCCAGGAGCCTGGCCATATATCGTTCATTTTTTTCCGTTTATCGCACATCTCAGCGGGTTTATCGAGCATCTTTTACAACTTATCTATCTACTTCCCTCGTATATCGGTCTGGCGGGGCTTTGATGGCGATATATCGCACATGTTTTCACTTTTATCGATCATGTTTGTTATTTTATCTATTAACATTTCGGTTTTATCGGCCTGGACGCGCTTGGTTCACACCACCTACAACCGGGTGACCGACATCTAGGAACCTGGCCATATATCGTTCATTTTTTTCCGTTTATCGCACATCTCAGCGGGTTTATCGATCATCTTTCACAACTTATCTAACTACTTTCCTCGTATATCGGTCTGGCGGGGCTTTGATGGCGATATATCGCACATGTTTTCACTTTTATCGATCATGTTTGTCACTATATCGATCAACTTTTCGATTTTATCGTTCCCACCGGTCTCCTCGATCTCACCGGTCTCACATGTCCCACCGGTCTCCCGTTATGCTAGATCTGCTCGATCCCCTCCGCCCCCCTCGGTCTCCCCGTCCTCCTCTTAGCGCTCGTCCCATAATAAAAAAGCGCAAGGACCTATTTCTCGTCCCTACGCTTTATCCTATGAGCCGCTTTGTTCAATCATGACTTGTGCTGCAGCGAAATCCCGGCTGTGGGTGATGGAAAGGTGAACGGTGCCGGGACGATCTGTTTTGATAAAAGGTTTTCCGAATACATCCTTTACAATTTCTATATCCTGAAAAGAAAGCTCAGCCCCTATTCCGGTTCCTAGTGCTTTCGCATAGGCTTCCTTGGCGGCGAATCTTCCCGCCAGGTACTCAATTTTTCTTTTTCCGGTAACGGATAGGTAGTAATCCATTTCATAAGATGTTAATATACGTCTTGCTAATTTGGGATGGCGATCCAGTAAGGATTCGATCCGGTCAAGTTCAATTAAGTCCAGGCCAATGCCAGCGATCATCGTATCACCCTTTTGATCTGATTTATAGTATGATAGCACCAATGATGTAAGTTCTTAGAAGGAGGAATCACTTCATTGTTTGTACGTACAGAAAGCTTATCACAATTTTTAAAGCTGTATCCAGTTGTTTCAGCTCTTGTGCTGATTCATGCTGTTGTTTTTATCCTAACTTCCCTCCCCGGCCAGCTGGGCGATACGGTTATGAGCACGATGCTCGGGGTAAACTTCCTAATTTCTGCAGGAGAGTGGTGGAGATTGGTTTCGCCGATCTTTGCTCATGCTGATTTATGGCATGTGTTATTTAACACCTTTTCACTTGTACTTTTTGCACCGGCGCTTGAGCGGATGCTCGGTCATGTGCAGTTTATTGTTGTTTACCTGTTGACCGGAATTATCGCCAATCTGGTAACCTGGCTTATTCAGCCGCCTATCTACATGTCAGTTGGTGCCAGCGGGGCAATCTTCGGTTTATTTGGCCTCTATGCGGCTATTTTACTTATTTTTAAAGAACGCGCACCAATGGAGCTGAGACAGGTGATCCTGCCGCTGCTCGTCATCAGTGTGATCATGACATTCTTTTCAGCAAATGTAAATGTGACAGCCCATATTGCAGGTTTGGCTGCCGGCATGCTGATCGGGCTGTTTATCTTTAATAAATCAAATCAGAAGTAAAAGAAGCTTTTGCCTGCAATAGGCAAAAGCTTCTTTTTTTATTCTGCAGGTTGTTCTTTTTCAATCCCCTGCTGGCTTTCCGGGCGGTACCATTCCATCACTTTTTCAACATCTTCCACTTCAAGATGCCGGACGGAATTCTCACTGCCTGACACATAGGATTTTATGGTCGCAGATAAGGTCGCCACTCTGCCTCTTTTCTGGAACCATGTTTCACGCAGTTCAAGCGATTGAATTCTCTTTCTCTTCATAAACACAGTCTGTTTATCAAACACACGGAATTGCACGGTCAACTGATCATCGCTCAGCCGGTAGCCTGCTGAGCGGTACTGCATCCATGAAAGTCCCAAAACGAAAGGATAAAGAAGCAGAGACCATAATCCCAGCGGATAAAGAAAATAAGAAAGTGGAACTACAGCGATCGTGACCGTCAGCAAATTCCAGAACATGTAGCGGAAAATAGATCGTTTTGGTGCTCTTTTAAAATCCGTCTTCCACTCGTACTCTGGTAAAATCTGATTTAAAATGGGTGTTGTTTCACTGGCCTTGATCATCGGCAATAGGCGAATGGTGTTTGAATCCTGTTCCAATACCGATCCTCCAGCGCTTTCGATTGTTACGGAGGCAAACTTTAATGGTTCCCGCAGGATATTTTGGTTTAAACGAATGCCCTGAATACGGTTTATCGGGATGGTTGTTTGCTTTTTCTCAAGCAGCCCTCTGGTAATGATAATATCTTTATCTGCCAGCTTAACGGTAAAGTCCGCATACCGGAGAAATGTCAGTACCACAGCTACCAGCCATGCAAAAAGAAGCACCGCAAACAGAATGATTCCGACAACAAGAAGGCCGCTTTCAATCACTTCAGTAAATTCATTCATGACCGTTTCATATGGAATCATTTCACTGAATTGAGACAGGAAAATTAAAATCCCTGAAATGACAACACCAGCGCCGCCAGAGGTTGTCGCCATAACAATTAAATCTTTTGCACTCATTTTATAGAGTACTTTTTCTTCGACAAGATCCGTTTCTTCCATTGAATCTTCCAGGGATTCCATACCATCTTCTGCAGCTTCCAGATTCTTTTCTTTTATCCGTTTTTTTGCCTTTGAAATGATGCTGTTTAATTCATTTGCCTGTTCTTTTGTAATCGCAGTTAATTCAGCTTCTGATTCAGCAGTTGAAGAGCTCCCTGCCGTTTCCACTTTGATTTTCACCAATTTAAGCGGGCGGTGCAGGATGCCTTCTGAGTAATTGAGGCTTTGAATCCGCTCAAAAGGAATATAGCGCTTCTTTTTTACAAACAGGCCGTATTCAATGCGAAGCTCGCCCTCTTCTAACCGATACGTAAAACGCCACCATTTTAAGACGCCTAAAAATAAAATAATAATTAAATAAAAGCCGATTCCGATCAGCGGCAGATAATCCAAAAAGGATTCCTGTCCGCCCCTGTTTAAAAACAGGATAATAACTAAAGGGATAATGGCATCTTTCAATTGCTTGACAAAATTAATAATCGTTGAAATAGGGTGAAGTCTTTTTTCCTCAGACATCATCTTCCGCCACCCTTGCCAGAGCTGATATGGAGTCCCTCAAGGAATCAGCTTCATCAATGTCGAGCGCTGGAATTTGGTGAACAGTTGCTGCAGTTGATATGGAAATTGTTGCTAATCTGTATTTGCGTAAAATAGGTCCCTGCTCCGTATCCACATGCTGAACCCGAACCATTGGCACCAGCGTCCGTTTGACAATAAAGATGCCGTGCTGCAGTTCGATTTCTTCTTCACGAACTTCATAGCGCCATCTTCTCCATTTTAATGTCGGGAACACATACACGAACAATACAATATTAATGATCGGAATAACCACCGCTCCTGCAATAAACCAAAATGACCAGTTAAAAATAATGCTCAGTGTAATAACGGCAATGGCGATGAGACTGAGAATCGCAGCATTGATCCAGCCATACAGCTTCCATACCGTTAACGCTCTTTCTGAAATGCGTTTTTTCGGTTCTCTTCGATCCATTTATCTCTCTCCATTCTAAGGCTACTAACTATGTATATCATATACTATACTACGGTTGGATTTATAGAATGTTTCACTTTTCTTCCATATCTTTTTTACTGGTGGTTTTCCAAAAAACGTATATTTTTATTCTCAAGTTTCGTATAATAAAATGGTATCAATTTACGAAATATTCATTTATTTTCTAGTAATGTGAATCTTTTAGACCTGAAACCCGTAAAAAAAGTATCGTCAACTTAAGGAGGAATGCTATGAATTCGTTTAGTGAAGGAAATATGATTTGGGTGGTTTTTGGTGTAATAACGGTGATTGTCGGACTGCTGTTATCATTTATTGCACCAAATCTTATTCACCTTGTTCTCTTTAGTTCAGGTGATTTGATCTATATACATACGCCTACTATATCAAACATCTTATTTAGTGTCGGGGTATTGTTTTTAGCCCTTTTCTTTTTCAGTATGTACTTTCCCAGAAAAAAAGCAAGAATCGCCGCGATCAGTTTTATCGTTCTTTTTGTGGCGGCCTCTGCACTGAGCCTTGGCAATTATTCCGTCCTTCGAGACGAAAGAATCGTTCATAATAGCTTTTTTTCGTTAAATTCAAAGGAGTATGCCTGGTCTGATATTCAAAATGCCGTCCTGTTAAAACGCACTGACAGCATTCCATATGAAACGCTGGTGCTTACGATGTCAGACGGCGAAAAACTGTCATATGACCGCGATCCAAGTCTTCGCGCAGAGTTTGACAGGGTCGATTACATCCTGCAAAGCAATGGCATTTATTTTAATTTACAAAACCGTTAAAAATAAAAAAAGCTGCCTGAGAAATTCTCAGGCAGCTTTTTCTATATTTTATTAACCGTCTTGACGAGGTGTAGAAGGACGTCTTGGGGTACGTTGACGGCTGTTGTAAGGTTTTGAACCTCCGCCTCCGCCGCTTCTGTTACCGCCGCTGCGATTGCCGTATTTCTTGTCATCTTTACGGTATGACTTGCCGCCACCGCCGTGTTTTTTAGATGATAGTGGTTTTTCCGGTGTGATATCAACCGGTGTGCTGTCTGGCTCTTTCGTTAATGTTTTCAACGCTGCAGCGATTACATCAAGTGCATCGTTTTCATTCATTAGTTCACGTGCCAGTACTTTGTATTCTTCAAGATTGTTTTTCTCGATTGCTTCTTTTAATGATTCAACTGCTGCACGCTGCATTCCTTCAAGTGCTTCTGAAGAGCTAGGCGGACGAAGCTGAGTCATTTTCTTTTTCGTTGTTTGTTCTACAACGCGAAGGTAGTTCATTTCACGCGGTGTAACAAACGTCATTGCCATACCTGTTTTTCCTGCACGGCCAGTACGTCCAATACGGTGAACATAGCTTTCCGGATCTTGTGGAATATCGTAGTTGTATACATGCGTTACGCCTGAGATATCAAGTCCACGTGCAGCTACGTCTGTTGCTACAAGAACGTCGATGCGTCCTTCTTTAAATTTCTTAAGAACAGACATACGTTTTGCTTGAGTTAAGTCACCGTGAATTCCTTCAGCCATGTAGCCGCGGATTTCAAGTGCACGTGCAAGCTCGTCAACACGGCGCTTCGTACGTCCAAAGACGATTGCAAGCTCAGGTGATTGTACATTCAATAGACGGGAAAGTACATCGAATTTCTCACGCTCATGTGCTTTAACAAAGAACTGCTCAATGTTTTCCACTGTCATTTCTTTTGTTTTAACACTTACCGTTTCAGGGTTGCTCATGAAACGTTCAGCGATTTTGCGGATTGGTCCAGGCATTGTCGCTGAGAAAAGAAGTGTTTGGCGAGTGCTTGGCACGTTTTTCAGGATTGACTCAATGTCATCGATGAAGCCCATGTTAAGCATTTCGTCCGCTTCGTCCAATACAAGTGTTTGAACATTATCAAGCTTCAATGTGCGACGGTTGATATGATCCAGTAAACGTCCTGGTGTACCAACGATGATATGCGGATTCTTTTTCATTGCACGAATTTGGCGTTGAATATCCTGGCCACCGTATACAGATAGAACACGAACGCGCTTATCGCTTCCGATTTTGTAAAGTTCTTCTGATACCTGGATTGCAAGTTCACGCGTAGGTGCGATGATCAATCCTTGGATGTTTGAAGATTTCGCATCAATCTTTTCAAGCATTGGGATACCGAAAGCAGCAGTTTTACCAGTTCCTGTTTGTGCTTGACCGATAATGTCTCTGCCCTCTACTGATAAAGGAATCGTACCAGATTGAATTGGTGTAGCTTCTTCAAACCCCATACGTTTGATTGATTTTAAAATTGCTGGACTAATTGGTAAATCTGAGAAAAGTGTCAATTAATTCATTCTCCTTTGTTTTGTGAATCATCTATTTCATACACATCGCTATGATCGCTTAGAAGACTGCGATAGCTTTTTATTGTTGTCCTTATAAAGATATATAGGGCGTACTCTGCCCAAGTCGCAATGGACAAGTGACTATTTAAAGACGCTTGAACTAATAATTGGCGAACCTGCTTAGGATCAAAATGTTGTTAAGTACGTATGAGGCTAAGCAAAAAATAAGACCCGGTCATATGCCGAGTGCGCCAGAGATGCCAATTATTAAAATTGGTCTTACATGTTGATAAAGACAATCAACAAAAAAATACACTCTTCATTATGTCAAAAGAGCTCATTGCACAAAATGTACCAGATGTCTTTTATATCTTATCACGCGTTAAAGCAAAAAACAATCATCCATCATCCGGGTGATCGGTGCTTTGCAGAAAGAAAGCGATCTCATAAAAAAGGTCATCACAGTCCGACGCATAGCAGATAAGGTGTTTGGACGTTTTGGATAAATATAATTTTTTTTGATACGTGCCGACATTATCATAGACATATCGAGCTGCTCTTGGCGGAACGATGCCATCCATTTCTCCCTGGGCGATAAAGGTGGGAACCTTTACCTGGGATAAAAGAGGGATTGTGGTGGAGGCGATTTTCCGAAATTCCCATGTTGCACGGAGTGGTGTATTCACTAATTTATATTTATAATGACCAAACTCCTTGTTTTCATGCAGCCTTTTTTGCAGCAAATCTTTCAGCATTAAGTTCATGTCTTTAAGGATTTGTTTGGTGTTAATATACAGTGCAGCAGCGCTTAAAAGCACAAGTTTTGAGACGGGATAGTGAATGGCCAGATAGGCAGCGATTAAGCCTCCCATGGAAAATCCAATCACGTATACTTCATCGCAATAGTCGTATAGGCGTTCGAGGGCTTCTTCTGCGAACGCAAGCCATTCGTTCGCGCTTGTATTTTTTAATCTGAGGGTTCTCCCGTGACCCGGCAGCACCGGTACCGACACGATCCAGTCTGTATGGGCACGAAGATAGCGGGCAAGAGGATTCACTTCATAGGCACCGCCGGTAAATCCATGTATAAGTAAGCAGCCAACCTGACCCAATGTCATCACCTCTCCATTATTCTACCCATGTGTTTACCCGTTAGTCACTGGTTAAAAACAGAAAAAGACTGGGACAAATATGTCTCAATCTTTTCTAACCGGTTCACTGCGCTTCAGGCGGACGCTTTCCGCAGGGACGGCGCTGAGCCCTCCTCAGGCTTCGCCTCTCGGGGTCTCAGCTTGCCGTCATATCCTGCAGGAGTCGCCACCTTCCGCTCCATTCACCTCATATTTGGAATTAAAATAAGCTTACTCAATTCATATAACTTTTGGAGTTTTTTCCAATCCTCTATTAAGGACTATTTTAATGCTTCAACCACTTCTTCCAACAGCATTCCTCTTGATCCTTTTACGACGACCAGATCTTTTTCAGCTGTTAGTTCAGTGACAATTTTGATCAGTTCGGTTTTATCCAGTCCAAATGAACGGACTCTTCCTTTAGGGAAATGTTTGGATGCTTCGTCTGCAATCCAATCAGCCCGCTCGCCGAACGTAATTACATAATCGACGGTTTTTGGGTTCAGCTCTTTTCCAATCGCACGATGAAACGCTTCTTCCTCATCTCCAAGCTCAAGCATATCGCCTAACAGCAGAATTTTGCGTCCTTCTCCGTGCATTTCCTCTGCAAATTGGATCGCCGCTTTCATCGAGGTGGGGCTGGCATTATAGGCGTCATTGATAATGATCTCACCTTTGCCGCCCATGACGCGTTCCATTCTCATCGCAGTCAGTTTCATATTGGCAAAACCGCGGGCAATATCCTCATGGCTCATACCCAATTGGTAGGCAACACGAATAGCCGCCAGCGCATTCAGCACGTTGTGTTTTCCAAGTACAGGGACATCGATAAATTGTCCATCGTCTTCAGTCAGAAAAATTCTGCTGCCCTGCTCGGATAGCTGAACTTTTTTTGGATGAAGTCCATTGGATGTGTCATATCCATAGGAAGCCGTTTGAAAGCCGGTCGATTGTTTGACTAATGACTGCAGGAGCGGTTCATCTCCATAGTAAAAGAGAATCCCTTGATCTTTTAGCCCTTCTGTTATTTCAAACTTCGCCTTTGCGATTCCTTCTCTTGAACCCAGATCCTGCATATGGGATTCACCGATATTTGTAATGACTGCTATATCCGGATCAGCAATTTCTGTCAAAAATGCGATTTGGCGGAACCCGCTCATTCCCATTTCCAAAACCGATATTTCTGTATCGTCTTTGACATTCAGCAGCGTAAGTGGAAGCCCAAGCTGGTTATTGAAGTTTCCTTCTGTTTTTTGCACGCGGTATTTTGAAGACAAAACACCGGCTACCATGTCCTTTGTCGTTGTTTTGCCGTTGCTTCCCGTTATGGCAACCACCTTGAATTTGGCCTCGTGCCGATAAACGCGAGCAAGCTGTTGCAAGGCAAGTTCAGGATCTCTTACAATCAAAAGCGGCTTATCCTCAGGAGGTGAGTCCACCCCTTCCTGCCACAATGTTGCCGCAGCTCCCTGCTCAAAAGCCTGGGGAACAAAACGATGCCCGTCCACGCGTTCTCCTTTAAAAGGAATAAACAAATTTCCTTTTTGAAGAGTGCGGGTGTTGATGCTTGCTCCCTCTACCATCACATCTCGAAATGAATGATTTAGCAACTGAGCTCCAATCATTTCCGCAATTTGCCCTAAGGTTCTTTTCATAATCAGACTCCTTACACAGTGTATTTAAGTTTTTGTTTCTCCGCGTGGCGTTCGATTCCCAATGCCACCAGTTTCTCAATAAGCTCAGAATACGAAACGCCTGTATTTTCCCAAAGCAGCGGGAACATGCTGTATGGCGTGAAGCCAGGCATTGTATTAATTTCATTAATAAATATTTCATTATTGTCGGTCAGGAAGAAATCTGCCCGCACCAATCCTGAACAATCTACTGCCTGAAACGCAGTCTTCGCCATATTCTGGAGCTTTTCTGCCACTCCTTCCGGAAGCTCGGCCGGAATGATCATGACAGAATCGCCATCCACATATTTTGCTTTGTAATCATAAAAGTCTTTTTTGGCTACAATCTCACCAGGTACAGACATTTCAGGGTAATCGTTCCCAAGAACCCCAACCTCTATTTCACGGGCTTTCACACCCTGTTCCACAATAATTTTACGGTCATACAGAAACGCTTCTTCAAAGCCGGTTTCCAGCTCCTGACGGTTTGAACACTTGCTGATTCCGACGCTCGACCCCAGATTAGCCGGTTTGATAAAGCATGGGTAGTCAATATCTTTTTCCACTTTTTGATAGGCAGCATCGCGGTCATTTTCCCAAGTACTTCTAATGAAGGAAACATAATTCACTTGAGGAAGACCTGCTTCTTTAAACAGATTTTTCATTATTACTTTATCCATTCCTGCTGATGAAGCAAGAACACCATTGCCAACATAAGGAAGATTCAGCACTTCCAATAGTCCCTGTACGGTGCCATCTTCTCCGTTTGGTCCATGTAATAATGGAAAAATGATGTCGTAGCTTCCCGCTGAATCCTGTGCTGCAATAGCAGTGGATTGCAGTCCTTCTGTTGCAGACACGGATTGACCGGCGTCAAACTGAAGTGCCGCCACTTCTTCAACAGGACCTTCGAGCGGCATTCCTTTTCTCCAATCACCCTCCGGTGAAATAAAGACCGGATCAATTTCAAACTTCGTCATATCCAATGCTTTAATTACGGCTTTAGCAGTTTGAAGCGATACCTCATGTTCTGCAGATTTCCCTCCAAAAAGTAAACATAGCTTTGTTTTCATCTATTAAATCCTCCATCAGGTTCATTTTTTAAGAAAATATAATTTAGGCTCATTATGTTATTTTAACATGTTTACACGCTTTATAAATGAGATTGTTGTCTCGGATTTTCATTTTATCAGTATAACAAAATAACTACAGAACGCTAAAATGAGAAAGTATTTATATTACTATTCAGAATAAATTTATTATTCCAAATATAATTTTAGCTCTTAACAAAAATGAAATAAGGCGTTATACTCCTTCTATTAAATACAGTTGTACACTTCAGGAGGACGCATCATGAAAAAGATCGGCTTACTTCCAAGAATCATTTTAGCTATTGGGCTGGGTATTGCTTTAGGAAGTTTTGCACCTGACCCTGTAATTCGCGTTTTTGCTACATTTAACGGTATTTTTGGTAATTTTCTAGATTTTGCGATTCCCCTTATTATCATTGCTTTTATCGCTCCGGGTATCGGCGCGATGGGGAGAGGAGCAGGGAAAATTTTAGGTATCACAACAGGCATCGCCTACACCTCTACTGTACTTGCAGGGCTTCTCGCCTTTGCATCTGCAACCCTACTCTATCCTGTACTGATGGAAAGTCAAGCATCACAAGCCTTTGATGATCCTGAAAATGCACTGCTGTCCGGCTTTTTTGAAATCGAAATGGCCCCTCTGATGGGCATTATGACAGCATTATTATTAGCTTTCGTACTTGGGGTTGGAATTTCATCTTTAAAAAGCGACTTTTTATTAAAAAGTCTTGAAGAGTTCAGAGTCATTATTCAAAAATTAATTGAAAAAATTATCATACCACTTTTACCAATTCATATCTTTGGTATTTTTGCCAACATGACTCAAGGCGGACAGGTAAGCTCTATTTTAAGTGTATTTCTTAAAGTGTTTATCATGATCATTGCTTTACACTTAATTTATCTGTCGCTTCAATATACAGTGGCTGGGGGTCTCCATAAGAAATCACCTTTCACTATGATGAAACAAATGGCTCCTGCCTATTTTACTGCCCTGGGCACGCAATCATCCGCTTCCACTATTCCTGTGACACTTGAGCGCACAAAAAAAGTCGGCGTCCGCGGGCGCATTGCAGATTTTTGTGTACCGTTGCTGGCTACCATTCATTTATCTGGAAGCACGATCACATTGGTCAGCTGCGCGATGGCCGTCATGCTGATCAATGGGCAAAATGCAACTTTCGGACAAATTTTCCCCTTCATTCTTATGCTGGGTATTACCATGATCGCAGCTCCTGGTGTCCCTGGCGGCGCAGTGATGGCATCATTGGGATTACTTGATTCCATGTTAGGATTTACTGGTGCAATGACTTCTCTAATGCTTGCCCTTTATCTTGCACAGGACAGTTTTGGTACTGCCTGCAATGTTACAGGAGACGGTGCCATTAGTGCGGTTGTTGATAAGTTTTCCAGTACACACCCAGAGGATCTCACTGAATCAAAAATCGGATAAATAAATGAAAAACCAGCCAACATTTTATATGGCTGGTTTTTCTTTATCCAGAAACAAGCTTTAGGCCAATAACACCTGCAATAATCATCCCTACAAAGTACAGCTTTCTTCTATCCCTGCTTTCTTTAAAGAAAAGCATTCCGGCTGTCACACTTCCAACCGCCCCAATCCCTGTCCATACACCATATCCGGTACCGACCGGAATTTCCACTAAAGCCAGTGAAAGAAGGAAAAAGCTGATTGCTCCGGAAACAAACGAACCAATTGAATACTTGGTTATAGTAAAACCTTCGGACAATTTCATTGACATAACAAAAAGCACTTCAAATAACCCCGCAATAACCAGTAAAAACCATGCCATTTACTGTACACCCGCCTTTCCCTCATCTTTTGAATCAACCAGCTTCAACCCGACAATTCCGCTGATTAAAAGCAAAAGAAAAAAGATCTTTGCGATGCTTGCAATCTCTCCAAACAGGATCATGCCGACGATCGCAGTTCCTGCAGCACCAATACCCGTAAAGATGGCATAAGCCGTTCCCACAGGAATTTGTTTCATTGCCTTTGAAAATAAATAAAAGCTGATAAAAATAAATACGATCGTAATTGCAGAAGGGACAAGCTGAGTAAAGCCTTCTGAAAATTTTAATCCAAGTGCCCATACAATTTCAGTTACTCCCGCTGCAATTAAATATACCCACGCCATGATGCTCTTCCTTTCCCTTTTTTACTTTAAATTTTTCTTAAAAAATTCCCATGTTGCCTGAATTCTGTTTTTGTATTCATCTACTTCATATAAATGCGCCTGAACCGCCAAGCCATCTATTAAGGCATAGAAAGCAGCAAGTATGGTTTCCGTATCGCCGTGATTGCCGTTGATTTGTTCGATCAGTCTGCGTATGATTTCCGATGAACGACTCTCAAGCGAACTAAATAAAGACTGCATTTCCTTTTGAAGCTCGACAGGTGGATAAAATAACATCCGGTGAAGAAAATGTATTTCGTTGTTGGTTGTACTCGGATCATGCAACTGGATGTACAGATGATACAGCTGATCAACAGGATCCTCTAATTCCAGCTCCTTTTCAAGCTTCAGCATCCGTTCACTTTCTTTATGGACCGCGTCCTTGTATACTTCCAGAAATAATGAGGCTTTTGATTCAAAATGGGCGTAAAAAGATGACTTTCTTATTTCCACCTTTTTTACAATCTGTGCGATGGACGTTCCTTCATACCCATGTATCGTAAATAATTCGAGTGCAGCTTCCTTTAATCGATCTTCAGTCATCAACGGATCACCCTTTCTACTGAGCTTATTTTGCCTACCGATCGTTCGGTTCTAATTTAACACGGTTCTTCTAATGAGGCAAGTTTATTTAACTATTGCAGAGGTTTTTGTATGATTAATGTAACGCAACCCAAGGAGGCGCATATGAAAACAATCATTCTTGCAGGAGGCGGCCATGCCCACTTAACTATTTTAGAAAAACTATCTGAATCCCCTGTTCCGGATACGAAATGGATTTTGATTTCAAGTGACGTTTATCAATATTATTCCGGCATGTTTTCCGGGTTTATTGAAGGGCTGTATACACTTGAGGAAATTCGAATTGATCTAAGAAAGCTTGCCTTCAAAGCAAATTGTGAATTCTACGAAGCTTCCGTTGAAAAGGTGGATGCAGACAATAAAACACTTATTGCCGGCCATAACCATCTGTCTTTTGATCTGCTGTCCTTTGACATCGGTTCCCACACGGCCAATCCAGAAATAAAAGGGCTTGCAGAGTACCAAACAGCTCTTAAACCTGCTCACCTCTTCCCCCAATTCATTCAAACCCTGCAGGACTCAAAAAATGTCGCCATCATCGGCGGTGGAGCTGCAGCATGTGAAATAGCCCTTTCCCTTGCGGCCTGGAAAAAAGAACAACATCGTAAATGCGATCGCATATCCCTTGTCCACTCAGGCGAGCTGCTGGAGGCGCATGGACCAAAAGCCCGTCGGCTCATAACTGAGCGGCTCAATCGCAGTCATATTGCCAGATACCCGAACGAAAGAGCCGCACTGATTAAAAAAGAAACCATTTACACCAACAACCATACCGAAATTCCCTTTAAACAACTGATTTATTTAGGAGGGGCAAACGCACCGGAGATTTTCAGGAAATCCGGCTTAACCGTGAATGAAGATGGGTTCTTAAGCGTTAATACAATGCTTCAATCCATTGATGCGCCTTTTATATTCGGTGCAGGCGATTGTGCCTCCCTGACCGCTTATCCAGACTTAGAGAAAAATGGTGTTCACGCTGTCCGACAGGGTCCCATTCTCTGGCACAATCTGCTCGCTGCTCTAAACAGACAGCCACTGAAAGACTACCATCCCCAAAATGCCAGCTTAGCCATTTTATCAACCGGCAGTAAAAAAGGATTATGGCTACACGGTAATAAAGCTTTTTATGGCACTATGGTGTGGCATATAAAAAACAATATAGACCGTCGATTTATCCGGCGGTTTAAAACATAAGCAGTCCAAACCGCCGAAATTGGCGGTTTTTTTGTGGAAGGGTTACAATCTTCTACATCTCATGGCCTGACTTCTACACTCCAATCCGAAGCTTCTACAGCTTAAAGCGCCTCTTCTACACCTCCACTCACCACTTCTACATTTCCCAACGCAGCTTCTACATTTCCCGCCAGCAGCCACCCACTATCCATTTCCCACAACAACAAAAAAACCGCCATAATGGCGGCTTACGATAATAATTGTTTTGCTTCCCAAAAGCGCTGACCGGCTGTGAAAAGCTCGACTGCGAAAAAAGCGAGTGTAATCCATAAAACAGCAGAGGGAAAAATCATCATAGCGGTTAAAAAAATGAACCCTTCTGTTCTTTCTGCAAGGCCCGCCTGATAACGGAACGATTTCACTCCGTTGTTTTCGGACACATTGCCAACCGTTAAAAAGATCGTCATGGATACCACAATGGAAGCCATTAAGAGCAATGCTGCCCACATGATATCCGGATATAAAAATGCTACACCTAAAATCACGCTTATTTCCACAATCCGGTCAAATGTCACGTCCATAACCGTTCCAAATGGGGAGGGCTTCGTTGCTCTGGCCATTGATCCATCGACTGCATCCAAAAAACCGGATAGCCACAGGACAAGAACCCCCGCCCAGGGAAGACCCATATAAACAAATAAACCCGCCGTCGTACCGATAATAAAGGAGGCAACTGTTACTTGATTCGCCGTCATTCCAAGCTTTAGCAGCCTGTCCGCTGAACGCTGGATAACGGGCTGAACATATTTTCTTGCATGTGTATCGAGCACGAACAATCACCTCATTTTATCAACCATTATGTTTATTTTCCTTTCTTTCTATTCCCAGCCACGCGGCTACTTTTTTTCGATAGATTAAGGGAATAATTGAAATTAAACCAAAAACGATTAAACTGATTACGATCACCCGTACATTGCCTTCTACAAAGCTTGACCCCAAAAAGCTGTATGCAAATGTTCCGGGAATTATGCCAATGATGGTGCCTATGATGTATGCCCGCAATCTGATGCTGGATAGCCCTGCTGAATAACTGATCACATCAAAATTAATGATCGGAATAACGCGCAGTACAAGCACGTATAAAAATCCTTTTTCCTCAATCAGGTTTTTAATCCGGAAGAGTCTGCCCTCATTGCCCTGCTGTGTTTTTTTGATAAAGGCCTCTTGAAATAACCGGGAAACCAAAAACGCTATAATGGCACTCAGTGATGCACCAATTAAAATGTAAATGAAGCCTCCAAAAGCGCCAAAAGCCAGTCCTCCTGCCAAAGACAGGATAGAAGCCGGAAAAAGAATCAGAGGCCTTAGGGCATAGACCGCAATAAAAAGCAGCGGCCCCCATACCCCAAACGAGCTGATCCATTCCTGAATATCGTTTGGCCGGACGTTTATGTACCGGCTGCTAAACCAAAACAGCGCCAAAAGAATCGTGAAAAAAAGGATCAGGGGTATATATTTTTTTACCTTGTTATTCATCTGTCTCCTCCCTGCCTGTAAAGCGGTGGATCGCAGCCTTTCGTGCACAGATAAATCCCCGCTCCCCGTTTATCATTGCATGCTCATCAGACTGTAAAGGTACCACGTATCTTCGATTTGTTTTGAGCAGCTTTACATGCGCATACCTCTGTCCATATTGATACGTATCATTAAGCCATTCTGCTTCAAAAAACAACTGGTCATCTGCCGGGTTTGGATGGGCAGACCAGCTTAAATGCTGGTTTAAGATGTAATGATTCTGATCTACTATCAACGCATCTGAATAGAACCGGGCAACGAGTTCGTTCGCTGGCTCATCATAAACCAGGCGGGGAGGTCCGATCTGCTGGAGGGAGCCTTCAGCCAGAACCGCTACACGATCACCAAGCAGCATCGCTTCTTCGCGGTCATGTGTAACAAATATAGCGGTCATGCCTTCCTGCTTCAGCAATTTCAGCACCCAGTCACGAAGCTCCCTTCTTAAATCCGGATCCAGATTACTGAAGGGTTCATCCAGCAAAAGCAGCTTAGGCTTGACGATTAATGCACGGATCAGTGCCACACGCTGCTGCTGGCCCCCAGATAAGGAATGCGGGTATGCATCCTTATAATCGATCAGCCCGACTGATTGCAGGAAGCGCAAGCCTTCTATCTCTGCTTCTCTTTTTTTCTTCTTAAGCCGTAAGCCATATATTACATTTTCAAGGATGGTCAGATGAGGAAATAATAACGGCTGTTGAAATACCATTCCAATAGGGCGGTCCTTCATCTTCTTCTGGCTCATTGACACTCCATTTATATATAAATCACCTGAAGAAAGAGGCTCCAGTCCTGCTATACTGCGCAACAGTGTGGATTTTCCTGTACCGGACGGACCAACGAGAGACAATATTTCTTTTTGTTGAAGGGAAAATGAAACAGATTGAAAAATTGATTTTGTTTTAAATGATTTGCTTGCACCTTTTACTTCAAAATAAACTTTATTCATTTGACACCTCTATTTAATACCAGTCCATTGGCCCTGATCAATTTTGATACAATTTCCACTGCGCCTACAGCGATGATCGGCAGCAAAGCAAAAGCAGTCGAAAAGGCCGCCATTACTGTATCATCAACGGATTGGAGAAAAGGATAATAAATAATTGGAAGTGTAATGACACTCCCCCCTCCAATAACAGCTGTTAATACATATTGACTCATACTGATCGTCACGGTCAAAAATACGGCGCTGCGTATACTTGGCATTAACAGCGGCAACTCCACCGTCCTGAATATATATAACGGCTTTGCACCAAGCATTTGTGCCTGTTCAAGCATGCCGCCTCCCAGCCGGTCGTAGCCCGCTTTCATTACTTTTATGGTGTAGGGAACCGTCGGGACCAGATGCACGAGCACAACCCCGAACCATGTATTGGCAAGCCCCAGGCGAATCATTGTAATATGAAGCCCCAGTGCAGCTGCCATGACGGGTAAAAATAATGGCAGCAAAAGCAGCGTTTCAATCAGGCTTTTCCCCTTGAAGTTTTGATGTGATAAAGCTTTGCCGCTGATCATTCCAATTGCAAGGTTTATAAATGTAGCCGCTAATGCAATTAAAATTGACAGAAACAGCGCATGAAAAATCCGGTCATCCATTAAAAACGTTTCCCATCCCCTTAGTGTAAAAGTGAAGGAAAAGGCCTCTCCCCATTTCCAAACAGGCGTTACACTTTTCAGCATCAATAAAACGCCCGGAAGAAGAAAAAAGATGGCAGATAAACTATAAAATAAAGACTTTTTCATTTAGCCCTTCCTCCTAACGCTGATGCTGACTTTTTGATATAAGCCATCGCTTTCTGTTTAGCAGAATAAAAGAAACGAGTGACAGCAAGCCCATTACAAGTGCAATAAGAAACAAAAGAGCAAACGCATAGGAGCGTTCATCCCAGCTGATCCCATAAAACCAGTCATAAGCAAGAACTGCTGTCATCTGCGGGTATGAACTCCCAAGCAGAGCCGGCACTTCATAGGCGGTGAAAATAAATACGGTTAAAATAAGCAGCACCTCCACGAGCACCGGTTTAACCCATGGCCATTCAATCGTTGAGAATACATGCCGCCTGCTTCCACCTAATACCTGTATAACCTCTCCGTATTGCTTGGGGAGCTGGGCATAAACCGGAAGCAGCATCAGAAGCACAAATGGGATCTCTTTCCACAGATACGTAATGATAATCCCAAATCCGCTGCGGTCCTGAACGAGGATGGGAAAGTCCTCTCTGCTCTCGAGCCATCCAAGCTGAAAGAGGGCTGATGACACGATTCCGCTTTGCCCGAGCAGTAATAACACAAAGTATCCCCAGACAAAATGCGGAAAAAGCATGGGAATCCACACCATCCATTTACCGACACTTTTTTCGATGAAGGAATGGCAGGAACGAACAATTCCCCACCCGATTAAAAGAGATAAACTGACAGAAATGAATGTAACGAAAAAGCTATAGCTGATAGAAGCGTACAGGCGTTTTTCTTCAAAGAGACTGCGATAATATTCGAAGGTCCATCCGTCAGGGCCTCTTACACTTTCAACAAAGGACATTACAAGGCTGTAGAGGACGAACAGAAGAAATAGAAGCGCCGGGATCAGCGGGTAAAGGATTTTATTATTGGGACGCCACTTCATCAATCCACTTCTCCTGCAGCCACGGCACATATTCTGCATCAATTTCAGGCACAAAAGCATCCATTAAGCTTTCCTGATCCAGTACAGTGTCTCCCCGGTCGACTGCTTCAAACGCTTGACGGTCCTCTTCCTCGAGCTTGCTCACATCGATCGGCGTGTTTTCTCCCCAATAATCCGGTTCAAGCTTTGCCAACTGAGCTTCTGGCGACAGCAGCAGATCAATAGCGGTAAGGGCAGCTTCTTTGTTAGGGCTGTTATATGGAATGGATAAAAAGTGCGTATTTCCAATGGAACCCGGTTCTTCCAAGACAAAGGATTTTGTTGATTCAGGAAATACACCGTCTTTCACCAACACTTCTCCTCTAGCCTCGTTATAGCCCATTGTCATCCATACTTCACCCTGGCTGTATAATCTGTCCAGCTCTGTCAGAGAAGATGGATAGGTGTCTCCTTTTCTCCACAGATTCGGTTCAATGTCTTTTAAATAACTCCACACACCAGCTGATTCCTTATCTGCTAATTCCATTGAAAATGGTTCAGTAAAGAGGGTTTCTGCAGAAGTTGTTCCATATAATACGTGGCGGAGAAATGCGTCTCCTGTAAAATCACCAGCGGCAGGATAAGTAAATTTACCCGGATTATCTTCCGTCCATTGCTGAAGTTCCTCCAATGTGGCGGGCGGTTCACTTATTTTTGCAGAATCATAATGAAAAACAAACTGCACCTTCCCCCAAGGGGCTTCATAGCCTTCAGTCTCAGTTCCAAAGTCGTATTTAAAATCAAGGCTGTCTGCATCATAATAGGCATTATAATTTGGCAGCTGCTCAACAAAAGGGCCAAATAGCAAGTCACTTTCCTTGGCACGCTTAAAATTCTCGCCATTCATCCAGATCATATCAATCGTTCCATCATCCTGCCCCGCTCTTTTCTCGGTTTCAAGCTTTTGAAGGATCTCATTGGTGTCCAGTGGAATTCGTTCAAGCCTCACGCCGTAAGCATCCAGCAGCTGCGGTTTGACCCAGTCATCTATATACTGGTTAATCCCATCATCTCCGCCCCACATATACAGGCTGACGGTTTCGCCCTCAGCCTTTTCCTTGATTGAATCCCAGGATTGATCTTTAACATCTTCATTAGAGGACGGTTGGGAACTTCCGGCAGCACAGCCGCTTAAAACTACTAAACTGCTGAATAAAATCAACTTTTTTTTCATGTATTTCATCACTTCCATTTCACAATTGTCCCCCTGGTTCGCCAGGCTTTTTATGTATCTAAGTTTAGTCTGTTTCACTTTATAAAGATAACGTTAATACGCTCTGAACAGATCAATTCGCACTCCTGAAAAAGAAAAAGAGCTCCTTTACCACTAGTAAGGAGATCCCTCTTGACTTTTTATGGAATTGCTATGTTACAGTAGCCCGGTCCATTCCTTGGATTTAAGATCATAGACCAGCCAAGACGCAGGCTCCCTTTTCACTCTTGAGGCAAAATCCTCCTCAAGATCGTCCATGTTATCCCAGTCTCCAACTACCCATACAGGCACTTCCACTTTTCCTTTTGCCGATACTGCATTCTTCAGGGAAATCATAACCCCTTCGCGCATTAAGTGGGAGATCGTCATGACAACTTCTTTCGGAATCGCTGGCAGTGCTTTTTCTTTTTTCCACTTTCTTAAGCCTTTACCGCTTCGAAGCGTGCTCCATTTACTTGGAATCACACCGCCAAGCATGGTAAAGAAATCGCCCCATTCACGATAATAGGTTCGATTCATTAACCCGTCCTCTGTTGATAGATACACGAAGCGATTGTTAAGCTTTTTATAAAAGGGGACACGCAGATGACTTTTCATATGACCGATATAAAGCAGTTCTGCAATTTCCTGACCAGACATTTCATCCAGTCCAGCTTCATCGTCGAAGTCAATCCAGCAAAAATCACCATACGAAGAGACGTTGTCTTTAATAACATCAACGATTTCATCAGCCCGAACATATTCCAGATGCGTGTGCATATTAAATGAAGCGTTTTCGTATTGATGTTTTAACAGCAGCAGATGATGGAGATGGCCGGAAAGTGCACTATAAAATTCTTTTAATTCGATGCCATTTGACATCACGTAGTCTTGATTGGGATTAATGTGAACGTAAATCCATTCATGCGAACCCGTCTGTGATTTCAAACCATCATCTCCCTTCATTCGTGATCCTGATTTGGTTACCTTTTATTGTATCAAATTGTTTGAAAAAGAAGAAAAAGAAACTTTTTTATTTTTTATCCGTCTAATAAACTGCTGGAATGATTAGAAATATTTTCACACATTCAGAGGCCAATACATGGTACATTTACATAATGAGACTTCGAGCTAATTGTACAATAACAGGAAATTTGTTAGTCTAGTAGAAGTGCTTTATGAACTGTCCATTAGATGCTGTACCTTTATATTTTGAAAGCTTAACGCAACTACCAACTATTCATTACTGACTAAAGTATGAAAGAATTCAGGTGAATGATTTGAATACACAAAATCAATTTTCAGACCGGATCGATTGGGGTCTGGCAACACTGCTAATTTTGTTCATGACAGCCAGCATCCTTGCTATTTCTTCCGCTCAGACAACAGGTCAATACGCTGCCATAAATACGAACTTTGCCCTGCGGCAGGGTGTGATTTATATTGTAGGCTTCGGTATCATTGCCGGAATGATGTTTCTGGATATGGATCAGTTCCGCCGTATCGCATGGATATTATACGGCTTTGGGATTGTATTGCTTGTAGGACTTTTGGTAGCTCCTGAAGCCATTGTTCCCTATATTAATGGAGCTTATAGCTGGTATAGATTCCCTGTTATCGGAACACTGCAGCCATCGGAATTTATGAAGACCTTTACGATTATCGTACTGGCGCGGGTTGTTTCCTCCCACAATGAAAACTACAGTGACCGGACGGTAAAAACCGATCTTTTAATGCTTGGAAAAATCGGAGCAATTGTCGGTCTGCCGCTGCTTCTAATCAGCCAGCAGCCTGACTTGGGTACAATGCTTGTCTTTATGGCAATAACAGCGGGTATTGTCTTAGTGTCAGGTATAACATGGAAATTACTTTTGCCTTTCTTCGTCACGGTCAGCACGGCCGGAGCTGCGATCGTTTCTCTGGTTATTTTTGCACCTGATATCATCGGCCGCTATTTTGATGATTACCAGCTTCGCCGGATTTATTCCTGGCTGGATCCCCATACTTATTCTTCCGGGGATTCTTATCAGCTTACGACTTCCATGAGCGCCATCGGCTCGGGTGAGATATTTGGCAAGGGCTATTTGGATCGGCAGGTTTATGTGCCGGATAATCACACTGACTTTATTTTCAGCGTGGTGGGTGAGGAGTATGGATTCATCGGGGCAAGTATTGTTGTTTCATTGTTCTTCCTGCTCATTTATCATCTGACAAAGGTGTCGCTTCACACGAAAAGCCCGTTTAATGTGTATGTATGTGCGGGTATCATCAGCATGATTACATTTCACGCATTCCAGAATATCGGTATGACGATACAATTGCTGCCGATCACCGGTATTCCGCTGCCATTGATCAGTTATGGAGGCAGCTCGCTGATCGGTGTCATGTTTGCTCTTGGATTGATTTTCTCCATGCGCTTCCACCATCGAACCTATATGTTCTCTTCAGAACGTGAAGTGTAAAAAAGAGGCCAAACGGCCTCTTTTTTTGTGGAAACATAAGCTTATAGGCTCCATTGCGTCTGTCGGAGCTAGACGCCAGTTTCCGCTTTTAGATTAGGTGCAACGATTTTTAGATGACCTGGGAGAATGGTTATTTTTTGGTAGTCGCCTTCGTAGTGTTCTCCATCCATGTCGATGACTCTTTTGGATGATGTTTTGATTTTAATGGATGATGCCTGAAAATGGTCGATGGTTGATTGGTCTTTTTCCCAGTTAACCGTCGTTTTTGCTGAAAGTATTTCTTTTAACAGCGGGAAGCCGGATTCTTTAATGACCATGATGTCCATTAAGCCGTCGTCCAGTTGAATGCTGGATAATGGAAACTGGGTGGCGCCCAGAAATTTCCCATTTAAGACAATCAGCATAACCGCTTCATCTTCTATCGTTTGATCCCCGCTTTCTAGCGTAAAAGAAAACATTTCCTGGCCCGACAGCGTTTTAAATGCACTTATGTAGTAGCTGAAGCGGCCAAGTAACCCTTTCGATTGCTCATCTATGTTCTGCGATGCTTCTGCGATTAAGCCCGTTCCCCAAAAGTTGCTGAAATAGCGGTCATTTGTTTGAGCAATATCAATTCTTCTCTCTCTGCTGTCAGGAGAAATAATCAGCTCTGCAGCCTGTTTAATATTTAATGGAATTTCCAGTGCACGAGCAAAATCATTGCATGTTCCTGCAGGCAAAATACTAAATGCAGGACGACGGTCTAATGGGGATAGCCCATTGACACATTCGTGAACAGTGCCATCCCCTCCCAATACAATCACAATATCCACTTCTTCTCCATGCTGTCTGCAAAAACGTTCTGCATCTCCTGGTTTTTGAGTCTGCATTAAGGTAAGTGTTGGTATTGATGCGCTGAGAGGACCAATAATTTGAGATAGCGTTTTATCCACTTCTTTTTGACCTGCGTTGCCATTATAAATTAACAGTGCCGTTTCGTACATAAAGGACTTCTCCCTTCCCTGTGGAACTTCTACTCATCTGTATACCCTAATTACTTCGCAAAATAACAATAAAAAAAAAGGTCCTCATTTTGGTTCGATGAGCACCTCGGGAATCCGGATATAATTTATTCATTCTTGCCAACACCCATCAGTGGTTAGGGGCAGTGGTTTTTACGGATTCCATAATTTCAAGACGGGATTTGGTTTTCGTGATTTTGACACCAACTTCTGACAGTTTGACAATCATCTGTTTTAGACTTTCGCTATCTCTAGCCATGATCGACACCTCTCTTAAATAAGTGTAGTTATCTGTAGTACGTTTATACATCAAAATAGTTTCATTTATTTTTATTAGGAAATATCAATTTTTCTTAATCAGTATGGTTACGGTTATAATACCACCAAACCGATTAAGTTAATCCTGTTTTTACAAAAAATCAATAATATTTTTACTTCTAAAAGAGATGTATAATCCTCTCCCAATTCCTCATACTACTATATGTTTTATTAAAAGCGGAGGTGTAATCATGAACGTACGTGATGTAATGACAAAAGACGTGGTAACTTGTGATAAAAACGATACAATCGAACAAGTTGCTTCTATAATGAAAGAGCAGGATATCGGTATTCTACCGGTTCTTGATCAAGGGAAAATTATTGGAATGATCTCTGACCGTGATGTAGTCATTCGGGGAGTTGCAGAGCATCAGGGCAAGCAGATCGATCAGATAATGACGCATAAGGTTATAAACGTAACGCCGGATACAACTTCTCAAGAAGCTGCTGCATTAATGGCAGAACAACAAGTTCGCAGGCTTCCTGTTATTGAAAATGACAAGGTAATCGGCATGGTTTCCCTTGGCGACCTGGCCGTTTCCACTCAATCCAATGATCAGGCTGGAGATGCTTTAACGGATATTTCTCAGCCATAATAAAAGCAGGATAAGAAACCTCATGAGGAAGGCGGAAGATTTTACAATTTCCCCCTTCTTTTTATTTTGCCTGTGTGGTACGATTGTAAACGCTCTTTTTCGCGGCTGCGAGTATGAATAAGCGGATGAGGTGACAGCAAAATGACAAGCAACAGCAATCATTCTTCTCAACAACACCCCGATTACAAAAATGAACTGGATCGATTAATTTTCACCCGGCTTTATATTGACCAGGCATTAACTACGTCTAAAGAAAGTGCTGGAAGCGCACGCGAACATTTAAAAGAAGCCTATGAAACGCTGGATTCACTGGACAGCAGCTTAAGCTACATGAATCTTTTAACCGGTGCAAGCCTTCTTCAAATGAGCACTGATCAAACAAAACGGCTGGAAAGCGTCTACGACAAGCCTTATTTTGCCCGTATCGATTATCAAAAAACTGATGAAACAAAAGAAGAGCTCTACATAGGAAAAGCCTCACTTCATAACCCGGAAAACCAGTCTCAAATAATCGTTGACTGGCGTTCACCCATTGCAAATGTCTATTACGATGGCAGATTGGGTGATGTGGAATATGAAGTAAACGGCGAGACCACCCGGGGCTATTTATCTTTAAAACGCCAATACCAAATAGAAAAAGGCGAGCTGCTTACTATAAGTGACGTAGACCTGACGACAACCGACGAACTGCTTCAGCAATCCCTTTCAGGTACAGCGGACAACCGCCTGACAGAAATTGTTTCGACTATACAAAAGGAGCAAAACGATATTATAAGGGCTCCTTTGAACAGACCAGTGATTGTACAAGGAGCAGCAGGAAGCGGTAAAACGACAATTGCCCTTCATCGTATTTCCTATTTTCTATATGTAAACAGCGAAACCTTCCATCCCTCCAATCTTATGATTTTGGCACCCAACCAGCTATTCATCGAGTATATCTCCGAGGTGCTCCCTGAACTCGGGGTAGATAAAATTAAACAAACCACCTTAATCGAATACATGAAAGGCGCCATCGGACAGAACCTGCGCATACTGGATCCGGTAAAAAAACTCGTCTCCCTGATTGAACAGGACGAACAAAGTGAACAGGTGAAATGGCTCTCTCAATTTAAGGGTTCCCTTGAATTTATGCAGATTATTGACAGTTATCTTATTATGGTTGAAAACTCCCTCGCTCCAAAAGAGGACGTGATGCTCGAAAAATTCAGAATCGTACGTGGTTCCAGATTACATTCACTATTTTTAAATGATTATGATTATCTTCCTGTCTACAAACGATTTGATAAAATCAAAGGTGTTATACAAAATCATCTTCGAACCAAGAAAAAGCATGTCATAAAGAAAATTGAAGATGTCTATGATGAAGCCCTCGATAAAGCGCTCTATGGCATACGAAATGATAAAAAAAGAAGAAAAAAGGTAACCTTCATCATGGATACAAAAGCAGCACGGGTGGAAGGAATTAAAAAAGAAGCCAGATCGACGGTCAGAAAGTATATGAAAACATTCGACAAATTAACGGCTGCGGAATTGTACAAGGAATTGATGTCATCGCCTGAGCTTTTAGAATCAGCAGCTCCCGACATGAGCAAAAAACAGATTCTGATGCTGACCGAACACAGTGCTGCTCTTTTCTCAAAACGTTGCTGGGAATTAGAGGACCTTGCTCCGATTTACTATATCCATGGGCGTTTATATGGACTTGATGACGAATGGAAGGTAAAAAGTGTATTTATTGATGAGGCACAGGACTATAGTTATTTTCAACTGGCTTCACTGCGCAGGATTCTTGAAACCAGCCTCTTTACCATCGTTGGGGATTTGGCTCAGGGGATCCATTCTTATCGGGGAATGCGCGAGTGGCAGGTTGTAGAAAAGGAAATTTTTACTGAAGCGCATTACTATACCCTTCAAAAAAGCTATCGGACCACAATTGAAATTATGAACGCAGCCAATGATATTTTAAGCCAGATGGATGAACCGCTCCCCCTTGTTGAACCTGTAGTCAGAAAAGGTGATAAACCAGCTTTTCATCAGGTTTCAAAAGACAGATTGATCCATCAGATGGAGAAAGATATTCTGTCCTTGCGAAAGGAAAACCTAAAGGCGATTGCCATCATTGGCAAAACGCCTGATGAGTGCAAGCAGATCTTTGCATTATTTCGCTTCAGCTCTATCGAGGTGCAGCTCATTTCTGAGCATGAAGATCTGAAAAAAGATCATGTCACCATCCTTCCGGCTCATTTATCAAAAGGGCTGGAATTTGATGCCGTGCTTCTGCCAACATTAACTGAACACTATAAAGAAAATGAACTCGACCGCAAGCTTTTATATGTTGCTATGACACGGGCCATGCACAGGCTATTTATGTACAGCCCGCAGCCTGAAAACTTATTAATTCATCATGTTGGGAAAGATAAAGTAAACATAAAAAATGAAGATCAGTAGCGATTGAATTTCAAGCAAATAGGCTGGGGCAAGACTCAGCAAATTTACAAAGGAATGCCCTTACGAGACTTTTTCGTAAGGGCATTCTCTTTTAATAACACCATAAAATTCATAAGCTTAGGTTAATTGGAGCGGAAGGCGGGGACTCCAGCGGGATGCAGCGTGACAGGTGAGACCCCGCAGAGCTGCAAGCTCGAGGAGGCTCACCGCACGCCCCGCGGAAAGCCTCCGCCTGCAGCGGAAATTAACCGGCCCCTGAAAAAAAAACTATTTCAATGCTTCAAATTGTCACAGCATCCTTAATGCTTTAATAAATTTTCTCTTCGTCTCTTCTAATTTGTGTTCATCTTCAATATGGATTGCTTCATCTTCGGTATAAAATTCTGCGAAGTTTTGACCTTCATATCTCGGAACAACGTGCAGATGAAAATGCGTTAATTCATCAAAAACCCCGCCATTTTGACATACAGTAATTCCGTCCGGATTAAATAGCATTTTAATCACTTTTGATAAAATCTTAGTTGCTTTCATTACCGATTTTGCAGTATTTTCATCCATTTCATCAAAATATCGAATATGTTCTTTTGGCAAAATCAGCACATGCCCTTCATTATAAGGAGCATGGTCTAAGATGCAGCACACATTATCATCTTCAAATACTGCATAAACATTCTCTTTTTTATTTGCTAAATTACAACCCAAACAGTTGATTTAGATTTCCTCCTTTTTGCAGCATCGTACATTTTCTTTTTTTGTGCTAAAGCTTCACGCGCTGCAATCTCAGTGCATTTAGCACAACGGAAACGGAGCTGAATGCCATTGCTGCCCCGGCTACCCATGGCGCCAGCAGTCCAATTGCCGCAATGGGAATTCCGAGTGTGTTGTAGCCAAAAGCCCAGAATAGATTTTGCTTAATGTTTTTCATCGTTTTACGGCTCATGAGAATGGCGTCTGCGATGCTGTTTAAATCTCCCCGGATCAGAGTAATATCCGCTGCTTCCATCGCTACATCGGTTCCTGTACCAATTGCCATTCCAATGTCCGCCACAGCCAGCGCAGGTGCATCATTGATTCCATCCCCGACCATTGCCACTTTTTTGCCCTCTTTTTGAAGCTTGACAATTTCGTCTGCTTTTCCTTCCGGCAGAACCCCAGCAATTACCTTTGGGATTCCCGCCTCAGCTGCCACAGCTTTTGCAGTCCGTTCATTGTCACCGGTCATCATTATGACTTCGATCTCCATATCAAGCAGCCGTTCGATCGCCTTTTTCGATGTTTCTTTCATCGTATCCGCCACTGCAATTAAGCCAGCAGGTTTGCCATCGATGGCTGCCAGCATTGCTGTTTTGCCAGCTTCCTCAAGGGCAGTCATTTCATCTTCAAAATAAATGGTGTTAATCGAAGACTGTTTTAACAGATTTCTTGTGCCTACGAGGACTTCTTTGCCGTCAATGACTGCTCTCACGCCAAAGCCGGTGACCGATTCAAAATGGGCAGCATCTGAAACCTGAATTCCCCGATCTTTTACTCCAGCCACAATCGCCTGTGCCAACGGGTGTTCTGATCCATTTTCTGCTGATCCCGCATAGTAAAGCAGTTCGTCCGCTGTAAAGCCGTCTGCCGGTTTAACATCTGTGACTGCAGGTTCGCCCTTTGTTACGGTGCCTGTTTTATCAACAACAACGGTCGTTACAGATTGTGTGGTTTCCAGATGCTCTCCGCCCTTAAACAGAATCCCTGCTTCCGCTGAACGTCCGGAACCGGCCATAATAGACGTTGGTGTTGCCAAACCGAGTGCGCAGGGACAGGCAATCACTAACACAGCAATTGTTGCTTCCAGGGCTGCAGCAAAGTTGCCTGGTGATGCAAAGCTGATCCATACAATAAACGTTAATACAGCAATTCCTACAACAATGGGTACAAAAATACCTGAAATTCTATCGGCCTGCCGCTGAATAGGTGCTTTGGATCCTTGCGCCTGCTCCACTACGTTTATGATTTGAGCGAGCGCTGTATCTTTCCCTACCTTCGTTGCCGTTACTTTTAAGAATCCCTGCTTGTTAATTGTAGAGCCAATTACTTCATCTCCCGGCATTTTGTCCACAGGAATGCTCTCACCCGTCAGCATGGATTCATCGATGGAAGAACTGCCTTCAGCTATGACTCCATCCACAGGAATTTTTTCTCCCGGCCGGACAGCAAGCAGGTCTCCAGCCTGCACATCCTCCAGCGGAATTTCGATTTCTTGATTTTCTCTTATTACAGTAGCGTTTTTTGCCTGAAGTCCCATCAGTTTTTTAATTGCTTCTGAAGAACGGCCTTTTGCTTTGGCTTCAAATAACTTGCCTAATACAATGAGTGTGATGAGTACAGCACTCGTTTCAAAATAAAGACCCATTTGATGTCCAAGCATATTTACTGATTGATAAGCCAGATAAACACTATAAAAATAAGCGGCCGATGTCCCCAGTGAAACAAGCACATCCATATTGGCACTGCCGTTTCGAAGGGCTTTATATGCTCCGGTATAAAAAGATTTGCCAATAATAAATTGAACCGGTGTCGCAAATGCCATTTGCACCCATGGGTTCATGAAAACATCAGGAACATACAACCACGAAGTAAAACTAAAATGGCCGACCATTGTCCAAAGAAGCGGCAGAGATAAAAGAAGCGATACAAAAAATTTGCGCTGCTGCTTTTTTATGTCGATGATTCGGCGGTCTTCCTGTTCTTTGTTCTCCATTTTAGGCTTAGCTTTATATCCTAATTTATCAACCTGTGAAAGAATATCCGGAACCGTAACACTTCCTTCTATAAACTCAACTGTAGCCTGTTCCAACGCCAGATTAACGCTCGCCTCTTTGATCCCTTCCAATTTGTTCAGCCCTTTTTCAATCCTTGCTGAACAGGCCGCACAGGTCATTCCGCTGATATCAAATTCAGCTTTTTGTGTGGCAACCCCGTAACCCAGATCTTTTACTTTCTGTTCAATCTCCGGCAGTGTTAAAAGATCTGGATGATAGGACACTGTTGCTTTTTCAAGTGTAAGATTCACTGCAGCTTGATCTATTCCCTCAAGCTTGTTCAACCCCTTTTCGACCCTGGTTGAACAAGCAGCACAGGTCATTCCGGTAATATGAAATTCAGTTTTAATCTGCGTCATGGTCTTTCATCCCCTTTATACCCCACATAGGTATATTTCACAGTAAAAGAAAGTGTGCTGCCTTCGCTGCACACTTTGGGCTGTTTATTTAATTTTATAGCCCTGCTCTTCTATTTTCGCGCGAATTTCACTTAATGTTACGAACGAGTCCTGGAAGTCAACATCAACTGTGCCCTGCTGACGATTCACTTTCACTTCATTCACGCCTCCGAGATCCCGTACGTTTGTTTCAATTGCCTCTACACAATGCTGACAAGACATACCTTCTACGTTTAATGTAACTGCTTCTACCATGACTCATTCCTCCTATTTTTTCATTAATCTTTTCATCGTGGCTAATAGTTCGTCTACCACTTCCAAATCACCATCTTGAATTCTGTCAACGATACAGCTCTTCATATGACCTTCCAGCAATAGGTTTGACACGCTGTTGAGTGCTGACTGAGTTGCTGCGATTTGCGTGATGACGTCATCACAATAGGTGTCTTTGTCAATCATACCCTTTATTCCCCGTATTTGTCCTTCAATACGATTCAGGCGTGTGTTCAGGTTTTTTTTCATCAGATCTGAATGATGACTTTTACGGTTGTGACCGGGGGAACAGTGTTCACCATTAGTTTCAAGAAGGCTGTTTTCATCACCAAGTATATCCATGCCGCCACTCCTGCCCTGTTAGTTATTTTATCATTGGTTTTGCAATCAACGGTGTGCATCTCACATCAGCCGAGATGAACAAATTTTTATAGTTAAAGTATAACATACCCCATATGGGTATACAAAGAATAAACTTCTCTATCTAAAACACCCTCTTGGCACCTTAGCTTCAACTTACATCCAGGCTGCTTTTTCCACTCTTATCCTTTACGCATTTCTACACGTTCTTTATATGGTATTATATAAATAATTACTGCAGTTATTGTAGAAAAACACCGTTTAGCACGAATAGATTCGTTTTATCTATAATAGATAGGGAATACTGCTTTGTATCATAATCTATTTACAGATTGGCAGGGAAGCCTATGGACTGGATCTCAATTTTGGTTGGATTCATCTTCTTTTTAAACTTTATTTTTGCCGGCATCCTCATCTTTCTCGAAAGAAAAGATGCAAGCGCAACCTGGGCCTGGCTGATGGTCCTCTTTTTTATACCGGTATTCGGGTTTGCTTTATATTTGCTCCTGGGCAGGCAGCTGAATAGGAAACGGCTCTTTCACTGGGACGGTCAAAGCCGTATTGGAATTGAACAATTAATTCGATATCAGATCGATGCCATTTCGAATAAAACATTTGATTTTAAATCGAAAGAAACAGAAGACATGCAGGATCTGATTTTTATGCAGTTATCAAACAGTGACTCTGTGCTGACGCAGGATAACGCCGTTGATATCATTGTGGACGGCCAGAAAAAGTTTGAAGCCCTGTTTGAGGATATTGATAATGCAAAGGATCATATCCACCTTCAAACCTATATCCTTCGACGGGATGATTTAGGCAAACGGCTGCTGGCTCTGCTAATTAAAAAAGCAGAGCAGGGAGTAAAGGTACGGATTCTCTATGACGATATGGGTTCAAGAGGAATGACAAAACGGTTTTTTAAAGGCCTTCAGGCAGTTGGCGGAGAAATAGAAGCATTTTTCCCGTCAAATGTGCCTCTTATTAATCCAAGGCTTAACTTTAGAAATCATCGGAAATTAGTGATTGTGGATGGACGCGTTGGCTATATCGGAGGTTTTAATGTAGGGGATGAATACTTAGGTCTTGATCCTCGCTTCGGCTACTGGCGTGACACTCATTTACGTGTGGAAGGCAGCGCAGTCCACCCCATTCAAACCCGTTTCATTTTGGATTGGAATCAGGCATCCCACCGGTATGATATTGAATATGCCGATAATTATTTCCCGGCGATTCCGTTAAAGGGTGACGTTGCCATGCAGATTGTTTCAAGCGGACCCGATTCTGAGTGGGAGCAAATAAAAAATGGCTATATTAAATTAGTCACCAATGCCAAGAAGTATGTGTATATTCAGACCCCATATTTTATTCCAGACGCCAGTTTGCTGGATGCTCTGCGTATTGCTGCTTTATCGGGTGTCGATGTCCGCATTATGATTCCAAATAAGCCTGATCATATGTTTGTTTATTGGGCGACCTATTCCTATGTGGGTGAGCTGATGAAAGCCGGTGCAAGAATCTATATTTATGACAACGGTTTTATTCATGCAAAAACGCTTGTAACAGACGACGAAGCAGCTTCTGTCGGAACGGCGAATATTGACTTAAGAAGCTTCCGTTTAAATTTCGAGGTAAATGCATTTATTTATCATCAGGAAACTGCTACTACACTTTGCCAGATTTTCCTGGAAGATATGGTCTTGTCAAGGGAGTTAACACCGGAGCTTTATCAAAAACGTTCACATTATATACGTTTCAAAGAATCAATCTCACGGCTCTTATCTCCAATACTTTAAATTCAAAAAGCTTCTTCCGGATCCGGGAGAAGCTTTTTTCCTGATTCTTTATTTACTTCTCATATCCTGAAGAATTGCTTCTTCCTTTTCAGCCGATAAGCCAGCCTTCCATTTATGATGTTTTCTGGCTGATTGCCATTGGTAGGTATCCCTGATGGTTTCTTCTGGTGTCCGGAAGGTCAGTCCTTTTTGAATTGCTTCTTTTGCATCTGCCAAAATAAATCCATCCGGATAAGATTCGTTGCGCGGAATCCAGAATGGAAGCTCGACAAATGCTCCTGCATCATGTGCCAGCAGTATTTCGTCTTTGACCCACACCAGTTCAGCATCAGAGGCTGTAACCTCTTTAACCGTATGTAAATACTGTTCCATTGTGGGGTTCTCTTTCAGACCAGCCGCATTGTATGTGCCTGATTCTTTGTTCTCCATCATACGGATAATCCACTCAGACAAATCGCGTACATCAATCCACTGTATTTGTCTTGAAGGCTCTCCGGGGGCTGCCACTTGTCCGCCTCTTGCTACGCGATCAACCCAGTATGTAAACCGGTCCGTAGGATCATCAGGCCCTACAATCAGTCCTGGCCGTATGCACAGCGCCCTGTCTTCATAAATCTCTTTTATTACTTCTTCGCATTTTTGTTTAAGCGGGCCGTAATTTTCCCCACTAATCACTTCACTGTCTTCCTTCAGCTCTGCAAGCTTCGTTTTCCCCACACTTGCCGGACCATTGGCAAAGTCTTCGTAGACAGAAACGGTAGAAATGAAGATATAATGGCCGACTCGTCCGTGCAGCAGCTTCGCGGTTGCCTCTGCCTGGCTAGGTACATATCCTGATACATCGATCACAGCATCCCATTCCCCTTCTTCCAGCGAAGAAAGATCGCCATTACGGTCTCCCACCCGTTTTTCTATAGCGGGAAAAAGATTCTGATTTGTTTTCCCCCGATTGAACAAAGTTACCTCATGACCTGCTTGAATCGCACTTTCTGCCAAATGCCTGCCAACAAATTGAGTGCCTCCCAAAAGCAACAGCTTCATCCATTTTCCCCCCTGAAGTTTTTTAATTCTTTTAAATAGTATAACGAATCACCCTATTTAGCGGTATAAAAAAGTCCGGCTGAATTTTTCCAGCCGGATTTTATCTATTACATATTTAAGTATTCTTCCAATGTTAATCCGCTATTGTGAACTTTAACAGCGAGATCTTCACCAAGGTAGCGGAAATGCCAGGATTCATATTGATAGCCCGTAATATCTTCTTTGCCAGGTGGATAACGGAGTATAAAACCAAAATGGTGAGCGTTGTCAGCAAGCCATTTTGCGGCTTCTGTATCTTTAAAGCTGTCATCTGCCCATTGCGCTTCCTGGCCAACCTCCCCAATATCAAATCCAAGCCCGGTCTGATGCTCTGAGTAGCCCGGCTGAGCGCTGAATCGGTCGGCTTCTTCCTGACCGTGCTCATCCACATAACGATGATATAACTCATCCTGGTATTCATAAGAGCGATACGTGCTGAATGCAACGAGTTCGAAGCCTTCTAGCGCTGCTGCCTTTTCCATTTCCATATAGGCTGCTTTCGCTTCTTCATCTTCACCAGGAGCAAAGTCATCAGGCAGCGGATACTCTTTATTGGCAATTAACACGCCCTGCACATACGTTGGTTCTTTAACGGTTTCAGGCGTTAAAGGTTCTTCCTCTTTAACCGGAGGCGTTTCTTCCTTCAACTCATCATCTGATGGTTCAGGCGGATTTTCAGCTGGCGGTTCTTCTTCCGCATTGCCATCGTCCGGTTCATTCGCCGGATTGTTTTCGTCTGCCGGTTCTTCTGCTGCTTTGTCCGGCTCATTGGATGAACTATAAAACAACCCCTGAATCGCTTTGTCTACTGACCAATTATACGCACTTAACGCGCCAAGTGATGCTCCAATAAGAATGGTAAATAGAACGGCAAGTGTAATCCAAATTTTTGTGCCTCTTTTTTTCCTGGTATTCAATCGTTGATTTTTCATGATGAAACATTTCCCTTCCTTTACCACAAATCCTCACTACATTAGACTCCATTCTATCAAAAAAAGTTACATCAACACTAGCAAAGAAAATAAAATATAATAAAAAACCTGCATAAGTCTCATTATATGGACTTATGCAGGCGGAAATACTGATTCTCTTATTATTTTTGCTTTTGATATTGATCTGCCACTGCCAGTACGAGCGGATCATTTTCCTCAAGCCCTGATATTTGGGCAAATGTACGCTTGGCACCTAATTCGTTCATTTTTTGCTGAAGTGACTGGCTCTCCTCGTCACTTTCCTGTTCAAAATGAAGGGCTGACGCAATGGTTTCGATGAGCGCCTGTGGAACTGTTCCCTCCTGCATGAGCGAATGAGCAGGGTAAACCAGCCGTTCACGTTTGCCCAGCTTTCGCAGCGGCGCACGCCCTACACGAGAGAGTTCATCAGATAAATAGGGATTTTCAAACCGTTCAATTATTTTTTGAACATAGGATTGATGCTCCACCTGATCGAGATTATATTTTTTAATTAGAAATTGGCTTGTCTCTTCAAGCGCTTTTTCTACCTTTTGCTTAATCTCTGAATCCTCAATTGCTTTATCGACTGTTACAAATCCCTGCCGTAAACCAAGGTACGCTATGCTTGCGTGTCCTGTATTTACTGTTAACAGCTTCCGTTCGATAAACGGGGACAAATCAGCGACAAACTGAACACCTTCCATCTCGGGAACGGCGCCTCTCCAGCTGCCTTCTTCAATCACCCATTCAAAAAACGGTTCCACCTGTACCGTCAATGCATCCTCGTGATGCTGGATGGGCACAATGCGGTCAACTGCTGAGTTTGGAAAACCGACTGATGCATCAATCTTGTTTTTCACATCATCAGACACATGCTTGTCAATTTCTGCTTTTAAGAAATCTGTTGCATTAATCATATTTTCACAGGCTACGATATTCATCTCTTTTAAAATGTTTTGTTCAGAAGCGTAGGTTAAGCCTGCCGCGATGTCTTTGGCGATGATGGACAGCACCGATGGACCTACAGATGCTGTAATAAGATCTGCATTCGCAACCGCCTTTATCAGCTCTTCCCGGTCAGATAAACTGTTAATGCCACTGACGCCGATTACTTCAAAGGAAGCCTGTTCATGAGACGCAATTTGAACTGTGTATTGTTTCTTATCATTTAATTCATTAATCACCCGTTCGTTTACATCAGCAAATTGTACGTTGAAGTCTGCTTCTGACAAAACGGCACCGATAAATCCTCTTCCTATATTTCCTGCACCAAAATGAAGGGCTTTTCTCATACGTCAGCATCCTCAAAAATTTGAATGATCTCTCTCTCAGATGTTGCAGCTACCAGCTTTTCAACGTTCTCCATTTCAGAGCATACGATGGCTATTTGTGAAAGCAGCTCCAAATGCTCGCCATCTTTACCGGCAATGCCGATTACAAGCTTTACGGTTTCCCCTTTGAATTCCACTCCATCTGGAACTTGCAAAAAAGATAGTCCGGAAGAGAGTACTTCTGTTTTCGCTTCGTCTGTGCCATGCGGGATTGCTACAAAATTACCCATGAAGGTAGTCGTAATTTCTTCTCTTTTTTTCATTGCATTAATGTAGTCTGGCGTTACATAACCTTGCTCAACAAGGATCTTTCCAGCTTGCTCAATCGCTTCTTCCTGGCTTTTTAACGATGCATTCAATACAATGTTTTCTTCCTTAAATAATGTTGTCATCATGATCCCTCCAAAAATAAATTCATTTTTTTGCGTATAAATTGATCGCATTTTTGTTCAAGCAGTTCATAAATCTCGTTTTCTGTTCCATTTGTAAAGACAGCTAACTGCTCTTCATCTTCAATGATGGCTGCGCTGATCAAACTCATTAATTCATAGACTTCTGCGTTCATTTTATCCGGCGCCAGCAGCAATAGCATTCTGTTCATTTCAATCTGTGACTGGTCCATTGCGTTTACTGTCAGTGATGAACTAAGCTGAAAAATCATGAAAAGAGGCCGGTTAATCTCAAGTGACCGGGCATGATACAAAGCAAGCTCTGTGCCTGGTATGCCAAGCCCGCCCAGCGTCTCCCTGTCTTTTAAAAGGGCAGAAAGGACACCTTTTTCCTCTATTATGTTTTTTTCCACACAATGCTCATCTACAAACGTCAGAAGCTGCTCTTCTTTTAGTTCTTTCCTGATTGGAATGACGGAAAATTCTTTTAAAATCTGAATCATTACCGCCGTTACTTGCTGAAGCTTTTCCAAAGAAGCTATGACCGGCTCTTTCTTTTTTGGGTGTTTTTTAGTGTTAAATCCATTTTTCCCGGTAATAGCGGGCATGTTTTTCTGAAGAAAACGCCTGACCTTCTCTACTTCATTTTCAGGTAAAAGAGGGCTGACCAGTATATACTCCCGATTTACATCTGCCAGGCCAATCGTTGAAATAATGACATCGTATTCTTTTCCAGCAAGCACTCTGGCATCCTGCAGAGAAGCCTGAGTGATGTCGGTGATTTCCGGAAACTCTTTTTTCAGACGGCTGGCGAGCATTTTTGACGTGCCGATACCGCTTGAACAAACAACCAGTGCAGAAATTGAAACGAGTTCCTTTTGAATTTCAAGTGAAGACGCAAAATGAAGCACAAGAAATGCCAGCTCGCCGCTTGAAAATTCTGCCTGTGGAAACAATTCCCCCAGCACCTGCTCCAATGTGTGAAACAAAATGGGATAATCCTCTTTAATCGTTTCGGTTAAAGGATTAAATGCCTGCAGTCCTTCTTCCGCCCGATGAATCGCCGGCTCTAAGTGGGCAATTAACCCTTCAAACAATGAATGGTCATGGCTGAAGGATACCCCTAGCTGCTGTCCCACCTTTTGAATCAGCGTTTGAACGATAAATGTCCATTCCGTCTGTTCAATGCTTGTGACCGACATCTGTTCTCTTCTTTTTGCTCCTCTTAAATGAATGGCTATATACCCAACTTCCTCTCTTGGAATCGCTATGCTGAATTCCTTCGAAAGTGAATTGGCTAATGAATGCGCCACGGTAAACTCAATTTTTTCAGCCAGTTCATTTTTTACATTTTCATCGATTTCGACCTTTTCACCGCTTTGAATCCGCCCAATGGCAAGTGAAATATGAATCACAAGGGCAAGATAGGCATCGTCTGCGATGGTATATGGCAGTTCCTTTATTTCATCCATAAGCAGTCTTTCGACCCGCATTAATAATTCACGGCTGACCACTCCAGCTGCTTTATGATCGAGTATGCCAGGAAAAATAAAGTGTTCATCGACCATGGAGTAGATGGATGTTGTATCAATCTGTTCAATTAAAAGATTGGCAAGCGCCCGTCTTCTCTCCCGCTCCGACCCGACAAGCTGAATGCCGTATCCTCTTCTGCGAATAATCGTAAGCCCATAAGGTTCAATTGCTTTTTCCAGCAGGTCAAGATCATGAGTCAGCGTACCCATGGCACAATTCAGTGCGCGGGTCAGCACCGCTGTTTTCACGGGAGACTCATGGCGGATTAAGTAATGAAGCAGCAAAACCAGCCGCTCTTCCTGCTGCAGGTCATGTTCCTGTACACCGCGCAGAGCAGTATCCAGCTGCTGAAGCTGTTCAGGACTGCCTGAAAGCTGAATGCCTGAACCTGACTGCTTTACAAGGGAAACTGAGTAATCAGCAAGTGCCTTCTCGACTTTTTTTAATTCACGATGAATGGTTCTGGAGCTGACATCCATCCCATCAGCCAATTCACGAATCGTCGTAAATTGGTGCTGAGTGCGCAACAGCCATTCAATTAGCTTTCTTTCTCTGCCAGTTATATAGTCCATTGCGCTCTCAGCACCTCCTGTTTTTATTTTAAAGCTTCAATAATTTCATCGTATTTTGGACTGTTAAGGAAGTTTTCAACGGAAACATGATAAGCATCCGGCTTCTTGTTCATTGCCCGTTCCGTTAAATCCTTGTGAGTGATAATTAAATCAGCATCATCAGGAATCTGATTAATCGCTGTATTGGTTACATCATAAGATAAACCGGCTTTTTTCATTTTGTTTTTAAGAAGTGAAGCCCCCATTGCACTCGAACCCATTCCTGCATCACATGCAAAAATGATTTTTTGAACACTTTCTTTTGAAATCTCATTCGGTGCTACTACAGCAGGTGCTTCTTCCTGCGTTTCTTTTTGTGAGGCTGTCAGAGAATCTGATGCCTGACTTTTCTTGCCTTTCATTGCTTCCATTTTCGCTGTCGCATCCGTCAGGTCTTCCTCAGTTGATTTAGCTGTGCGAAGGAATATAGATGCTACTCCGAAGGAAACCGCTGTTGCAATTACCACGCCTGATGCAACTGCCAAATAATTCCCCGGCGGCGTCAAGGCGAGAATAGCTAATATACTACCCGGAGAAGGAGGCGCACTTAGTCCTGCATCGAGCAGAACAAATGTGAAAACTCCGCTTGCTCCTCCAGCGATAGCTGCTAAGATCAGCACAGGCTTCATCAGAATGTAAGGGAAATAAATTTCGTGGATTCCCCCTACAAAGTGGATAATTGAAGCACCGGATGCCGTCTGCCTTGCTGTTCCTCTTCCAAAGACCATGTAGGCAAGAAGGATACCAAGACCCGGTCCAGGGTTGGATTCAAGCAGATAAAGCACTGACTTTCCAGCCTGCGCCGCCTGATCCGTTCCAAGTGGTGTCAATATACCATGATTGATCGCATTGTTTAAGAAAAGCACTTTACCCGGTTCAATAAAGATACTGACCAGAGGCAGCAAGCCCGCACTGACCATAAGTTCTACACCGGAAGCTAAAAACCCTGTAAATAGGACAACAACCGGACCTATTCCAAATAATCCAACGACAGCTAAAGCAGCTGCAGCGATCCCCGCTGTAAAGTTATTCACCAGCATTTCAAATCCTGAACGCACTTTGCCTTCAAGAAGCTGATCAATCTTTTTAATAATAAATCCGCCCAGCGGACCCATAATCATGGCTCCAAGGAACATCGGGATGTCAGCCCCTACAATAACCCCCATAGTGGCTGTCGCACCTACTACTCCTCCGCGATGTCCGTGAACTATCCGTCCTCCAGTGAAACCAATTAACAGCGGCAGCAAGTAGGTAATCATCGGTCCTACCAGCTCATTTAATGCCGCATTTGGATACCATCCTGTCGGGATAAATAAAGCCGTTATCAGGCCCCATGCAATAAATGCTCCGATATTCGGCATGATCATACCACTCAAAAATGATCCAAAGCGCTGAACTCTTGCTCGAATGCCGGACTTTTTATTTTCAGTCTGCGTCATTTTATTTCCTCCTTATCATTATTTTCTTACCCTTATCTTAAAACGCTTACAACCCTTTCTCAATAAGATCTAATTCTGAATTTGTCAACGGCATTGTTGCCATTTGACCTGTTGGCAGGATTTTTTTGGATAACTATATGTTTAACTCCTTACAAAAGAGTGAACAGTATAGTGTGTTGTTTTTTACAACAAATCAGACGAGTCATAATTAATGAAGGAGATGAGATATATGCCAATCTTAACTACAGCAGCAACCGCTCAAGGTGGAAGAAGTGGACATGTTCGATCAGCCGATGATTTGATTCAGCTGGATCTGGCTATGCCGGGAGACGGACAGGAACCGGAAGGCAAAACAAATCCTGAACAATTATTTGCTTCAGGCTACGCAGCTTGCTTTGATGGAGCTTATGGCTTAATTGCTAAAAAAGCAGGCAAAGAGGTTGAATCAAAAACCACAGCGCATGTCAGTCTTGAAAAAGACCAGGAAGATGACGGAGTAAAGCTTTCTGTGAAGCTGGTTGTTGAAGTAACCGGTGTATCACAGGAGGAAGCAGAAGATTTACTTGAAAAAGCTCACAACTTCTGCCCTTATTCTAAGGCAACACGCGGCAACATTGATGTAGCGTTAGAAGTGAAATCACAAAATAAACTATAATTTATTCAAGCCGCAGCCGGGTATGGCTGCGGCTTTTTTGTTGTGGAAGCAAAGAGGCCCGCGGGAATGATAAAGGTGAGTTTATGATTGTTAATTTGCAACGGAGATCGGGACTGCGAGCGCAGCGTGAGTTGAGAATGATAAAGGGGAAATTATGATCGATATCCTCTCAATGTTGATCGATAAACGCTGAAAAAAGTAAGTTAAAAGTCTGGTGTGGACGGGGCTGACCGATAAAATGGAGATCGTGATCGATATATTCAAAAAGTTGATCGATATATGCGTCGGTTTGTTCGATAAACCTGTAAACATGATCGATATTTTTTGGTTGCAGTAACATGGGCCGGCAGAATGATATAAGCGTGAAGATGATCGATATCCTCGCAATGTTGATCGATAAACACTGTAAAAAGTAAGATAAAAGTCTGGTGTGGACGGGGCTGACCGATAAAATGGAGATCGTGATCGATATATTGAAAAAGTTGATCGATATATGCGCCGATTTGTTTGATAAACCTGTAAACATGATCGATATCCCACTCAACCGCCAACCACCGATACTCCCCAAGCACCCCATGCTCCCCTTCCACCCATACTTCCCCCCTTCTCTCCTAAACATCCAATCCCAATTTCCCCCCAGTAACAATTCGTCTGTTATACTAGTGTTCTGTTATTAGCTAGATGAATGCCTATGGAGTGATGTTAAATGAAACAGCAAGCTTGGTTATCTACCAACTTTTTTACCTTCTTTTTTACCTGGGGAATCTTTTTACCGTATTGGACCGGATGGCTTGTCTCTGAAAAAAATCTAAGCGTGGCAGCTGCCAGCTCCATTATCGCTGCGGGTTTATTTGCAAGGTCGTTTTCCACCCTGTTTATTTTCCCTCAGCTTAGCAAACGGTTTAGCCTGGCCGTATTGATGAAGATTCTGCCTCTGCTCTCGGCAGTGATCCTGCTTCTATTTATTCCAATTGACTCATTTTTTGGTCTGATGGGTGTCATGGTCTTATTCAGTTTTTTTTATCCGAATATTTTACCCACAATGGAGAGCAATGCAACTGTCCTGATGAGAACCAACAAGATTAATTATGGACGAAGCCGTTCATGGGGATCTGCGGGTTATGCCATTGGTCTGATTGTTATCGGCATCACAACCGCCATCTGGTCGGAATCCTCAATAATGACCGTCATGGTGCTTGGAACCCTTCTTATGATTACTGCTTCCTTTATGCGTGCGCCAGACGCTCTGCACAGCCGAATCAGCCCGCAGCGTGGAGGCTACCGTGCCATATTTGCCACACCGGGCTTTGCGATCGTTTTAGGAATCTGTATTTTAATTCAAGGCGCACATGCTTCCTACTATAATTACGGATTCATTTATCTACAGGAATTGAATGTGTCGAGTGTGTACATAGGGTTTATTTTAAACATAGCGATTATTTCAGAAATTGCATTCTTTGCAGTCGCAGATAAGCTATTGAAAAAAACGCCGGTCTCCACCATGTTTATTTTTGCGGGGGCTGCGTCCATTCTGAGATGGGTTTTAATCGGATTATTTCCTTCTTTATGGATCTTTATTGTCACCCAAATCTTTCATTCTCTAACCTTTGGACTGGCCCATTATGCCTTTATCCGGTTTTTATACCGGACAGTGGATAAACCTTTAATTCCAACCGCACAGGGGCTTTACGCTTCTCTTGGAATGGGATTGAGCACAGCCGTCCTTACACAGATTGGCGGTTATCTCTACGAAATTTCTTCAGGACTGGCATTCATCGGAATGGGGGCAGCAGCGGTTCCTGCTGTGATCCTCGGTTGGTGGATGTACGTGAGAAGAATAGGATAAAAACTATTCTCCTCCACTTAAAAGGGTTTTAAAATCACAAAAAGGTTCCTTTTTGTCTTTAACTGGCTTGTATTAATCCAACGCTTCAATGCAAATCCGAATGGATTGCAGCAAATCTTCCTGGGACCAGCTAGGCATTTTCCCTGCATCAATCGCAAGCTCATGGGAGGCCGGTATATGGATAAACCCTGACTGAATCTGATGATGGTCCTGGTTTAACGTATAAAGCATCTGGTACATCACATGATTGCACAAATACGTTCCGGCTGTATTCGAAATCCCCGCGGGGTATCCCTGTTCTTTCAAACTTTCAACCATTTTCTGAATAGGGAGAGTAGAAAACAGACCATCCGGTCCATCAGGGATAATTTTTTCACCCGCAGGCTTGTTCCCGCTGTTATCACGGTCTCCGTCATTGCAGTTAATCGCAATTCGTTCTGGGGTTATCTTGGTCCTGCCTCCTGCCAGTCCCAGTGAGATGACAGCGTCGGGCTGGGTCTCTTCATAGTAATTCAGCATTTCTTTTCCTGAACGGGTAAAATCCACTGACATGATCCGTCCAATTATGTTGTAGCCGTTAATGATTGTGCCGTTTAATGACTGTACAATTTCCATCGTGGGATTCGTTGTAAACTGAAGAAAAGGTTCAAATCCTGTTAACAATAGCTTTTTCATCTTTTCACCGCCTCAAAAATACGTTAGCATACCCCCTCGGTAATCAAAAGAAAAAAGGAACCAAAGATCGGTTCCTTCTGCATAGAATCTTATTCGTTTGAATCCTCATCCTCGTTATCTAACATAGAATCATCGTCTGTATTTTCCATATCGGTGTCATTTTGATTTTCCTCTTCAGTGTCTGTTTCAGCATCATCGTTGTTGTCATCATTCATATTTCCGTCCTCGTTTTCTTCCACTTCTGGATCTTCAGGGGTATCTTCTGTGTCATCATTTCCGCACCCCGCTAAAACTCCAAGACTCAAGACGCCAGCTGCTCCAATTTGAAACCATTTTTTCATGTCCATTTGAAAAAACTCCTTTCCCAGGTAAGGTAGAATTTTCTAGCTTGGTATACAGTACATATCTACCCGGCAGGTATAGGACTAAACACACCGAATGTAAGGATAACGTTAAGAAATTGTTAATCCATTTACCATTATTTCTTCTCTTTTAAAAAACTCCCCGCAGCCGGCTGGCTGCTAGGGAGAATTTATAATTAATGCAATAGATCATTAATATGATACAATTTGCCGCTTTCTATTTGATCTTCCATCAGCAGCCTGACTAAAGCTCCGCCTACCTCATCCGGCTTTCTCAGCTTGCCGTCTTTTTTAAATTCCTGAAAACGTTCAACCTGTGAAAATGCGGATGCTGATGATGAACGAATGACCTCCTGCATCTCTGTATCCATGATACTCGGACTAAACGAAATAATGGTATTTTTGGAGCCTTGTTCAACTTGTTCTAATGCAGCAGTTTCTGTAAATAAGTTAAGCGCTGCTTTCGTACTTCCATAGACACTCCAGCCATGATTTGGTTTTTCTGCAGCTCCTGATGTTATATTCACAACCGTTAAGCTAATATCAAGTTCATTTGAGCGTTTAAACGCAATATTGGTTAATACAACCGGTGTTATGTAATTGAGGTGAACAGCCTGATCGACAAGTTCATTATCCAGATTTCCCACTTTTTCAATCGGTTCAACAGTGCCTGCATTATGGACAATCATTACCTTTTCGGGTGGTATTTGAGTAATTTTATCAAACCAACTGGTTAGAAAGGAAGCTGCCTGATCGGGTGAACGTAAATCGATCTGAGCGTGATCATAGGTCAATTCATTTTGCTCTGCCTTTTGCTGAAGCCGTTGATTTCCTGAGCGTGAAACATCAATGATGTGATAAGAATGATCGATCAAATGGTCAGCAACTGCTTCCCCGAGTCCCTTAGATGCTCCTGTTACAATGGCATAATTCATTAACAAGACCTCCTGATTTTTTCTTAAGTATACAACGATGATTTAACTCAGGCTAATGATACGGTTATGGTTATTATTCTGGTAAACTGTTTATGATAACTCGTCATGGAGGAGAATGATTTGGAAACTGAAAAAGATAAAATGATAGCTGGAAAAATGTATGAAGCCTGGCACCCGGAACTGGTTGCAGACCGTGTAAGAGCCAAAAAACTGACTGGAGAATTTAATCAGCTGAGCGCAACAGAAGAGCAAAGAAAAAAATTGATCCAGAAGCTCTTTGGTACTGCAGGAGAAAATATTTATATTGAACCATCCTTCCGCTGCGATTACGGCTACAACATTCATGTTGGTAAAAATTTTTATGCGAATTTTGATTGTCTTATTCTGGACGGATGCAAGGTGGAAATCGGAGACAACTGTATGCTTGCACCAGGGGTCCACATTTACACAGCAACTCATCCACTTGATCCCGATGAACGAAACAGCGGCAAAGAGTTTGGCAAGCCGATTACAATTGGAAATAATGTATGGATTGGAGGCAGAGCAGTCATAAATCCCGGCATTGTGATTGGAGATAACGCCGTAATAGCCTCGGGAGCGGTTGTAACTAAAGATGTGCCTGCAAATACAGTCGTTGGGGGAAATCCCGCCCGCTTCATTAAAACAATTCAAAAAAAAGAAAGGTAAGCTGCAGCGGCAGCTTACCTCTTTTTAATTATTGAACTGCCTCAACCGCTTTTTCCGGATGTTTTTGGTAGTATTTTTGACCAATCAGCGTTTGAATGATTAAAAATACCCCGCCAACCGTCCAATATAACGGCAGAGCTGCCGGAGCAGAAAATGAAATGAACATGATCATGACAGGTGAAATAAAGGTCATAATTTTCATTTGTTTTTTCTGGGCTTCCGGCAGATTATTTAATGTGACAAAGCCCTGCACAAAATAAACTGCGCCGGCGATCACCATCATCACAAGATCAGGTGATCCTAAATTGAACCATAAGAATGAATGGGTCGCAATTTCTTCTGAATAAGAAATGGCAAAATATAACCCCATCAGAATTGGCATTTGGATCAGAAGAGGCAGGCATCCCATATTCAATGGATTGACTCCATGCTTACGGTAGAGACCCATCATTTCCTGCTGAATGGCCGTTTGCTCTTCTTTTGATTTCGTTTCTTTTAAGCGTTTTTGAATCTCGTCCATTTCAGGTTTTAACACATTCATTTTCTCTTTCATTACCTGCTGATTTTGATAGTTTTTCAACATAAACGGCATTAAAATCAACCGGATAATCAGCGTTATGATAATGATGGATAACCCGAAGTTACCGTCAAAAAATGTTCCAATTTCATAGATCCCAACTTCAAATGGGCGCACAAACAGGGTGTAAAAAAAGCCTGTCTGATTTTGAACACTTGCACAGCCTGTTAAAAATACAGCCGCAAGCGATCCAATTAATAATATAGTTAACTTCTTCAAAGCATTCACCGTTCCTTTTCTTTTAAATTAAATCAATTTAATAAGAAAAGAGGTGACGCTGCTTCATCCGAATCATCTGGACAATCTTTACGTTTGATCGTTTTACCAAAAATCATTCTGCTGCAAATGGCTTCAACGGCCCGTAAGTTATTGGTGACTACCTGATCTGCAATGGGCAGAGTGCCCTTATTGCCTGACCACTTGCTGCTTATCCCCTCAAGAGTGAGAGGGCAATTCCAGCTCCATATGAGCAGGAGGATATACGCAAAAGGTACTGTTCCTTCATGTAAGGATTCCATCAGGGCTTGTACTAATATTTCCATTAACAAGACTCCTATTGTTTAAGTTACTTAGATTATAAGTCATGTTTGGAATAAAAACAAAAATTTCTTCATCCATTACAAATTCAATCTAGAATTTTTAAATGGAGACCGGTTCATTTCCGCTTCAGGCGGACGCTTTCCGCGTGGCGGGAGGTGAGCCTCCTTGATGCTTTCGCATCAATCAGTCTCACCCTTCCCGCTTTATCACGCTGGAGTCGCCACCTTCCGCTCCAATGAACCTAAGTGTTCAAAAGCTTACGAAAGAGCCAAAAAAATAATTCTGATAAAATAAAGAAGAGGTTGGAACATAACTCCAAAATTATGTGAATTGAGCCTATTTTAATTGCAAAGATGAGGTGAACGGAGCGGAAGGCGGCGACTCCTGCAGGATTTGACGGCAAGCTGAGACCCCGCAAGGCGAAGCCTGAGGAGGGCTCAGCGCCGTCCCTGCGGAAAGCGTCCGTCTGAAGCGCAGTGAACCGGATTGAA
>NZ_SMZR01000049.1 GCF_004358665.1 Jeotgalibacillus sp. S-D1 | reverse complement strand
AATGAACGATTAGCCCTTTGCTTGGACGTTTATTCTTGATGGCCATATTTAGTGCTTTGCAAACTAAATCTGCGGTCATACGCTTGTTAATAGCGTAACCGACAAGCTCTTTGGTGTATAAGTCTTTGACCCCTGCTAAGTACAGCCAACCCTCATTCGTCCAGATATAGGTAATGTCGCTGACCCACGACTCGTTAGGGCGCTTAGCATCAAACTTCTGATCCAGTACGTTTGGATAGACCAGCTTGTTGTGATTGGAGTCGGTGGTGACTTTAAAGCGCTTATGACTACGACATTTAATGCCGTGTTGCTCTTTGATGCTTCTTACCATATACAGGCTAATGTTATGGCCTTGCTCGCTTAGATGAGCATGCAGTCGATCTGCGCCATAACGTTCTTTCGTTTCATTGTGAGCCGCTTTAACCAGTAATTCAGACTGGTTGCGATGTATCTGTTGGTCGCTGAGATCACGACTTAGCCAGTCGTAATAGCTTGATGGCTTAACCCTTAA
>NZ_SMZR01000009.1 GCF_004358665.1 Jeotgalibacillus sp. S-D1 | reverse complement strand
AATAGCGTCTAGTGATGATAGCGAAGAGGTCACACCCGTTCCCATGCCGAACACGGAAGTTAAGCTCTTCAGCGCCGATGGTAGTTGGGGGTCTCCCCCTGTGAGAGTAGGACGTCGCTAGGCACCATTAAAGAACCGTTCCCTTTGTGGGAATGGTTTTTTTGTGCTTTTATTTTCATTAAAAATCCTTATGCTCGAAACGTGCGAGGGTTTCAAGACGCGAGAAGGTCAAGGACGGGAGGGAACGAGAACCAAAGCGTGCTGTGCACGTGAGGATTCGAGTGAGTGAAGCGGACGAAGAGGATCGGATGCCGCAGCCCAGCGCCGATGGTAGTTGGGGGTTCCTCCCCTGTGAGAGTAGGACGTCGCTAGGCACCGGTAAAGAGCCGTCCCCTTTGTGGGAACGGCTTTTTTTATGTCGTTATTCCTAAAACATTTTCACAAAAAAATTTCACAATTTTTTTGGCAATGTATAGCGTCTCTTCTTAAAAAGAATTGATAAATAAAAGAATATATCGAAAATCCCTAAAACATGTCTTATACCAAACCCTGTAAACTGACATTATTCTTTGTCAAAGTTAATCGAAAAGAGGATCCATAAAAGATTTTTAACATTTCCAGAAGAAAAGAGAGTGATCAGTTACCTGAATTCCTATCCATTGCAAATTAAATTATATGTGGTGTATAATTTATGTCAAAGATAGTCAAAGTCAAAGGGGGTGGGGTTATGAAAAACATTTCCGATGTCATTGAAAAATACCTTAAACAGGTTTTAGAGGGTAGTGGAAGTGAAATAGTTGAAATAAAGAGAAGTGAAATTGCTGATAAGTTTCAATGTGTACCCTCGCAAATTAACTATGTTATTAATACCAGATTTACGGTCGAGCGAGGGTATGTGGTTGAAAGTAAACGCGGCGGAGGCGGATACATTCGGATTATCAAGGTGAAAAGCCATGATCATTCCCATCTTATTGATCAGGTACTCGAACTTCTTCAGTCGCAAATCGCTCAGGCAACTGCAGAAGATGTGGTCTATCGTTTGCTTGAAGAGGAATGTATTTCCAAAAGAGAGGCAAAACTGATGGTAAGTGCGATGGATCGGGCTGCCTTACAGCTGCCTCTGCCATTGCGAGATGAAATTAGAGCCCGTGTGTTAACCGCGATGCTGTTAACTTTAAAGTATAAATAACAGGTGAGGTGAGTTGGGGATGGTTTGTCAGGAGTGCCAAAAACGTTCGGCAGCATTACATTTTACAAAAGTGATAGATGGAGAGAAAACAGAGGTTCACTTGTGCGAGGTTTGTGCACAGGATAAGGGTGAGTCCTTTTTATCTAATGAAGCCAGTGCATTTTCATTTAATAATTTGCTGGCCGGTCTGTTAAATATATCTCCAGTGATTAAAAAGGCAAATCAGGCACAGCAGGCAGAGAAAGAATCAATTTACTGCAGTAATTGCCAGCTGACCTTTTCGCGGTTTATGAAGCTGGGCAAGTTTGGCTGTCCGCATTGCTATGAAGCGTTCAGGGAGGAGCTTCCTACAATATTAAAACGTTTGCATAGCGGAAATACCGTTCACCAGGGGAAACTGCCTGAGCGTGAAGGGGGAACGATTCACGTTAAACGCAGAATAAATGAATTGCGGGCAGAATTAAAAATGCTCATTGATAACGAAGAGTTTGAGCAGGCAGCCACTATAAGAGATCAGATACGGTCGCTTGAGCACGATATAAACGGGCAGGGGGGCAGTGAATCATGACGCTGGAACGTTTTTTGTCAAAGGCGGTAAGTTCATGGATGAATGAAGAAGGTCCCGATTCTGAAATTGTACTGTCAACCCGCATTCGATTAGCACGCAACAGCAAGCATCATAAGTTTCCAACTGTTTTTTCTGAGGAAGAGGCCGCAGAAATTTCTTCAGAATTTAAACAAACGATGGAAAGCATTGATGAACCGCTTGAATTATTTCAAATGAAAGACTTGCAGGGACTTCAAAAAAGAGTGTTAGTTGAAAAACATTTAATAAGTCCAAATTTAGCAGAAAACGCTACAGAATCAGCAGTGTGGCTTTCAGAAGAAGAAAATATCAGCATTATGGTAAATGAAGAAGATCATCTTCGAATACAATGCTTATACCCTGGCTTGCAGTTAAAAGAAGCATTAGAAAAAGCAAATAAGCTGGATGACGCCATTGAAGAAAAATTCGACTATGCATTTGATGAGCAGTTTGGTTATCTTACTACTTGCCCTACAAATGTTGGCACGGGTTTGCGCGCTTCTGTTATGATGCACCTACCAGGTTTAATGATGACCAAGCAAATGAACAAAATAATTCCTGCAATCGGACAATTTGGTCTCGTTGCTAGAGGAATTTACGGGGAAGGCAGCGAAGCTTTAGGTAACATCTTTCAAATCTCCAATCAAATTACGCTTGGAAAGTCTGAGGAAGATATTGTTGAGGATTTGCTTCGAGTAGTACATCAAATTATTGCCCAGGAGAAAGCTGCACGGGAAACACTGATTCAGACATCTGGCGTTCAACTCGAGGATCGTGTTTTTAGATCTTATGGTGTTTTGCGCTTCAGCCGAATCATAGAATCCAAAGAAGCGGCTAAATGTCTGTCAGATGTGCGTTTAGGAATTGATATAGGGTATATAAAGGATGTACCAAGGTCGATTTTGAATGAGTTGATGATACTTACTCAGCCAGGCTTTCTACAACAATATGCGGGTGGTTTTTTACGTCCGTTTGAGCGTGATTTACGGAGAGCTTCATTAATACGGGAACGACTGGAAATGGATGATACACAGCTAAAAGGAGGAACAGACCTATGATGTTTGGACGATTTACTGAGAGAGCACAAAAGGTATTAGCACTGGCACAAGAAGAAGCAATACGTCTTTCCCATTCGAATATAGGCACCGAACATATTTTATTAGGACTCGTTCGTGAAGGAGAAGGCATAGCAGCCAAGGCCTTGCAAAGCTTAAACCTTAGTACTGATAAAATTCAGGAAGAGGTAGAGGAATTAATCGGTAAAGGGACCGAGCAGTCTCCAAGTGTTCATTACACACCAAGAGCTAAAAAGGTAATTGAACTTTCAATGGATGAGGCGCGTAAATTAGGCCATTCCTACGTGGGAACTGAACATATTCTTCTGGGGTTGATCCGTGAAGGAGAAGGTGTAGCAGCACGTGTACTGAATAATTTAGGTGTCAGCCTAAATAAAGCCCGCCAGCAAGTGCTTCAGCTTCTGGGAAGCAATGAGGCAAGCGGACATCAGGGCAGTTCAAATGCAAATGCAAATACGCCGACTTTAGATGGCCTTGCCCGCGATTTAACGGTTATTGCCAGAGAGGGCAGCCTGGATCCGGTCATTGGAAGAAGCAAGGAAATTCAGCGTGTTATTGAAGTGTTGAGCCGACGTACCAAGAACAATCCTGTTCTAATCGGGGAACCCGGTGTAGGTAAAACAGCGATCGCTGAAGGGCTGGCGCAGCAGATTGTGCAAAATGAAGTGCCTGAAATTCTTCGCGACAAACGAGTAATGACGCTCGATATGGGTACTGTGGTTGCAGGAACCAAATACCGCGGTGAATTTGAAGACCGCTTGAAAAAGGTTATGGATGAAATACGCCAGGCTGGCAATATTATTTTGTTTATTGATGAACTGCATACACTTATTGGTGCCGGCGGTGCTGAGGGAGCAATCGATGCATCCAATATCCTTAAGCCGTCCCTTGCGCGCGGTGAGCTTCAATGTATTGGAGCTACAACGCTTGATGAATACCGTAAATATATTGAAAAGGATGCCGCTCTGGAACGCCGTTTTCAGCCAATTCAAGTTGATGAACCTACAGCTGAAGAGTCAGTGCTTATTCTGAAGGGTCTTCGCGACCGTTACGAAGCCCATCACCGCGTATCGATTACAGATGCGGCAATTGACGCAGCTGTTAAGCTTTCAGACCGCTATATTTCAGACCGGTTCCTTCCGGATAAAGCGATTGATTTAATTGATGAGGCAGGGTCCAAGGTTCGCCTGCGTTCTTATACAACACCACCAAATCTGAAGGATCTGGAGTCTAAGCTAGAGGGGATCCGAAAAGAAAAGGACGCTGCTGTTCAAAGTCAGGAGTTTGAAAAAGCCGCTTCATTACGTGATTCTGAGCAAAAGACAAAGGAAAAGCTGGATGAGACGAAAAAGATCTGGAAAGAAAAACAGGGCCAGGAAAATACAGAAGTAACTGTAGAGGACATTGCACATGTTGTGTCTACCTGGACTGGTGTACCGGTTTCCCGTCTTGCTGAAACCGAAACGCAAAAGCTGTTGAATCTGGAGGAAACACTTCATGGTCGTGTAATTGGCCAAAGTGATGCAGTAACTGCCATTTCCAAAGCGGTGCGCCGTGCCCGTGCTGGCCTAAAAGATCCGAAGCGGCCAATTGGCTCCTTTATTTTTCTTGGTCCTACAGGGGTAGGTAAGACGGAGCTTGCAAGAGCATTGGCTGAGTCCATGTTTGGTGATGAGGATGCGATGATTCGCATTGACATGTCTGAATACATGGAAAAGCACTCTACCTCCCGTTTAGTGGGGTCTCCTCCAGGATATGTCGGATACGAAGAAGGCGGCCAGCTGACGGAAAAGGTGCGCCGCAAGCCATACTCTGTTGTTCTATTAGATGAGATTGAAAAAGCGCATCCGGATGTATTTAATATTCTGCTTCAAGTGCTTGAGGATGGCCGTTTAACGGATTCTAAAGGCCGTACGGTCGATTTTAGAAACGTTGTGCTGATTCTTACATCTAATGTGGGAGCTAACGCCCTTAAATACAATAAAAATGTTGGGTTCAACGTACAGGACTCCAAGCAGGATTATAAGGATATGAAAGGCCAAGTAATGGAAGAGCTGAAAAAAGCGTTCCGCCCAGAGTTCCTGAACCGGATTGATGAGATGATCGTATTCCACTCACTTGAGAAGAGTCACTTGAAAGAAATTGTGACACTTATGTCTAATGAACTGGTAAAACGTCTGAAGGAGCAGGACATCAACCTGACCATTACCGAGGTTGCCAAGGATAAAATTGCAGATGAAGGATACGATCCTGAATACGGTGCAAGACCGCTGCGCCGCGCAATTCAAAAGCACATCGAAGACCGTTTGTCGGAAGAACTTCTAAAAGGCAAGGTGCTTACCGGCTACACAATCGAAATCGATGTGGAAAATGGAGAATTTGTTGTAAATAGAAAGCAAGAAGCTGGTTCAGCAACGAACTAGAACACCTTAAGGATGGTGCACGTGTTTTAACGCAACACGTGCACTATTTTTTACTTTATTAATATCAGAGGAGCTGAAAGTAAGCGTGGCAAAAAAGAAAACAAAATTCATGTGCCAGTCCTGTGGATATGAATCTGCTAAATGGATGGGGAAATGTCCGGGGTGCGGAGAATGGAACACGATGGTCGAGGACGTCTCGATTACAGGAAAACAACCAAGAAAATCTTTTACTCATACACCTGAAGGAAGCTCGGGCAAAGCTACACCATTAGTATCAGTCGAATCAATTGAAGAGCCGAGGGTGAAAACAAAAATTGCCGAGCTGAATCGCGTACTTGGCGGGGGAGTAGTCCCAGGCTCCTTAATTTTAATCGGGGGAGATCCAGGTATCGGAAAATCCACCTTGCTGCTCCAGGTTTCATCACAGCTTGCGGAAACAGATAATACAGTGCTTTATATTTCAGGTGAGGAGTCAGTCAAGCAGACAAAACTGCGATCTGACAGGTTGAATGTTACATCTAAGGATTTATTTGTGTATGCAGAAACCAATTTAGAGTCCATCCACCAATCCATCGAACAATTATCCCCTGATTTTGTAGTAATCGATTCCATCCAAACCGTCTATCATCCTGAAGTCACTTCGGCTCCAGGCAGTGTAACGCAGGTGCGTGAGTGTACAGCTGAGCTTATGCGGATTGCCAAAATGAAAAATATTGCAATTTTTATCGTTGGCCATGTGACAAAAGAAGGTTCCATTGCGGGTCCGAGAATATTGGAGCATATGGTCGATACTGTGCTTTACTTTGAAGGAGAACGCCATCATACATACCGAATTTTACGGGCAGTAAAAAACCGGTTTGGTTCAACCAATGAAATGGGCATTTTTGAAATGAAAGAAACTGGATTGGAAGAAGTACTGAATCCTTCTGAAATCTTTTTAGAAGAGCGCTCCCAGGGAGCTGCTGGTTCCACTGTTGTAGCATCCATGGAGGGAACCAGGCCGATTCTCGTGGAAATTCAGGCACTTGTTACACCTACCAGCTTTAATAATCCGCGCAGAATGGCTACCGGAGTTGATCAAAGCCGTGTGTCTCTCCTGATGGCGGTGCTTGAAAAGCGTGTAGGCCTATTACTGCAGCAGCAGGATGCTTATTTAAAGGTGGCGGGGGGCGTGCGGCTGGATGAACCTGCGATCGACTTAGCGGTGGCAGTGAGCATTGCTTCAAGCTTTAAGGATCAGCCATCGAATGCATTTGACTGCATTATTGGGGAAGTTGGACTGACTGGTGAAGTCAGACGTGTGTCACGTATTGAGCAGCGGGTGCAGGAAGCGGCAAAGCTGGGATTTAAACGCGTTTTTGTACCGGCTAATAATATTGGCGGCTGGAAGTTTCCTGATGATATCCAGGTGATAGGGGTAGCAGATGTAAATCAGGCCCTGAAACAAATATTGGGGGATTAAATAATGGAAGAGAAAAAGAAGCATGATCGTTCAGTTGATATCGTTCAGCTGGTTGCTCCGGGAACCCCCTTTAGAGAGGGGCTTGACAATGTTCTGCGGGCAAATACGGGCGGATTAATTGTGGTGGGCTACAACGATAAAATGAAAGCGATTGTGGATGGCGGTTTTCAGATAAATTGTCCATTCTCACCAACCTATTTGTACGAACTTGCAAAAATGGACGGAGCCATTCTTTTAAATGAGGCAGGCAATCGAATATTAATTGCCAACGCCCAGCTTGCTCCCAGTCCGAGAATTCCATCATCTGAAACAGGCATGAGACATCGGACAGCTGAACGGGTTGCCCGCGAAACGGATGTTCTGGTTATTGCCATTTCACAGCGCCGGAATGTGATCACATTGTATAAGGCATCTTTCCGTTATGTCCTGAGAGAATTGTCGGTTATTTTGGCAAAAGCCAATCAGGCAGTTCAAACTCTTGAAAAATACCGGGTCGTGCTGGATCAAAGCATATCAAATTTAACTCTGCTGGAATTTGAAGAAATGGTCACTTTCCATGATGTTCTTCAGGTTCTCCACCGGTTTGAAATGGTGCTTCGGATTAAAAATGAATTATTGGTGTATTTGAAGGAGCTCGGAACGGAAGGAAGGCTTGTCCGCCTGCAAATGAATGAGCTTTTGGCTGATATGGAAGAAGAAGCGATGATGATTATACGGGATTATGCCAAAGAAAGACATGTAAAGTCATTTGAACCATTTGAAATGCTGCAGCGCTTTCAGGACCTGGTCACTTCAGATGTGCTCGATGATTCGGTGCTTTTAAAATTGCTCGGTCAACAGGGCTGTTTGGCAGAAGATGCGATCGAACCACGCGGATACAGGGTTTTAAATAAAATCCCCCGCCTTCCGATGGCCATTATTGAAAATCTGATTAACCGCTTTTTAAAGTTGAACCGTGTGGTAAAAGCCTCTGTTCAGGAGCTGGATAAAGTGGAAGGGATCGGAGAGGTAAGGGCAAGAAAAATTAAAGATGGACTGCGACTTATTAAAGATCAGTCGATTGCGGATAATCAGCTCTAATTGACGGATTGTTTCTTTTGTAGATTTATGATATGATATGTCGTTTTGTAAAAATTGACACCTTCTCTAAAATCGTGCTACTCTTTTGACAAGAGAAGGTTTTAATTTATTATTTGGAATATTTTATGATAATCAGGGGTTTGAAAAAAGTAAATTAGTAAATAATGAAACAAGGAGGTGAAGGAATGTTAAGAAGAATAGTTCAATCATGCTTTTTAATTATAGGTGGTACTTTAGGCGTATTTTTAATTCCGGAATTATTGCTGGGACCTTTTAATTTAGACCACGCACTTATTAATAATCCTTATGTCACCGCAATTTTAGGAGCTGTCATATTTTATATCCTTACATTTTGGCTGATTGATTACGTGGTTAATTTTGTAAAATGGTGTGAAGATACACTGGTTAAAGTCCCTGTAACGGATATTTTATTTGGTACGGTTGGTCTTATTATTGGGTTAATAGTGGCATTTCTTATCAGTGTGGCTGTAAATGGGATTGAAATTCCAATTGTTAACACAGTTGTGCCGATCCTGCTGACGCTCCTTTTAGGATATTTAGGTTTTCGGGTCGGGTTCACAAAAAGGGATGAGCTTATACAGCTGTTTACTCGAACATCCCCTAATAAAAAAGCACTGGATATTAATGGGCAGCAGATAACGTCTGAGCACCCTGCATCTAAGCGTCATAAGATCCTAGATACTAGTGTGATTATTGATGGAAGAATTGCAGACATCTGCCAGACCGGTTTTTTGGATGGGGAAATTGTTATTCCTCAGTTTGTACTGGGAGAGCTTCAGCATATTGCTGATTCCTCAGATGCATTAAAGCGAAACCGCGGCCGCAGAGGACTTGATATACTCAAGCGCATTCAGCGGGACATTCCGATTCAGGTGACGATTTATGAAGGTGATTTTGAAGAAATTCAAGAGGTTGACAGCAAGCTTGTTAAACTGGCAAAAGTGCTGAATGGGATTGTCGTAACGAATGATTTTAATTTAAACAAAGTGTGTGACCTGCAGGGTGTTCAAGTCCTAAATATTAATGATTTGGCAAATGCTGTAAAACCTGTCGTTCTTCCCGGTGAAGAGCTCCATGTCCAAATGATCAAAGATGGAAAAGAACAAAATCAGGGAATTGCTTATTTAGACGATGGTACAATGATTGTTGTGGAAGATGGAAAGAATTTTATCGGTAAACATATTGATGTCATTGTGACTAGTGTCCTGCAAACATCAGCAGGCAGGATGATCTTTGCAAAACCAAAAGCGTATGAAAAAGCGTTATAATATTCGCACTTGAACAGGGGTTAATGTGAAATGGAATATGAAGTGGTGATCCCCGCTGCAGGGCAGGGGAAACGAATGGGAGCAGATCGCAACAAGCTTCTGCTTGAAGTGGATGGAACGCCTATAATTGTGCATACGCTGAATGTTTTCGAACAAGACCATCAGTGCCGTGGGATCCTCCTGGCTATACACCCGGATGATCGGGCTCAACTGGAACAATTATTGAAAAAACACCACATTACAAAAGTGACCAGCATGGTGGATGGAGGAAAAGAACGCCAGCAAAGCGTTCATCATGCACTCCAGCACGCAAAAGAACCGATTGTGCTCGTTCATGACGGGGCACGCCCGTTTATCCAGTTAACAACAGTTCAGAAGCTTGTTTTAAAAGCCCATGATACAGGAGCAGCCATTGCAGCGGTGCCCGTAAAAGATACAATTAAAAAGGTGCTTAACGGAGTGGTTGATCAGACGATAGAACGTTCCAGCTTGTGGTCGATTCAGACACCACAGGCTTTTCGTTTTTCTTTGCTCATGAAAGCCTATGATGAAGCACAGCGGACAGGTTTTGCAGGAACGGATGATGCGTCTCTTGTAGAACAGCTGGGTGAAAATATTCAAGTCGTTGAAGCAGACTATGATAATATAAAACTGACAACAAAAGAAGATCTTGTTTTTGCTGAAGCGATCATGCGAAAAAGACGCACATAATTTCAGATCATCAGCTTTTTTAAGTTAACATCGCAGGCTTTCTTTCCGGGAGCGGCATATTAATTGAAGGGTAAAAGGAGGAACGTGAATGTTTCGAATTGGTCAGGGATATGATGTTCATCAGTTAACAGAAGGGCGGCCGCTCATACTTGGAGGAATCACGATCCCCCATGAAAAAGGGCTGCTTGGGCACTCTGATGCCGACGTATTGCTTCATGTAGTAGCAGATGCAGCGCTCGGAGCTATAGGAGCTGGGGATATAGGCAAGCATTTCCCGGACACGGACCCGGCGTTTAAAGGAGCAGATTCAGGCAAGCTCCTGACGCATGTTTGGGAACTTGTTAAAAAAGAGGGCTATTCATTAGGGAATATTGATTGTACAATAATTGCACAAAAGCCGAAAATGGCTCCACATATTGAATCGATGCAAAGACGGATAGCAGAGCTGTTAGAAGCTTCTCCCAACCAGGTGAATGTCAAAGCCACTACGACAGAAAAACTTGGCTTTGCAGGCCGTGAAGAAGGAATAGCAGCGCAGGCAACCATTCTGCTGCAGTCAACAAAATAGAATAAACACTTTTAGGAGGATTATTATGTCATCACAAGTTCGTGTGCGGTATGCACCAAGTCCAACCGGGCATTTACATATAGGAAATGCACGTACGGCATTGTTTAATTATTTATTCGCCAAAAACCAGGGCGGGAAGTTTATCATTCGCATAGAAGATACAGATCAAAAGCGTAATATTGAAGATGGAGAGCAATCTCAGCTGAACTATTTAAAATGGTTAGGAATTGACTGGGATGAAAGCATCGATATTGGCGGTGACTACGGTCCTTATCGTCAATCTGAGCGTAACGATATTTATTCCAAATACTATGATGAGCTTTTGGAAAAAGGCTTAGCATACAAATGCTACTGTACATCAGAAGAGCTTGAAGCAGAGCGGGAAGCACAAACTGCACGAAACGAAATGCCACGATACAGCGGGAAATGCCGCCATCTGACGGAGGAAGAACGCCAGGCACTTGAAGCCGAAGGACGCGAGCCGAGTATCCGATTTGCCGTGCCTGCCGGGAAAGTTTACACATTCAACGATATGGTAAAAGATGACGTATCATTTGAAAGCGACGGCATTGGCGACTTTGTTATTGTTAAAAAAGACGGAATTCCAACTTATAATTTTGCCGTAGCACTGGATGATCATTTTATGGAGATTTCTCACGTACTGCGGGGGGACGACCATATTTCCAATACGCCAAAGCAAATGATGATTTATGAAGCATTCGGCTGGGAAACACCTGTTTTCGGTCACATGACACTGATTGTAAACGAAAATCGCAAAAAGCTCAGCAAGCGCGATGAATCAATCATTCAATTTATCGAGCAGTACAAAGATCTTGGCTATCAGCCGGATGCGCTGTTTAATTTTATTGCCATGCTTGGCTGGTCACCTAAAGGAGAAGAAGAAATTTTTTCTAAAGAACAGTTTATCGAAATTTTTGATGCTGAACGTCTGTCCAAGTCTCCAGCTGTATTTGATACACAGAAGCTTGTGTGGATGAACAATCAGTACTTGAAAAACCTGGACCTGGATGAAGTGGTCGAACTGGCAGTGCCTCACCTAGAACAGGCAGAACGCATTTCTAAAAATCGTACTCCGGAAGAAGATGCATGGGTGCGCAGCCTGGTGGCCTTATATCAGGAACAAATGAGCTATGGCGCAGAAATTGTCGAGCTGTCTGAACTGTTTTTTAAAGAAGAACTTGCATATGATGAAGAAGCGAGTGCAGTACTGGCAGAGGAGCAAGTTCCTGAAGTCATGACTGAACTGCATAAGCAGCTGTCGTCGCTTGAATTATTTGAGGCTGCGGAGATTAAAAAAGCCATTAAGGCAGTCCAGAAAGAAACGGGGCATAAAGGGAAAAAATTATTTATGCCGATCCGTGTGGCTGTAACAGGCCAGACGCATGGTCCGGAACTGCCGAATGCGATTGAAGTATTAGGCAAGGAACGTGTTTTAACACGCATAAGCAAACTTTCAAATTAACATTTCAGCCAAGATAGTATATAGTATAATAAATAATAAATCAGACACCGTTTGCAGCAGCTGACGTTCACGTGAAAAATAGTCGTAAAGCTTAGATGAGGAAAAGTAAAATCAGGAACCCGATAAGAGAGAACCATCGCCAGGCTGAGAGTGGTTCAGGTATTTCCTGTTTTGAAGTGCCCCTCAGAGCCTTTTGCTGAAATTATAGTAAGCAAAAGCGGACCCAGACCGTTATTCTGATTAAGTGGGGAGCAGAATGTTTGCTTCAAACAGAGTGGAACCGCGCCATTACAAGCGTCTCTGTCAAATGACAGAGGCGCTTTTTCTGTCTTTATAAGTTGATATTTCCAATAAGAAAAGTAGGTTTTATCCGTTGGTCGTTATAAAAGGGGGGAGCAAGGTGTTTAAACGCATTAAAGAAGATATTGATACGGTCTTTGATCAAGACCCTGCAGCAAGATCCGCTTTTGAAATCATCTTAACGTACTCTGGTCTTCATGCCATTTGGGGCTACCGAATTGCTCATGTCTTTTATAAGCGAAAATTGTATTTTATTGCCCGGGTAATATCTCAGCTTTCCCGTTTCTTTACGGGTATTGAAATCCATCCTGCGGCTAAAATAGGAAGACGTTTTTTTATCGACCATGGCATGGGAGTAGTGATTGGAGAGACTTGTGAAATCGGCAATAACGTGACTGTTTTTCAAGGTGTCACACTGGGCGGCACGGGCAAGGAAAAAGGAAAGCGTCATCCGACATTAAAAGACAATGTTTTAATTGCTACAGGAGCAAAAGTATTAGGATCGATTGTGATTGGCGAAAATTCTAAAGTAGGTGCAGGTTCTGTTGTGCTGAATGATGTTCCTGAAAACTCTACAGTAGTAGGCATACCGGGGAAAGTGGTTGTGCGAAACGGAATGAAAGTGCGGCGGGATCTGGATCATCAGGATATGCCCGATCCAATATGGGACCGGATGCGTTACTTAGAAACCCAATTGGCTTTTGTAAAAGAGCAGTTGAAGAAGGAAAGAGAGAGGAGCTCGTAACAAATGAGCATTCAACTTTATAATACCGTAACAAGAAACAAAGAACTATTTAAGCCGATAGAAGAAGGAAAGGTCTCCATGTATGTGTGCGGCCCTACTGTTTATAACTATATCCATATTGGGAATGCACGCCCTGCGATTGTATTTGATACAGTCCGGCGTCATTTGGAGTATCGCGGATACGATGTGAAATTCGTGTCGAATTTTACGGATGTGGACGATAAATTAATTCGTGCTGCCAACGAGCTTGGGGAAGATGTCCCTACTGTTGCCCAGCGCTTTATCGAGGCTTACTTTGAAGACGTTGAGGCACTGGGATGCAAAAGAGGAAGCGTGCATCCCCGCGTGACCGAGAACATCGAGTTAATCATTGAATTCATTGAGTCGCTAATTAAAAAGGGATATGCCTACGAATCCAAAGGCGATGTTTACTACCGCACCCGTAAATTCAAGGGATACGGCAAACTCTCCCACCAGTCGATCGACGAGCTGAAAATCGGGGCAAGAATTGAATCGGATGACCGAAAAGATGACGCGCTTGACTTTGTTCTCTGGAAAGCGGCGAAAGAAGGGGAAATTTCCTGGGAAAGTCCATGGGGAGCGGGGCGTCCGGGATGGCATATTGAATGTTCCGCTATGGCAAAAAAATATCTGGGCGATACCATTGATATTCATGCAGGCGGTCAGGATCTTGCATTCCCTCACCACGAAAATGAAATTGCTCAATCAGAAGCGCTGACTGGCAAAACATTTGCAAACTACTGGATGCATAATGGATATATTAATATTGATAATGAAAAAATGTCGAAATCGCTCGGGAACTTTGTCTTAGTGAACGACATTTTAAAAGAGCATGATCCGCAAGTGCTGCGTTTCTTTATGCTGTCTGTCCATTATCGCCATCCAATCAATTATAATCTTGAGCTTTTAAATGCTGCGAAAGCGGGACTGGACCGCATTCGCACCTCCTATGATAATCTGCTTCACCGAAAGGCTTCCAGTGCAGGTCTGACAGAAAATGACAACCAATGGATAGAGGAAATTGATAAAACAAAAGAAGCCTTTGGCGCAGCAATGGATGACGATTTTAACACCGCAAACGCGATATCCATTTTATTTGACGTATCTCGCCAGGCGAACCTTTATCTTCGGGAGAAAAACACGTCATCAAATGTCATAAATGCCTTTATTGCTGCTTTTGATGAGCTCTCGGGCGTGCTTGGATTTTCGATGGTGAAACAAAAAGAGCTGCTTGATGAAGATATAGAAGCGCTAATCCAGAAACGGGAAACAGCGCGTAAGGAAAGAGACTTTAAAACGGCTGATGCCATTCGTGATCAGTTAAAAGATCTTAATATTCTATTGGAGGATACAGCGCAGGGTATTCGTTGGAGAAGAGGGTAAAGATATGAATGCAGAGAAAAATACACTTGATCCAAAACAACTGAATGCATTAGCTCTTGCTTACATGGGGGATGCCGTATACGAGCAATTCGTTCGGCATCACCTCCTACTTCAAGGGAAGGTAAGACCTAATTTCCTTCAAAAAGCATCTATTCAATTTGTTTCAGCCAAGGGTCAGTCTTACACCTTAAAAACTCTTGCTGGCAGAGGATTTTTTACAGAGACGGAAGAAGCGATTATTCGCAGAGGCCGCAATGCAAAATCGGGAACTGTGCCGAAAAATGTCGATGTGCAAACCTATCGTTACAGCACGGCTTTTGAAGCGTTGATCGGCTACTTGTATTTAACAAATCAGCAGGAACGCCTGGAGCAGGTTGTGTATGAATCGTTTGCCATCATGATGGACAAGCAGGAAGGAGAACAGCGATGAGTGAAGAGTTTATCGGCGGTAAAAACCCAGTCATAGAAGCTTTAAAAGCAGGACGGGAAATAAATAAGGTATGGATCGCAGAAGGCTCGCAAAAAGGCCAGATGCAGCAAGTCATTCATTTGGCGAAAGAAGCAGGTGTTCTTGTTCAGTTTGTACCAAAAAAGAAAGTGGATCAGCTGCTCGAAGGTCAGCACCAGGGCGTTGTGGCTTCTGTTGCAGCTTATCAGTATGCTGAAGTGGATGATATGCTCGCGCTTGCAAAAAGCCGGGATGAGCTTCCGTTTATCTTAATTTTGGATGAATTAGAAGATCCTCATAATCTGGGATCAATTATGCGTACGGCTGATGCCATCGGCGTACACGGTATCATTATTCCCAAACGCCGTTCAGTGGGGCTTACTGCCACTGTAGCTAAAGCATCCACGGGTGCCATTGAACATGTGCCTGTAGCGCGTGTAACCAATCTTGCCCGAACAATTGATGACTTGAAGCAGCAGGGCCTTTGGATTGCGGGGACAGATGCAAAAGAAAGTGAAGATTACCGGCGGTTTGACGGGACGATGCCGTTGGGGCTTGTGATCGGCAGTGAAGGTCGTGGTATGGGACGTTTAATCAGGGAAAAATGCGATTTCCTAATTCATCTGCCAATGACCGGACACGTAACATCACTAAATGCTTCCGTTGCAGCGAGCATTTTAATGTATGAAATCTACCGTAAACGCCATCCTTTAGATGGTTAATCAGCCATGAACAATGTTCTTCTTGTCGATGGTTACAATATCATCGGTGCATGGCCGGAACTAAACGCGCTAAAAACTCATAATCTTGCTGCAGCCCGTGACCGATTAATTGAATTAATGGCTGAATATCAGGGATACACAGGATATCGTGTCATTGTAGTATTCGATGCTCAATTTGTTCAAGGAATCGCAAAAAAACATAAAAACTACAAAGTTGATATTGTCTTTACACGCGAAGGTGAAACAGCAGACGAGCGGATTGAAAAACTGGCGATAGAACTAAATGATATTAAAACCCAGGTCATAGTGGCGACAAGCGACTTTACCGAACAATGGGTCATTTTCGGCCAGGGGGCGCTGAGAAAGTCAGCACGTGAATTTTTAATTGAAATGAAACAAATCGAAAAAAAGATAGCCAAAAGGGTCCGTCGGATTCAGGGAGAGCGCCCGGTTTCAAAGATTCCGCTTAGCGAGGAAGTAACCGAAATATTCGAAAAATGGCGACGGGGAGATAATTGAGTGGTTGACGCTTGAAAACATCGCACTGTATAATATTTCTATCTATTGTTTTCTGAGCGGTCGGGGGGATCCATTTGAATGATTACAAGCGGGTAACAAATGATCGGGAAATGTTTCAAGTAATGGAAGACGACTCAATTATTGAACTAGTTCACAATGGCAATACAGAAGCGTTAGATTATTTAATCACCAAGTATCGCAATTTTGTAAGGGCAAAAGCCCGGTCTTATTTTCTGATCGGTGCCGACAAGGAAGATATTATTCAAGAAGGCATGATTGGATTGTACAAAGCGATACGAGATTACAAAGGAGAGAAATTAACCTCCTTTAAGGCATTTGCTGAACTATGTATTACACGTCAGATTATTACGGCTATTAAAACTGCTACTCGGCAAAAACATATTCCTCTTAATTCTTATATCTCGCTTGATAAACCACTGTATGACGAAGAATCAGACCGGACTCTTATGGATGTTATCTCTGGTGCCAAACCAACAGATCCTGAAGCGCTGATTATTCATCGTGAAGAATTCAGCAAAATTGAAGATAAAATGGCAGAGCTGCTAAGCGACCTTGAACGGCAGGTTCTATCACTCTATCTGGATGGTCAATCCTATCAGGAAATTTCAAAAGAGTTGGATCGTCATGTCAAATCAATAGATAATGCACTGCAGCGTGTAAAACGTAAGCTCGAGCGCTATTTGGAGGCCCGTGAACTTACATTTTAAACCATGGTGATATTGACACTATTGTGACTAGATGTTATTTTTTAATGTGTTAGTTGTGCCATTGGCATCAGCATTTCCCTGGCGGATCTTCAGGTTCGTATGGGGGCAATATTTAGCCCAATTGAACTAATATGATTATAGCTGGTTGGAGCTGGATGATCTTTTATGTAACTATGTTTTATGGCCTATTTCCCCAAAAAGGAATGAAAATCGTGAGTAAAAAGTTGATTCTGGCTTGTTCCACTTGCGGTTCGCGGAATTACTCCGTACCTCAAGGGAAAAACAAGCAGTCCGATAGAATAGAAATAAATAAGTTTTGCCGCTACTGCAATGCCCATACATCTCATAAGCAGACGCTTTAGGGATGGGCAGTCCGCCGCTTTTACAAAGAAGGCTGCGGATCACCGAAATAATACTGGTTGGAGGGTACATCAGCATGGGGAAAATCAGCAACTTCTTCCGTAACGTGGCTATTGAAATGCGCAAGGTCAGCTGGCCGAAGCGCAAAGAGCTTACTCGTTATACGATTACGGTTTTAGGAACAGTCGTGTTTGTCGCTATATTCTTTGCAATTATTGACCAAGGTATTAATGCTATCATTAACTGGATTTTGTAATAGAAAATAGAGATTCTCTTCGTATGCGCAGCAATTTCGTGTACAATAGAGTATGAAATGCAGAAGCCCGTTTAACGGGTTTTTTCAATGGGCAAAAATGATAACCCGTGATCAGGCAAATAGTTTAAAGAAATCAGTGGTACCTGGTGCTCAAGTAAAAGGATATTTCAGATAGCATGCCGGCCTTAGCGAGCCGCGTGCACTTAGAGTTAAATCCGGCTGCAGCTTTACATTTAAGGAGGGATATTTTCGTGGAAAAAAATTGGTATGTTGTTCATACGTATTCAGGGTATGAAAACAAGGTTAAAATGAATTTAGAAAAACGCGTAGAGTCGATGGGTATGTCAGATAAGATCTTCCGCGTCGTCATTCCGGAAGAGGAAGAAACCGAGATTAAAGACGGCAAAGCAAAAACCGTTAAACGTAAAACGTTCCCAGGTTATGTGCTTGTTGAAATTGTGATGACGGATGATTCATGGTATGTTGTGCGGAATACGCCGGGCGTAACAGGATTTGTCGGGTCATCAGGCGGAGGCTCTAAACCGACTCCTTTACTGCCTGAGGAAGTGACGCAGCTTCTTAAGCAAATGGGTATGCAGGAACGTACGGTTGAGGTGGACTTCGAGCTTGGAGAAAGCGTAACCGTAAATGAAGGGCCGTTTGCTAACTTTGCAGGTGTCATTGAAGACATTGATACAGCTAAAGGCAAAGTGAAGGTTCTTGTCAATATGTTTGGCCGTGAAACACCGGTTGAGCTTGACTTTACGCAAATCAACAAAATATAATTAGAAAGATCTTGAATTCTGGTTCTAAAGGTGGTAACATCTTTTAAGTCAGTATGTCTCAATAGAGAGACTGAACTAACATTTACATTCTTTATATAAAAGAATTGGATTATTGAGTGGGAGGGTATCAAGCCCTATTACCACATCACGGACTTAAGGAGGTGTGTCTCGTGGCTAAAAAAGTTATTAAATTGGTAAAGCTTCAAATCCCAGCTGGTAAAGCTAATCCAGCTCCGCCGGTAGGTCCTGCATTGGGTCAAGCTGGTGTCAACATCATGGGATTCTGTAAAGAGTTCAACGCTCGTACAGCTGATCAAGCTGGTCTTATTATCCCTGTTGAAATCACGGTTTTTGAAGACCGTTCATTTACATTCATCACTAAAACTCCCCCTGCTGCCGTTCTTCTTAAGAAAGCAGCTGGTATCGAGTCAGGTTCTGGTGAACCTAACCGCAATAAAGTAGCAACTGTCAAACGTGACAAGGTGCGTGAAATCGCGGAAACAAAAATGCCTGACCTTAACGCAGCTAATGTCGAATCAGCTATGCGTATGGTTGAAGGTACGGCTCGCAGCATGGGAATTACGATTGAAGATTAATTGATGCATGTCTTGGACGAGGTTGCGAAGTTGAAAAGATCTTTCACTCGCAACCTTTATTCGTGGGAGGTTATTCCGCTAAAACCACAATCGAGGAGGAAACAACAAAATGGCTAAAAAAGGTAAAAAGTATGTTGAAGCAGCTAAACTTGTAGACCGTACTGCAAACTACGAGGTCAACGAAGCAATTGAGCTTGCAAAAAAAACTAGCGTCGTGAAATTTGATGCAACAGTAGAGGTAGCGTTCCGTCTTGGAATCGATACTCGTAAAAACGATCAGCAAATCCGTGGAGCAGTAGTTCTTCCAAACGGAACTGGTAAAACGCAAAGCGTACTTGTGTTCGCTAAAGGCGAAAAAGCAAAAGAAGCTGAAGCGGCTGGAGCTGACTTTGTCGGCGAAGGTGACCTTGTTCAAAAAATCCAAGGTGGCTGGTTCGATTTTGACGTAATCGTAGCTACACCGGATATGATGGGTGAAGTTGGTAAACTTGGACGTGTTCTTGGACCAAAAGGTTTAATGCCAAACCCTAAAACTGGTACTGTAACTTTTGACGTTGAAAAAGCTGTTAAAGAAATCAAGGCTGGTAAAGTTGAATACCGCGCTGAAAAAGCTGGTATCATCCATGTTCCAATCGGAAAAGTTTCTTTCGAGACTGACAAGCTTGTTGAAAACTTCAAAACAATTTTTGATACAGTGCAAAAATCTAAGCCTGCTTCATCTAAGGGAACTTACATGAAGTCTGTTGCGGTAACAACAACAATGGGCCCTGGAATTAAGATCGACGCATCTTCAGTTTCAGCGAAGTAATAAGCACAGAAAAATAATATTGACAGGACATTATACGTCTGATAAGATGTATAACGTTGTGAAAGTATATAACCATTTGTACCGTAGACAGTAGGTGTCACTTTGTTGACTTAATATCCTGCCGAGGTCATTGCGATTAAAAGAGTCTTCTTTTTATTGAAATGATACGCCTCAATGTCTGCATCAGACATTGAGGCTTTTTGTTTATAATGATCGAACGGTATAAATGACGCTCCAGATAAATCAACAGGAGGTGTTAAGATGAGCAGCATTATCGAGGTAAAGAAACAACTCGTAACAGAAATCCAGGAAAAACTTCAAGGAAGTGTATCAACAATCGTTGTTGACTACCGCGGACTTTCTGTTGCAGAAGTAACTGAACTGCGTAAGTCACTTCGGGAAGCTGGCGTTGAGTTCAAAGTTTACAAAAACTCAATGACTCGCCGTGCGGCTGAAGCAGCTGGTCTTGAAGGGTTGAATGAAAATCTGACTGGACCAAACGCGATTGCATTCTCTACTGAGGACGTAGTTGCACCTGCGAAAATCATTAATGAATTCGCTAAAAAACATGAAGCGCTTGAAATTAAAGCTGGTGTCATGGAAGGTAACGTAATCTCTGTTGAAGAAGTGAAAGCTCTTGCTGAACTTCCATCACGTGAAGGTCTTCTTTCTATGCTTCTTAGCGTGCTTCAAGCACCGATTCGCGGTCTTGCCGTTGCAACTCAAGCAATCGCAGATCAAAAAGAAGAAGAGCAAGGCGCTTAATCTTAAGCTCTTGCAAGCCGGATGACGAATCATCCAAACAAAAAACAAACATCCACTAAGGAGGAACTATATCATGACTAAAGAACAAATGATCGAAGCTATCAAAGAAATGACAGTTCTTGAACTAAACGACCTTGTTAAAGCAATCGAAGAAGAATTCGGCGTATCTGCTGCTGCTCCTGTAGCTGCTGCTGGTGCTGGTGGCGGAGAAGCTGCTGCTGAGCAAACTGAATTTGACGTAATCCTTACAAGTGCTGGATCACAAAAAATCAAAGTTATCAAAGCAGTTCGTGAAATCACTGGTCTTGGCTTGAAAGAAGCTAAAGAAATGGTTGATAACACTCCTAAAGCTGTTAAAGAAGGCGCTTCTAAAGAAGAGGCTGAAGAGCTTAAAGCTAAACTTGAAGAAGTTGGCGCTGGCGTAGAAGTTAAGTAATAACGATTTGAAGGAAAGCTCGCTTGAATAGGCGAGCTTTTTTTTACCTGTTTTATAGGCAGGGCAGCAGGGCTTAAGCAGCCGCCAGAAAATGAAAAAACGGGAGGGTGATCTGAGATGTCAGATCATTATTATTCCAAAACCCCGGGAACAGAAAGCAATCCGCGGTGGTGGAATTTCACTTTGCGCGGCCACACGATGCGTTTTAAAACAGACCAGGGTGTGTTTTCGAAAAATGAAGTTGATTTTGGTTCCAGGGTATTGATTGATGCTTTTAAGGAACCTGATGCAAAGGGGCCGTTTCTCGATGTGGGATGCGGGTACGGGCCAATCGGCCTATCGTTGGCAAAAAGCTTTAAAAATCGGGATGTCCATCTTGTTGATGTCAACAATCGTGCGCTAGACCTAGCGCGAGAGAATGCTGTGCAGAATGAAGTATCTTCTGTAAAAGTATATGAGAGTGATTGCCTTGACCAAGTAACATCTGCAGATTTCGCGGCAATTTTAACCAACCCTCCGATCAGAGCCGGCAAGAAGGTTGTTCACCGGATTTTGGAACAGAGTGCCGAGCGTTTAACTCTTGGCGGAGAGTTATGGGTTGTCATTCAGAAAAAACAGGGTGCACCGTCTGCCAAGGCGAAGCTGGAAGAGATTTTTGGCAACGTTGAAGTAGTTCAAAAAAATAAAGGCTACTTTATACTCAGGTCAAAAAGAGTTTGACCGGCTATTTTTAGTGTGATATTATAATAAGATGTAAAATTATTAAAGTCAGAAAGTATGTCCATTTGTATAAATGGTTCATTTCATGGCAATAATGGTTTAAATAATTGCTCTTTACGTAGAAAATGTGGTTATAATAGCCTCGTTTTCTATTTGTCTTATGTCCATTTTGTGATGACATTGAGCAGAATGGGCTCTATCAAAACGCTTGATTTGAGGGGTGAATCAGTTGACAGGTCAACTAGTTCAGTATGGACGACACCGCCAACGCAGAAGTTTTGCGCGTATCAGTGAGGTATTGGAGCTTCCGAATCTTATTGAGATTCAGACAGCTTCCTATGAGTGGTTTTTAGAAGAAGGATTGAGAGAAATGTTTCGCGATATTTCCCCAATCGAAGACTTCACTGGAAACCTATCACTAGAATTTATTGATTACAGCCTTGGTGAACCAAAGTATTCAGTAGATGAATCAAAAGAGCGCGACGTAACGTATTCTGCTCCGCTCCGTGTAAAAGTTCGACTGTTGAATAAGGAGTCTGGTGAAGTAAAAGATCAAGATGTGTTTATGGGAGATTTCCCTCTCATGACAGAAACAGGAACGTTTATCATTAATGGTGCTGAACGTGTAATTGTTTCTCAGCTTGTTCGATCGCCGAGTGTTTATTTCCACGGTAAATTAGATAAAAATGGTAAAAGAGGCTTTGGTGCAACGGTTATTCCTAACCGCGGTGCTTGGCTTGAGTATGAAACAGATGCAAAAGATGTTGTACATGTGCGTATTGATCGTACACGTAAGCTTCCTGTAACTGTTTTATTGCGTGCGCTTGGCTTTGGAACAGATCAGGAAATCATTGATCTGATCGGAGACAACGAATACCTCCGTAATACACTTGAAAAAGATAATACGGAAACCGTTGATAAAGCGCTGCTTGAAATTTACGAACGTCTGCGTCCTGGCGAGCCGCCAACCGTAGATAATGCAAAGAGTCTTTTAGAGTCCCGATTCTTTGATCCAAAGCGTTACGACCTTGCTAATGTAGGTCGTTATAAAATGAATAAAAAGCTTAATATTAAAAATCGTCTTTTCGGACAGGTGCTTGCTGAAACTCTAGCAGACCCTGAAACAGGCGAAATTATAGCAGAAAAAGGCACTACACTTGATCGACGTAATCTGGATAAGCTGATTCCTTATCTTGAGAACGGTGTAGGCTTTAAGACTGTCAACCATATGGGAAGTGTAATCGAGGAAGATTTAGTTCTTCAATCGATTAAAATTCAGGTTCCAAACTCTGACAGCGACCGTGAGATTAGTTTGATTGGAAATGCGTATGTAGATGATAGTGTCAAAAACATCACTGCTGCAGATATCATTTCTTCTATCAGCTATTTCTTTAATCTATTACATGGCGTCGGACTGACAGATGATATTGACCATCTGGGTAACCGCCGTCTGCGTTCTGTTGGTGAGCTTCTTCAAAACCAATTCCGTATCGGTCTTTCCCGTATGGAACGTGTTGTCCGTGAACGGATGTCCATCCAGGACACTAACACGATCACGCCTCAGCAATTAATTAACATCCGTCCTGTAATTGCGTCTATTAAAGAGTTCTTCGGAAGCTCTCAATTATCGCAGTTCATGGATCAAACAAACCCGCTGGCAGAATTGACTCATAAACGTCGTCTTTCTGCGCTTGGACCCGGTGGTTTGACGCGTGAACGCGCAGGCTTTGAAGTCCGTGACGTTCATTACTCCCACTATGGCCGTATGTGTCCGATTGAAACGCCTGAGGGACCAAACATCGGTTTGATCAACTCTCTTTCAAGTTTTGCCAAGGTTAACCGTTTCGGCTTCATTGAAACACCATACCGACGCGTAGACCCTGAGACAGGGAAGGTCACTGACCGCATTGATTATTTGACTGCCGATGAAGAAGATAACTATGTAGTGGCACAAGCTAATGCTCGTTTAGGGGAAGACGGTTCATTCCTGGATGACGAAGTTGTTTCCCGTTTCCGCGGAGAAAACACCGTTATCAGACGTGATCGTTTGGATTACATGGACGTTTCACCAAAACAAGTAGTATCTGCCGCAACTGCATGTATTCCTTTCCTGGAAAACGATGACTCCAACCGTGCCCTAATGGGAGCGAACATGCAGCGTCAGGCAGTTCCGCTATTGAATCCTGAAGCACCGTTCGTAGGTACTGGAATGGAGCACGTTTCAGCGAAAGATTCGGGTGCTGCTGTAATTAACAAGCACGAAGGTATTGTTGAACGCGTTCAGGCGAGCCAGGTTTGGGTTCGCAGAATTGTCGATGTAGATGGCAAGGAAACAGAAGGCGATGTAGATAAATACAAAATGCAAAAATTTATCCGTTCCAATCAGGGAACATGCTATAACCAGCGCCCGATTGTGGCAGTTGGAGACCGCGTTGTAAAAGGTGAAATTCTTGCGGATGGACCATCGATGGAAAAAGGTGAGCTTGCACTGGGAAGAAATGTGCTTGTTGGCTTCATGACATGGGATGGTTACAACTACGAGGATGCTGTCATCATGAGTGAGCGTCTGGTTAAAGATGATGTATACACCTCTATCCATATTGAAGAATATGAATCAGAGTCGCGTGATACAAAGCTTGGACCGGAAGAAATCACTCGTGATATTCCAAACGTCGGTGAAGATGCACTTCGCAATCTTGATGAGCGCGGAATCATCCGTATCGGTGCGGAAGTAAAAGACGGCGACATCTTAGTGGGGAAAGTTACACCTAAGGGAGTAACGGAATTAACTGCGGAGGAACGTTTGCTTCATGCCATTTTTGGTGAGAAGGCACGTGAAGTTCGTGATACTTCTCTTCGTGTACCTCATGGTGCCGGCGGAATTATCCTTGATGTGAAGATTTTCAACCGTGAAGACGGAGATGAACTTCCACCAGGAGTTAACCAATTAGTCCGTGCTTATATTGTTCAAAAGAGAAAAATCTCTGTTGGGGATAAAATGGCCGGACGTCACGGAAACAAAGGTGTTATCTCACGTATTCTTCCAGAAGAAGATATGCCGTATATGCCTGACGGAACGCCAATTGATATCATGTTAAACCCTCTTGGTGTACCATCACGTATGAACATCGGACAAGTTCTTGAAATGCACATGGGAATGGCTGCGCGCGCAATGGGAATCCATATCGCGACACCTGTTTTCGATGGAGCGAACGAGGAAGATGTCTGGGCAACAATCGAAGAAGCTGGAATGTCACGTGACGGGAAGACGGTTCTTTATGATGGAAGATCCGGTGACCCATTCGACAACCGTGTATCAGTTGGGGTTATGTATATGATCAAACTGGCCCACATGGTTGATGACAAACTTCACGCTCGTTCTACTGGACCGTATTCACTTGTTACTCAGCAGCCGCTGGGTGGTAAAGCGCAATTCGGTGGACAGCGTTTTGGTGAGATGGAAGTATGGGCACTTGAGGCTTATGGTGCCGCTTATACGCTGCAGGAAATCCTGACTGTGAAGTCGGATGATGTTGTAGGACGTGTGAAAACATACGAGGCCATCGTAAAAGGCGACAGCGTACCTGAACCGGGCGTACCTGAATCATTCAAAGTATTGATTAAAGAGCTTCAGAGCTTAGGTATGGACGTTAAGATGCTGTCAAGCAATGACGAAGAAATTGAAATGCGCGACATGGATGATGAAGAAGATATTCATCAGGCAGACGCATTGAACATCGCACCGGAAACCGATGCATTAACATCAGAAACCGTTGCGGCAAAAGAATGATCAAAACAACAACTTTGCAGATAACCGACAATAGGGCAAAACCTGTAAACGAAAAGGGAGGTAGGCTCCTTGATAGATGTTAATAATTTTGAGTATATGAAAATTGGTTTGGCAGCTCCTGACAAGATCCGTTCATGGTCTTTCGGGGAAGTTAAAAAGCCGGAAACCATTAACTATCGTACGTTGAAGCCTGAAAAAGATGGTCTATTCTGCGAGCGTATTTTCGGTCCGCAAAAGGACTGGGAATGTCATTGTGGGAAATACAAACGCGTCCGCTATAAGGGCGTCGTTTGTGACCGTTGTGGTGTAGAGGTAACACGTGCTAAAGTACGCCGTGAGCGTATGGGACACATTGAACTTGCAGCACCTGTATCTCATATCTGGTACTTCAAAGGAATTCCAAGCCGCATGGGGCTTGTTCTTGACATGTCCCCGCGTGCACTGGAAGAAGTAATTTACTTTGCTTCCTATGTAGTAACAGAGGCTGGCGATACAGCACTAGAGAAAAAGCAGCTGCTTTCAGAAAAAGAATATCGTGCATACCGCGATAAATACAGCAACAAATTCCAAGCTGCAATGGGTGCAGAAGCTATCAAAAAGCTTCTTCAGGACCTGGACTTGGATAAAGAAGCTGAAATGCTGAAAGAAGAGCTGAAAACAGCTCAAGGGCAGCGTCGTACCCGTGCGATTAAACGCCTTGAAGTTGTGGAATCATTCCGTAACTCAGGAAACTATCCTGACTGGATGATCCTTGATGTATTGCCGGTTATTCCACCGGAATTGCGTCCGATGGTGCAGCTGGATGGCGGACGTTTTGCAACTTCTGACTTAAATGACCTGTACCGACGGGTAATTAACCGGAACAACCGCCTTAAGCGTCTCCTGGATCTTGGTGCACCAAGCATTATCGTTCAGAATGAGAAGCGTATGCTGCAAGAAGCAGTTGATGCGCTGATTGATAATGGCCGTCGCGGACGTCCTGTAACAGGACCAGGTAACCGTCCATTAAAATCTTTATCTCATATGCTTAAAGGTAAGCAAGGTCGTTTCCGTCAGAATCTTTTAGGTAAACGTGTTGACTACTCAGGCCGTTCTGTAATTGTTGTAGGTCCAAACCTGAAAATGTATCAGTGTGGACTTCCAAAAGAGATGGCGCTTGAACTGTTCAAGCCGTTTGTAATGAAAGAACTTGTGGAACGCGGACTGGCACACAACATTAAAAGCGCGAAGCGTAAAATCGAACGCGTTCATAATGAAGTGTGGGATGTGCTGGAAGATGTAATTAAGGAACATCCGGTATTGCTTAACCGGGCACCAACACTTCACCGTCTTGGAATTCAAGCATTTGAACCAACTCTTGTAGAAGGCCGTGCGATCCGTCTTCATCCGCTTGTATGTACTGCATACAATGCCGATTTTGATGGTGACCAAATGGCAGTACACGTTCCGCTTTCATCCGAGGCTCAAGCTGAAGCGCGCCTGCTGATGCTGGCAGCACAAAACATCTTGAATCCAAAGGATGGAAAACCGGTTGTTACGCCGTCTCAGGATATGGTATTAGGTAACTATTACTTAACTCTTGAACGTAAAGATGCTGTTGGTGAAGGTAAAGTATATCGTGATGCTAATGAAGTGCTTCTTGCTTATCAAAACGGTTACGTCCACCTTCACAGCCGTATTGCGATTCACGCAAGCGCAGTGAAAAAAGAAAACTTTACGGAAGAACAAAATAAGAAACTTCTCTTAACAACACCAGGGAAGATTATCTTTAATGAAATTCTTCCGCAGTCGTTCCCTTACATCAATGAGCCGACGATGGAAAACCTTGAGGTGGCAACACCGGATAAGTTCTTTGTCGCGCCGACTACTGATGTGAAAGAATATATTAAAAACAGCGAATTGGTTTCGCCGTTTAAGAAAAAATATCTTGGAAATGTCATTGCTGAAGTATTTAAGAGATTCCATATCACGGATACCTCCAGAATGCTTGATAGCATGAAATCCCTTGGCTTTAAGCACTCTACACGTGCGGGAATTACAATTGGTATCGCTGATATCGTTGTATTGCCAGAAAAGCAGGGTATCTTAAACGAAGCGCAGGAAAAAGTAGATAAAGTGACAAAACAGTTCCGACGCGGTCTTATTACCGAAGAAGAACGTTACGATCGCGTTATCTCTATCTGGAGTGCAGCGAAAGATGTTATTCAGGATAAGCTTATGCTTACGCTGGACAGCCTGAACCCAATCTACATGATGAGTGATTCAGGTGCCCGTGGTAACGCATCTAACTTTACTCAGCTGGCTGGTATGCGTGGTCTGATGGCCAACCCGGCTGGACGTATCATCGAGCTTCCAATCAAATCAAGTTTCCGTGAGGGACTGACAGTACTTGAGTACTTTATTTCCACTCATGGTGCGCGTAAAGGTCTTGCCGATACAGCCTTGAAAACAGCTGACTCAGGTTACCTTACCCGCCGTCTTGTTGATGTGGCTCAGGATGTTATCGTACGTGAAGAGGATTGCGGCACCGATCGCGGACTTCGCGTAAAAGCATTGAAAGATGGCACTGAAACAATTGAACCACTTGAAGAGCGCCTTGAAGGACGCTATTCAAACCAAACAGTTAAACACCCTGGAACAGGCAAAGCACTTGTAAAACGGAATGAATTGATTACAGAAGATATCGCACGTCAAATTATCGAAGCAGGTATTGAAGAAGTATCGATCCGTTCTGCATTTACATGTAATACACGCCACGGGGTTTGTGAAAAATGTTATGGTAAAAACCTTGCAACTGGTGAAAAGGTTGAAGTGGGAGAAGCAGTTGGTATCATTGCTGCCCAGTCAATCGGTGAGCCGGGAACACAGTTAACAATGCGTACATTCCATACAGGTGGGGTAGCAGGGGACGATATTACACAAGGTCTTCCTCGTATCCAGGAGATTTTCGAAGCGCGTAATCCGAAAGGTCAAGCGGTTATCTCTGAAATCGATGGTGTCGTAACAGCAATCAGCGAAGGAAAAGATCGTCAGCAGGAAATCACAGTTAAAGGCGACGTTGAAACAAGAAGCTACAATGCTCCTTATACAGCCCGCTTAAAAGTGGCCATTGACGATACGATTGCTCGCGGTCAGGAGCTTACTGAAGGTTCGATCGATCCGAAAGAACTGATTAAGATCCGTGACGTTGCAGCTGTACAGGAATACTTATTGAAGGAAGTTCAAAAAGTATACCGTATGCAGGGCGTTGAAATCGGTGATAAGCACGTAGAAGTAATGGTACGCCAAATGCTTCGTAAAGTACGTGTTATTGAAGCCGGAGAAACAGAACTTCTGCCAGGTTCATTGCTTGATGTCCATCAATTTATGGAAGCAAACAGCAAAGTCCTGCTCGGAGGCAAAAAACCAGCTACAGGTCGCCCGCTGATTCTTGGAATCACAAAAGCGTCTCTTGAAACTGAATCCTTCCTTTCTGCCGCATCCTTCCAGGAGACAACTCGTGTCCTTACAGATGCAGCGATTAAAGGGAAGCGCGATGAACTTCTTGGTCTTAAAGAGAATGTTATCATCGGTAAGCTTGTTCCAGCCGGAACAGGTATGCAGCGCTATCGCCAAGCGGAGATCGAATCGGAAGACACTGCTGTTGAAGAAACAGTATCAGTCGAGTAGATCGGTTCATGCTTATGTCAGTCCTTCCTTTAATGAGGCGGGCTGACAGCTCTTAAAAAAGGAGTGGAAATGCGATGCCTGATATTGGCATCGCATTTTCCAATTTCTTTTTAAAGGTTTGTTGACATCACCCAGGTGAGATGATAATATATTCAAGGTTGCTCCTATTCGTAACCTGTTACTTTGGAGGATATGAAGATGTCTTATGAAAAAGTATCACAGGCTAAGCACATCATTGTAGGATCCAAACAAGTCGTAAAGGCCCTCAAGGCAGGATCAATCCGAGAGGTGATCATCGCTGATGATGCGGATGTCCATGTGATCGACAAGATCATACACACCGCTAAAGATATGAACGTGTCTGTTTCCCGTGTTGACTCTATGAAGAAACTGGGGAAAGCATGCGGAATCGAAGTCGGTGCTGCTGCGGTAGCCATTGCAATTTAAAGATGTTTTTGTAGTGCGATACTACAAAGGCTTTGTTTTTACCCAAAAATGAACCACCTGGATGTGTGGGCTTACAACAATTTTGAAGGGAGGAAAAAACTCATGCCAACTATTAACCAATTAGTGCGTAAACCGCGCCAATCAAAGGGCACAAAGTCAACTTCACCAGCACTTAACAAGGGATACAATAGCTTTAAGAAAAAAGCGACTAACGTATCTTCTCCACAAAAACGTGGTGTTTGTACTCGTGTAGGTACGATGACTCCGAAGAAACCAAACTCGGCTCTTCGTAAATATGCTCGTGTGCGCTTAACGAATCAAATCGAGGTAACTGCTTATATCCCAGGTATCGGACACAACTTGCAAGAACACAGTGTTGTTCTTATCCGTGGTGGACGTGTAAAAGATTTACCAGGGGTACGTTACCACATCGTTCGTGGTGCTCTTGATACTGCTGGTGTAGACGGACGCCGTCAAGGTCGTTCTCTATACGGTACTAAGAGACCAAAGGAAAAGAAATAATATAGCTATATAAATAGATTTTTTGAAAGGAGGAACATACATGCCTCGTAAAGGTGCAGTAGCAAAACGTGACGTGTTGCCAGATCCGATTTATAATTCGAAGCTGGTTACTCGTTTAATTAATAAAATCATGGTTGACGGTAAGAGAGGTACAGCTCAAAAGATTCTTTATTCAGCGTTCAATGTAATCCAGGAACGCAGCGGTAAAGACGCTCTTGAAGTATTCGATCAAGGTCTTAAAAACATCATGCCAGTTCTTGAAGTTCGTGCACGCCGTGTTGGTGGAGCAAACTACCAGGTGCCGGTTGAAGTTCGCCCGGAACGCCGTACAACTCTTGGTCTTCGCTGGTTAGTTGACAACGCTCGTAAGCGTGGAGAAAAGACAATGCAAGAACGTCTTGCTAACGAAATTCTTGATGCAGCAAACAACACTGGAGCTGCAGTTAAGAAACGTGAAGATACACACAAAATGGCTGAAGCAAATAAAGCATTTGCTCACTACCGCTGGTAAGATTAAAACGATTTTCTACCATATAACCATTTTAGGAAGGAGAAAGACCCATGCCTAGAGAGTTCTCCTTAAAAAACACTCGTAATATCGGTATCATGGCTCACATTGATGCTGGTAAAACGACTGCAACGGAGCGTATCCTTTACTACACTGGTCGTATCCATAAGATTGGTGAAACGCATGAAGGTGCGTCACAAATGGACTGGATGGAGCAGGAGCAAGAACGTGGAATCACGATCACATCTGCTGCTACAACAGCTTCATGGAAAGACCACCGCGTTAACATCATTGATACACCTGGACACGTAGACTTCACTGTTGAAGTTGAACGTTCACTTCGTGTACTTGATGGTGCAGTAGGTGTACTTGATGCCCAATCAGGCGTTGAGCCACAAACTGAAACTGTATGGCGTCAAGCAACAACTTACGGAGTACCACGTATCGTGTTCGTTAATAAAATGGACAAAATCGGTGCAGACTTCTTATACTCTGTAGGAACATTGCATGACCGTCTTCAAGCTAATGCTCATCCAATTCAACTTCCAATCGGTGCTGAAGACGAGTTCGAAGGTATCATTGACCTGGTTGAAAATGTTGCTTATTTCTATGAAGACGATCTTGGAACTCGTACTGAACAGCGCGAAATTCCAGAAGAGTACAAAGAGCAAGCTGAAGAATATCGCGGAAAGCTAATTGAAGCGGTAGCAGATCTTGATGAAGATCTAATGATGAAATACCTTGAAGGTGAAGAATTCACTACTGAAGAAATCAAAGCTGCAATCCGTAAAGGAACTGTAAACGTTGAATTCTACCCAGTAATCTGTGGTTCTGCTTTCAAAAACAAAGGAGTTCAACTTCTGTTGGACGCAGTTATTGACTACCTTCCGTCACCACTTGATGTAGAGTCTATCAAAGGACATGTTCCTGATTCAGAAGAAGAGATTACTCGTCCGCCAAGCGACGAAGCTCCTTTCTCTGCTCTTGCATTTAAAGTTATGACAGATCCGTACGTTGGTAAACTAACGTTCTTCCGTGTTTACTCTGGTGTTTTACAATCTGGATCATACGTTCAGAATGCTTCAAAAGGAAAGCGTGAGCGCGTAGGACGTATCCTGCAAATGCATGCTAACTCCCGTGAAGAAATTGCTGAAGTATATGCAGGTGATATCGCGGCTGCTGTTGGTCTTAAAGATACAACAACAGGTGATACTCTATGTGATGAAAAGAGTCTTGTTATTCTTGAATCTATGGAATTCCCTGAGCCAGTTATCTCTGTTGCGATCGAACCTAAGTCGAAAGCTGACCAAGATAAAATGGGTCAAGCTCTTCAAAAGCTTCAGGAAGAAGATCCAACTTTCCACGCGCACACTGACACTGAAACAGGTCAAACGATCATCGCAGGTATGGGTGAGCTTCACCTTGATATCCTGGTTGACCGTATGCGCCGTGAGTTTAAAGTAGAAGCTAACGTTGGTGCTCCTCAGGTATCTTACCGTGAGACATTCCGTGGCTCTGCACAAGTTGAAGGGAAATTCGTACGCCAATCTGGTGGACGTGGACAATTTGGACACGTTAAAATCGAATTCTCTCCAAACGAAGAGGGTAAAGGCTTTGAATTCGAAAATGGTATCGTAGGTGGTACTGTTCCACGTGAATACATTCCTGCTGTTCAAGCTGGACTTGAAGATTCACTGGACAACGGTGTACTTGCCGGTTACCCGCTAATCGACATTAAAGCCCGTCTATATGATGGTTCTTACCATGATGTTGACTCCTCTGAGATGGCGTTTAAAATTGCTGCTTCTATGGCATTGAAAAATGCTGTATCAAAATGTAACCCTGTACTGCTTGAGCCGCTTATGCGTGTTGAAGTAATGATTCCTGAAGAGTACATGGGCGACATTATGGGAGACATTACGTCTCGTCGTGGCCGAGTTGAAGGTATGGCGTCTCGCGGAAACGCGCAGATCGTTAAAGCGTTCGTTCCTCTTTCTGAGATGTTCGGATATGCAACATCACTTCGCTCAAATACACAAGGACGCGGAACATTCTCAATGTTCTTCGATCACTATGAAGAAGTACCTAAATCAATCTCCGAAGAAATCATCAAGAAAAATAAAGGGGAATAATTGATTTAGCTCTTCCAATAAAGTATAACTACTATGTAAGCTATGGTGTTTAAGTGGTGCCTGGCACCGCTTGACCCCATAACAATAAAAAATAATCTTTAACTATCTAAAGGAGGATTTCCCAAATGGCTAAGGAAAAATTCGACCGTTCGAAAACCCATGCTAATATCGGTACAATCGGACACGTTGACCATGGTAAAACAACTTTAACAGCTGCAATCACAACTGTACTTCACAAGAAATATGGTCGTGGAACTGCAATGGCATATGATCAAATTGATGGTGCTCCAGAAGAGCGCGAGCGCGGAATCACAATCTCAACTGCACACGTTGAGTACGAAACTGACACTCGTCACTATGCACACGTAGACTGCCCAGGACACGCTGACTATGTTAAAAACATGATCACTGGTGCTGCACAAATGGATGGCGGAATCCTAGTAGTATCTGCTGCTGACGGCCCAATGCCACAAACTCGTGAGCACATCCTTCTTTCTCGTCAAGTAGGTGTACCTTACCTTGTTGTATTCATGAACAAATGCGACATGGTTGACGATGAAGAGCTTCTTGAACTAGTTGAAATGGAAATTCGTGATCTTCTTTCAGACTACGACTTCCCTGGCGACGATGTTCCAGTAATCAAAGGTTCTGCTCTTAAAGCCCTTGAAGGCGATGCAGAATGGGAAGAAAAAATCTATGAGCTTATGGAAGCTGTAGATAGCTACATCCCAACTCCAGAACGTGACACTGAAAAACCATTCATGATGCCTGTTGAGGATGTATTCTCAATCACTGGCCGTGGTACAGTTGCTACTGGACGTGTTGAGCGTGGACAAGTTAAAGTCGGTGACGTAGTTGAAATCATCGGTCTTACTGAAGAGCCAAAATCAACAACTGTAACAGGAGTTGAAATGTTCCGTAAGCTTCTTGACTATGCTGAAGCTGGTGACAACATTGGTGCACTACTTCGTGGTGTATCACGTGATGACATCAACCGTGGACAAGTTCTTGCTAAACCAGGAACAATCACTCCACACACAAACTTCAAAGCTGAAGTTTATGTTCTTTCAAAAGAAGAAGGTGGACGTCACACTCCATTCTTCACTAACTACCGCCCACAGTTCTACTTCCGTACAACTGACGTAACTGGCGTTTGTAACCTTCCTGAAGGAGTAGAAATGGTTATGCCTGGCGACAACATCGAAATGACTGTTGAGCTAATCTCTCCTATCGCAATCGAAGAAGGAACTAAGTTCTCTATTCGTGAAGGTGGACGTACAGTAGGCGCTGGCGTAGTTGCTTCTATCCAGAAGTAATTTCTGCTGATGACTATAATAACCCCTGCATCCTTAATTGGGTGCAGGGTTTTTTTATGTTTAATACTTGAGCTGCAGATGAGCTCCTTGATGACAGAGGTGGGGGAGTAAAGTGGCAGTTCTTCTCTATGGTTTTTGAGTGTATAGTTGCCAGTGTTGATCGATATCGGTGCGAAGATGTGCGATATCCTTCCAAACATCATCGATATAATAAAAAAGCTGCAAGATAAACTTCCTTTAAGCCTCGTGATGAGCGATAAATTTCAATAGAGGTAAGATATTGCCTCCACTGTGAACGATATAAGTGTGCAGCTGATCGATATATCTGTAAATATGTGTGATAAATGAATATTAGTATCTGATTGTATGATAACAGGTACCACCGGATGCCGGAAACGAATCGCCAATGATCGATATCTGGCCGAAGATGTACGATATCCTCCCAAACATAATCGATATAATGCAAAAGTTGCAAGATAAACGCTCTTTAAACGTTGTGATGAGCGATAAAATTAAATAGATGTACGATATAGCCTCCAAAGTGATCGATATAAAGGTAAAGTTGATCGATATATCTGCAAATATGTATGATAAATGATTATTAATATCTGAATGAATGATAATCTGACCACTGTATGCTGGAAACGATCCCCCTATGATCGATTTCGAGCCAAAGATGTGCGATATACCCCCAAACATGATCGATATATTGAAAAGCTGAAAGATAAACCCCCTTTAAGCGTCGAGATGATCGATAAATTTCATTAGCGCTACGATATTGCCCCCCACGTAATCGATTAATATCAGTTGAAAATTCTCCAATCAAATTAAACCGGTTTGGATAAACAAAAACTCTACTATAGAAGAAACAAACCCAAAACCCTGCAAACACCCCGCAAATTGAGCGTATTTAATCGTAAAAGGCCTGTGAATTTTCTGCCTATTTCTATATGACTTGAAACCTGAATCAATCCCTCGTATAATAAAGAAAGTGTGTTAGAAAGTAATTTTGCAAAAAGACTTGCGCGATCCTATTATATTCTGTATAATATCTAATGTTGGTCTTTGACTGCGATGAAGCGGGAGGTTGCCGACACACCCGGCCGCTTTGCCATGGCTGGTGTGTGGGAAATTTTCGCGGAGAATGTCTATTCCTAAATAGGCGAAAAAGGAGGGAAAATAATGGCAAAACAAAAAATTCGTATCCGTTTGAAGGCGTATGATCACAGAATCCTTGATCAGTCCGCAGAAAAAATCGTTGAAACTGCAAAACGTTCAGGTGCTAGTGTTTCGGGTCCAATTCCGTTACCAACTGAAAAGTCAATTTACACGATTCTACGTGCGGTGCACAAATACAAGGATGCTCGTGAGCAGTTTGAAATGCGCACACACAAACGTCTTGTTGATATTGTGAACCCAACACCACAAACGGTAGATGCTCTAATGCGTCTTGACTTACCGTCTGGCGTTGACATCGAAATCAAACTTTAATAACAACAAATAAATTACTAAAACAAATTAGGAGGTGTGACTAATGACCAAAGGAATCTTAGGTAGAAAGATTGGAATGACTCAGGTTTTTGCTGAAAATGGTGACTTGATCCCTGTAACTGTAATCCAAGCAACGCCAAACGTTGTTCTTCAAATGAAGACAGTTGAAACAGACGGATACGAGGCTATCCAACTAGGTTTTGATGATAAGCGTGCTAAGCTTTCAAACAAACCAGAAGGCGGCCATGTTGCTAAAGCAGGAACTACTCCTAAGCGCTTCGTCCGTGAAGTACGCGGTGTTGAACTTGGAGGATATGAGATTGGTCAAGAAGTCAAGGTTGATATTTTCGCAGAAGGCGATGTAATAGATGTGACAGGAATTTCGAAGGGTAAAGGTTTCCAAGGTGCGATCAAGCGCCATAACCAATCCCGCGGACCAATGTCCCATGGTTCTCGTTACCACCGTCGTCCTGGTTCAATGGGTCCTGTAGATCCAAACCGTGTATTCAAAGGTAAACTATTACCTGGACGTATGGGTGGAGAAAGAGTAACAGTTCAAAACCTGTCAATCGTTAAAGTTGACGTTGAACGTAACTTGCTTCTTGTTAAAGGTAACGTTCCAGGCCCTAACAAGACATTAATTCAAGTAAATAGTGCGGTAAAAGCTAAATAATAGACGCTATCGGAAAGGAGGAAACAGGAATGCCTAAAGTATCTCTTTACAAACAAGATGGTTCAACAGCTGGAGATTTCGAGCTTAACGAATCAATCTTCGGTATCGAGCCAAACAACGCTGTGATGTTTGAGGCTGTAGTAATGCAACGTGCATCACTTCGCCAAGGATCACACAAAGTAAAAAATCGTTCTGCAGTACGCGGCGGTGGACGTAAGCCATGGCGCCAAAAAGGTACAGGTCGTGCCCGTCAAGGTTCTATCCGCTCACCACAATGGCGTGGAGGTGGAGTTGTCTTCGGACCAACACCACGCAGCTACAGCTACAAGCTTCCTAAAAAAGTTCGTCGCTTAGCAATTAAATCAGCTCTTTCTTCCAAAGTGGTTGAAGAGAATTTCCTAGTACTAGAGGCGCTTTCATTCGAATCGCCAAAAACAAAGGAATTTGCATCAGTTCTTAAAAACCTTTCAGTAGACAAGAAAGTCCTAGTAGTGACTGACGGTCTTGATGAAAATGTTTCTCTAGCTGGTCGTAATATTCCTGGAGTAACAATCGTATCTGCTACTGGAGTCAGCGTTCTTGACGTGCTTGGACACGACAAGTTAATCATGACAAAAGCTGCAGTTCAAAAAGTAGAGGAGGTGCTTGTATAATGGAAGCTCGTGATATCATTAAGCGCCCCGTAATTACTGAACGTTCTTCAGACCTTATGGGTGAGAAGAAATATACGTTTGAAGTTGACACTCGTGCCAACAAAACACAAGTAAAACATGCTATTGAAGAAGTTTTTGGTGTGGACGTTTCAAAAGTTAACATCATGAACTACAAAGGGAAATACAAGCGCATGGGTCGTTATGCTGGTTATACTAACAAGCGTCGCAAAGCAATTGTAACTCTTACTGCAGCAAGCAAAGAAATCGAATTTTTTGAAGCTTAATAATAACTGATATTTAGAAGAGGAGGGAACAGAATGGCGATTAAAAAGTACAAACCTACCTCCAACGGTCGTCGCGGCATGACAACTTCTGATTTTGCTGAGATTACAACTAGCACACCAGAAAAATCACTTCTTGCGCCTATTAAGCGTAAAGGTGGTCGTAACAACCAAGGTAAGTTAACCGTTCGTCATCAAGGTGGCGGTCACAAGCGTCAATACCGTGTCATCGATTTTAAACGTAACAAAGATGGCATTCCAGGACGCGTTGCCACAATCGAGTATGATCCAAACCGTTCAGCAAACATTGCACTAATCAACTATGCTGATGGAGAAAAGCGTTACATCCTAGCTCCTAAGGGACTAACAGTGGGTATGGAAGTTATGGCTGGTCCAGAAGCTGACATCAAAACTGGTAATGCACTACCACTTATCAACATCCCAGTTGGTACAGTAATTCACAACATCGAGCTTAAGCCTGGTAAAGGTGGTCAACTGGTACGTTCAGCTGGTACATCAGCACAGGTTCTAGGTAAAGAGGGTAAATACGTATTAGTACGTCTTAACTCTGGTGAAACTCGTATGATCCTTGCTACTTGCCGTGCTACTGTAGGGCAGGTTGGTAACGAACAGCACGAACTTATCAACATTGGTAAAGCAGGACGTTCTCGTTGGTTAGGCAAACGCCCAACTGTACGTGGATCTGTAATGAACCCGAACGATCACCCACACGGTGGTGGTGAAGGTAAAGCGCCAATCGGACGTAAGTCACCAATGTCACCATGGGGTAAACCAACTCTTGGTTACAAAACACGTAAGAAATCGAACAAATCCGATAAATTTATCGTACGCCGTCGTAAAAAATAACGGGATTGAGCTACGGTTCAACAGTCGAACCGTAGGACAATCACGAAGGGAGGTTCCAATATGGGTCGCAGCTTGAAAAAAGGACCTTTTGTGGACGATCATTTAATGGTTAAAGTTGAGAAGCTTAATGAAGCAGACAAGAAACAGGTTGTTAAAACTTGGTCTCGTCGTTCAACAATCTTCCCAGCATTCATCGGTCACACGATCGCTGTATACGATGGACGCAAACATGTTCCAGTATACGTCACAGAAGACATGGTAGGACACAAGCTTGGTGAATTTGCACCTAGCCGTACGTACAAAGGCCATGGCAACGATGACAAGAAAACAAGACGCTAATTGAGAGGAGGCTATCCTAATGCAAGCTAAAGCTGTTGCGAGAACAGTTCGTATTGCTCCTCGTAAAGTACGCCTAGTAGTAGATTTGATCCGAGGTAAGCAGATTGGCGAGGCGGTTGCAATTCTTAACCACACTCCACGTTCTGCTTCACCAGTAATTGAAAAGGTATTGAAATCTGCTGTAGCGAACGCTGAGCATAATTACGATATGGACATCAATAATCTAGTGATTACAGAGGCCTATGTTAATGAAGGTCCAACACTTAAACGTTTCCGTCCACGTGCGATGGGCCGTGCAAGTGCAATCAACAAACGTACAAGCCATGTAACAATCGTGGTATCTGAAAAAAAGGAGGGGTAACGCGTGGGTCAAAAAATACATCCAATAGGACTTAGAATAGGGATTATTCGTGACTGGGATTCAAAATGGTTCGCAGGTAAGGACTATGCTGATCTTTTGCACGAAGACCTAAGAGTCCGTGATTATATCGAAGGACGCCTTAAAGAAGCTTCTGTTTCTAAGGTTGAAATCGAGCGCGCGGCTAACCGCGTTAACATTACAATTCACACTGCTAAGCCTGGTATGGTGATTGGTAAAGGTGGAACAGAAGTGGAAGCACTTCGTAAAGACCTTAACAAAATCACTAACAAGCGAGTTCACATCAATATCGTTGAAATCAAAAGAGCTGATCTTGATGCGAAACTAGTAGGTGAAAACATCGCACGTCAATTGGAAAACCGAGTGTCTTTCCGTCGTGCACAAAAACAATCAATTCAACGCACAATGCGTGCTGGTGCTAAAGGGATCAAAACTCAGGTTTCTGGTCGTCTTGGCGGAGCAGATATCGCTCGTGCTGAACATTACAGCGAAGGTACAGTTCCACTTCATACTCTTCGTGCTGACATCGATTACGCTCACGTTGAAGCGGATACTACGTATGGCAAGCTCGGAGTTAAAGTATGGATTTATCGTGGAGAAGTTCTTCCTACTAAGAACAAGAAGAAGTCCGAGGAAGGAGGAAACTAATCATGTTATTGCCTAAACGCGTTAAATATCGTCGTGTACACCGTGGAAAAATGCGCGGTCAAGCGAAGGGTGGTACTGAAGTAAGTTTCGGTGAATACGGCCTGCAAGCAGTTGATGCTAGCTGGATCACAAACCGTCAAATCGAATCTGCTCGTATTGCTATGACTCGTTACATGAAACGTGGCGGTAAAGTATGGATCAAAATTTTCCCACACAAGCCTTACACGAAAAAACCTCTTGAAGTCCGAATGGGTTCTGGTAAAGGTGCTCCTGAGGGATGGGTTGCGGTTGTAAAGCCGGGCAAGATTATGTTTGAAATTGCTGGAGTATCTGAAGAGGTAGCACGCGAAGCTCTTCGTCTTGCAGCACACAAACTTCCGATCAAGTGTAAGTTTGTAAAACGTGAAGAAATTGGTGGTGAATCAAATGAAAGCTAATGAAATTCGTGACCTGACCACTGCCGAAATCGAACAAAAGGTTAAATCACTGAAGGAAGAGCTTTTCAACCTGCGTTTCCAACTTGCAACTGGGCAACTGGAAAACACAGCTCGTATTCGTGAAGTACGCAAAGCCATTGCTCGCATGAAAACCGTGATTCGTGAAAGAGAAATTGGCGCTAACAACTGATAACTGAGAGGAGGTTTGCAGCATGAGTGAACGCAACCAGCGTAAAGTCTACACCGGCCGTGTCGTATCTGATAAAATGGACAAAACGATCACTGTTTTGGTTGAGACACAAAAGAAACATTCACTTTATGGCAAACGAGTAAAGTACTCTAAGAAGTATAAAGCTCACGACGAACAGAATGAAGCTAAGATTGGCGACATCGTTCGTGTAATGGAAACTCGCCCGCTTTCAGCAACTAAACGTTTCCGTCTATTGGAAGTCGTAGAAAAAGCGGTTATTATCTAATATATTGTTCGGATAAGTTAATTCCGAAGGGAGGTAACCTACATGATTCAACAAGAATCCCGTTTAAAAGTAGCTGACAATTCTGGCGCACGTGAAGTGTTAACCATTAAAGTACTTGGTGGCTCTGGCCGCAAAACTGCTAACATTGGTGATGTAATTGTCTGCACAGTGAAACAAGCAACACCAGGAGGCGTTGTTAAAAAAGGTGAGGTTGTGAGAGCAGTAGTTGTTCGCACAAAGAGTGGAGTACGCCGCGTTGATGGTACTTACATCAAATTCGACGAAAACGCTTGTGTCATCATCAAAGATGACAAAAGCCCACGTGGAACACGTATCTTTGGACCGGTTGCTCGTGAACTTCGTGACAACAGCTTCATGAAGATCGTTTCTCTTGCACCAGAAGTTCTTTAATTGATCAATTACCACCGTATCAAGGAGGTGCGATAGGATGCACGTTAAAAAAGGCGATAAAGTAATGGTTATTTCGGGCAAGGACAAAGGCAAGACTGGTACGATTCTTGCTGCTTTCCCTAAGAAAGACCGCGTGCTTGTTGAGGGTGTAAACATCGTCAAGAAGCACTCTAAACCTTCTCAAATGAATCCACAAGGTGGAATCAACAACCAGGAGGCAGCAATTCACGTTTCAAACGTGATGCTAATCGATCCAAAAACAAATGAACCAACACGCGTTGGCTACAAAGTTGAGGACGGTAAAAAAGTACGTATTGCAAAAAAATCAGGTGAATCTCTAGATAAATAGTTCAAGAAGAAGGGAGGTACTCGAGCATGAACCGCCTAAAAGAAAAGTTCAATAACGAAATTACACCTGCTCTAGTTAGCAAATTTGACTACACTTCAGTGATGCAGGTACCAAAAATCGATAAAATTGTAATCAATATGGGTGTTGGCGACGCAGTTCAAAACACTAAATCTCTAGATACAGCTGTTGAGGAACTAGCTACAATCACTGGTCAAAAACCACTAGTGACAAAAGCTAAGAAATCAATCGCAGGCTTCCGTCTACGTGAAGGCATGCCAATCGGAGCGAAAGTAACACTTCGCGGCGAGCGTATGTACGAATTCCTAGACAAGCTTATCTCTGTATCTCTTCCACGTGTACGTGACTTCCGTGGTATTTCTAAGAAGTCATTCGATGGTCGCGGAAACTACACTCTTGGTGTTAAAGAGCAGCTAATCTTCCCAGAGATCGATTATGATAAAGTATCCAAGATTCGTGGCATGGACATCGTAATTGTGACAACAGCGAATTCTGATGAAGAATCTCGTGAGTTGCTTACACAATTCGGAATGCCATTCCAAAAGTAATCTCTATAAAAGGGAGGCGTAAACGTGGCTAAAAAATCAATGATTGCGAAACAAAAGCGCACACAAAAATTTAAAGTACAAGAGTACACTCGTTGCGAACGTTGCGGACGACCACACTCAGTACTACGCAAATTTAAGCTTTGCCGTATTTGTTTCCGTGAACTAGCATACAAGGGTCAAATTCCTGGCGTTAAGAAAGCCAGCTGGTAATACCCGATTTTGGGAAGGAGGTAAAATAATATGACAATGACAGATCCAATCGCAGATTTGTTGACTCGCATTCGTAATGCGAATCAAGTTCGTCACGAGAAGCTTGAGGTTCCTGCTTCCAACATTAAAAAGGAAATTGCAGAAATTCTTAAACGTGAAGGTTTTATCCGTGACGTTGAGTATATCGAGGACAGCAAGCAAGGGATTATTCGTATCTTCTTAAAATACGGTACGAACAACGAACGTGTTATCACTGGCCTTAAGCGTATCTCTAAACCAGGTCTTCGTGTTTATGCGAAAGCTGACGAAGTTCCACGTGTATTGAATGGCTTAGGAATCGCACTTGTGTCAACTTCCAACGGTGTGTTTACAGACAAAGAAGCTCGCTCTAAACAAGTTGGCGGAGAAGTTCTAGCATACGTTTGGTAATATTTTTGAATAGGAATGGAGGTGCAACAGAATGTCTCGCGTAGGTAAAAAACCAATTGAGGTACCTTCTGATGTAACGCTTACTATTAACGGTTCAACCGTTACAACTAAAGGACCTAAAGGTGAATTAAATTTCACTTTCAATTCTGAAATGAAGTTCGAACAAGAAGGCACAACACTTACTGTAGTTCGTCCTTCTGATTCTAAAGAACACCGTACAATCCACGGTACAACTCGTGCGATTTTGAACAACATGATTCAAGGTGTATCGACTGGATTCGAACGCGGCCTTGAGTTAGTTGGGGTCGGTTATCGTGCTCAAAAACAAGGAAACAAACTTATCCTTAACGTTGGATACTCTCACCCAGTTGAGATGACTCCAGAAGACGGAATCGAAGTTGAAGTTCCTTCAAATACAAAAATCATCATCAAGGGTGCGAGCAAAGAGCGCGTAGGTGCACTTGCTGCTAACATCCGTGCTGTACGTCCTCCAGAGCCTTATAAAGGCAAAGGGATTCGTTATGAAGGCGAACAAGTTCGTCGTAAAGAAGGTAAAACAGGTAAATAATGCCGCTTAGGCGCATGAAAGGAGTGACCTTGATTGATTACAAAAGCTGACAAGAATGCGGTTCGTAAAAAACGTCATGCACGTGTACGTTCTAGAATTACTGGAACTGAATCACGTCCGCGTTTAAACATCTTCCGTTCTAGCAAGCACATCTATGCTCAACTAATCGATGATGTGAATGGCGCTACTCTAGCTAGTGCATCTTCATCTGACAAGGAGCTTGACATCAACTCAGGCGGTAACGCTGACGCTGCAGCTAAGGTTGGCGAATTAATCGCTAAACGTGCAGTAGACAAAGGTATGAAATCAGTCGTATTTGATCGTGGAGGATATCTATACCACGGCCGTGTGAAAGCTCTAGCAGAAGCTGCACGCGAAAATGGACTTGAATTTTAATAGAAAAAGGAGGGACAATCCAGATGCGTCGCATTGATCCAAACAAACTCGAACTTGAAGAACGCGTAGTTACGATTAACCGTGTCGCTAAGGTTGTTAAAGGTGGACGCCGCTTCCGCTTTACTGCTCTTGTAGTAGTTGGCGATAAGAACGGACACGTAGGATTCGGTACAGGTAAAGCCCAAGAGGTTCCTGACGCAATCCGTAAAGCAATCGAAGACGCAAAGAAAAATCTTGTTGAAGTACCAATGGTAGGAGGCACTACTCCTCACCTGGTAACTGGTCGCTTCGGAGCAGGTTCTATCCTGATCAAACCAGCATCTCCTGGTACAGGAATCATCGCTGGTGGACCGGTTCGTGCGGTACTTGAGCTTGCAGGTGTCGCTGACATTCTGTCAAAATCTCTAGGATCTAATACACCAATCAACATGGTTCGTGCCACTATTAACGGTCTTTTGCAACTTAAGCGTGCTGAAGATGTCGCGAAGCTTCGTGGCAAAACAGTGGAAGAACTGTTAGGATAAGGAGGGAAATTTGATGGCGAATAAACTAGCAATTACCCTCACTCGTAGCTTGATCGGCCGTAACAAAGATCAACGCAAAACAGTTGAAGCACTAGGTTTGCGCAAAACAAACCAAACGGTTGAGCAACAAGATAATGCTGCGATCCGTGGTATGATTAACAAAGTTTCTCATTTGGTATCAGTCAAAGAACTTTAATATAATGTCTATCAACAAGGAGGTGCCACTATGAAACTTCATGAGTTAAAACCTGCAGAAGGATCTCGTAAAGAACGCAACCGTGTAGGTCGCGGTATCGGTTCTGGTAACGGTAAAACTTCTGGTAAAGGTCATAAAGGTCAAAACGCTCGCTCAGGCGGCGGAGTACGTCCTGGCTTCGAGGGTGGTCAAAATCCACTTGCACGTCGTCTTCCTAAACGCGGATTCACAAACATCCACCGTAAGGAATTTGCAATCGTGAACCTTGATGCTTTGAACCGTTTCGAAGAAGGTACAGAAGTAACACCAGAACTTCTTATCGAGTCAGGTGTTGTAAGTAATGAAAAAGCGGGTATCAAGATTCTTGCAAAAGGGAAGATCGAGAAAAAACTAACTGTTAAAGCTCACAAATTCTCTTCCACTGCTAAAGATGCGATCGAAGCTGCTGGCGGAACAACCGAGGTGGTTTAATGTTTCGGACAATCTCCAATTTTATGCGCGTGGGTGATATAAGAAATAAAATTATTTTCACCCTTTTAATGTTGGTAGTATTCCGTATTGGAACATTTATTCCCGTTCCAGGTGTTGACGCTGAAGTGCTGAAGGCTCAAGATGAAATGTCTGGTCTGATTGGCTTCATGAATACATTTGGCGGCGGTGCCTTAATTAACTTCTCTATACTGGCAATGGGAATTATGCCGTACATCACGGCATCCATTATTGTTCAGCTCCTGCAAATGGACGTTGTACCGAAATTTACAGAGTGGGCAAAACAGGGAGATGTGGGCCGTCGTAAGCTGGCTCAGTTCACAAGATATTTCACAATCGTACTTGGTTTTATCCAGGCGATTGGAATGTCTTATGGGTTTAACCGTATGTACGGAGGATCACTGATTCAGGATACTTCTGTAGGGACGTATCTATTGATCGCGATTGTGCTGACTGCGGGTACAGCCTTTTTAATGTGGTTAGGAGAGCAAATCACGGCAAAAGGAGTTGGAAATGGTATTTCCATCATCATCTTTGCAGGTATCGTGGCAGCTATTCCTAACGCGATTAATCAAATTTATGCTCAGCAAATTCAAGGTGCTGGTGAACAGCTATTCTTGAATATCATTATCCTGGTATTGCTTTTACTGGCGGTCATTGCAATTACGGTTGGAGTAATCTTCGTTCAGCAGGCGCTGCGGAAAATTCCAGTTCAGTATGCAAAACGTGTTGGAGGAAAAAATGCTCCGGCAACGGGTGGTCAATCGACTCATCTGCCTTTGAAAGTTAATGCTGCTGGTGTTATCCCGGTTATCTTTGCGATTTCCTTTATGATAACGCCGCAAACATTAGTAACATTCTTTGGTTCAAATAATGTTACAACAACGATTCAAAATGTATTTGACTATACACAGCCGATCGGTATGACGATTTATGTGGCATTAATTATTGCATTTGCATATTTTTATGCCTTCATTCAAGTCAATCCGGAAAACATGGCTGAGAATCTTAAAAAACAAGGTGGTTATATCCCGGGTATTCGCCCAGGAAAAGCTACTCAGGATTACCTGACAACTGTGCTTTACCGTTTAACGTTTGTTGGAGCAATTTTCTTAGCAATTGTTTCAATTCTACCGATTTTCTTTATTAACCTGGCAGGACTTCCTCAGTCAGTTCAAATTGGCGGAACAAGCCTTTTGATCATTGTAGGGGTCGCACTGGAAACAATGAAGCAGTTGGAAGCACAATTAGTGAAACGTAACTATAAAGGATTTATGAGATAATCACATGGTTTTGGGGGCCCTACGGCTACCCCGGAGCCCATCAAGACTGAGGGGGCTTACTTGTGAATATTGTTTTAATGGGTCTACCCGGTGCCGGTAAAGGCACACAGGCAGAACAAATCATTGAGAAATATGAAATCCCGCATATCTCTACCGGAGATATGTTCCGCGCAGCGATTAAAGACGGCACGGAATTAGGCTTGGAAGCAAAATCGTTTATGGACCAGGGAAATCTGGTGCCTGATGAAGTAACCATCGGGATTGTACGTGAACGGTTAAGCAAGGATGATTGCCAAAATGGGTTTTTGCTTGATGGTTTCCCAAGAACAGTAGCTCAGGCGGATGCGCTTGACTCGTTACTGACTGATCTTGGCAAAAAATTAGACTATGTTCTAAACATCAAGGTGGAACAGGAAGAATTGATGAAACGTCTTACAGGGCGCTGGATATGCAGAACCTGTGGAGCTACGTATCATACGATCTTCAATCCTCCTGCAGTGGAAGGGATTTGTGATAAGGACGGTGGGGAATTGTACCAGCGTGAAGATGACAAACCGGAAACTGTTAAGAAACGTTTAGATGTTAATATGAAACAAACACAGCCGCTTCTTGACTACTATGGTCAACAGGGTGTGTTAAAGGACATTGATGGTCAACAGGATATTAAAAAAGTATTCGTTGATATCGATGACTTGCTTGGGGGCCTTCGCTAATGATCATTTGCAAGACTCCTCGTGAGATCGAGATCATGCGCGAAGCAGGCAAGATTGTTGCGTTAACCCATCAGGAGATGCAAAAGCATATTGCGCCTGGAATCACGACGAAGGAACTGGATGAGATTGCTGATCGGTTTATCCGGCAGCATGACGCTGTTCCGTCCTTTAAAGGATACAATGGTTTTCGCGGAAGCATCTGCGCTTCGGTTAATGAAGAGTTAGTCCATGGAATACCGGGTGACCGGACTTTAAAAGATGGAGACATCATCAGCATCGATATCGGTGCTAAATTTAAAGGCTACCATGGAGATTCAGCTTGGACCTATCCGGTTGGCAGTATAACTGCCGGCGCACAGAAGCTGCTGGACGTCACGGAAGAATCCCTCTTCCTTGGTCTGAAGGAAGCGAAACCGGATGTTCGTCTTTCGAACATTTCTCATGCTATACAAACGTATGTTGAGGACAATGGGTTGTCAATTGTACGTGAGTATGTAGGGCACGGAGTTGGGCAAGACTTGCATGAGGCACCACAAATTCCTCATTATGGTCCACCCAACAAGGGGCCACGCCTAAAGCCCGGCATGGTACTAGCCATTGAACCGATGGTGAATGCAGGAAGTCGTTATGTTAAAACTCTTTCTGATAACTGGACAGTAGTAACTGTTGATGGTAAGATGTGTGCTCATTTTGAACATACAATTGCCATCACTGAGAGCGGTTATGAAATCCTGACAAAAGCCTAAATGAAGGTGATCCTTATTGTTTAAATACGATTCGCCCCCCGGGATAGGGCAGATTGTGCATGTGAACAAGGGCCGTGATACTGGTGTATACGCGGTTGTCATTCATCGGTTGGATGAGAAGTTTGTTTTGATTGCGGACGGTGAACGCCGGAAGTTTGACCGGCCGAAAAAGAAAAACATTCAACATTTGACTTCATGCGATTATGTATCCCCGGAAGTTCAAAATAGTATATCCGAAACTGGGCGTGTGACCAATGGCAAGCTGCGTTATGCAGTGAGAACATTTGTCCATGAGATCCTGGAAGTTTGATAAAGAAGGGAGATTTGTTCAATGGCGAAAGACGATGTTATCGAAATTGAAGGAACCGTAGTTGAGACTTTGCCTAATGCAATGTTTAAGGTAGAATTAGAGAATGGTCATAATGTGCTTGCACATGTATCAGGTAAAATTCGCATGCATTTCATTCGAATCTTACCAGGCGATCGAGTAACAGTGGAATTATCTCCATATGACTTGACGCGTGGCCGTATCACTTACCGTTACAAATAATCTTTTGCACTCCGACCTACTAAGGAGGTTTAGATAAGATGAAAGTCAGACCATCTGTTAAGCCGATCTGCGAAAAGTGTAAAGTCATCCGCAGACGCGGCAAAGTAATGGTGATTTGCGAAAATCCTAAGCATAAACAAAAACAAGGCTAATAAAGAAGGAGGTGCTCTAATAAATGGCACGTATTGCTGGTGTAGACATTCCGCGTGACAAGCGCGTTGTGATCTCTCTAACGTATATCTTTGGTATTGGTAAATCAACAGCAGCTAAAATTCTTGCTGACTCAGGCGTATCTGAAGAAACTCGCGTTCGCGACTTAACTGAAGATGAGCTAAATAAAATCCGTGAAACAATTGACAGCTTGAAAGTTGAAGGTGACCTTCGTCGTGAAGTATCCCTTAACATCAAACGTCTAATGGAAATCGGTTCGTACCGTGGCCTTCGTCACCGTCGTGGACTTCCTGTCCGTGGACAGCACACGAAGAACAACGCGCGTACTCGTAAAGGTCCTCGTAAGACCGTAGCTAACAAGAAAAAATAATTAGTAAAGGAGGTTTCTTCTTAACATGGCACGTAAACAACAAACTCGTAAGCGTCGTGTGAAAAAGAATATCGAAGCTGGTATTGCTCACATTCGCTCAACTTTTAACAATACAATCGTGATGATTACAGATACTCATGGTAATGCAATTGCATGGTCAAGTGCTGGTTCACTTGGTTTCAGAGGATCTCGTAAATCAACTCCATTCGCAGCTCAAATGGCAGCTGAAACAGCAGCTAAAGCTTCAATGGAACATGGTCTGAGAACTCTTGAAGTTACAGTAAAAGGTCCTGGTGCAGGTCGTGAAGCGGCTATCCGTGCACTTCAAGCTGCAGGTCTTGATGTAACAGCAATTAAAGACGTTACTCCAGTACCGCATAATGGCTGTCGCCCACCTAAACGTCGTCGTGTTTAATTTTTCTGTATAAAATCTAGATCCTTGTCGATAATGGATCATAGATTCCTTCGTGCAGAAATGAAAGATCCAGTTGTAAAAGCACATTGGGTAAGGTAAACATGGGGAATGTCGGAATGATTCACAGAATCAATAAGTTCCGAGATTTCGACGTTTTGAAGGAGGGTAAATTTGAATGATCGAAATTGAAAAGCCAAAAATTGAGACGGTTGAGATCAACGATGATGCCAAATACGGAAAATTCGTTGTAGAGCCACTAGAGCGTGGGTATGGTACAACATTGGGTAACTCCTTGCGTCGTATCCTATTATCCTCACTTCCTGGTGCTGCGATCACTTCTATTCAAATTGATAGTGTACTTCACGAGTTTTCAACTATTGAAGGTGTCGTAGAGGATGTAACAACAATCATTTTGAATATCAAGAAGCTGGCGTTAAAGATCTATTCAGATGAAGAAAAAACACTTGAAATCGATGTTCAAGGTGATGGTGTTATCACAGCTGCTGATATTACACATGACAGTGATGTTGAGATTCTCAACCCTGATCTGTACATTGCGACTATCGGTAAAAACGGTCATCTTCGTATGCGTTTAAGTGCGTCACGCGGTCGTGGTTACACGCCTGCAGTACAAAACAAACGTGAAGATCTTCCAATTGGTGTGATTCCAATCGATTCGATCTATACACCTGTTTCACGTGTAAACTATCAAGTTGAAAATACTCGTGTTGGTCAAATGACGAACTTCGATAAGCTTTCACTTGATGTCTGGACAGACGGAAGCATTGGCCCCAAAGAAGCAGTTGCTCTAGGTGCTAAAATTCTGACTGAACACCTTAATATTTTTGTAGGATTAACCAACGAAGCACAGAATGCAGAAATCATGGTAGAAAAAGAAGAAGACCAGAAAGAAAAAGTCTTAGAGATGACGATCGAAGAGCTTGATCTATCTGTCCGTTCTTATAACTGCCTGAAGCGTGCAGGAATCAACACAGTCCAGGAGCTGGCTAGCAAGTCAGAAGAGGATATGATGAAAGTGCGTAACCTTGGCCGTAAATCCTTAGAAGAAGTTAAGGCGAAATTAGACGAACTTGGATTGGGCCTTCGTAAAGAAGACTGATGCAAGGGGTTTGAAAACAACTACTAGCTAGACACAATTTCAACAAAGGAGGGAACCCTTCATGGCTTACAGAAAGTTAGGACGTACAAGCTCTCAACGTAAAGCACTACTTCGTGACCTTACTACAGACTTGATCGTTAACGAGCGAATTGAAACAACTGAAACTCGTGCGAAAGAACTTCGCTCAGTAGCAGAAAAAATGATTACACTCGGAAAGCGCGGAGACTTGCACGCACGTCGTCAAGCTGCTGCTTACATCCGTCGTGATAAAGCAATAACGACAAATGAAGAAGGTGCTGAGTCATCAGTATACGCTCTTCAAAAATTATTTAACGATGTAGCACCTCGCTACGCAGAACGTCAAGGCGGATATACTCGCATCATGAAAGTTGGTCCTCGTCGTGGAGACGGCGCACCAATGGTTATCATCGAATTAGTATAATTCGTACACCACAGAGGGCGGAACAGTTAGAGCCTAACTGCTCTCGCCCTCTTTCTTTAAAAAGCTAAACGATTAATACGACACGCAAAAAGCAGAGTGTTACGATGAGCAGGCATGCCTGACTCGTCTAGCTCTTAGCACCTCATTCATCCATCGTCACAATGGATAGGAACGTTATAGATTTTGATAATCAAGCGAGCGCATTTCCTTGAATGAGGTGCGCGCTTTTTTTGTATAAAAATGTTTTATTTTTGATGAGTTGAGAATAGCAAGTATATAGAGAGAATCTAGCAGTGGCTGCAAGCCTTTTAATTTTCTAGTTTTTCATACGGAAAAAGCAGATAAAAGGGGCCGTTGCGATTGAGGCAGGAGGGTGAAATAGGTGGCACAAGAAATTATTTCATTAGACTCCATTACGTTTCATTACCCGGGTTCAGATCAAGAAGTTCTGAAGAACGTTTCTTTTTCAATTGAAGAAGGGGAATGGGTGGCCATTGTCGGTCATAATGGATCTGGCAAATCAACGCTTGCCAAGTTAATGAATGGACTTTATTTCCCTGATCAGGGGGATATAACGATCGGCGGCATACGATTGGAAAAAGACACTGTTTGGGACACAAGGAAGCATATTGGGATGGTATTTCAAAATCCTGATAATCAATTTGTCGGTACCACGGTACAAGATGATGTGGCTTTTGGCTTGGAGAACCATGGAGTTCCTCACGAAGAGATGGTCAAGCGTGTTCATAGCGCACTTAAACAAGTGAAAATGGATGACTTTCTAAATCAAGAGCCACATCATCTCTCGGGCGGCCAGAAGCAGCGGGTTGCCATGGCGAGTGTGCTTGCCCTTAGACCTGATATTATCATCCTCGATGAAGCTACATCGATGCTCGACCCAACAGGACGGCAGGAAGTCATCTCTCTTGTCCGTAAACTAAAAGAAGACCAGGCAATGACCGTTCTTTCCATTACGCATGATTTAGAGGAAGCAGCAAAAGCAGACCGGATTATTGTAATGAACCAGGGCGAAATCTTTAAAAGCGGTACACCGCAAGAAATATTTGAGCTTGGCGATGAATTAGTAAGGCTTGGACTTGATCTCCCATTTCCGCTTAAAATGAGCAACGCATTTAAAGCAAAAGGGATTCTGCGTGAGAGCCAGCAGCAATTAACAGAAGAAGAGTTGGTGAATGAATTATGGATATCTCACTTCAACAAGTAGAGTATCGTTATGCAGCCGGATCACCTTTTGAGAAAAAGGCCATTGAAAATGTGTCATTTACCATACCAAGTGGGCAATGCGTTGCAATCATTGGGCACACAGGATCTGGCAAGTCCACGCTTTTACTGCATTTAAATGCTCTCCTTAAACCAACCTCCGGATCGGTAAAAATAGGCGACCGGACAGTAAAGGCCGGCCGCAAGGAAAAGGATTTAAAATCAATACGCCAGCATGTCGGGATTGTTTTTCAATTTCCGGAGCAGCAATTATTCGAAGAAACGGTGATGAAGGATATATGCTATGGCCCAATGAACTTTGGGGTAAGTGAGGAAGAGGCAAAAAGAAGAGCGGTTTACTGGCTTGAGCAGGTGGGGCTGCCGCAATCCATTATGGAGGAATCGCCTTTCGATTTATCCGGTGGACAAATGAGACGTGTTGCCATCGCCGGTGTGCTGGCAATGGAGCCGGAGGTCTTAGTGCTCGATGAACCAACAGCGGGACTGGACCCCCGGGGCCGCAAAGAAATGATGGACATGTTTTACCGCCTGCATAAAGAACGTGGACTTACCATGATCCTGGTCACCCACAGCATGGAAGATGCCGCAGCTTATGCCGATAAGGTGGTCGTCATGCATAAGGGAAAGAAAGTGTATGAAGCACCGCCAAGGGAGCTGTTCAGTGATGCAGACCGTCTTGCAGAATGGGATCTGGGCGTACCGGAAGTCGTGCGTTTTCAGCATATGCTCGAGCAGAAAATAGGAAGGACTTTACCAGGTATTTGTTTATCGATTGATGAACTGGTGGATGCTTGGAATGAGCTGTCAGGGGGTCGGTCATTATGATGGAGAAAATGATCTTTGGCCGGTACATCCCCGCTGACTCAATCGCCCATCGAATGGACCCCAGAGCAAAGCTGATCTTTATTTTTGCGTTTATCGCCATTATCTTTTTAGCTGACAGCATTTGGGGTTATGTCGTAGCAGCTGCTTTCACTCTCCTTTCCATTTGGGCATCGGGAATTACCGTACGCTTTTTGATCAGCGGATTAAAACCAGTCATGATTTTAATTGTTCTTACTTTTATCCTGCAGATCTTTTTTGCAAGAGAAGGAAAAGTAATTGTGGATCTCGGTTTTATCACAATCTACGAAGAAGGGATTCGTCAGGCATTTTTTATTTCCACCCGATTTTTATTACTGGTGTTTATGACGTCGCTGCTGACATTAACAACGACACCCATATCCATAACAGATGGGCTGGAAAGTCTGCTTAACCCTTTAAAGAAAGTGAGATTCCCTGCACATGAGCTTGCGTTAATGATGTCCATTGCACTGCGGTTTATCCCGACCCTGATGGATGAAACAGACAAAGTCATGAAAGCGCAAATGGCAAGAGGGTCAGATATGTCAAGCGGCCCGCTAAAGGACCGTCTAAAAGCCGTTGTGCCATTGATGATTCCGCTTTTTGTTAATGCATTTAAACGGGCTGAAGACCTTGCAACCGCAATGGAAGTGCGCGGCTATCGCGGGGGAGAGGGACGGACAAAATACCGGCTCTTAAAATGGGAGCCACGTGATACCTTCGCGCTGCTAACATTAGTTATTTTAGCGGCAGTACTAATCTCTTTAAGGTTTTGGCTGTAAGGAGGAATGATTTGTGGCCAGATATAAATGTATTATCTCCTACGACGGGGCAAACTTTTATGGCTATCAGGTGCAGCCCGGCAAGCGTACGGTCCAAGGAGAGCTCCAACAAGCCCTTACAGAGGTTCACAAGGGTGAAACCACCCGTGTGTCTGCGAGCGGCCGCACAGACGCCCGTGTGCACGCTGTAGGGCAGGTGATTCACTTTGACACCGATTACCGCATACCGGCCGAAAGATGGCCTGTAATCATGAATCAAAAACTGCCAAATGACATTGTCGTAAAAAGTGCCGAACAAGTGGACGAAACGTTTCATGCGCGTTTTGGTGCAACCGGCAAAGAATACAGATATGTGATCGACCGTGCCGAATTCCCGACACCATTCAGACGTCACTACGCTGTCCATCATCCACTTACCGTCGACCTTGAGATGATGAGACAGGCTGTCCGGCATTTTATCGGAGAACACGATTTTACAAGCTTCTCCGTTGCGAAATCTGCCGTGATCGACCGGGTGCGCACCATCGAACGCTTTGATATTATCGAGCAGGGCTCCGAATGGATTTTTATCGTTAAAGGAAACGGGTTTTTATACAACATGGTGAGAATCATGGTCGGGACCCTGCTCGACATCGGAAGCGGAAAGTACCACCCCGATGCCATTCCATCGATGCTAAAAGCCAAAGACCGGAGCGCAGCCGGTAAAACAGCCCCGCCACACGGCTTGTATTTGTGGGAAGTCGAGTATGGGGAGCGGGGGTAAGGAGTTGCTGTGTCTGGATTTGGGAGTGGTGGATTGGAAGGGTCACTGGTCGGGGCGTCAGGTCGTCGGTAGATCAGGGCATCAGGCATGATCGATATAGCTGGGTAGATGATCGATAAATGGTGAGAAGTGATCGATATATCCCAAAAGGTGATCGATAAAAGTGGATCCGCACCCAGTTTGACTGATAAAAATAGATTTTTGATCGATAAACAACTTTTTAAGTTAGATAAAATTAAAAAGATGATCGATAACTTGGAAAAGATGTTAGATAAAATCAACTGGACACCCTATCCGCCCGGGCAGCTCCTCGGATCGTAAGTCACGGTGGCATTTAGGCAAAGAGCGCCTAATAGCCACCGCGCTTTACGTCTGTCGGAGCTAAACGCCCGTTTCCGCTTTTATAATAACAACTCAACCTGGTGTAACATTTCCTTGACATACTGGTTGAAACATTATAATATAGCCTATGGTATGTATTTCACCCCTCTGATGAGACCCGGACCTTATCAGTGCGAAGTGTTCAAATACGGCTCAAAAAGAATAGATGAAACATTTTAAACTTTATTTAGGAGGTAAACTCATGCGTACAACATTTATGGCTAAAGGTCACGAAGTAGAGCGCAAGTGGCTCGTAGTAGATGCTGAGGGTAAAACTCTTGGACGTCTTGCTAGTGAAGTTGCTGCAATCTTGCGTGGTAAAAATAAACCGACATTCACTCCACACGTTGACACAGGTGATCACGTTATCATCATCAACGCTGAAAAAATTCACCTTACAGGTAAAAAGCTTACTGACAAGATCTACTACCGTCACAGCTTGCACCCAGGTGGTTTGAAACAGCGTACTGCATTAGAAATGCGTACAAACTACCCAACGAAAATGCTTGAACTAGCGATCAAAGGAATGCTTCCAAAGAATTCTCTTGGACGTCAAATTTTCAAGAAGCTTCACGTTTATGCTGGAGCAGAACACCCACACGCAGCACAACAACCAGTAGCTTACGAGCTGCGCGGTTAATTTTAATTTAAAGAGGAGGGAATTATCTTGGCACAAGTTCAATATATCGGAACAGGTCGTCGTAAAAGTTCTACTGCACGTGTACGTCTAGTACCAGGTGACGGACAAATCGTGATCAACGGACGCGAAGTTGAAAACTACATTCCATTCGCAGCATTGCGCGAAGTAATTAAACAACCACTTAACATTACAGAAACTCTTGGTAACTACAATATTTTCGTAAATGTTAATGGTGGTGGATACACTGGACAAGCTGGAGCAATCCGTCACGGAATTTCACGTGCATTGCTTCATGTTGACCCAGAATACCGTGGAGCACTTAAGAGTGCGGGTCTATTAACTCGTGACTCACGTATGAAAGAGCGTAAGAAGCCAGGTCTTAAAGGCGCTCGTCGTGCACCTCAGTTCTCAAAACGTTAATTTCTGTTTTTACAAAACTCTCAACTTCGGTTGGGAGTTTTTTTGTGGTTTACGCTCATACCTTTGCTTCTACCCCTGTTAAGACAAGCATATACTGTTCCATCATGCACAAATGACGGGTGGGTGGCAGATGAAAAAGAGTATCATTTCCCTTTTAGTAATCGTAGCGGTAGTCGTTGCGGGTCTTGGTTTGCGAGTCGACCGGATTGTGATAAGTGCGATTGATGAGTGGAGAATGCCATTGGCAGGAAAGGTAATTGTACTCGATCCGGGACATGGCGGAGCAGATGGCGGTGCTTCTTACGAGACCATTTTAGAAAAAAACCTGACTCTGAAAATAGCCAAGCAGCTGCGGGCTTACCTGGAAGAACAGGGAGCGATCGTAAAATTGACGCGGGAACGGGACATCGACCTGGCTGAAGAATCAACAGAGGGCTACCGGGCAAGAAAAAGAGAGGATTTAAAGCGCAGGCTTGACCTTGTCAATAGCAAAGACAATGACTTATTTATTAGCATTCATTTAAATGCTATACCACAAACCCAGTGGAGCGGGGCTCAAACATTCTATACAAGCTTCCACGATGATAATGAGCGGATTGCGCGTTTTGTTCAAAATGAACTTGTCAGGCACTTGCCGAAGAATACGAGACAAGCAAAAAGCATAGAGGGCATCTACGTGTTAAGTAATGCCAAAACACCAGGTGTTTTAGTAGAGGCGGGATTCCTTTCAAATCCGGAGGAACGTTATTGGCTATTGCAGGATGAATACCAGCAGCGTGTAGCAGCGGCGGTATATTTGGGGATATTGCGGCATTATTCCAATGAAGAAGATATAAAAGAAGAGCCAGAATAAGTAAGTACCCTTCGCAGACTTTCACTATTTCCTATGCTATACTTGGTTTGAATGTAAACGAATACAGCGGAGGGGTGTCAATATTGATTACTGAACAACAAGTACACGAACTCATCGGTTCTATGAATGATCCGATCCTACATACAACACTTGCTGAAACTGGCGGGATTGTTGAAATCTCAATCAAAGAAGAAAAAATGCATGTCAGCGTAAAAATTGCCTTGGCAAAGACAGGAACACCTGAACAAATGCAATTGCAAATGGCAGTTGTAGATGCGCTTAAAGGAGCGGGCGCTGAATCGGTTGGTATCCGCTTTACAGAACTTCCTCCAGAGGCGCTTGAGCAATTCAGGGGCAAAGCTGGAGAAGCGGTGGAAGACAATCTTTTGTCTCCGGAAAATAAAGTGCAATTTATTGCCATAGCCAGCGGCAAAGGAGGAGTAGGTAAGTCAACTGTTTCAGTTAACCTTGCTGTCGCTTTGGCGCGTGCGGGCAAAAAAGTAGGACTGATTGATGCTGATATCTACGGCTTTAGTGTGCCTGATATGATGGGAATCAATAAACGCCCGGTCGTTCGTGATGAGCGGATTATTCCGGTTGACCGATTTGATGTAAAAGTTATTTCTATGGCCTTTTTCGTGGAGGATAACGCACCCGTTATTTGGCGCGGTCCTATGCTTGGAAAAATGCTAAACAGCTTTTTTACTGAAGTGGAGTGGGGAGAGCTTGATTATCTCCTGCTCGACCTTCCGCCTGGCACAGGTGATGTGGCGTTGGACGTGCATGCGATGCTTCCGTCAAGTAAAGAAATTATAGTCACTACCCCTCATCCAACAGCCGCTTTTGTTGCAGCAAGAGCAGGGGCGATGGCTTTGCAGACGGATCATTCCATTCTGGGCGTTGTAGAAAATATGTCCTACTATGAGAGTAAAAAAACTGGTGAACGTGAATTTGTATTCGGTCAGGGCGGCGGAGAAAAACTGGCAGATGAATTGAGAACCGATCTGCTGGGAAAATTGCCATTGCAGCAGCCTGATTGGGATGAAAATGATTTTGCTCCTTCAGTCTATGGTGCAGATCACCGGTTAGGTGAAATGTATGCTGAAATTGCCAAGCAGGTAATTGAACGGACTTAACACCTAAAAAACACCTGACATGTTCTATATTGAACACGTCAGGTGTTTTGTTTTTAGCTGGTACCTTATTCTCCAGACCCGCCGCTTCCGGTGTTGCCACCTCCGCCTTCTCCAGACCCGCCGCTAGGACTGCCACCCGAACCACCCGTACCCGGACCAGGACCAGGACCAGGACCTTCTCCTCCGCCACTACCTTCTTCCTGACCCATCTTTTGAGCCGCTTCAAGCAGTATATCCTGCATTTGTTTTTGTACAAGAGGACTTTCCATTACTTCCATCATTAATTTTTTTGTTTCCTCACGATAGGTTTGACTATTTAACAGCGTCAGTGTTTGTTCCTGAATAGAAGGATCTTTTAATAATTCCAACATCATTTTTTGGTACTCAGGATCCTTCATAAGATCTTTTAATAATTCTTGATTTTCTTTTTGCATACTTTTTGCTATGACTTCAGCAAAAGCGGGATCCTTAAAGGACTTCTCCCAAAACTTTTTGCCTTCTTCAGATAAAAGTGTCGTGTCAATTGAATCCGTAACTACCTTCTGATCGAGTACAAGCTCTTTTTTTACGGCTTCATCTGCAAGTAATTCCTGTATCGCTTTTTTACCTTCATTTGTCTTTAATAAATCGATAAACATCTGCTTTGTTTCTTCGTAGCTGGGAGCTTTTTCGCCGCCGCCACAGCCAGACAACATAAGCAGCAGTATCAATCCTGCAGACAACGTAAATATCCTTTTCATTGTCGTTCACCCCCATGTTATTTTCTTTGTTTATAGCTTTTGCAAACAGGGGGAAAATATGCACGTTCACACGGTAGTCATGGATTTTTCAAATGGTGATTGGTACAATCGAAGGAGAGTTTGTAAATTAATTGCTGGGGGATAAATACGTGACTATCCGAAGTTGGATTCGATTTTTTATCATGACATTACTCGTAGGCGGAATCACAACAGGAATTATTGGGATTGCCGTCAGGTGGAATGAACTTGCTGCATTATTAAATGGGCAGGATACCATTGAAGTAATATCGGTTGTAATATGGATGATTGGTGTGGGGATGACATTCAGTGTGATAAGTCAAATGGGGTATTTTGCTTACCTTACCATTCATCAATTCGGTTTAGGGATTTTTCGTTCTTTAAAATTATGGAATGCTGTACAGCTCGTCCTTGTTGCATTCGTTTTGTTTGATTTGGTCTACTTCCGTTTTCAAGCATTTGCTGGGGCAGAAGATTCATTATTGCCATATATAGGTTTAGCTGTTTTTCTTTTGGGAGCGGGTTTACTTGTTGCTTTTTTAAAAGCAAAACAGGCAACAAAGGCTGTATTTCCATCCGCGCTGTTTTTTATGGTAGTGATCACGACGCTGGAATGGCTGCCTGTTCTCAGGAGCAATGAGAGCTACTGGCTGATTACCATTATGTTCACATTGATTGCTACGAATGCATATCAAATGCTGGCATTGCCGAAATACAATAAGCGATCTCAAGTTGAGCGTGAAGAAAGGCTAGCCCGAAAAGCTGCCAGACAAAAAGCTGCGGTGAAATAATGAACACATTTAAAGAAGGTCCTAAAACAGGGACTTTCTTTTTTTTATTCCAAATTGTATTCAAAAAAAGGATTTGTACTGAGTAGAGAGGATTAAATAAAAAAGAAGGACTCAAAAAAGAGTCGCTCCAATTGTTTTTAGATCCATTAATCAAGCAGACGGATTTTACTGTCGGAAGAAGCCAATAATTCAAGCAATGTGACGTAGGAATTGTTTCCCCTGTCATTTAGCACACTGCTCCATTCCTTCCAGCTGCTTTTCATATCCTCCAATTTATTTGGCACCTCAAGTTCCACTACTGCTCCTTTTAGTGTGTTGTTTTTTTTGGCTGAAAGATCTTTGCCATTCAATTGGTGACCCACTACAATAAAATCATGCTTTGCCATTATCTTAATAACGGATGGGGGCAAAAGCTCGTCCTTGGTCCGATAATAGCCTGCTTCAAGGTCATGTTCACTAAAAAATGTGCGTAAATCAACAAGGTGTTTGGCAATATCTTTTTCCTCCAGTGTGTCATAACGGGTAGGGTGAAGGTCATAAATTCCGATATCATAACCGGCAAGCTTAATTTCTTTAACCACGTCTTTTTGCCGGTCAATCCAGGCAGGGTCAAGAAAAAAGGTGGCTTTAGTAATTCCTTCTTTATTCAGCTCTTCCAGCAGCCAAAGGACCGAATCATCTCCAAGCTCCACATTAAATGTCAGGGCAATGCCGTTATCCCCTTTGTAAACAATTCCAGGTGATGGCCAAACCCCCGCTACTTTCATTACATTAGGTGTGGCGGGAATTAACATGACCAACAGTGTGATGATGATCAGAATAATCCCCGTTTCATATCCTTTTTTAAAAAAATGCTCTCTCATAAAAGATGCCTCCTTCACAACCTGCCATTTTTAAAAGCATATGATGGAAAGCGGAAAAATATCTTTTTTCCTAAAAAGTATTGACCAACCATTAAACCGGTGCTATATTTATAAGCGTCGCTTTTGAAGGGCAGCAATAAATCAACAAATAATATTCTTTAAAAAAGTTGTTGACATAACATTTGAAAAAATGGTATGATGTTCTAGTCGCTTGAGAGAGCAACACACAAACGAAACACCTTGAACCTTGAAAACTAAACAACCAAAAACGTCAACGTTAATACAAGTTTTAAATGAAACAAATGAGCTTTATCAAACACTTTACGGAG
>NZ_SMZR01000048.1 GCF_004358665.1 Jeotgalibacillus sp. S-D1 | reverse complement strand
AAATCTCCGGATCACAGGATATTGCCGCCTCCCCGAAGCTTATCGCAGGCTGTCACGTCTTTCATCGCCTCTGACTGCCAAGGCATCCACCATGTGCGCTTAATTACTTGACCATACAACCCCAAAGGGTCTTTAGTCTGTAATTATAACGATATCACCTTGATAATTTACGCTTGATTCAGTTCTCTTTACTTTGATAACCAACCCCTTGGGATAACAACTGATGTCATTAAAAGGTTGGTTATCTGGTTAGACAATGGCTCAGTGAATGATTCATCGTCTAACCGTATTACAACTCATATCTATGTTTTTAAATAGTAATAACGTCTTCATCAGATCGTCATATAGTTTCTGTATAAAACAGAAGTAAGTAATCATTACCTTTATTACAAAGATCAATCACTTAATTCTATTTTATGCACTCTTAATCCGTAATCCAATATGGTGGAGCCAAGGAGAGTCGAACTCCTGACCTCCTGCGTGCAAGGCAGGCGCTCTACCAACTGAGCTATGGCCCCGTAT
>NZ_SMZR01000047.1 GCF_004358665.1 Jeotgalibacillus sp. S-D1 | reverse complement strand
TACAAATAAAGACATTGTTACGTCATCTATCCCCTCATGAAACGTTTATGTTAGCCAGAGCTGTTCCCGTATATGGCGTTAAAGTTCGTCTATTTGCAAAGCGTGATGCTGACAACGATTATGTCATTATAGCGACTAACAATTTAGATCATACGGATGCTATGGCTCTTTATAGCAGACGCTGGGAGATTGAAACCTTGTTTTCTTGTTTTAAAGGACGAGGGTTTAATCTTGAAGATACGCATCTTACACAGTTGGATCGGGTGAGTAAGTTAGTGGCGGTTTGTGCGCTAGCATTTTGTTGGTCATATCGCATTGGGATTAAAACTGTACAGCAACACCCTAAAAGACGAAAGCTTAAGAAACATGGTCGACCCCAGCAAAGTTTGTTTGCTATTGGTTTGGATGTTTTGATTGATGGTTTGCGTGAGTATTTCTTTGCTGGCAATCGACGTGTGTTTGAGGTTCTAATAAGTTATTTGTCTCCTAGTCCACGACCTTTGAGACTTTGAGCATTTTTGTCGTGTACAGAG
>NZ_SMZR01000046.1 GCF_004358665.1 Jeotgalibacillus sp. S-D1 | reverse complement strand
CGTATCGGAAGGTGCGGCTGGATCACCTCCTTTCTAAGGAAATGGCCGATGGCTCATCGCAAGAAGAGTCAATCGCGTCACACAGATTAACGAACTGACGTTCTTTGGTTGTTTAGTTTTGAAGGTTCAAGTAAAATTGAATCTCCTTGATAGTAAGATAGGGGCCTATAGCTCAGCTGGTTAGAGCGCACGCCTGATAAGCGTGAGGTCGGTGGTTCGAGTCCACTTAGGCCCACCATATAACTATCTTCATATCGTTATCATCCCATGGGGCCTTAGCTCAGCTGGGAGAGCGCCTGCCTTGCACGCAGGAGGTCAGCGGTTCGATCCCGCTAGGCTCCACCAACCACACTCTTTCGAGAAAGAAAGACCGCTCGAAAACTTTGTTGTGTAGAAATATGTCACCTCGCGGTGACGCTCGTTCCTTGAAAACTGGATAAAGACATCAAACAAACAAAGCAATAAACCGAGTAATCGCCACCTTAGTGATTTTCTTCATAGAAAATCCAAGCAAGAACCATTTTGATGGTTAAGTTAGAAAGGGC
>NZ_SMZR01000045.1 GCF_004358665.1 Jeotgalibacillus sp. S-D1 | reverse complement strand
ACTATTTGGGGATCTCTTGGTATTGGGGGTGTATTTTTTTCAAATCGCTCATCAATCTCACGTTCAACAGCATACAACTGCCTAAATAACGTTAATGCCTCAATGCTCACGATACTTTGCCCAGTGATATGCAGTTCATGAAATTTACGCCGTGCATGGGCCAGACAACCGATTTCTGTCACACCTTGATGAAATAAGAACTTATACCCGCTGTAATCATCGCAAACCAGCTTACCGTGCCACTTATCTAAAAAGGCTTTAGGGTGCTCATTACGACGACTTTCAGCAAAGTCATAGACCACCGCTTTTAAGGAGCTGTGCTGTGGCGTAAGATACGCCCAGACATAGCCTTTTTTTAATGATTTACCACCTACCTTTACAGGGTTCTTCATGATAGATACCGGGGTTTCATCGGCATGTAAGATAGGCTCAGACAGTAATAGTTCATGCAAGCGACTGACTAAAGGCTCAAGGGCGACGCCGCAGCGTCCTACCCAATCTGCCATAGTGGCATCGGGGATATTTACCCCACTTCGCTGATAGATAATATGTTGCCGATATAGCGGCTGATGGTCTGCATATTTGCTAATAAGGATGTGTGCAAGCAGCTCTGGGGTGGCGATGCTTTTGTTAATAATCTGCTTGGGGG
>NZ_SMZR01000001.1 GCF_004358665.1 Jeotgalibacillus sp. S-D1 | reverse complement strand
CGGGATAAGTGCTGAAAGCATCTAAGCATGAAGCCCCCCTCAAGATGAGATTTCCCACACGCAAGTGGTAAGATCCCTGAAAGATGATCAGGTAGATAGGTTCGAGGTGGAAGCATAGCGATATGTGTAGCTGACGAATACTAATCGATCGAGGACTTAACCAAATTTGGTGATTACTCGAAAACGCAACGTTTGTTTGATGGCTTATCCAGTTTTGAAGGAATGATAAAAAATATTATTTCTTTATTGAAATCTCTAATACATAATGTTATAATATAACTTGTCGCAAAGAGATTGAATTATGTCTAGTAATGATAGCGAAGAGGTCACACCCGTTCCCATGCCGAACACGGAAGTTAAGCTCTTCAGCGCCGATGGTAGTTGGGGGTCTCCCCCTGTGAGAGTAGGACGTTGCTAGACTGTTTTTCCACAGTAGCTCAGTGGTAGAGCTATCGGCTGTTAACCGATCGGTCGTAGGTTCGAGTCCTACCTGTGGAGCCATGGAGAGCTGTCCGAGAGGTCGAAGGAGCACGATTGGAAATCGTGTAGGCGGCTACCGCTGTCTCAAGGGTTCGAATCCCTTGCTCTCCGCCATAAAACGCTTTAAAGGCCCGTTGGTCAAGCGGTTAAGACACCGCCCTTTCACGGCGGTAACACGGGTTCGAATCCCGTACGGGTCACCAGACATCATGGAGAATTAGCTCAGCTGGGAGAGCATCTGCCTTACAAGCAGAGGGTCGGCGGTTCGAGCCCGTCATTCTCCATTCGTTAAGATCATTGAGAGTTGATGTTGATTGATATCAGCATCTTGTCTCTCACCAATCGAACTTAACGAACATATACTTATTAACGCGGGGTGGAGCAGTTCGGTAGCTCGTTGGGCTCATAACCCAAAGGTCGCAGGTTCAAATCCTGCCCCCGCAATTACCAAGGTCCCGTGGTGTAGCGGTTAACATGCCTGCCTGTCACGCAGGAGATCGCCGGTTCGATCCCGGTCGGGACCGCCATTTCAATTAAGTTTAAATGAATACAAACTTAAGATTGTAAAAAGAGGAAATACATAGTACGATTTATTTGATTATTTTCATCTGGCTTTGTAGCTCAGTCGGTAGAGCAATGGACTGAAAATCCATGTGTCGGCGGTTCGATTCCGTCCAAAGCCACCTTTTTAAAGTAACAGGCTTGATACAAGCAGCTATAATAATGGAGGGGTAGCGAAGTGGCTAAACGCGGCGGACTGTAAATCCGCTCCTTCGGGTTCGGCAGTTCGAATCTGCCCCCCTCCACCATTTAGGGGCATAGTTTAAAGGTAGAACAGAGGTCTCCAAAACCTCCGGTGTGGGTTCGATTCCTACTGCCCCTGCCAATTATAATTTCATTGTGGCGGTCGTGGCGAAGTGGTTAACGCACCTGATTGTGGTTCAGGCATTCGTGGGTTCGATTCCCATCGGTCGCCCCATTTTAATATTAATGGGCTATAGCCAAGCGGTAAGGCAACGGATTTTGATTCCGTCATTCCCAGGTTCGATCCCTGGTAGCCCAGCTTAAGCGGGAGTAGTTCAGTGGTAGAACACCACCTTGCCAAGGTGGGGGTCGCGAGTTCGAATCTCGTCTTCCGCTCCATTTTTATTTTGGCGGCATAGCCAAGTGGTAAGGCAGAGGTCTGCAAAACCTTTACCACCGGTTCGAGTCCGGTTGCCGCCTCCAACATTATGATTCTAGATTTTTTATATCTCAATAGTATTATGAAGACGTGCCGATGTGGCGGAATTGGCAGACGCGCACGACTCAAAATCGTGTTCCTTCGGGAGTGCCGGTTCGACCCCGGCCATCGGTATCCCAAAATCCTTTCTGCGTTATGCAGAAAGGATTTTTTGTTTTAAATTAGTGGGAATAAAGTAAGACCATACTTAATACAATACTAGTGTGCAGCTGGTGAATTGATTGGTAAAGTAAGAATTACGGATGAAACAGTACTGGAGTAAAGTGTTATTATGAAACATAAATTATAGTAAAATCATAAAAGTATTAATTTTTTTGTCGGATTGTGTTGACGTTTCGTAAAATTAATGATAAATTTATATACATTGCTGATGCGGGTGTAGTTTAGTGGTAAAACCTCAGCCTTCCAAGCTGATGTCGTGAGTTCGATTCTCATCACCCGCTCCACAATACATAACCAACGCAGTGTTTCGTTGTTAGCCAACGAAGCATTGCGTTTTTTCTTTGTAGCTTTGTTTGAGAGGTATAAATAAAAGCGGATGAATAAGCTTCATCCGCTTCCTACATACGATTTGAGAGTATTTGAATCGTGCCGGTTCCACCATGAACCTGAATAAACATATCTTTTAACGATGAGGTTAGTCTTTCATGATCACTGCTTGGCAGGCTGGGGCGCAGATAGATAACTTGAACCGCTTCTGTTGTGTCCACCGTGACTGCTGTTCGGACAGAGTCGACGTAAGGGCTGCCAAAGGGGCCTTTTCTGTCGGAGGTTACCAAAAGGTTTTCCAGGGAGTTTGTGCGGCCATTGAGTCCTTCATAGATATCTCCATCCACGCCTAACCGTATGCTGATATCTCCTTCAATCTTTGACTGGTCATACAGCCCGATAGGAGACTGATATTCTAGCGAGAAAAAATTATTAATATCAATTCCGGAGTGGACGCTTTGCAGGTAGTTTTGTTTCTTAATCCTGCGGAAAAGAGCTTCTGCACTGTGACGGTAACGGTTGGGGTCTTTCCCCAGTGCTTTAAAGATGCCTCGCCATTCGTTTATACCGTCAAAGGCGGTAACTGGTTGATCCTGAAGCTCAAAAAAGATTGATTCCTGAAACAGCTGCAGGCGGCCTTTGAGCATTTGTGGCGAATCGCCTATTTGAATATTGTTGTAGTGAATAATGCCAAAAGTAAGCGGCTGTTCATGTGAGAAAAGAGATGGATGAATTGAAATCTTCATAAAAACAGCTCCTGTCTGATAGATGATTTCAGTTTACCATAGATCAATGCTGTTCATGATAGAATAAGGACATATGGAAGGAGGGTTACGATGGATTATCGATTGTTAAAACAGGAAATTATTGAACATGCAGCATCACTTGGAATTGATAAAATCGGCTTTACGACAGCTGATGTATTTACGGAAATGAAAAACCACCTGATTAGACAGGAACAGCTTGGCTATCAATCGGGTTTTGAAGAAAAGGATATCAACAAACGCGTTGATCCATCGCTAACTTTTTCCGAACCGCGCTCTATTATCGCCATAGCTCTTGCATACCCTTCAAAAATGAAGGATGCCCCTAAAAGCATAAAAGGAGCCAGAAGAGGAATCTTCGCCAGAGCGTCATGGGGAACAGACTATCATACGGTCCTCAGAGACCGTTTAAGTAAGCTTGAAGCCTTTATACAGAAACGAGTGCCAAAAGCCCGTTTTCGCTCTATGGTGGACACTGGAGAGCTTGCTGACAGGGCCGTGGCGGAAAGAGCAGGAATAGGGTGGAGCGCCAAAAATTGTGCAGTCATCACACCGGAATTTGGATCCTATGTTTATTTAGGCGAGATGATTACCAATCTTCCTTTTGAGCCGGATGAACCGATGCAGGATCAATGCGGAACATGCAATAAATGTGTGGATGCATGTCCGACCGGTGCACTGGTTCAGGGAGGGCAGCTGAATGCACAAAAATGCATCGCATTTTTAACACAAACAAAGGGATTTTTACCCGATGAATATAGAAATAAGATAGGGAACCGTATTTATGGATGCGATACCTGTCAAACGGTCTGTCCAAAAAATAAAGGAAAAGATTTTCATTTTCATCGTGAAATGGAGCCGGACGGTGAAATCGCAAAACCTCTCCTTGAACCTTTATTGACGATCAGCAATCGTGAGTTTAAAGAGAAATTCGGACATGTTTCCGGTTCCTGGAGAGGGAAAAAACCAATTCAGCGGAATGCGATCATCGCTCTTGCTCATTTTAAAGAAGAAAGCGCTCTTCCTGCTTTAATCGGAGTCATGTCAGAGGATGTGCGGCCGGTAATTCGTGGAACAGCTGCCTGGGCAGCAGGTAAAATTGGCGGTGATCAGGCAAAAGAAGCGCTGTTGAAGCGCCGTCTGGAGGAAAAAGACGAAGAAGTTTTAGCTGAAATTGAAAAAGGTTTGTCCTTCCTGAAGAATTAATCATGTTCCCTAAAAATCCGTCGTAGGATGGCACATAGGGGTGATGAGCATGGCATATAACCGGGGAGCGGCAATTCTTTATGCAGAAAAGTGGTGGGACAGCAGAAATCCCGCTTATCCATCGTTCGAAGTGGACTGCACCAATTTTATTTCGCAGTGTCTGCATGCTGGCGGCCTGCCGATGCATGGCTATCCAAATCGATCGAAGGGCTGGTGGATGCGGACCAATTCCTGGAGTTTCAGCTGGAGTGTTGCGCATTCGTTAAAGTGGTATTTGGATGCCAGCGATGCAGCAGTCCGGGTGTGGGATGTCAGTGAGTTAAAGCAGGGAGATGTTATTTGTTACGATTTTGAGGGAGATGGAAGAATAAATCATACGACGATTGTTACGGCAATCCGGTCAGGTGATCCGCTTGTTAACGCCCATACCAGTGACAGCCGTATGAGAAATTGGGAATATACCGATTCCTCTGCGTACACGCCATCAATAAAGTATTACTTTTACACAATCTCGTGATAAAATGGAGAAATGATTTAAGGAATTGAAATGACTGCTTGAGGTGAAAAGATTGGGAAATCATATTGTTTTGTTTCAACCTGAAATACCAGCTAACACGGGTAACATTGCTCGAACCTGTGCAGCAACAGACACGACGCTGCATTTAATCCGGCCATTGGGCTTTTCAACAGATGATAAAATGCTAAAGCGTGCGGGTCTGGATTATTGGAATTTCGTTAACATCATGTATTATGATTCGCTTGATGAGTTTTTTAAGGAAAATGAGAATGGCGAATTTTTCTTTTTAACGAAATATGGCGAAAAGCCGCACTCTACATTTGATTACACGGATACACAGAAGGACTATTACTTTATTTTCGGCCGGGAAACATCCGGGCTTCCGCAGGATGTAATTGAAAAAAATAAAGATAGAGCTCTCCGGATTCCAATGAATGATCATGTTCGTTCGCTGAATCTTTCTAACACAGCTGCAATATTAGTGTATGAGGCTTTGCGTCAGCAGAATTATCCGGGTGTGAAGTAAAAAATCTGGACAAAATACACTAAAATCCCCTTGAGAAGATGTACATTTTCTCAAGGGGATTTTTTGTGCAGATTTATTTTAAGCGGGTTAGGTGAATCCTTCTGGCTCCAGCGTGACAGACGGGACCATAAAAAAATTCAGCTCGAAAAAGGGTCACAGCCGCGCCCAGAAACGAAAATTTCAATGTATTTTTCGCCCGAACTTGTTTTAGCTGCCGATTTTTGTGCATTTTTTTTGATTTTTTGAAGTGATTCTGTAAAACTGATTTGTAACCACTGAAGGAGGCAAATGAATGAATTCAACTATCGAAACATTAATGAATCATCGGTCGGTTCGTAAATTTAAAGAAATCCCCTTATCCACCGACCAAATCAACACGATCGTACAAGCAGCACAAATGGCTTCTACTTCAAGCTTCATTCAGGCATATACAATTATCGGCGTGACTGATCCTGAGAAGAAAAAGAAACTTGCCGAGCTGGCAGGAGGACAGGATTATGTAGCAGAGAGCGGACATTTTTTTATTTTCTGTGCAGACCTTTACCGTCACTCGTTAATTGGTAAATGGGAGGATGCAGACATTGACGACTCGATTCAATCTACTGAAAAGTTTATGGTCACAGTCATTGATGCAGCTTTAGCAGCACAAAATGCAGCGATTGCCGCTGAATCACTTGGTCTCGGCATTTGTTACATAGGTGGAATCCGGAACAATCTTGAAGAGGTAAACAAGGTGATAGAAGCGCCCGAATATGTGGTGCCCTTATTCGGTCTTACCGTTGGACATCCGGATCAGCAGACAGACATCAAGCCAAGGATGCCGGTTAGCATGGTCTACCAGGAAAATGCGTACCAGCATAACCCTGAAGCAGTGAAAGAAGATATTAAAGCGTATGATGAGCAAATTTCAGCCTACTATGAAAAACGGACGAACGGGTTGAGAAATGATGGATGGTCCGGTCAAATGGCTAAAATGCTTCAGAGAAAAAGCAGGATGTATATGAAAGATTTTATAAAGGAAAAGAAATTAGATCTTAAATAACACGAAAAGCTGCCTTAAAGGCAGCTTTTTTGCGTTGAATTAGTCTTTGGTCGTACCTGGCTTGGAGTCGTAGCCTGCAGTGAAAATAGCTGCTAGGAACGCAACACAGATACCTAAAATTAATGCTGTACCCATTTGTAATGGCCTCCTTATAACGAGAAGTATGAATACTACATTAAATTATACCCTAAAATGCGTCTTAAGTGAATCATCTGTGACTGTTTATTATGGAGAAATCATGAAAATGCTGGCAGGAAAGTATTCAGTGCTTTAACTCTTAATGAAGAATGAGAATTGAAAATCAGTAATAGAGTAATCTGTTCGTGGTTTTTTGTATGAATTAATATTGTCTTTCATGTGAGCAGGGGTTGCCGCATACATTTTCACATAAGGGCCAATAAGGAGGCGACGCAGTTGGATATTTTAAGAAGAATGGCTGAATATAGAAGTGAAGAAGAAAGCTTAAAATGGGAAGGTACTTTTTCTGAATATGTGGAGCTTTTAAAAGAACGACCTTGGGTAGCTCAATCGGCCCACTCCCGCGTTTATAACATGATAAAAGATGCCGGTGTGAAAGAAGTAAATGGAAAACGTGATTATTTATTTTTTAGAAATCAGTTATTCGGTTTATCAGAGCCACTTGAAAAATTAGTAGAAGAATACTTTCACCCTGCCGCCAGACGGCTCGATGTAAAAAAACGAATTTTACTGCTTATGGGACCGGTCAGCGGAGGGAAATCAACGCTGGTTACGATGATGAAAAGAGGAATGGAAGCTTATTCTAGAACCGACAGAGGCGCTGTTTATGCTATTAAAGGATGCCCTATGCAGGAAGATCCGCTTCACCTTATTCCACATGCTTTAAGGGAAGATTTTCAAAAAGAGTATGGAATAAAAATTGAAGGAAACTTATCACCACTGAATTTAATGAGGCTGGAAAAAGAATTTGACGGCCAGATTGAAAATGTTCCGGTTGAACGGATATTTTTCTCTGAGGATAAGCGTGTGGGGATTGGAACATTCAGTCCATCTGATCCAAAGTCTCAGGATATTGCCGATCTGACAGGCAGTCTGGATTTTTCTACGATAGCGGAATATGGTTCAGAATCTGATCCGCGTGCCTACCGTTTCGATGGAGAATTAAACAAGGCGAACCGTGGAATGATGGAATTTCAGGAGATGCTGAAATGTGATGAAAAATTCCTCTGGCATTTACTTTCACTGACTCAGGAAGGAAATTTCAAAGCAGGCAGGTTTGCCTTAATTTCAGCGGATGAAATGATTGTTGCTCACACGAACGAAACCGAATACCGCTCTTTTATTTCCAATCGTAAAAATGAAGCACTTCATTCCCGTATTATTGTTATGCCGATTCCGTATAACCTGCAGGTAACGCAGGAAGAAAAAATATATGAAAAGCTCATTGCTGACAGTGATGTGGCAGGCGTTCATATTGCTCCGCACACCTTGCGAATTGCCGCAATGTTTACGATATTAACCCGATTAAAAGAACCTAAGCGCAAAGACATCGACTTAATTAAAAAAATGCGATTGTATGATGGAGAGATGGTTGAAGGCTTTAATGAAGCGGATGTGCAGGAGCTGAAAACAGAGTATGATGATGAGGGAATGAATGGCATTGATCCGCGTTATGTCATTAACCGCATTTCCTCGACGATTATACGGAAAGAGGTATCGTCCATCAATGCGCTGGATGTTCTGCGTTCTTTAAAAGAAGGTCTTGACCAGCATGCATCGATCACAAAAGATGTGAAAGAGTCCTATCTTGGCTTTATTTCATTGGCAAGACGGGAATTTGATGATATGGCCAAAAAAGAAGTTCAAAAAGCTTTTGTTTATTCATATGAAGAATCAGCTAAGACCTTAATGGATAATTACCTGGATAATGTAGAAGCTTATTGTCATAAATCAAAGCTGCGGGATCCTCTGACCGGTGAAGAGATGACGCCGGATGAGAAATTAATGCGTTCGATTGAGGAACAAATCGGGATATCTGAAAATGCGAAAAAAGCATTCCGTGAAGAAATTCTTATTCGAATTTCGACTTACGCACGGAAGGGGAAACGATTTAATTACCAATCTCATGACCGCCTGCGTGAGGCCATACAGAAAAAACTATTTGCGGATTTAAAAGATGTGGTTAAAATTACCACTTCATCTAAAACACCGGATGAGCAGCAGCTTAAGAAGATGAATGAAGTAATTGCACGCCTGATTGATGAGCATGGCTATAACACATCAAGTGCAAATGAACTGCTTAAATATGTGGGCAGTCTGCTAAACCGCTAACCTGTCTTTGTAAATAATTTTTTGGAAAGAGGAGCCCTCCTCTTTCTTTTTTTATTTTTGACTGAATATTCTAAAAATGATAAAATGGTTGTACAAAAGAATAGTTGAAGGAGGATTACGATGCCTGGGAGGGAACACTTCAAGGAGACGGACCCATTTAGTGTCATGATGACAAGCGACAGGGGAGAACTTGTGTTATTGGGGAAACAAATGGAGAAGCTGCGTTCAGGAGATCAGTTGAAGCAAAATCATCGTCAATCCGATCCCGTACAATTTGAAGAGAAATCGATGAGAGCCAGATCTTAATCTGGCTCTTTTTTATATTTAATGGCAGCTGTCGGACTTCTTCCGATTTTTCTTCATAAATCGTGCTGCTCATGCCGATAATACCAGAAGGGCAGACAATTATTCCTGCAGTGGCTTTACCTGTATCAAGTACAAGATAGCCTTTAATTATTCCTGCTCAAAAATGAAGACAGTTGAAATCAATATTAAATGAAACCTCTTTTGATCTGAATCGTATACTTATAGTAACAAGTTTATTCGGCAGTTATTGGCATAATATAAATCGTTATTAGAGAAAGGACGATTTTAAACATGAAAACATCAACCACACTTAAATGGATCACAGGAGGTTTGGAAGCCTTTTTTTCAATCCCTATACTCGGGGGGATTGTTATCCTGTCATTTGGCTGGACACCGTTATGGATCATGCTCGGACTTCATATTATAACGCTTATTTTTTCAGTTCGTGAATTTGAGGGGAAATCGGGCAGTATTTTAGGAATTGTTACCTGCTTAGTTGGGGTTATTCCGTTTCTTGGGTTTGCGCTGCATGTCGCAACCTCGGTTGTTCTCTTGATCGACGCAGCCCGAACGACTGCCAGGGAAAGAGAAGAAGCAATATAAAGGAAAACTATTCCGGACAAGTGAGTCTGCCTTAAATGGCAGGCTTTTTCTTTTAAATATTAATATTTAAATTTTCTGACTAATTAGCTTTTGATTCTTTTAAAACAGGCAGTTTTAGAACAGCATCGATCCCATCATTTAAGCAATTTCAAGAACAGAACTGACTTCTTCCACTTTTAGTTGTAAATATTTATCGACTCTCGCATACAATGAATTACGAATGGAAGAAGGGAGAGCAGACCATGACAATGGATGAAAGGTCGTCCACAATCCTATCACAAGAAGATTGGTCCCTTCACCGACAAGGACAGGATGATCAAAAGCGGCATCAGGAAAAAGTGAATGAAGCTATTAAGGATCAATTGCCAGAGCTTATTTCTGAAGAAAGCATTGTAATGTCCGATGGCAAGCAAGTAGTGAAGATTCCAATCCGATCCTTGGATGAATACAAAATCCGGTACAACTACGACAAGAAAAAGCATGTAGGGCAGGGAAGCGGAGACAGTCAGGTTGGAGATTTAATCGCCAAAGGCAAGCCTGAACCAGGCCAGGGGCAGGGTGAAGGAGCTGGAGATCAGGCGGGTGTTGATTACGTCGAAGCAGAAGTTTCCCTGTTGGAAATCGAAGAAGCTTTATTTAAGGAATTGTCACTGCCTAAGCTAAAACAAAAAGAAGAGTCAGTTGAGATTACGCGCGATATTGAGTTTAATGATATCCGAAACAAAGGGCTTACAGGAAACATTGACAAGAAGAAAACAATGATGAGTGCCTTTAAAAGAAATGCGATGTCAGGAGCACCGGCGTTCAATCCGATTTTACCTGAAGATTTACGTTTTAGAACATGGAATGAATCAATTGAACGGGAAACTAAAGCGGTAGTACTAGCTTTGATGGATACAAGCGGATCAATGGGAGCATTTGAAAAATATGTAGCCCGAAGCTTTTTCTTCTGGCTCACCCGCTTTTTAAAGTACAAGTATGATCATGTGGAACTGCGTTTTATTGCCCATCACACCGAAGCAAAAGAAGTGGAAGAAGAAACATTCTTCTCCAAAGGGGAGAGCGGAGGAACAATTTGTTCATCCGCTTATCGTAAAGCATTGGAATTAATTCAAAATGAATACCCCGTTCAGCGCTATAATATTTATGCCTTTCATTTTTCTGATGGTGATAACTTAACCTCTGATAATCAACGGTGTCTGCCTCTTATTGAAGAATTGTCCCGATTATGTAATCTGTTTGGATACGGAGAGGTTAACCAATATCAGCGTCAGTCCTCTCTCATGTCTATTTACAAAAACATTCCTGAGGACGAACTGAGGTATTTTATTTTAAGAAGAAAGTCGGATGTATTCTTTGCATTGAAGCACTTTCTAAAAGAAGAAACATAACTAAAATAGCCAGTTAAAGCCGGGGGAGGGGAAAGTTCTTCGGCTTTTTTTCATTGGGGAGAGAGCAGCGAGTGATCTGCTACCAAAAGATAAAAAATGAGATTGGGACAAATGTGTCTCAATTCTTCTAACCGGTTTGGAATTAAAATAGGCTCAATTCACATAACTTTTGGCGTTATGTGAATTGAGCCTCATTCTTATATGGGTTATCTGCTCCCTGGCAACTGCAAAACAGCTTCTGCAGCACGGGTTAGGATTAATGGGGCAGAAATACCAGCTGATAAGCGAATAATACTGCAAAGATGTAGACAAGTATATGAACTTCTTTCCATTTTCCGCGGAAGATTTTTAGGATTGGGTACGAAATAAATCCAAGTGCGATACCAGTCGCGATACTTGATGTCAGCGGCATGCTCAGAATGATGAGAAACGCCGGGAAAGCTTCATCTAATTCATCCCAGTCAATTTTAGCAATACTGCCCATCATCAAGCTTCCGACAATGATTAATGCGGGTGCAGTAATAGCCGACACACCTGAAACAGCACTTACTAACGGACCGAAAAAAGCAGCCAGAATAAAAAGAAATGAAACGGTTAAGGTGGTCAGTCCCGTCCGTCCTCCGGCAGCTACTCCTGCTGAAGATTCGATATAAGCAGACGTTGGGCTTGTTCCGACCATTGCACCTGCTGTAGTGGCAATTGAATCGGCTAACAGCGCCTGTCTTGCTCTTGGCATTGATTTGCCTTTCATGAGGCCTGCCTGCTGCGCAACCCCGATCATTGTTCCAGTTGTATCAAAGATTGTGACCAGCAGAAAAGAAAATACTACTGCGTATAATCCATATTGGATTACGTCTTCAATTGCACTAATGGGATTTGAGACAATAAACCCTTCAGGCATGCTTGGAAATGCCATAATGCCGTCAAAAGAAAGCTGGTTGGTAAAGTAGGCGATTGCACCTGTTATCAGCATTCCTAAAAATAAAGCACCATTTACGCGAAGAACCATTAAGATCAGCGTGATGGCTAGCCCCGAAAACGCAAGGATAACCGGTGCAGAATGAAGGTCGCCAAGAGCCACTAAATTGTCAGGGTGCGCTACGATAATGCCGGTCAATCGCATGCCAATGAAAGCGATAAACAAACCGATTCCTGCTGTAATCCCATGCTTTAGATTGGATGGGATTGCTTCGATCAGTTTTTTTCGGAAAGGTGTCAGAGAAAGAATGGTAAATAAGACGCCGGAAACGAAAACTGCGGCAAACGCTATTTCATACGTTATATTGGGATTGGCTCCAACGACAGAAAAGGCAAAGTATGCATTTAATCCCATTCCGGGTGCGATAGCGATTGGATAATTTGCGCAAAGGGCCATCCAGAGTGTTCCAATGACGGTGGCGATAATCGTTGCCAGGAATACTTGATCAAACGGGACACCTGCGCTTGATAAAATAATAGGGTTAACGACTACAATATAAACCATAGTCATGAAAGTGGTGAATCCAGCCATAATCTCCGTCTTGACGGTTGTTTGGTTATCTTTTAAGTTAAATCGAAACATACATTGTCATCCCCTTGGAAAAAATACGAACAATAAAAAATCACAAAACCAATAATATTCGTTTTTGATACTGAATACAACCCTTTTTTCGAAAAAGATAAAGGAAATTCATGAATATGAATATTTCTTAACGTTGCAATTTTCTAACGATTCGTTAAGATGAGGATAGGCAGTTAAATAATTATTCTTATTGAAAGAAGGATGTCTTATGTACAAAGATCTCAAGGGTAAAACAGCTGCAGAGCAGGCAGAGTGGCTGACCCGCTGTTTAATTGCAGCAAAAAGCTATACAGGCACAAGCGGGGAGTCAGAGAAAGCTGAACTCATTTATTCAATTATTAAATCGTTTCCATACTTTAAAGAAAATCCTGAAGCTGTCTGGGTACAGGAAATACCCAACGATCCTTATAGCCGTAAAAATGTCTGGGCCATCGTATCGGGCGCTCAGGCAAAAACAGTTCTGTTCCACAGCCATATTGATACAGTGGGTACAGATGACTTTGGGATGCTTCAGTCTATCGCCCATGATCCTGATGCACTGGAAGCCTATTTTTCGACTTACAACGGGGATGATTTAGTAAAGGAGCAGGCACTCACTGGGGATTGGCTGTTTGGCCGTGGATCTCTTGATATGCAAAGCGGTGCAGCCATCCATTTAACTAATCTCCTGGAGTTATCGGAGCAAAAGACTGCATTAGACGGTACGATGTTATTTTTGTTTAATCCTGATGAAGAAAGTGAACATGCGGGCATGCTCGCAGCTCTTTTGGAATTAGAAAGATTGAAAACGGAGGGACTGCAGTATGTAGCAGCCATTAACAATGATTTTATTGCACCCATGCATGATAAGGACGAAATAAAATACATTTACACTGGAGCGGCTGGTAAAGTGCTTCCTTCTTTTTATATATACGGCCGTGAAGCTCATGTAGGGGATGTGCTGACAGCGATTGATCCAACTTTGGTGGGGTCCGAAATCAACCGGAAAATCAATCAAAATCTTAATCTGACTGAAGAGCTCGAAGGAGAATACGTTTTGCCTCCTGCCTGTTTATACTTTAAGGAAGATAAGCATGATTACAATGTTCAGACCGCTGTCAGCGCAAGGCTGTATTTTAACTACTTTGTGTTTGAGCAAACGGCCAAAGATGTAATGGATAAATTGCGTGCCATCACGTTGAATACGGTAGAGGAATTAAAGCAGCAAAGTGAACAGCGTTATGATGAACATAGACAAAGACACGGTTTCCCGCCAAGTAAATGGAAGTGGGATATGGAAGTATGCACGTTTGATGAACTTAAAGAGAAACTGAGAGATATGGGACTGCCTGTTGATCAGGTGCTTGATGAAGTGGTTGAAAAGTGGAAGGGGAAGGATCGCAGAGAAACGTCCTTTGCTTTGGTGGAAGCTCTTCAGCAGCTTGATCCGGATAAGACGCCAAGAGTGATCCTGTTTTTTGCACCGCCGTTTTTACCGCATAATTATTTAAATGACCAGTATGAATTTGGCACGGAAATAAAACAAAAGCTCAGTAAACGGTTGAAAATTGTCTCAGATAAAACAAAAGAAACATTTTTAACCAAACGCTTTTTCCCTTACCTTGCAGATGGAAGCTATCTTTCCTTGCATGAGACCGAGGCGGAAGTGGATGTCCTGAGGCAAAATATGCCACGGATGAACGATATTTATCCTCTGCCGCTGGATTTAATCCGCAGCGTTAATATCCCATCTATCAATATCGGTGTATATGGACGGGACGGTCATAAATGGACGGAGAGGGTGTATAAACCGTATACCTTCCACGTGCTTCCAGGGCTGATTAAAGACTTTGCTCTGGACTTAACCACAGAAAAAAATCGAACATAAGGGAATAGCTTCATACAAAAAACAGCGTGAGGAATGCTCCTCACGCTGTTTTTATTTTTTTATACAAATGAAACTAAATCATTAATATCCAATCTGCCTGCAGGGCGGGCATCTTTTGAGCCTTTGCCGACTGTGATCAGCATAACCGGAATGTAACGGTCTGAAATATCGAACTCCTCAACCAGCTGTGTTGCATTAAATCCGCCAATCGGGCATGTGTCCCAGCCTTTTGCTTTTGCTGCCAGCATAAACTGCATTGCTGCCAATGAAGCGTTTGTAAAAGCTGCATCACGGGAAAATTGTTCATTTTCATAAGCGCCTTGTATTTGGCCGTTCAGTGCTTGTTTAATTTCCTCAGACATATGACCAGCTTCAACAGCCGGGTCAAATACCGGGTCTACGTTTTCATTTGCCCGTACATCACCTAAGATGGCAATTACTGCAGAGGCTTCTACAATTTGCTGCTGATTGTAAGCGATCGGCAGCAGACGCTCTTGCGATTCCTTATTATGAAAAGCAAGGAATTGCCAGTGCTGAAGGTTCCAGGCGGATGGAGCCTGCCCTGTAATTTCCAGTAATTCCATAAGTTCTTCACGCGACATCTCTGCATTGGCATCATATTGCTTTGTTGCACGGCGTTCCTGCATAACAGAAAGTACATTTTGCTCTTGAGTTGTAATAGACATCTATTTTTCCTCCTTATAAGTACAATTGATTATAGGTTAGTTACTTTTAGTAAGCAGTGTTTAATATAGTATAGAAATTCAGCATAGTCAAGAGATTGTCCTTTTAACATAGAAGGTCAGCTTGATATTTGGAACTAGCTTTTTTTCTTTACATAAATGTTTCCTTTTCCATAATAATTCTAATCATAGGTTCATTGCAGAGGAAGGCGCCGCCGGCCATTTTGGAAAGCATATTTTAGTCGATTCCACAAAAAAACCCCGGATAATTATCCGGGGCATGTTTATTGTCTATTTTTTATTTTTTGAAGAAATGGGCCATTTGATTTAGCTGAACAGCTTCTTTTGCCATATCACCCGGTTTTCTTGCTTCTCCAATAAAATAGTTCTTAAAATCCATCCCCATAAATTCGAAAATAAGTTGAAATTGCTGGATTAGAGGAAGTGCTTTTAGATTTACTTTATCTCCGCCGCAGGTGATAACATAAGCCGGTTTGTTTTTCATTTCTTCTTTAAAATTTAATTCCGGATCTCTCAGCGCCTGTGACCAGCGATCTACAAAGGTCTTCATATAACCGCTCATTCCATACCAGTAAACAGGTGTAGCAAACAAAATGCTATCCGCCTTAACCATCTTTTTAATCAGATCCCGATGATCATCTTCAACTGAAGTAAAACCATTTGCCGTATGTCTTTCATCCACGATTTGCAAAATGGATTGATTTCGTAAATGAATCCACTCTACTTCTCCGTCGTACGCCTTCGCTGCTTCCTTTGCAAGAAACTCCGTATTGCCGTTTTCTCTAGAGCTGCCGCTTATAATTAATAACATATAATTTCCCCTGCCTTTACGTTTAGTAATGAACATCTAATAAGATACAAATTCTTTTATTCTATGCATCTTTCGCCCGGATATGTGCCTCGTATAACCCAAAAGGGGAAATACCATCACGATCAGATGAAAACTATCTTTTGTTTAAATATTCTTAATTCAGGGCAATATAAAATGGTATGCAGTTTATTCAGAATATGTAAATGTATTAGTTTTATAAACTTAAGGGAGAGATGCGCGTATGTCAAATACTAAATTAGCGGTTATTTATTACAGCTCTACAGGCACCAATTACAAGATGGCGAAATGGGCGGAAGCAGCAGCAAGAGAAGCAGGGGCTGAAGTAAAGGTTTTGAAGGCGGAGGAAACAGCACCACAGGAAGCAATCGCCGGCAACCCGGCATGGAAGGAACATTACGAGGATACGAAGGATGTCCCGATTGTCACCTTGCATGATCTGGAGTGGGCTGATGCCATTATCTTCAGTGCCCCGACCAGATACGGTAGCATTCCGGCACAGTTGAGATCATTTATTGATACAACGGGCGGTCTTTGGTTTAAAAACAAACTTTCCAATAAGGTTGTCAGTGCGATGAGCTCTGCTCAAAACCCTCACGGAGGACAGGAGTCAACGATTCTTTCACTTTACACAACCCTGATGCACTGGGGGGCGATTATTGCAGCGCCAGGCTATACGGATCCAGTGGCCTTTTCATCTGGAGGTAATCCGTACGGCACAAGTGTAACGGTCGATCAGGATGGAAATATGCAGGAGGATGTAGAAGAAGCAGTTAAGCACCAGACCAGACGAACACTTGAAATTGCATCCTGGGTACTGGCTGGATCAAGATAACCCGTAAAAGTACCAGGGCAGCAATCGGGTCACTGAAAATCTGGTGATTTATTGGCAAAGCCGCCGTTCATTCCATTAACCCGGAATTAGCAGCGGCTTTTTTAATTTGAACGAAATCTTGGGGGATCATGGCTGTCAGGTGCAACAACCGTCAGCTCCTCATTTGTAAAAGGATGCTTCAATGAGATGCTCACAGCATGAAGTGCCTGCACAGAGTGCTTCGTTGTTTTTTTGCCGCCATACAAAACGTCGCCAGCCAAAGGGTGTCCCATATAAGATAAATGCACACGAATTTGGTGGGTGCGGCCGGTATCAAGCTGCAGCTCGAGCCATGATAAAGGCTGATTTTTTAAATGCGTTATGGTTTTAAAGTGAGTAACTGCACGCTGACCACTGGGTGACACTCTTTTTCGTGTATTATGGTGTCTGTCATTTCCGATGGGTTCATTTATTGACCCGGACTTTTTTTTCACATGACCTTCTGCAAGCGCCCAGTACGTTCTCTTAATTAAACGCTGTTCCAGCATGCGGTCGAGCAAGGGCTTGACAGCAGAATGCTTGGCAAGCAGAATGGCCCCTGTTGTATCCCGGTCCAGCCTGTGAATGGGCTGAGCATAACCGGAATGACCTTTTTGCATTAAATAATGGACTGCTCCATTGACCAGTGTATTATCCGATGAGAGATCATTCGGATGGGTGTCAATGCCGGCTGGTTTATTAATAATAAGCAGATGCTCATCTTCAAATAATGGCTTGATAGCCAAATCAGCAGGCTTATAGGTGGGAGCATCGCCGGAGAGCCTAATTGTGACCTTATCCCCTTCAGCCAGGGTAGCTTTCCACTGTGTTAAGCTTCCATTTAAATCAATCGCCTTATCCATGCGCCATTGATGGATCAGTTTTTTGCTAAACCCCCATTGTTCCTTAAGCGCCTGTTCAATGGTTTGGCCTGCCAGCGATTCAGTGACGGTAATAGAAAATGCATTTTTACTCATGTGGCCGCTCCTTTACTTTTGAAAAAAACCTCTTCAGTTTAATGAAGAGGTTTTTCTTTATTTATTGTTTCACATTCCGATTAAAGAAATCTTCGTAGTCGCTTTCACTTGCTGATCCAACAATGCCGTCTACCGCTTTTCCATCTTCAAAATGAACAAGTGTAGGGGTGGATTGAATATTGTATTGATCCCAAACATCAAATTCTCTAAGATTCATTTTCACCATATCGACATCCATGTCTTCCGCTAAGGGGGAAAGCATTGGCGTCGTTTTTAAGCAGTGCTGGCAATCCGGGGCGAAAAAGTATACGGTGGTTGGTTCGCCGCTTTCTATCTTCGCCTCCAGATCATCAGGGAGGATCTGATTTTCATAATTGGGATCATCCAGCAGTTCGACTGTGGAAGGGTGAAGATCTTCTTTGCCGTAAGGATTTCCCTCTGTTTTTGATTCGTTTTGCATGTTCGTAATAATAGCAATTGCTCCAAAGATCACGACAATAACAGCTGCAAATATCAGTATTTTTTTCATTGTGATGCTGCTCCTTTCAGTTGCTTCAGAATTGATAAGCTTAATACGAAGATAATCACAAATGCGGTTAGGGCTAAAAAGGGAATAGTAATAAAGCCAAGCAAGTTGATGTATTCACCAGTACAGGGAACTCTCCCGCATGCCGGTGCTGTGTCTGACAGAAAATCTAGTTTCTGTATGCTGTAATGATAAATCGAGATCAGCCCGCCAATGCCGGATAAAATGGCCGAATAAAGTGCTGCTTTTGCGTCCTTCTTAATAATGGCTGCTGCAAGTATAATGACAATCGGGTACATAAAAATCCGCTGGTACCAGCAAAGTTCGCACGGTTCGAAACCCCTTATTTCGGAAAAATAAAGAGATCCCATGGCTGCAACAAACGAAGTCGCCCATACTGCGAATAGCTTATTTTCAATTGACTTGTTCATTTTGATGCCTCTTTTCCTATTTATAAAGCTTTGAATGTTCTCCAAAATTGTAAAAGTTAATTCAAAATAAAACAAGAGATGTTTAATAGATTAAAGAAATTATTTATAGTATTTGTCTATTTTTTGGCAGGTTGCAGCCCTGCACAATGCCAAATGAGCTTGAATTTTTGTAAATCGATCCCCTGTAAAAATATTTCGTTTAAATTTAAACCTGAATGAAGAAGCTTTATCATTTTAAAACCCTCTTTTAGGAGATATACTATTAGAAGGCTGTAATTGGTTTATATCTTTGGGGATACGGGGATATATACCGTTGTGAAGGAGTGGAAAAGTCAGATGTCAGAGAAATTAGATTTGTCTCAATTTGAGAAAAAGATGATCATCAGAAGAATGATTCATCCTGATATAGAAAAGATTATTGCTATGCAGCGCATGTGCTTTCCAGGAATGGAGCCATGGAAAGTGGAACAGCTGGAAAGTCATTTAGATATTTTCCCTGATGGGCAGCTTGTAGCTGAGCTGGACGGGGAGATCATTGGTTCATGCTCCGGCTTAATTATCAATTTCGATGAATACGATGACCGCCATACATGGGATGACGTAACCGATGAAGGATATATTACTAATCATAATCCTGATGGTTATAACCTGTACGGTATAGAGGTTATGGTACATCCAGAATACCGCCGCATGAAGGTTGGGCACCGTTTATATGAAGCGAGAAGAGATCTTGCAAGAGAATACAATTTAAAAAGCATTATTATCGGGGGACGAATTCCCAATTATCATAAATACTCGGAAGAAATGTCTCCAAGGGAATATGTAGATGCTGTTCAGATGCACCGTGTCTATGATCCTGTATTATCTTTTCAGCTGCTGAACGGATTTACATTGATGCGTATTAATCCAAATTATCTGCCGGATGATAAGCAGTCGAACAAATATGCAACGCTGATGGAATGGAACAATGTGGATTACCGACCTAAATCAAAAAGACATTTTAAAACCAGCCATCCAGTCCGAATATGTGTGGTTCAATACATGATGCGCCAAATTGATTCGTTCACAGACTTCGCCAATCAGGTAGAATATTTTACAGACGTGGCTTCCGATGCGCATTCAGACTTTGTTGTGTTCCCGGAGATTTTCACCACGCAGTTAATGTCCTTTTTAAATGAGAAATCTCCAAGTATGGCGGTACGCAAGCTGACGAATTATACAGAGGACTATATTGAGCTTTTCACCGATCTTGCTGTCCGTTACAATGTCAATATTATCGGGGGTTCTCACTTCGTAAAAGAAGATGACGATCAAATCTATAATATCGCTTATTTATTCCGAAGAGATGGCACGATCGAAAAGCAATATAAGCTTCATATTACGCCAAACGAGCGTAAATGGTGGGGAATCAGTGCAGGCGATACCGTACGCGTTTTTGATACGGATTGCGGAAAAATTGCCATTCAGATTTGCTATGATATTGAGTTTCCTGAACTTGCACGCCTTGCAACAGACATGGGCGCTAAAATCATTTTTACTCCGTTCTGTACAGAGGATCGCCAGGGCTATCTGCGTGTCCGATACTGTTCTCAGGCCCGGGCAGTGGAAAATCAAATTTATACGGTTATTTCAGGAACAGTTGGCAATCTTCCTGAAACAGAAAACATGGACATCCAATATGCCCAGTCCGGGATATTTGCACCGTCTGATTTTGAATTCGCCCGCGACGGCATTGTCGGTGAAACAGATCCGAACCTTGAAATGGTTATGATAGGGGACGTTGACCTGGAAATTCTTCGCCGCCAGCGTCAGGGAGGAACTGTCCGCCAGCTTAAAGACCGCAGACACGATATCTATAATATTAACTATAAAAAATAAATGGACAAAGCCTCAAAAGGGAAACCGCCTTTTGAGGTCTTTTTTGCATAATTAACCAACTCTAGTAATTCGGAACATGATACAATAGATTGCAAGGCATGTCCTTAGTTGAAACCTTGGGAGGGAACAGTATGAGCTATCAAGTATCCTATGATAAATGGTTTTCATTTGATCAATTGGATGAAGAAGTCTATTCAGAACTGCAACAGATGAAGGACAATGAAAAAGGGAAAGAAGATGCATTTTACAAAAACCTGGAATTTGGCACCGGAGGCATGCGCGGGGAAATCGGGGCGGGCACAAACCGCATGAATGTGTATACTGTTCGCAAAGCGGCTGAAGGATTGGCACGCTATATTTCTAACCGCGGAGACGAAGCGAAATCCAGAGGTGTTGTATTAGCCTATGACTGCAGAAGAAAATCGCCTGAATTCTCGATTGAAATTGCACGTACACTAGCTTCTCACGGCATACAAACGTATGTCTTTGAATCGCTGCGATCCACACCTGAGCTTTCATTTGCCGTTCGTTCATTACATACTTTTATGGGTGGCATGATTACAGCCAGTCATAATCCCCCTGAATATAACGGTTTTAAAGTATACGGGGAAGATGGTGCACAGCTTAACTTAGCTGATGCAGATGCCGTCATTGAAGAAATCAATGCCATTACAAATGAGCTGGATATTCAGGTGGGTTCGATTGAAGAATTTAAAGAATCAGGGCTAATCAAAATGATTTCCCATGAAGTAGATGACTCTTATGTTGAGCATCTGATTACAGTTTCGGAAAAACCTCAGCTTGCGAAAGAAACAGATCTTAAAGTGGTATTTTCTCCGCTGCATGGTGCTTCAAATGAAATGGTGCAGCGTGGACTAAAAGCACTTGGGTATGAAAATATTCACATAGTAAAAGAACAGGAACAGCCGGATTCTGAATTTCCGACTGTAGCATCACCAAATCCCGAAGAACCTGGTGCATTTGAATATGCAATCCGGGATGGCAAAAAAATCGGTGCAGACCTTCTCATTACAGCAGATCCGGACGGCGACCGTCTTGGGTTGGCCGTTAAAGGCCCGGATGGGGAATATGTTTTGCTTACCGGAAATCAAACTGGTGCGCTTCTTCTTGACTACCTGCTTGGCAGAAAAAAAGACAAAGGCACATTGCCTGAAAACGGACGCGTTTTTAAAACAATCGTCACATCTGAAATTGGCCGTAAAATAGCAGAGCATTATGGCGCATCGACGGAAGATGTCTTAACCGGATTTAAGTTTATCGGGGAAAAAATTAAACATTATGAAGCAACGGGAGAACATACTTTCCTATTTGGCTATGAAGAGAGCTACGGCTATTTAGTCAAAGATTTTGCACGCGACAAAGATGCTGTTCAGGCGGCTCTGGTAGCAGTCGAAGCAGCTGCTTTCCATAAGCAGCAGGGGAATACGATGTATGAAGTCCTTCTGTCTCTTTTTGAGCAGCATGGGTATTACCGTGAAGGACTCGAATCCCTTACGCTAAAAGGAAAAGATGGGGCAGATAAAATTCAGTCCATTCTAACTGCTTTCCGGGAGCATCCAATTCGTGAAGTTGCCGGACTGGCTGTTCATTCGCAAGAAGACTACGGCACTTCAAAGCGCTTACTTACATCACAAGGAACAGAAGAAGATATCCTGCTTCCTCCTTCCAATGTATTAAAGTACTTTTTAGAAGATGGTTCATGGGTGTGCGTGCGTCCTAGCGGAACTGAGCCTAAAGTGAAGTTTTATTTCAGTGTTGTCGGACAAAGTCTTGAGGACAGCAAAGACAAACTTACGAGCATCAAAGAAGCCTTTATGGACAAGGTTAAGTCAGTAATGTAGCTAAAAACGTAACATACAGCTCCCAAATGCGGGGGCTGTATTTTTTTAAGATCTTTTTTCATTCATAAGTCGTAGTCTTCCTTCAGACAATAGGGGAATGCAATTTTGGGTGTTGATGGATATACTAAAAAGGAATAGGGGTGGTAATTTGAAGGACCCGTCGGATGTTATCATTTTAAAAGAAATTGCCGAATTGCTGAATGAAGAAACAGAATTGGAACCCATGCTGCAGGGCGCCCTGGAAAAATTTTTGGCTGGAACAGCGTTTCAAGCTGGATGGATTTTTTTCATTGAAGACAACGGCAGGCACACTTTACTTGCACACAATGACCTGCCTGACGCACTTGTAGAGGAAAACTGCCATTTTATGAAAGCAGGAGGATGCTGGTGTGTAAATCGATTTAAAAAGGGTGCCCTAAAAAAAGCATCTAATATTATAGAATGTAAACGGATTGTAGATGCTATCGATACCAAGCGGAAAGGGACTGGAGGAATTACGCATCATGCAACTGTTCCTCTGCAGTCGGGGGCTGAGCGGTTCGGCCTGCTTAATGTGGCAACGCCGGGCAGAAGTGAATTTGAAGAGCATGAGCTTGCCCTTTTGGAGTCCGCAGCATTTCAGATCGGATCGGCCATTAAACGAATTCAATTAACAAAAAAAGAACAGGAAATTGCTTTAATGCAGGAACGGAACCGATTAGCCAGAGATTTGCATGACTCTGTGAATCAACTGCTGTTTTCCATGACGCTCACTGCACGCGGAGGGGTCGAAATGACCGGCGAGGAGGAAGTAAAAGAAACATTCGTTGGTTTGCAATCCCTTGCTCAGGAAGCTCTGACTGAAATGAGAGCGCTTATTTGGCAGCTGCGTCCCCGAGGGCTGGAAGGGGGAATTATTGAAGCAGTGAAGGGTTATGGAGATGTGTTAGGCTTAGAAGTAACAACAGATATAAAAGGTGTGCTGTCCCTTCCTTCCAAGGTAGAGGAATCAATTTTTCGCATTACACAGGAAGCGTTAACGAATTGCAAAAGACATGCCAATACCGACAAAGTGTCGATCGTTATAGAAGCACTGTCCAATGAAATTATACTGAAGATAGAAGATAAAGGATGCGGATTTCATGCCGAGCATATTCGATCGCTCCCGTCGGTGGGTATGACCAGCATGCAGGAACGCACACGGATGCTTGGGGGTTCTTTTGAAGTTGACAGCGCGCCGGGAAAAGGAACCGCGATCCGGGTTTCTTTACCATATTAGGGGGGAGATGAATGAGCATCAGATTATTAATTGCAGATGACCACCATGTAGTAAGAAGAGGGCTTGTCTTTTTTTTGAAAACACAAAAAGATATTGAAATTGTTGGGGAAGCTAAAAATGGGCGTGAAGCAGTTCAGCTGGTCAAGGAGCTCCATCCCGATATTGTACTGATGGATTTGGTTATGCCGGAGATGGATGGAATTCAGGCCACCCGTGAAATCAAACAATGCTTTCCAAAAACTGAAATCATGATGCTCACAAGTTTTTCTGATCAGGATCATGTGATTCCTGCGATAGAAGCCGGGGCAGCTGGTTATCAATTAAAAGATATCGAACCGGACGAACTGGTAGCATCAATCAGAAAGCTGGTTAACGGTGAAAATACATTGCATCCAAAAGCAACAAATCATTTATTGGCCCGTATTAATAAAAGTGACCCTTCACCTCATGAGGTTCACAAGCTTACGCGGCGGGAGAAGGATGTTTTACTTGAACTTACAAAAGGAAAAAGCAATAAGGAAATTGCCAGTGCCCTTTATATAACAGAAAAAACAGTAAAAACACATATCTCAAATGTATTCACTAAGCTGGAAGTTTCAGACCGTACCCAAGCCGCTCTTTATGCCGTTAAGCATGGTCTGGCTACACATAACGATTAAGGACATAATGAAAAATCTTCCATTCATAAAACAATCATCTTGTTAATGGATGGAAGATCGATTCCTTACAGTATTTTTGCACCTTTTGACCGGAACATGGAAGCGCAGTGTTCTGAATAACGAAATAATTCAGCGTAATCATAGGCAGTCGTTTCTCGTGCTTGTGGATAATGAATTCCTTTTAGCAGCGATTTAATTTTTTTGGAAAGGAGATCATCTTTTGTCCGTACCATTAGTATCAGCATATCATCCCAGGAGTGGCGGTAAAGATAAAGCAGGGTACGATCGTAATCATTGTTCATAAATGTTGTACATCCTCCTTTCAAAGAGGTTATAAATAGTATGTGCCGAAAATCCATATTTCGTTCTAGGAAAAATGAGTGAAAAAATGGGGGCATTGGATCATCTTTTTACAATTTGGAAAAAGTAAAATGATCATTACGAAAACATAAAAAAACACGCTTTCGAAAAAGCGTGTGAGGTAAAAATTTTATTAATCCCGATCGTGATCAATGCTTAGGATTTCACCGGTTTCAGCATCAATTTCAATATCTGTTTCACCTTTATCAGTTTGAACTTCTATGTCATACTCTACCCGATTATCATCGTGGTCACGTTCCACCTTGTTTACCGTTCCGGGAACTTCTTTGGTGGCAATTTCGATGGCTTTCTCTTCTGTAATCAAATCTTCTTCCTTAACGTTTGTTGCATCTTCAGAACGATCGTCATCTCCGTCATCATCTTTTTCTTCTTTAACCTTTAGAAATTCTCCGGTTTCAGCATCCAGATCGATATCGTATTCCATTACCCCATCTTTAATTTCAATTTCGTAAATATCTTTTCTCCATTCCTTATCGAGTTCAATGCTCTCAATTACACCATTGTATTCTGCCAGGGCAAGTTTTTTTGCTTCTTCCATTGTCATTACTTTTGATTCAGTAGAAGTGTTAGATGCAGCAGTTTGCTCCGTGTTGATTCCTACTGTGCGAAAGTTATCAGTCATGGCACCTGCTCCTAACGCTCCGCCTAAAATAATTGTACTCGCGATTGTTCCAACCAAAATCTTTTTATTCATTTTTGTTTCCTCCTCAAATTGTTTTGTATTTGTTATTGATTTCATCTTATCGCGTCAAGATGAGAAGAAAAGGATAGGAACATTAGAATTTAATGAGAAACAAATAAAGGTGTGTATTCATGATCTTATGATTCCGACATATATTTTTATGGAGGGAAGGGACGTGATGGACATGAGTGATAAAGAATTATTAAGAGCAATTGATGAGATTACGGAGGTTGCCAAAGGGTTTGGGCTTGATTTCTTTCCAATGAGATATGAAATTTGCCCGGCATCTATTTTATATACATTTGGAGCTTATGGGATGCCAACGCGATTTTCTCATTGGAGCTTTGGAAAGCAATATCACCGTATGAAGCTTCAATATGACCTTGGGCTGAGTAAGATTTATGAACTGGTGATCAATTCGGATCCCTGTTATGCATTTTTATTAGATACTAACTCATTAATCCAAAATAAATTAATTGTAGCCCACGTACTGGCCCATTGTGACTTTTTTAAAAATAATGTTCGCTTCAGCCAGACGAAAAGGGATATGGTAAACAGCATGACCGCTACAGCCGAAAGGATACGGGCTTATGAATTAGAAATTGGGAAGCATGAAGTGGAAGAATTTCTAGATGCTGTATTAGCGATTGAAGAACATGTGGATCCATCATTTAATCGATCATCGTTCGATTGGAAAGTGGACGAGTGGGAGGTTGAAGTAAAACAAACAAAGAAATCTCCTTACGATGATATTTGGAATATGGAGACTGAGTTATCAAAAACATCGAATATACCGCGGGTGCGCAGAAAGAAATTCCCTCCGGAGCCCGAAAAAGATGTCATGCTGTTCATCCAGCAGTATAGTCGTGAACTGGAGGAGTGGCAGCGGGATATTATGACGATGGTGCGTGAGGAGATGCTTTATTTTTGGCCTCAGCTGGAAACGAAAATAATGAATGAGGGCTGGGCATCTTACTGGCACCAAAAAATTATGCGCGAGCTTGATTTAACAAGTGGAGAATCAATTGAATTTGCCACTTTGAATGCAAATGTTGTCCAGCCATCTAAAACGCAGATCAATCCCTATTATTTAGGAATCAAATTATTTGAGCATATTGAAGACCGCTGGAATAATCCTGATGAAGACGCGATAAGGAATGGGGTAAAACCAAACAGCGGGCGATCGAAAATTTTTGAGGTCAGGGAAATGGAGTCAGACCAGTCCTTTATCCGAAATTACTTATCAAAGGAATTTGTTGAACAGGAAGATATGTTTTTATTCCAGCGTTCTGGCCGCGATTACCGTATTGTGGATAAACAGTGGGAAGGCATAAGAGACGAGTTGGTTTCCTCAAGAGTTAATGGCGGGTTCCCGTATATTGTGGTCGAAGATGGGGATTATCTAAAGAATGGGGAACTTTATTTAATGCATAAATTTGAGGGCATAGAGCTGGATGTTAATTATCTGGAGCGAGTGCTTCCACATGTATACCGCTTATGGGGCAGAACCGTTCATCTTGAAACGATTATCGATGATAAGAGCGTTTGTTTTGTTCACAATGGCCGTACGTTGCAACGCAAGCATTTGCAGTAATCATGAGCAGATCTATTGCAATAAACAAAGAACCCCTTTAAAATTATCTCATATTCAAGATAATTTCTTGATTATCTAAGCCACTTTTAAAGGAGTTTTTTTAAAATGAATGTACTAGTTGTTAAAGCTAATAATCGTCCATCGAATGCATCCGTTTCTTCACACATGTATGAATTATTTTTGGAAGAAATAAAAAAGAATAAAGAAATCAATCTTGACACAGTTGAATTGTTTAACGAAGATCTCCCTTATATTGGACAGGATTTTCTTTCAGCTCAATTTAAATCGGCTCAAAGTGAACCTTTGACTCCGGCGGAAGATAAGGTTTTAAGAATCGCCAATGGTCATCTTGACCGGTTTAAAGCAGCGGATGTGGTAGTGTTCGCGTTTCCATTGTGGAACTTTACTGTACCTGCAGTACTGCATACGTATTTTGATTATCTTTTCCGTGCAGGTGACACATTCAAGTATACTAACGAAGGACCGCAGGGATTATTAACAGATAAAAAAGCCATTATCCTTAATGCAAGAGGCGGAGATTATTCAGCACCTGCCATGCAGGGCCTTGAAATGAGTGTAAACTTTGTTAAAAATGCACTTGGATTCTTTGGTATCTCTGAGCAAACTGATGTTATTATTGAAGGTCACAACCAATACCCTGATCGTGCAGATCAAATTAAACAAGCAGGGTTTGATGAAGTAACAAGAGTAGCGAGTGAATTGTCTTCTACCGTAACTGCTCGATAAATAGGCTTTTCATCAAGCACTCAATAATTAATTCAAAAAGCAAAATGATAATTCACAAAAAATAAAGGATGTTTTCATGAATACGTTCATGAGAACATCCTTTTTGTCATTTAATACACTTTGAACCAGCCTGCAGCTAAAAGTGCATGTAAGGACATAGCAAATCATATGCTGGTAGAGAAACTTTTTAAAGAGTGCATCGCTCGTGTTACTTTTTTTAAACATTCACGTCTGTTAAGGGGTAATAAAAAATAAATAGGTACAGGTGATGAACATGGACTGGTGGGCAGTTATTGTAGCAATTATACTCGGCATAGTGGAAGGGTTAACGGAGTTTGCGCCTGTTTCTTCAACAGGCCATATGATTATAGTGGATGATCTTTGGCTGAAATCGAAAGAATTATTTTCGCCTGATGTAGCGAATACCTTTAAAATTGTGGTTCAGCTCGGTTCCATACTCGCTGTAGTAGTTGTTTTTTGGGATCGATTATGGAGCTTAATCGGAATAGAGCGGAAGGGCGTAAAAAAACAAAACGAAGGTCAATCGTTAAGGCTTCCCATGGTCATTGTGGGATTGATTCCGGCTACAGTGCTTGGTTTTTTATTTGAAGATTTTATTGATGAACATTTATTTTCAATTGAGACAGTTCTAATCGGATTAATTGGCGGCTCTTTTTTGATGATCGCAGCAGACTTGCTACATATGAACAAAAAAAGAGTGACTCATACAGTCGATCAGTTGAGCTATAAACAGGCGCTTATTATGGGATTATTTCAGTGCATTGCTTTATGGCCCGGTTTCTCCCGTTCCGGTTCAACCATTTCAGGCGGTGTGATCGCAGGCATTAGTCACAGGGCATCAGCTGATTTTACATTTATAATGGCGGTACCCATTATGATGGGAGCAAGCGGACTATCTCTGTATAAGAACTGGGAGTATATGACCCCTGAAGCTCTTCCGTTTTTTATTGCTGGATTTATTAGTGCATTTTTATTTGCTTTGATTTCAATTCGATTCTTCCTGGCATTAATCAGTAAGGTACAGCTTGTACCGTTTGCCATTTACCGCATAATACTTGGCGTCATCTTAATGATTATTGTTTATGCATAAAGCAAAAGCACTTTTTTTGTATGTGCTTTGTCAAATTTTAAAGATTAACTTATTCCCGTCCTAATGAAATGTAGGCAAAAACTTAGTAAAAAGAGGGTGGGACAAATATGTCCCACCCTCTTTTTACCGGTTCACTGCGCTTCAGGCGGACGCTTTCCGCAGGGACTCTGCTTTAGCCCTCCTCAGGCTGCGCCTTGCGGGGTCTCAAGCCTCGTCAAATCCTGCAGGAGTCGCCACCTTCCGCTCCGTTCACCTCATCGTAACATTTCAGACTCATTCTACCTCATAATACTTTGGGCTTAATAATCTTTATGTTTCACCATAATAGTAATTCTTAAGTTATTGTGGCTTAGTGGGCGTCATGCTGTTTGCTTTTGCGTACATACCATATGATGAATAAAACAGCGAGAATGCCTAGAGCGATATAAATAACGAAGGAATATACATCCATTAATTCGATTATATCCTCCCACGATTCACCCAGCTGAGCACCAGCAACAACAAGAAGAGTGTTCCAGATGATTGTACCCAGTGTGGTGAAGACTAAAAATAATAGAAAAGGCATATTCGCCATACCGGCCGGGATGGAGATTAAACTTCGCAAAAGGGGGACCATGCGGCAAAAGAACACTGTCCAAATGCCATATTTATCAAACCAGGCATCCGCTTTATGTATATCAGCTTTTTTTACTCGTAATATTTTACCGTACCGATCAATGATTTTTTCCAAACGCTCTACATCCAGCAGTAATCCAAGGCCATAAAGAATCATAGCACCAATAACAGACCCAGCGGTAGAAGCGGTGATTACTCCTACAACTGTTAATTCCGTATTGGTGGTCATAAAACCGCCAAACGGCAAAATGACTTCCGATGGAATAGGGGGAAATAAATTTTCCAGTGCAATAATTAAGAAAATCCCCAAATAGCCATACTGTTCCATAAATGACATAATCCATTCCTGCATTTATTCATCTCCACTCTTTCTATAACAGTATCTTACTAGGAGAATATGTTGCATGTGAGAAAATATATCCCGTTTTCTACTCTTCCAGTAATAATGGATCTGTCAGATTTTAAAATGACTTTATTATTTACTTTATCATTTTTTTAAAAAAACAACCAAGCATATACTAATGGTTTTTACATATTTAAACAAACACTGGACTTCGTATAAAAAAGACGCACGCCTAAAAAAGGGGAGCGTCTTTTCCGTTATTCGATATCCGGCTCTATATGGACATGGATATTAGTGTGAGGACGGCTGTTTTTTAATGCCATTTCCAGTTCTTCTGTAATGTCGTGGCTTTCGATAACATTCAGGTCTGGATCTACTTTAATCGTTAAATCGATAAATGTTAGATTGCCATGAGAACGTCCTTTTATTTCTTTTACTGAACGGACACCTGGAATTTCTTCAACACTCTCCGTTATTTCTCTGACTTCATCTTCATCGAAGCCGTCTGTAAGAGTATGGGTAGCGTCTTTAAAAATCTCGATAGCTGTCTTTAAAATGATTAACCCTACAATTAGAGCAGCCAGCGGGTCAAGCCATGTTACACCCAGGACACTTCCAATAATACCAACCGCTGCACCAATACTTACGAGTGCATCGGATTTGTTGTCCTGAGCAGCTGCAAACAAAGAAGAGCTGCTAATGGCTTTTGATAAGCGTATATTGTATCGGTACACGCCTAACATTACGACAGCACTTCCAATTGCAACCCATGCCGCTAAAAGACTAGGCGGCTCACTGTGTCCGCCCTGAAACAGGATGGTACCTGCCTGCGTTAAAACCTGTAAGGCTACGGCAGCCATAATAAAAGCCGCAACAGTGGATGCAATTGATTCTGCGCGCATATGCCCGTAGTGATGATCTTTATCCGGCGGTTTTCGTGAAACCTTAAGCCCGATTAAAACGGCAATAGATGCAATAACATCTGTAGTATTATTCAGTCCATCTGCTTTTAATGCTTCAGAACCCGTAAAATAGCCAACGGCAAGCTTTATTGCTGCAAGAACAAGATAGGCCCCGATACTAATCCATGCACCGCGCTCACCTCGTTTAAGATTATCGTACAACTCCATGTTAAGGCCTCCAAAAAAAATGATCTTTATAATTATTTCCCATTAACAAGATTATCAGACAAGCATCGTTTGGGTCTAGAGCAACGTTGTAAGCTGATGCCACGCTTATTGCGATCAGGGAAATAAGTTGGTCAAAGGCAATTGAAATCAGAAAACTCGGGAAATAAAACATAAACAAAACTCATTGAGTTACAAAAAGAATGTCCACATTTGAGGACATTCTTTTTGTTGTGCAGATTTTTTTGAGCACTTAGGTTCATTGGAGCGGAAAGCGGCGACTCCAGCGTGAAAAAGCGGGAAGCGTCCGCCTGCAGCGGAAATGAACCGGTCTTTTGTCGTGTCTATGTTTAGTATGCCCCCGAGCCTTTACATAACAGTTTTCCTACACATGATACACTCGCGCCTCATAAGGTTTTAATACAAGCGTAGAAGCATCCTGATGAGCAGCAACCTGGAGGTTTTGAAGAAGAAGGTTTTCGCTCGAAACCTTAATATCAAAATCCTCCATGATCGCATCTTTTTTAGAGAGGTTCGTTATAATTAATACCCGTTCTTTTTTCAGTGTTCTGGTATAAGCAAAAATCTGATGATGATTTGGCAATAGAAGTTCATATTTGCCATAAGTAAATACATCATTATGTTTTTTTAGCTGAATCATTTTTTTATAAAAAGAAAGAATGGAGTGTTCGTCTTTTTGCTGATCCGAAACATTAATATCAGTGTAATTAGGATTTACCTTCATCCATGGTGTACCGGAAGTAAAGCCTCCGTTTGCTTCACCTGACCATTGCATCGGGGTGCGGCTGTTATCTCTTGATGACGCCCACAGGATTCGTAGAATATCGTCATGCGGAACGCCTTCCTCAGTACGAATACGGTACAGATTTTTAGCTGATACATCATCATAATCATCAATTGATTCAAAATGGACGTTCGTCATGCCGATTTCCTGTCCCTGATAGATAAAAGGGGTACCTTGCATAAGAAAGTACATGGCTGCCATAGAGGTTGCACTTTCATACCAGAATTCGTGATCATCACCCCAGGTGGAAACCACCCGCGGTTTATCGTGATTTTCGATAAAAAGGGCATTCCATCCGTTATTCTCCAGACCGGTTTGCCATCGGCTCAGAACGTCTTTTAACTCTATAATATCAAGCTCAAGATTTGTTTCAGCATCCCATAAGCCCAAATGTTCAAATTGAAAAATCATATCCATTTTTCCGTTTTCTTCACCGACCCACAGATCTGCCTCATCAACTGAGACACCGTTTGCTTCACCAACGGTCATCACATCATAGCTGCCATATGTTTTGTTCTTAAATTCTTCTAAAAATGGCTGGATTCCTTCCTGGTTCATATGCATATCAAAAGAAGATACGTATTTTTTCTTTTTAGGGTTTGGCATATCCGGGAAGCCGGGACGTTTTTTAATATGACTCACTGCATCAATTCTAAAACCATCGATTCCTTTTTCAAGCCACCAGTTGACCATATCGTATACTGCTTGCCGGGCCTCAGCATTTTCCCAATTAATGTCGGGCTGTTTAGTCGAGAATACATGCAGATAATATTGATCCGTTTTTTCATCGTATTCCCACGCAGAGCCTCCAAAAATACTTTCCCAATTGTTTGGCTCAGCAACCGTTTTCCCTTGATTGTTTCGAATGCCTTCACGCCAGATATACCAGTCACGTTTAGGGTTATCAATAGAGGAGCGGGATTCTACAAACCAGTTGTGTTCATCACTCGTATGATTTGGAACAAAATCAATAATCAGCTTCATTTCACGTTGATGGACTTCATCCATCAGCTGTTCAAAATCCTCCATTGTTCCAAAGTCATCCATGATATCCTGGTAATCAGATATATCATAGCCATTGTCGTCATTAGGGGATTTGTACATAGGACAAATCCAGATAACATCTATTCCAAGTTCCTTTAAATAATCTAAACGCTGGATAATTCCTTGTAAATCACCGATTCCGTCTCCATTGGAATCTTGAAAACTTCTCGGATATATTTGATAACCAACAGCTTCTTTCCACCAAATTTTTTCCAAAAACCTGCACCTCCGACAATTTGTGCAATCGTTTGCATTACTGATCATAAAAAAATCGGATCATTAATCCGTTTAGATCAAAAACAACCAGACTGTACTTTCTACCCGTATATTTTACCTTTTTATTATAAGGTTAGCAATGATTTTTTTATATAAAAAGCCGGATGTAATGATACCATCCAGCTTTTTGAAATTAAGCTTCTCTTGTTTGAATTGTCCCATTTGCCCGGGTCTCTTCGAGTGTTGATTGTTCTTCTTCAGACATTTTCCACACTTCTAAGTAGAGGATGTGGTAGCCGTCTACATCGTTGACTTTAAATACATAACCCTGTTCATAAAGCTCATCACCAATTTCTGCGTCAAAGTTACGCGTCATAAACCAGCCGCCTATTGTATCGACATCTTCATCATCAATATCAATCCCTAGCAGATCGTTGGCATTTTGCACAAGTACCTTTGAGTCCAGAATGTAGTGATTTTCATTTACTTTTTGAACCTCGGGAATTTCATCTTCGTCGAATTCATCCTGAATTTCTCCGACAATTTCCTCAATAATATCTTCCATGGTCACAAGTCCTGATGTCCCGCCGTATTCATCCAGTAAAATACCCATGTGCATGCGTTCTTTTTGAAACTTAAGCAGCAATTCATTAATGGGAATACTGTCAATAACCTGAATGATGGGGTGAGTATATTCAGCAACCAGTCTGTCGCCATAGTCTTGATTTTCAATAAACGATGTCATCAGTTCCTTCATGTTTATCATTCCGATAACATTGTCTTTATCTCCATCCTCAACTACAGGATAGCGTGTATATTGTTCTTCTTTCATAACCTGGAATACTTCACGTAAGGTAAGGCCGCTGTTCACACTAATTATTTCGGTGCGGGGCACCATAATTTCTTTTGCAACGCGCTCATCAAATTCAAATATTTTATTCACATAGCTGTATTCTGATTGATTGATTTCACCGCTTTTTAAGCTTTCAGATAAGATAATTCTCAGCTCTTCTTCTGAATGGGCAAGTTCGTGTTCAGAAGCCGGCTTTAATCCAAAGAATCCGGTAAACAATCTTGCTGAGCCATTTAAGAACCAAATAAAAGGGAACATGATTCGGTAAAATAGTATAAGCGGCTTAGCAAGAAGCAGGGAAACTGCCTCGGCTTTTTGAATGGCCAGAATCTTAGGTGCTAATTCTCCAATTACAACATGTAAAAATGTAATGATCGAAAAGGCAACGGCAAATGAAATCAAATGAGTAATTGATGATGAAATACCCCAATCAGCCAGGACTGGTGCAATCAGATCTGCTATTGTGGGTTCACCCAACCAGCCTAATCCAAGGGCGGTTACGGTAATACCCAGCTGACAAGCTGACAAATACTCATCAAGATTTGTCGTCACTTTTTTAGCAGCAATTGCTTTTGTATTACCCTCAGCTATCAGCTGATCCAGTCGTGAACTTCGAATTTTAACGATGGCAAATTCTGAAGCAACAAAAAATGCTGTTAGTGCTATAAGAACAGCGACCATGATTAAATTGACTATTTCCAATGATTTGAGACAATCCCAAAGAGAAGGTTCTCTGTTCGTGGGGATGTCTCTCACACCTCCTATTATGATGAAATGTACAACCAATATTTCTTCGCAGTGATGTTATTGAGAAGAAAAAATGAGTTGACAAGGCTCAATTGGAGCTTATTCGTTCAATTCCAGCTGGATGAAAGTATTCTTTTTCCAGCCCTTACGTCTCACGCTTCTGATAAGTAGAATGTGATGAATTGATTTGATGAATTTCCCAATTGGCACTTGAGTCAAGCCAGTGTACCCAATGAATTAAGTGACGATTATTCTTGCCAATGGTAAGCATCACAACCCCATCGAACATTCCCCCAATCAAAATATAATGATTTTATTTTATCATAAATCAATAATAATTAACTAACATTATTTTATTCGGTGAAGGGACTTTATGCGAATGCTTATGGCACTTCATGACCAAGAGACGCCTGATAAATATGATACCAGTGGTGAGGAGTCAGCTTGTGTTTGAGTGAGTTAATAGCAGTCTGTATCCGTTCAACCTTTCCGGATCCAACAATAGGCATAATCGATGAAGGATGATTTAACAACCAGGCGTATAGGACTTCATCCACCGCTTTAATATTTAATTCTTCCCCGACTTCATTTAGTGCTTTTCGAAGTCTTTTTGCTTTTTCACTTTCTCCATTAAATAATTCACCGCCTGCAAGTGGTGACCAGGCCATTGGGGGAGCCTGCATTTCAAGTGAAAGGTCAAGAGTCCCATCCTCAAAATTCTCTAAATTATATGGATTAAGCTCAATCTGATTCGTAATAAGAGGCTGTGATACATACGTTTCCAGCATTTTTAATTGGCTTCTTTTAAAGTTTGATACGCCAAAATGCCGGACTTTTCCTTCGTTAACTAGCTGATCAAACGCTTCTGCCACTTCCTCAGGGTTCATTAAAGGATCGGGGCGGTGAATCAATAGAAGATCGATGTAATCTGTATGCAGGTTTTTTAGCGATTGTTCAACGGAAGTCACAATGTGTTTTTTGCTCGTATCATAATGATGGCTTCTATGTGAAGGGCGATTAGGCGCTTCCAGCACAATGCCGCACTTTGTAATAATCTCCATTTTTTCACGGATAGAAGGCTTAAGGGAAACCGCCTCACCAAACAGTTCCTCACACTGGTATTTCCCGTAGATGTCTGCGTGGTCAAATGTAGTAATTTCCAATTCCATTACCTGTTCAATAAATGAAAGTCTTTCTTCCTTGGTCATATTCCATTCAGACAGACGCATCATACCGTGTATAATTCTGGAAAAATGTAATTCCTCTGTTAACGCTACTCGTTGCATTTTGTGTACCTCCTGCTAGTTAGGATTAAATAAAGTGTAGTATAAAGAAAAAACTAATCCTGCGATCATCGCAGACCTCGTCAAGTCACTCTCACTCATCATGCCGATTAAATACAAAGAGGTAATTAATATGTAGGTATTGTATTTATGTTCAGCAGAGTGATGATGTTTTATTTCAAATATAAATGCCAGTAAACCCAATAGGGGCAATGTGTAAATTACTGCTTTAGCGAGCAGCGGCTCTGCTATAAGAAAGGGGATAAGCAACATAGCAAGCAAAACTCGAATAAATATTAAGCTGCTGTGCTTTTTCATAAGCAGTCCCCCTGTCATTCCCTTTATCGAATCCTGTTAACATTTACGATATGATGATACCATAGATAAACAGGCAGGATTGATAATTCATCTTGCCTTATAATTGCTGAAGTTTAAAAATACCATTGAGCCGTGAGTAAAAGGGGATGAAGCTTATGCGCGAAAAGGCTGTACTTCTGGACAAACAAGATAAATTGCAGCCGTTCAGAAATGAATTTTACCTTCAGGAGGGCCAGATCTATTTAGACGGCAACTCGCTGGGACTGCTTTCTAAAAGAGCGGAGAAGTCCACACTTGATTTACTGAATAGTTGGAAAATACACGGAATTGATGGTTGGACAGAAGGAGAAAATCCATGGTTTACGCTGTCTGAAACACTTGGCGTGCAATCGGCACATCTGGTGGGGGCAAAAAAAAGTGAAGTGATCGTTACAGGGTCTATTACAACAAATCTTCACCAAATGATTGCCAGTTTTTATCAGCCTGCACAGTCAAAGCCGGCTATTTTAGCAGATGAGCTTAATTTTCCTTCTGACATTTATGCAGTACAGAGTCAGCTTGAATTAAAAGGCTTTGATCCGGCACTGCACTTAAAAAAAGTTATTTCACATGATGGGCAGACGCTGGAACTATGTGAGATCAAAAAGGCCATCACAGAAGATGTTGGTCTGATTTTATTGCCATCCGTATTGTACCGGAGCGGTCAATTGCTGCCGATGAAAGAAATCGTTGAATTTGCTCATAAGAAAGATATTATTGTAGGATTTGATTTAGCACATTCAATCGGTGCTGTGCCGCATGAGCTCCATAATTGGGGTGTCGATTTTGCTGTCTGGTGCAATTATAAATATGTTAACAGCGGACCAGGAGGGACGGGCGGGCTCTACGTTCACGAACGCCATCATGGCAAAATGCCTGGACTCAAAGGCTGGTTCGGTTCTGAAAAAGAAAAACAATTCGATATGGATCATGCCTTTACTCCTTCAAACGGGGCTGGAGCGTATCAAATTGGAACACCGCATATTTTATCAAGTGCACCATTACTGGGAAGCCTGTCTATGTTTGAGGAAGCGGGAATTGAGGGAATCAGGAAAAAATCACTTAAGCAGACTGATTATTTAATAGAACTGCTGGAGGAACACGTACCCTCTTATGGACTAAAACTGGTTACTCCAAAATCTCTGAACGAAAGAGGGGGACATATCGCACTTGAGCATCCTTCTGCAGCAAGCATTTGCAAAGCGTTGAAACACTATAACGTGATACCTGATTTTAGAGCGCCCAATCTGATACGGCTTGCACCAGCTGCTCTGTATACGAGTTATGCCGATATTTTTGATGCAGTTATGATTCTGAAGAAAATAATGAAAGACAAAGAGTATGAGCGTTTTCAAAATACCCGTAATGTCATAGCTTAGGAGGAAAAGGATGTCAAAAATTATTGATATATCCATGCCGCTTTCCAATCAAACACCCGCCTGGCCCGGAGATACGCCATTTCATTATGAGGTTTCGTGGACAAAAGAAGAAAGCGGATCTGTTAATGTAGGCAAGGTTGAAACAAGCACTCATGTTGGCACGCACATTGATGCACCGTTTCATTTTGACAATGATGGGAAAAAAGTTGATGAGCTTTCTCTGGACCGGTATATTTCTAAAGCTGTAGTGGTTGATTGCTTAAACAAATCGAAGATACAGGCAAGCGATGTCATTCCTTTTTTGCATGAAGGGGTAACATCAGTCCTGTTTAAAACAACCTATTGGAAAGATCGGCAGGAGTTTCCAAAAAGCATTCCTACTATGGATAGAGAATTGCCAAAAATTCTTGCCGATAAAGGGATTTTGCTGATAGGAGTGGATCTGCCTTCTGTTGATCCAATTAACAGTAAGGAGCTTGATATTCATCACGAGCTCTTAGAACACGATATTTTGATTTTAGAAGGAATTGTCCTGGATCATGTTGATACGGGATTGTACGAACTCATTTCGCTTCCCCTAAAACTGGAGGGGGCTGATGGCAGTCCTGTTCGGGCTGTCCTCAAAAAAGAATAAAAAAAATAGCCCAATCAGCTATATCAGCTAAATGAGCTTAAAGTGGGGAAGAAAAACTTTTTCCAAGATCACGAATTCTAAGGGCGATATCGTCGCAAATTTCCTGAAACAGCAGCCAGGTTTCTGAAGGGTTACTGGATCTTTTTTCCGGGTTAATGATATTCCAGTTTAAAATCTTTTTTGCAATAGTAGGGGAAAGGTAGATTCTTTCATCTTTATCAAAATCCTGTATTAAAATAATCATATCGGCATTTTCCAATTCTTCTATATTTAAATGATGAGGTTTAATGGTTGATAGATCAATGCAAATTTCCTTCATGGCTTCGATAGAGAAAGAATTCACTCGTGCGCTTTCCCAACCGGCACTGCGAAACGTAATGTTTTTTGCATTAAGCCGTGATGCCCACCCTTCAGCAATTAGACTGCGTTCGTGGTTAGATGATATAAAATAAACTGTTTTATTAGCCATATCGCAGATCCCTTTCTGATTGATGTTATAGTTATCTATACCCATACGTCATTCAATTTATGCATTTTTATGAGATTTACCTAATTGAGATTGATATTCTTCGGGCTAGGCATTAAATTGATTATAGCAAAAGTTTTAAAAATACAATTAATACATATTAAAAGGAACGTACATGATTGGAGGAAGTTTTATGAAATTGAACTTAACGGCAAAGATTCTGATAGCTCTGGTGCTTGGTATTATCGTTGGGCTATCATTAAATGTTTTAGCGCCTGATTTATTTTCCACTTTAGATAAATATTTCTTTTCACCTCTTGGAGAAATTTTTCTTAGCTTAATTAATATGCTCGTAGTGCCTATTGTATTCTTCTCACTCGTTCTTGGAGTTGCAGGATTGGGTGACACAAAAAAACTTGGGCGGATGGGAATCAAAACAATTGCTACTTTTCTTATTACGACTGCCATTGCAATCACGATCGGCTTATTCTTGGCTGCTGTTATTCAGCCCGGTTCAAACTCTCCTTTTTCTGAAGAGGAAAGACAAGCGGCTTCGTTTAATGAAGAAGAGACCCCATCTGTTGCAGAAACACTTCTGAATATTATTCCAACAAATCCAGTGGCAGCTTTAGCCGAAGGGAATATGCTTCAGATTATTGCATTCTCTATTTTTATCGGACTGGCTTTAACAGTTCTTAAAGAAAAAACTAAAGGGGTCTATAAGCTATTCGAGCAGGGGAATGACATTATGATGTACCTGGTTGGGGTAGTGATGAAATTTGCTCCATACGGTACATTTGGATTGATTGCTTCTGCCCTTGGAGAAGCTGGTTTTGAATCTCTTCAAAGTATACTAATGTATGTACTCGTTGTACTATTGGCCCTGGTTGTTCATGCCGTCGTAACTTACGGCAGCATCATTTTGTTTTTGGCTAAAAAGAGCCCCATCTGGTTTTACAAAGGTTTCTTTCCAGCCATGACAGTAGGTTTTAGTACGTCCAGCAGTAATGCTACGCTGCCAATTTCAATGGAAACGGCTCAAAAGAATTTAAATGTATCAAAAGCATCCAGTTCTTTTGTTCAGCCTCTGGGAGCAACAATCAATATGGACGGCACGGCCATTATGCAGGGTGTAGCCACAATCTTTATTGCTCAGGTATATGCAGTTGATTTAACCTTTGTTGAACTGCTGACCGTTGTTATGACAGCCGTTCTAGCCAGTATTGGGACTGCAGGGGTACCAGGCGTAGGATTAATATTACTGGCAATGGTACTGAATTCAGTTGGACTCCCGGTAGCCGGCATTGGTCTTATTTTAGGAATTGACCGCCTGCTTGATATGTGCAGAACGGCGATCAATATTTCCGGGGACGCTGCAGTTGCACTATATGTATCTGAATCAGAAAAGAAAAGAAAAATTAAAGAACAACGCGGTGAGGGATAACGAATGTTCACCAAATGAACATTTTCTCAATATGAATTTCTTTTAGATGGAGGTATACTGAATTCATCTGATAGAAAAGGGGCGGCGATTGATGAATCTTGGTTTTGGTGAAATCGTCATAATTCTTTTTGTTGCACTGATCGTTTTTGGTCCCTCCAAGCTGCCGCAGCTGGGAAGAACCGCAGGACTTACACTACATGAATTTAAAAAAGGATTAAACTCTATAATGGAAGAGGATTCAAAAGATAAGAAGGAATCCTGAAAAAACCGTTCTCCTTAATGGGGAACGGTTTTTTCTATGTGCAGGAGATAAAAATCCCTGAAATTTATTTATCAGGGATCACTGCGTCATTTTTTTACGGCTATTCCATGTTCAATCAAGCTGAAAATCATTTCTGACCACTGTTTAGCAGGCACCCGCTCCATATTGGGAATTAATACTGTATTAAAGAAAATACTTGCAACAAGCTGCGAGGACAGATCCTGACGGATTGAGCCTTCTTTTTTAGCATTTTCAATTTCGATCGTTAAGATCTTAAATAATTCCTGTGAATGGCTGTCTAATTCATTTAAATCCTTTATGACCGTTGGGGATTTGCTTTTATTTAAAGCGGGCCGCATTTTGATCATATCGTAGACCTGAGAATACTCCATAAATAAGGTCAGCAGTTCTTTAAGCATTTGAAAGGAAGACGGCTGTGTTTGTATGGCTTTTACCTTTTCCATAACCTCCGTCATTAACAGCCTCATATAATCCGTTATCAATTCATCTTTATTGCTGTAGTATTCATATATTGTACTTCTTGCTACATCTAATTTTTCTGATAATGCTTTAAAATGAAAACCCTCATAACCTTTTTCAAGCAGGAGTTCTTCTGTTGCTTTCAATAGCTCGTTCATATCCATTTTGCGCTGTCTAGCCACATTCCATCATCCTTTAATGATCCATACTTATCTTTTATTATAACCGATAAATTGGGATGAAGGAGGATTTAGCGTGTTTATTCGCAAATAGGACCCTCAAAGCTTGTATTATTTTACTACTAGAACATGACACGGGGCTTCCTGCACTATTTTTTCACTGACACTGCCTAAAAACCATTTTTGAAAGCTGTTTTTTTCTGTGCATCCTACAATAATTAAATCCACTTTATTATAGGAAGCATATTCGACAATCGTTTCAGCAGGGGAGCCGGTCAGTGGATAAAATCCTGATTCGATTCCTCTGGCATCAAGGCTTTTTTTTGCCATTTGCAATGCGTCATCAAGTTCCTCTGTTAAACGATGAGCTGTAACAGAAGTTTGATTAGGCGGAGATGGCCGCATATACGGAGTGCTCATTTTATCAATTCCGGGGGTCATAATCGGTGCTGCTTCTCTTGCGTTGCTATAAATCGTTGTATCCTTTGAATGTTTTTCAGTGGAAACATGCGTAATGGTCAATTCTGCAGCAGGATGAAGCGATAAAATATCTACTGCGGTTTCTAAAGCATTTTGGCTGCTGTGGGTGTGGTCAAAAGCGACAAGAATGTTTTTATACATTAATTTCAGCTCCTTTAACCAATTTAAGTTTTAATTACCCTTACATTGTATTGAATATTCCGATAATAGTAAATAGGTCTGAAAATTGTCAGGAGAAAGTATGGACAATAAAAAAAAGCCTAAAATTAGGCTTTTTAATTATGTTATGAACGGAATAGTATGTGCTTAAGTAAAATATAATTTCGGTAATCGTTTATCCACAAAAAAAGGGAATAGTTATTAACCGATAAGGTTAATTAAGAAAAAGATTACAACGATAGCACCAATAATCATGAGGATAGTTCTTAACATTTCATTCACCCCTTTACTGAGTTCCAAAATAAGAATCAAACTTAAATCGGTTATTAATATGTTCCCCAATAATAGATAAATCAAACACACTCATTTAAATTTATGGGGAAGCTGCGTTATTTTGAATTGTTGCTAATACTTACTGAGGAATTGTTAGAAAAAACTAAAAAATGATTGACAGCGTTGAATTGGTAGGATAATCTAAGTATGTTCAAACAATGGACAAATTTTAAAACACTTAAAGAAGGGAGTTGCGTGTCATGAAAAACTTAATTGCTGTTTCCAAAAATCGTTTTAACCAACTTAATAACACGCAGCGGCAACCTCTTACTTAACAGAAAACATTTCATTTTTATGTTGAAATTTATGAACTGTCATGTTGAAGGCATGGGCTGCGTATCGTAGTCTGTGCCTTTTTTGACGGAAGCATACTGTGTGCTTTTGCGGCCCAGTATGCTTTTTTTTGTTCAATTTAAGGAACTTACAAGTGTTTTAAGCTGCAGTGACTACAGGTACAGCCTGTTTTCATAAATGATGCCAGGAATCCTGAGCATCAACAATAATTAAAGGAGGAAGTAAAATGATGAACATTATTAAGTGGAAGGCAGTAAAAACGGTGGAGCTGGAATCTGGGTAGCTCACCGCATCGGATTGAAGGGAGGCAGATATAAATGTTCGATATATTTTTTAAGCTGAAATGGTTTTTTAAACAGCATTGGAAGCGATACACCATCGCGATTGTTCTCCTGCTGATTGCAAATGTGGTGGAAGTCATCCCGCCGCTCTTAGTAGGTCTGGCGATTGATGATATTTTCCAAGGCGAATTAACTTCAAATTTATTGGTGCAATACGTGCTGATCCTGCTGGGGATCGCTGTGGCGTCTTATCTAATTAATTATGTGTGGCAATATCTCTTGTTTAGCGGCGCAAATGAAATTGAAAGGCGGCTGCGATCCATGTTCATGGGTCATCTGCTCCGAATGACACCGACATTTTATGAGCGCAACAGAACGGGCGATTTAATGGCCAGATCAACAAATGATCTTAAAGCAGTGTCAGTAACAGCAGGTTTCGGGGTGCTGACGTTAATTGATTCCACCGCCTATATGTTAACAATTTTAGTTACCATGGGAATTGTGGTCTCCTGGGAACTAACGCTGGCTGCTATTTTGCCGCTTCCAATATTAGCTGTAGTGATGCAGCTGCTTGGAAAAAGAATTCACGAGCGCTATACAAGTGCTCAGGATGCTTTTGGCGATTTAAATGACCGTGTATTAGAATCCGTTGCTGGAGTGCGGGTTATAAGGGCTTATGTACAAGAACAGGCGGATCAAAAGCAGTTCTATAACGATACTGAAGATGTGTTTCATAAAAACATGAAAGTCGCATTAATTGACGCATTATTTAATCCCTTAACAAAAATTCTAACAGGGATCAGTTATATGATTGGACTTGGTTATGGTTCGTTCCTTGTTTTCAATCAAACGATTACTCTTGGAGAGCTGGTTGCTTTTAATGTTTATTTGGGCATGTTAATTTGGCCTATGTTTGCAGTAGGTGAATTAATAAACATTATGCAGCGTGGAAATGCTTCGATGGACAGAGTCAATGAAACGCTCGGTTATAAAGAAGACGTAGTGGATGTTACCACCCCGATCAACACTGAGAGCGTGAACGAAATCTTTTTTGACCACAGCGGATTTCAGTATCCATCTTCTAATGTGAAAAATTTGGATGCTGTAAACCTCAGCCTGAAACAAGGGCAGACGCTGGGTGTTGTAGGAAAAACAGGGAGCGGAAAAACAACGCTTATAAAACAATTGCTAAAAGAATATCCAATGGGAGAGGGTTCAATTTTACTGGGCAGCGCTCCGATTGATCAGCAGGAAAAAGATCATGTGCGTTCCTGGTTTGGCTATGTGCCACAGGATCACGTTTTATTTTCAAGAAGCATTCAGGAAAATATTTTATTTGGAGCAGAAAATGCGAAAAAGGAAGATATTCTTCGCGCTGTTAAAATGGCTCATTTTGAAAACGACCTGAAGATGCTTCCAGAAGGATTAGAAACGCTTGTTGGTGAAAAAGGTGTTGCCCTGTCAGGTGGACAAAAACAGCGAATATCGATTGCACGCGCCGTGATAAAGGACCCATCAGTACTTATACTGGATGATTCATTATCTGCAGTTGACGCAAAAACCGAATCAAGTATTCTGGAAAATATTCGAAACGAACGCAAAGGAAAAACAACGATCATCACCACACACCGCCTGTCAGCAGTTGAACATGCCGACTGGATCATTGTGCTGGAAGAGGGTCGCGTAACAGAAGAAGGAACACATCATCAATTGCTTGCGAAGAAAGGCTGGTATTATGAACAGTTTCAGCGTCAGCAGATAGAGGGTTCGCTTCTTGAGGAGGTGAGCTCATGAGTGTAGGAAAACGATTATATCACTATGCTTTGTTATTTAAAAAGACCATTATTATCGCTCTTTTAATGCTGACAGTATCCGTTGGTGCAGAGCTTATTGGACCTTTTATTGCTAAGAAAATGATTGATGATCATATTTTAGGGATCGAACAAACATGGTATGAAACGGGAGAAACGAAGGACGCTGTCGCTTATAATAATACCTTTTATAAACGGGGGGACTATCTTCTGCCGGATGAAGCAGGAGGAGAAGAGGCACATATATTCCAAATCGGATTGCGTTTTTTCTTTGTCGATGACAAAGTTACAGCCGATGGGGAACGCTCCTTTAAAGATGGAAAGCTGATATTCTCCTCAAAAGATGGAGAACGTTCATACGATGCATTGGAACTATCTGGATCGCAAATTATGGCATTTTACAAGCCCGAAATTCCAAGGATTATTCAGCTCGTCATTTTGTATTTTGCTTTAACAGTTGTTGCGGCTATTTTCCATTTTGGACAGGATTATCAGCTTCAGCGTTCAGCAAACCGTATTATACAAAAAATGCGTACAGATGTATTCGGTCATATCCAACGTCTGCCGATTCACTATTTTGATAATCTGCCTGCTGGAAAAGTAGTGGCAAGGATCACGAACGATACTGAAGCAATCAGGGAATTGTATGTTCAGGTGCTATCTCAATTTTTCTACAGTGGTGTATACATTACAGGGATATTTGTAGCGCTGTTTATTTTGGATCCAAAGCTTGCAGCAATCTGTTTAATTCTTTTGCCGATATTGTATATTTGGATGACCATCTACCGAAAATATGCTTCTAAATACAATCATGTAGTACGGTCAAAAGTAAGTGAAATCAATGCTTCCATTAATGAATCTATCCAGGGAATGACCATTATTCAAGCATTCCAACGTGAAAAGAAGACGCAGGATGAATTTGAGGTTATGAATAACACTCACTTTCGCTATCAAAACAAACTGCTCAATTTAAATTCATTTATGTCGCACAATCTGGTTGCGATTTTGAGAAACATCACTTTTGTTACCTTCATTTGGTATTTTGGAAGCAGTGCTGTAGGGGGAGAATCTGTCGTGACAGTAGGGATCCTGTATGCATTTGTGGATTACATTACACGAATGTTCCAGCCGGTAACGGGGATTGTAAATCAATTGGCAAATTTAGAGATCGCGCTGGTAGCAGGTGAACGGGTCTTTAGCTTGCTCGATGAAGAAGGTGAAGATGTTAAGAATGACAAAACCCCCCGTTACAAGGGGCATGTAGTATTTGATCAAGTTTCCTTTGCCTATAAAAAGGACGATTATGTTTTAAAAAACTTATCCTTTGAAGCAAAGCCAGGAGAAACAATCGGTTTGGTGGGACATACAGGTTCAGGAAAAAGTTCCATTATGAATTTATTGTTCCGCTTCTATGACTGCCAAAAAGGGTCCATTCAAATTGATGATCAGGACATTAAAACTCTGCCCCGTCAGACAATTCGTGATCATATGGGAATTGTGCTCCAGGATCCCTACCTGTTCACAGGGACTATTGCCTCCAATGTTTCTCTTAATGATCCACGCGTCTCACGGGAGAAAATTGAGGAGTCACTAAAAGCGGTAGGAGCAGATCGTGTACTCAAACATCTTGAGAAAGGTATTGATGAGCCTGTAATTGAAAAGGGGAGCACGCTTTCTTCCGGGCAGCGGCAATTAATTTCGTTTGCACGTGCGCTTGCCTTTGATCCAGCCGTGTTGATTCTGGATGAAGCTACCTCTAGTGTAGACACGGAAACTGAAGCGATCATTCAGGAAGCCATGGACACTTTAAAGACCGGCAGAACTACTTTTATCATTGCTCACCGGTTGTCAACGATCAAAAATGCCGACCAGATTCTTGTATTAGACCGCGGAGCGATCGTCGAAAAGGGATCACACGATGACCTTATGGCCCTTCGTGGCAAGTATTATCAGATGTATAAATTGCAGCAGGGAAATAAGCAGGCAGGATAAATTCTGGACCAACTCTTTTTTTAGAGTTGGTTTTTTTGTGGGAGAGAAGTGGAGAGGTGGGAGGAGGGCTGGAAGTTTGATCGATATAATTGAAATGATGATCGATATAATGCTTCAGATGATCGATAAACGGTGATAGATGTGAGATAAAATGGAGGAAAAAGCCGATTTGATCGATAAAAGAGAAAAGATGAGAGATAAATCCGGAAAGAAGTACGATAAACGCGGAAAAGTGATCGATATTTTGGAAAAGGAGATCGATATAATGCTCCCGCCAGAGTTCGCGCTCCCGCCCAGCATATCTCCTGCTAGAGGTTCATGCTCCCGCCCTGCCTTTGTCTCTGAATTTGACCATAGCCGGCACAAAAAAGCATCCAATCAGGAAAATCCCCTAATTGAATGCTCATACCCATGGCTGTAAACGCAGCTAATCTCCTATCTCCAGCAAAACAGCAAATGAAAACTAATAAGTAATTCCAACTCTTTTTTTCAAGTATTGATCTGACTGTAAAAGAGAGTATGCGAAATCGCCTGTATCGTACATGGAAATGCTTGATGGGCTGTCTGGCAATGTGTTGATTTCTGTACGGTATTTTCCGATGCGTTCGCCGTCCGGCAAATAGGTTGGACAGACGATTGTCCAGTCCATTGATGACTGCTTCAGCATTAAATATGCGCGGCAATGGTCTTCTGCCGCAGTACTTAATCTACGGTTTGATTCTGTTGAATGAAAACGAAGCTTGCCAGGATCTCTTTTTGAGTCCAGTATGCCTGCTGTGCCGATGGTGATGATTTTTGTTATGGATTCTTTCCGCATAGCGGGCAGGATATGAATCATTGATTTTGTAAGAGCATCATTTTTGTCGGTGCCCAGTGCGCTGATTACGGCGTCGCAGCCTTTTATGGTTTTATAAATATCCGCTTTATTGGAAACATCCCCGTAGTGGATATGTAAGTGTTTATGCTTAAGATCTGTTTGACTTCGAAACAGTGCGCGGACGCTGTGCCCGTCTTTAAGTGCCAGTTCAGCGATTACACTTCCTACCCGGCCCGTTGCACCAAATATAGCAATTTTCATGTTAATCCTCCTTTCGTTAAAATCCTCACTGTTATAAGTGTAGCTGATCTTGATTAAATCGAAAAGGTTTCTCCCTCAAGGCTATGAAGTGAGCTTCTTTTGGGAAAATGATACAATGAAAGAGTGAAAACGTTTGTAAGGGGGAGATGAACAATGGATTTTCGTATTGAAAAGGATTCGTTAGGAGAGATTCAAGTTCCTGCAAGCAAAAACTGGGGTGCCCAAACACAACGAAGTAAACAAAACTTTCCAATTGGCATAGAACAAATGCCGCTTGAAATAACGTATTCATTTGCAGAACTTAAAAAAGCAGCTGCTATGGTGAATTTTGATTTAGGAAAATTATCGGTACATAAACGTGATGCCATTTCAAAAGCCTGTAATGAAATTATTGATGGCAAGCTTGATGAACATTTTCCACTTGTTGTATGGCAGACAGGCAGCGGTACGCAGTCGAACATGAATGTGAATGAAGTAGTGGCCCATCGAGCAAATTTATTTTTGCAGGAACAGTCGATCGATGAACAGGTTCATCCGAACGACGATGTTAATATGTCTCAAAGCTCTAATGATACATTTCCAACTGCTATGCATATTGCAGCTTACAAAGCACTATGCAAAAACTTAATCCCTAATTTAAAACTATTAACAGAAACCTTTTTTGAAAAAGAAGAGGCCTTTAAGGAAATAATTAAAATTGGCCGTACCCATTTACAGGATGCTACACCGCTTACGCTTGGCCAGGAAATCAGCGGGTGGCGTGCAATGCTTCAAAAGTCGCGGAGTATGATTCAGGAAGCAAGCAAGCATATTTTATCCCTGGCGATTGGGGGAACTGCAGTCGGCACCGGAATCAACGCACATCCGGAGTTTGGCGACCGTGTTGCAAAGCAGCTTGTGCTGCAAACAGGGTTTCCTTTCTATTCTTCAGACAATAAGTTTCATGCATTAACCAGCCATGATGATATGGTTCACGTACATGGAGCTCTTAAAGCGTTAGCTGCTGATCTAATGAAAATAGGAAATGATGTCAGATGGCTGGCCAGCGGACCGAGAAGCGGCATTGGAGAAATCACCATTCCGGCGAACGAGCCGGGCAGCTCAATTATGCCTGGCAAGGTGAATCCAACCCAAAGTGAAGCGTTAACGATGGTTGCTGCACAGGTTATGGGGAATGATGCGGCAATCGGATTTGCTGCAAGCCAGGGGAATTTTGAACTGAATGTATTTAAGCCGGTGATCATTTATAACTTTTTGCAATCTGTCCGGCTGCTTGGAGACAGCATGAAAGCATTTAATGATAAATGTGCAGTTGGAATCGAACCTAATAAGGATGTTATTGCAGGGCATGTGGATCGTTCACTAATGCTTGTTACAGCTTTAAATCCTCATATTGGTTATGAGAAAGCAGCTCAAATTGCCAAGTTTGCTTTTGAAAAAGAATTAACGCTCAAGGAAGCAGCTATCGAAACCGGTTATGTAACGGAAGATCAATATGATCAATGGATTCAGCCCATTAATATGGTCAACCTGGATAGAGTATAACAAATGCTGACTGGTAAAATGAAACAAGGCGGACTCATTTGAGTCCGCCTTGTTTTATATGGTTATAAGGGGGTAACCAACAGTAATTAGCGAATACGCTGTTCAGTTTCAGCATCAAAGAAATGACACTTGTTCATATCAAATGCAAGTTCAACCTTTTGACCTGCATGGATATCAGATCTTGCATCTACACGGGCAACAAAGTCTTGTTCTCCGATTTTGGAATATAACATAAGCTCAGCACCGGTAAGTTCTGAAACTTCGATATTTGCCAGGAATTTTGATCCAGCTGCCGCTTCAATAAACAGTGGCTCATCGTGAATATCTTCAGGGCGCACGCCAAGAATGATATCTTTTCCAACATAGCCTTGTGCACGCAATTTTTTCATCTTGCCTTCAGGTACAGACAGCACCTGGCCCTTTACGTCAAAGCCTTGCTCTGTTAGTGAACCGCTGAAGAAGTTCATTGCCGGCGACCCGATAAATCCGCCAACGAATACGTTTTCAGGGTTATCGTATACTTCTTTAGGAGACCCTACCTGCTGGATAACTCCGTCTTTCATAACAACGATACGGGTAGCCATTGTCATCGCTTCAGTCTGGTCATGCGTTACATAAATCGTAGTCGTTTGAAGACGCTGATGCAGTTTGGCAATTTCAGCACGCATTTGAACACGAAGTTTAGCATCAAGATTTGATAAAGGCTCATCCATTAAGAATACTTTAGCATCACGGACAATTGCACGTCCAAGAGCAACACGCTGACGCTGACCACCTGAAAGAGCTTTTGGTTTACGGTCTAAAAGCGCTTCAAGCCCAAGAATTCTGGCTGCGTTTTTCACGCGTTTTTCGATTTCAGCTTTATCAAACTTACGTAGTTTCAAACCAAATGCCATATTATCATACACGCTCATATGAGGGTATAAAGCATAGTTTTGGAATACCATTGCGATATCGCGGTCTTTAGGAGCTTTATCATTTACGCGTTCTTCACCGATGTAAAAGTCGCCTTTTGAAATTTCCTCAAGTCCTGCAATCATTCGAAGAGTTGTTGATTTCCCACAGCCGGAAGGACCTACAAATACGATGAATTCTTTATCCTTGATATGAAGATTAAAATCAGATACTGCTGTAACGTCTTTTTCGTATACTTTGTAAATGTTATTTAATTTTAATTCAGCCATTGTGTCATTCCTCCAATATGTACTTCGTTCTGAAAATAATATTACAGATAAATGAAAGCCTTTCCAATGGCAAATGTGCACAAAAAAAAGGAATGCCTTTCGTCAAGGTGACGGGCATTCCTGCATCTGGTTTTAGCTTCGACTTTTTTTGTCTGAATCCCATTGAAGACTTGCGAGATACGCTGTCATACTTCCATGAAAGGATTTTAAATCAATCCCGGTCCGTTCTGAGAACTTATCCAGCCGGTATTGCAAACTGTTGCGATGCAGATACAGAAGCTTTGCCGTGCTGCTTACGTTGGATAAATTTTCAACCAGCGTGCGGATTACGGTGGCTAGCTCAGGATCGCCATCAAATGCATTGTTGATAATTGAAAACTGTGACTGTTTTTCCATATCTGTAAACCGGTCGAGAATTAATAATGGAATGATGGACTGTGTCGTTGACACTTTTTGTCGCTGTATATACGATTTATGCTGATTATACCAGGCGTGTTCCATTAGCAGCTGCTCCTTAGTTGCCTGGTTCGCTTCGTGAAAAGACCCTGCAAAAAAATATGTGCTGACATCTATATCCGTTTCAAGGGCCTGAGATGCGGATGAAAGTTCTTCAAGGGATAGTGTATTGGCTGTTTGGAGTTCGACAACATATCCATTTAATTCATCACGCTGGACAATGGTTGAATCATCTGCGAAAACAAATTGAAGCGGGTGACCTTCCTCAGGAAAAACCGGAGCCTTGCCAAAGGAAAATAATACAAGCCTGAACGCTGTCCCTTCCGGCAGTGGGCAAGTGGTGTTATCTCCAAACAAATAACGTTCCCATTCATTTGAGTGTTGGTAAAGAGGAGCTGCCGCCGGTTCAAGCATCAGTTCCAGCAGACCTGCTTCTTTACTGGACAGCTCAGCCGCTGGAAAAGCGATCAGCTCATCCGATGCATCCCTGTACCATTGATATTGATCGTACTCATTGTCTTTTAAAGAATTGATTTGCCGTGCATTTGGATATTGTTTTAATAATTTTTGTATGACAGACATGGACATCATCCTTATAGGTAATGAACTCATTGTATAAAAGAAACACAGGATTGAAAAGGAGGATACAAAAAAGCGGCCGTTTTTAATGGCCGCTTTTCTGACGGATCAGGATCCGTTTGGTGGTGTTTCCTGCTCAAGATCTCTTGCTTCTTCAATGTTCGGAGTATGATGGAAGCGATGCACCGTGCCTCCGGCCATTCCTTCATTAATAAAGCGGTCAATGTCCATACAGACTTTGTCACGGCCTTCCTGACATGAATCCGGCAAAAAAGATGGTTTGCTCATCTCTACACCCCCTGATGCTTACTATGTGTATAGAAGCAAAAAGCTATACGGCTGTTATGAAAAGGATGCTATGCCTGATCATAAACATGGTAAAGCATCAGATCATGCAGCTGTTTTTTTACGTTTTCTTCGGCTTCCTGATCACGAAATAAAGGGGGCGAAGTCCATTCGATATTTCCTGTCTTATGATAAATGCCTGATATCCTTTGGCCTTCATAAGTAAAGGAAATTAACCATCCCGGTAATTGTTTATTTTCAAACATGGATTGGTAATGAAAATGCTGAATCATACTAAATACCTCCATTATGTATATGTGTTTAACGGTAGTATACCATGCGGCAGCAGCATACGTTTTGCTCATCAAACATATCTTTATGTTTATAGGAGAAGAAAGAACTCTAATTAAAGAACAGGCCAATTAAACCTATTGCTTCCCATTATTGGCCTTTCTGCTATACTGAATTTGGTAAAGATAAAATAGGAATGTTTAGTGGAAGGTGAATAGTTATGGATACACTTTTGATGTTGATCATCATGATTATAATTGGCGCTGGGATAGGTGGTTTTACAAACTCAATCGCAATCAAAATGCTTTTCAGACCTTATAAAGCAATATACCTGGGAAAATGGCGGGTGCCCTTTACACCTGGTTTAATTCCAAGAAGAAGAGATGAATTGGCAAAGCAGCTGGGAATGATGGTTGTTAATCATTTGCTTACTGCACAAAGCCTGAAGGAGCGCTTTTTAAATGAAAAATATGAAAAAGCGCTGACTTCGTGGCTTCAGCAGGAAAGTGACCGGGTTTTTACTTCAGAAAAACCTGTACAAGTCTGGCTTAACCGCTTTGAAATAGAGTCGCCGGTTCCTTACGTGGAAAAGTCTATGGATAACTGGATTGAATCGCAATATGAAACGGTTAAAGAGCGCTACAAGACCCAGACGATCCGTGAAACCCTGCCTGAGAGATGGATTGTGAGGCTGGATGGCAAGGTTGAAGTCGTAACGGATTATATCCTGTCAAAAGGCGTGGATTACTTTTCTTCTTATGAAGGAAAAGAACGGATTCGGGTCATGATTGAGGATTTTTTCAAGACGCGTGGCACATTAGGAAGCATGATACAAATGGTTATGGGAAATACATCATTAACAGATAAAGTACAGCCTGAAATTATAAAGTTTTTGAAACATAAAGGCACACATGATATACTCGAACAGGTTTTGCGTAAGGAATGGGAAAATGTAAAAGACTGGCAGTGGGATCGTGCTTTTTCCGTAGTAACTGACCAGGACCTTATTGTAAGGCTGCAAGGTTTCATGAAGGAACGCATCGATTTAAAAAACTGGCTTACACGTCCTTTGGGACATGCAGTATCACCATTAAGAGAAGCTGCGGTTGACCGGCTTATTCCCAAGCTGGTAGAAGTTGCAAAAGAGATGCTCGCTGATAAGCTGGAGCAGCTGCTGTCAAAAATGCAGCTGCAGGAAATTGTACGGGAACAGGTTGATTCATTTGAAGTTTCGAGGCTTGAGGATTTGATACTGGGTATTTCCAGAAGAGAATTTAAAATGATTACCTATCTTGGTGCAGTCCTCGGCGGAATCATTGGACTATTCCAGGGTTTGATCGTTCTTTTATTAAGATGAGACAAAATAACTAAAAATCATGTTTGAGCACTTATTCATCGGGGAAGAGGGTAAGTGTGATTAAAAAGGAGGTTTTCCGATTGTCAGTAAATCTGTACGATCATGCAAACGAACTAGAGCGTGCAATTCGCCAAAGCGAGGAGTTCACGCAATTACAAGCAATGTACGATGCGGTGAACAGCGATGAGTCCGCGAAAGGTATCTTTGAGAACTTCAGAGACATTCAACTTGGTCTTCAGCAAAAACAAATGAATGGTGAAGAAATTTCTGAAGATGAAATTGCTCAGGCTCAAAAAACAGCTCAGCTGGTTCAGCAGCATGAAATCATTTCAAAATTAATGGAATCAGAGCAGCGCATGAGCATGCTGATTCAGGAATTAAACAAAGTAATCATGAAACCATTAGAAGAACTATACGGTGCAATGGACAATCAAGGTCCTACGCAGTAGTTTCTAATAATTTGCTTTAAGAAAGCAGTCCGGCTAAAGAAATTCGCCGGGCTGCTTTTTTTTGAAACCTGCTGCAAATAAGTTCAGTAAAACTATCTGAAGAGGTGTATTGCTCATACTGGAAATAATATCGGCATAAAATGCTGCACTTAATTGACCTTGGCAGTAAACGTTTGTAAACTTATACAAGTGAAGAATGCCAGAAAGGTGAGAAGTATGAATATTATTGTCAGAGGTCTGAATGACCAGCGTTACCAACGAACACTTCAAAACATTGCAAACTTATTTTATGAAGATACTGCACTGACTGTCTCCAATGAAGAGCTGCGTGATGCGTTTATTATTGATATTGAGGTTACGATAAAAGAGAACAGTATTCATGCTGTGGCAGAAGCTCGCGAGCATGCAATTGCTGCAGAGCGTGAAACTGTTTACCGGTTAGAAGAGACGGAAAAAGAAAGCTTTAAACAAAATAAAAACGTGGTTTCTCATGTGTTCTTGTCTCTCTTGCAGCAATATACAGGAATCACTCAAAAGTGGGGTGTATTAACAGGAATACGCCCTACCAAGCTGATGCACAAACAGCAGATGATAAACACACCACTCGAGGAAACAAGAGCATTTCTTAAAGCTCACTATCAGATCTCAGATGAGAAAATCAGTTTAATGGAAGAAATTGTTCATCGTCAGCTTGCCATGATTCCAGATTTGTATGATCTGCAGGATGAAGTAAGTATTTATATAGGCATTCCGTTTTGTCCTACAAAGTGTGCTTATTGCACGTTCCCTGCATTTGCTATACAAGGAAAGCTTGGAAAAGTGTCCGCCTTTTTAGCGGGCCTCCATTATGAGATTCAGGAAACCGGACGCTGGCTGAAAGAAAGAGGCGTTAAAATTACGACCATTTATTTCGGCGGAGGAACACCAACTGCTATTACGGCTGAGGAAATGGATGCTTTATATGAGGAAATGTATCAATCCTTCCCCGATGTAAAACAAGTCAGAGAAGTCACGGTTGAGGCAGGCCGTCCGGATACAATATCCCCTGAAAAGCTTGATGTATTAAATAAGTGGAAGATTGACCGCATTTCGATCAACCCTCAATCCTATACAGATGAAACGTTAAAAGCGATTGGACGGCATCATACAGTGCAGGAAACCATAGATAAATTTCATTTATCGCGGCAGCATGGAATGAATAATATCAATATGGATTTAATCATTGGACTGCCCAATGAAGGAGTACCTGAGCTTCAACATTCATTGGATGAAACGGAAAAGCTTATGCCTGAGTCGGTAACGGTTCATACATTATCCTTTAAACGAGCTTCTGAAATGACGCTGAACCGTGAAAAATATAAAGTTGCCGATCGGACAGAAGTAGAAAAAATGATGGATCTTGCGCAAAAGTGGAACAAGGAGCATGGATATGTACCTTATTATCTCTACCGACAGAAAAACATTTTAGGCAACTTAGAAAATGTGGGTTATGCAAAGCCTGGAGAAGAAAGCTTATATAACATTATTATAATGGAAGAAGTACAAACCATTATTGGATTAGGCTGCGGTGCTGCAAGTAAATTCATTGACCCTGAAACCGGTAAAATAACTCATTTTGCCAATCCAAAGGATCCCAAATCGTATAATGATGGATTTATGGATTATACACAGAAAAAAATTGATTATCTTAATGCTATTTTTCCAAAAAAACTGAAAAATTTATAAAACGGTGTCTGTGCTTACTTAGAGATTTTATCTTTTTGCAGGAGTTTGGCAATCTTATCTAGAAATAATGAATGAACATTCATTTAAAGGGGATGAGATTGTGGCAATTAAAACAGATTATAATTCGATTAAGGTGGAGATCGAGGGCACAACAGGGTGGATAACATTAAACCGGCCTGAAAATCTAAATGCACTCCAGCTGGAGATGATGGAAGAGCTGGTAGAAACACTGAAGGAATTAAATCGGGATCCTGATATTTATCTGGTGGTTTTAAAAGGGGAAGGCCGGGGCTTTTGTTCAGGCGGAGATATTAAAACCATGCTTTCAATGGAAGGTGAAGGCCAATTCCAAACTTTTATGGAGATTATCTCAGAACTCTCTCTGGTGCTGTATTCGATGGATAAGATTACAGTAAGCGCGATTCATGGTGCGGCAGCTGGTTTGGGGTTCAGTATTGCACTTGCTACAGATTTCATTGTGGCAGAAGAAGGCAGCAAAATTGCGATGAACTTTATCGGCATTGGCCTGGTTCCGGACGGTGGAGGCCATTTCTTTTTAAAGGAACGAATTGGTGCCCAAAAAGCAATGCAGCTTATTTGGAAAGGTGAAGTAATGAATGGCCAGGAGGCCTACGCTTTGGGTTTAATCGACAAAGTGGTGGCTGAGAATAAAGGGCTCGAGGAAGCAAGGAAATTAGTTGCGGGATTTCAAAGGAGCCCACTGAAAGCGATGATGGAGACAAAGTCAATTCTCCGGTCCAATCAGGTTAGTGAGTTAAAGGCCGTTTTGGCGTCTGAGCAGGAATCGCAATGGAGAATGCGGCAGACTGAGGATCACAAAGAAGGCATTAAAGCATTTGTTGAAAAACGTAAACCAAACTTTAAAGGGCAGTAAAGGGATAAGCCGGTGAGAAATGGGTCTCACCGGCTTTTTTGCTGTTCAGGTATGAAATAGCAGCAGTTTTCCCCGTGGGGATACGAGCCGGTGTGTTCGTTGAGTCAAGCCCTCTTCATCAAAGCGCTTTTTCCCGATTTCTTTTGCCTCTTCATCTTGTTCAGCTTCAAATGAGTGCTCAAAAAGCAAGCTTCCCTTTTCATCAAATGCAGTCATTTTGTAAACAGCCATTCTCCCAACCCCTTATATTTATTTAATGGAACTGTTTTTATTCTTACATATTCTGTCCGAACTAGTAAAGAGGGGGAGGGAAAAGTGAAAAAAATGAATCTATTTCCATATTGAATCGTATAAAATATGGATAGAGGATGAAGGAGGTTTCTTAATGACATTACATATTAATCAGGTGACAAAACGTTTTGGCGGACACTTGGCTGTAGATAAACTGTCCCTGACTATTCCTGAAAAATCAATGTTCGGATTTCTTGGGGCTAACGGAGCCGGCAAAACAACTACTTTTCGTATGATGCTTGGCTTGCTTGATGCCTCGGAAGGAAAGATTACCTGGAACGGTCAGTCAATTGGCTATCATAATAGCAATAATGTGGGATATCTTCCTGAAGAACGGGGACTTTATCCTAAAATGAAAGTAAAGAATCAAATTATTTATTTAGCAAGATTAAGAGGAATGGACAAGAAAGAAGCTGAAAAAGAGCTTATTTATTGGCTGGACCGGTTTAAGGTTCCGGAATATGAAAATAAAAGAGTGGAAGAACTCTCAAAAGGAAATCAGCAGAAGATCCAATTCATTGCAGCAATCCTGCATAAACCTGAACTGATTATTTTAGATGAACCTTTTAGCGGCTTGGATCCCGTAAATGTGGAACTGCTGAAAGACGCGGTCAGAGATATTCAGCAGCGGGGGGCAACTATTATTTTTTCCAGCCATAGAATGGAGCATGTGGAAGAACTTTGCGAGAGCTTGTGTATTATTCATAAAGGAAAACCCATTGTTGACGGCGGTTTGCGAGAAATTAAGCGTTCTTTTGGAAAGAAAAACCTATTAATCGATGCCGATTTTGATCTCACCTATTTACACTCATTTCCTGATGTCGTTAAAATGAAAAAACGGATGGACGGGGTAGAGCTTCAAATCAAAAATGAGGAAGTATCACAGGCTATTCTGCGAGAAATTAGCGGGAAAGGATTTATTCGTCAATTTTCTTTAGAAGAGCCTTCATTAAATGATATTTTTATCGAGAAAGTGGGTGCTTCTTTTGAATAGATTCGGATTGATTTTAGCGAAGACCTATGGAGAAAAATTCAAGTCAAAGGCATTTTTAATCACGACCATAATATTTGCGCTTTCAATCATTGTAGGAACAAATTTCCAAACTATTATGGACTCATTTGGTTCAGACGATGGGGAGAGCGGCAGTGGAGAAGGCTGGACGGTTGCTGTTTATGATGAAGAAGGAAGTGTGGCTGCAGCACTTGAGCAGCAGATTCATATTGTAAATCAAAATATAACCATTGAAAATAGTGATAAAGAGCTGGAAGAACTGGAGCGGCAGGTGGAGGCAGGAGAGTACGATGCACTGTTAACCGTTTCACTGCAGGACAGCGGTAAAATCTCAGCAAACTATTTGTCAGAATCGCTTAGTACAAACGGCAATTCAGCAGATCTTCAGCTTTCCTTGCAAACCATTCAGTCAAACCTTGCAGCAGCAAAATTGAACTTAAGTGCAGATGAACTGGCTACGTTAAATATGCCGGTGGCGTTTGAGCAATCATCCTTTTTGGAAACCGCTAAATCCGAAGAAGAATTGAATGAAGCAAGAGGCCTGGTTTATATCATGATTTTTGTTATCTATATGTCTGTCCTCATTTACTCACTTATGATAGCTACTGAAGTAGCAACAGAAAAATCGTCCAGAGTAATGGAAATATTGGTTTCAAGTGTTCCGCCAATACAGCAGATTTTTGCTAAGATAGTGGGAATTGGCCTTTTAGGTCTGACTCAGCTCGCTTTTTGGGCGATCACTGGTTTCATCTCCATAAGATTCAGCAGGGATTCACTTGAGGGGGGTATCTACAGCCTGTTTGATTTTTCAGCAAACAGCATTGAGACGATTTCCTTTGGCATTATCTTTTTCCTGCTGGGGTACTTTCTATTTGCAACGCTGGCCGCTTTTTTGGGATCCCTGGTCAGCCGGACAGAGGATATTCAGCAAATGATGATGCCGGTCAACCTGTTAATTATTGCTGGTGCCATGCTGGCATTCTACGGGCTGGCAGATCCTGAAGCCAATTTTATTACCATTACATCTTATATTCCATTTTTTAGTCCGCTAGTAATGTTTACCCGTGTAGGAATGCTCAATATACCCCTTTGGGAACCTATGGTTGCTATTGCTTTGACGCTTGCAGCGATTTTCATTATTGGCTGGTTCGGAGCAAAAGTATACCGGGGCGGCGTGCTAATGTACGGAAACAGCTCTTCGTTTAAGGATATGAAGAAGGCGTTGATCCTTTCAAAAAAAGAAAAGTAGAAATCGGCCCTTTGAGGCCGATTTTTTTAATATGATATACTGACACAGAACTTTTCAGATAGCCTGATAGTTAAGCTTCGGGTATGATAGAAACATACTGCTTAATTGTTATGAAAGGAATTAATTGAATGTCAGGAAAAGGATTAAAAAGCACAAAACGCCGGGGACCACTTTTTTTATTAAGCTTTAATTTGTTTATTGTCATGGTGGGAATAGGGCTGGTCATACCTATACTCCCTTTTTATGTTGAGAAATTTAACGCTGATGCGCAAACGCTGGGTTTTTTAGTCGCGGTGTTTGCTTTAATGCAATTTCTATTTGCGCCTTACTGGGGCAGACTGTCTGATAAAATTGGACGGAAGCCGCTCATTACAATTGGGCTGATTGGCTTTGCCGCAGCTGAATTTATTTTTGCCTTTGCAACAGGTCTATGGATGTTATTTCTGTCGCGTATAATGGCAGGGATTTTTGGATCAGCACTCATGCCTACAGCAATGGCCTATGTAGCAGACGTAACCGATGAAAAAAACCGTGGACGGGGAATGGGGATTTTGGGAGCAGCTATGGGACTTGGCATCGTAGTAGGTCCTGGAATTGGAGGATGGCTTGCAGAATACGATTTATCTTACCCATTTTTATTTGCTGGCTGCGCTGCTGCTGTTGCGGCTCTTGTCTCTGTTGTTTTTCTTCCGGAGTCTTTTACAAAAGAAAGAAGAGATGCACTGGAGGAAGAACCGCGCTTATCACAATATAAAAAAATAAAACAAGCGCTTGGCAGTCCGGTTGGCTTTCTTCTGATTCTTGTATTTATCATGAGTTTCGGACTTGCAAATTTTCAGGCCATATTTGGATATTATGCACTTGAACGGTATGGATATGGTCCCAAAGAGGTAGGGGTTATCATTCTTATTGTCGGGATCGTCGGCACACTTGTTCAAGGTGTGGGTGTCGGCAGAATGACCCGTGCATTCGGAGAAGAAAAAGTAGTGACGATCGCTTTGGTTATCAGCGCAGCAGGTTTCGTAATCATGACACTTGCTCAATCATACGTCATGGTTATTGTGACAACAGGAATCTTTTTTATAGGAAATTCCTTGTTGCGGCCATCATTGAATTCATTAATTTCCAAAATGGCTGGTTCCAGGCAGGGCATGGTCATGGGGCTGAATAATTCGTTTCTAAGTTTAGGTAATGTAGCAGGGCCTATTTTAGCGGGTTATTTGTTTCTTAAAAACATTCATGTGCCCTATTTGTTTGGCGCCTCGGTCATGTTGTTCGGTTTAATCGCAACACGTATATGGATTGCGGGAAAAAGAAAGAGGGTAAATGGCACAGAGGTAGCATAATTAATGAATAAGTAAAGGAGCTGTTTGTAAGATGAAAGGAATTACCTACTTAAATCCCGGCGATCCGGTTGATCAATATCTATTAATTAAGCAATCTACTAAAGGTGTAACGACTACAGGAAAACCATTCTTAACGCTTATTTTTCAGGATAGAAGCGGAGATATAGAAGCGAAGCTGTGGGATGCCGGAGATGAAGATGAAAAAAAATACCAGGCACAATCCATCGTAAAAGTCGCAGGAGAAATCCATAACTACAGGGGAAAAAACCAACTGCGATTAAGACAAATTCGTCCGGCATCACCAAGCGATGGAGTATCAATTGGAGAGTTTCTTGAGACAGCGCCCGTCCCAATAGATGAAATGATGGATCAGCTGACTCAATATATATTCGAAATGAAAAATCCAACCATTCAAAGGCTGACAAGGCATCTTGTTAAAAAGCATCAAAAAGAGTTTATGGAATTCCCTGCAGCTACTAAAAATCATCATGAATTTGTTTCAGGGCTGGCCTATCACGTGCTTTCCATGCTGCATATAGCTAAATCCCTTACAGCTTTATACCCTTCATTAAATAAAGATTTGCTTTACGCGGGAATCATTTTGCATGACATGGGGAAGGTAGAAGAGCTTTCAGGGCCGGTTTCAGCCTCTTACACGCTTGAAGGAAACCTGCTTGGGCATATTTCCCTTATGATTAATGAAATTGGACAAGCAGCAGAAGAACTCGATTTAAAAGGAGAAGAAATTCTTATGCTTCAGCATATGGTTCTTTCCCATCATGGTAAGGCCGAATGGGGTTCTCCAAAACCTCCTATGATCAGGGAAGCAGAAATTCTGCATTATATCGATAATCTTGATGCAAAGATGAACATGATGGATCGGGTACTCACTCGTACGAAGGCAGGAGAATTTACAGAAAGGGTATTTGCTCTTGAGAACCGCTCTTTTTACAAACCGCTCATGTATGAGGATGATCAAGAATAATTATTGGCATATTCTTCTGACCAAGTGCATAGGCTGTCCATAACCAGTTAAAATAACTGATTAAGCTTATATGGTCTAATTAGGAGGAGTAGCTATGTTTCCATTATGGGTAGATCTGACAATTGGTGGTATTGCTGTTAGTGCTGTAATGATGGTTAGAGCAGCGTATTTAGATAAGAAGGTAGAGAAAGAATGGATCGAAGAACATGGACAAACATACATTAAGCGAATGGTAGAAGAAAAGAGAAAAAGATTATTGTACCGAGAAGAAGAGTAGCTGAATAATGAAAAAGGCTGTCCCGCTTTTTTGACCTTCATGTGTCAAAAAGTAGGACAGCCTGTTTTTATGCATTTTATTCTGCGTCAGTGTCTTCAGCAGGCTCTTCTTCTGGTGCTTCTTCTGTGGTACCAGGTTCAGGCGTCTGCGCAGGTGCTTCCAGCAGCGAGTCAAAGCTTGAAGAAAGCTCTTCATCTTTAATATCTATCTCAGCATCGCGAAGAATGCCTTGGACAATTGGTGTAATCTGTGTTTGGTCTGCCTTGCTCATCTTGATATCATGTGCAATATCATCGCGCATTTCTTCCAGATCAGCTACTTCAACTTCCTTCGTTTCTGTTACTTCAATAATATGAAATCCAAAGCTTGATTGCACAGGATCACTAATTACGTTTGGTTCCAGATTGAAAGCTGCTTCTTCAAAAGCAGGATCCATTTGCCCGGGACCAAAGAAGCCAAGTTCTCCGCCTGATTCCTGTGCGGCTGGCTCAGTGGAATATTCTTTAGCAAGCTCTGTGAAATCCCCGCCTTCTTCAAGCAATTTCTTCACTTCAAGTGCCGTTTCTTCGTCTTCAACTAAAATATGTCTGGCATTAACTTCTTTTTTCATTTGGTCATACTTTTTTTCAATTTCTTCATCTGTTACTTCAATATCTGCTACTAAAGCATTTTCCTGAAGCTTATTTAATCGCAGCATTTCACTGAAAGATTCTTCTGTGTGGCCCTGCTGTGCAATCACAGCATTAAACTGTTCCTCACCGCCATATTGTTCTTTCATTGCTTCGATATCAGCCTGGATTTCTTCATCTTCCACCGGATATTTTTCTTGGAGAATATCCTCTAAAATCATCATTTGCAGCGCTTGTTCACCAACAGTGCTCTTCATTTCTTTGTAAAACTCTTCTTTGGTAATATCACCAGCTGATGTTGTCGCAATTACATCTCCGCCGGCATTATCATCGCTGCAAGCTACCAAACCGGCAACCCCTGCAACCAATGATGCCGTAGCAATCCATTTTTTCATTTTTTCCTCTCCTTATGCCTGATAAAACGCAGGTGTAAAAATCTACAAATCATACTATACCATACTTCAATAGAACGGAGAACGCCTTTCTAATCACTTTTTACAGCACCCGGGTAGAATTCATGGAATCTTCAATGTTTTTATACAATTATTTAATAATCCATTATTCAGCCCATGCCAATTCTTCTTTCTCTGAATAGCATAAATAAGAAAGAGAGGAGGGGTTAAGATGGGATACGGATATGGTGGAGGCTTCGCTCTAATCGTTGTGCTCTTTATTTTGCTGATTATTGTAGGTTCTGCTTGGTTTTAAAATAAACTGAATTGAAGGGAGGAAATAATATGTCAGGTGGCGGCGGATACTACGGAGGTTTTGCGTTAGTTGTTGTGTTGTTTATACTTTTGATTATCATTGGCTCAGCTTGGTTATAGAATCTAAATAAGAGGCTGAACCAGCATAAGACTTACGTTGAATTCGGATTTTCCTGGATTTCAAAGTACCTTATTGATGGAAAAATTTCGTCTCCTTCGAGATATATAGCGTTAAGCTGTAAAAAGAAAACGAACTGACTTAAAACGTCAGTTCGTTTTCTTTATCTTAATTCCAATGGAGTTTGTGCTTATTTTATGTGTAAAGCACTTCTACATATGATGAAATCAGTAAAACTAGAATTAGGATATTAATGGTACGAAATACCTTTGGCTGTTTTTCATCAGGTATTTCTTTTTGCACACATAATTTATTCGTCATACGGTTAATCGAATATAAGATAAATATAGTAAACAAAATGAATAATGATACTACGGAGACCATTGCCAAACCCCTCCTATCCTCTAGTTACTACAATACCAAAAGATGAGCAGAAAAAACAGGCTAAGCTTCTATTCTTTTTATCTGGAAAATGAAACTCCCTCAAGGCAAACTGCTGTTAAGTCAGTAGAATGAGGGAGTAATAGCATCTAAGCATGGTTATATTCGGTATTTTTTACAGGAACTAATATCTCGTAGCCGTCATCATCTTCTTCAATAAACGACTCTTTTGGTGATTTGAACAGGCACTTTGCGTACAGGAAATCAACTAAACAGATGCCGCAATGAAACGCTGTCAGCATGGTGAAATAATGTGAATAACTTGGGTAAGCAGCTGCTCCCGTCAGCAGCATTCCATTAAGCATAACGAAAGGAGAGACCAATGCTAAAACAAACGATGACTTAGGAATTGGTTTTTTCACTCTGACTGACATGATTGGAACAAAATAAAACTGATATCGTGTCTTAAGCTTAATATCATTTATATATTTAACCAGCGGCAATATGTGAAAAAATTTATGTGCAGGGTAAATCAAAAAGAATCCTAAGGCAAAAAGAGAAAAATATTGATCATTTAATTGAGTTTCTCTTGTGATTTGAGAGAATACATGTAAAAAAGAAAAAACAGCCAGGACAAGGATCAGAGAAAACATAAAGATCCGATAGAATCCGTACTGTTTCTTAACATTTATCGATTTCCAGCAATGCATTTTAAATCGCCCTCCAATATCGACGACCGACGTATTTAACAACCTGAAAGTTACTTTACTCCCCTTATATACAAAAATCAATACCTTTTTATAAAATTTACAAAACAATAGCAATAGGGAGCTGTATGGGGAGCAGGACATTAGCGGGAGGGGGGATAATAATACCATTTTTTCGGTGATATCAGTCTCTGGAGGTTAGGCGGACTTACTGATCATTTGAAAAAAAATATCAATGACCAATTTCGGCTATTATATGTTTTATGCTTACGGACGGGCTCATACTACGCATTTTTTCCTCAATCAAATTTTTAAAAAAATTAATAAAAAAAAGCCGCTATAAATCGCGGCTCGTCGGGTTAAATAGAATAGTTAAGATGAAGGTGCAGCTTCTTCAATTGGCGGATGCGTGGAAGATTTTTGAAGTTTTCCATCGGTTTCAGTAAATTCATTTTCAATATTATGAAAGGACTTTTCGAAAATTTTCATAAAATCATCCCCGTAAATATTTTTAACAATGGACATCATTTCCATCATTTCAGGGAATTTACCGTAAATCTCCCGGAGAGGGGAAGCGCCTTGAAAAACAGCATTTGTTTCAGGAGAATAATTTTCCATTAATTCTAATAATAAATTGTCTCCTTTTTCTGTGAGCTTAATGTACGTATTCCTCTTATCGTTTTCCCGTTTGGAAAACTGAAGATATCCGCGCTCTTCAAGCTTTTTTGAAAAGTTGAAGGCCGTAGACACATGCATAACCCCGAACTTTGCCACATCGGAAATTGAAGCCCCTTTTAAGTGATAGGCAATCCATAAAATATGGTGCTCATTAATATTTAGATCATAAGGCTTTATCCAAGTTTGCCAGTCCTTCTCGATTGCTTTCCAAAGAGCCTTACTTAATTGGGCCATGCGTTGACTGAAGAGCATGGCTTCTTTCATGGAATAAGTTTGTTCATCCAAATAGCTCACCTGCTTTGCACTGAATTGGGCGTTTCGAACAAGATAATAAGGAATGATAGTAATGTTCTTAATATTATAGCAATAAAGTAAAAATAAAAAAAGACAAGAATTTATTTAATTTTCTAACTAATAATTGACCATTAGACAGCAAACGGATAATATTCCGATTGTGAAAGTCCATATCTGCAGATCACCTAAATAAGTGCTCAGCAGATGGATTAATCAAGAGCTTAACCTGAACAAAAAATAAAAACAACCCGAGATGGGTTGTTTTTATCGTGCAATTAGTTATGTTGTCTGTTTTTCATCCTGATTAATCGTGCGTTCCAATTCTTCCATTGTAGCTTGTATTGCAGCAAGTTCATCCTGAAGATTTTTAATGGCAGGATCAGACTCCTGCTTCCAGGACTGAATGGATTCTTTTAATTCTTCAATGACAGAGGAAATGGATTCTTTGCCTTCTTTTGAAACCTGATGGATCGATTCCTTTACCTGCTGAAGGTTCATTTGAACTTCAAGCATATGTTCTGACCAATTTTCTTTTTTATCTTTGATTTGTCCCCGGAATTCCTGTCCGGATTGAGGAGTGGACAACAGAGTAGCCGATGCTCCCGCTACAAGTCCTACCAAAAGTCCGCATGATAATAATTTAAAATTCATCTGTAACACATCCTTTTATGAGATTTATCCGGTTTAATGAGGAGAGTTTAATCATAAGGTATAGAATGTACCCCTTATATAAAGGAGGATTCTTACATGATCATTAAATGGATTTTTTTATTATGTACAATTGCCCTGATATGTCTGTCTATTTTACTAATTTTAAAAATTTCCTCAAAAATGATGTATCCACCCAGACAGGTGAGAATTAGAAACGCTTTACTGAGTACTGCCGCAAGTCTCCTCTTCTTTTCTTTAACCTATTTTACCTGGTAGTAAACTAAGGAAAAAAGAACCCGCCTAATAGACGGGCTCACTGGGATTATGCGGCAGGCTGCATTAGACTTGAGCGCTTCATAATAGACTTAACAACTGGATACATGATCCCCATCAATAACCCGTTCAGAACTGTTGCAGGTAATACAGCAGTAACTGCCAAAGCGAGGATAGGTGCTGGAAGACCAACAAGCAGGGCTGCTGATCCCAGGAAAAGAATCCCTGAAATCACTGTTCCAACAACAGATAGAAAAGCTGCGCCATAGACAGTGTGTGCGTATTTTGCAGTCAGTATAACCATTCCGTAAAAAAGAAATGCTGTTAACGGTTTATCAATTAAATTAGGCAGGAAACCACCAGGAAAGGTAGTAGTCAAGCCGGAAAGAAGTCCAGTTGCAATTCCTAAAAGAAGAACATTTTTAACACCCGGGAACAGCAAAATCCCCAGAAACATCATTAGCAGCGACATATCCGGTTTCATGCTTAAACTCCCTGGAAGCAATAAATGCAGTGTTGCGCCAATCCCTACAAATAATGATAACGCCACTAGTGTTCTTGTATTCATTTCTCATCTCTCCTCAGCTAATCTCTGTCTCCTCCCAGCATATCCTTTTGACTGCTGGCGAAAAGTATAGTTATTATATCACAAATCTCCTCATATTCAGTACCAGTTTGTTTAATTAACTAATCGAGGCGGATATATTTTCTGCAATGGTTTTTAACCCTTCATGGGTATATTGGTCCGAGTGAGTTTCCCATGAAGGTTTGAATCCATCTTCTTCACCATGGCGGGGCAGAATATGTAAGTGGAAATGGAAGACGGATTGTCCGGCATATTCACCGTTATTGTTCAATAAATTAACGCCTTTTAAATTAAATGTTTTCTTCATTCCATTTGTTATCTTTGGAACAACTGAAAATAAATGGCCGGCGATTTCTGGCGTCAGTTCATGAATATCTTTTTTATGTATTTTTGGTATAACCAGCGTATGGCCTTTTGTAACCTGGCTAATATCCAAAAATGCCAGCACATGTTCATCCTCATAGACCTTCGATGATGGAATATCCCCATTAATTATTTTGCAAAATATGCAGTCACTCATGTTACCCATCCTTTCATAAATGGAATCTGTTTTTATTTTATCACAGTGGCATACTTTTTTTCTTTTATGACATGTTTATAATGAATTCATTAAGATGCTTTTTAAAAAGGAGAAACTGCATACGAACGAATGGCAGCTGGCAAAGGAATACAATGAAAAGTTGTGCAGGGCGGTATTCTTTAAAATCTGCTACAATATCGTTAACGAAGCAGGAAAGGGAGAATACGATGTCACTTTTAAAAATCAACTCACTCGTTGGCGGATACACCCGTAAACCTGTGTTAAATAATATCAGCTTCCAAATGGATTCTCAGCAGATCGTCGGGCTGATTGGCCTTAATGGTGCAGGGAAGAGCACAACGATCAAACATATTATCGGATTAATGGAGCCGCATTCAGGGACGATTTCAATAAATGATCTGCAGTTAAAAGACAATCCGGATGAATATCGTAAAAAGTTCTCATATATACCCGAAGCACCAATCCTATATGATGAACTGACGCTTGAAGAGCACTTAAAGCTGACGGCTATGGCATATGGTATTGAAGAAAGTACATATGAAAAAAGAATTCCGGCGTTACTGGAAAAGTTCAGAATGAATGGGAAAATGAAGTGGTTTCCTGCGCATTTTTCTAAAGGCATGAAGCAAAAGGTTATGATTATGTGTGCATTTTTGACCAATCCAAGTCTTTATATTATCGATGAACCGTTTGTAGGGCTGGACCCTCTTGCCATTCAATCTCTCCTTGATCTGATGGAGGAAATGAAACAAGGAGGAGCAAGTATACTAATGTCCACCCACATTTTAGCTACAGCAGAGCGGTACTGTGATTCTTTTATTATTTTGCATGAAGGGGAAGTGCGGGCTCAAGGAACATTAAATGAGCTTCGTGTACAATTTTCAATGCCGGGTGCCACATTAGATGATATTTATATCCAGCTGACAAAGGAAGAGTCCAATGAAACACGTTCATGATTTATGGGCAAGCCGCCTGCAGGATTATAACCGGGAGCTTCAAAAGTATTTGCGTTACATACTCAACGGACATTTAATGTTCGTGTTGATTTTCGCTATTGGAGGCGGGGGGTATGCCTACAGCAACTGGGTAAGCACGCTTGATGAAAGTTTTAATGCTCCTGTCATAATGGCAGTACTAATTGGGGTCATTGTAACGATGAGTCCGATTTATACGTATTTAAAAGAGCCGGATAAAGTATATTTAACCCCTTTGGAAGGGCAAATGAAGCGGTACTTTTTAAGTGCTATTGTAAGCAGTTTTTTCTTTCAGTCCTACCTTGTACTTGTGGCACTTGCCGTTTCAATGCCCATGTATGTAAAGGTTCAAGGCGGAACGTTTACAGCGTTTTTCTGGCTGCTGGCTGTTGTATTAGCACTTAAGGTCTGGAATTTAATTGTCCGCTGGACAGTGCTGAGATATCAGGAACTTTCTACACACAGGACAGATATGGCAGTTCGTCTCGTTTTAAATGTGGTGTTTTTATGGGCAGTGTTTGCCAAAGCTTCTTTATGGCTGCCAGTTATAATTGGCATCGTGCTTGTGGTTTATTTAATTGCTTTTAGGAAATTAACCGCCCATAAAACGATTAAATGGGAGCTGCTTATCGATTTGGAGCATGCAAGGCTGCACCGATTTTACCGATTTGCTAACCTTTTCACCGATGTGCCTCATTTGAAGGGACAAGCTAAACGCCGGCGGTGGCTTGATCCGTTTCTGCAGCGGTCGCCGTTTGGGCAGAAACATACCTACCGCTATTTATATGTGCGTACTTTTCTGCGCTCTGATGAGTATTTTGGCTTGTGGATTCGTTTATCTGCGATCGCTTCTGTCATTATTATCGGCTCGGGAGTCCTATGGGTTAAAGCAGCTGTTGCCGTTTTATTCTTATATTTAACGGGCTTCCAGCTGATCCCGATGCTTAAGAAACATGAACTGAAAATTTGGCCTGATTTATATCCTCTGCCTTCAGGATACAAAAATGCTTCTTTTAAAGGAGTATTATCCACCGTCCTGATCGTTCAAGGCGCCTTGTTTATTATCGTGAGTGCATGGGGGGCAGCCTGGTTTGATGCCTGTGTAACCGCTTTTGCGAGCTTATTATTTTACGCGGTATTTATGTACTGGTATGTGCCGGCGCAGATTAAAAAATGGTACACACCCTTGAACTAGTCAAATAATTTAAAAGCCGGCAGCGTCCCTAGTGACGCTGCCGGCTTTGTTCTTTTATTTAACTTTGAGCATTAATTGCTGCAACACCCAGTGTTTTAGCTGCAATTAGCATGGCTTTTTCATTAAAATCAAACTTGGGATGGTGATGCGGGTATGGACTGCTTACACCATCCTGCTGGGCACCGGTAAAGAAAAAGGCTCCTTTTCTTGCTTCTAAATAATAAGAAAAGTCCTCTCCGCCCATTTCGGGTTCGATTTCTTCAATTAACGTTACTTCCGGCACCAGCCTGGCCTGGGCAGCCACATGATGCGTTTCTTCCTCATGGTTGACGACAGCAGGGTATCCTCTGAAGTATTCATATTCATACCCGCAGCCTGCTGAAAGACATGTACCTTTGACAACCCGTTCAATTTCCTCCTCAATTTGCGTCCGGACTTCCGGATTAAAGGTACGGACTGTACCGATTAATTTTGCGGAGTCTGCAATCACATTAAACGCATTGTCCGCTACAAACGACCCAACAGTTACGACTGCTGAATCTATGGGATTTACACGTCTGCTGACAATTTGCTGCAGATTAGAGACAAGCTGTGACCCGGCCACAATTGCATCTTTTGTTTTGTGGGGCTGGGCACCATGGCCGCCTGCGCCCTGAATGATGATTTCAAAACGGTCTGCAGCTGCCATCATTGCTCCTGCACGGTATTGAATTTTACCCAGCGGTGCTGTTGCCCATAAATGAGTTCCAAATACGAGGTCTACACCTTCCAGACAGCCGTCTTCAATCATTGGTTTGGCTCCGCCCGGTGCGTATTCCTCAGCGTGCTGGTGAATGAGCACATACGTGCCTGTCAACTCCTCTTTTAGTTCATGTAACGCCTTTCCAAGATGAAGAAGGGAGGCAGTATGTCCATCGTGTCCGCATGCGTGCATCTTATTCGGAACGGTTGATCTATATGGAACATTTTTTTCATCCTGAATGGGAAGGGCATCAAAGTCTGCCCGTAAGGCAATCGTTTTGCCTGGCTTGGCTCCAGTTATGGTTGCGACAACCCCATTACCGCCAACGCCAGTCTTTGTTTCGACCCCAAGTTCTTTATAGAAAGCAGCAATGAAAGCAGAGGTTTCTGTTTCCTCGAACGAAAGTTCAGGATGCTGATGTAAAAATCGTCTGACATCAACCATATCTGAATAATAGGAATCAAGTTTAGCAAATAATGTATGTATTGTCATAGTAGTCTCCTTTCGTTTAACGAAGCAATAAGTTCAGAGCAAGTATAACATTTTTGAATAATTTTCACACTCTTTCGACAATATCAAAATTGGATTATAATAGAGAAAATAACATATTTTTAATGATTGCGAGGGAGGCTGGCGGCATGAAGCGTTATTTCTATCCTTTAGGTGCAGTAACTTTTTTTGCTTCACTTTTATTAATAGCCGGTATCCAAACTGATTCAGTTGCTAAGATTGATCATTTCGGTGATGGGCTGATTGAACCTCTGCACTTTGTACAGATCTTTAATTTTATTGGAACTCAGCTTTTTTTAGGAATTATAAGTATTTTGACTGTCCTTTTTTTATGGTTTCGCCGCAATAATTATATAGGGATGGTGCTTCTTTTGATTGCGGTGGCTGGCGGGAATGTACTAAACAAGTGGATGAAAAACTGGATAGGAAGGGACAGGCCTCAGGTTGAGCACGCCCCGGACAGTTTTGGATTTCCAAGCGGACATGCCATGATCAGTCTGATTGCAGCTATTGTTATTGTTTTTTTAGTTTCCGAACAGGTCTACAGCAATACAAAAAAAGTGGTATTGTATTTTGTCGCGATCACATTGTCCTTATTAACGGGCTTAAGCAGGCTTGCAAGTGAAGTTCATTACTTTACAGATGTGGTCGGCGGCTGGCTTTTGGGATTTACTTATGCGATATTGTGCTTATTAGTGTACGAGTGGCTTTTAAAAAGAAGAAGGTCTCTGAGGGCAAAAAGGGATTTTTAAGAAAGCAGATTGAAGGAATTAATGGGGGAAACAGAATAAAGCCAGCCTGCTGGACAGGCTGGCTTTATTTTTATTCTTCGGGCTGTCCGATGTATTTTGTGACAAAAGATGAACGGGGAAACATTGTCTTTTGATGATCCAGCCCCTGACTTGTGCCTCGTTTTTCATGGGCTTTGTTATAGGCTTGTGAACTTTGCCAGTCTTGAAATGATTTTTCATTGTCCCATTGGGTCAGTACAACATATGTGTCTGAATTTAGCGGGCGCAGGACGCGAATAGCAATAAAACCCGGCTCCTTATCAATCAATCCAGCCCGGCTTTTAAACCGGTCTTCAAAAACGGGACGTCCTTCATCTGACACAGGAATGTTATTAAAAACAAAATACCCTTCATTTGTTAACATGCCCGATTGCTCAAAGACCTCATAACTTCTTGGCTGAGTGAAGATAGAACTGCCTGCTGTTTCATGAATTAACAGGGAAGTATCATCACCCTGCAGTTGAATTAAGGTTTCACCCGGATTTTTATCAATAAGCTTATGTAAAAAATCAGGTGTACCGGATGTCATAAAAATGTTCATATTTATTACCCCCTTTTTCTTAGTTTAAATTCACCCATAAGATTTGTCACGTAATCCAGTTAAGGGACTTATTAAAATAAAAACTCATTCCAAACTCAGTTGTTGATATTTGCAGCACGCTAAACAAAGCGAAAATAAAAAGAGTCGATTTTATGACATTTCTTTTTGTTTGCTATACAGCCTTCTGGAAAAGGGATATAGTGAGAAATAGTGAGGAAAATGGAGCGGAACTGTGAGTTGTGAACACAGACAACAGCAGGCGTTTTAGCTAAAATAAACGGTACGAGGTCGAAAGGTGGATGTTTGAATCTATGAAAGCATTTAATGATACATTTTTGCGCGCAGCACGAGGAGAAGAGGTGTCCCATACACCAGTTTGGTATATGCGGCAAGCTGGCCGTTCTCAGCCTGAATATCGCAAAATAAAGGAAAAGTACTCTTTGTTCGAAATTACTCATCAGCCTGAGCTTTGTGCTTATGTGACGAGGCTGCCTGTAGAAAACTACAATGTTGATGCTGCTGTATTATATAAAGATATTATGACGCCCCTTCCTGCGATGGGTGTAAATGTTGAAATAAAGTCTGGAATCGGTCCTGTAATTGATAACCCAATTCGTTCTGTTCAGGATGTCGAAAGACTGGGTATGATTGAGCCGGAAGAAGACATTCCCTACGTGCTTGATACGATTCGATTATTAACAAAAGAGCAGCTTTCTGTGCCGTTAATCGGTTTTGGGGGTGCTCCTTTTACACTTGCAAGTTATATGATTGAAGGCGGTCCTTCAAAAAACTACCATAAAACAAAAGCATTTATGTACCAGGAATCAAAAGCATGGTTTGCTTTAATGGATAAATTAGCTGAGATGACGATTCGGTATACAAAAGCTCAAATTGCTGCCGGAGCAGGAACAATACAGATCTTTGACTCGTGGGTTGGTACGCTGAATGTAACAGATTACCGCTATTACATTAAACCAGCGATGGATAAGATTTTTACTTCTCTTCGTAGTGAAGGTGTCCCGCTGATTATGCATGGTGTTGGTGCCAGCCATTTAGCAGAAGAATGGCATCGCCTGCCAGTAGACGTAGTCGGTTTGGACTGGCGGTTATCCATTCAGGAGGCACGTGAAAAAGGATTGACGAAAGCACTGCAAGGCAATCTTGATCCATCTTTGCTCCTGTGCGACTGGTCAATTATTGAAGGCCATGTAAAGCCGATTCTTGAACAGGGCATGATGCACCCGGGCCATATTTTTAATTTGGGTCACGGCGTATTCCCTGAAGTAAAGCCTGAAACGTTAAAGCGTTTAACTGCGTTTGTACATGACTATACACAAAGATAAGCATATTAATGAAGCTTAATTAGTTAACTTATCAAACTTAACATGATAAATATTAGAAGCTACTATTAATTTCACGAGGTGAAACAATCATGTCTAAAAAGAAAATGGGTTTGCTTGTAATGGCATACGGAACGCCTTATTCAGAAGAAGACCTGGAACGTTATTATACTCATATCCGGAGAGGCCGCAAGCCGTCTCCAGAGCTCCTGGAGGATCTTCGTTCAAGATATGAAGCAATTGGAGGTATTTCTCCTCTTGCAAGAATTACACAGGATCAGGCAAATGCCCTTACCAAACGATTAAACGAAGTGCAGGATGAAGTAGAATTTGTTATGTATCTTGGCTTAAAGCATATTGAGCCTTTTGTTGAAGATGCTGTGGAGCAAATGCATAAAGATGGAATTGAAGAAGCCGTCTCCATTGTTCTTGCACCGCACTTTTCCACTTACAGCGTAAAATCCTATAACGGCCGTGCAAAAGAAATGGCTGAAAAAATCGGCGGACCGGTTATTACATCCATTGAAAGCTGGTATGATGAGCCGAAATTTATTCAATACTGGTCAGAAAAAGTACAGGCTGTATTTGATGATATGAGTGTGGAACAGCGTGAAAAAGCTGTCTTAATTGTATCTGCCCATAGTTTGCCGGAAAAGATCTTGGCCGGCGGGGATCCTTACCCGGAACAATTAAAGGAAACGGCTGATTTAATTGCAGAGCAGGCTGATGTGCAAAATTATGAAATTGGCTGGCAAAGTGAAGGGAACACACCTGATCCATGGTTAGGTCCGGATGTTCAGGATTTAACCCGAACGCTGCATGAAGAAAAAGGGTACGAGACATTTGTTTATACACCGGTTGGTTTTGTTTCTGATCATCTGGAAGTCTTATACGATAATGACTATGAGTGCAAAGTAGTAACCGATGATATCGGTGCAGGGTACTATCGCCCTGAAATGCCTAACACTCAGCCGCTTTTTATTGATGCAATGGCAGATAAAGTCTTAAAGCATATTAAGTAATACGATACTAGGAATAGAAAGTGATGAGTAAAGTGTCTTCATTCAAACAGAAGATTGTCGTTGTTGGAGGCGGAATAACAGGCCTGACAGCAGCATATACCATTCAAAAAAAAAGCCGGCACGAAAAGCTGGACTTAGACATAACTCTTGTTGAATCAAGTCACCGCCTAGGCGGTAAAATTCAAACTGCCCAAAAAGAAGGATTCGTGATTGAAAAGGGACCGGATTCCTTTTTGGAACGCAAGGAAAGTATGGCCCGTCTCATCAAAGAAGTAGGTCTTGCTGATCGTCTTGTTCCAAATTCCACCGGCCAATCTTTTATCTTGATGAATGACAAGCTTCACCCAATGCCGGGCGGAGCCATCATGGGGATTCCTACTCAAATTAAACCGTTTATGACAACAGATCTTGTTTCGATGACAGGTAAGCTGAGAGCAGGAGCAGACTTCGTTTTACCGCGGTCTAAGGAGCGGGGAGACCAGTCGCTTGGTGGATTTTTCAGACGCCGGCTGGGCAATGAGGTAGTGGAAAACTTAATCGAACCGCTGCTTTCAGGCATTTATGCCGGCGACATTGATCAGCTAAGCTTAATGTCGACATTTCCTCAGTTCCATAAGATGGAGCAGGATCACAGAAGTCTGATTTCAGGCATTAAAAAAACGAATCCGTCTGCAGCACAGCCGAAAAAGCAGCTGGGTCCAACACGTAAAAAAAGCTTATTTTTGACGCTGACTTCAGGACTGCAATCCCTAATTGATACATTGGAAGAGCATCTGGATCAAACGTCCATTCTCAAGGGTGTAAAGGTTGAAAGTATTGAAGAAAACGCTCAGGGACCTCATCGCTACTCTCTCAAAATGAATAGCGGAGAAACGCTCGAAGCAGACAGCATCATTTTTTCAGTCCCTCATTTTGTTGCATCATCGATCTTTCAAAAACAACATATCCTTACTGAGTTTAAAGATGTTCCAGCTACTTCTGTTGCGACAGTAGCAATGGCTTTCCCGCAAGAGGCTGTAACCGGAGTGCCGGATGGAACTGGGTTTGTTGTTTCAAGAAACAGCGATTATACAATCACTGCCTGCACCTGGACGCATAATAAGTGGCCTCATACCACTCCTGAAGGGAAAGTGCTCTTAAGATGTTATGTAGGACGTTCAGGTGATGAAGCAGTCGTTGACCTGGCTGATGATCAAATAGAAGAGATTGTGCTGAATGATTTAAATAATATTATGGGAGTTTCGGCTAAACCGGATTTCACGATTGTAACCAGATGGAAAAAAGCGATGCCTCAATATACGGTGGGCCATAAGCAGCGGCTCGCTAAAGTGCGGGCAGAATTAGAATCTAACTTTCCAGGCGTGTATCTTGCTGGAGGATCTTATGATGGAATCGGTCTTCCTGATTGCATCGATCAGGGGGAAAGTGCAGCAGCAAAGGCTATCATACATCTAATGAAAGGACATAAGAGCTAAGCTCTTGTGTTCTTTTTTTGTTATAGTCTTTGTAAACGTGAAGGTGTTAAGCGGTATCCTGGTTTGTGGCGGGCTCCACACCGCAGCAGCCCGGAGTTTCACACTTTCAGCTCCTGTCCATGTGGCAGACCAATGATACAGAGGGATACTAACAGGGGTTTATAAAAAAAGCGGTGCCATAACAAACAGGCACCGCGAAAAGAAATTTTGCAACTATGCTTATTTAAAGATGCCAAATGGCTTTCCAATAGGAAGTGTGATTTTACCAAAATGAGTGTTTAACACATTTGCTGCAGAACCATAGAAACTGAAAACAGCAATAAGCAGTTCAGCGATGGCCGCCAATAAATGCATAGCTTCCGGTGCAATTCCCAACGTGGAAAATGCCAGGCCGATAAATAAGAAATCAATTAGAACAAATATAAAGAATAGGACTTTGTTTGTTTCCATCGCAGCTACAGTCATGAATAGACTGAAGATCAGATAGCCGACATAGGCTATACCCAGCTGATTTGGATCAGCAGCAGCTGCTGCAGCTTCCCCGAAGACGCCATACTCGATTAACCACGATGTGCCTATTCCAAGCCAAAACAATCCAAACGCACCAAAAGCAGTGGTGCCAAATGTATTATTATGTTTTGCGTCTTGTATACTTGCAAATAACTGAGCAAATCCTCCGAGAAAAATAGCCCAGGGTATAACAAAGGATACGCCATCTGTCCATCCCAGCTTTGCTGAAGATGCCACAAGGGTTACCATTGCCAGACCAAATAACCCGATAGCGGAAGGGTCCGCTGTTGTAATTTGAACACGTTGACCAGCTTGATGTTGACTCATAATTCGATTACCTCCTATAAACATACTTGACTAATTTACATAATAAAAGTGTAGGAGGCAATAGAAAAAATGATGTAAGCGAAACTTTCATAAAAAGACTATTTTTTAAAAAGATTGTAATAATTTAATAGTAGAAAAAAATTTTTAAAAAACATACTTTTTCACCAGGCATAGCGATCCACCCGATCCTGAATAGATGTTGATTAAAAACAAATATAAAAAACCCTCACGGCACAGATGCAGTGAGGGTTATTCCTAGTATATGAGTTTATTAATGTGATGCCTTGCATTTATCACATGTAGTACCGTAAGCTTCGGCTTGTTCTTCCATTTTTTCTCCACAAGAGACACATTTTTTGGGCGGCAGGTTTCTGAAAAATTCCATTACGTTTTCAAGCATCCATCTCATCCCTTTCCGATTAGCTGTTATACAACTAATTATTATATAATGTAGTGTATTATAACAGTTGTACTTTCGTCAAGGCTTTTAAACAGCTAATTGCTCATTAATGAAAAAATAGTTCAAATGAAGTATAGTATTAGTAGCGAAAAAGTCAGCCGGATGAAGGAGGAACACGCAGTGAAGGTTACAGTAGTGGGCTTTTGGGGAGGATATCCCAAAGTTAATGAGGCAAGCACGGGTTATCTGGTAGAGCAGGATGGCTTCAGTCTATTAATTGATTGCGGCAGCGGAGTCCTCAGCCAAATCCAGCGATATCTTGCTCCTGAAGAATTAGATGCTGTTGTGATTTCTCATTACCATCCTGATCATACAGCGGATATAGGTGTGCTCCAGCATGCGCTGCTTATTCAGCACTTTTTACAGGAAAAGCGATTCCATGTTCAAGCATTTGGCCATATTGAAGATCAAGCTGGATTTAACGCGCTTGAATATAAAGATTTAATGTCCAAAAACGCCTATAATCCTAACGAAGTTTTACAGCTGGGACCCTTTTACTTAACATTTCTTAAGACGATCCATCCTGTGCCCTGTTATGCAATAAAAGTGGAAAGTGATACAGCGAAGCTGGTTTTCACAGCTGATTCAGCTTATCAGGAATCGTTTATTTCATTTGCTCAAGGAGCTGATTTATTAATTTCTGAATGCAATTTTTACAAGGGGATGAATGCGGCTCAAGCAGGACATATGACTAGTGAAGATGCAGCCGCCATTGCACAGTCTGCCAATGTTAAGATGCTATTGCTTAGTCATCTTCCTCATTTTGGGGATTTGAATCAACTGGCTGAGGAAGCAAAAGAAACCTATTCCGGTGAGGTGCTGCTTGCTTCATCAGGTCTGACTATTACCTATACTCAAGGGGGAGCACCAAATGTTGTACATCGATAATAAAGGAATAACTGATCCGCAAATTAACCTGGCCATTGAAGAGTATGCGTTAAAAAAGCTGAATATTAATGAAGATTATTTATTGTTTTATATTAATCAGCCTTCAATCATCATTGGCAAGAATCAAAACACAATTGAAGAAATAAACACTGATTATGTAGAGAAAAACAATATAAAGGTTGTCCGCAGGCTTTCAGGAGGCGGAGCTGTTTATCATGATTTTGGAAATCTGAATTTCAGCTTTATCACCAAAGATGACGGAGACAGCTTTCATAACTTCAAAAAATTCACAGAGCCTGTTGTAGAAGCCCTTCACCAAATAGGAGTACCGGCAGAATTAAAAGGCCGTAATGATTTGCTTGTTGGAGAGAGAAAGATTTCAGGAAATGCTCAATTCTCAACCAAAGGCCGGATGTTCAGTCATGGCACGCTGATGTTTGATTCTGAAATCGACCACGTTGTTTCCGCGTTGAAAGTGCGTAAAGACAAAATTGAATCAAAGGGTATTAAATCAATCAGAAGCCGTGTAGCAAATATTTCTGAGTTCATGGATGAAAAAGTGACAATCGAAGAATTTAAACAGCTTATTTTAAGCCATATTTTTGGCGGAAGTGAACATATTGAAGAGTATGTGCTGACAGAAGAAGACTGGGAAAATATCCATGCGCTTTCAAAAGAACGTTATCAGGAATGGGAATGGAATTACGGAAAATCACCAAAATTTAATTTGCAGCATTCACACCGTTTTCCTGTAGGAAACGTGGACGTTCGACTAGATGTCGACAAAGGGAAAATTCAAAACTGTAAAATTTATGGCGATTTCTTTGGGGTAGGTGACGTAGAAGAAATTGAAAATAAATTAACCGGTCTACGGTACGAAAGAGAGCTTATTGAAGAAGCGCTCAAAGATGTAGAGATGAAGCATTATTTCGGACGAATTGAGAAAGAGGAATTTATTGATTTACTTTATTAATTTTCTAATCTGTAATCGTTTATCTTCACATTAAGCTGATGTCGTGTACATCAGCTTTTTTTTCAGGGTAGGGGGAAAAGTTGATGTTGAAATGGATCGTGCTTGCATTGGTTCTGACTGGTCCAGTTTTTAACTGGCTAGGACATAATATAATGATTGGATATGTGGTGAGTTTAATTAGCGCAGCTATGTTTATCATAATGGATATAAAGGACAAAAATTCGAAATGAAAACGCTCTCTTGATAATAGATTAAGAGTTGGATATAATTAGTTAGAATATTCTTTACTATTTTTTTATAACAAATATGAATGAATGATCATTCATAAATTACATCAAAGGGGATGTACATATGAATTTATCAGATCGATTAAAAGAGACTGCCGCGGCTAATGCAGACAAAACGGCTTATGTGTTTTTAGATCAGTCTTCTTCTTATGGGGAATTAAATGATGCAGTTAACAAAATGGCCAACAGTCTGCAGGCCATGGGTGTGAAAAAAGGGGATCATGTTGGTCTGCTGCTTGGGAATTCACCCCACTTCGTCATTACGCTTTATGCTGCACTTCGGGTGGGGGCAACTGCCATACCGATTAATCCTATTTATTCTCCAGATGAAATTGTCTATATTTTACGTGATGGGGACGTAAAAGTAGTAGTAGCATTGGATCTGTTGCTGCCGTTAGTGGAAAAAGCGCAGGAGGCACTGCCTGATGTTCAGCAGTACATACTTTGTGAAACCAGCCCCGAGACGCCTGAAAAACTAAATTCATTAGATGTCAGCATTAAACGGAAGATCATCAGTTTTACAGAAGCGATTACCCCTCATTCTGCTTTATTTGAAGGACCTAAGCTTGCAGAAGAGGACATTGCGATCATTCTATACACTTCCGGTACGACAGGAAAACCAAAAGGGGCCATGCTGACACATCGCAATGTTTATTCCAATGCCAGTGACACTGCTGCGTATTTATCAATTACGGGAGATGACAGAGTGATAGCGGCTTTGCCTATGTTTCATGTATTTGCTTTGACAGTCGTCTTAAATGCACCGTTAGTTAATGGGGGTACTATATTAATTGTGCCGCGTTTTAGTCCAAAGGATGTTTTTGAAATAGCACAAAAACATAAAGCAACTGTTTTTGCGGGTGTTCCGACTATGTACAATTTTCTGTTGCAGTATGAGGATGCGAAACCGTCAGACTTTTCATCCATTCGTTTGTGCATTTCCGGAGGTGCATCGCTGCCAGTCGCTTTATTACATAGTTTTGAGGACAAGTTTAATGTCAGGATGTCAGAGGGATACGGATTGTCTGAAGCGTCGCCTGTAACCTGCTTTAATCCACTTGACCGGGAACGGAAAGCCGGATCAATCGGAATATCCATTACCAATATTGAAAATAAAGTCGTTAATGAACTCGGCGAAGAATTGCCGGCAGGGGAAGTAGGAGAATTAATTGTACGCGGCCCCAATGTCATGAAAGGATATTATAAAATGCCGGAAGAAACAGAAGCGACAATCAAAGACGGGTGGCTTTACACTGGCGATTTAGCCAAAAAAGATGAAGAAGGATACTTTTTCATCGTTGATCGTAAAAAGGACATGATCATAGTTGGCGGTTATAATGTTTATCCAAGAGAGGTTGAAGAAGTATTATATGCGCATGAAGGTATTGTGGAAGCAGCGGTCGTTGGAGTGCCGGATCCGAATTACGGAGAAGCTGTACAATGCTTTGTCGTAAAAAAAGATGCTTCCTTAACTGAAGAGGATCTTCTTGCATACTGCTTAGAGCGGCTGGCCAAATATAAAATTCCAACTGTTGTGGAATTTATTGAAGAACTGCCTAAAAACACAACAGGTAAAATTCTTCGCCGTGCATTGCGGGATCAGGTAAGACAAGGGTCCTAATAAAGCATTAATACGAAGGTGCTGTGCAAGAAACACATTAAAAGGGAACCGGTTAATTTTCGCAGCAGGCAAGTGTAGATAAAAGAAGAATGCCCCCGTGAGGCATTCTTCTTTTATTAGATATGATTACGTTCATTTAAGATTTTGTTTGATAATCCCCTGTAACGCAATCCCCCTAAAAGTACGAGAAAAGCAGCTCCCGCCGCAATCCACCACTCCGCAAACCACACGCCGGCATGCAGTGTCAGAAGGGGGATGGCTGTTAGAAAAGCTGTATCCCTTCTTTTTGTAACAAGATCCTGCAAAGCCAGGGCTTTCCGATCATTTTCCTGCTGCATGCGTCGGTAGCGCCGAGGTTCATCCAAGACTTCCTGAATTTTTATTGGGTAGGAAAGCAGCGGCTGAAAATACCGTCTAATATATTCAAAGGCAGAGTCTGAAAACGACTCATCCTCGTTTCGGCTTTTTACCCAATTCAATACAGTTGGTCTTGCCATTTCGATAAGGTCTGCTTCAGTGTAGATACTGTAAATTACTCCGGTGAAAATAGAAATTGCACGTCCAAAAAAGGCAAATTCAGTTGGCAGCTGAATAGGCTGTTTTCTGACGATATCCTGCATATCATTTAGCAGCTGCTCCATTAACAGGCTGTCCCCGTTCTTCCACTCATTACTTTTATAAAAAACGACTAATCGTTCAATGATTTCTGCCAGCAGCTCTTTGTCTGCATGCGGGAGAAGAAACTTCATCGATTCGAGCGCTTTTACTACCTGCTCGTAGTCTTCAAAAATGATGCCCTCTACAGCCTGTTGAACCGCATCTGCATCCTTTTGGCTAATCATTCCCACCATGCCAAAATCAATCAGTACAATCGTTCCATCACTTTTTAGCAGAATATTCCCGCTGTGGGGGTCTGCGTGAAACATGCCTTCGTTTAGAAGCTGTTGAATAAAAAGATTAAGGATGCGACTGGCCAGCTTTTTGGGGTTAATGTTATGCCGTTCCAGAAAAGGTTGGTCGGTTATTTTCGCTCCTTCAATCCATTCCATTACTAATACACGGTGTGTGGTGTAATCGGAATGGTAGAAGGGTACTTCAACACCATCTGTCTGACTGAATCTTTCACTAAACGATACCCCATTTGCCAGTTCTTTCTTAAAATTAAGTTCATCACCAATGACTTTGGTCATTTCATGGTACAACGAGACCAAATCCATTTGTTTGCCAATCGAGGTAAATTGTTTAGCAAGCCAGATTACAATTCTCATTGCTTTAAAATCCGTGCGTATGATCGATTCAATCCCGGGACGCTGCACTTTTATTGCGACGGCATCACCATTATGCAGCCAGCCCTTATACACATCTCCTATGGATGCAGATGCTGCCGGTTCAGCAGATACTCTCTGAAGAATGGTGCTGTAGTCTGTGTTCCATTCTTCTTCGATGACTCTTCTTGCTTTTTCCCAAGGAACAGCAGGCACCCGGTCTGTCAGCCCCTCCAGCTCGGCCAAAAACGACTTAGGCATAATATCGGCCCGTGTAGATAGAAATTGACCAAGTTTAATCATAAGACCTTCCAGTTTTAATGCTGTTTTTTTGTATTCCCGGGCTTGCTTAGCTGCCAGGTCATCCCATTTCTTTTCCACCTCTTTATTCCATTTGCCTTTATATTTTTTCTGGAATCTGTATGTTTGGAGAAAAAATTTTGCCGCCATCCATACAATTTTATATATACGATAAAACGCTGCCCGTTTCGTTGGGATCACTCCTTGTAAGGTAAAGTACTAGTATCAGTTTATTCGATAGAATAAAAGTTTCAACATACTATGGGTTTACCACGGGTTGTGCTGCCTAAACTGGAGAAGTAATGCGCTGTTTCCATGAGAATGATATAATTAGAATGTAAGGGTTTACATTAAAGACGGACATAAAGGGGAGAATACATACATATGGAAAAGATTCTGCTTGAACAAAAAGATCATCTGGCGATTGTAACACTGAACCGCCCGGATTCAATGAATGCATTTAACTGGGATACACTAATGGAACTGGAACAGATCGTGGAATCACTGCGTATTAATCCCGATGTAAGGGTTGTTGTGTTTACAGGGGCCGGGGAGAAAGCATTTAGTGTGGGAGCTGATTTAAAGGAAAGAAAAACATTAAATGAGCAGCAGGTAAGAAGAAATGTAAATAAAATAGGAGAGGTATTCAGTGCGGTGGAAGCACTTCCCCAGCCTACTATTGCTGCAATGAATGGTCATGCGTTCGGGGGAGGGATGGAACTGGCGCTTGCCTGTGACTTTCGGATTGCGACGGAAAAAGCAATGATGGGTTTAACAGAGACGAGTCTGGCCATTATACCGGGTGCGGGAGGAACGCAGCGGCTGCCCAGGTTAATTGGTGAATCCAAAGCAATGGAACTTATTTTAACGGCTAAACGCTTAACCGCTGCAGAAGCACAGGAGTGGGGAGTCGTTACCAGAACAGCCCCTCAGGAGACTTTTTGGAAAGAAGTGAACAATCTGGCTGAAGCAATGCTTGCGAATGGTCCTGTTGCCCTTTTACAGGCAAAATATGCGATAAAAACCGGAATGAATGCGGATCTGAATACGGGTCTGCAAATTGAACGAAAAGCATATGAGCTTACCATTCCAACAGAGGACCGGATAGAAGCGCTAATTGCTTTTGGTGAAAAAAGAAAGCCGCAGTTTAAAGGGAAATAACGTAAAAAGCGGGCTCCAGATCAAACTGGAGCCCGCTTTTTACGTTTCCAGGTAATGAATAACCATTTGACAGGTTATTTTATGGGTGCCCCTATTTTCGTATTTGTGTACGGAGTCAGCTTTAAAGCGTATTGAATCGTTTGGTGAAAGTTTATATTCTTCTTGTTGAATTGTGATATGGAGTTCTCCCCGCGTAACGGTTATATACTCTTCAACCGTCGCACCGTGGCTTTCACTAACGTATTCACACCCTGGATCTAATTCGATCATAAAATATTCCCACTGACGGACGGGGTCATAAGTAAAAATAGGAAGAACCCGGTATTTTCCGTCGTCTTCTTCCAGTACTTCGATCGATTCAGCCCTAATAACGCTGACCTGTGATGAGGGCACAGCCAACAAAGAAGAAAATGACACCTTTAACCCATTTGCTATTTTCCAAATAGTCCCTACCGACGGATTAGACTCACCGCGCTCTATTTGTCCAAGCATGGCTTTGCTGACACCTGTATGATGAGCCACCTGATCAAGTGTCCAGGCCCTTTTCTTTCGAAGAATCCGTAAATTGACTCCTAATTGTTTTTTTATTTCATCCATATTATTTCACTCCAAGGGTTGTAGTGGATAACGCATATTTGTATACTATAATATAAATATATTATAACGTACATATATCTACTATACTAAACCAATTTCAACTATTAAAAAAGGGGTGGTTCTTAATGCAAATGGCTGTACAAGCATCAACAAGGACAGAATTTATACGGGGAATGCAGGCAGGGATGAGCATTGCCATCGGTTATTTGCCCGTAGCACTTACCTTTGGGTTACTTGCTAAAACCACAGGTCTTACATTTATTGAAACAGTGCTAATGAGCATCATGGTGTTTGCAGGTGCTGCACAGTATATCTCACTATCATTGCTCGCAAGCGGAATCGGCATCGGTATTATTATTTTTAATACTTTTATTGTGAATATACGCCATTTTTTAATGTCTGCTTCTTTAAATGAAAAAATGGAGAAAGACTCACTTGCTAAAAAAGCAGTTTATGCTTTTGGTTTGACTGATGAAACTTTTGCGGTTATTGCGGCGCGAGAAGGAAAGTCTACAACTTCTTTTGCTTATGGCGTCATGCTGGTTGCTTATGGAAGCTGGGTGATAAACTCTGGTGCAGGGCATTTAATTGGCGCCAGTATTCCAATGTTTCTGCAGGCGGCAATGTCAATTGCTCTGTACGCTATGTTTGTAGGGCTCTTAATGCCGTCACTAAAAAAAAGCGCAAAGGTTGTTTATTTAGCTTTGGTTGCAGCTGCGGTCAACTGCCTGTTTACATTTACGGGTGTGCTCGAAACGGGCTGGGCGATTGTGGCTTCTACACTTATTTCTGCAGTCCTGGTTGAAATTATGGTAGCTGGGCGTAAAAAGGTGGGAATAATATGAGTATGGCTATGTTTATTTTAATTATCGGAATGGCGATTGTTACCTATATTCCTCGGATGCTCCCTTTAACGCTGCTGGAAGGAATTGAACTGCCGGTCTTTTTTCAGTCTGTTTTGCGTAATATTCCGTATGCAGTTTTAGGAGCATTGATATTTCCGGGAATTCTGCTGATACGTCAAGGAGATCTTTGGTTTGGTGTGGCAGGAACGGCAGCGGCCTTTGCCATTGCATGGACAGGAGCGAACGTCATGATTGTCGTAATGGGCTCAATTGTTGTATTATCTTTTTACTTACTCGTTTTATAAGTGCTTTTAGGACAACCCGTTTCAAAAAGGGATCAGAGGCAGGGTGAAAGGAGACAAAATTACGTGATCGCTCGATTTAAATATGCGATAAAACGATTTTTTAAAGAAGGATTTTATGATCAATCTGCTCAGACAGCGTATTATTTTATGTTATCGATATTTCCTTTTTTGTTTATGGTGGTATCCATTGCAAGTTTCTTTCCAATCAATTCTAAGGATTTAATCGCCATCATTCAGCCCTATGCTCCACCGAGCACGTATAATTTAATTGAAACAAATTTGATTTCTATATTAGATTCTGGACAAGGGCAGATACTATCTATAAGCGCGCTGTCGACATTTTGGATATCATCCATGGCAATCCAGTCTCTGGTCCGCTCGTTAAACGATGCTCATGGCATCAAACGCAAACAAAGCTTTTTAAAAGGACTGTTTAGTGATTTTTTTCTGACAGTGGGGCTGATTTTTATTCTGCCGCTCACCATCCTGATACCAATCATTGAAAAGTTTGTTCGAAGATGGGCTGAAAAAGTAATTTTAGTTCCTGTAGACTGGCTACAGTTATGGGGGCCAGTAAGATGGGGGATTGGTTCTTTAGTTCTTCTTCTGTTCTTTTGGGCTGTCTACAGGTATCTGCCCAGCCGCAGGCTTATGTGGAGATCTGTTTTTCCCGGTGCATTATTCGTTACAATCGGATGGCAGGTCATCTCAGAAGGGTTTTCTATTTTTGTAGGGTACAGTAATTATACGCAATTATACGGGCAGCTGAGTTCTGTTATGGTGCTGTTGGTCTGGTTTTATTTAACAGCATTTATATTGCTGTTTGGAGGATTGCTAAACGCTTATAAGCAGGATAAGTAATATTCATATTCATGCAGGGGGAATCGATATGTCGTCTATTGTGTTGTTTGATGGTGATTGTCATATTTGCAATTGGAGCATTCAATTCATCATGAAGCGGGACCCGCACGGTAAATTTAAATTTGCTTCTTTGCAGGGAGAGATTGGTCAAAAACTTAGAAGAACGTATAAAGTAAATCCCATGCTTGATTCAGTACTATTAGTTCAAAATGACCGTATGTGGAGCAAATCAACAGCTGCTTTACGAATATGCCGAAGCTTAACCGGTCCGGCACGCTTACTGTCTTTATTAATTTTCGTGCCAAGACCCATACGGGATACTTTATATAACTTTATTGCACGCAATCGATTTCATTGGTTTGGGAGAAAAAACGAGTGTCAATTACCAACTAAAGAAGAGCGAAGAAGGCTGTTGGATTAGCCGTCTTCGCTCTTTAATTCGTGATGTAAACCATGTTTTTTTCCTGTAATTGTATCTTTAATGACTTGAATGCAGAGGACAAGACAAAGCATTCCCATCATCCACAAAAGACCCGCAACCCCCATGAGAAAATGAATCTGATCAATAACATTGTCGATTGGAGTCATAGAACCTGACTGATCTCCAAGACCCATCCAAAACAAAATATGTGCACCGATCATAAAAACTAAATGAGCGATGAGCCAAAGAAATGCGCTTTTCATTTTTGGAGCAATTTTAACTGACCATATGGTAAAAGCGATCACTGCAAGCACTGCCGCTACAAAACCCCATTCCATTATTGCTAAAAAGGTGCTGTTTAATTCGTATCCGTTCATAGTTCAATCTCCTTGCCTGATAAATGATCTATCTCTATTATTCATGAATGAGGGATCTAATGCTACCCTGAATCCATGGCGATTTAATGAAGTTATCAATTCATCACTGAGCCTCTCTCTTATAATCATCAAAAAAGCCCTGCAAAGTTTTTACTTTGCAGGGCTTAAAAACTGTTTTTATAATTCCTGAATATACATTGTATAAATAGAATTATGCCGCTTTTTAACTAAAATAAGGAGCAGTGCGCGTCAAACTTGTTGATTTAACGATTGGACCCCCTAGCCTGTAATTTAATCCAATAAAGGAAGGGGGTTCACATTCTACACACCGTGTGTGTCCTCTAACGTATTTAATTCGGCTGAAAACTTCATGAACGCATCCTGGTCATTTTGATCGAGTGCGTCATTAATTGCCGTTAAAAGCTGTTCTTTACGATGCTTAACCAGTATTTCGTTGAGAACCATGTCAACGTAAATCTCCATCATCGTCATTTCGCTTGATTGTTTTTGAGGGACGGTTGACTCATTCATAAACTCTGCGAACGATTTGTTGTTTTCCATCTTCATCACCTCTACTACTTTTTTTCATTATAGTGAATAATCTGAATAATTTCAACCCAAAAGTTTTTTTCTTTTAAGAATAAATTTCCAGTTAATAAATTAAGGAAAAAAGTAATTAAAAATTCTGTTATTTAATATATACAAATACCTATATTTTATTTATAATATTCGTATATTCATGACAAAAGGAGTGGTTAAATGGAAAGTGCAGCCGGATTATTTTCACATTTGCAAAACCCAATCTACATTATTAATTCTCAAACAATGCTATTGGAGCCTTGCGAGGAAGGATATAAGAAGAAAACAAAAGTATATGAAAAGGATGCTCCGCCGTTTATTGCAGACCATCCTCCTCAGGAAATTATTCAGCAGTCCTGTTTATATTTTCTTTCATCCTATGAAGGCCGTAAAATCTCTACCAAATCACTTACAAATATTCGCCACAAGCCTCCTATTGTGATTGACCCCGTAACAGGCGTATATTTTTTCTCTACCCACTCTGATACCAACGATCAAAACCGCTGGCTTTCCCTGCAACATCTAAGGGGCTATGAATCCTCCGCTAATAACACAACATTAGTAACTCTTTCCGGCAATATAGAAGTGACGCTGCCAACATCGCGGAAATCCTTTATCCAGCAATATCTGAAAGCCTCGCATCTTTTTTGCAGAACCCAATTTAATTTTGATGAAATACGTGAAAAGACAGAACCTGCGTATACTGTAGAAAGCCAGGCAAGCCGACTAATATTTCTGGAATATCTTAATCGCATTGAAAGGGATCATAAATAATTTACGAAAAAGAAATGCCTGCAGAAGGAGGATAAGCTTTTCCATGGTTCCGGGCCTTTACCCTCTCAATCAGGTAAAAACGCAGTAAATTCTCAACATGATTTCGAAGACGGGGGTTAAAATAATTATGTTTTTCTTCGTACCCTTTATAGACAAATAAATAAAGGGTGAATGCTTCATCGGACTGAAGTTTCACTACCTTCATTTCTTTCTCCCGCATATAGCTTTTAACTTTGGTGAGATCCCGCTGCACAGCTTTCATCGTGTCTTCAATCAATTCTAAATAAGGCTTATTTAACTTAAAAGGACTTTTTTCTACAATGAGGCGGTCTCTTTCCAGGACCGTTAACAGCATGGGAAGATAAAAAGCATTTTCAAACTTGTCACGATCCTCTGCTGGAATCCTCGTCATTTCAATCTCCTCCAAAAAGAACGTATGTTCTTATATAGTATTTTACAAGTTATTTTAGAACTTACAACAGGAATTATTTTCTTATTACTATTTGCATTATTCTCGAAAAAATCTGATAATATAACAACATGGTTATCTCGATAATCGAAAGAGTTTATTCCAGTTGGAGGGGTATTTGTGAAGGAGAAGCGTACTATTACGGCAGAGGATTTATATTCAATTCAGTCAGCAACCGATCCAAGATGGTCACCGGACGGACAGGAAATTATTTTTGTGAAAACACATATTGATCCTAAGAAACATTCATACATATCAAACCTGTTTCATCTGGATGCAGCGACAGAGGAAACAACGCAATGGACATTTGGAGAGAGTAAGGTATCTTCCCCAAGGTGGTCACCGGATGGTGAAAAGATACTATTTGTTTCAAATAAAAGCGGAAAAAACCAGCTTTACTTTTTATCTAAAAGAGGTGGAGAGGCAAAACAGATAACGGATGCGGAGCATGGAGCGGGTAATCCGGTTTGGGCGCCATGCAGCGAAAGAGTCGCCTTCACGACTTTGTTGAAAAAAGGGGAGTCGATTCCAAAAGATAAAACAGAAAAAGAAGATGACGAGAAGGATGAACTAAAGCCAACCGTGATCAACACGATGAAATATAAGGCAGATGGAACGGGTTTAGTAGATGAAAAAGAACAGCATATAGCTATTGTAAATATAACTACTCTGGACATAACGCAGCTGACAGAAGGTGAGTCAAGCTATACACTTTTTGACTGGTCGCCGGATGGAGAGCATATCGCTTACTCCACTGATGATCAAGAGGACAAGAAGGATTATTCATTTAACAACGACCTTTATCTTTTTAACCTGAAGAATCAAACAAGGGAAAAAATAGAGACGAAGGAAGGCTATGCTGGGGGAGCGGTATGGTCTCCCGATGGAAAAAAAGTCGCTTATACAGCAAGCGACCGCATCTATGAAAATGCCTCCCATACAAAGCTGTGGGTGTATGATGTCAATTCAAAAACGCAGCAATGCATTACGGAGGGGATTGATGCGCCGGTTGGAGATTACGTTGTGGCTGATGTTCATCAGGGGGCATCGTTGCAGAATGTGATCTGGTCAAGCAATGAAAGCTTTTACTTTATAATCAGTGATCAGGGAAGTGTGTCGCTTTATTACGGGTCGGTAAACGGTGAGGTTTATCCTGCGTTTAGCGGTGATCATCATATGTATGATTACGATGTACATGGTGAATCCCAGCAGGTCGTTGCAGCAATAAGTACCCATACAAATCCTGGTGATCTTCATATTATTCATGTCCCTACAGGTAAAAATAAACAAGTCACACATACAAATGATAACTGGCTGCAGGAGGTTGAAGTTGTTCAGCCCGAAGCAATTTCCTATGAAAGCGCAGATAATATGAATATCCAAGGCTGGCTAATGAAGCCTCCCGGATTTACAGAGGGTGAAAAGTATCCTATGGTCCTGGAAATTCACGGTGGTCCACATGCTATGTATGCAAATACATTTTTTCATGAAATGCAGCTGCTGGCAGCGCAGGGTTACGTTGTATTATATGTAAATCCCAGGGGAAGCCATGGGTATGGTCAAACATTCGTGGACGCAGTTCGAGGCGATTACGGGGGAGGAGATTACCAGGATCTAATGGCAGCAGTCGACTATGCACTCCAGGAATATGACTTCATCGATCAGGAGCGGCTGGGTGTGACTGGCGGAAGTTATGGCGGTTTTATGACCAATTGGATTGTAGGGCATACTGATCGGTTTAAAGCAGCGGTAACACAGCGGTGTATCAGCAACTGGATCAGCTTTTACGGTGTAAGTGATATCGGCTACTACTTTAGTGAATGGCAGATACAAGCTGACTTAAACGACATTGATACATTATGGAAGCATTCTCCTTTAGCTTATGTTAATACAATAAACACTCCGCTGCTGATTATGCATAGCGAAAAGGATTATCGTTGTCCAATTGAACAGGCTGAGCAATTATACATTGCATTAAAAAGGCAGGAGAAGACCACCGTGTTTGTGCGTTTTCCTGAATCAGATCATAATCTTTCAAGAACAGGCAAGCCTGCATTACGAATTGAACGGCTGCAGCACATCACAAAATGGCTGGCTCAATATCTATAATGGTAAAATAAACAGCGGACTGCTCCCATTAGGCGCAGTCCGCTGTTTATTTGGAGATAAAAAGGGGAAAAATGAAGGCACACCAATCGTAGACACTAAAGAAATTATGCTATACTAAAAGCAGTATGGCAGCTGGTGATTTTAATTTGAGGAGCATATACATGGCGCTTGAAACTCTTTTAGCATGGTTTACGGTAGAAAATCTTCGTGATGTGATCGGTGAATATCGGTCATTTGGTCCGCTGTTAGGCATATTACTACCTATTATAGAAGCGTTTTTACCGTTTTTGCCGCTTGTTGTATTTGTAGTGGCGAATGCCAACGCTTATGGATTACTCATTGGTATCCTTCTATCATGGGCGGGAGCTTCGATAGGTGCATTAATGGTATTTCTATTAATTAGAAAGTATGGAGACAAACGCTTTTTAGCTTTTTTGCGAAATCAAAAGCAAATTAGTAAATTAACAAAGTGGGTGGAGAGACACGGATTCGGTCCGCTCTTTCTGTTATTATGCTTTCCATTTACCCCTTCTGCTATAGTCAATGTAGTAGCAGGATTATCAAGAATCAGTATTTTTCAATATATGCTTGCAGTCGTTACAGGGAAATTAGTCATGATATCAACCATTTCATTTATTGGCGCTGATCTGGTCTCTTTAATCAGAGAACCAGTGAAAACTGCTATTGTGTTAGCTTCAATTGTTATATTATGGCTTATAGGCAAGAGAGTTGAGGCAAGAATAAACAAAAAAGCGGAACATGATACAATTGTTACCGAAAAAAAGATCGATGATGATACATCCGTGAAAATTGAAAGGTTGGAGAATGAATGGAATCGTGGAAAAAAGAAGGCTTCGAATGGATCAAAGCACTAGCGGTCGGAGTAGCGATTGTATTGGTTGTAAGGATTTTCTTGTTTTCAAATTATGTAGTTGAAGGAGTCTCCATGCAGCCGACACTTCAGGACGGCAATAAGCTGGTTATTAATAAGATCGGATACCAGGTGGGGGATTTAGAGAGATTTGATGTAATTGTCTTTCATGCTAATGAATCAGAAGACTATGTAAAACGCATAATTGGTCTCCCAGGCGATGAAGTAACTTATGTAGATGATCAATTATATATAAATGGTGAAGCTTATGATGAGCCATATTTAAATGAATTTCGGGAAAGCAATACAGATGAAAGACTGACTGGTGATTTTACGCTTGAAGAGTTAACCGGCGAAACGGTCGTGCCCGAAGGAGAAATATTTGTAATGGGAGATAATCGAAAAGAAAGCCTCGATAGCCGGATATTTGGATTCGTGGACCAGGATTCTATAGTAGGGAAAGTAAATCTCCGCTACTGGCCATTAGATAAAATGGAAGTAAAATTTTATGAATAAGCATGGAGACTGGTCTGCAGAGACTGGTCTTTTTTTATGGTTGAAGTCTCTCCAGTGCTCTTTTTTCGCGGAGAAGCCTTTCAAAAATTTCAGCCTCCTGTAAATAAAGGATTGTCACTTTTTGTCTAGAATAGTATTAAGAGAGGTGATGAAGAGATGTTATTAGTAAATGAAAATATTCAGCTGGGGCCTGTCTATGACAATGAATTTGAAAAAATAGAAAAGTGGTATTTACACGAATCGCTCGTAAGACGCTTGGATGCCATGCCATATGATTTCCGGACACCGGAGGAGTTGAAAAAATGGTGGAGGGAAAAAGATGGCCGTTCACACCGGTTTGGGATTCGCTTGAAACAAAGCGATGAGTTAATTGGATTTGTGGAGTTGGACGGTATTCTTTGGAATCATCGTAATGCATGGGTTTCAATCGCGATTGGAGAATCAGTTGAATGGGGCAAGGGATACGGAAAAGAAGCGATGGAGTGCTGCATTCGATATGCTTTTTTAGAATTGAATCTACACAGGCTGCAGCTCACTGTTTTTTCCTACAATGAATCCGCCATGCGACTATATGCAGCGCTGGGGTTCACCAAAGAAGGTGTACACCGGGAATTTATTGAACGAAATGGAAAAAAACACGATATGATTCTTTATGGTCTCCTTCGATCTGAATGGGATGAAACCATTCCGCCTCCCCTATAGCCCGTGAGTCTCATAGTAGAACATACGTTTTCTCTTATGCTATGATAGATTAAGAGAGTTTGCAAAAAAGGAGGGACAACAGGTGAGCTTAACCATTAAAGCAGGCAGGTCAGGCTCAGGTAAAACATCCGCCATAATGGAAGAAATTCAACAGCAGTTGACTACTGATCCAAGCGGCAGTCCGATCGTTTTACTTGTTCCGGAACAAATGACTTTTCAAACTGAATATCGTATGGCATCTGGTGCAGGAGGGATGATACGTGCTCAGGTATACAGCTTTACCCGGCTGGCCTGGAGAGTGCTTCAGGATACTGGAGGAGCTGCCAGGCAGCATGTAAATTCAACGGGTGTTAATATGTTAATCCGTAAAATTATTAATGATCAAAAGGATCGGTTGAATCTTTTTTCACGGGCAGCTGGAAAGCATGGCTTTATTCAGCATGTGGAATCGATGATTACTGAATTTAGAAGATATTGCATTCAGCCTGAGGACCTGCTTTTGCAGGCTTCGGATTTAAGCTCTATGAATGCACCTAAATCACTTGTTGACAAACTGAGAGACCTGGAGAATATATACCGTGATTTCGATGAGTTAGTAACGGGAAAATACATTGATTCTGAGGATTATTTTAGATTGCTCGCAGAGAATATAGTAAATTCGGATTGGTTAAAGGAAGCAGAAATCTACATAGATGGTTTTCATAGCTTCACCCCACAGGAATATCTTGTTCTCGGGCAGATTATGGCCAATGCAAAAAAAACAACAATTGCCTTAACAGTTGATGAAAAGCAATCTGCCCCTGAACTTTTTCGACAAACCCATGAAACCTTAACGCGAATAAAAGAACTGGCTCAGGAGAAAAAGGTGTCGGTTAATGTAGATAATGAGCAGGGGAACTCCAGATTTAATAACGAAAGTCTTGCGTTTTTAGAAAAGAATTTTGAAGATCGTACAGCTTCTTTTGAATTGAAATCCAATTTCGTTTTGCTTGAAGCAGCTAATAGGCGTTCAGAAGTGGAAGGAATTGCCCGGGAAATAAGGCATTTATGCAGAGAAAAAGGCTTTCGTTACAAGGATATAGCCCTACTCATTCGAAATGGATCCGCTTATCATGATGTAATTGAACCTGTCTTTCAGGATTACGATATTCCTCACTTTATTGATAAAAAGAGGACAATGTTAAATCATCCTTTAGTGGAATTTATTCGTTCCACCCTCGAAATGATCGTCAAAAATTGGCGATATGAGTCCGTCTTCAGAGCGGTAAAAACCGAACTTTTTTATCCTGATATGACAAGAGTAATGAAAGTCCGACAACAAATGGACCGCTTGGAGAATTACGTGCTCGCCTATGGAATACATGGTGACCGATGGATCAGGCAGGACCGTTTTCGATATCGTCGTTTCAGGGGTCTGGACTTTGCTGATTTGCCCCAGACAGATGAAGAACAGATGATTGAAAATGAACTAAATGACGCCAGAAGTCTTATCACAGAGCCAATGTCCCGTTTTCAAAGAAGACTCACAAAAAATAAAACGGCAAAAGGAAAAAGTCAGGCCCTGTATCAATTTTTAGAGGAATTGGCCGTGCCGGAAAAGCTTGAACAGTTTGCTGAAATGGCAGAAGAAGAAGGAAACCTTGTTCAGGCAAGAGAACATGACCAGGCATGGAATGCCATTATGGATCTGCTGGATCAAATGGTTGAAATGCTGGGAGAAAATCAAATGGATAATGCTGAATTTGCTGATTTGCTGGAAGCGGGGCTGGAATCATTGGAATTTTCTCTTGTCCCGCCTTCTATTGATCAGGTGATTGTAGCTGATTTGGAAATGTCCAGACTTCCTGATATTAAAGTTGCCATTGTAATGGGGGTAAATGACGGCGTAATGCCTTCGAGAGGACAGGACGATGGAGTGCTGGCAGAAGATGACCGTGAGTGGCTTGAACGTACAGGGATGAACCTTGCGCCAAATGCCAGAATGAAATTATTAGATGAAGATTTTATTGCTTACCGGGCATTTACAACACCTGCAGAATGGCTTTATGTATCTTATCCGATAGCAGATGAGGAAGGGAAATCACTCCTGGCCTCTCCATACATCAAACGATTGGAAGGCATCCTTCCCAAACACCGCAAAGCCCTGCTCGTAAATGATGCAGTGGAGCTTTCAAGTGAAAAGCAGCTTGAATATATCAGCCATCCAACGCCTGCTGCTTCATTTTTAACCACTCAGCTGCAGCAGCTAAAGCGGAATTATCCAATGGCTGATTATTGGTGGGATGTATATAATTTTTATGTGCAGCATGATGTTTGGAAAGAATCAAGCAGAAGAATTTTATCAAGTCTATATTATCAAAATCACACCAGCCCCTTGTCAGAAGCGACTACAAAAGAACTATATGGCTCATCCATCCTGGCCAGCGTGTCAAGGATGGAGAAATTAAACAGCTGTGCTTTTTCTCATTTTGCAAGCCATGGATTAAAGCTTAAAGAACGCAGCGTATACAGACTGGAATCACCGAATATTGGGGAGCTTTTTCATGCTGCCTTAAAGTGGATATCCGAACAGCTGATCATCCGGAAGATTGATTGGAAAAAAGTCACGAGAGAGCTTTGCAATCAGCTGGCGCGCGAAGCTGTGGCGCATTTGGCACCAAAGCTACAGCATGAAATCCTGCTAAGCTCTAACCGGTATCATTACATTGCTAAAAAACTGGAAGCGGTGATTGGGCAAGCATCCTATATTATTAGCGAGCACGCCCGTTCAAGCGGATTTGTTCCAATCGGTGTAGAAGTTGGATTTGGTCCCAGACAAGAATTGCCGCCGCTTGAATTTAAATTATCAAACGGCACAACCATGCAATTGCAGGGCAGAATTGACCGTGTAGATACTGCAAGTATTGATGAAAGGGTTTATCTCCGGGTAATCGATTATAAATCAAGTGCACGCGATTTGGACTTTACGGAAATTTATTACGGACTTTCCCTGCAGATGCTGACTTATTTAGATATTGCCTTGTCTAATTCCAAACAGCTCGTCAAAGCGGAAGCTGATCCGGCTGGCATATTGTATTTTCATCTCCATAATCCCATGATAAAGAGCAAAAAGCGTTTGTCTTTAGATGAGATCGAAGAAGAAATGCTGAAGCAATATAAAATGAAGGGGTTAGTACTTGGGGATGAAGAAGCAGTAAGGCTTATGGACCAGACGCTTGAACAGGGACAGTCCTCAATTATTTCAGCCGGGCTAAAGAAAGATGGTTCATTGAGGTCGGATTCAAAAACAGCCAGCAGGGGACAGTTCCAGGCGATGAGAAACCATACCAGGGAATTGTTCCAATCGTCAGGTGATCGAATTATGACTGGCGATGTAAAAATTGATCCGTATGAATTCAAAAAAAGAACCCCCTGTCAATTTTGTTCTTATCGTCCGGTATGCCAGTTTGATCCGGCGCTTGAAGATAATCAGTACAGGCAGCTTCAAACTAAAAATCCAGAAGATTTATTAATGTCACTAAGAGAGGAGGAATGGCGTCTTGATACCGATTAAACCAGAAAATGCAAAATGGACAGATGACCAGTGGCAGGCCATATGGGCAAAAGATCAGGATATCTTAGTTGCCGCGGCTGCAGGTTCAGGTAAAACGGCTGTTTTAGTTGAGCGGATGATTCAAAAGGTATTAACAGACAACAATCCCATCAATATAGATGAATTGCTTGTTGTTACTTTCACCAATGCCTCCGCAGCTGAAATGAGGAGCCGGGTGGCCGAGGCGCTGGAGCGATCGCTTATGGAATATCCTGATTCAACTCATCTTAAAAGGCAAATGAGTTTAATTAATAAAGCATCTATCTCCACCCTCCATTCTTTTTGTTTAGAGGTCATTCGAACCTATTATTATTTAATCGATATCGATCCAGGCTTTCGCATTGCGGATGATACAGAAGCTGAATTATTAAAAGACGAAGTGCTGGAAGAATTACTTGAGCAAAAGTACGGTGAGAACGACCATGAATTTGTTCAACTTGTGGAAGCTGTGACAAATGATCGCAGTGATGATGCGCTAAATCAATTAATCCGCAAGCTGTATACTTTTTCCCGTTCACATGCGGATCCTGAAAAATGGTTAAAAAAAATAGTTGAACTTCATAATGTTGAGAAGGATTATGATATAAATGATCATCCGTTAGTGGATTATTTGCTCTTCCATATTCAATTGGAAATACAGGGAGCCATCCAGCTGAGCAAGCTTTCACTTGAAGCAGCTAACCAGCCGGGCGGACCTTATCCAAGAGCAGAAAATTTCCAGCATGATTTACTGCAGTTGAATGAATTGGCCAATGCTGCTACCTGGACAGAGCTGGACGAACAGCTTAAGACCATCTCCTTTACAAGGCTGAAAACCTGTAAGGGAGATGAATTTGATGAGAGCCTTCTGGAGCAGACAAAAAAATGGCGGGACCAGGCAAAAAAAATGATTGATGCGGTAAGGGAGAATTTCTTCGTTCGCAGTCCTGACAGGTACCTGGAGGACATGAGGAGTATGACCGGTCAGCTAAGAGTGTTAATCGGGCTGGTTCAGGAATTCAAACTACATTTTTCAAAAGAAAAAGAAGAGCGGGGACTCGTTGATTTTGCAGATTTAGAGCATTATTGTCTCGACATCTTATCAGTCAAAAGTGAACATGGAAGCGATGAATTAATGCCTTCGGAAGCAGCACAGCACTATCAAAGGAAGTTTAAAGAAGTGCTGGTGGATGAGTATCAGGATACAAATATGGTCCAGGAGACCATCCTTCAGCTGGTGAAAAGCGGAAGCGAGAAGGATGGCAACTTATTTATGGTGGGAGATGTTAAACAATCGATCTATCGTTTCAGACTGGCAGAACCAAATTTATTCTTAAGAAAATATCGGACTTTTTCCGGTCAAAACTCCGGGTTTAAAATAGATTTATCTCAAAATTTCAGAAGCCGCCCGCAAATACTGGATGCTACAAATTTTGTATTTCGTCAGATTATGGGAGAGCAGGTTGGTGAAATAGCCTATAATCAGGAAGCGGAACTGGTAAAAGGGGCACCTTATCCGGAAATGGATGTACCGGTCAGGCTGACTATAATTGATCAGGCAAATCCAGCAGCTGAAAATGAATTTGCAGTGGAAGCCATGGATGAAAGAGAGCTTGATAAATCAAGACTTGAAGCGCGGTATATGATTAAGAAAATCCGCCAAATGGTCGATGAAGAAATGCAAATTTATGATACTAAAAAAAATGGGTACAGAACGATTGAGTATCGCGATATCGTGATTTTAACACGGTCGATGACGTGGACTCCCGATATTATGGAAGAATTCCGTTTTGCAGGTATTCCCCTTTACGCGAATATATCTTCAGGATATTTTGAAGCGACTGAGGTAGCGATCATGATCTCCCTGCTAAAGATTATCGATAATCCACACCAGGATATCCCTCTTGCTTCTGTTTTGCGCTCGCCAATCGTAAAATGCACAGAAGAGCAGCTGGGAAACATCAGGACCGCTGCTTCCTCCGGCTCTTATTGGGATGCTGTTCAGGCATTTACAACAGCTGGAGGCAAACTGGAGGATGAAGAACTGCGCTCAAAATTAGAGTGGTTTATTCATTCATTGTCTAAATGGAGAACCCTGGCAAGAAGAGGGGCAATGTCCGATCTTGTCTGGCAGCTCTACCGTGATACTCAGTTTTACGATTTTGTAGGCGGAACCCCCGGCGGCAAGCAGAGACAGGCAAATCTCCGCGCACTTTATGACCGTGCAAGACAATATGAATCTACTTCTTTCCGTGGATTATTCAGGTTTTTGCGTTTTGTTGAAAGAATGAGAGAACGGGGGGACGATCTGGGTGCTGCAAGAGCCCTGAGTGAACAGGAAGACGTCGTTCGATTAATGACCATTCATTCCAGTAAAGGGCTCGAGTTCCCCGTGGTGTTTTTATCAGGAGCAGCACGCTCCTTTAATGAAATGGATCTGCGAGGCCGTTTTCATCTGGATAAGGAGTTTGGATTAGCGATGCCTTATGTTCAACCGGATAAGAGGGTTAGCTATGAAACGCTTCCTCAGCTGGCTTTCAAGGAGAAGAAGAGGCTTGAAAACCTTGCGGAGGAAATGAGGGTTCTGTATGTGGCAATGACCCGTGCTAAAGAACAGATTCATCTGATTGCCACGGTTGCGGATGCAAAAAAAACAATTGATAGATGGCAGACATCGATTAATCATTCCGATTGGCTGCTTCCTGAGTTTACTAGAAAAGCGGCAAAATCCTACCTCGACTGGATTGGCCCATCACTCGTGCGCCATCATGCGTCGACTTCGATTCAGCGGGAAGAACCGCAAAAAAAGCTGCATGACGCTTCGAAATGGGACATTCAACTTGTTGCAGCTCAGGATATTGATGTTATTGAACAGGAGGACCTTGTCCAGGATGATTATTTGTCATTTGTGAAAAAACATCAGCCTGTTCCTGTTAAAAGTGATGAATACGAAACAATTGTGAACCGGCTTACTTGGACATATCCATATGAGCAGGCGACAAAAAGACGTTCCAAGCAATCTGTATCAGATATTAAACGGATGAATGAGGTACGGGACGAAAGAAGCGCTTTTGATTTTGCAGGAAGACCATCAAAAAAAATGTTCGATCGTCCTAAATTCATGCAATCTGCCACTATCACTCCTACAGAAAAAGGAACCATTATGCATACTGTGATGCAGCATGTTCCGCTGCATGAGCCGCCTGAACTGAAATCTATTCAGCTATTGCTTGAGGAGCTAGTGCGAAAAGAGCTCTTAACAAAAGAGCAGAGCGGAGCTGTTAATCAACAGCAAATTGTTGATTTTTTTCGATCAGAAATAGGGATGAGGATGCTAAAAGCAAAAAAGGTGAAAAGGGAAATTCCTTTCACGTATGCTGCAAGTGCGTTTGATTTAGGGATTTCTGCAAACAGGCAGGATCCGTTGGACAATGTGATTGTACAAGGTGTAGTAGATTGCTTGTTTGAAGATGATAAAGGGCTTGTTTTGCTCGATTATAAAACAGACCGTATTACTGATCGTTTTGAGGGCGGTATGGATCAGGCGAGGAGTGTGATGAAAAAAAGATATTCAATTCAATTATCTTTATATAAGCTGGCACTGGAAAAAATTCTGTTGCAGCCTATCGACGAAACGGTTCTATACTTTTTTGACGGCGGGGCTGTATTGCCTATCCGTGAGTAATCAGGGATAAAAGCAACTGAGCCTGTCACATTGCAAAAGGGGATCTGATATGAATGAAATTCTGGAAAGGCTAAAGAGAATAGGCGTGCATAACTTAAGAAATAATCATGAAGTTATGCTGGAAATTCATCATGATAAAATGAGCCATACTGCCGAGATAGATACTCATTTGAATGAGCTTTTAAATGAATTGAAAAATAGTGAGCTGCAGAAGGTAAGGTTAGAATGCCCTCAAACTATGCTGGATCGTTTAAATAAAATAAAGAAAAGAATGAAAATTGTTGGAGAAAGAGTCATCTATACAAGACCTTTTCCAGAACCTATGGATATTTCAGTTTCGGATTATGAAATATGGCCAACTAGAAATCCAAAAGCGATTTCACTTTTATCTGCAGTTATGGCCAGAAGTTTCAATGATGCAGAAAAGTTTTTAATAAATATGGAAGCTGAACTGCCCTTGCAGGCAGATAAAATGTATACTGTTTATTTTGTACGTAGTGAGCCCGCTGGTTTAGTCTTTCCCCATATTGAACCGGACTCCAATAAGGAGGGGCGTATATTCTGGATAGGCATCCATCCAAAGTATCTTGGACAGGGACTGGGTAAAAACCTTCACCTAATCGGGCTAAATAGATTGCAAGAAGACTTTGGAGCAAAATCCTATCTTGGAGCCACTCAAGTAGACAATGTTCCCATGAGAAAAATAATGATATCAAATGGGTGCGTACAAAATAAACATCATGTTGTTTCTGTGGAATTTAAGGTTGCGGCAACAGGATTTTAGACATAACAAAAGAGCTTGGGAAATTACCAGGCTCTTTTGTGTATTATAAAACGGCTTCACATCAGTTATTTCCTACAATAGGCTGATCAACACCATTAGTGGAATAGGTCTGGTTTAAGCTGAACCCATTATTGTTCACATGAAATGGTCCTGTACTAAATGAACCTGATCCGGCAGTGTTTTTGGATGCGCTTTTAGGAGAGATAACAGCTGTATCACCAAATTGTACGGTGCCGCCGCCAATATTGAGTATTTGGATAGGTCCTGTTAAACAAGGCAATGTTGTCACTCCTTTGCATTGGCATTATCTTCTATTTGTCTAATATGCTTTACACGCGATACCATTCGTATATGTTTTGAATCTCCCACATGCAACATGGATGAATTGGCAATACCTTTCAGGTCAAAGGATTCAATCAAATTTATGCTTGGCTGAACTAAACAGTGAAACGGCAGTTCAACAGGCTGTGCAGGCAGCCTATGAAAAATATTAAACATGGAAAACGGCGCTTCATTTCCAAAAAACTGTTCTTCTTGTCTTTGTACGGCGATAACTTTTGCACTACTGTCAATCATGCAGGTGTCCCCAAATTGAAGGACAGCATTTGAAGATACGGTCGTAATGGATAAATTGCCGATTTGGGAAGACATGGTTTAACCCTCCGGCTGCAACGGAACAAATGGACCAATGATGAGTGATTCAGGTGGTGTATCAAAAGCAGAATCAAGCTGAATTGAACAGACATCTCCCATATGAAGCAAAGATGATGAGGAGATGCTTAAAATCTGCAGGTAAGCTATATTATTTTCCTGTTCGTAAACAATCATGGTTGACCTTCCTCTCCGTTGGGGGATGGCTGCTGAGCCCGCAAAGCATGCAAAGCATGAGATACATCCCGTTGGATCATTGCAGTTAACTGCTCATTGGACAAAGGGGACGGTCCCCTGTGGTTCGTTTGAATATGTTCAATTCGTTGAGGGAGCTGTTGTAAAAGCTGTTCGGATATATTATCCTTCGGGATCGGATTGCCTACAGGATCGAAAATGACCTGGCAGTCCGAAAAAACCAGCGGAATCTGCTCATTAATAAATTGTTTTGTTTGATCGTGGATTGAATGATTGGGCTGAAGACCGGGAATTTCCACTTCTCCGTGCCGGGCTAATTCTGTTGGGGACAGACCGATTGATAACGTTCCCTCAAGTGTCTCCACCTTTAACTGGTCAAACTTGTATTCTATTTTTTCAATGTGCACAGTAGAGGGGACGGGAGTTCTTTCTTCGAATTTTTTCTCCATTTTTTCCAGCCGTTCCATGCACTCAGCCAGCTGCTGCTGTAGAATGGATATTTGATAATAGAGCTGCTGCATCACATCACCTCCATATTATCGAGGATTAACTAACGGAACCGTGGTTGTTTTCCCCTGGGTAATGGGTACTGGTGCGGGACCGGTGAATTTTCCTGAATTAGCAAGCTCGGCGCGGGATTGAATGGTGCCGGCTGTACCGATTTGTAAAATGGAGGAATTGGACATGCTTCCTATTTTGATCATGTTTATTGTAATTTGCTGGTGAATGGTCCAGTGAAGTTGTGTCATAACAAAAACCCGCTTATATTCTGGTCTGCCTGGTCGCTGTCCCAGGTGTTGGTAGCTGAATGATGATTTTCAACGAATAATCCATCTCCCGTGTTAAAAGAGCCTGCTCCGGCAAATGTTTTTGTCGTTGAAGTAGGAGTGATAGAGTAGCAATCCCCAACATGCATTACAGCACTTGATCCGATACTGACTATTTGGATTGAACCTACGATTGCTGGCATAAAGGACATCCTTTCGCGAAATAATCCAAATGATGTTACATTATATGTTGGATACATAGGAACGTGCAGGAAAAGAAAACGGAGGAATCGAAATGAAAAATATTCAACCTGTTGAATCGCCTGACAGGATCGCTTCATTGGATGTAATGAGGGGATTTTCACTATTAGGAATTTTTATCGTCAATATGATTGCGTTTCATTCACCCATGTACTATTATGACCCTTTTTCCTGGTGGGGAGATTCGTTAAATCGTCCTGCCTACTGGTGGATTGATGTGTTTGTTCAAGCTAGTTTTTATCCACTGTTTACAATTATGTTTGGGTATGGATTGGCAATGCAATATCAAAAATCAGTTGAAAAGGGAAGAAATTTTTATCCATTTGCCATTAAGCGATTAGGCGTTTTGCTGGTCATAGGAATTATACATGCATTCGTAATCTGGTCCGGTGATATTTTAATCAGCTATGCGGTAGTAGGTTTATTGTTTATTTGGTTGCTGAAGCTCAGCGGTAAGTGGCTCATTATTTTAGGAACAGTGTTATTTTTATTACCTCAATCACTGATATCTCTGGTGCTACTTGTAGCCTCAGCGGTTGACCCGACAAGTGTTACGCATTTTAATGCTGTACAGGATATCCAGTCCTCCATTGAAGCTTATGGAAATGGCACTATAAATGAAATATTCACCCAAAGATTTAGCGACTGGAAATATGCCAACAATCCATCAGCATTTATTTCTCTTATTATTGCATTGCTGCCCTTAATGATGATTGGGGGCGGAGTTTCTAAAATGAGGCTGTTAGAAAGAGCGAAGGATAAGAAGAAAACACTGACCGTCATTTTGCTGGTCAGTCTCCCTGTTGCTCTTGTTTTAAAAACATCCCCTTATTGGGGCGAAAAAAATCTGGCTTATTCCTTTTTGCAGGATTTTGTAGGCGGTCCACTTTTGTCGATTGCTTATATGGCGCTAATTGCTCTCCTTATGACGTTTACATCCAGTGAAAAGTGGCTTCGTCCCTTTGCACAAACTGGTAAAATGTCTTTAACCAATTACTTGATGCAATCCGTCATTGGCACCCTGATCTTCTATAATTACGGGTTAGGTTTATATGGGCAGGTGTCACTGTTGACAGGAACGCTTCTGGCAGCAGGGATTTTTATTCTTCAGGTTATCATCTCGGAAATCTGGCTCTCAAAATTTCGACGTGGTCCGATCGAATTCGTGTGGAGACGACTTTCATATGGGAAAATTGTAAAATAACCATATACGTTTCGCTGAAAAAATGTATAATAGAAGAATAATTCAGACTTTAAGGAGTGTTCCCCTAATGAAATTTCTATCTTTTCGTTTTGAAGACAAACTACTTTATGGAGTGAAGGTTAAAAGAGAAGAAGCAGCATGGAATATCGTGAGAATTCACAAGGAATTAATTCCTAATGAACAAGTGCCTGCTACTCTTTTAGAAGGTATTCAAAACGGAATGGAGCTGCAGGAAACAGTAAGAAAATGCATTCGTGCAGCTGAAGAAAGTGATCATGCGGCGAGATATAAAGTCAAATTCAGCGATTTGGTATGGGAAGCGCCTGTTCCAAGAACACCGAAAAATGTCATTTGCATCGGGAAAAATTATCGCGATCATGTTATTGAAGTGGGGTCTGAGGAGGATTTACCATCAGATGTGGTTGTCTTTACAAAGTCCGCTACTTCCATCATGGGCGATAATTCATTAATCCCATCTTATGAAGAGTTAACAAGTGAGCTAGATTACGAGGGGGAACTGGCTGTTGTAATCGGTAAAAAAGGAAAAAACATTCCTAAACAGCAGGCTTACGACTATATATTTGGTTATACAATTCTAAATGATGTCACTGCAAGAGACATGCAATCCAGGCACAAGCAGTTCTTTTTGGGAAAAAGTCTGGACAATACATGCCCTATGGGACCGTACCTTGTCTCAAAGGATGAAATCCCTTATCCGGGACAACTTAGTATCGTAACGAAAGTAAATGATGAAATTCGCCAGGATGGCAATACGAAAGATATGATTTTCCCTATAGAGGAGATTATCGCGACCCTGTCAAAAGGAATGACGCTGGAACCAGGTGACGTTATTGCAACTGGAACTCCTGCTGGTGTGGGAAAAGGATTTAATCCTCCAAAATACTTGAAAAAGGGAGATCAAGTTAAAATCTCTATTCAGGGTATCGGCACACTGACGAATGAAATAGGTGAATAAAAGAAAGCGGCTGCCTCTGCAGCCGTTTTCTTTTTATTGCTAAAGCGATAATCAACAGTCATGTTTAAAAAAGTCTAGTAATTAAAATGCCGATGGAATGTCAATAAGATGACAAGGTTTATACAATATTAAATGGGGGGATATGGTACGATAGACTAGTAATGCATTTATTTAATAGTGGGAGGTATATTATGTTTGAAACAACGCATCTTCATATTACTACGTGGGTAATAGGATTAATTCTTTTCTTTGTGGCTTATGGATTACATAAAAGCGGGAAAGCACAAGGGAGCAAGATTTCACACATGGCATTGCGTTTATTCTATGTGTTAATTATTGTTACTGGTGCTGCTTTATTTTTCATTCATTCCTCAATTGATGCAGCTCTGTATGGCGTGAAGTTTATACTTGGTGTGCTGGTCATTGGGTTTATGGAAATGGTTTTGGTACGTACAAAAAAAGGGAAGAAAACTCAGGTCATGTGGATTCTGCTCCTGCTGGCATTAGCTGGAACACTTTATCTTGGTTTCAGTCTCCCTGTTGGATTCAATTTCTTAGGTTAAGGAAAGCCGCTTTTTAGCGGCTTTTTTTATATTTATTTAAAATGGGAATGTGTCTCAATCTCTTTTAACCGGTTCACTGCGCTCCAGGCGGGCGCTTTCAACATGCACGGCACTGACTGAGCCCTCCCGTGTGCGCTAAACGCCTTCAAGCGGAATTAACTATCAAAACCATAAAATAAAACGTGATGTTCCAAGTGCAGCATTGGAAATTGTATTCATACCGACACATGTGTATAATTAAACTAAATACCTACTTGTATAGGTTCTGTATAATGTATGTACAGACTTGTTCATTCATGAATGTGTGGAATGGAGGCGTAAAAATGCCTGGAAAAATTGCAATTATTGGTGCAGGTCCTGGTGGCCTTGCGGCTGCGATGCTGCTTGCCAGCAAAGGATATAAAGTTGATGTGTATGAAAAACAGCCTTTTGTTGGCGGGAGAAACAGTTCATTTCAATTAGATGGCTACACTTTCGATGTGGGGCCTACATTCATGAGTATGCCGGAGATTGCAGAAGAAATCTTCCTGGAAGCAGGACGGAATTTGCATGATTATCTTGATTTAAAAGAACTGCCTATGATGTATGAACTTGTATTCCCATCTAAAAATGTAAAAATGTATCGCGATCCTTCAAGAATGAAGGAGGAAATTGAGCGGCATTTTCCAGGGGATAGTAAAGGCTACGATGCCTTTATGAAAGACACCAGAGTTAAAATGGATCATTTACGTCCTATTTTGCAAAATAAAATGGATCATTACTATGAATACCTCAGCTTTAAAATTCTCAAGGCCCTGCCCCAGCTTTCACTGGGCAAGAGCTTATATGATGTATTAAGCCAATACTTCAATCATGAAGAGCTTAAACTTGGATTTACCTTTCAGGCAAAATATCTGGGAATGTCGCCTTGGGAATGTCCAGGAGCTTTTTCAATTCTTTCATTTATGGAGCACGAATATGGGATTTTTCACCCAATCGGCGGTGTTAACCAATTGTCCAAAGCGATGGCACAGGCAGTGGAGGAACTTGGGGGCAGTATTCATTTAGGCAACGGTGTGAAGAAGCTTCTGATTGAAAAAAATAAAAAAGTAAAAGGTATTTTGTTAGAGGATGGAAAGGAAATTCATTGTGATGAGGTGGTCATTAACGGAGATTTCTCACATGTGATGACGAACCTTGTAGATGAAGGTGTTTTAACAAAATACAGTCCTAAAAAACTGGCAAAAAAGAAATACTCCTGTTCAACATTTATGATATATCTGGGTGTAAATAAAACATTTGATCTTCCTCATCATACGATTTCGTTTGCTGATGATTATAAAAAGAATGTTGAAGAGATTACAAAATCGAAAATACTTTCAGATGATCCCTCCATTTATATTCAAAATGCATCTGTCACGGACCCTACACTTGCACCGGCTGGTAAATCAGCTTTATATATTTTAGCGCCTGTTCCTAATAATATAAGTAAGATTGATTGGGAAAAGCATGAACAAACATTTCGTAATCTAGTATTAGACTCAGTTGAAGAAAAAACAGGTTTTAAAGATATTCGTAAACATATTGAGGCGGAAAGAATCATTAGTCCAATAAATTGGGAGAATGATTTTAATATATTTGAAGGAGCGACATTTAGTTTAGGACATCACTTAACTCAAATGATGGCTCTGCGACCTCATAATAAGTTTGAAGAGCTGGAGAATACATGGCTGGTTGGAGGCGGTACGCATCCTGGAAGCGGATTGCCAACCATACTAGAATCAGCAAGAATTACAACTACTATGCTGATGGACGAGACTCCTCTCGCATCCAATAAAACACCAGCATCGTCGGCAAATGCGCTATGAAAAAAATTGTTGTAGCCGGTGGAGGAGTGGGGGGCATGATGTCTGCCCTGCTGCTCTCCAATAAAGGTTTCGATGTTACATTATTTGAAAAAGAATCAGAACTGGGTGGAAGGCTGGCCTTTACCGAACATCAAGGGTATAAAGTGGATAAGGGGCCGACCATTGTATTGCTGCCTGAAATGCTGCAGCAATTAATGGAAGAAGCGGGAATCGGTCCAGAAGAATACGAGCTTATCCGCTGCGATCCGCTGTATGATATCCATTTTTCAAATGGTCAAACCTATACAAAATTTGCTAATATAAAAGAGCAATTGATGGAAATTGATCGGGTTTTTCCGGAGGATCATCAAAACTTCATCCGGTTCATGGATGATATGAATATACGTTTTAATGAAGGGAAACCCCGATTTTTAGAACAGCCATTCTTAAATAGATGGGAAGCCATTCATCCGAATACATTAAATGCACTTCGAAAGCTGAAAGCATTCCGATCAGTGAAAAAACAATTGGACTTCTATTTTGAAAACGAAAACATGAAAACTGCATATGCCCTGCAGACTCTTTATATAGGTGGAAATCCTTTTACCACGCCTGCTATCTACAGTCTGGTATCATTCAGTGAGCATCAGCATGGGATCTACTATGTTAAGGGTGGTTATGCAAGTTTAGTAAAAGTGTTTGAAAAAGCACTGAAAGAAAAAGGAGTCAACGTATTTAAAAATACACCGGTTCAGGCTATCGGCATGACTGATAACAGGATTGCTTCGGTCACAGCGGGTGAAGAGAATATTGAGGTAGATGCAGTAGTGCTTAACGGTGATTTTCCTTTAGCGGAGTCATTAATTAAAAAGCCTGCACGCACATATCAGCCCTCATCGGGTTGCCTGCTGCTCTACATGGGTATAGATGGAATCTATGAAGATAAAAAAGTCCACCAATTTTTTATGGGTGATGATTTCCATCTTAATATGAAACAGCTGTTTAAGGATAAAACCATACCAACTGATCCGTCTTATTATGTATTTCACCCATCAAAGATTGATGACAGTCTGGCTCCGGAGGGAAAGGGAGTATTATATGTTCTCATTCCTGTCCCTTCAGGAGACCACATTGACTGGGATAAAGAAAAAGAATACCTTGCTGAAAAAGTCTTAAGTTCCATGGAGCAAAGGGGATTCACTAATTTAAAAACACGTACAGAATGGATGCAAATCAGAACACCAAAAGAAGCGATGATTGAAGGGCTGTTTTCAGGCGGAAGCTTTGGCATTTCGCCATCACTGTTTCAGTCGGGGCCATTTCGCCCTCAGTATCAGCCGCATACGGAAATCGACAATTTGTATGCAGTAGGAGCATCCATACACCCTGGGGGAGGGATCCCCATTGTAATGCAGGGGGCGAAGTTGCTGGCAGATGGAATAGAAGGGAAGTATCTTACAAGGGATGTGATTAGAAATGAATCGATTAAAAGCTTTTGAAGAGTGTGAGTCGATTATAAAGCTTCATTCCAAAACGTTTCATCGTGCTTTTTCGTTGCTGCCTAAAAATCAGCGAAACGCTGTATGGGCGATTTATGCATTTTGCCGGACGGTAGATGATATCGTGGATGAAAGCGATCATCCCGAAGAAGACCTTCTGGAATTTGAAGAGGAGTTCAAGCTTTTTCTGTCTGGAGATATAGATAGCAACAGCCCACAGTGGGTAGCATTGCACGATGTTTTTTGCAGCTATGAAATGAATACACAGGCATTCATTGACATGATAAAGGGGCAGAGGATGGATATTGAGGATAGACGGTACGAATCCCTTGAAGATGTCCTTGATTATTCCTATCACGTTGCCAGTACCGTTGGGCTTATGCTGCTTCCTGTGCTTGCTCCTAAAAATCAAACACAGTTAATGGATGGGGCAGTTCAATTAGGATATGCCATGCAATTAACGAATATCCTCCGGGATATAGGTGAGGACTTTGAAAGAGGCAGGGTATATATTCCGAAAGAGCTGATGGACAAGCATGGATATACATATGAAATGCTTGCAAACCACGATAACGGACCGGCATTCCAGTTAATTTGGGAGGAGATGGCGGTTTTAGCCGAAATGTACTATGAACGTGCCTTGGCAACGATCAATCTCTATCCTCTGTACAGTCGGCCTCCGGTTAAAGGGGCGGCAGTTTTGTACCGTGCCATATTAGATGAAATCAGGAAAAATAATTACAATGTATTCACTGCTAAAAACTACGTTTCTTCTAAGAAAAAAGAAAAGATTCTATCCTCTCATTTTAATTAAAAAATTCAATTACAATGACAAACCAAAAAAGGCAAATGACTCTGATTTTGTTCAGAGTCATTTGCCTTTTTGTTTTAAAATAGTATACATCGAGCATCTAAGCCCGCATGGTTAAACGGTTTTCCTTTGCTTTGGTTTTTCTATCGTGCTGCCTAACTGGTTTAGCCTTTCAACAAGGTCGCCAGGTGCGTTTTTGGTTTGAGATGAACTTGATGATGCTAATGACTCTTTAAATTCATATGCGTTAGATCCATGTTCAGCGTAGTCAAGTCCAACCAGTTCTTCTTCTCTTGACACCCGGATGCCGCCTGCAGCTTTTAAAATAAATACACTTGCTCCTGCTGTGACAGCCGTCCAGATAATAACAGCACCAATTCCAATTGCCTGCACCCCTAATAGTCCAAGTCCGCCGCCATAAACTGCTCCATTTGCTGTGTCAAATAAGCCTACAGCAAGCGTGCCCCAGATACCGCAAATGCCGTGAACGGCAATTGCACCAACCGGATCATCTACGCGTAAGACTGCGTCAATAACGCGGATGCCTTCAACCAGGATGACCCCTGCAATAAGACCAATTACAATTGCTCCGATGAATGAAACGTTGGCAGTACCTGCAGTAATCCCTACGAGTCCGCCAAGTGCGCCATTCAATGTGATGGAAGGATCAATTTTCTTAAATCGAATTCTTGAATAAAGAGCGGATGAAATAACACCGCCGGAAGCCGATAAAAGCGTAGTGGAAATCACAATCGGAACTAATGTTGGATCAGCTGCCAGGGAGCTTCCTCCATTAAATCCAAACCAGCCGAACCAAAGGATAAAGACTCCAAGTGAACCGATGGGGATATTATGTCCCGGTATGGCATTAACACCTTTGCCGTCATATTTTCCAATTCGGGATCCTAAGAACAGCACGGTAACAAATGCGCCAACTGCACCGGTTAAATGAACAACGGTTGATCCAGCAAAGTCGACAAAGCCTAGTTCGGAAATCCATCCGCCGCCCCAAATCCAATGACCCACAATCGGGTAGATAGCGCCAGTCATGACCATTGTAAGAAGCAGGTAGCTGCTAAGCTTCATGCGTTCAGCAACCGCCCCTGAAATGATGGTGGCACAGGTTGCAGCAAATACTGCCTGAAATACAAAGAATCCAATATCCTCGACTCCTGATAAAGCAAAGCCGCTCGTGCCGAAAAAGCCATTTGAATTACCGAACATAAGACCGTAGCCAATAAGGAAATATAAAATGGAGCCGAGTGAGATTGTAAGTACATTTTTCATAATAATATTTAATGAGTTCTTTGCCCGGGTAAAGCCCGCCTCTACCATTGTGAATCCAGCGTGCATAAAAAATACAAGAATCGTTGCAATCATGACCCACATTGTATCAACAGACAACTGAACACTTTCTGCCGTAACAGGGGCTGCTAATGCACTGGTTGATAATAAACTGCTTGCAAGTATAATAGACCCAATTTTTTTCTTCATTGTTGCACCTCCGTAATGTTGTCTATAAAACGGCTTCTTTTCCCCGTTCACCGCTGCGAATTCGGATAACTTCTTCAATCTGTGAGATAAATATTTTTCCGTCTCCGACTTGACCTGTGGCACAAGCTTCAAGGATGGCTTCAACAATTTCATCCACCTTGTTTTCCTCAGTAATCATTTCTACTTTAATGCGGGAAACCAAGGGTAATTCATAGCTGGTGCCTCTGAAATTTCCCCTTTTCCCTTTTTGGTTGCCGCATCCTGCAGCTTCAAAGACTGTCAGACCGCTGATTCCGATATGAACTAATGATTGGCGAAGCTCTTGAAAAACTTCAGGACGTACGATTGCTTCAATCTTTTTCATTCTAACAACTCCTCATGTTAGGTTTTATGACATCAACTTATGTTACTAATAATATTCAGAAAATTAATAAAATGCAACCCTTTTTCGTAAAAAAATAAAATAAATGTTAGAAAACCTCACATAAAAAGGATTTGTCCGAAGACAAATCCTTTTTTGTTTATGATTCAGTGGGTTTTTCATTTTGAATAAAATGTGAACGAACCCATACTTTTGAACGCCATCTTTTAAGCATTAAAATACCTCTGAGCCATTCATCCAATATAAAAGCGATCCATACGCCAATAAGGCCAAGACCAAAAACAATTCCGAGCAGGTAGGAGAGGAAGGCGGCAACGCCCCACATGGAAACAATTCCTACATAAACAGGAAACCGTACATCCCCTGCAGAACGAAGAGCGCTGATAACGACTAAGTTAAAGCTTCTTCCCGGTTCTAAAAGTATGGTTAGCAAAATCAGGACTGAGCCAACAGCCATAATATCAGCATTTTCGGTGAAAATGCCAAACAATTGGTCAGATAACAGGTAGAAGATGACTGCAATAAAAAAGGAAGTGAAAACCGCCAGCTTTAAACTTCTGATGCAACGCTTATAAGCTGCTTCATATTGACCTGCTCCCACCATACGACTAATCAAAATCTGCGTGCCCTGGCTGATGGCTACTGAAAATAAGAAAATGAACATCATGATATTTTGAGTATACACTTTGGTGGTGATGGCCTCCGTGCCTATGATGGCAATAAATGCGGTAATGACGATTTGGGAAGCGTTATAAGATAATTGCTCTCCGGCTGAAGGTATACCAATTTTTAATAAATTTTTCAGATGTTCGGAAGGAATGGAGAAGAGCTCTTTAAACGGAAGTTTATTGGGTATACGATTGATTAATATAATTAAGATAACGACGAGGCCGATAAATCTGCTGGCGACAGTGGAGTAGGCGACACCTTCAACACCCAAAACAGGAAAACCATACGGACCAAAAATAAATAAATAGTTCCCTGCAACATTAAGGATATTCATTCCCAATGTTACATACATTGCGTCTTTTGAATAGCCGTAGCTCCGAAGGATTGTACCTGCTGTCATAATTAATGCTTGTATAAACGATAAGCCTCCTACAATTTTCAAATAGAAGCTCGCTTCCCCAATAAGTTCCGAAGGAATATCCATCAGCGCTAAAATCTGTTCGTCCAAAATGAAAATTGCGACACTGAGAAGAATGCCAAATACAAGGTTTGCTGCGAGTGAAATGACAGATATTTCAGCTGCTTTCCTTTCAAGGCCAGCTCCTAAAAATTGAGCTACTAAGATGGAAGTGCCTGTTGCTACAAATCCAAACATGACAATGATTAAAAATAAAATTTGATTGGAGACACCAACAGCTGCAACGCTGTTATCAGAATACTGGCTTAGCATTAACGTATCGGCGTTGCCCATCAGCATGTGAAGAGATATTTCAATGAAAATGGGCCATGTTAAAGCGAATAGAGTGAGTTTTGCGGGTTTTTTCATGTTGTTCCTCCTTGCAAAACATATAGCTAAGGGACTGACTAATTACCTTAAATGTCAGTCCCTTTTAAATAGTTATTGGTGGTGTAATTTAATGATCTTGGTCTCCATCGGCTGCAGTGTAAATTTACCATGTTTCCAGTCGATGGTATTGCCAGAAAGTAAATCAATGGCATCCTGTTGTTTATAATTGATTGGGAGCTTAACATGGTCCTTCTTATCACTTACATTTAATAAAACCAGAATGGTATTGTTATCATCTGAACGTGTATAACCAATGCTTTGCTCGCTTAAATCAGAAGGAAGGAAAATTAAATTCCCCTCATTGGCCAGTAGCGGTTCATTTTTCCGGAGCTGTATGAGCCTCTGAACATGGTCGCGAAGCATTCTGTCCTGTTTTGTTTCATCCCACTCCATGCACTTGCGGCAGCCCGGATCCTGATCTCCGGTAAGTCCGATTTCATCTCCGTAATAAATACATGGCGTTCCGTAAAAGGTTAACAAAATAGAAAAAATTTGCTTTAACCGGACTGGATCCTCCTGACATTCTGTCAAAATCCGGGGGGTATCATGGCTCCCTATCAGATTAAACGTCACCTGATTGATGTTCTCCGGATACATATGCTGTACCCTTGTCATATTTTCCACAAATTCTTTAACCGTTAAATCCCGGCGTGCAAATAACCGGTGGATATTATTGCTGAGAGGGTAGTTCATCACGGCATCAAACTGATCACCTTTTAGCCATGGGATTGAATCATGCCAAATTTCTCCCAGTATATAAAGGTCTGGATTGATTGATTTTACTTCGGATCGGAATTCCCGCCAAAAAGCCTGATCTACTTCATTGGCAACATCAAGTCTCCAGCCGTCTATATTAAACTCCCTGGCCCAATATCGGCCGGTTTCCAATAAATAATTTTTTACTTCAGGATTTTCAGTATTAAATTTCGGCATCGTATGAGTAAAACCAAAAGTGTCATAATTTGGATCAGGCGAAATTTGCACGGGGAAATCCCATAGATGAAACCAATCTTTATACCGTGATGCTTCCCCTTTTTCCAAGACATCCTGGAAGGGAGGGAAGTAATAGCCGCTGTGATTAAACACTGCATCGAGCATAACCCGGATTCCTCTTTTTTGACATTCTCCGATCAGTTCCTTTAGCTTTTTCTTGTCGCCAAATTGTTCATCGATTTCAAAATAGTCAATTGTGTCATATTTATGGTTGGAGGAAGCCTTGAAAATTGGGGTGAAATAAATGCCTGAAATTCCTAAGTCCTGTAAATAATCGAGATGGTCCAAAACCCCCTGCAGGTCTCCGCCAAAAAAACTATCTACTTTAGGATCTTCACTGCCCCAGGGTTTCGTACCCTTAGGATCGAGTGATTGGTCGCCATTGGCGAAACGTTCGGGGAAAATTTGATACCATACCGTATTTTTGACCCACTCTGGAGCACGGAAAATATCTGCTTTATTTATGTAGGGAAAACAAAAATATTCTCCGATGTCTTCAGGAGGTGAATGATGAAACCCTTTTTCTCCATAGAAAACGCTTTCTTTCTTATTATATAGAGAGAATCCATAACGCAATCGTTTGTACTCCGGCTCCACATTGGCAGTCCAGTAGTCAAACAATTGATCGCTTCCGCTTTTTGTCATAGAAATAGAGGTAAAGTTCCATGAGCCCTCGCTCCAATCGTATGGATCTCCAATCAGCAGGTCGACTCCTTGTACGTCCTGTTTTTTTGTTTTTAAACGGATATGCAGTTCTTTTTCATTTAATGCATACGCATCGACGCGGTCCGCTCTGTGTGATACGGCTTCTTTAAACATATGTTCCAGCTCCTTCTCAAAAAATCCAAAATGAAATCGCTATTCTGACTGTTTATAAGATTATTCGATAGACTTTAGTCTGTCAACGCAATACTAAGAGTGAAAAATCTAAATACCAATATGAAAACAGAGGCAGGCATAAGGAAGGATAGGCAGCATACAATATTTAATAAAATAGGTATTAAAGCGATTTCATTATATTTAGAAATTAAAAAATAACTGTTGTAATCTTCTAAAAAGTGATTATAATAAAAGTAGGTTGTGCAATCGTTTTCATTAAAAATGAAAGCGGTTTAATGTTGATGGCAAGAGCCCTTAACATTTTTTTAAAAAATAATGTGCAAACGTTTGTACAAACCACGGAAAAAACCTTTAGGAGGGGTCAATGTTGAAAAAGTATTTTGCAATATTTGCTATGATTCTGCTTTTAGTAGGAATTTTAGCTGCTTGTGCACCAGAGCGTGAAGAATCAGGCGGAACTAATGATGGGGAAGGTTCCGGCGGAACAACTGAAGAAGAAAAACCAGATGTATTAAAAGTTTGGGTAAATGATGATGAAACACAAAAAGCGGCTACACAGAAAATTTTTGATAAATATACTGAAGAAACAGGCATCGAAATTGACGTTACGCCAATGAACATGCTTGATGCAGTACAAGCACTTGATCTTGATGGACCTGCAGGGAACGGACCGGATTTGTTTTTCCAGCCGCATGATCGAATTGGCGATCTAATAAACCGCGGACTTGCTGCACCAGTTGACCTGGGTGAAGCGGAAGGCGATTATTCTGAAACAGCTGTTGAAGCGGTAACGTTTGATGGCGAAACATATGGAGCGCCGCTCGTTGTTGAAACATATGGCGTATTCTACAACAAAGAGCTTGTGGACGAAGCACCTGCAACACTTGAAGAACTGACTGCAATTGCTGAAGAACAAACGGATGAAGCAGCGGGAACTTATGGGTTCTTAACAGAAGCCGCTAACTTCTACTTCGCTTATCCGTTCTTCGGTTCATATGGGGCATATGTATTTGGCAATGAAAACGGATCGTATGACACTGCTGATATTGGGCTGAATAATGAAGGCGCAGTTGAAGGAGGTAAAATGGTTCAATCCTGGTTTGAAGAGGGGTATATTCCGGTGGAAATTGACCCGGATATTATGAACGGCCTTTTTACCGATGGAAAAGTTGCAACTGTTATCACAGGTCCGTGGAGTATTCCTTCATATAAAGAAGCCCTGGGCGACAACCTGGGAGCTGCAGTATTGCCAGAGATAAATGGTGAAAATGCAACTTCTTTTGTAGGTGTTAAATCCTGGATGGTTTCTGAGTACTCTGAGTATAAAGAAGCTGCTACAGACCTGGCGTTATTTATTACAAATGAAGAAAATTCAACTTTGTATTATGAAGAAGCTGGTGAACTTCCTGCAAACCAGGCAGCTCTTGAAAGTGAAGCGGTAACCGGCAACGAACTTATCGCTCCATTTGCAGAACAAATTCAATTCGGTACACCAATGCCATCAACTCCTGAAATGCAGCAGGTATGGGAGCCGATCAACAACGCGCTTCTATTCATAGCACAAGGGCAGGATGTAAAAGAGGTGCTGGATGAAGCAGTTCAAACAATAGAAGATAATATTGCCATTTCGCAAGAATAACTGAATTCATAAACGCCAGTGGATAGAAGGGTTTCATCCTTCTATCCACTGCATTTATAAAGAAGAATTTTTTTCTTCCAACCTCTCGCTAGGAGGCGATGATATGTCAACTGTAAATCCAGCAGCGAAAAAAAACCACAACCCCAAATTAGCTGTTATTCTCTCCATATTGCTTGCAGGCTTAGGGCAGTTATACAACCGCAGATACATAAAAGGCTCGCTTTTTATCCTTTTGGAAGTTTCTTTCATTTTGACTTTGGGTGAGTTTTTAAACTATGGAATCTGGGGAATCATGACTCTTGGAACACTGCAGGGTGTAGACCATTCTATTATTCTATTAATTTATGGTTTTATATCAATTATTTTAATTGCATTTGCTATCGTTCTATATGTAGCCAACGTAAAAGATGCTAAAAGAGATGCCTTGCGACTTCAAAGAGGTGAAAAAACACCAGGCTTTAGAGAAGCTGTAAAAAATGTCTGGGATGTCGGTTTCCCATACTTTTTCGTCACACCAGGACTCATTATGCTTGCCTTTATCGTCATTCTTCCTTTGATGTTTACGGTGGGACTTGCGTTTACAGATTACAGTCAAAGTAATCAGCCTCCCAGAAATCTATTGAACTGGGTAGGATTTGATAACTTTGCTCGTCTGTTTTTTCAAACAGGAGGTGCTGGAAATAATATCTGGCAGGACACCTTTATCAGTGTTTTCACATGGACAATTGTTTGGACATTGGTTGCAACTACACTGCAAATTGCGCTGGGTCTTTTCTTAGCCTTAATCGTAAATGATCCAAGAATTAAATTTAAGCGTTTAATTCGCACAATATTAATTTTGCCCTGGGCAGTACCGGCGTTCGTTACAATTTTAGTGTTTGCTGCGATGTTTAACGATCGTTTTGGTGCCATAAATACGGATATACTGGCAATTTTCAATCTTTCAATTCCCTGGCTGCAGGATCCTTTCTACACGAGAATTGCCTTAATTATGATACAGACATGGCTGGGCTTTCCCTTTGTATTTGCTCTGTTTACCGGGATTTTGCAAAGTATATCAAAAGACTGGTATGAGGCAGCGGATGTTGATGGAGCGAGCCGCATGCAAAAGTTCAGAAGCATCACCCTTCCTCATGTGCTGTATGCAACAGCACCGCTTCTTATTATGCAGTATGCTGGAAACTTTAATAACTTTAATATTATTTATCTATTCAACGAAGGCGGGCCGGCTGTCAGGGGACAAAATGCAGGCGGTACAGACATATTAATTTCCTGGGTCTATGATCTTACTTTTGAATTAAATCAATACAGTATGGCCGCTGCTATTACCATCATTCTTGGTTTAATCGTAACCGGGTTTGCTGTCTTCCAGTTCAGAAGAACGCGTGCCTTTAAAGAGGAGGGGAATATTTAATGAGCCGTAAAGCGAAATCCCATTTAGAGGTTGCGTTAATTTATGTATTTTTAATTTTTATGGCAATTGTTATTGGTTATCCGCTGTTATGGACAGTGGGGATGTCATTAAACCCGGGAACAAGCCTATATTCAGCACAGTTGATTCCTGAAAACTGGTCTCTTGTGCATTACAAATGGCTGTTTACAGATCCTTCAAGTGATTATCTGTTGTGGTATAAAAACAGTGTGATTGTAGCAGTCGCAAACGCGTTTTTCTCAGTCGTATTAACATCATTTGTAGCGTATGCATTTTCACGGTACCGTTTTGTCGGCCGCAGGTATGGATTGTATGCATTCCTGCTATTACAAATGTTTCCGGCAATTATGGCAATGGTCGCTATTTATGTCATGCTAAATATGGTTGGACTGCTGGATTCACTAATTGGACTTACTTTAATCTATATTGGCGGGCAAATTCCGTTTAATGCTTGGCTAGTAAAAGGGTATTTTGATACAATACCTAAGGAGCTTGATGAAGCTGCACGTATTGACGGGGCAGGACATTTGGGCGTATTTTTCAGAATAATGCTTCCGCTTGCGAAACCAATTCTTGGTGTAGTTGCATTATTTAACTTTATGGCCCCATTTGTTGATTTTCTACTGCCGCGTATTATTTTACGTAACCCTGAAAATTTCACATTAGCTTTGGGACTTTTCAACTTCATCAGCAATCAGTTCGATAATAACTTCACCCGCTTTGCAGCTGGTTCAATCCTGATCGCTGTGCCAATTGCAATTGTTTATCTGCTATCCCAGCGTTTCCTTATCTCTGGACTTACTGCCGGGGGAACCAAAGGATAAAACGACAAACATTCTCAGGTACTAAAGGGACTAATCAGCAGGGAAGTTAAGTTACGAATGAAACTATACGTTTCCAGAGGATCAGCCCTTAGGAGCAAAAGGAGGAGGGACAGGGATGAGAAGAGTTAACGGAGCTCTTTTTCTCATCACTATCCTCCTTTTTAATAGCGTTATTACTGAAACTACTTACGCTGTTAAAAAGGAAGAGAGAAAATGGCAAGATGAATCAATTTATTTTTTAATGGTAGACCGCTTTTCAAATGGAGACACTTCGAATGATACTTCAGTCAACACCAAAGATCCACTGGCATACCATGGTGGGGATTTTAAGGGGATTCAAAACCGTCTTGATCATATAGAAGACATGGGATTTACGGCCATATGGCTGACACCTGTTTTCCAGAATGAGGATGGCGGCTACCACGGCTATTGGATCGAAGACTTCTACAAAACAGATGAGCATTTTGGCACAATTGAGGAATTCAAACAGCTGGTTGATGCGGCTCATGATCGCGGTATAAAGGTGATTTTAGATTTTGTTGTTAATCATACAGGACCCAATCACCCTTTTGTTAGTGATCCGGAAAAAGAAGACTGGTATCACGAAGAAAGTGAGATTACCGACAGTAATAATGCAGACCAGCTGGAAAACGGCTGGATTTATGGTCTTCCTGATCTAAATACAGAAAATCCGGAAGTACGTGAATACTTAATTGAGGCTGCAAAATGGTGGGTTGAAGAAACGGATATAGACGGATACCGGCTGGATACGGTAAAGCATGTACCAGTGGATTTTTGGGAAGAATTTGCACAGGAAGTAAAATCGGTGAAAGAGGATTTTTACTTGCTTGGTGAAGTCTATGATACGGATGTACGTAAAATGGCTGAGTATGCTGACACGGGGATTGACGGGTTTGTCGATTTTCCTTTAGCTGAACAAATGAGGGAATCTTTTCAGGATGTAGATCAAAATACTTCCCGTCTGTTTAACTACTGGGACTATAATCAGGAGTACTTTAAAGATCCTTATTTAATGGGAACCTTTATTGATAACCATGACATGACGAGATTCACACGTCTTTCCGCGGAAAACAATATGTTTCCTGGTACGCGCTGGGAGCTGGCAACGGCATTTATGTTTACAGTGCCAGGAGTCCCGATCATGTACTATGGATCAGAAATTGCGCTTGATGGCGGGGAAGATCCTGATAACCGCCGATTAATGGATTTTAATGTTGATGAAGAATTAAAAGATTATATTAGTGATATCGGCCGTTTAAGACAGGAACTTCCGGCACTAACCCGGGGATCACTTGAGGTTTTGCATAATGAAAATGGAATGCTTGTTTACAAACGGGAGTACCAGGATGAAGTGATTGTGATGGCAATCAATAACACCAGCAAAACACAAACCATTACAGTGTCTGATGAACAGCTTCGTGAAAATGAGGAGCTGCGTGGATTATTAAATGGTGATCTGGTTCGGGAAAATAACGGTGACTACGTCATTGTATTAGACAGGGAAGTAGCGGAAATTTATGCGCTCACTGATAAAACCGGTATTAATTATTGGTTTTTGGCAGCTATTGCGGCAGTATGGATTTTCTTTATAAGTATTTTCATTTATTTTGCAAAACGCAAACGCAAGACCGAAGCTGAGTAAATCAGGGAAGCTGGTGCAATAACAAGTGTACCAGCTTTTAATGCTGAAAAATTGTAAGCGTGATCAAGCAGGAGGTGGTTGAATATGTCAGTTACGATAAAAGATGTGGCTAAATTTGCAAATGTTGCTCCATCTACTGTATCCCGAGTGATCGCAAATAATCCCAGAATAAGCGATAAAACAAAAGAAAAAGTTCGTGCTGCAATGGAAGAGCTGGGATATCATCCGAATTTTATCGCAAGAAGCCTTGCCAATCAATCGACCCAGGTATTAGGGCTTGTTACACCTGGTTCATCGGATGTTTTTTTTCAGAATCCTTTCTTTCCCACTGTTTTAAGGGGGCTTAGTGAAGGGGCGCATGAAAAACAATATGCTCTCCAGCTGGTCACAGGAAAAGATGAAGAAGCTATTTATAATGGTGTTGTTCAAATGGTCCAAGGCGGAAGGGTAGACGGCGTGGTATTGCTCTACTCAAAAGTGGAGGACAGAATACTAATGTACTTGAGAGAAAGAAAGTTCCCGTTTGTGATGATCGGAAAACCATTTAAATTTGTGGATGAAATTACGCATGTCGACAACGATAATTTTCAGGCCACAAAGGATGCAACGGATTACCTGCTTTCATTGGGACATGAAAGGGTTGCCTTTATCGGAGGAGATGTAAATTTAGTTGTAACAGTTGAACGGTTGCTTGGGTATGAAAACGCCCTTGAAAAAGCGGGAATTCCATATCGCGATGATTATGTTTTACATGAAAGCTTTTTACTTGAAGGCGGTCAGGACGCCGTTTGTGAGCTGATGGAGCTTCCTTTAAGTGAACGGCCCACCGCTTTAGTGGTAGCGGATGATTTAATGGCGCTCGGCGTATTAAATACGTTAAATAAGGTAGGAATTTCAGTTCCGGATGATCTCTCAATTTTAAGCTTCAATAACGTTTTAATATCAGAAATGTCGCGGCCTCCGTTATCATCGGTTGATATAAAGATCTTTGATTTAGGCTACCAGGCCTCTCGCAGTTTGATAAAACGCATTGAAAACCCGGACGAGCCATACCAGCGAATCATTGTTTCTCATGAAATTGTAAAGCGTTCTTCAACTGAACAATCGTTAAAATAAAAGAAGCCGCTGTAGGCGCCAGGAAAGTTGATTTGGATCAATTTCCTGGCGCACCACTTACAGGGGCTTCTTTTATTTGTTCCTATTTATTTAACGCTTTATAACCAATCATGTTAACCGGGTCTTTTGGTGCGGAATAGGGGGGAGCATAGGCGATTTCAATTTCCTGAAGATCAAGGATCGAAAGACCGCCGGCAATAGCAGTTGCAATGATGTCCATCCGTTTATCAATGCCGTCCTTGCCAACCGCCTGGGCTCCTAGAATTTTACCGTCCTGATTTGAATAATGAACTTTTAATTTAAACGTCTCTGCTCCTGGATAGTAACCTGCATGCTGCTTGGATTCATGTTCTACAGTCTTATAATCAATGGCTTTTTCCTGAAGCGTCTTTTCGTTAAGTCCGAGCATTGCGGCGGTAATGGAAAACACTTTGCACACAGCGGTTCCGAGTGCACCTTTAAATGGAATCGGATTTCCTGTTGCATGTGAAGCAGCTATAAATGCCTGGCGATGTGTAACCCAAGCAAGAGGAACCCGTTTGGGATCACCCGTAATTTTGTCGAGTATTTCCACAACATCTCCTAAAGCGTAAATGCATGAATCACTAGTCTGCATAAACTCGTTTACCTTCACACCGCCAGTAGTGCCAATCTTTAAATCAGCTTTTTCAGCCAATTGCCGATTTGGCTTAACCCCTACAGCTAATAACAGAAAATCTGCTCGTATGGTTTTATTATTTGTCAGATGAAGCGTTTGGCCATCCTTATCGATATGGGCAATTGTAACGTCTTCATATAAATTAACGCCCTGCTGCAGCAGCTCGCTTCTTATCGGATCCACCATATCCTCATCCAGCGGGTGAAGAACATGCCTGGACCGCTGTACCAGATGAACCTTCAATCCGCGTGCCTTAAGATTTTCAGCCATTTCAAGACCGATAAACCCTCCTCCAACGATACAAACAGAAGTATATTGTTGTGACTCAATATGTTCATCAATTTTCAGCATGTCTTTAAACGTACGCAGTGTATAGCAGTTCGCGTGGGCAAGACCTTTTATGTCTGGTATTACAGGGGTGGCGCCAGGGGATAAAATGAGAATATCATAGCTCTCATCATATTGTTTATCCTGGATGTGATCCTGGATGGTGATGGTTTTTTGGGACCGGTTAATTGCTGTCACTTCGTGGCGGATTCGCACTTCAATATTTCTGTCCTCCTGAAATGCTTCCGGAGTGGCAGCTATTAAGTGTTCGCGCTTTTTAATAAATCCACCTATATAATAGGGCATTCCACAGTTGGCAAATGACATTGTACCGTCTTTTTCCAAGACAATGATCTCGGCTTCCTTATCCAGCTTACGGAGCTGTGATGCAAAAGTTGCTCCTCCGGCAACTCCGCCAATTACAAGCACTTTCTGTTTCATATGTTCCTCCTTACTGATGTGTGGAATCCGGACGTTTGTTTAAGAAGAATATCGCCAGTGTGCCGGGCCCAGCATGAGCTCCAACAGATGATCCAATTAAATTAGTGGAAAATTCTGTCGTTCCAAACTCAGCTGTGATCATTTGTTTGATCTCATTTGCCAATGGCTCATCATCACCATGACTAATCCCGATCACCTGCTGGTCCAATTGTTCTCCCCGTTCATTCATAACTTCAATAATACGCTTAAGCAGCTTTTTCTTTCCGCGCAGCTTCTCCAGCGGTACAAGCTTGCCATCTTCTACATGAAGCAAAGGCTTGATGTTTAAAAGACCCCCTATAAAGGCAGAAGCCTTCGTCACGCGTCCCCCGCGTGCCAGGTAATCCAAGTCATCCACTGTAAAAAGATGCTCCATATGCTGACTGTGGAATTCACTGTCTTTAACAATGCTTTCACGGCCGATGCCTTCTTTTGCAAGCTCAACTGCCCGTTGAACGACTAATCCGTATCCAAGCGAGGCACACTTAGAATCTAGAATAACCAAGTCTAATGACGGATATTCTTCTTTTACCTGATCCCGTACCATAACAGCTGTCTGATAGGTGCCGGACAATTGAGAAGAAAATGCTATATATAATCCTTGCTTGTTCGAAATGGCAAGTTCTGTGAAAAGTTCTTCCATTTGTTTGGGACTTGCCTGGGATGTTTTTGGATGCTGGCCGTTCCGAATTGCATCAAAGACTTTTTTTGAGCTAATATTAACCAGGTCTTCGTATTCCTGATCATCAATATGTACACGCAATGGCAGCAGGTTCAGATTGTTTTCCCGGATATACTCCATAGGCAAATCAGAGGCACTATCCACAAATAGCTGTAAACTCATTTATATCACCCTTTTTTAGTTATTGTGTGCTTTAATTTTAGCTGTACCCAGACAAATTTACAATCAAATGGTGTAGGTTAGGATAAATTAGGTTATGTGAATACTATACATAAGATAAAGGAGGAATTGGATTGGCTCAATCGAAAGAAACGTTTAAGCTTTCAAAGGTTTCCAATGAAACCATTTGGCTTGAAACAAGAAAAATAATTATTGTTATCATAGGAGCAGCATTGAACGCAGTAGCACTTAATTTATTTTTAATTCCTGCCAATGTATTCGCCAGCGGCTTTACCGGGCTGGCACAGCTAATTTCTAATATATTGGCTGATTATACTCCTTTGTATATTTCAACGGGGATTTTGCTTTTAATCTTAAACATTCCTGCTATCATATTAGGATGGCTCAGGGTAGGAAAAATGTTCACGATCTACAGCATGTTTTCAGTTGGATTTACCACCATATTTCTTGCCATTATACCTATAGTGGAAGTTTCCCCCGATATCCTGCTCAATGCGGTGTTTGGAGGAGTGATAGCGGGTGTAGGAGTTGGCTTCACACTAAAATGGGGAGCATCTACCGGAGGTATGGATATCGTGGCGATGGTATTGTCCCGTTTAAAGGACAAGCCTGTCGGCAATTATTTTTTTGCCATGAATGCAGGGATTATATTAGCGGCAAGTATGATATTTGGATGGGAGAAGGGGCTATATACCTTAGTCACCTTATACGTTTCTACAAGGATGATCGATGCGATTCATACCCGTCATGAAAAGCTTACTGCCATGATTATTACGAAGAAAACAAGCGATGTAAAGCAAGCGATCCACGAAAAGCTAGTGCGGGGCATTACCATCGTTCCTGCAAGAGGTGCATTTACAGACGAAAGCAAAGAAATGCTAATCATTGTTATTACACGATATGAACTTTTCGAACTTGAACGAATTATCCATAAAGTCGATCCAAATGCCTTTACCAATGTAATGCAGACAACAGGGGTGTTTGGTTTCTTTCGTAAAGATGAGTAGGGAGGTTCCCTTTTATTTTTTGATGGAAAGCGAAGAAATATTAAAATTATAACCTGAAAACGAGGCTGGGACAAATGTGTCTCAGCCTCCTCTAATGGTTCACTGGGCTTCAGGCGGACACTTTCCGCTCCGTTCACCTCATCATTGCAGATTAATAAATATATGTCCGAACCTCATTTTTTTATAGCTTAAGCTTTTGCTCTAAAAATATGGCAATGCCGTCTTCGTTATTCGTGCCTGTAATTTCATTCGCAATTGTTTGAATCGAATTTATTCCATTCCCCATTGCCACACCGGTTCCAGCAAATTCGAGCATTTCTATGTCGTTGTCTTCATCCCCAAAAGCAATGATACGCTCTTTTGAAATACCAAGGGAATCAGCAGCCAGTTTGATTCCTACTGCTTTATTAAGTCCGCTTTTTACGATTTCAATAACATGCCATGGCGCACCCCATCTTCTATGGTCAATCACTTCTGCGTGAACTTGGCTTAAGTGGGCGCGAATATCGTCCACATCTTTTTCTTCAGCATGAATAAGCAGACTGGTGGGGCTGGCAGGAAGGTACGTTCTCAGGTCTCCTGTCTGAATCGCAGGATTACCGAAGCTAAATATATCAAGTAGTTTTTCGTCGTGAAAGTGCAGGTATACATCATCTAAAATTTCAGCCACTATGTTATGGAACTGAAAGTCCTGACAGGCTTCAACAATGTCTTTTACGACGTTCAAATCCATTGGCTCATGGTGAACTCCCCATGTTTGATCCTCTGGATGATGAACAAACGCTCCATTAAAGTTTACGATGGGTGTTGATAGACCCAGTTCTTTATAATAAGGCTCACTCGCTCTGTAGGGTCTTCCGGTGGCAATCATGACCTCATGGCCATTATCTTTTGCTTTAATTAATGTATTTTTTGTGCGTTCTGAAATTGTTTTTGTGTCGGTTAATAGTGTGCCGTCCAAATCGAGTACGATAAGATGCTTTTCCATAAAAGGCTGTCTCCTTTACCAAATAAGATCTTTTCTCTAGGTTCCAACATCGTTTATTGTACCACTTTATTCCCATAATTAGCACAATTCCATCTCTAGCCGGGCATAATAAATGCTATAGACTGGATGATCATGGTAGGATAAAAAGATATTGTTTATGTGGAAGGAGCATTCTCTGATGATCACGATTAATAGGGAAATGGTTAATACAATTCCTTTATTGCACGTAGTAAATGAGGAATATAGATCTCAACAGCTGCCCGCTGTTTTCTTTATACACGGTTTTATGAGTGCGAAGGAGCACAATCTTCATTTTGCTTATTTACTGGCTGAACAGGGGTTTCGTGTGGTTCTGCCGGACGCAGCATTACATGGCGAACGAACAGATGGACAGGATGAATTAGTCCTAAGCACCCGTTTTTGGGAAATGGTTATTCAGTCCATCCAGGAGCTTGAAGTATTAAAAGAAAACTTTGAGAAACGGGAATTAATTGATGGTGACAGGATTGGCGTCGCTGGTTCTTCAATGGGAGGTATCACGACGCTTGGGGCACTTACGCAATACCCCTGGATCAAAACCGCTGTCAGTTTGATGGGCTCTCCTGCATACGTTGGTTTTGCAAAAGCACAGCTTGAACGATTTAGAAAAAATGGATTTTCCCTGCCGATGTCTGAAGAAGAAATAGAAGAACAGATGAAGGTCCTGGCAGAATTTGATTTGAGTTTGCACCCTGAAAGATTAAATAGCCGTCCGCTGATGTTTTGGCATGGCAAGGAAGATACGGTAGTGCCTTATGAGCCTACTTACACATTTTTTAAGACCATCTATGCGTCATACGAAAAGAACAGAGATGATCTCCGTTTCATTTCTGAGGAAAGCGCGGGTCACAAAGTATCACGAAAAGGACTGCTCGAAACAGTTAAGTGGTTCGAACGCCATCTATAGACATAACATTTTCACATGTAAACAAAGTCTGATATGATGGAAACAGATTAAAGGTAAGAAGGAGTGATAATATGGATCAGGATCTAAAGGACAGCATCATGGGTGCGCTGGAAGAAGTAATTGACCCGGAATTAGGCATCGACATTGTTAACCTCGGTTTAGTATATGATGTGTCACAGGAAGAAGAGGGGAAAACAGAAGTTAAAATGACCCTGACCTCAATGGGCTGCCCGCTTGCACCTGTGATTGTTGATCAGGTTAAAGCTGCTCTGGCAGACATTACAGAAGTCGGCGAAGTGGATGTAAACATTGTCTGGTCTCCGCCATGGAGCAAAGACAACATGTCCCGCTACGCAAAAATTGCTTTAGGAATTACATGACAAAAAAAAGATTGCGCCAAATGCGCAATCTTTTTTTAATGCATAAAATAGAGCCGGACTTTTTATTGCAGATAAAGCACCAGTAGTACGATAGGTCCAACAGCTAAACAATATATAGCGAAATAGATGAGATTACCTTTAGCCATTATATTCATAAACCATTTCAGTGAAAAATAAGAAGCGACGAGGGATCCGAAAAATGCCAAAGTATAAGGAATCCACAGCGCGGCTAAATGTTCGTTATTGATGAGATCAGATAAGCTTAGTATCATTCCGCCAAGGCTGACTGGTATAAATAGCAAAAAAGAATAACGGAGTGCAGTTTCCTGATGAATGCCTCTGGCCATCGCTGCTACAATGGTAGCTCCGCTTCTGCTGATGCCGGGGATTAAGGCGATAGCTTGAGCGCAACCAATAATAACAGCATCTTTAATGGTCATCCCGCCTTCCCCTCTGCTCCCGCGAAGATTGCGGATCATAAACAGAGCTAGCCCTGTTACCATAAGCGTGATTGCTACAAGAGTCACAGTGGCCTCTGCAATGAGATCACCAAACACAACACCAATTACACCTGCAGGAATTGTTCCGATGATAAGGTAGATTATAAAATCGAATTCTGTTTTATCATCCGGGTTTTTTGTTTTGATGTAACCTAGTCCTCTGACAATCAAACGAATAAGATCTTCCCGGAAAATAATTAATACTGCAATCAGCGAAGCTGAATTGACAAGCAATTCAAAGGTAAATGCTCCGCCTTCGCCGCCTTCAATTTCAACACCTAAAAAATGCTGTGCCAACAGCAGGTGGCCGCTTGAAGAAATAGGAATAGGTTCCGTAAATCCCTGGAAAAGCCCAAGAAATAAATATTTTAATAGAATAAATAATTGTTCTGACTCCATAAGTACCTCCAATTGAATCGTTCATTAAAACACTATTTCTAATTTAACCATCATTCAATAACCAAGTAAAGGCAATTATCTTTACAATTTCATGAAGATAATGCTACGATAAAGTAAAGGTCAACAAAGGTCAAAGAGGTGATGAGATGAATTTGGATCAAATGACACATAAACTGCAGCAGGCAATTATTAGTGCTAAGGATCAAGCGGTGGCAAAGTTTCACTCCACTATTGAAACCGAGCATATCCTTTTTGCACTGCTTTCTGACAACAGCGGACTTGCTGAACAGATTTTCCTGAAATTGAATATTGACCCTGAAGAGCTGCTAAAAATAGTCTTACAGCAAATCGATGCATTTCCCACAATAAAAGGGGATGCCGGCCAACTAGGAGCACATTTATCAAATGAGGCCCGTAAATGGTTTGCTGAAGCCCAAAATGTTCAACAGCAATTTCAAGATGATTTTTTATCAGTTGAACATATGATCATTTCGTTAATGAAACTTTCATCAAATGCAGCCGTAAACTACTTACATTCACAAGGAATTGACTCATCTTCTATTAAAGAAACAGTTGATTTAATCCGAGGAGGACGCAAAGTGAACACTCAAAATCCTGAAAACACATATGAAGCTTTATCTAAATACGGAAGAGACCTGGTGGAAGAGGTTCGCAAAGGCAAAATGGACCCCGTAATCGGCCGTGACGCAGAAATTCGCCATGTGATACGAATTCTGTCACGAAAAACTAAAAACAATCCGGTATTAATCGGCGAGCCAGGTGTAGGAAAAACAGCGATTGTAGAAGGCCTGGCTCAAAGGATTGTCCGAAAAGATGTTCCTGAAGGACTGAAGAATAAAACCGTTTTTGAATTAGATATGAGCGCATTGGTAGCAGGTGCTAAGTTCAGAGGTGAGTTTGAGGAAAGATTAAAGGCTGTTCTCGCTGAAGTGAAAAAAAGCGAGGGGAGAATTCTCTTATTTATTGATGAACTCCATACCATTGTAGGAGCTGGAAAAACAGAAGGTGCAATGGACGCGGGAAATATGCTTAAGCCCATGCTTGCCAGAGGTGAAATCCATTGTATTGGGGCTACAACGTTAAATGAACATCGTCAATATATTGAAAAAGATCCTGCGTTAGAACGAAGATTTCAACAGGTTTTAGTTCAAGAGCCGAATGAAGAAGATACGATCTCGATTCTTAGGGGATTAAAGGAGCGGTTTGAAATACATCACGGGGTCAATATTCATGACCGGGCGCTTGTGGCTGCTGTGTCTTTATCCAGCCGGTATATTACAGATCGTTTTTTACCGGATAAAGCGATTGACCTGATGGATGAAGCGTGTGCAATGATTCGCACAGAAATTGATTCCATGCCATCTGAGCTGGATGAATCAACACGTAGAGTAATGCAGCTTGAGATCGAAGAAGCTGCCCTCTCAAAAGAAAACGATACAGCCAGTTTGGAGCGGTTAAACGCTTTACGAAAAGAGCTCGCAGATTTAAAAGAACGAAGCAATGCCATGCGGACAAAGTGGGAGCAGGAAAAGAAGTCAATTCTTGTTGTTCAGCAAAAACGGGAAGAGCTTGAACAGCTGAGGAGAGAGCTGGAAGAAGCTGAAAGTGAATACAATTTATCAAAAGCTGCGGAATTGAAACATGGGACCATTCCATCAGTGGAAAAAGAATTACGATTAATTGAACAGGAAGTAACAGGCCACGATAAAGAAAATCGTTTGTTGCGGGAAGAGGTAACAGAAGATGAAATAGGCAATATAGTTGCCCGGTGGACGGGGATTCCTGTTGATCGTCTGATGGAGGGAGAACGGGAAAAACTCCTTCGATTAGAGGAGATCTTAACGGAACGTGTTATCGGTCAGAAAGAAGCGGTTGAAGCTGTGAGTGAAGCAGTAATACGTGCCAGAGCAGGTATTAAGGATCCAAATAGACCGATAGGCTCGTTTATTTTCCTCGGTCCCACCGGCGTTGGAAAAACAGAATTGGCGAAAACATTAGCCCAAACCCTGTTTGACAGTGAACAGCAAATGATCAGAATTGATATGTCTGAATACATGGAAAAACATGCGGTAGCGCGCTTAATTGGTGCGCCGCCAGGTTATATCGGTTATGAAGAGGGGGGACAATTAACAGAAGCTGTAAGAAGGAAGCCGTATTCTGTTATTCTTTTAGATGAAATTGAAAAAGCGCATCCTGAAGTATTTAATATATTACTTCAAATGCTTGATGACGGCCGTATTACAGATTCCAAAGGAAGAACAGTCGATTTTAGAAATACGATTATCATCATGACGTCGAATATAGGTTCTACCTATATGATAGAAGAATCACCAAACAGCAACAGTACTGTAAGGGAAAAGGTAATGGGGGAATTAAGAGGGCACTTCAGACCTGAGCTGCTGAACCGGATTGACGATATTGTTCTTTTTAATCCTCTAACAAGCAGCCATATGACTGGAATTGTTCATAAAATGGTGGCGGAATTGAGCGGTAGACTAACGGAACAGCATATTCGTCTTGATCTGCCTGAAGAAGTGGCGGCATTTATTGCCGAAGCTGCTTATGATCCTGTTTTTGGTGCACGTCCATTAAAAAGATATGTTCAAAAAGAAGTGGAAACTCTGATTGCAAAGGAATTAATTAAGGGTACCATCAAACCACATCAAACCGTAAAAGTTGGAGTTGATAATGGGAGGCTCTTTATAAAATAGACTTCGTTTTATGACGTGTTTATAAGCAAAAAAAATCCTGGTCCTTCATAAAGGACCGGGATTTTTAGTGATGTTCCACCTGAGGCTTAGGAATTACTGCACCGATTGCAAAAATTGCTACAGTTGTAACAACAGAAATAATCGTCGCTGTCATAAACTCATAAGGTACACCATTCATTGAACTTACAACATAGGTTGCCATATTAATCAGCAAAAATGCCCATATAAACGTCCAAATATAAGACATTAACTCACCTCATTTCACCAATATGTATCGCTTTCATTTGAAAACACTCTTCTGTTATAGTACCACAGTTTCAAGTGAAATAAATGTCCAATACGTGAAAAATTCATAATTGTTTTATTCGGTTATGAATGGATTCTGTGAGAGAAGTAAGATAAACTAAAATCGAGTTGAACCAATTATCAATACAACCTACATATTATAGAAGGAGTGAAGTAAAATGACACAGGATAAAACGATGGAATTCATGCAAATCGCAATGAAATACCTGCCTGAGGCAAAAGAAAGAATGGAACAGGCGGGAATTGAAGTTTCAATTGAATCGCTGCAGCCATTTATGGGTTTATTCGCTAAAGCCATGAATGATGCCTACGAATTAGGAAAAAAAGAAAGCCTGGAAAATAATTAAGGATTAAAGGGCTGGTCAAAAATCAATGAATTTAATTTAGGATGTCTTTACGAACAAGAAGCTTAATTCGTAAGGGCATTCTTTTTTCCCTTTTTAAAGCTTTTCATTGCTCTTGTAATATTCCAGTATCTTCTTTTGTTCGTTTAGGTGTCTTGAAAAAATAAAATAGTTGATATAAAATTAGTACCAAGTCATAATAATAGATAATATAAATTATAAAATGAAGCTAATCTAATAGAAAGAAGGAATTTTTATGCGTGCAGGAGCATGGGGGATTGGCAGATACTTGCCGGAAAAAATCGTTACTAACTTTGATTTAGAAAAAACAATGGATACATCCGATGAATGGATCCGTACCAGAACAGGAATTGAAGAAAGACGATTTGCTGATGAGGATGTAGATACTTCTGATATGGCATATGGAGCTGCAGTCAAAGCACTTGATGATGCTGGAGTTTCTGCTGAAGAACTGGATATGATTTTGGTGGCAACGGTAACTCCGGATCAGCCTTTTCCATCCGTTGCATGTATGCTTCAGGAAAAATTAGGAGCAAAAAAAGCAGCAGCTATGGACCTTTCTGCAGCATGTGCAGGGTTTATGTACGGGATGATAACGGGAAAGCAGTTTATTGAAAACGGCGGATATAAGCATGTACTTGTCGTGGGAGTAGAGAAATTAACAAAAATCACAAACTGGGATGACCGTAATACGGCAGTTCTTTTTGGTGATGGTGCAGGAGCAATGGTACTTGGTCCTGTAAGCGGCGACCGGGGCATCCTGTCATTTGAACTGGGAGCAGACGGTACCGGCGCTGAACATCTTTATCAGGGGCCGGATGGACTGGTGATGAACGGCCGGGAAGTATTTAAGTTTGCTGTAAGGCAAATGGGTGAATCCAGTGTAAATGTCATTGAAAAAGCGGGATTAACAAAAGAGGATGTTGATTATTTAATACCCCATCAAGCCAACATCCGCATCATGGAATCAGCCCGTCAAAGACTTGAACTGCCTATTGAAAAAATGTCTAAGACGGTCAATAAATACGGAAACACATCCGCAGCTTCCATTCCAATTTCTCTCGTTGAAGATATTGAGAACGGCAAAGTAAAAGATGATGATTTATTGGTAATGGTAGGATTTGGCGGAGGATTAACATGGGGTGCAATTGCACTTCGGTGGGGAAAATAATACAATTGAACTAACAAACCATAATAATTTTACTAGATAAATGAGGAGTTGACATCGCAATGTCTAAACGTCGTGTCGTAGTCACTGGATTAGGAATGGTTTCTCCGGTAGGAAATGATGTAGAAACATCATGGAATAACATTATTGAGGGAAATTCAGGAATCGGTGAATTAACAAGATTAAACAAAGATGATTTTCCAGCTACTGCAGTCGGGGAATTAAAGGACTTCAATATTGAAGAATATATGGAGAAGAAAGAAGCCAGAAAAATGGACCGTTTCACACAGTATGCTGTCGTGTCGGCTCAAATGGCTGTTAAAGACGCTAAACTTGATATCAATGATTCGAATGCAGACCGCATTGGTGTTTGGATTGGATCAGGAATTGGCGGAATGGAAACCTTTGAGAAGCAGTTTGAAACTTTTTTAAACAGAGGCTATCGCCGTGTAAGCCCATTTTTTGTGCCAATGATGATTCCGGACATGGCGGCAGGACAGGTTTCTATCGCTTTAGGAGCTAAAGGAATGAACTCGTGTACCGTTACGGCCTGTGCCAGCGGAACGAATTCAATCGGAGATGCATTTAAAGTGATTCAGCGCGGAGATGCAGACGCGATGATCACAGGAGGATCAGAAGCCCCAATTTCTCAAATGGCAATGGCGGGATTTGTTGCCAATACAGCTCTGACTCTTAATCAGGATATTACAAAAGCCAGTCGTCCATTTGATCAAAATCGTGATGGTTTTGTAATGGGTGAAGGTGCAGGGATCCTGGTTCTTGAGGATCTTGATCATGCGCTTGCAAGAAATGCTACAATCTATGCAGAGATTGTTGGTTACGGGTCAACTGGAGATGCCTATCATATTACAGCACCTGCTCCCGGCGGGGAAGGCGGAGTGCGTGCAATGAGGCAATCCCTGGAAGATGCAGGCATACACCCGAATGAAGTAGGCTATATCAATGCTCATGGAACCAGTACTCCTTACAATGATAAATACGAAACGATGGCAATTAAAGAAGTGTTTTCTGATCATGCCAAAAAAGTTGCGATCAGTTCCACCAAATCTATGACAGGTCACTTGCTTGGTGCTGCAGGCGGAGTCGAGGCTATTTTTACGGTACTTGCGCTTAAAGAAAAAATCCTGCCGCCGACAATAAATTTGGAAACTCCTGACCCGGAATGTGATCTTGATTATGTGCCAAATGTATCCAGACAAGCAGATATTCAAGTAGCAATGAGTAATTCACTCGGTTTTGGCGGTCACAACGCTACAATTGTATTTAAATCGTATGAAAAATAAAATAATTTCCAGTAATCATATAAAAAACAGGCTGTGCAATTTGCACAGCCTGTTTTTTTATTCTTATCTGTGTATATTCATGCATCTTATTCTAATATAGTTTGAAAGCGCATACAAAGTTGTTTTCATCACAATTACTAATTTAAACTAAATAAAAAGTTAAAAAATGTTTATAACTTTTTATTTTAATAAATTCAGCAATAGCAAGGGTTTTGGAGAAAAACAAATTTTTTATATTAAAATTTTTTCAAAAATAAGTTGATTATGTAATCTATTTGTAATAGTATTTTATACAAATAATATAAATTAATTGAAAATAAGAAAAATAAGAAATATTTGAGGTGTACAAATGGCTAGATTAACATCAGGACAGAAAGAAACACCACTTCTGGAAATCAAAGACCTTCAAACCGGATTTAAAATTGGTAAAGATTACTACAATGCGGTTGAGAAGGTCTCTTTTCGTGTAGACCGCAGAAAAATAGTTGGAATCGTTGGCGAGTCAGGCTGTGGAAAAAGTGTAATGTCCCTGTCTGTTATGCAGCTTCTGCCTAAAGGAATTGGCAAAGTACGCGGCGGAGAAATCAATTTTGAGGGAAGAGACTTATCAAAGCTTTCCGAACGTGAAATGAATAAAATTCGTGGAAAAGATATATCGATGATCTTTCAGGAACCGATGACGGCATTGAACCCGGTTTTTACCATTGGATATCAGCTTGAAGAGGTTCTGCTGAATCATGAAAATATTACAAAAAAAGAAGCAAGATTAAAGGGAATTGCTCTTCTAAAAAGCGTTGGCATCCCCAGACCGGAAAAGATAGTAGATGAGTATCCCCACCAATTATCGGGCGGTATGAGACAAAGGGTTATGATTTCAATGGCGATTGCCTGTCAGCCAAAACTTTTAATTGCAGATGAACCAACCACTGCACTGGATGTAACAGTACAAGCTCAGATTCTTGAACTCTTAAAAGACATTCAGGAAGTGAATGATATGTCTATCATCATGATCACACATGACTTGGGCGTAGTTGCAGAAATATGTGATGAAGTGATCGTTATGTATGCAGGCAAAATAGTGGAGCGAACGGATGTTGAAACATTGTTTGAGTCACCAAAGCATCCTTATACACAGTTACTCATGGATGCTATTCCAAAGATGGATGAAAGAAAAGAAAAATTAGCAACCATCGATGGACTGGTTCCATCCATAAAACAAATGCCTCAAGTCGGCTGCAGATTCGCAAACCGCTGTCCTAAAGCAATGCCTGAGTGTACTGTCATCACTCCGCAACTTGAGGAAGATGAAGCAAACCATGAAGTGGCTTGTCTGCTGTATAAAAACAGTACGCCAATGGAAAGGGTCGGTCAGCGATGAATATTACTGCAGCAAGTAAAGGCACTCAGCCAAAACCGATTGTTGAAAAGGAAACGCTCTTGGACATTCGCAATCTTAAAACCTACTACCCTGTAAAAGGGGGATTTTTAAAAAGAACAATTGGCCATGTAAAAGCTGTTGACGATATTTCTTTTGAAATTAAAAAAGGTGAAACACTTGGACTGGTTGGCGAATCAGGATGCGGGAAATCTACTACCGGGCGTACAATTCTAAGATTACTTAAGCCAACCGACGGTCAAATCCTATTTGAGGGGAAAGACATTACTGCAATAAGCGGTACAGAACTCCGCAGGGCCCGTCAGGATTTTCAAATGGTTTTTCAGGATCCCTATGCTTCCCTTAATCCGACTCAAAGTGTTGGAGACATTATATCTGAGCCAATTCGCAACTATAAAAAAATAAGTAAAAAAGAACTCAAGTCAGAAGTTTTGGATCTTCTTTCGCGAGTAGGACTGCCGGCAGAAGCATATGACAAATATGGTCATGAATTTTCAGGCGGACAGCGCCAGAGAATAGGAATTGCCAGAGCGCTTGCCCTGAAACCAAAACTTATCATTGCAGATGAGCCTGTATCAGCTCTCGATGTGTCGGTCCAGTCTCAGGTTCTCAACTTACTTAAAGAACTTCAGGATGAATTCGATCTGACCTATTTATTTATTGCCCACGATTTAAGTGTTGTTAAACATATGAGCGACCGGATTGGAGTAATGTATCTTGGAAATATGGTGGAGATTGCGACAAATGACAGCCTTTATGAGGAACCTCTTCATCCCTATACCCAGGCTTTAATTTCAGCGATTCCAGAAGCGGATCCTAAAAAAAGAAAAAAACGCATTATTCTTGAGGGGGATGTCCCGAGTCCGCAAAATCCGCCGAGCGGCTGCCCGTTTCATACCAGATGTCCTATGGCAAAAGAGGAGTGCTCGCAAATTAAGCCTGCTTTAAAGGAGGTGAAACCTGGTCATCACGTAGCATGTATTCTATACTAATTTAACTAATTATGGGGGGAACAGAATGAAAAAGAAGTCGTTATTACTAATGCTGGCGATGCTGCTTGTCCTGTCAGCTTTCTTAGCAGCTTGCAGTTCGGATAATGGGAATGAAGGCGATAATGAAGAAGGTTCTGGTGAAGAAGGAGAAGCGGCAAAAGGCGGAACACTAACATACGGTTTTGAAACTGCACCTGAAGGTCTTTTTAACTGGGCGTTCTACGGTATCGCAACCGATGCAGATGTACTTAATCTTTTTGATGAATCACTTATCTCATATGATGAAAACTTACAGCCTGAGCCGGGCATTGCTTCCTGGGAAACGGAAGACAATAAAACCTTCACGTTCACATTTGAGCAGGGTGTGATGTGGCATGATGGTGTGGAACTGACAGTTAATGACTGGGTTTTTGCACTGGAAACCATTGCTCATCCGGACTATGACGGTCCACGTTATGCCAACGTTCAGACCATAGAAGGCGCTCCAGCCTTTAACGCTGGTGACGCTGACAGCATTTCAGGTTTGAAAGTAATTGATGATTATACATTGGAGATTACTTTTGACGAGGCAAGAGTAAACAACCTGGTAAATGTATGGTCGTATCCAATGTCTGAAGCGCAGTTTAAAGACATCCCTGTAGCAGAAATGTCTGCTTCTCCTCAAGTTCGTCAAAATCCTGTAGGGCTTGGACCTTTCAAAGTTGAAAATATTATTCCAGGCGAATCGATTGAAATGGTTAAGTTTGATGACTACTGGAAAGGTGAACCTAATCTTGACGGTATTGTTATTCAGGTGCTGGACAGTTCTACCATTGTAGGAGCGATTGGACAAGGTGATATCGACATGGTTTACCTTGCGCCTGTAAATGGAGAAGAGGTAGAAGCACTGGATAATGTTGAAGTTATCACGTATCCTGGTTTGTCTTATTATTATGTAGGATTTAAATTAGGTACATTTAATGCTGAGACAAAGGAAATTAAAGAAGATAAAGCAAAATATGAAGATTTAAATCTTCGTAAAGCGATGGCCCATGCCATTAACCGTGAAGAATGGATCGATGCATTTTTCTTTGGTTACGGTGACCCAATCGATGGACCGGTTCCATCAAATCACTGGATTGCTGCTGCATCAGAAGATTTGGAAACATATGAATATGATCCTGAAAAAGCAAAGGAAATTCTTGCAGATGCAGGATATAAAGATATCGATGATGACGGGTTTGTGGAAGATCCTAACGGAGAAAAATTTGTAGCTAAATTCTCTCACTACCAAACAACCAACCCAACTTTTGAAACACGCGCTCAAGCGATCGTGCAATACTGGGAAGAAGTTGGAATTAAGTCTGAACTGGAAATGGTTGAAATCAACCTTTATTACGACATGATTGAAAAAGATGATGAAGCAATTGAAACGTTCTTTGGCGGATGGGGAACAGGAACAGATCCGGATCCAACTGCTCTTTGGGGATCTGATCAGCTTTGGAATTACCCTCGTTTCAAAAATGAAGAGTCTGATAAATTGCTAGCAGACGCTTTAAACGTTGATATCGTAGGTACAGATCAAGAAGCGCGTAAAGACCTTTACATTGAATGGCAAAACCTTGTAACAGAAAACCTGCCTATGATTTTCGTTGCCGAGCTTCAGGAAATTGTCGCTCTAAGTGATCGTGCGGAAAACATTACATTTGATGTATCAGGCTACAACAGCCCGCATGAATGGTCTTTAAAGCAGTAAAATCTGTATTATCGTCAGATAAGGGGAGTATCTATGCTAAAGTATACAATTCGCCGTTTAATCGGTATGATTCCCATGCTTCTCCTTATCTCCATCGTTGTGTTTCTCCTGGCTAAAGCGATGCCGGGAGATTCCCTCAGTGGAGAAATTGACCCGACAAATACTGACCCTCAATATATTGAGCAAATGCGTGAGCGGCTGGGCTACAATGATCCGTTGCCAGTGCAGTATTTTAATTGGGCTAAAGATTTTGTACAAGGTGACTTTGGGACATCAACACGATATAAAATGCCTGTTTCAGAACTGATTGCACAAAGATTGCCAAACACAATATTCTTAGGTGTATCATCATTAGTTATCACTTATATTTTAGCGTTTGGAATGGGGATATTTGCCGGTCGCAGGCCATATACGATTGGTGATCACATTATTGGAGGGCTGAATTATCTGGGACTGGCCATTCCATCTTTTATAGCAGCTGTATTCGCTATTTATTTTTTTTCCTTCAATTTAGGTTGGATTCCATACTCTGGTTCAGTCGATATTCAGATCGAGAAAGGCACACTGGATTACTGGATAAGCCGTCTGCATCATGTCCTTATGCCGGCCATTGTACTGGGAGCACTTAGTACAGCAAGTTATACGCAATTTTTGCGTAATGATATTATAGAAAACAGTCGCAAAGACTTTGTGCGTACTGCGCGGGCTAAAGGAACGCCTACATCGAAAATCTATAACGTTCATATCTTGCGAAACTCAATTATCCCATTAATCACATTTCTTGGTTTTGATATCGCAACAATTATCAGTGGGGCGATTATTACAGAGACAATTTTCACATATCCAGGAATTGGACAGTTATTTTTGAACTCTGTAGGAAATCAGGATTATCCCACCATGATGGCAATCACCATGCTGTTATCTTTGCTAACGTTAGTTGGAAACCTGGTTGCCGACATTTTGTATGGTGTTGTTGATCCAAGAATTCGTCTTGATTAAGGAGGAGTAAGCAGTGGTGAACGTAACAGCAGAAACAGGCAGTCAACAGGAAAAAACCATTAATATGTCTCCTTTTGCCATTGCCAGACGAAAGTTTCTTCGTAATAAATTGGCAATGATCAGCACCTTTTTCCTGTTTGCTATTATAATCGTCTCTTTTCTGGCTCCGTATATTACAACGCAGGACATAGCAAAAGTAAATATTGGTTCGATGTCCTTAGAGCCGGGAGGAGAGCATTTTTTAGGCACTGATAAATCCGGGCGTGATGTATTTACCCGTTTGCTTTATGGAGGAAGAGTTTCCCTCCTGGTCGGAATCTCGTGTACCGCTCTTGTTATTTTATTTGGTACTTTAATCGGTTCGATGGCAGGGTACTATGGCGGAATTGTCGACTCAGTTTTAATGAGATTTACAGATTTTATTTTAAACTTCCCATTTTTAGTTTTTGTTATTGTTCTTAATACAATTTTATTTGGGCTCGTCAGCGGCCTTTGGGTATTGATTGGCGTTATCAGCCTGCTCTACTGGGGAGGGGTTGCCCGTATTGTACGGAGTAAAATTCTCGCTGAAAAAGAAAACGAGTATATACTGGCTGCCGTATCCATCGGATGTAAGCCATCAAAGGTGATTATCAAGCATCTGCTGCCAAACGTGCTTTCTACAATAATTGTTCAGGCAACAATATTATTTGCAAGCTTACTTGTGATTGAATCTGCACTTGGATTCCTTGGCATTGGGGTACCTCAAACGATTCCGAGCTGGGGAAATATGCTGTCATCTTCACAGGAGGCAGACGTTCTTCGAAATAAGCCGTGGATCTGGATGCCTCCTGCGATCATTTTGACAGTAACCATCCTAGCGATCAATTTTATAGGAGAAGGATTAAAAGATGCATTTAATCCCAAATCAAATCGGTAAATTAGAGCGAATTTGCAAAAAAAGGAACCTGGAGTGAAAACTCCAGGTTCCTTTTTTACTGATTTTCTGAATTAGCTGCTGCCTGTGTACATCCAAAGAGAAATATTACAACCATAGAATAGGCTGTTACATAATATAGTTGTAATATAATAATTTAGATCAATAATTTTCGACATTTAACGGTAAAAAATGACTAATCCAACTGCCATTGCGAAATAAATAATTATCCCAGCGTATAAAAAGGGCTTAATATTTACAATTGATATAGCTTCTGACAAGGATCTCATTTCTTCAGCTTCTTCTTTATTCATAACTCTCGACATTGAGAATGTTCTTCTGAAACTGTTTGAAACAACATCAAAAAACCCTGTACTCAGCACAAAAACAGTTAATGAAAAGAAAATTAACGCACCGCCTATGAAAAAAGTACTATTAACAAATGTTAATAGCGTCAATTCACCGTAATAAAGCAGTGAAATAGTAAAGCACAAAAGAAAACTGAAGATTAAACAAATTAACGTATTTTTAAACAAAAAAATCACTCCTATCTAAATATGTAATAATTAACATTTAATTACAGATAATATTTTAAAGAATTATTATCCTAACCATAATTTATGAAAATTAGTAAGTTTGAAAGAAATATTATCGCTTAAAATGTCTTATTATTATAGTAACACAACAATTTTTTAAAAAAATCGTAAAAAAAACGTAATAATCTGTATACAAAAATCTAAAAACTTGTATAATTATGATTGTAACTATTTTCAGATAATTAGGGGAGGTCAAAAAAGAATGAAGAAGTATTCATTACTTTTGGTTTTAACGCTTGTACTAAGTGTATTCCTGGCAGGCTGTTTTGGTGGGGACACTGCTGAAGAAGGAAACACAGGAAATGAATCAGAAGGCGGTTCTTCTGATGCACCACAAGAATTGCGCGTGATGGAAACATCAGCTATTCCGGTTATGGACACAATTCTTGCATCTGATACAGTAAGTTTTACAACAATGAACAATGTTAATGAAGGACTTTACCGTCTGAACGCAGATCAGGAAACTGTTCCTGCATTGGCTGATGGTGAGCCTGAAGTTAATGAAGACGGCACAGTTTACACGTTCAAAATTAAAGAAGGCGCAGTATGGTCTAATGGAGACGCAATTACGGCAAACGACTTCGTTTATGCATGGCAGCGCGCTCTTGACCCGGACAGCGGTTCAAGCTACGGCCCTTATTTAATGGAAGGCAAAATTAAAGGCGCATCAGAAGTTTTTAATGACGGTGCTGATCCTAGCACACTTGGTGCAGTTGCAGTTGACGATCAAACACTTGAAGTTACACTGGAAAAACCAGTTTCATATTTTACATCTTTAATGGCATTCCCAACGTTCTTCCCGCAAAACCAGGCTTTTGTTGAAGAACAAGGTGATAACTACGCAACAAGCGCAGACACAATTCTTTACAATGGACCTTTCGTTCTTGAAAACTGGGATGGAAGCTCAGATGGCGAATGGGTTTATGCTAAAAATACAGAATATTGGGACGCAGATAATGTAGCTCTTGAAAAAATTACTTTTAATGAAGTAAAAGATGCTCAGACTGCTGTAAATGCGTATGAGTCACAAGAAGCTGACATTACTACTAAACTATCATCTGAACTTGTTCCACAATACGAAGGCGACGCTAACATGGTTTCATGGTTAGAGCCTACTGTATTCTGGATCAAAATGAACCAGACAAATGAAGCACTGCAAAACCTGAATATCCGTAAAGCACTTGCAATGGCGATTGACAAACAATCGTTGACTGACAATATCTTTAACAACGGTTCAATTCCAGCTAACTATGCTGTACCGAAAGAATTCGTTCAACACCCTGACACAGGGGAAGATTTCCGTGAAGCAAACGGCGACATGCTTACCTATGATGTTGACGCTGCAAAAGAAGCATGGGCAAAAGGTCTTGAGGAGCTGGGTGTAGATTCCCTTGAACTTCGCTACCTTGGTGGAGACACTGAAGCTGCAAAGACTTCAGATGAATTCATTCAAAACCAACTGGAAACAAACCTTGAAGGTCTGACAATTAAACTTGAAAGTGTTCCATTCAGCGTTCGTCTAGAGCGTGATAAGGCACTGGATTATGACCTGCAAATGGCTGGCTGGGGACCTGACTACCTTGATCCGATTTCATTCTCTGACCTTTGGATCACAGATGGCGGTAACAACCACATGGCTTTCTCAAGCGAAAAATATGACAAGCTGTTAAAAGATGCAGAATCAACTTATGCAAACGATCCAGCTAAACGCTTTGAAACGCTTCAAGAAGCAGAAAAAGTATTATTAGAAGAAGAAGCTGCGATTGTTCCGATTTATCAGCGTCAAGCTAACATTTTAGTTAATGAAAAAGTTAATAAGTTCACTTACCACTTTGTGGGACCTGAGTACAGCTTCTACCCAATTTCAATTGGCGAGTAATAGCTAAATCACGTCTGTTGTAACCTTAATAAAGTAAAGAGTTAGGGGGAGAGAGTACTTTATGTACTCTCTTTTTCCCTGTAATGCAATTGTCAAAACATGTCGAATAGTTTGAAATTTAAAATGGAGGTGTCCTTTGTGGGGAAATATGTTTTTCAGCGTATTATCTATATGATAATCACCCTGTTTATAATTGTGTCGCTGACTTTCTTTTTAATGAAGTTAATTCCAGGCTCGCCATTTTCGGCAGCAGCCAAATTGACAGAATCACAATTAGCTATTATGAATGCAAAGTATGGACTGGATCAGCCGGTAGCTGTTCAATACTTAAAATATTTGGGGAATGTTTTACAGGGAGATTTGGGCGTATCATTCCAATTTAGCAATACTCCCGTAATGGATTTAATTTTAGGGAGAATCGGACCGTCAGCAACGCTTGGCTTACAGGCAATGATTTTTGGAACGATCATTGGAATCATTTTAGGGGTAGTTGCCGCTCTAAGACAAAACACTTGGCTGGATTACGGTTCAACATTGGTAGCCGTTTTAGGTAAGTCAGTACCATCATTCGTATTTGCTGCACTTTTACAGTATTTTATCGCTGTAAAACTCGGCTGGCTCCCCGTTGCTTTTTGGAGAGGGTTTGAATACTCCATCCTGCCCACGATAGCTCTTGCCATATTCCCAATATCAATTGCAGCACGATTTATGAGAACTGAAATGATTGATGTTTTAAGTTCAGATTATATTACACTAGCACGGGCAAAGGGTGCCTCTTCATTTGAGGTTGCTTTTAAACACGCAATGCGAAATGCCTTAATTCCTGTGGTAACCGTTCTTGGACCTCTAACAGTCAGCCTGATGACAGGTTCTCTGGTCGTTGAACAGGTCTTTGCCATTCCAGGACTGGGAGAACAGTTCGTTAAATCGATTGAGTTATTAGACCACCCTGTGATAATGGGAACAACAATCCTGTTTGCAGTCTTGTTCATTGTCATTGTTTTTGTGGTTGATATTTTATACAGCATCATTGATCCGCGTATTCGATTGTCAGGAGGAAATAACTGATGACAAATCATTCAGATAAACGTTTCCCTAAAGAAATGTTTCAACCAGCCCATTATGACAGCTCGCTGGCAGAAAAAATAGAGAAACCAAGTCTTAATTTTTGGCAGGATGCTTATTTACGAGTTAAAAAGAATAAAGCTGCTATTGTAAGTTTTGTAATTTTGTTATTGCTAATTTTTATGGCATTTGTAGGCCCATTTATGAGCGGATATGATGGCGACGTTCAGCGCGCTGAGCATTCTAATCTGCCTCCGCGAATAGCGGCACTTGAAAATGTGGACTGGCTTCCTTTTGATGGCACATTAGTGAATCGTAATGGCGTCACTTTAACTCCGTATGTTGACAAACAGGTAGAGGAATACTACTGGTTTGGTACAGATAAATATGGTCGGGACCTATTCACCCGCCTTTGGGAAGGTGTGCAAATTTCTCTTTTAATTGCTTTCCTTGCTACCGTGATTGACATGATAATAGGTGTATCCTATGGAGCGATATCCGGTTATTTCGGTGGCAGAGTCGACAATGTTATGCAGCGGCTCGTCGAGATATTAACGGGAATACCAAATCTAGTAATCGTTATCCTTTTGATTATTATACTGGAGCCAGGTATTTTATCTATTACGCTTGCACTGGCAATCACGGGCTGGACAACCATGGCCAGGGTCGTTCGTGGTCAAGTATTAAAGCTTAAAAACCAGGAATTTGCTTTGGCATCCAAAACGCTAGGTTCTACCGATATGCGCATTATATTTAAGCATCTGCTTCCTAATATGGTTGGTGTAATCATTATTAATACGATGTTTACCATTCCTAGTGCTATTTTCTTTGAAGCGTTTCTAAGCTTTATCGGTCTTGGGCTGCAGCCTCCAGACGCATCTCTTGGTACATTAATCGAAAATGGATTTAAGGTAATGCTGCTGTATCCATACCAATTGATTGTTCCTTCAGTTGTCATTAGTCTTCTAATGATTACATTTAATCTGCTCGCGGATGGATTGCGTGATGCGCTTGATCCAAAAATGAGAGACTAAGGGTGGTGAATTCAATGAATAATATATTAACAGTTAAAGATCTTAATATATCCTTCAACACATATGCCGGTGAAGTTAAAGCCATCCGGGGTGTTGATTTTGAATTAAAAAAGGGAGAAACACTTGCGATTGTTGGTGAATCAGGCTCGGGGAAGTCTGTAACGACAAAAGCAATTATGCGCCTGCTGCCAAAATCCAACTCTGAAATTAAAGAAGGCAGCGAGATTTTATTTGACGGCAAAAACCTGGCTCATCTGACAGATAAACAAATGGAAAAAATCAGAGGAAAAGATATTTCCATGATTTTTCAGGATCCAATGACGTCATTGAATCCTACAATGAAAATAGGCAAACAAATTGCTGAACCGCTGATCAAGCATCAGAAGTTTTCAAAGAAACAGGCAATGGACCGTGCTTTGGAATTATTAAAGCTTGTTGGTCTGCCTCAGCCGGAACGCAGAATTAACCAGTATCCTCACCAATTTTCGGGAGGTCAAAGACAGCGTATTGTTATAGCTGTTGCATTGGCTTGCAACCCAAAGGTATTAATTGCTGATGAACCTACTACGGCTTTGGATGTTACGATTCAAGCCCAAATTTTAGATCTGATGAAGAATCTTCAGAAGAAAATTGATACCTCCATCATTTTTATAACACATGATCTTGGAGTAGTGGCGAATGTGGCCGACCGTGTAGCTGTAATGTACGGCGGCCGGATCGTCGAAGTTGGTACAGTGGATGAAATTTTCTATAACCCGCAGCATCCATATACGTGGGGGCTGATCAGTTCAATGCCAAGCATTGATACTGAGGATGAAGAGCTGTTTGTTATCCCTGGTTCTCCTCCGGATTTATTGAATCCGCCAAAAGGTGATTCCTTTGCTGTTCGAAATCGTTACGCAATGGCTATTGATCTTGAAGAGCAGCCTCCTATGTTTAAGGTGTCTGATACTCATTATGCTGCTACATGGCTGCTGCATCCTGATGCGCCAAAAGTAGAGCCTCCTGCTGCAGTACTAAAAAGACAGAGGAAATTCCCTGTCACAAACGACCCAAAAGGGGAGGTTTAATCAATGGCAGAAAAGTTGCTTGAAATTAAAAATCTTAAGCTATATTTTAATAAAGATAAAAAAAATGAAGTAAAAGCAGTGGACGATATCAGCTTTGATATTTATAAAGGTGAAACTTTGGGTCTTGTTGGAGAATCCGGATGTGGAAAATCAACCACAGGTAGAACGATTATTCGTCTTTATGATGCTACTGCAGGTGAAGTTCTGTACAAAGGTGAAGATGTTCATAAGGCAAAAAACAAGGCAAAAACATTGGAGTTTAATCGAACAATGCAAATGATCTTCCAAGATCCATATGCATCATTAAATCCAAGAATGAAGGTTATTGACATTATAGCTGAAGGCATTGATCTTCATGGTTTAGCCAAGTCGTCAAAGGAACGCACTGACATGGTTCATAAGCTGCTTGAAACGGTTGGATTAAACCGGGATCATGCAGGGCGATACCCGCATGAATTTTCCGGAGGACAGCGTCAGCGTATTGGAATTGCCAGAGCACTTGCTGTGAATCCTGAATTCATTATCGCAGATGAGCCCATCTCCGCACTTGATGTTTCAATTCAAGCGCAGGTGGTTAATTTACTGAAAAAGCTTCAGCGTGAAAATGGATTAACCTTTCTTTTTATTGCTCATGATCTGTCGATGGTTAAATACATTAGCGACCGTATAGGGGTGATGTATTTTGGACGTCTGGTAGAACTGACAACAAGTGAAGAATTGTACAAAAATCCACTTCATCCCTATACAAAATCGCTGCTATCATCAATTCCATTTCCGGATCCTGACTATGAGAGAAGCCGTAAACGGATTGCATACAACCCTCATGATCATAATTATGCTGAAGGCGAAGAATTAAAAATGCGCGAAGTTACACCGGGGCATTTTGTGCTGTGTTCAGAAAAAGAGTTTCAAGAGATGAAAGCACAGTCTGCTAATGAAGTATTGTAACAATATCCCAAAAAGAACGAAGAAGCCTTAGGTGGTTTCTTCGTTCTTTTTAGGAAAAAATTGAGTGGCGGGACATACAGTATAAGTATGGTGCATTTGAACGGAGTGATCGTATGTTGCGCTTAGCTACTTATGTGATTGGACTTGTTATGTTCTGTACTGGAGCAATTCATAGTGCAGTTTATTTAAATCTTATTCCATCGGGGTTTACAGTAACCGAGTATATTATCTTTATGTCGAAGCACACAGAAACCTACGGAATACCGCTCGGTGCTATCCTTATACAATTATCAGTCACATACTCAAAAAAAGCTAACTGAAAAGTTTTATCAGTTAGCTTTTTTCTTTATTTTCTTTTTCTTCCAAGCCCCATTGCATTCTCCATTTTTTTCAGCATTTTGCCCGCGATATGGTTTGCCTTTAGAGCTCCATTATCCAGGATTTCATCAAGTTCTTTTGATTCCATTAGAGTAAAGTAACGTTCTTGTATCGGTTTAATATGATCTACTACTACTTCAGCAAGACCGCTTTTAAAATCGCCGTATCCTTTTCCTTGATACTGGTCTTCAATTTCTTTTATAGTCAATCCGGATAAAATGGAATAGATCGAAAGCAGATTGGAAACCCCTGGTTTATTTTCTTTATCGTATTTCACGATTCCTTCCGAATCGGTCACTGCACTTTTAATTTTTTTAACCATTTGCTTAGGATCATCCAGCATCGAGATAAAAGATTTCTGGTTGGGATCTGACTTGCTCATTTTTTTAGAAGGATCCTGTAATGACATAACACGTGCACCCACCTTTGGAATTCGCACCTCAGGTATTGTGAAGATATCATTAAACTTTTTGTTAAAACGGTCAGCAAGATCTCTTGTCAGTTCAAGATGCTGTTTTTGATCTTCCCCTACAGGGACTAAATCTGTTTTATATAGCAGGATATCTGCTGCCATGAGGGGAGGGTAGGTAAGAAGTCCGGCTGAAACACCATCTTTGCCTTCGGACTTATCCTTAAATTGCGTCATGCGTTCAAGCTCTCCGATGTAGGAAACACATTGCAGCATCCAGCCAGCCTGAGCATGGGCCGGCACTTCAGATTGAATGAATAAAGTTGAACGGGCAGGGTCTATCCCTATAGCTAAATACATAGCCGCCAGACTTTTCGTGTTTTGACGAAGAGCAAGTCTGTCCTGTGGAACAGTAATAGCGTGCTGGTCTACAATACAAAAAAAGCATTCATACTCATCCTGTAAATCGATAAACTGTCTCATTGCTCCAATATAATTACCCAGTGTAATGGTGCCGCTTGGCTGAATTCCTGAAAAAATAGTCTTCATAAAAAAATCCCCCTTTTTGCTAAATATGTTAAAAAAACACAAAAAACCATTCATCCCTTTAATAATAAGGGACGAATGGTACAATTCCGCGGTGCCACCCTTTATTGTCGTAAATGACTGGTTCATTTTAACGACCTCTTCATGATTTATTCGTAAATAAATCTCTCCATAACGCGGAGTAACGCCATTGGCTACTTTAATTTTTCACCAAGAGTGCTCAAAAGTCCATTCACTGGAGAAACGGGCCTGTTTTCACCACCCACAGGCTCTCTGAAACCATTCAACACAGTTACTACTCTTTATCATCGCAAAATGTATAATTATCAATTATTATAAATCATGTTTAAATTAGATAGCAAGTTTTATTTTTATGGAAGCTGTTGTTATTCCCTGACGCTTTACTCCTGCCGATTGGACATATTGTGTCACAAAGTAACATTTTTCTAAAAAAAGGGGAATCTTCATTTCATTTTATTCCATAACTTGTTAGAATAGTAGGAGTACATGTGATGTGCGGAAATTAGACGCAGTGGGAGAGAGATACATAGTGGCATTGAAACAATTAGTTGTATCAGCGGGATTGGTAGCAGTTATCACGGCATCTTATCATACTTCAGCACAGGCTGAAGAAGCTTCATCCAAAACGGAGCATCATCATAGGGAATTAGCTCAAACTGTAAAGGAATTTCCAGATTCGATGCCAAGATTTTTATATGACTCCGGTTTAACGTTTGAATATCCTGATGCTGTTCGCGGCATTTATGTTACGGGACATTCGGCAGGTGGCGGCCGTTTTGAATCTCTTGTGGACCTTATGAATACCACCGATCTTAATGCCATGGTTATTGACATTAAAGATGATTTTGGCTATTTAACCTACGAGCCGGGCGACGACTCAAAGTTTGCTGATATTGGTCAGCCATACATCGATGATCCACGGGCGATGCTTGAACAACTGGAAGAAAACAAGATTTACCCGATTGCCAGGGTTGTAGTATTTAAGGATACTGTTTTGGCAGAAAAGAAACCGGAACTGTCGTTTACAGAAAACGGACAAGTCTGGGCAAATGGCAGAGGCGAGTCTTTCGTCAATCCATTTCTAAAAGAAGTATGGGACTATAACATCGAAATCGCTATTGAAGCGGCCAAAATGGGCTTCAAGGAAATACAGTTTGACTATGTGCGATTCCCGGAGGGTTTTGAAACCCGCGATAAGACACTCCAATATGATGCAGGAGAATATGTAGACACAGGTGAAAAGGATATTAATTATCGTGTTAATGCTGTTTCAGACTTTGTTGCATATGCTCAGGAAAAATTAAAGCCGTATGATGTAGATGTGTCGGTTGATATTTTTGGGTATTCGGCTACACTTCCTGAAGCGCCAGGAATCGGGCAGAATTTCAGTGAAATTTCAGAACATGTAGACGTTATTTCATCCATGATTTATCCGAGTCACTGGACACCCTATTTTGGAATTGAAAAGCCGGATTTGGAACCGTATAATTTGATTGCTGAGTACTCTAAAGTAGAAAACGCAAAGCTTGCAGAACTTGAAAATCCCCCAGTATCACGACCTTGGCTGCAGGATTTTACAGCGTCTTATTTAGGAGCAGGAAACTATATGGAATATGGGGCAGCGGAAGTTCAGGCTCAGATTCAAGCTCTTTATGATAATGACATTAATGAATTTTTACTTTGGAATGCAGGCAACACCTACACAGAAGGTGTAGACTATCTTCCTGAATAGCAGCAAGTTAAATTGGCGGCTTACAATGTAAGCCGCCAATTTAGTGTTTAAATGAATTGGCAAATGGGTATACAATATGTGAACATTATCGAGCTGTTTTCCCCAACCCTCCTCATTAGTACACCCAGCATGCAAGGCACTTCAAATTGTAAAGGAGAATGACGATGCATTGGTATGAGAAATTAAATGAGTATTTTCCTATTCAGGAAATGAAATCCAAAGAACATATGGAGACACTTCTTAAAGAAAAAAGTGATATTTATCACAAGGAAGAAGGCCCAAAACATGTTCTGATGTATGTAGAAACCGATACATTTATTTTTATCGATTATCTGTTTGTCTCCAAGGAAGCACGTGGAGAAGGGCTTGGCAATAAGCTTATTCAGATGCTGAAAGATAAAAATAAACCAATCATTTTGGAAGTTGAACCGGTTGATTACGAAGACACCGATACAGAAAAAAGGCTCCGTTTTTACAAACGCGAAGGATTCGAACACGCCACATCCATCGGCTATAAAAGACGGTCGCTGGCCACAAATGAAATAAATCCAATGGAAATCCTTTACTGGGCACCTAATGCTGAAAAAGAAGAAGTTATTTTTGAAGCAATGAAAAAAACCTATGAAATGATCCATACATATAAAGATGACACTTTTTATGGAGACAAATATGAACCGGTTGAAAATGTACTAAAAATAAATGACGACAATGATAAAGATGTATTAAAAGGGCTATGATATTTTCAATGACTAAAACTAAATGAGAATAGTCCAAACAATAATAAATAAATGGTTTAATCTTGAGTGTTAAGGGAATAGTAAGTTTAGGACAAGATCTTTATGAGTTCGTTGATTTTAAAACAGTAATATGACAATTTCGTTAACACTCTATTCTTTTCCTGACTAATTGTGTATAATAAATTTAAGATATCTTTTTAAAACAATTTTAAATAAGCTGTTTTAAAAAATATGTATAATTTAAATCTTTTATAATGTAAGGGAGTGTGAATGGTTCATGGTAACTTTGTTCACGTCACCTAGCTGCACATCATGTAGAAAAGCTAAGGCTTGGTTAGAAGAGCATGACATTCCATATACGGAAAGAAATATCTTTTCTGAACCGCTTAGTATCGAAGAAATTAAAGAAGTTCTTCGTATGACGGAAGATGGCACAGATGAGATCATTTCAACCAGATCTAAGATTTTCCAAAAACTTGATGTGGATCTAGATTCATTACCTCTTCAAGATTTATTCGAATTAATTCAAGAAAACCCGGGTCTGCTTCGACGTCCAATTATTATGGATGAGAAAAGACTTCAGGTCGGATATAATGAAGATGAGATACGTCGATTCTTACCGCGTAAGGTTCGTACTTATCAGCTTCTTGAAGCACAAAAAATGGTTAACTAACTTAAACAATATAAAGACTTGTCCCATTTAGTGTTAAAGGGACAGGTCTTTTTTCTTGTGCTCATGAATTTTATTACCAAATCTGTATGCTTTACTCAATCCTCAACGCTTGAAATTGCTTTCAGAATAGACTACACTCTAGGAACAATAGGTTCTTACATTAAGTTTAAATAAATGGACTGAATATGATTTCCCTTTGTCAACTATTTGTCATACAATAAAATTAGAAAGATCACCCTATCGATACTAATAATTGCTGCAGGCTAGACCTATGATTAAGGGGGGATTCCCTTCATCCAACACATAGGAAGGGAGAGTTAAATGATGGAAATAGAACGTATTAATGATCACACAGTAAAGTTTTATATTTCGTACGGCGATATTGAAGATAGAGGATTTGACCGTGAAGAAATATGGTACAATCGTGATAAAAGTGAAGAACTCTTCTGGGAAATGATGGATGAAGTGCATCAAGAGGAAGATTTTTCGATTGAAGGTCCTCTTTGGATACAAGTCCAGGCGCTTGAGAAAGGGCTGGAAATCCTAGTTACGAAAGCTCAGGTAACAAAAGATGGTCAGCGGTTTGAATTGCCGATTCCAGAAGACAAGCAACGAGACGGGACTGTTAGTGACCAAATTGAAGAATATTTAGAAGAACATTTTGACATGGAAGATAATGAAGAAGATGAAATTTTAGATTTCACTATGAAATTTAGAGATTTTGAAGATTTAATATCATTATCAAAGCGCTTTGATCATGATCAATTAGCTACAAAATTATATGCATTTGAAAATGTGTACTATTTATTCGTTGAATTTGATGAGGATCTATTTGAAGAAAATGACATCGAAAACATCCTTAGCATTTTGCTTGAGTATGGTGTAGATACACAATTAACGGTGCATCGTTTAGAAGAATATGGCAAAGTAATCATGAAAGAAAATGTTTTCGAAAATGTTCGAAATTACTTTTCTTAAACGAAACCCTCTAAGATATTTATCTTAGAGGGTTTTGTTTGTAGCTGAAAGGCGGAATATAAGATAAAATAGTTGGCAGGAGGTGGTTACAATATTAATTGCGATCAACCAGAGCGGTGAGGTGGTATTTCTCAATGGAAAAAAGACGCATCAGGAACTTCTTTCCTTCAAAAAGAATAACCGTTTTCATTGCCCGCAGTGCAAACAAAAGGTTTTTTTGAAAGTCGGCACAATAAAAATTGCTCATTTTGCGCATGCTGCTAAAGAAACCTGCAGTTCCTTCAGCGAACCTGAATCACTTGTACACATTCAGGCCAAACTCCAGCTATATCACTGGCTTAGTGAGAAGCATCTAACAGTTGAAATGGAAAAGAACTACCGTCTCTTTAATCAACGGGCAGATATTGGCTTATCTGTTAATGGAAAAGAGTTCGCTATTGAATTTCAACGCTCTGCCCTAACCAGCACTCATTTTCTAAATAGAACGCTGGGTTATTATAATCATGGCATTATACCGCTTTGGCTGCTTTCTCATGATCGGTTATCGGCCCCAAAACCACATAAAATTTCACTTACATCATTTCATCAGCAATTTATCCGCTACTCAAAAACCCTCAAACAATTTTATCTGCTTTCCTACGATGTACAATCCATGTCCTTCATTATTTATCAATTGTATTTTCCTTTAACGAAAACGACATTCACTTATTCCGTGTCAATCATTCCTCTAAAAAACATCCATTTTCCTCAGTTTCCTTTAGTAAAACTTCATTTAACTGAACAAAAACTTAATCCCTTTCTAAAATACCGTGTGAAATGGGGGGACAGCCGGCTGCTTTATGGAAAGGGGCATGTTGATCCTCTTTTGCAAAGGATGTATTCTTCCGGACTTTCCGTCCAGCTGCTCCCTCCATGGGTGGGACTGCCTGTTAGAGGGGCAATTGAAATTAATGAAACATTAATGGAATGGCAAAGTTTTTTATATGTATTTATACACAACAGATCCGTAAGCAACTGTCCATTTTTATTAACAGACATTTCTTCCTATATAAACGACTTTATTACTAGCAGGAAAATCGCCTGCAGTCCATTTGAATTAAGCAGGAAAATAGATAAGCCAGCAATCATCCAGTATGTGGAGCTACTGGTGAAAATGAAAATATTGAATAGAGAGGACGATTATTTTTCCCTGAATGAAAATAATCCTTTTACAAAAATTGAGCATATACAACATAAAGAAAGGATATATGACCGATTTCATCAGGAAGTGACCCAAGTAATTATTGATCACTATAATTGCAGCGGACTGTAATAGTTGCAAGCAGAGGAAAAAAAAGAGAAAATAAAGAAAGTTTAAAGAATGAATCTAGGAGGATCTCTATGGCGAATGAAAATACAGTAAAATCATTGCCTCCGCGCAATGAAATCAAAGAAGAAAACACGTGGAAATTAGAAGACATTTTTTCAACTGATGCTGATTGGAACGAAGAGTACAAATCGCTTCAAGAGGACTCAAAAAAAGCTGCGGAAATTAGAGATACTCTGGGTGAAAGTGCCGACCATTTTTATAATGGATTAAAACTGCAGGACGATATTATGGAACGGTTGGGCAGGTTGTATACATATTCACATATGCGCTATGACCAGGACACTACAAATTCTTTTTATCAGGGTCTGGATGATCGCGCGAAAAATCTTGCATCACAAATCAGCAGTGCTTTTGCATTTATGCTTCCTGAAATACTTTCCATTGAAGAAGATAAGATCAAGTTTTTCTTAGAAGATAAAGAAGAGTTAAGAATTTATCAGCATGCGATCGAAGAAATCAATGCACAGCGTCCTCATGTCCTGTCAGCTGATCAAGAGGCGTTGCTGGCAGAAGCTTCTGAAGCATTAGGTGCTGCAAGCAATACCTTTAACATGCTTAATAATGCAGACCTTGAATTTCCTACGATTGAAGATGAAAACGGAGATGAAGTACAGATCACTCATGGCCGCTATATTAATTTTTTGGAAAGTGAAAATCCACGAGTTAGACGAGACGCTTTTAAAGCAGTCTATAAAACGTATGGCAAATTCCGAAATACATTTTCAACTACTTTAAGCGGTCAGGTTAAGAAAGATAACTTCTCAGCACGCGTCCGCCATTACGATTCAGCAAGACACGCTGCTTTGTCTAATAATAGTATCCCGGAAGAGGTATACGAAAATTTAGTGAATACCGTAAATAATAATCTGCACCTACTGCATCGATACGTAAAGCTTCGCAAACAAATATTAGGGCTGGATGAAATTCATATGTACGATCTGTACACTCCGCTTGTAAAAGACGTAAACATGAAGGTTCCATATGAAGAAGCCAAGGAACTGATGGTAAATGGACTTGCTCCGCTTGGAGAAGACTATAAGCAGGTGGTAGAGGAAGGTCTGTCAAACCGATGGGTGGATGTAGAAGAAAATAAAGGGAAAAGAAGCGGCGCCTATTCTTCTGGTGCATACGGCACGCACCCTTATATACTGATGAATTGGCAGGACAATGTGAACAATCTGTTTACATTAGCACACGAGTTTGGTCACAGTGTTCATAGCTATTATTCACGCAAAAACCAGCCCTATCCATATGGAGGCTATTCAATTTTTGTGGCAGAGGTTGCTTCAACCTGTAATGAAGCGCTTTTAAATGATTATCTGTTAAACACCCTGGAAGACGAAAAGAAACGTTTATATATCTTAAACCATTTCCTTGAAGGCTTCCGCGGTACCGTATTCAGACAAACAATGTTTGCTGAGTTCGAGCATATTATTCATCAAAAAGCTCAAAATGGAGAAGCGTTAACTGCTGATTCACTGACAGAGGAATACTATAACCTTAATAAAAAATACTTTGGTGATGAAGTAGTAGTGGATGAAGAAATCGGTCTGGAATGGTCCCGGATTCCTCATTTTTACTACAACTATTATGTTTACCAATATGCTACCGGCTACAGCGCAGCAACAGCGTTAAGTAAATTAATTTTAGAAGAGGGCCAGCCGGCAGTAGATCGCTATATCAATGAATTTTTAAAAGCAGGAAGCTCTGACTATCCAATTGAAGTGCTGAAAAAAGCAGGGGTGGATATGACTACTTCTGCACCGATTGAGGAAGCCTGCAAGGTTTTTGAAGAAAAACTAAATGAAATGGAAGAGCTTTTATCTAAACAGTAGACTTTGTTAAACTGCGGCATCAACCATCGTTAACAAAATTAAACAATAAAGAAAAAGGGTTAATCATGTGGCTTACACACTGATTAACCCTTTAAAATTTTCTTTTAGCAAAGGGTGAAAAACCACGAAAGCGATGTTTTGAAGTTGCCCAGATAATCGCCAAAAAGATAACTGAAAACATAATTAGGGAAGATATAACGATAGGAAAAATTTTTAGCAATGCAAACACTTGTAAAGTAAACGCACCAATGATCGCTACTAACCAAAATGCACCAATCCACTTTCTCATTAAAATCCCCCCTATCTTCCTATATTCAATCAGGGAAAACATTAGAACTTTGTTTCTGCTTGTCATACTTGTAAATACATGATAAACTATCCCTGTGAAGTTGATCACAAGCAAACATATACCCCTTTGTTTGACCGTGAAAAATTTCTCCCATCCCCTTTGTTCGTAAAGAAAAGCCCTCATCATTTGATGAGGGCTTTTCTGCTTATTCATGAATAATGATTTAAAAGAACTCCTACTCAAGATGGCGCCAAAAAGCTCCATGCTTGGTGTTGATCAGTTCTATCTTTTGTTGGAACATTCGTTTCTTCAATTCTTTTTCGGCTTGCTGCAAAGAAAGGTTATAAACAGTTGCAACCTCAGGGGTCGCTACAAGCTTGTGTTTCTCTAAAAAAGCATCCATAGAAGGCAGCTGCTGCTTTTCTGGTTTATTCAGGAGCATTTCCTCAACAATCTGTACATAAACCTCGTATGGATAGACTCCGTCAATTTTAATTCCTTCATCTTCAATGTTTTCATTAAAGAAAACCAATGTCGGAGTACTCTCTACATCCATTTCCGAAGCAATTTTCACATCACATTGGAATGCTTTTGAAGCTGAAGCGGAATGCATATCCTGAAAAAATTCATCTAAATCAAGCTTAGCTTCATCAGCACACATTTTTAACACATCAAAATCTGACACATCCAGCTGCTTGATAAATAGCTGCTCCTGCAGCATCCGAAGGAATCGGGTCCCAGCCCTTTTTCCCTGCAGTTCTGCGGCTTTAATCGCAACAGATGCTACAAAAGGAGAGGTGATTGGGTTATCAACCATTTCTTTGCCAATAGAATTTGATTTTGATGAAACATCTTCAATGTTTTTGGTTTTGCAATATAACTTCTTGCGTGCATTGTTTAATGATGATAAATCCACACTTAAAACGTGTTTAATTCGAAGATAGGGTCCATATTCAATGTTGAGTTTTTTTATGATCGGTTCTAAAGCCCAACAATCAGGGCATGTTGGGTCTACAAAAAGATAGATCTCTAAAGGCTTTTGTTCCATGTCCTGCCAATTCGAATCAGTCCAGTGTTTTGCCGTCAATCTGTATCACCCTCTGCTTTTTCGGGAGTGTTAACCATATGTTGTGCAGTTAATGAAAGTCTGTAAAATAAGGCATCGCGAAGTTCACTTTCAAGCTGAACCTCTTCCATGGCAATTGACATACAATCAAGCCATGCTTGTGCCCGTGTTTGAGTTATTTCGTGCGGGATATGACGGGCACGAAGCATAGGATGACCATGTTCCTCTGTATAAAGAGAAGGTCCGCCAAGATATTGTGTTAAAAATTGTTCTTGTTTTCTAATTGTCTCTGTAAAATCTTCGGGAAATATACTTTTTAATTCAGGATGATGCGCAACTTTATGATAAAAAGTCTGGACAAGTTCATAAAGTTTATCTGCACCAATTGTTTCATAAGGTGTAGGGATTCGATCAACCATGAATTTAACTCCTTTATGATTTATTTTGCCTGCTCAAAAAAGGCATGCAATTGGTTAGTGAGCATAAAGAAAACGCTCCAGAAGGTTAAAAGACCCTATACCGAAATAGCTTGCCTTCTAATGCCTGCAACTTCCTTTTTTTATTTTATGTACAATCATTGTAGCAACGCATGTATTTTTTCTCAAATATATAGACTTGAATTCTAAAAATATGTAAAAAACTACTAGTCTGAGTCCTTTGGAGGAGACTAGTAGTTATTATGAATAATAGGTATGCATTACTTTTTTTACATAATTGGTTGTTTCTTTGAATGGGGGAATACCATTGTATTTATCGACATTTCCAGGACCCGCGTTGTAGGCTGCAAGTGCTTTTTCTATATCTTGGTCATAGCGGTTAAGCATATCCCGGAGATACCGGGCACCTGCATAAACATTTTCTTTCGGATCAAATATATTTTCAACCCCCAGCCATTTTGCCGTTCCTGGCATTAGCTGCATTAGACCGGATGCACCGGCATGACTTACTGCGGAGGGGTCAAAATTAGATTCGTGTTTGATTACTGAACGAATCAGCTTATCAGGTACCCCGTAACTTTTTGAGGCTCCGGTAATAATTTCTTCAATTAAGCTGTTTGATGATTTCCCTGCAGGAGTTGATTCAGGGACATCGGTATCTTGTAATAACGCCTGTACAGATAAAGGGGGCTTGAAGGGCTGCATGAAGTTTCTATTTGCGTTATTTGAAATTAAATCTCCGACACTCCCTAATTGATTTTGATTTACTTCTGCAGCTGCCTGCTGGAAAAGCAGCTGAAATAAATCTGACTGATTAAATGAAGACTCAGTATTTTGGTATTGAGAACCGAGGCTGCGAAGCGTTTGTGCCTGCAAAAAAAGTTTTGTTCCATCTATGTTCATTACTATCCTCCCTAAGTGGCTTGTCGAATTTTTTCCTGGTAAAATCGTTTAATTTTATTATCGGTTTTTCTTACAGGAATTTTATAGTTTGAAAGCAGTTTTTTAAATATACTCTCGCCTTCAATTCGATCCTTCACTTCAAATTCCATTTCAAAATCTTCCTTGTTTAAGTATTTGCTGTGGTCTAAAACAAGAAGATTATTTCCAAGTGGAACCTCTATTCGGTCGGTTTTTAAGCTGCCAAAGTGTATGATCTCCTGGATGGGGATACCGGCCTTAACAAGCAGGTCAGAAACTTCTCCGGCGATAAGTCCTCCGTTTTCCAGCATGTCCTTTGCTTCAGAAGGAGTAAGTTTCTGGTGGGTCTCTAAAATCCCTTCTTTCACCGGCTGTTTAAGCGTCAGTTGGAAGCCATAGCTTTTTTCCCGGATTCTAAGAGCTGACCCCATATCCTTTAGGTGAAAAAAGGGTGTATCAAAATAATGATTTTCTTGCGTAATCATTTTATGGTTTGTGTAAGTATTTTTTAATTTCAGATACTCATCTTTTGTTAATAGATTTTTAAACTCAATTTCTATTTCCTGGCTCATGGCTTTCACTCCTAAATTCTTATGCTTGTTGCAGCTGAACAAGCGCCTTACGCTTTTTGTATTATCCAGCTTAAGTGGGCAGGGGCTCGGGACATAAGCCGCCCTGCCCAAAAGGCAAAAAGCGCCTTTCTGTGCCGGTCGTCTTATGCCGGTCGCCCCTAAACGCCCACTTACGCATTTAGTTTATCCAGCTCCAGGCGCTAGCTGCTCGAGTCATAAGCCATGGAGACCAAGTGAGCAAAAACCGCTCACCTGATCCCCCTGTCTTATGCATGTCGCAGCTGAACAAGCGCCTTACGCATTTAGTATTATCCAGCTTCAGTGGGCAAGGGCTCGGGACATAAGCCGCCCTGCCCAAAAGGCAAAAAGCGCCTTTCTGTGCCGGTCGTCTTATGCCGGTCGCCCCTAAACGCCCCCTTACGCATTTAGTATTATCCATTGTTTTTTCTTATTCTGCAATGGTGTGATGTAAGAAGGATGGGGGATGTGATAAGATGAGTGGGAAGATGTGATGAAAGGAGAACATAAGCAATGAGAAAAAAAGTTTGGTTAAATCGTACCTCTTACATAGAAAATCAATTGATTTTAGAAGGGGAAACTACAGAACAAATTGGTGAACTTTCTCCGAGCGGACAATTGATCGTTGATTCAGATGAACTTTCATTTGTTTATTTAGCGGAAGAAGGGGATGAATATACATATTTGTACCTGCCCGATTTTATATGGGAGGAATTAAAAACAGCAATGGACAAAGAAAATGAGATCTTTGTGCATATTGGGAATAATAAAATGCCCCTCATTCAACTAAAAGATGAGATCGAGTATTTAATTTTTAATATTGAGGGTAATAGTAACTATGGGGAAGAAATGGTTAATAAGGTTGAGTCAATCTTTATATCAGCAGACTCAAACCCAGCCAATTAACTATCTTCATAACTTAACACTCCAATACTATTGAGGTGATGGGCATGAATCATTGGGAATCCTTTATTGAACCATATAAACAGGCAGTTGATGAATTAAAAACAAAATTAAAAGGCATGAGAAATCAATTTCAGCTGCAGCAGTCCCATTCTCCTATTGAATTTGTAACGGGAAGAGTTAAACCAATTGCCAGCATATTGGATAAAGCAAATGAAAAAGATGTGCCTCTGGAAAAATTGGCAACTGAAATGCAGGATATTGCGGGATTGCGCATGATGTGCCAGTTTGTGGATGATATTGAAAAAGTAGTGGAATTACTGAGAAAACGCAAGGATTTCACGATCGTTGAAGAAAAAGATTATATTTCACATAAAAAGCAGAGCGGTTACCGCTCATATCATGTAATTATTGAATATCCCGTACAAACAATAGAGGGTGAAAAAAATATACTGGCTGAAATTCAAATACGCACCCTGGCAATGAATTTTTGGGCTACGATTGAGCATTCTCTGAATTATAAATATCAGGGGCAGTTCCCGAAGGATATTCAAAATCGCTTGCAGCGGGCAGCTGAAGCAGCCTTTAGATTAGATGAAGAAATGTCAGAGATTCGGGAAGAAATTCAGGAAGCACAAGCATTTTTTCAAGAGAAGAAGGTAGATCAGGTTAAGGATCAGAGCAAAGAGCGCTCAAGCAGGAGAAGAAGCTATGGGGACCGTCGAGGATAAGGAGTGAACCTGTAATGAAATTTGCGATAACATCTAAAGGTGACGCTAAATCAAACGCACTCATGCACAAAATGAGAACGTATTTGAAGGATTTTAATTTAGTTTATGATGAGGACGAACCCGAGATTGTCATATCAGTAGGCGGGGACGGCACGTTGCTTTATGCTTTTCATCGTTACAGCTCCCGGCTATCCGAAACAGCATTTGTTGGTGTTCATACAGGACATCTTGGTTTTTATGCGGACTGGGTTCCGGATGAAATCGAAAAGCTGGTTATTGCTATAGCGAAAACACCCTACCAAATCATTGAATATCCCTTAATTGAAGCCATCATTCGATACAAAAGCGGCGGGCGTGAAACAAGATATTTAGCCCTTAATGAATCGACCGTTAAAAGTGTGGATGGCACACTCGTCATGGATGTTGAAATACGCGGACAGCATTTTGAAATTTTCAGAGGGGACGGTCTTTGTTTATCCACTCCATCTGGAAGTACTGCCTATAACAAGGCGTTGGGCGGAGCTATAATCCACCCTTCTCTGCCTTCGATCCAATTAGCTGAAATGGCATCGATCAATAACCGGGTGTTCAGAACGGTTGGGTCGCCTTTAATAATGCCTGCGCATCATACCTGTATGCTTAAACCAGTAAATAGATCAGATTTCCTAATCACGATTGACCATTTAACTTTAGTACATAAAGATGTAAAATCGATTCAATATCGCGTAGCGGATGAGAAAATTCGATTCGCACGATTCAGGCCTTTTCCTTTTTGGAAGAGAGTACATGATTCATTTATTGACGGATAAGGAGATACCATGAACCAACCGCAGCTTACCCTGCAATGGGCTGTAGCAGAGCCTGAACAGGACCAGTTATTAAGAGATTTCTTGAAGTGCAAGGATATTTCCAAACGTTCATTGACACACATAAAATACGACGGCGGAAAAATAGAAGTTAATGGCGTGGAATCGACTGTCAGAAGGAAGCTTGCCAAAGGGGATGAGGTGAAAATCACATTCCCTGTGGAAAAAAGAAGCAGGACATTAAAAGGGGAACCGATTCAATTAGATGTCTTATATGAAGATGACTGGGTGTTAGTGATTAACAAACCTCCTTATATGAATACAATCCCGTCACGAGAACATCCATTTGGCAGCGTGGCTAACGCCATTACAGGAAAATATGAACTCCAGAATTATCCTGGTGCAGTTCATATTGCAACCAGATTAGACCGGGACACCTCTGGCATCATGCTTGTAGCTAAACATACGCATGCTCATCACTTAATAAGCAAGATGCAGCAGGGAGGAAGTGTCCATCGTTTTTATACAGCCATTGTCCACGGGCGCATAAATCCGCCAGAAGGAGTTATTTGCTCTCCTATCGGACGGAAAAATTCAAGTATTATTGAGCGCGAAGTGAGGGAGGATGGACAAAAAGCCATTACTCATTATAAAACGATAATCAGCCGCCCTGACATCACAGTAGTTCAATTAAAGCTTGAAACAGGGCGCACTCACCAGATCAGGGTTCATTTGCAGTCAATAGGCCATCCTATTATGGGCGACGACTTATACGGCGGAAGGCAGGAGTTAATCAGCCGCCAGGCTCTGAATTGCAGTGAATTGAACTTCATTCATCCATTCACTGGATTGCCGATGACATTCAAAGTTCCATTGCCGGAAGATATGCATGCTCTTTTATCGTAAACATGCAGAAAGCGCACAATAGCTGTGTGCTTTCTGCATGTTTATTCTCAGTCAAAATCCCGAAACTTTTCTTCAATGAAATCCATACCTGACTGTATTGACACAACTTCCATCTCAGGATAACGAAGTGCCGATAGTAAATTTCCAAATACAGCTCCCGTATCAATGTTAACCGTTTGATTTTTAAATCGGACCTGATGAACAGGAGTATGGCCATACACGACCCAGGCGTCGCCGTTATATTCTCTCGCCCAGTCTCTTCGGACCGGAAGCCCTTTACTGTTTATTTCTCCAGTAATATCACCATAAAGAACAAACGTCGTAATTTGTTTGCTCAATTTTCCAATATCCTTGTGGCGGATTCCTGCATGGGCAATGACCAGCTTACCGTTGTCGAGTACCTGGTATAGTGGAGATTTTTCGTATAGCTCGATAAATTTTTTTGTAATTAGCTCTTTTTCGTCAGAATCCAGCCGATTTAATTCATCCACGGTTGTTTCTAAACCATGAATTATTTTAACATTATTGCCTTTTAAATAGCGATAAAGCTTATTGCAGTGGTTTCCTGGAACATAATAGGCGGCATCATGGGTAAACAGATGATAAACATCATTTATAACACCAAGTGAATCCGGTCCGCGATCGGTTAAATCACCAACAAAACCGAGCTTTCTGCCATCAGGATGAACAGGCAGCCCATCAGTCCATTTATAACCCAGCTTTTCAGTCAAAGCGACCCATTCCTTTCGGCAGCCATGAATGTCACCAATTATATCTATAAGCATAAAAGGCCTCCCTTAAAAGATGATAATGAAAAGAGTTTAACACGTTTCTATAAGATAAATAAGCGACAAGTACCAGAGAATCTGCTAGTATAATGATGATTTATTGTTGAAGAAAGGAGAGTGAACGTGTTGGCGGATCAAAACCAGGAATACGAACAAACCATGCTCGATGAAGAGCTGCTCGTTCGCACTCTTCAAAATCATGAGATTGAATTATTTAGAGAAGAGTATTTTAATCTACATCCATATGACCGGGCGAAGTTCTATCTGCGTTTGCCGGGTGAATTGCGCGAAAGGATATATGAATGTCTATCTCCTGAAGAGATGGCTGACATTTTTGAAAACCTTGATGCAGATGATGAAGAGTATGAACCTATTTTAGCGGAAATGAATCCGCAGTATGCAGCAGATATGTTATCTAATATGTACACGGATGATGCGGTTGATGTACTTAATGAACTTAACAAGGATCAAGTGGCAAGCTACTTAACCATCATGGATAAGTCATCAGCTCAGGAAATTAAAGATTTACTGCATTATGAGGAATATACAGCCGGTTCCATCATGACCACTGAGTTCGTATCAATACCTGAACATTCAACTGTTCGATCTGCAATGGCTATTCTGAGAAATAAAGCTCCCAGTGCAGAAACAATTTATTATACGTTTGTTATAAACGAGGAGCGGCAGCTATCTGGTGTTGTTTCACTTCGGGATCTGATTACGGCTGATGAAGATACACTGATAAAAGAAATAATGTCTGACCGTGTTGTTTCTGTTTCTGTAGGTGTTGACCAGGAGCAAGCAGCGAGAATGATGAAAGATTATGATTTTTTAGCTTTGCCGGTAGTGGATTTTCAAAATCATTTACTTGGAATTATCACAGTAGATGACATAATTGATGTCCTGGATGAAGAGGCATCGGATGATTACTCAAAATTAGCCGGGGTTTCAGACATGGATTCCAGGGACCGGACGCCGTTTGGGGCAGCAAAGAAAAGGCTCCCATGGCTGATCGCACTGTTATTTTTAGGCATGTTAACCGCGAATTTAATCGGCAGGTTTGAAGCGACATTAGAACAGGTGGCAATTTTAGCTGTATTTATCCCTTTGATTGCCGGAATGGCTGGAAACACCGGCACTCAAGCTTTGGCGGTAGCCATTCGAAGCATTGCAACAGGGGATATTAGAGAAGAAAGCAAATGGAAGCTGATCATGCGGGAAGCAGGCACCGGTTTAATTACCGGAACGACCTGTGGAATTATTGTGATCGGAATCGTTTACGTTTGGCAGGGCTCTATTTATCTGGGCATCCTTGTTGGAATATCGATACTGGCATCTTTAGTTGTAGCTACATTGGCCGGATCGCTTGTGCCACTGGTAATGGACAGATTCAATATAGATCCCGCAGTTGCCTCAGGACCTTTTATAACCACCATTAATGATATTTTCAGTATTCTTATTTATTTCGGAATTGCAACTGCCTTTATGAGTTATTTAGTCTAACCAGAGAAGCCAGCATTTTTGATGCTGGTTTTTTTACATTGCTTGTTTAGAGGGATCGTGTTAAATTAGTATCAGGTACTAATAACTTGTTCTAATACGGGAGGATCATATTATGTCTTTATCTTTAAAAGGAAAAACATTCGTAGTAATGGGCGTTGCTAATAAACGGAGTATTGCCTGGGGAATTGCCCGCTCTTTAGATCAGGCAGGGGCATCAATTATTTTTACATATGCTGGTGAACGTTTTGAAAAAGGTGTCAGAGAACTTGCGGAGTCACTTGAAGGTGACCATCCACATGTGCTGCCTTGTGATGTAACTAACGATGAAGAGATTGTACAATGTTTTAATACGATCCAGCAGAAGGTTGGCGTGATTCACGGGGTAGCCCACTGTATCGCATTTGCCCAAAAAGAAGATCTGCAGGGTGAATATTTGAATACAACCCGCGACAGCTTTTTGTTAGCACATAATATTAGCTCTTATTCACTAACAGCTGTTGCGAAGGAAGCACGAAAGCTGATGACTGAAGGCGGAAGTATTGTAACACTAACCTATCTTGGCGGAGAGCGCATTCTGCAAAATTATAATGTTATGGGAGTGGCAAAAGCTTCATTAGAAGCGAGTGTCCGCTACCTTGCAGGGGACTTAGGAAAAGATGGAATTCGAGTAAACTCTATTTCCGCTGGTCCAATCCGAACATTGTCTGCAAAAGGCATTGGCGATTTTAACTCGATTTTAAAAGAAATTGAAGAAAAAGCACCACTTCGCAGAAATACGACGCCAGAGGAAGTTGGAGACACAGCAGCATTCTTATTCAGTGACTATTCACGCGGAATAACAGGAGAAAATTTACATGTGGACTCCGGCTATCATATTGTAGGCTAATGTTTAAATGGTAAATTAAGACAAAAACCATAAGAATGCTCTCACATCAAAAATTTTCGTGAGAGCATTCTTTTTATATTTTTGATCATCCAATGCAGCGGAAATGAACCGGTCTCCTGTACAGTCTTCATTATATCCCCACACTTACCCTCATTCTATTTCAGGGTCCAGTTATGGAAATACATCTTTTTTTAGCAAAAAATCATCTTTATTTAACTTTCTCATATACTTTATTCAAGAAGACGAATGAGAAAGGGGATTCCCATGAAAAACAAAGATGAAAATAAGCGTTCACATAATCCCTTACTATACATTAATCAGCCTAAATTTGACTGCGCCAAACCTTCGATGCAGCAAGTGTATCAAACCACGCGATCAAAAGAGGCAGATTCAGATGCAAAAATAAAAAAACCAGCTTCAAAGAAAAAATTTAGTGTGGAGCCGCTTGGACATGTGAAGAAAGAAAAAAATCACACTGCTCATAAAGAAGAGCCCGAAGAGGAAATGGAAATACAAGAAGAAACTGCACCAAAACATGATATGAAGAAACCTCGTTTTCAACAATTAAAGCCTTTTAAGGATATGGATGTAGAAGAAAGACTGGATTATTTAAAGCCTTTTATAGGGAAAAAAGCTCCTTTTATGTGCATGTTCGTTTTTAGTGATAAAACACATGTTAGAGGTGTACTGGAATCCTGTGATGAAGAGGAGCTGTGCATTACAGTAAAAGAGGGAGAAATCGTCACGAGAAAAAAAGAGGAGCTTCTGAATATTTTTATTAGCTAATAAAAAGGCCGCCCTGCTGATGCAGGGCGGTTTAATTTGTTCGTAGAAAGATCGAACGGTATATTAAATTAAAGGTAAACAAATACTCGAATAAACATGTAAGTGCTTCAACACGAATGGATTATTGAATTATTACTATGTTATATAAGAGATCTGCCTTCGCATCTATACAGGTTCCCTACCAAGTCCTGATGACGATCAGGGGGGATCGCTTCATCCTCAGTCACAAATATCAAGATATACGTCTTTAATACATTGTACTGCACAGAAGCATTTCAGGTCGACTGTGATACAGCTATCCGTTGCCTCGAAATAATCAACTTTACAAAGCTTGCTTAAATTCAGCTTAGATCCGCAGTCTGTAAACAGGTTTACAGTGTCGCGTTCTTTATCAACTGGCTTAAGCACACGAAGTGTAGCACAGCAGTTATCAAAAATGTCTTCTACTCGGAAGTAGATTGAAATACAGCCGTGTTCTTTTCCATGATTTTCATGGAAAAACGCGTGAAACGGTGAACCATCTTTCGTTTTTAAAACGAATACACGTGTATCCGCAGGATGTCTGCGTGACGGGCTTGTTAGATCTCCAAGTGGCTCCAGGAAGCAGCTAGTCAGACAAGGCGGACATTCTACCTCAGCATCTTGTATATCCTTAATTGCACGTACCACCTCGCATACGCAGCTTTCAAAATCCCTTACGCTATCATTTTTTCCACAACAGCTCATTAATTTCTCCTCCTTTACATTGGATTCTATATAAAGTATTCATCAGGTTCCTTATTGGAATAGTCATGCGCCTTGTTTTTTCTAAATAAGCATGAAATTTTAAAACTGATACAAACTAGATAGGAGTAAAAAACATTTGAACTGAATATTGCGAGGGATGAAAAATGAAAATATGTCGCCTGGGTTTATTAATGATGATTATTTTGCTTCTTGGAGGCTGTGCTGTTTTTCAGAAAGTAGGTCCGGCAGAAATGATTATCCATGATGGACATAAGGATTTGGTGTCATCAATAAAACAGCAAATTGAGGATACGGACGAAATTTATGACACGGTTGTAATCGCAGCCAAAGACAAAATTCTTGTGACGTACAAAGTTCGTCATCTTAACCGGTTTAAGATGAAATCAATTGAAAAGAAGCTTACAACATGGCTGAAAGATGAGTTTCCTGATAAGGATGTAGATGTATCAAGCGATTTTAAAATCTTTCTTGAGTCCTACAACCTCTATGAACAGTGGGAAAAAAAAGAACTGACTGGTCAAGAGGCTGAAAAAAAACTCTATGAGATAATCCATTTAAAAAACGAAATGACTTAGGGGGAGACGTTTTGAAAAAGCAGTCGGCAAGTCAAAAAGCTTATCAGGACCTTGCAGCAGTTCATGACCGGAAGCGTCCTGTTCTGCTGAATTGTGTAAAAGCTTTTCTGGTAGGCGGCCTTATATGTGCGATAGGACAGGCTGTAACCGTAGTATTCGTATTATATTTTTCGTTTACCGAACAAACAGCTGGAAATCCGACTGTGTCGGTAATGATATTTCTTGCAATGATTGTCACCGGGCTGGGACTATACGATAGGCTGGGTCAATTTGCAGGAGCAGGAAGCGCGGTTCCTGTTACGGGCTTTGGTAATGCTATCATCAGCGCTGCCATCGAACATAAAACAGAAGGATATGTGTTGGGGGTAGGAGGGAATATGTTTAAGCTGGCAGGCTCAGTAATCGTCTTTGGCGTGGTATCGGCTTTTTTCCTTGCAATCATTAAAACGCTTCTTATCCAATGGGGAGTGATTGGATGAAACAGGGGAAAACATGGATCTTTCAACATAAACCCTCTATCCTCTCTACAGGAGTAATAGGCGGCCCTTTTGAAAAGAAGAGCCCTTACAGCTCTATTTTTGATGCTTGTAAAGACAGTCTTTGGATGGAGCAGGACAGTTTTGAAAAAGCAAATAGGATCTTAATTGAAGATGCAGTGGATACGGTTCTTTCAAAGTCAGCTGTGCTGGCAGAAGATATTGACGCCCTTTTAATGGGAGATTTAATAAATCAAATTACACCATCAAGTTTAGCTGCCAGAACATTTTCAACCCCTTATTTAGGTTTATTCAGTGCATGTGCCACTTCTATGGAAGGACTTGCTTTATCGGCAGCATTGGTTGACGGCGGTTATTGTGACAATGTGCTGACTGGTGCCTCCAGCCATAATGCAGCAGTCGAAAAGCAATTTCGTTATCCGACTGAGTATGGCGGTCAAAAACCTCCTACCGCACAGTGGACAGTCACTGGAGCAGGTGTTGCTTTAATAGGAAGAGAATCATCACAAAATAAAGCCATTGCACATATTGAAAAAGCAACAATTGGAAAAGTGCTGGATAAAGGAATTAAGGATCCGTTTAATATGGGGGCTGCTATGGCGCCTGCTGCAGCAGATGTGATTGACCGTCATTTTAGGCAGACGAATCAGTCCCCTGAAGATTTCGACCTAATTGTTACCGGGGATTTGGCCTGGATCGGCCATAGTATTACGGAAGATTTATTAAAAGAAAAAGGCTGGCACTTTAAGGAAGAACAATTTCTCGATTGTGGAAAATTGATGTACCTTGATGATCCTGCTGTACAGGCTGGTGCAAGTGGACCGGCTTGTTCCGCAATGATGATTTACAGTCATTTTTTAAAAGAATTAGAAAAAGGTTCAATTAAAAAAATTCTTGCAGTTGCTACAGGAGCTTTATTATCACCTCTTACCTTTCAGCAGGGAGAATCCATCCCCTGTATTGCACACGCTGTTGAACTGGTATGCGCTGATAACAGTTCCAGGCATGGAAGGGAGAGTTAAATCATGTTGCCTTTCTTTTTTTGGGCGTTTGTAGTTGGAGGTTCAATTTGTGTGATTGGACAGCTTTTAATGGATGTCGGGAAGCTGACGCCAGCTCATACTTTAAGCACGCTTGTTGTAGCAGGTGCTGTGCTTGATACAATTGGTCTTTATGAGCCATTAATTGATTTTGCTGGCGCAGGTGCTACAGTTCCTATTACATCATTTGGGAATGCCCTGCTTCACGGGGCTATGGAGGAATCGGAAAAGCATGGAATAATCGGTGTGTTAACCGGTATGTTTAAAGTAACCAGCTCCGGTATATCTGCAGCCATTATTTTTGGCTTTATCGGTGCTGTTTTATTTAAACCAAAAGGATAATCACTCAAAACCCTTATTTCGCCCACGCCTTTGAGTAAAACCACTCATAGTATATGAAAGAAGGAAAGGGGGAGGTGAGGTTCATGTTTGGTTACGGCGGTTACGGTGGCGGCTATGGAGGCTGTGGCTGTGGTTACGGTGGTGGCTACGGTGGTGGCTACTCTACATTCGTTTTAATTGTAGTCCTCTTCATCCTGTTAATTATTGTCGGTGCAAGTTTTTGCTAATACAAATGGTGGAATCCTTTAAGGGTTCCACTTTTTATTTTGAGCTCCTTTTGAACCAATCAGGAAGCCTCTACATATAATGCTAGAGATGATAGAGGAGGGGAATATGATGAATGATGCTTTTTTTAAACGAATTGAACAAAAAACAGGTGTTAGCATGGAGAACGTTTTTTCATTAGCACAGGCATTTCAAAATGCGGACTTTAAAGATGATAAAACAGTACGTAAGCTAATCAAACAAGTATCAACTGTTGCAAATAAGCCGATTACAAAAGAATTGGAAGACAAAATTGTTGAAACGATAACGGCTAAAGGTAAATCAATTGATTTTAATACGATTACCGATATGATCAATAAAAAATAATTCGTTTATCCCAATTGAGTAGTACTCTGCTGTTAATGGGTTAGTTAATGATAAAACAGGGTATTCTTCATTAACAATCCTTTTTTGGGGGGAGGAGTGACAGTTGGGATATATTGAGCCGCGCAGTTCAATTCAGTACCAGCATTACGCTGACAGGGTAAGGAGGAACGACCCCCGGTATCGGATCCTTCCCATTAACCGAATTGCTCCTTATAATTGTTTCACTGGGGCTCAAAAAGTTTGTTTTGACAATCGAAAAGAAGATAAGAAAAAGCTGTCTGACAAAATTCAGCCTTCAGATCATTTTAGATATACAGGAAAAGGTCTTTATATAAATGACTTGATCTAAACAAAAAAAGATGCCAAACGAAGTATTTTCGTCTGGCATCTTTTTTATAAAACTTTTTCCATCGCTCTGTGAGGAATTCCGGCGTCTGAAAATTCTTCTGAAGTAATACGGTAACCCAATTTTTCATAAAATGAAAGAGCCTGCGTTTGGGCATTCAATCGTAACGTTTGAAAACCGTTTTTCCCAGCGAACCTTTCAATTTCTTTCATTATAAATGAGCCGGCGCCTTTCCCACGGTGTGAAGAAAGAATACAAATACGTTCAAATTTTCCCGCGTTATCATAGGAGCGGAATCGTCCGGCACCTATAGGTTCATTTCCGGCATATAAAAGAAAGTGCTCAGAAGTGCTGTCCAGTTCGTCCAGCTCTTCTTCTTCAGGAACGCCCTGTTCTTCTACAAATACCGCTTTTCGCAGGGCAAAAGCAATCTGTTTATCCTGTTCAGTCAAAGCATGTACTACCCTCATATTTTACTCGTCCTTTCCAATACGGAAGGTTTCGTGCACAGTCCATGAACCATTTTCCAATTGGTAAAGCAGGTGGAAACGGTCTACTGTTTCTTCATGGTTCACGCCGGCCATCCGTAAAGATTCATAAACATCCGAATGTTCATCATCCGAGAGTTTTTGCGCAATGGTGATATGAGGCACAAATGAAAACTCCGGCGCACCGCCAAGATCATCAGTATGAAGTGCATCATGAAGAGCAAGCAGTTCAGGGGTTGAATCCACCTTCATGTAAATGACATTGTTGACAGGCTGAAAAGAACTGATCTTAAACGCACGTAAGGTAAAGGGTTTTGTTTGTTCCCCAACTTTCGCTAACTTTTTCGCAATTTCACGAATTTCCTCATCTGTTGCTTCAAACGGATTCTTTATTGTAAGATGCGGCGGTATTAATGAATAATGAGGATCATACCTTTTTCGGTAAGAATTTGCTAAATCTTGTAGCTTTTTAGATGGGAAAACTGCAATTCCAAATTTCATCATCTTTTATACCTCCTCGTGAACTAATCAATAAGCATATAAATTCTTCTTCATTATATCAAATGGGTGATAAGAAAAGAAAAAAATTAATAAGGCGTTTTGCTAAACATCATTTTCATAACGCGTTCCAAATCCGGCTGCCAATACTTCCATGTATGTCCGCCGTCAAATTCTTCATAAAAGACAGAAAAATTCTGTCGAATCATCAACTGATGAAGCTGTCGATTTGGAGACAGGAAATCTTCTTCTGAGCCTCTTGTTGTTTTCACCGCTGTTTCACCTTTGCCAATAATATGGTATACATTCAATAAATGTACGTCCTGAAAGGATTTGACTGCATCCAAAACCCCGTCATTTACTAAAGGTGACTGCATAATGACCCGGCCGAATGTATGGGGATATTTAAGGGCGGCTTTAAAGGATACAGTACCAGCCAGAGAATCCCCAATCAATGCCCGGCCAAGCCCCATTTGATAGGTGGGAAATGCTGAATCGATATATGGAACAAGTTCACGTGCCAGAAAACGAATATAGGCTTCGTGCTGTTCACCATCCGGATGATATTTTCGGGACCGGTCTTTAACATCTTTATATGGAACCCCTACGATAATAATGTTCTCAATTTCCTGCTCAGTTAATAATTTGTCGGTTAATCGGGGGAGGCGCCCCAGTTGAAAATAATCTTTGCCATCCTGAGCAATTAAAACCGTATACTTATAAAGAGGGGTATAATTATGAGGCAGATAAATGAGCAGTGTCATTTCTTCCTGAAGAGCATCGCTGTATAATTTGTGCTCATTAATTGTGCCGGTGTTAGACATGATTTGTTCCTCCATTTCACTTTCATCAAAAATAATTTGAAGCGTTTACAGATAGATTGTATCATAAGATCTTAGACATCTTGCCTTGGAAGCATTGATTTCTTGGCTAAATTAGGGGGCTGTTCAATTGAAAATTGAAAGAGTGCATTCACATGAAGTAACCAAGGCTGCCCATGCATGCTTATCGGATCGTGGAGTAACGATAATGGATGTTGCAGAGATCGTTATGCAGATGCAGGGACCTTATAATGATAAATTAACGATAGAAGAATGCGTTGACAGTGTCGAAAAAGTTCTGCTGAAAAGAGAGATCCAGCATGCGCTTTTAGTCGGTGTTGAACTGGACCGCCTGGCGGAACAAAAAAAGCTGTCAGAGCCCTTGCAATCAATTATAGAAGCGGATGAAGGGCTGTTTGGAGTCGATGAAACCATTGCTCTTGGTGCTTCTTTGGGATATGGGAGCATAGCAGTTACAACATTTGGACATTTGGATAAAAATAAAATTGGCATTATCGCCAAGCTCGATACCAAAGTAGGAGGAGGCGTGCATACATTTTTGGATGATATGATCGCGAGCATAGCAGCAAATGCATCTTCAAGGCTCGCTCATCGCAAGCGTGACATCGAAGAAAACCTCCCTAAAGAAGAAAGACGAATAATTGAAGATGAATAAATGAAGAAAATACCATGCAATTTTTATACACAAAGCACTGTGGTCAAATTGTGACAAAATATCCTATGTAATGTTGTTATTTTCTTGTAACATATAATAAAACACATTCAAAGCCTTATAAATCAGTGTTTATAAGGCTTTTGTTGTGCCTGTTATTCAATTGCATTTGACAAAAATGTAATATAGCGTGATAAAATAGTATACGTAGTAATGTAATTTTATAAAAGGGGGAAATTCAATGCAAAAGAAGAAGTTATTTCTGGGCTTCATTATGATGTTAGCCTTGACGATGATCCTGGCTGCTTGCGGAGGGGACGACAGCAGCGATAACGGCGGCGGAGAAGGCGAAAGTAATCCTGATTTCATTGGCCTTGCTACCGGAGGGACTGGCGGTACATATTATCCGCTTGGTGGTACTTTTTCAAATCTTATTGAAGATGCTACAGGTATAACAACTGATGCGGTGACATCAAACGCATCTGCAGAAAATATGGCGATGATTGATAACAATGAAGTGGAAATTGCCTTTGTACAGACTGATATTGCCTCTTATGCAGTAGAGGGTACACAAATGTTTGAAGCTCCCATTGAAACCATTCAGGGACTTGGAACACTTTATCCGGAAACAATCCAAATTGTTACAACTGCAGACTCTGGAATTGAATCTGTTGAAGACCTTAAGGGTAAAACAGTTTCAGTAGGGGAGTCAGGTTCAGGAACCAGATTAAATGCTGAACAGATCCTTGGCGCACATGATATTTCATTTGATGACATGGACGTTCAAAACCTATCCTTTGACGATTCTGCAACGGGGATTCAGGATGGTTCTATTGATGCAGCATTTATCACGGGAGGTACGCCAACAGGGGCAGTTGAAGGCTTAGCTGCACAAGTTGATGTTGTCATTGTACCGATTGAAGAAGATAAGGCGCAGGCGCTGATGGATGAGTATTCTTTCTATTCAACAGACGAAGTGCCGTCTGGCATCTATGGTCTTGAATCCGCTGTGCCAACTGTTGCTGTTCAAGCAATGCTTGCAGTGTCATCTGAACTTTCAGAGGATTTAGTCTATGAGATTACCAAATCAATTTATGACAATACCGATTCGATCTCCCATCCAAAAGGTGAATTTATTTCAGCCGATACAGCGCTGCAAGGCATAGGAATTGAAGTGCATCCAGGTGCACAGAAATACTATGACGAAAAAGGCGTAGAAGCAGAATAAGGGCAAGGGACGAATACTGGCGAACAGGTCCATTTTTGGGCCTGTTTGCTTGTTACTATGGAGATGACCCAAAATGTACGAAAGCAATAAAAAAATAATATGGCTTATGACCCTATCTGCACTTATAATAATTTCTGTGATAATTATTTTTTTACCGGTAAAAAAAGCTTTGGTATTCTCAGATCTCAGATCAAATAATTTGTTATCGTACCTCTCGGTTGAGAAGGAGCAAGTTTTTCAGCTTGAATATATCCATTCCATCCACCGGTCTGCTGTGGTGGATACATACAAAGTTTTACCTGATAACCGAATTCAGCAAACCGCTCTCCAATACGAAGACATGGCTATTGGCATGCCATCAAACGCATTATTCAAAGGGGAAAAGTTTGTAGAAAAAGATGGAAAATACTTTATTGAGAATATGAATAGGATATTTCCATCCATAAATTTAGGAACAAGCCAGGTGGTAGTGAGTCACAAAATAATTTTGTCAAATCAGGTGTATAAGCTTGATGACTATATACAGCCTGGTTCTTTAGTTAAGTTTGAAGTAAAAAATTTAACATTGCTGCAACTGATGAGAGGAGTGAAAATGAATGGAAAAAGATCAAAAGACTAATGAACATACTGTTCAAAATAAAGAAGCTTTTACAGAGGAACAGCAGAAGGAATTGCTGGCAAAATACGATCCTGAAGCCAGAACACGGGAGTATAAAGGGTTTTTAAATTGGGTTGTATTTATTGGACTGGTCGCATTTTCAGTTTTTCAAATTTATGCGGCGATCACGCAGTCAATTCCCAGACAAACCCTATTGTCCATTCACTTAGGGTTCGCCCTTACACTGGTATTCTTATTATTTCCTGCACGAAAAAAATCTGTGCATCAAACCAGATTGCCCTGGTATGACGGCATACTGGCTGCCATCTCAATATGGGTGGGAGCATATTATCCGCTAAATGAAGAACGGATTGTCAATACCATTGGAAGTATTTCACCATTGGATTTTTGGACTGGACTTATTGCTATTTTATTAGTGCTTGAAGCAACAAGAAGAGCAGTCGGTTTACCAATCACGGTTATTGCCAGTTTATTTTTGGCCTATGCCTACTTTGGACCGCAGATGCCCGGATTCCTCCGACACAGAGGATTGGATATTGAAGCGCTGGTAAATACCATGTTCATCTCATCTGAGGGCATATTTGGAACACCTTTATATGTCTCAGCCACATTTATCTTTTTGTTTTTATTATTTGGTGCATTTCTCGTGAAAACGGGAATAGGACAATATTTCAACGACCTTGCTGTTGCCTTTGCGGGGAAAAGGGTTGGCGGACCTGCAAAGGTTGCCATTTTCTCCAGTGCCCTGCAGGGGACGATCAGCGGAAGCTCGGTTGCTAATGTTGTCACTTCAGGTTCATTTACGATACCGATGATGAAAAGACTGGGCTACCGGAAAGAGTTTGCCGGCGGGGTTGAGGCGGCAGCATCTACCGGCGGACAATTGATGCCTCCAATCATGGGAGCAGCTGCATTTTTAATGGTCGAATTCATCGGTGGTGTCACCTACTGGGAAATTGCAAAGGCAGCTACTATACCTGCACTTTTATATTTCTCCGGCATTTGGATTATAACGCATTTTGAAGCAAAAAGAATTGGCCTGACCGGGCTTCCGGATAAAGATATTCCGAAAAAATCAGTTGTACTAAAAAAAATCTATTTACTGACACCCATTTTTGCTGTCGTATTTTTATTGCTTGATGGCAATTCAATTATTCGTGCAGCACTTTATTCGATTGTTGTAACAATTCTTGTCAGTTTGATTCGAAAAGACACAAGAATTAACCTGAAGAAATTTGTTGATGGTCTTGCGGATGGAGCAAGAACTGCCTTATCGGTAGCTGTGGCAACAGCCTGTGCAGGTCTGATTGTTGGAGTTGTAACCAGAACAGGTCTGGGGCTGAAGCTCGCAAATGGTCTTGTTGATTTATCCGGCGGGATACTGCTGCTTACGTTGTTCTTCACGATGGTTGCAGCCATTATTTTAGGAATGGGTTCACCAACAACAGCCAATTATGTAATCACAGCTACCATAGCTGCACCGGCCTTGATATTGCTGGATGTACCTCCTTTAGCTGCCCATCTATTCGTATTTTATTTTGGTATTGTAGCTGATATCACTCCTCCAGTAGCTTTAGCAGCGTTTGCGGCCGCAGGGGTATCAGGCGGGGAACCGATAAAAACCGGTGTCAATGCAGCTAAGCTTGCTATTGGCGCATTTATCATTCCATATATGTTCGTGCTTTCTCCGCAGCTTCTTTTGATTGATACCAATGCTTTGGAGATTGGAATATCCGTTATTACTGCCCTGGCAGGCATGACTGCCATCGGGGCAGCCGTCATCGGGTACTGGTACCGCAGAGTTCATCCAATCGAACGACTTCTCGCAGCAGCAGCGGGATTAATGCTCATCTATCCTGAAGGGCTGACAGATATATTGGGAGCGGTGCTATTTATTGCCTTACTTATTCTTCAACTTGTATGGAAACGTAAAGATACAAATAAAGTACAAACAGCTCAAGCGTAATTTACCTGAACCTGACGAGAAATTCGTCAGGTTCTTTTAAATAAAGGAACAAGTTAATTTTATGTAAAAAAGGATTGACGAACGATTTTTTATCGAATAAAATTATAAATGTCGTTAACGATTCTATGCAGTAAGTTAATGAAATAACAATTAAAACAAAGATCTGGTAGTTCAGCGGGAGAATACATCCTTGACAGGGATGGGGTCGGGGGTTCGAATCCCTCCCAGATCATCGATTAAAAAACACACTTTGTCTGAGGTGTGTTTTTTTATGTTTTATTTAGAGAAAACATGATTTAAAAAGGAGTTTTCTTCCTTTTATCGAATATAGTTAAATAAGAGAAATTACAATGACAGACTGGGATGTGAAGTAATTGGTCAAAGAATTTCACTTTTTATGGGTTCAAATAGCTATCGGAACCTTTTTAGTTTTTCTCATAGGAGTTTATATTATAAGCGTGATAAACTTTTTTAAAGTAGACAACCGATATAGAGAAAATCTTCCTTTGTACAGAAAAACACTTTATTTTTTATTTACCGTTTTAATTTGTCTGCTGGGTATGCTAAATCAAATCCGTATTGATGATTGGAGATACTTGTTAATGGCAGCCATAGCTGTGATCTTTACTGACATAGCCGTGCTTTCAACGCCTACCATTACAAAGATATGGAATACAGAATTTGGTTCCCATGATGATGCCAAAAAATATATTCAGCAAAATGCCACAAATGAACGCAATCGCAAAGCCAAACTAAATTATTTTTCTCAGCTGGTTCAAACCGCTCACTTTGTTAAAAGGAAAATTGCAGAGCAAGGTCTTAGTGAAAGAGAAGCGTTTCAAACATTTCTAAGTTATTATCCAAATGAATTTGGTTTAAAAATGGTGTTATATCGAATGGGGACCCGGAGTGAAAATGATGAGGCAATTACAGAAGAATTTCGGGCGCTCATTAACAGAATTGAGCGCGTTCATTCACTTAGCCTGGAGGAAATGGCAGATATACCAAAGGAAGATAGCACCGACAGCCGCTCAACAAGTGAACGTGCAATCCAGCAGGTATGGAATGGCACTGTTCTTGCATTAAATAAAGAGGAGGAAAACATTGCTCATCTTTGTCCGATCTTTATCAGAGGGAAGGATTCCTACGTCATTTTTTTAATAGAAGATACCGGCACATTGTTAGAGCTTGATCCGCTGTTGATTACTGATTTAGCTTATATTTATCTGGGCATCAATGCATAAATGGACTGTTTAGTTGTGATAAATACAGCAAATCGGGTATAATATAATAAACAGGCTGGTAAAGGAGGGTTCTCATGAATCTGATAAGGACACCAATAGGAGTTGGAAGCACACAAAAAATCAAGAGAAAACCCAAACGATTGCACCGTGCCAGTACGACACAGAAGCAAGTAACGCCGCTTGAGGATATGATGCGCGAGTATAATATGCCAATTACACATATAGATGATTCATCTGTCACAGCCCAATCGAAACAGCTAGAGGTACTGCGGAAAAAAGCGTTAAAAAAATTATAATCATTGCTTTTACAATCAATCCTATTAATGCCTGAGGGCTTAATAGGATGTTTTTGTGTATAAAGAAAAATTTCAGCATAGAATACATAACATCCACTGTGAGTAAGGGGGCAAGGTAATGAGTGAAGAGGGAAGCTATGAAGGAATAAAAGGAGGTAATTATCCTATACCCATAAAAATAACGAAGTGGGAAGGAAAAACCAGAGAAGAAAAAAGACATGAAAAGATGCTCAGATCTATTTTAAATCGCCGGAGAATATAATTTTTTAACTATTTTTAGTGTAAAAAATTTAGTTCTTATCGTAGTATATGTTTCCCTGCTTGATCATATCCTGAATTGTACCGTATGGAATTAAAGGAGTTGATTGGATGGTTGAATATGAAATCAAGGCACTTAAAGCGGATGGAGTGAACTTCAACTTTAAAAGAGGCTTCCTTTATCATCAAAAGGACAAGAATTTGCATACATGGGAAATAGAACTATTATGCACAACGGATGACCGGATGATTGAGAAGGGTTTATATAATGATAAGCCCTTTATTATTGATGTGAGCACAGGAAATGGCCATCATTTTGTAGGGGAAGCCCTCATTCACAATGTGAATGAAGGACCCGATGGCTCTAATGTACTGTTTAACGGGCTTGGCGATCTAACAAGTGGATAAGGAATGTCAACGCACTTGCTGTAAGCGGCAAGTGCGTTTTTTATTTCTTTCCTCTTAAATGCAGGTTATTTTTACCATAATAGTGCTTTTATATCAGATTAGTCTGAATAATTGAGGGAATGGTATCTATAGAAAATAAAATAGGAGGTCATCTTATGAAGGGTGTAACATTTCAAGGGTTAAAAGACATGCAGGTAAAAGAAGTGCCTGATGCAAAGCTGCAAAAAAATGATGATATTATTGTTAAAATTACGTCTACAGCTATTTGCGGTTCAGATCTGCATATTTACCAGGGAGCTTTGCCTACGCATAAGGACTATGTAGTGGGCCATGAACCAATGGGCATTGTTGAAGAAGTGGGACCTGATGTAACCAAGGTTAAAAAAGGAGACAGGGTTGTCATTCCATTTAATATTTCATGCGGACAATGCTACTATTGTCAAAATGACTTAGAAAGTCAGTGCGATGAATCAAATCCAAATCCTGAAATCGACACCGGAGGCTATTTCGGTTTTACTGAGCGATATGGGAATCATCCAGGAGGCCAGGCTGAATACCTCAGGGTGCCGTTTGGAAACTTCATGCCGTTTGTTATTCCGAAATCGGTAGAACTGGAGGATGAAGCCTTGCTGTTTATGTCTGATGTGCTGCCTACAGCTTACTGGAGTATCGAAAGCGCAGGTGTAAAAAAAGGAGATACAGTAGCAATACTCGGGTGTGGACCTATCGGCTTGATGGCCCAAAAGTTTGCCTGGATGAAAGGGGCAAAAAGGGTTATTGCCGTAGACAATCTTCCTTACCGTTTAGATCGGGCCAAAAAGATGAACAAGGTTGAGATTTTTAATTTTGATGAGTTTAACGATATGGGTCTTCATATAAAAGAAATAACAGAAGGCGGTGTGGACGCTGTTATTGATTGTGTAGGCATGGATGGAAAAAAATCTGTGATGGAGGAAATTGGCCAAAAATTGAAGCTGCAGGGAGGAACATTAAGCGCTGTTGATATTGCGATTAACGCCGTTAGAAAATTCGGAACGATACAGCTTACTGGCGTCTATGGTTCAATGTATAATATGTTCCCTCTTGGAAACATTTTCGAACGCAATATTGAGTTGAAAATGGGACAAGCCCCTGTTATTCATTACATGCCGAAATTATTTGATATGATTCAATCAGGAGAATTTGATCCGACTGAAATTGTCTCTCATAAAATGAGTCTGGATCAGGCAAGTGAAGCGTATAAAATTTTCAATGATCATGAAGATGAATGTGTAAAGGTAGTGTTGAAGCCTTAATAACTGTTTTTCCTTGTGAAAAAACCTCAATTCCTTAAATTAATTCCGGGTTGAGGTTTTTTCGTTCATGCACTTAAGTGAATGGCAGCAAGATCCCTAATGGTCCTTTGTCTAAAATAATATCGGATACATCCAGTATTGGAATTGGAAAGTAAGGAAACCCTGCAACATATGGTGTAATTTCATACAGCTGAAAATAAATAACAATGCTGTGATCAGCAAGATAATAATCCTGATCATAACGAATCTTAGTAAATTCATCTAATAATTGAATATCCCACAGTGTGATTTTTTCACTAATAATCGAAGATAATCTTTCAACATATAAGCTGTCAGGTTTAAACAATTCGTATAGCTGATAGTTTTTCCCTGTATCAACATTAAAGGTTAATGATTTAACCATTGTTAACCCATGGGCACCTCCTGTAAAGGAATATACCAGGAGCGTCAAACTCAGAATTCTTCTTTCATTTGTTTTTATCTCAAAGTATCCCTGCATTTCAACCAGGTTTTGATCATGGTAACCTAAATCCAGCAACATTCTGTTTAATGTTTCAACAATTGCGACATTGATATTCATTTCGGCAGCTTTATTTGGCAAATCCGAAACGACGGGATAATAAACGCGTATGTTTGGAGATTGTTTTATAACGGCTCTGGTGCTGATCGTTACTGGAAGGTCCATTGAATCACCCTTTCAAGGATCGTTTCTACTACTGTATGTAGCAGGACAGAGGAAAATAGCAGATTTATTGAAATTAATATATCTTTTACAAACCCTCAACAAAAATAAAACAGCCCTCCACTGCTGACAGTGAAAGGCTGTTAAAGTAATGTTTATTTAAAGAAAATGACTTTCATATCGTCTTGATAAAATCGGATATCACATGGAATGTTCATAATATGACCTCCATAGGAAATCCGCACTTCCTGGTTTCCTCTTAAACCTCGTGAAAGCACAGAACGTTCAAGTTCTGCCAATATACCAGCAACATCCTGCCGTTGAGTTCCATTGGCGACAGTCAGTTTGTCATCAAATAAAGGGATCGATTTATAAATTATGCTTAAACTCTTTATTTGCTCGTTAATGGTATGATAACGTCGAGCAAATAGCTGTGACCGATCAAATACGTGGACAGACTGTATTTTATTCGATGAAATTACATGATCATTAAGCTCGTGTTCAACTAATTCTTCTGTTAATCCTAGGATGGAGGCAGCAGCTTCAATTCCGTAGACATAGTTATGAGTATCAATAGTCATAACGGATCCCTCCTTCATGTATCTCTTCCATCGTAACAGACTCTGCGTACATAAGCTAGCGTTATAGCGAGATATTTCCTTTTTTCATAAATTGAGAGAGTAGTTTAAGTCTTGTACAATAGACGTATAGTATAAATAGAAATGATAGAAAATAGGTGTACAGTATGAAATCAATTATTGTAGTGGGCGGAGGCATTTTGGGTGCGTCCACCACGTACCATTTAGCGAAAAAAGGAATAAAGGTAACACTGATTGACAGGCAGGAGCCTGGTCAGGCTACAAATGCTGCTGCAGGCATCATATGTCCCTGGCTCTCGCAGCGAAGAAATAAGGCATGGTATCAGCTGGCGAAGAGCGGAGCTGCATACTATAAGGAACTAATTTCGATGCTTGAAGAGGACGGGGAAATTGAAACCGGCTATAAAAGGGTTGGAGCCATCAGTATTCATAATGATGATGAGAAATTAGAAAAGATGGAGAAGCGTGCAGTCCAAAGAAGATCAGATGCACCGGAAATAGGTGAAATTACTCGGTTAACACAAGAAGAAACGCAAAACTTATTTCCTGTTTTGTCAAATGAGTATAGTGCACTTCACATTTCCGGCGGTGCGCGGGTGGATGGCAGCGCATTATGCAGTGCGTTGATTTCAGCCGCTAAAAAACATGGAGCTGAACTAAGATTTGGCAATGCCAGTTTATTGACTGAAAACAATCAAATTACAGGTGTTCGTGTACATGATGAAGAATTGTTTGCCGATAAAGTAATTCTAACAGCTGGAGCATGGGCATCTGAATTATTGATTCCTCTGGGAATTAACTTTTTGATTACTTCCCAAAAAGCGCAAATCATCCATTTGAAAATTGATGATCTGAAGACAGATACCTGGCCGGTTGTCATGCCGCCTAATGATCAATATATTTTGTCGTTTAATCCGAATAAAATTGTGGTGGGTGCTACACATGAGAATAATATCGGTTTTAATGAACGGATAACAGCAGGCGGAATCCACGAAATACTGGATAAAGCGTTAAAAGTTGCTCCGGGTCTTGCAGCAGCAGAGATCGTGGAAACACGAGTAGGATTTCGTCCATTTACACCCGGGTTTTTGCCTGTAATCGGAAAGATTCCAGGAACCGAAGGAATGCTTTTAGCCAATGGTCTTGGCGCATCAGGATTAACCGTTGGTCCATACTTAGGGGCTGAATTGGCAAAGCTTGCATTAGATATAAATACAGAAATTGATTTAAGCCTTTATCCGGTTGAAGAGGCACTAGGTAAATAAAAAATGGCTGCCGGGAATTAACCCGGCAGCCACAAAGCGGTATGTCCATTGTTCACACCGTTTTGTGCAAAAGATCGAATGGTTTATACGTCATGTACCTGTTCTTTGACAAACACCTCATTTACATGAAAATGATTTGACAATAAGAATCCCTGTTGGGAAGGTTCGATGATCGTCCAAAGCCCTCACCCCATCTGGAGTTTTTTCGTTCCTTGCCTTAGTTATGATGTACAGTTTAAAGATAATCATTCTTAGTATTTTTTTCCAATAAATTTCAACCATTTATTGCACATCTAAATTGTTTATTTAAAGCTCATACTAAGCAGGTACAGCGCACATCAAGCAGTGGTTGTATAAAGAAACTCTACAAACTGGGGGTCATTAATGTGGGAAAAGGAAATAAGTCTAAACGATTTGTTCAACAGGGAAAAAATGCTGTAGCTCAGCACGATCAGCGGATTCCATACCACAGTACTTATTCTGAGGCGATTTCACGTGAATCAGCAAAAGACTCAGTCTCAGTAAATGATCCTACACTGGGAGGGTTTTAAATGAAAAATAAACTATTTCAATTGGCACGGTCATTTGTGGAAAAAGCAAAACAAACGAAGAGGGCCGATGATAAGCAGAAAGCAAAAAATAATTTGTCCTCCGCTTTTGCAAATTCCACTTATGCCGAACAAAAACAGCTGAGGGAAATGCAAGAAGAGCTCAGGCCTTAATTGCGCAAAGAGGGAGCTGCTGAGTGTGCTTCCTCTTTGTGTTTTTTAAAAAGTCCAATAGCATTCAGTGAAAAAATATGTTACGCTTAATGCTTATTTTATATAAGGACGTGAATATTTTGATTAAAATCGAAATGCCGGCAATTGATGTTAGCATTACCGAACGAAAGCAATCTTTTTCTCAAGGTGAACCTGAGATAAAGTCTATACATGGATTTATTGACTTCCATCAGATCCCCCGTGATAAAGGCGGAATTTTCACATTTTATAATGTGAACGATGAGTTGTTGTTTGTGGGAAAAGCACGTAAGATCAGACAGCGTGTAAAAAAGCATTTTGAAGATAATGTTTCGCCAATGAAAAATCATCGCGATGAAGTTTATCGCATTGATGTAAGCATTGTAGAGGACCCAACCGAACGGGAAATTTATGAAACATACATCATAAATGAATACCATGCAAAATATAATGTAGAGAAAGTGTTTTACAAATAATCATATGCATAACCCTTTTTGTTGATTTGCTCAACAAGTTATTGTATGATTCTAAAACAGGCTGCGTTGCTCGTACTAACTAAGTAAGTTTTAACCTTTAAGCTGTAATAGGGAGTTTTAAATAAAAGCTGAATTGGCAAGCTTCCGTCTATATGACAAGGAAGACATACATGAATGCTTTTGCGAACACCCACTTTGAGAAGTGGTGGTTTAAAACTTTCTTAATCCATACGGCAAATGCGGCTTATTACTTAAAAAATCAGTTCCCCTTTTGGAGAACTGATTTTTTTTATTTATTTATGCACTGTTTCAACATGGAGCTGGTGTTTTATTTTCTTTTAATCATATTCATTACTGCATAGCAAAGGACAATTCCGTGGAAAGTAAATATCGATAGGGCTGTAAAGGAAAATACACCAATGATAAGAAGTTTCACCCAAAACATAACGATTCTCCCCCTTCATGATGATTCATTTGCATCATTTGAAGAAAGGACCGCACAAAAGTGCTCTGATAATGAGCTGGAGCTAAAAAAATAAATAATCGATAAAAATACCAGATGGGCAGCCGTTGACTAATCAGGATCAGAGAGATACATAAAAAAATAATAGCTGCCTGTTCAAAGTCATTTCTGATTGAATCCAGCTGTTCTTTGTGTAAAGGGAGTTCTGCGTTCCATTCGGCTGGAAAGAACGCTGCAGAGTGATAACCGCGATACATTTCAGTCAGGTTAAATTTAACTGCAATGATGCTGAATGCGAAAAAGACCAGGAAAAAGCTTCCCCAAAACATTCTATTTCGCATGAAGCGCCTCCCTAAAAAAGTATAAGGACATTTTATGCTTATATGGGTAAAAATGTTCCTGTGATTTCTATCGATAAGTAAAAAAAGTTAATCAAGTGCCTGCCTCCAATTATTCCATCTTCACCCGTTCATCAATGTGGAAAAGTATTTCCATCTAATTAAATTTCTGTTCGTAAATCCCACAGTTCCGGGAAGAATCGCTGGTCCAGTACTTTTTTTAAATAATTTACTCCTGAAGAGCCGCCCGTTCCAACCTTAAAGCCAATGATCCGCTCAACTGTTTTCATATGTCTGAAACGCCATTGCTGAAGCCAATCTTCTATATCTACAAGTTTTTCTCCTAATTGATACAAATCCCAATATTGGTCAACGTTCTTATAGACGGTTAACCAGGCTTGTTTTACTGATTCATCTTGCTGATAGGGTTTGGATAGGTCCCGGTTCAAAATTTCTTTATTTATGGGCAGCCCGGCGCCAGCAAGAGCTTGGATTGATACATCGTACAAACTAGGGGCATGAAACGCCTCGGTTAACAGTTTATGCAGGGGAGGGTCTTTTTTGTATATTTTCAATACATGACTTGTTTTATAGCCAAGGGCAAACTCGATCATCCGGTATTGATAGGACTGGAACCCGGAGGCTTGTCCGAGTGAATCGCGAAATTCCATATATTCAGCTGGCGTCAGGGTGGACAGCACATCCCAGGCTTGAATAATTTGAGACTGAATTTTTGATACCCTGGCCAGTCTCTTGAAGGAAGTAGCAAGCTGGTTGTCTTGGATGGCTTTAATGGCTGAGCGGGTTTCGTGAAGTATCAGCTTCATCCATAACTCACTTACCTGATGGATAATAATAAACAGCGTTTCATCGTGATGGTCTGACAAACAATTTTGCGCGCCAAGCAATTGATCTAAACTCAAATATTCACCATAGGTCATGTTTTGAGTGAAGTCTGTATGGATTCCTTTTTCATTGTTTGTAGTGGAGTTTTGATAATCATTTTTCGAATTTGTCATCTTGCCCTCCTTATGAACACATTTTAGTTTGAAAATATGTATTCTTTCGTTTATTGTAACGTGATAGCGCCTGACATAACAATCGTCAGTTATAAAATAAAAGGTTCAGCGAGGTGGAAGAATGAAGTTTGGATATGCATGCATCAACTTAACCGTTCCAACAAAATTCAGAACATGCCGTCTTAAAACGGTTGAGGAAAAAGGCCTGGAATATGTTAAGGAGCTTACGTTAAGTAATTTTACTCAGACATTGGACGCTGTCAGGTGGAATATTCAGCACGACATTTTATTTTACAGGTTAAGCAGTGATCTGGTTCCGTTTGCTACCCATTCAGTAAATGACTGGGAGTGGTGGAATGATCCGGATGTTCTTGCGATAACAGAAGAAATTAAGCTGCTGCAAGAAACATACGATTTACGCTTAAGTGCGCATCCGGGACAATATAATGTGCTGAACTCGCCTAATCCAAGCGTTATCAAAAATACAATGAACGATTTGGACTATCATGCTAAAATGCTCACAGCTGTTAATGGTCAGGATATGATTCTTCATATTGGAGGCGTGTACGGGGATAAAGAACTTGCAATTAAACGATTCGCTGAAAACTATACGTTGCTTTCGGATGACGTTAAATCATTATTGAGAATTGAAAATGATGACAAATCCTTTACTTTAAAAGATGTAATCCATGTTCACAAGCTGACTGGTGCACCAATCTGCTTCGATATTCATCACCATAACTGCAATCATGGGGAAGACCGACTTGAAGAAATGCTGCCAGAAGTATGGAGCAGCTGGGGGAGTAAAAAACCTAAATGTCATATCAGCAGCGGTAAAAACCACTCCCAGGACCGCAGTCATCATAATCTTATCTTAGAAGACGATCTGCTTGCATTGCTTTCCCTGATTGGAGAACGCGAAGCAGACGTCATGTTCGAAGCGAAGCTTAAAGAACAATCAGTGCTGCCCCACCTCCATTTACAAAAGATATAAGGGGGAAAATGAGATTGGATTAGGAGTTATAATCCCATAATATTCTCCATTCTTTATCTTCTTGCGTCACATACACGTATTGAATCAAGTCCATATTGCCAAATTGGCTTTTTAAATTAAGTGTAACGATGATTTTAAAGACTGTAAGAGGAGTTGAATTACTGGTCATTTGCCAATTTTTAATCTTTTTTGGCTCACTAAGCTTAAAGGTAAATGAATCAGATTGGAGCTGCTCAACAAAAAGGCCGGATCTCATCATGATGTACTGGTCCTTTGAAAAGCGGTTTTTCATTTCAGCATGAAACAAATCCCATGAAGCTGAGGCTTCCCCCTGCTTTTCCAATGTGTAGAATTGTTCAACCACATCAAATGCCCGCTCTGAATCGGTGGGATAAAGAAAGATTACAAACGCGATTATTCCAACGATAGTGATCATGATAATAGGGAGTTTGAAAGGATTTCTTCTATGCATCGCCCTTACCCTCTCTCCTGATTTATCTGTTAACTTCTACATACATATTCAAAAAGAGCTGAAACCTTCTCATATAGTAAAAATAAATCCTCCTTTTACATATAAGGGAGGGTTTATTTTGATTAATTTTCCAGATATGAATTGACTTCATCTTGGAAAAGCGGTAACTTCAAATCATAGTATTACGTTTTTATAATAAGCGAATAATTATCGTCATATTATAAGGGGTGGTAAATTGATCATTCATCGAGAGGAAACATTTGCCGGAAAACAAATGGAAGAGCTTCAATTAGAGAGAATGAAGAAGACGCTTGAAAAGGTGTATGAAAACGTACCATTTTATAAAAATTTATTGGACGACTACGGAATTGATGTTTTAAAGTTTAACCGGTTAAACGATTTAACAGAATATCCTTTTACAACGAAAGAAGACCTGCGAAAGAATTATCCTTTCGGAATGTTTGCTGTAGGAAAAGAAAAATTGGTCCGTATCCATGCTTCCTCAGGAACAAGCGGCAAACCGACTGTCGTTGGATATACCAAACATGATATTGAACAGTGGAGTCAGGCAGTTGCCAGGGCAATTGCCATGGGCGGAGGGAAAAAAGGGGAAGTCCTGCATAATGCATACGGGTATGGATTATTTACAGGAGGTTTGGGACTCCATTATGGCAGTGAAATGCTGGGTATGACCACTGTCCCTGTGTCAGGTGGAAATACCAATCGGCAAATTCAACTAATCCAGGACTTCAAACCTGCAATTATATGCGGTACTCCCTCGTATACGCTTAATATCGCTGAAAAAATGGAATCATTAGGAATTGCCCCGGACAATAATTCTTTAAAGTACGGCATAATGGGAGCGGAACCATGGACTGAAAAGATGAGGTTGATTCTTGAACAGAAACTTGGCATTCAGGCGTGCGATATATACGGGTTAAGCGAGGTTATGGGACCCGGTGTTGCAATGGAATGTGCTGAAGGCAGAAATGGACTTCATATTGCTGAAGATCATTTTATAGCTGAAGTTGTGGACCCTGTAACACTTGAAAGATTAGAGGACGGTGAGGAGGGGGAGCTGGTTTTTACCAGTCTGACCAAAGAAGCGATGCCTCTCATCCGATACCGCACCGGTGATATCGCGTCAATATCAAGAGATGCTTGCATATGCGGCAGGACCACTGCCCGCATGTCGAGAATCAAAGGCAGAATTGATGATATGTTAATTGTCAGGGGCGTTAATGTCTATCCTTCTCAAATTGAATTTCAGCTTCTTTCCACAAGTGAAGTGGTACCGCATTATCAGGTCTTCATTAATACTTCAGGATCCCTAGATGTTGTAACACTTCATGTTGAATTAAATGAAACGGTTTACAAAGAGGCTTCTTTTTCTGTTAATCATGCTATTGCCCAAACCGTAGCCAGGAAGATTGAACAGCGCTTAAAAAGCGCTTTGATGATTTCAATTCGTGTCAAAGTCTGTGCGCCTAATACAATTCCCCGTTCGGAGGGTAAAGCTGTTCGGATCATTGACCAAAGGAAACTAAACAGCTATACCTGAGAAAAACTTTCAGAACATTCTGTTGAATAAAGTATGACATTAATATATAATTACGTTAAATTAACGTTATATAAGGTGGTGGTGTCATGATGAACCAATCTGGTTCAACTGAGCAGGAAAAGTATGAGCTGTTTATGAATCGCATTAAAGCAGGAGAAAAGATTGAAGCGGATGACTGGATGCCGGAGGAGTACCGAAAAGTACTAATCAAACTTATTTCCATGCATGGAATCAGTGAAATCATGGGCGCGTTGCCTGAAAAAGAATGGGTGCCAAAAGCGCCTTCACTTAAAAGAAAGCTCGGAATTATGGCAAAAGTTCAGGATGAAATGGGACATGGCCAGCTTCTGCTGCGTGTAACTGAGGACTTGATGAAGCCGCTGGGACGCACGCGGGAAGACATCATGAATGATTTATTTACAGGAGATTTAAAGTTTCATAATGTATTTCACATGGAAGCGCCTACCTGGGGAGATGCAGGATTAATTGGCTGGCTGGTCGATGGCGCTGCAATTATTACTCAAACCAATATGCTGGGTGCTTCATACGGACCTTATGCCCGGGCGCTGAAGAGAATTTGTGCTGAAGAAGTTTTTCATGCGCAACATGGTGAAGCCATCATTATGGCGCTTGCAGAGGGAACCGAGGAACAAAAAGCAATGGTGCAGGATGCTGTTAACCGGTGGTGGGAGCCGCTTCTTATGTTTTTTGGACCAGGCGATGCCAAAGCACTGGGCACCTCAAAACAGGATATAACAGCAAAATACGGCATAAGAACAAAATCAAATGAAGAATTACGCCAGGATTTTTTCACAAAATATGTTCCCCGAATTCTTTCACTGGGACTTACAATCCCTGATTCAACGATGCATTACAGCAAAGAGGCAGAACAATGGATCTATCAGCAGCCGGATTGGGCTGAATTTAAAAAGATTGTCCAGAATAAAGGACCCAAATCCCAGGAGCGACTGCGTCTTAGGAAATTATCTTATGAAAATAACGAGTGGGTTCGTAAAGCATTAAGTCCGGCAATCGATGCTGGATAGAAGAGGGGGACCAATGTTGAGCTCAACAAGCAAGGAATTTTATCAGGAATATGAAGTTTTTAGTAAAAGGACTGACACTGCTGCAATGCAGTATCAATTTAGTTTGCTTGCACCGAATGAAGAGCTCGCGTTAGTTTTTGCGCAGGAAAACTTTATGCGCCGTGAACCGGTTGTCGATATATGGGTGGTAAAACGTTCGCAAATGAGGAAAATGACACCGGATGAAAGGCAGTCGCTCCCGAGGCTGGATAATAAGGATTACCGTAATACAAAAGGATATGGCTATCTAAAAAAGAAGTGGCGTCAATACGAGCAGGATATGCTGGATGAAAAAGAAATTCTCTCGTGGGGAGGGAAAATTAATAAATGACCGAACAGTTATCAGACAAGTCGAAGCAGGCATTAATTAACTTATTATATCAACTTGCAGACGACGATTTTATACTGGCTTTCAGAGGCTCTGAATGGCTGGGTCTTGCTCCGCATATTGAAGAGGATGTCGCTTATTCTTCCATTAATCAGGATACCATGGGGCATGCGGCTATGTTTTACAAGCTGCTGGAGGATCTGGGGGAAGGGGATGTAGATGAACTTTCACACGCCAGAAAGTCCACCCTTCGAAAAAATGCAGTCATGCTGGAACTCGCTAACGGACCGGGGCATTATTTAAAGGAACCAAACTATGACTGGGCATTTACGGTAGTTCGTAACTACTATTATTCTCAGGCAAAAAAAGTAAAAATTGACTCGCTAAAGCAGTCTTCCTATAAACCTCTTGCAGATGCAGCGGTAAAAGTAAGCATGGAATTGTATTATCATCTTTTGCATTGGACTGTGTGGTTTAAACAGTTAATTCAAGCTGGTGGAGAAGCAAAAGAAAAAATGATTAATGCAATCAAAAAAGCAGAAGCGGACTTTGGAGACGTACTTTCCCTCGGACCTTTGGCAGAGGACATTGTCCAATCCGGATTCATTGAAAGTGAAACTGTATTGACCCAAGCGTTTCACAAAAGAATGGATCCTGTCTTTCAAGGTTTGTCGATACCTTACTCAGGCAGGTTTCAGCAAATTAACGGCAAGGGCCGTTATGGTGAACATACCGAAGAACTTGTACAGGCTTTAGATACAATTAACGAGGTTTATAAAATTAATCCCAAGGCGGTATGGTAAAAAGGGGGGAGTATTGATATGGAGTGGCGGACTGAATTCACCAGGGATCAGGAAAATCAGATAGAAGAAGCGCTTATGACGGTTAAGGATCCTGAAATCGATTCAATCAGCGTAATTGAGCTTGGAATGATTGAGCTTATAAAAGGATGTCACAATCAGGTAAGTATTTATGTGCTGCCTACCTTTATGGGATGCCCTGCGCTGGATATTATAAAATCGAATATTTTGAAAGCGGTTTCATCTTTATCCTGGCTGGAACAGGCTGCAGTATTCTTTATATACGATCCGCCGTGGACATCTGATCGCGTTACCGAAGAAGGTCGTGAGAGATTAAAAGAATTCGGGATTGCACCTCCTCCGGAAAAAATAGACGAAACGGGTGAATGGCATGTCGCATGCCCCTATTGTGAGTCTATTTATACGACAATGGATAATCTTTTTGGTCCAACTGCATGCAGAAGTATTTTATATTGCAAGGCCTGCAAAAACCCGTTTGAAGCCATGAAACCCGTTTCAACACTTATGTAAGCAACTTAAAAGGAGATGTTCAATATGGTAAAGCTGATTGCATTATATAAACACCCGGAAAATAAGGAAGCATTTGATGATCATTATTTTGGCACCCACGGTCCGATCACGGCTAAAATACCCGGTTTGCAAAAAATGGTCGTAACAAAGGTAGTTGGCAGTCCCATGGGCGGAGAGGGCAAGTATTATTTAATGTGTGAAATGTTTTATGAAAGCCATGAAGCACTTAAAAAGGCAATGAAGACAGATGAAGCCAAGGCTTCCGGTAAAGATTTAATGTCGTTTGCGGGGAATCTGGTGACATTGATGATTGGTGAGGAAGTGAATGAATAAGCAAGCTTCTTTCATCATCACAGCGGTTGAGAATGGAATCGGCATGATTACCTTAAACAGACCGAAAGTATTAAATGCCATCAATACGGCAATGGTTGGCCAAATTGTTCAGGCAATGGAACAGTTTGATCGCAATGAACATGTCAAAGTCATTGTTCTGCAGGGAACAGGCAGAGCCTTTGCAGCTGGAGCAGACATTGATGAAATGTTGGAAAAGAATACAATCGAGCTTGAACTGCTCAATCAATTTGAGGATTGGGACAGGATTACATGGGTGAAAAAACCGATTATCGGAGCGGTTCAGGGGTTCGCTTTGGGCGGCGGTTTTGAACTTGCCTTATGCTGTGACATGCTGCTAGCAGCTGATGATGCAGAATTTGGTTTCCCGGAAGTTGGGTTGGGTATCATGCCAGGAGCAGGAGGCACTCAGCGGTTAACGAAACTGATTGGAAAAACAAATGCGATGAAGTGGCTTTTAACCGGCCAGCGTTTCTCAGCGAAACAGGCCTTGGACTATGGAATTGTCAATTCACTCTTGCCGGCAGAACTGTTGAGCGAAGAAACCATGAAACTGGCAAAAACAATTTCAGAAATGCCGCCTCTGTCTCTTCGATTAATTAAAGAAGCTGTACATAAAGCCGTGGACCTTCCTCTTAGTGAGGGAATGCATGCAGAAAGAAAAAACTTTTATCTTTTATTTTCTTCTGAAGATCAAAAAGAGGGAATGTGTGCATTTAAAGAAAAGCGCAAGCCTGTATTTAAAGGAATTTAGGAGGGGATGTAAGCATTGGAAAAGGCTGTTCAATATGAAGTTAGTGAAGGTATAGCGCGGTTAACATTCAATCGGAGCGATAAGCTAAACTCCTTTAATGAACAAATGCACACCGAGATGTTACTGGCATTAAAAGATGCAAATAAAAATCCGGATGTACGCTGTCTTATCATTACGGGCAATGGCAGAGCTTTTTCTGCAGGTGAGGATCTGGACGGTGTCACAGAGGATATGGATCATGGGGAAGTTATCCGTAAACGCTATGCTCCTGTCATGATCCAGCTTTCAAAAATGAAGATGCCTGTTATTGCAGCTGTTAATGGGATTGCAGCAGGGTCAGGATTCAGTCTGGCGCTTGCCTGTGATTTTCGCTTAATGCATGAAAAAGCCAAGCTCGTCCAGGCTTTTATTCATGTTGGACTAATACCTGATTCAGGGAATTTATACTATCTTCCAAAACTTATCGGACATGCAAAAGCACTCGAATTAGCCCTGTTTGGAGAAAAAATTAATGCATCACAAGCGCTGGATTTGGGATTGGCGACCAGGGTTGTTGCCGGGGAGAATTGGCATGATGAGGTCAATCAATTTGCTGACAGGCTTGCCTTGATGCCCACAAAAGCGGTGGGGATCATTAAACAGCAGCTGCAAAAAAGCTGGGAGTATCCGCTGGAAGAATTTCTGGACTGCGAGAGTTTCAGTCAGCGAATAGCAGGGCTGACCTCCGATCACCAAGAAGGAGTAAAAGCATTTCGAGAAAAAAGATTACCTGAATTTAAAGGAAATTAACCAAGGGGGAAGAAGATATGTCAATGATCAAAGAAGAAAAACTCGAGCAATTGGATATGAAACGCGGCACCTATCAATTAATTATTAACGGCCAGCGAATGGACAGTCAAAGCGGAGAAACATTTGCAGTGATCAACCCTGCCACTGGTGAAGAAATAGCCAGAGTGGCTAAGGCATCGGTTGAGGACGCAGAAAAAGCGGTTGAAGCTGCCCGAAATGCCTTTGACAAGGGCAAGTGGCGGCACTTTCCTGTTAACAAGCGCTCCCGAATTTTAAATAAGATTGCAGGCATCATGCGTTCCCGCTTTAATGAACTGGTGGAACTTGAAATTCTGGATACAGGAAAGTCTCTTTCAGCTGCGCAGGGCCAGGTCATGCAGGCCATTGAGGATTTCGAATTTTACGCAGGAGCCATTGTCAGCCACAGAGGCAGTGTGAATTCATTACCCGGAGCTTTTCAAAATCATACTGAGCAGGAGCCGGTTGGTGTCTGTGCCCAAATCATACCCTGGAACTACCCGCTTATGATGGCTGCGTGGAAGGTGGCGCCTGCTATTGCAACAGGTTGTTCCATTGTGGTTAAACCTGCCACTTTAACTCCGTTGACTGCCATTGTACTTGGGGAAATATGTCTAGAAGCGGGCGTTCCGGCAGGGGTTGTAAATATCGTGCCAGGGTCCGGTTCAACGGTAGGAAATTATTTAGTTGAACATAAAAATGTAGACAAGGTTGCATTTACGGGTTCCACACCAGTAGGCAAAGGCATAATGGAGAAAGCATCAAACACGTTGAAGCGAGTGACGCTCGAATTAGGAGGTAAGTCCCCGAGTCTTATTTTTAATGATGCGGATATTGATGCCGCAGTAGATGGTTCGTTATTTGGTATTTTTTACAACTCTGGCCAATCATGCGAGGCGCGGTCCCGTTTATATGTGCAGGAAGAAATCTATGACCAGTTTATGGAGAAGTTTATAACAAAAGCAAAAAAACTGACTTTAGGTGATCCTTTTCAAAAAGAGACGCATATCGGAGCAATCATTAACCAAAATCAGCTGGACGTGATCGATGGGTTTGTCCAATCAGCACGCAAGGATGGAGCGACAATCGAAACCGGCGGAGCCATTGCAAGTGTCAAGGGCTTTGAAGAAGGTTTCTGGTATGAACCGACAATCATCTCAAATGTATCACATGATATGGAAGCAGTAAGGGAGGAGATATTCGGCCCTGTAGCAGTGGTAATGAAATTTAAGGACGAAAAAGAGGCAGTAGAGCTTGCAAACGACAGTATTTATGGTCTTGGTTCAGCTGTCTGGACACAGAATCATGCAAGGGCCACGAGGGTCTCCAAACAAATAAAAGCGGGAATTGTCATGATTAATTGTCCTTTTTCAGCTTTTCCGGGGACACCGTTTGGAGGATACAAGCAGTCAGGATTTGGAAGAGAATTATGCGTGGAAACACTGGATCTGTACTGTGAAACTAAAAGTATTGTTTCCTATTATGGTGACAAACCTCTAAATCCTTTGGGAGTTTAATACAAGCAGAAGGGCAGGATCTGACTCCTTTATTAGAAAGGTTTGCGCCATGCAAATCATTTTAACCGGGAGCAGATCTTTTCTTAATTTAAAGTTGAATGTGCATTGGAGGGAAGAATATGAAAAACATAGCTGTGGTTGGATCTGGTGTGATGGGAAGAGAAATCGCTTATATTGCAGCCGTAAATGGATGCTCCGTCAGTTTGGTGGATATTAATGAGGAGCAGTTAAATCGGGCGGGAAATGAAATCGAAACACTCCTTGAAAAAGGCATTACCCGTGATAAGATCACACAAGCCCAAAAGAACCAGGCACTCGAAAGGCTCCACCTGTCCATAAATATGGAAAAATCATTCGAAAAGGCAGATTTTATTATTGAAGCGGTGCCTGAAAAACTGGAAATTAAGCGGACGGTGTTTGAAAAAATGGATAAACATGCTCCGGGGCATGCTTTTTTTGCTACCAATACATCTACGATGAGCCCCACAGAAATAGGCTCATTTACAAAACGACCGGAGAAAGTGATTGCCATGCATTTTTTTAATCCAGTACATAAAATGCCGCTAATTGAAATTGTCCGCGGTCTGCAAACAAGTGATGAAACAGTTCAGCAGACAATGGAGCTGTCGAAAATTTTTGGCAAAGAAACGGTTGTTGTCAACGAATTCCCTGGATTTGTTACAAGCCGGATTTCGGCTTTAGTGGGAAATGAGGCGTTCTACATGCTGCAGGAAGGTCTCGGTTCTCCTGAAGAAATCGATAAAGCCATCAAGCTTGGTTTGAACTATCCAATGGGTCCATTTGAACTTGGTGATCTGGTGGGGCTTGATACCCGCCTCAATAATTTGAAGTATCTGCACTCCAAGCTGGGTGAAAAATATCGTCCTGCCCCATTGCTTGAAAAGTATGTTAAAGCAGGAAGGCTTGGGAGAAAATCCGGCCAAGGGGTATATGATTATCGGGATCCGTTTGGAGAGTGAGGGGGGACATGATGAAGGAAGTTGTCATTGTAGATGCAGTGAGGACACCGATCGGGAAATTCAATGGCGCACTGAGGATGGTGCGGCCTGACGATTTGGCTGCAATCGTCATAAAGGCTTTGTTAAAAAGGAATTCCGAAATGGATCCTGCACTGATTGAAGAAGTGGTTCTTGGAAACGCCAATGGTGCAGGGGAGGAAAACCGTAATGTGGCAAGAATGTCCCTTCTGCTCGCCGGCATGCCAGTGAGTGCGGCTGGTACGACAATCAATCGTTTATGCGGCTCAGGTCTGGACGCAGTCAATTATGCAGCGCGTGCCATTATGTCAGGGGAGGGAGATATCTTTATCGCGGGAGGCACAGAAAGTATGACTCGCGCCCCTTTCGTTATGAAAAAACCCGAAACAGAATTTCCGCGGGGGAATATGGAGCTGATTGATACCACAATCGGATGGCGGTTTATTAATCAAAAACTCCATGAAATGTATGGCACTGACAGCATGCCGCAAACAGCTGAAAACCTTGCGGCTAAATATACAATTTCCAGAGAAGCTCAGGACAAATTTGCGTTTTTAAGTCAAAAAAAAGCACAAAATGCAATGCAGGAAGGGAAATTTAAAAAAGAGATTGTCCCTGTCGCGTATAAAGACAAAAGTGGACTGGATATCGTTGTCACTGAGGATGAACATCCAAGAAGAAATACAACGGTAGAAAAGCTGCTCACACTTAAACCTTTGTTTAAAGATGGGACCGTTACGGCGGGGAACGCTTCAGGCATTAATGACGGTGCTTCAACATTGCTGCTGATGTCGAAAGAAAAAGCGGATGAACTGAATATGCAGCCGCTTGTGAAGTATATAACCTCTGCTACTGCAGGTGTGGAACCTTCTATTATGGGCATCGGGCCGGTTGCTTCTACTAAAAAAGCCCTGGAAAGAGCTGGAATGACGATGGGGGATATTGATTTAATCGAGTTAAATGAAGCTTTTGCAGCCCAATCAATTGCCTGTATGCAAGAGCTTTCCATACCGCAGGAAAAGGTGAATGTAAATGGCGGGGCTATTGCATTTGGACATCCTCTTGGAGCGAGCGGTGCGCGCATATTAACAACGCTGGTTCATGAAATGCAAAGAAGAAAAGACCGCTTTGGTTTAGCGACCATGTGTATCGGGGCAGGGCAGGGGATTACGACCATCGTAGAGAATTTATCATAAATCTTGTAGATGTCTCATGAATGAAAATTTCATTATTTTATCAAGAGATTACCGCGGTAAAGTGGTAAGATAATGTAAGATGAATAGTTAAGAATGAATAGTAAAGGATGATCATTCATGAATACAAGGTCTATGATCTTTACACTTTATGGCGATTATATACGGCATTATGGAAACAAAATCTGGATTGGCAGTTTGATCCGGCTCCTTAATGAATTTGGCCACAATGACCAGGCAGTGCGCGCAGCGATTTCACGCATGAATAAGCAGGGCTGGGTCCAGGCTGAGAAAAAAGGAAATAAGAGCTTTTATTTTCTTACTGACCGCGGATCGAAGCGTATGGAAGAGGCGGCTAACAGAATCTTTAAGATGAAGCCAGAACAATGGGATGGCAAATGGAGAATGCTTTTGTATACGATTCCTGAAGAAATAAGAAATATCAGAGATGAACTTCGAAAGGAATTAGTTTGGAGCGGCTTTGGTTCCATGTCAAACAGCTGCTGGATATCTCCTAATAAACTTGAAAAACAAGTGAAGTTATTAATTGAGAAATATGAAATTGAAGAGTATGTCGATTTTTTTGTAGCGGCATATGACGGTCCGCATACGAGCAGCAGGTTAATTAATAAGAGCTGGAATTTAGAAGAAATTAACCAAAAATACGGACAATTCATTACTGAATACAGTCAAAAATATATTATTGATAAGGGTAAAATTCAAAAGGGAAGTATGTCAGACGCTGAATGCTTTGTAGAACGCACTAAGCTTGTCCATGAATATAGAAAATTTTTGTTCGTTGATCCAGGATTGCCGGATGAACTGCTTCCGGAGCAATGGCTGGGAGAGCATGCAGCCTCTTTGTTCAGCGAATATTATAAAGAATTGGCCGAGCCTGCACTTCGTTTCTTTGAATCGGTTTTTAAAGAAGGAAACGAGTTAACCCGAAAAAATGAGTCGTATGATGCCCTGGATCATCCTTTTATAATCAACTAGCATTCTTTAGGAAAAGAGATGATGAGATGAATGAAATAGCCCGCCAATTGGGAATAAGGTATCCAATTATTCAAGGGGGAATGGGGAATGCATCCAATGCCATCCTGGCTGCAGCCGTTTCTAATGCTGGCGGATTAGGGATGATCGGAGCCGGCACCATGTCCCCTGAAGAAGTGGAACGTATTATAGTGGATACGAAACAGCGGACAAGCTGCCCCTTTGGCGTAAATATTGCAATCAATGTGAGTCCTTATGTAAATGAGATCATTCAGCTTATTATCAAGCATGGGGTAAAAGCTGTTTCTCTTTCTGCCGGAAATCCCGCTCCCTATATTCCATTACTGAAAGAGCATGGAATAACCATCCTGAGTGTCGCAGCGTCAGTATTACATGCCCGGAAGGCTGAATCGGCTGGAGCTGATATGATTGTTGGTGAAGGATATGAGGCTGCTGGAATTAATTCTCACTTAGAAACAACAACCTTCGCACTGATTCCCCAATTGGCGGATGCAGTCAGAATCCCGATAATTGCTGCAGGGGGCATTGGAGATGGCAGAGGGCTGGCAGCAGCTCTTGCATTGGGAGCAAGCGGTGTACAGATGGGCACGCGCTTGATCGCAACGAAAGAATCGATGATGCATGAACATTACATCGCATCCATCATAGAGAGCCATGATTTTAGCACAAAAATAATTGGGAAATCTGTGAATCAGGTAAGAAGGGTTTTGCCAACTCCTTACGTTGAACATATTCTGCAACTTGAAAAAGAAGGACTGACGGCAGAACAGTATAGAAAGTTAACAGCAGAAAAATACCATGTAAAAGCGGCTGTAGAAGGCAAGCTGGGAGAAGGATTTATAAACAGCGGACAAATTTCAGGGTTAATTCAGGATGTTCCTTCAGTAGAAGCATTGATCCAGACGATGGCAGCTGATGCAATAAAAAAAATAAACGAGGTACAAAGCCTGCTTAAGTGATAAAATAAGGATAGTGAAAGTGCCTATTTTAATGCTTGCCTGAACTTATTACGATTAATTTACGAACTTTTATATATTATCATATTAAGAGATTAACTGTGATTCATTATAAAGATGATCTTCAGTAACGAACAGCAGATGTGTTTAGAAAGCAGTGAGCGAGTGGATGTAGCTTATACATATCGCTCTTTTTTTTGAAATAACGAAATATTTTCAATATATTGACTACTAATCATACAAAATGTTATCATATCGTTAAATAAACGTTATATAAATACATAAAGAACGAGCATGTTATTTAGTAGAGGTGATGGGTTGAAAGCAGGTCTTCATCAAGGCTATTCAGAGCGCCTTACAATTACTGTGACAAAAGATATGTTTGCTGCGTTTAATGATAAAGTCATTCATCCTTTGTATTCCACTGTATCAGTCGTTTACCATATGGAACTGATTTCAAGACAAGTGCTGTTGCCGTTTTTAGAGGACGATGAAGAAGGAATGGGCGCAGAAATATGTGTCAAGCATCTTTCAACGGCAAAGGAAGGTACCTGTATTGTATTGAATGCAGTGGTCACAGATATCTCAGACCGCATTGTTTGCACCTCTGTTGAAGCTGTCGACAATCATAGGAATATAATCGCACAGGGGACTGTAAAGCAGGCTGTTTTACCAAAGATAATCATAGAAAGAATGTATTAAACTATTTATTAACTCTGTTAATTTCAATTGCTGTTATTTCTGCAAGGTGATTTGGAGCTTAAGGTGTGAAACTCCAGCGGGATGCAGCGGGAGAAATCAAAAGCCGCATTTAATAAATTTTTTTTATTCAATAATGTAAGCGTTTTCTTTTTAAACGGGAGGGGAGTATGTAGTGCGAATGTTTGAAAAAATAAAAGGTCATGAACAAGTTGTATTTTGCAATGATGAAGAAACAGGATTAAAGGCGATAATAGCCATCCATAATACATCACTGGGGCCTGCACTTGGCGGGTGCCGCATGCAGCCGTATGCAAGCGTGGATGAAGCGCTGGAGGATGTCCTGAGGCTTTCAAGGGGGATGACTTACAAGTGTGCTGCTGCAGATGTTGATTTTGGCGGTGGAAAGGCTGTTATTATCGGTGATCCGGCTAAGGATAAAAGTCCTGAACTGTTCCGGTCCTTCGGGCAGTTTGTAGAATCACTAAACGGCCGTTTTTATACAGGAACAGATATGGGCACAACACCGGAAGATTTTGTACATGCTTTAAAAGAAACTAATTGTATCGTTGGAGTGGATGAAGTATATGGAGGAAGCGGAGATTCGTCCATCCCTACAGCTCATGGTGTGATATTTGGTTTGCAGGCAACCAGCCAGGTTTTATTTGGGACAGACAACTTAATAGGCAGAACATATGCCATTCAGGGCCTCGGCAAAGTTGGAGCAAAAGTAGCTGAACAATTAATGCTTGCAGGCGCAAAAAAAATAATTGTGGCAGACATAAACCCCCTTGCAATTCTGGAAGTTCAATCACTTGCTGAAAAAATGAAAACAGAAGTTGAAGTAGTGAATGGGGATGAAATATACGGGGTGAAGGCCGACTACTTTATCCCCTGTGCGTTTGGGGGAATTTTAAATGACCGAACGATTGATCAGCTGCAGGTAAAGGCAGTTGTAGGTTCTGCGAATAATCAGCTGATGACGGAAGAAAATGGTGTCCTGCTTAAAAATAAAGGGATTTTGTATGCACCGGATTATATCGTAAATGCAGGAGGTCTAATTCAAGTTGCAGATGAGCTTTATGAGCCGAACAAAGAACGGGTACTAAGACAAACAAAAGCGATTTACACATCGTTATTAAATGTATATAAAAGGGCAGAAGACGGCGGACTGACAACAGTAGAAGCGGCCAATTCTTTTTGTGAGCAGCGCATGAAATCCAGGGCAAGAAGAAACAGTTTTTTCTCCCATATGAAACGGCCCAAGTGGGCGGTAAGAATATGACAACCATTCGATTCGCCGAAGGGGGAACGACAATGGAAAACCAATTTCCCATTCAACAATTACTCAGTCCGCAAGGCGTTTGGATCAGCGATCATCACAAGGAGCTTTTAACGAAAGAAAGAACCCTGGATTTTTTTAAACATATGCTTCGCATTCGGACCTTTGATCGAAAAGCAATCAGTTTGCAGCGTCAGGGCAGAATAGGAACTTATGCACCGTTTGAGGGGCAGGAAGCTTCCCAGGTCGGTAGTGCGCTCGCTCTTAGCAAGGCGGACTGGCTGTTTCCTACCTATCGTGATCATGGGGCTACCATGACATTTGGTCACTCATTGCGCAACATTTTATTATTTTGGAATGGACGTAATGAAGGGAACATTCCGCCTGAAGGAATGAACATTTTTCCCCCGGGAATCCCGATTGCAACACAGATTCCACATGCAGCGGGCGCAGCTTTTGCTGAAAAAAGAAAAGGGACGAATAATGCTGCAATTGCCTATTTTGGCGATGGAGCAACCTCAGAAGGCGATTTTCATGAAGGCCTCAACTTTGCCAGTATTTTTAAAGCACCAGTCGTCTTTTTTAATCAAAACAATCAATTTGCTATTTCCGTCCCGATATCAAAACAAATGAATACAAAAACGATTGCCCAAAAGGGACTCGCTTACGATATTCCCAGTGTGCGCATCGATGGCAATGATGTGTTTGCTGTTTATCAGTATGTTTCAGAAGCATTGAGACGAGCCCGTTCAGGGGAAGGGCCCACACTGATCGAAGCTGTTACATGGAGATACGGGGCTCATACAACAGCGGATGATCCCACAAAATATCGAGACCAAAACAACAGTCTTAAAGTTAGGGAAGAAATTGATCCACTTTTAAGAGTGGAAAGATGTATGAAAATCAATGACTGGCATGACGAAAATTGGGTGCGTCAAATGACAGAAGAGGTTGTGCAAGAGGTTGATCAGGCGGTGGGTGAAATGGAACAGTTCCCTCAACCGGACCCCTCTGTGATTTTCGATTATGTTTATAAGGAGCCTACGCTGCCGCTGGTAAAACAAAAGCAGCAGTTACTAAATTTAATCGGAGGCAAAGAACATGACAACCTCGACTAGGAAGAAAACGGTAACTCTTCTCTCCGCCATAACAGACGCTCTTTCCATCATGTTAAAAGAAGATGAGCGCGTGTTATTACTTGGAGAAGACATTGGAAAAAATGGCGGCGTATTCCGTGCAACTGAAGGGCTGCAGGCTGCGTTTGGAGAAGACAGAGTCATTGATACTCCTTTAAGTGAAGCGGGTTTTGTTGGGGCGGCGATCGGTATGGCGGCCAATGGTTTAGTGCCTGTTATTGAAATTCAGTTTTTAGGCTTTATTTATCCAGCCTATGAGCAGCTAATGACACATGCAGTAAGACTTAGATCTAGAACAATGGGGCATTACAGCGCTCCTATAGTTATCAGGGCGCCTTATGGGGCAGGAGTTCGTGCACCGGAAATTCATTGTGACAGCACAGAAGCAATTTTTACTCATATGCCTGGCATGAAGGTTGTGTGTCCGTCAAATCCATATGATGCAAAAGGGTTAATGATCGCGGCAATTGAAGACCCGGATCCTGTCTTATTTCTTGAACCGATGAGAAGTTACCGGGCTGTAAAAGAGGATGTGCCGGAGGAGAAATACACCGTGGAGATTGGAAAAGGGGCTCTCCTCGAGCAGGGAGAGGATGTGACGATCATTACCTGGGGTGCGATGGTTCCGGTTGTCAGAAGTACCGTTAAACAGCTGGCAGAGGATGGAGTAACGTGTGATGTAATCGATTTACGCACACTGTCTCCAATTGATGAAGACATTATTGCATTTTCTGTACAAAAAACGGGAAGGACCGTAATTGTGCAGGAGGCGCATCCTTCAAGCAGTGTAGCGAATGATATTTTATCGATCATAAATGAAACATCATTTTTATACCAGAAGGCTCCTGTGGAAAAAGTGTCAGGCTTTGACACGCCTGTGCCTTATTTCAGCTTTGAAGATTTTTATTTGCCAACACCTGAAAGAGTGAGAGAAGCGGTTTTGAAGGTGATGAGTTTCTAAGAGGAGGATCAATATGATCGAAGTGAAGCTTCATGATATTGGTGAGGGGATGACGCAAGCGGATATCAATCAATTTTTTGTTCAGCCTGGTGACACTGTCAAGGCGGACGACCCGTTAGTTGAAGTACAAACCGATAAAATGACTGCTGAAATTCCTTCTCCGGCATCAGGGGTCATTAAAGAACTTAAAGTGGAAATTGGCTCTACTATTTCTGTAGGAACAACCGTCCTTATAATTGAATCCAAAGATAAAAAGACAGTGCCGGGCAGCGTTGGAGAAGAGAAAGAAATGAAGCTCGAACCTTTTACTGTGCAAAGAAATTTTGTAAAACACCAGCAAGAACCTTCTAAACGAACCTTGGCATCCCCCTATACAAGAAAGATTGCGAGAGAAAATGACATAGATTTGGAATATATAACAGGTACCGGCAAGGGAAACCGCATAACCGATGAGGATGTATATTCAGCGATCAAAAATAATCAACAATCAGCTGATATTAAAAAACAGGAAAGTGAACAGGAAGTAAAAACGATTCCTTACTCAGGGATGCGTAAACAGATTGGAAAAAAGATGACGGAATCTCTGTTAACCATTCCACACTGTACCCATTTTGAAGAAGTGGATGTAACCGAACTGCTTAAGGTCAAAGAACAGCTGAAAGAAAAGGGAAAAAACATATCCGCTACGGTGTTCTTTATAAAGGCATTGAGCATTTGTTTAAAGGAATTCCCATTGTTTAATGCCTTTCTGGATGAGAAAAATGAAATGATCCATCTTCATGAAAAAATTCATATCGGTCTTGCAACAGATACAAGTGAAGGGCTGATTGTACCGGTCATTCACCATGTTCAAAATCAATCCTTTAGCATGCTGCAGAAAAAAATGAAAGAGCTGGTGGATAAAGCAAATGCTCACGCTCTGACTTTGGAGGATGTGACAGGCGGTACATTCACGATAAGCAATGTGGGACCGCTTGGAGGAAGTACGGGGGCAACACCTATTTTAAATAAACCTGAGATAGGATTAATGGCTTTTCACAAAACAAAAAAGCGTCCAATGGTCAACGAACTGGACGAAATTGTCGTTCGTTCAATGATGAATATTTCCATGTCCTATGATCACCGGGTAGTGGACGGTGCAAGCGCTGTAGCCTTTACTAACCGTTTTACCGAACTGATTGAACGTCCTACATTATTGTTTGTGGAGCTGATGTAATGGTTGTTGGAGAAATTGCGGAAGAACGCGATGTCGTAATAATTGGAGGAGGCCCAGGAGGATACCATGCCGCTATTCGCGCGGCTCAGATGGGCAAACAGGTGACAATTATTGAAAAAACATCACTTGGGGGCATTTGTTTAGCAAAAGGATGCATTCCGTCAAAAATGTTCGCTGCAGCAGCTAAGAAATTGGATGATTTAAAGCGATATGACCGTTTTGGAATTAACGTTGAAGATTTTCGGTTTGACCTGAAACGATTACATACTCATGTGAATGAAACGATCACCCGGCTTGGCGCTGGAGTGGAGGGATTAATTCAAGCAAACAACATAGAGCTTATTAAGGGCTCAGCTTACTTTTTATCGGAGGACCGAATAGGTGTGGAAAATGATCATTCCTTTACTGTCTACCGATTTAATTCTGCAGTTATTGCAACGGGCAGTTCACATGAAATGATAGAAGAAGCAGATAACAAGCAGATCTTTACCTCCGAATCGATTTATTCGATTGAAGAAGTACCGGAGCATCTTGTAATTTGCGGCAGTGACTACCTGGCGCTTGAAACAGCTTTTACCTTTCAGCAATTTGGGTCAAAGGTTTCGCTCATTCTGGATAATGCGGGAAAGGAATTTGACTTTGATTCCTCTGTCAACAAAGAAATTAAGCGATTATTAAAGAAAAGAAAAATACAGCTTATAGCAGGGAAGATGATTCAAAGCATACAGTCAGAGGACTTCTTAACAATTCATTTGACAGAAGAAAACGGTGCGAAAACTAAAGCCTTAGAAGCCACCCATTTTGTTTTATCAGCCAGACAGATTCCAAATACGGCCAGCTTGGGGATTAACCGTTTAAAAATGAATATGGGGGAAGAGGGCCACATCGTAATTGATCGCGCCTGCAGAACTTCAATAAAGAATATTTATGCTGTTGGCGATGTTACAGAAGGTCAGGCACTCGCTGTAAAAGCGATTAAGCAGGGGAAAACGGCAGCAGAAGAAATAGCTGGTATACCTTCAGAAGCCGACTTTACATTTCTTCCTACAGTTGTTCATATGAATCCTCCCCTATCATTTGCAGGGCTGACAGAGGAAGCGGCAAGAAATGAATTTAATAATGTCCAGACTGCCATTTTTCCCATGGGGGGTAATGGATTTGCGGAAATTACCGGAGAGCGGGAAGGTTTTATAAAGGTAATTATGGACGGTGATTCTGAATTGATTGTAGGAATTCACATAGTTGGACAGGGAGCTGTTGAAATGGCTTCGGCTTCCACACTTGCGCTGGAAATGGTGGCAAGAGCTGAAGATCTTTCATTTCTTCACTACCCTCATCCGAGTCTAAATGAAGGGCTATTGGAAGCGGTTGAGGCTTTAACAGGAAGAGCCGTTCATTTAGCGCCTAAAAAGCAGGAAATGGAAAAAGTAGGATCAAGAATCCAGCACCAATAATGGAAAAACTCTTCGCTGCACAACAGCGTTGTAGCTTTAGCCTGTACTCTTGCAACCTGTATTTTCAGTTCTTTATACTGAAACTATAATATTGGAAATATTTCAAATAAATGGAGGTATGGATGATGAAAAAAGAAACAATAGCAGCTGATCAGCAAATGAAGGATTTCTTCCCCGTAAAAGATGTTGATTATCTTGAAATGTATTCAGGAAATGCAAAACAGTCCGCTCATTTTTTCTGTACGGCTTTTGGTTTTAAAATCGTGGCTTATTCGGGTCTGGAAACTGGAAACAGAGAAACGGTATCCTATGTGCTGCAGCAGCATAAAGTAAGGCTTGTTATAACCGGGTCATTAAACGATTCTTCGGATGTAGCGGTTTTTGTTAAAAAACATGGAGATGGCATTCGCGATATCGCTCTGACAATGGATGATGTTGAGCGGGCATATGAAGAAGCAGTATCCCGTGGAGCAATTGAATTGAAGGCACCATTCGAAGTTGAAGACAGCCATGGGGTAGTGAAAAAGGCAGTTATCGGTACTTATGGAGATACAATTCATACGTTGATAGAAAGGCAGAATTACAAGGGTGTATTTTTGCCGGGTTTTGAAAAATTCGATTCGACAATTCCCACAGAAGATGCAGGAATAATTGCAGTTGATCATGTGGTTGGAAATGTAGAGCGGATGCAGGAATGGACATCTTACTATGAAAAAGTTATGGGATTTAAGGAAATGAGACATTTCACTGATGCTGATATCAGCACAGAGTATTCATCACTTATGTCCAAGGTCATGCACAATGGCGGCCGTATCAAGTTTCCCATTAATGAACCGGCTGAAGGCAAACGAAAATCCCAAATACAAGAGTACCTGGAATTCTTTAATGGCCCCGGTGTCCAGCATCTTGCGATTTTAACAGAGGATATCGTGAAAACGGTTGGAATCCTTCGTAAAAATGGAGTGGAATTTTTAAATACTCCTGCCGCTTATTATGACACTCTCAGCGAACGGGTAAGTGATATTGACGAGGAGATTGAGAAGCTGAAAGAATTAAATATTCTGGTTGATGGAGATGACGAGGGGTATCTGCTTCAGATTTTCACAAAACCTATCGTGGATCGTCCAACTGTATTTATCGAAGTGATTCAGCGAAAAGGGGCAAAAGGATTTGGTGAAGGTAATTTTAAAGCGCTCTTTGAATCGATTGAGAGAGAACAGGAGCGTAGAGGAAATCTATAAAATAAGATGCTCATCCTGCTGCATTGCAGGTGAGCTGTCTTTTATTTTATTTTTGCCCGAAAATAGCTTGAATCATATACAGATGGAGGAATGAAATGGATGTCCAGCCACATTCTTTAAACTGGAAGGAAGCATACAAATTGATGATCGGCGCGATCTTGCCGAGACCCATTGCATTTGTGTCGACTATTGATGCTAAAGGAATACCCAATCTTGCTCCTTTTAGTTTCTTTACGGCGATATCCGCCGAACCAATGTTAATCTGTTTTTCTCCTATGCGAAACGGAGAGGACGGCTCAAAAAAAGATACATTAATCAATATTGAGGAAACAAAAGAGTTTGTTATTAATATTGTCAGTGAAGATTTGGCAGAACAAATGAATGATTGCGCTGCAAACTTTCCAGCGGACCTGGATGAGTTCGAACAGGTAGGTTTAACAAAAGCACAAAGCTCCACCGTTTTGCCGCCTCGTGTGCATGAAAGCAGGATTCATCTTGAATGTGTTCTTCATGAGGTGCTGCACTTTGGTGAGCAACCTGGATCCGGGAGCCTGGTGATTGGAAAAGTACAGCATATACATGTTGATGATGGTCTTTATTTCGATGGCAAAATTGATTCCAAAGCGTTGCAGCCTATAGGACGCTTAGCGGGCCAGGTGTATACAAAACCCATGTCAGATACGTTTGAATTAATACGCAAGAAAAACGAGAGGTGAAGGGTCAAATGAAGCTGATTACGTTTCTGCTGCCCTCGGGAGAAGAAAAAGCAGGATGGATTTCTCAAAATGAATTTGCTGTTGATATGCATGAAGTATCCAGCAAAGGACTGCCGGAATCGATTATAGATTTAGTTGCAAAATGGTCTTATTTTAAACCCATGTTCAGCCAGTATGAGAACATCAGCCCGGATCTTCCCGGAGTGTATAATCTGGATCAAGTTCAACTTCTTGCACCGATTCCAAAACCCGTCAGCATCCGTGACTTTTATGCATTTGAAGATCATGTGAAAACAGCGCGTGCCAATAGAGGGCTTGAAATTGTGGAGGAATGGTACAAGTTTCCTGTTTTTTATTTTACAAACCATTTAGCGGTAAAAGGTCCTAACGATTTTATTCCAATTCCTAAAGGATGCAAAGCTCTTGATTATGAGCTCGAAATCGCCTGTGTCATAGGAAAGGAAGGGAGAAATATATCAGTACAAAATGCAGAACAACATATTTTGGGTTTTTGCATAATGAATGACTGGAGTGCACGCGACTTTCAAAAAGAAGAGATGAAAGTAGGACTCGGACCTGCTAAGGGGAAGGATTTTGCAACATCTTTTGGTCCTTTTATCGCTACAGTAGATGAATTAACAGAGTTTAAAAAAGATCAGCATTATAGATTAAATATGGCAGCTTATGTAAATGGTAAACATTTATCGAACGGAAATACGGAGGATTTATATTATACATTCAGTGAAATGATCGAGCGTGCATCCGCAGGAGTAACACTCTATCCCGGGGAAGTGATTGGTTCAGGCACAGTAGGGACCGGCTGTATTTTAGAGTTGGGTACAGAGGTTCAGGACTGGTTGAAAAAAGGAGATGAGGTTGCACTGAGTATTGATGGTCTCGGCACCCTGGTAAATATAATCGGAGAAGAGGGCGGGTGAATCAATGTTTTATCGTCAGATGGGAAAAATACCGCACAAACGTCATACCATGTTTAAAAAAGAGGACGGTACCCTATACCGGGAGCAGGTAATGGGTACGAAAGGGTTTTCAGGAACCCAGTCAATTCTCTATCATCATCATTTGCCTACAGAAGTAGCAAAATCAGAATTAGCAGGTTCTTACCTGCCTGAATATGAAGAAACGGAATCACTTAAGCATCGTCACTTCTTTACTTCCAAGCTCACAAAAAAAGGCAATGCAGTGAGTGCCAGAAAGTATATACTGGGCAACGATGATCTTTTAATCGGCATCATTCATGCCAATGAGCAGATGGAGGATTATTACCGGAATGGCGATGGTGATGAAATGCTGTTTGTTCATTATGGTTCAGGGAAAATTGAAACCATGTTTGGGACAATTAGCTATCGTAAAGGAGATTATATAATCATTCCAATCGGGACGATTTACCGGGTAATTCCAGCTGCAGAAGAAGAAACAAAGTTTCTGTTAATCGAATCATTCAGTCAGCTGACTACTCCTAGAAGATACCGCAATGAGTATGGGCAGCTTTTGGAACACAGTCCATTTTGCGAACGCGATTTGCGCGGACCGGAAGAATTGCTGACCTTTACAGGTAAAGGTGAACATACGATCTTAACAAAGTCCAGAGGGTACATAACAAAGCATGTACTAAATCATCATCCTCTCGATGTCGTGGGGTGGGATGGTTATTTGTATCCCTGGGCCTTCAATATAGAAGATTTTGAACCGATTACCGGAAGAGTTCATCAGCCTCCTCCAGTACATCAAACCTTTGAGGGTCATAACTTCGTTGTATGCTCTTTTGTGCCAAGACTATATGATTATCATCCTGAGGCAATTCCAGCTCCCTATTATCACAGCAATGTAAATAGTGATGAACTGCTCTATTATGTGGAAGGGAATTTTATGAGTCGAAAAGGAATTGAAAAAGGCTCCATTACGCTTCATCCCAGTGGTATTCCACATGGTCCCCACCCTGGCACAACAGAAGCAAGTATAGGGAAAAAAGAAACATTGGAGCTGGCCGTCATGATCGATACCTTCAAACCATTAAAAACGGTAAAGCAATCGAAAGAGATCGAAGATACAAACTATATGTTTACCTGGTTAGAATAGATGATAAAAGAAGAGCTGACCTCAGCTCTTCTTTTTTAGTGAAACCGCATGCGTTTAACCACTTTTACAACTAAACTAAAGAATTGCAAGCAAATTGTTTTCATAATGTGCTATAATTGAATGATTGAGATGACAGAAATCAATCAGTATTTTTTATTTTCTATCGAGCTCAGGTAGGCCAATCATGGTGAATGGCTAAGCAGGGACATTTTAAACCAGCTATTTCGTTCCATTGCTCGGCAAAATCGTACTTAAAAATTGGAGGATGGACGATGAAAACATACAAAAATAAATTTATTGATGGAGAACAGGTTTTATTAAATGAGAAAATAGTGACCATTAAACAATGGTCTTATGTAGCAAATATGAAACGCTATTCTTATATTATTCAGGAAGATTCTGCAACATTTTATTTTGAAGAAGAACTAAAGAAAATAGAGTAGAAAAGTTTGAAATATTTTTCACCTGAAAAAGCTGCAGCCTCTCCCGGGGGCTGCAGCTTTTTTTCTTCTGAAAATACTTTAATGGCTGTTTAACAAATTGTGTCTTTAGGTTTTGGGTTTTTTAATCCAAATAATGGGCGGATAAATAGAGCAAGTCCTGTGCCTAGCATTGCCATAACTGCCCAGACCCAGCCGTGTAAACTAAATGACGAAATGCCTCCAAAATAAGCACCAATATTACAGCCGAATGCAAGGCGGGCACCATAACCCATTAATAAGCCGCCTATTATGGAGCCGGCAGCTATACCGGGTTTTATCTTTTTAGGCTTGAAAGTACCAGAAGCCGCTGCAGCAATAAAAGCACCTAAAATGATACCAAAGTTCATTACACTTGTTGAATCTGCAAGAATGGATTGGGATAGCTGAACTGCATTAGCTCCTTGCCAATAGCCCCAGCCAGACACATCAATGCCGACTAATTCCAATGCTTTTGATCCCCATAAAGCAAAGGCTGATGTAATCCCCCATGGGTTTCCGCGAATGGCCAATGTTAAAGCATTTAATACAGCCAGCAAAATGGCTGCTGTGAATAAAGGCCATGCGCCTCTGAAAATATTTTTCCAGCCCCTTGCAGCAGGGAGCGGCTTCATTGGCGGTGGATTTTTACGTTTTGAAAACTGTACCAGCGCAAAATAAATAACAGCAAAAATGATCATTTGTACTGCCCATGCGCCAAAAAATCCAAGATTTGTCGATTCAGCTAATGAAATTGGAGGCAAAGCCCATGTTTCCTCCATCCAAAAATTAAAGTGATAAGCTCCTATAACGGAGCCCGTAATAAATCCAAGGAGGGTAAGGATCATGGATGATTGTCCTCCTCCTACCGAATACAATGTTCCTGAAGCACAACCGCTACCCAGCTGCATACCAATGCCGAATATGAAAGCACCAAACAATAAGCTGATTCCTACAGGTGACACGTATCCTGCAGGCTCGGCGCCAGTAAAACTAAAACCAGTGCCCAAGATTAAAGCGAATAGGGTGGTTGCCACTGCAAACATAACCATATGCGCCTGAAGGCCCTGTACGTTGCCTACAGACATTAACCTTCTGAACACGGACGTAAATCCAAAACGTGCGTATAGAAGCGTTAATCCAAGTGCTATCCCTATAATATATAAAATACCCTGAGTCCAATTTGTGGTGGACACAATCATCACAAATAAAAATATTGCCGCAATGATTCCCAGCATAACCAATGGTTTTTGTACTGGAGCAAGAGAGGTAACAAAAGTCGTTTTGCCTGCTTTCCAACCGCTCGGAAGCTCACTCGTATTTTGAGTCACTTGTATCCCTCTTTTCCTATTAAGTTAGTCGGTTTTTAATTTAGCATAAATTCCTTTGCCTTGTAAAAGAATTCGATTTTAGATAAATGGAACAAACCAAAAACGACTCTTTCATCTTTCAAGAAAGAATCGTTTTTAAGCAGTAAGTTTGGGTCTGTTTATTCGGAGTCTCATAGACTGGTTACGAATAAAAGAATTGATGTTAAGACTGCAGTTCCTGATAATCCTGTTAATATATCTGACTTATTATAAGTAAATTTTTCATCAAACATGTCGATCGTCCTCCTCGTCCATTATGCTTTTCTATACCTTTGTTAGCAGGTTATTAAACCTTTAGTCATACATCTGTTTCTTAATACATAAGCAGTGTTTAATTAATCTGCCCAGTGGTATAGATAAGTAATTAAGCGAATTAAAGGAGGAAATATCGATGAGCAATAAAGGATTTTCTGACAAAGTAAAAGGTGAAGCGAATAAAACCAAAGGTGAAGTAAAAGAACAAACAGGGAAAGCTACAAATGATCCTAAGCTGGAACAAGAAGGTAAAAATGATAAAACAAAAGGAAATGTTCAAAAAGGTGTAGGCAAGCTTAAAAACCTTTAAGCTGACCCACAGATAGCAAAGCATCATTCTATCTGCCAGTTAGATAATAAAAAAGAGGAACACGCTGTGCAGTACAGCGTGTTCCTCTTTTTTGTGTTTGCGCAAAGGACCATTATTAGCATAAAGCAGTCGCTAATAAAATTATTCTTCTTTATATTGCATGTATACAGTGTGGGTAACTAAGAAATCTTCAAGCCCATTTTTACCGTCAGCTCCACCAAGGCCGGATTTTCTGACACCAGCATGATAACCCTGAAGCGCCTCGAAATTTTCACGGTTTACGAATGTTTCGCCGAATTTTAATCCATTTACGACTTTCATTGCCTCGTGATAATTTTCGGTATAAACAGATGAAGACAGCCCGTACTCGGTATCATTGCTTAACTCTATTGCTTCATCCAGCGTTTTATAAGTCAAAACAGGAAGTACAGGACCGAATATTTCTTCCTTAACAATTGACATATTTTGTGTAGCGTTTGTAATTAATGTGGGTTCATAAAAGAAGCCTTTTTCTTTATTCTGCCTTTTGCCCCCAACAAGAACAACAGCACCTTCTTCTTTTGCTTTTTCAACCATTTCATGAACGGTTTCAAGTCTGTCACCACTGACCAGCGGACCAAGATCAAGGTTTGTTTCTTTATTAGGGTTGCCGGCCTTGGCATTTTCCATAGCATATTTCAATTTTTCAATAAAGGATTCAGCTACACTTTCCTGAACGTAAACCCGTTCGGCATTCGTACAGGCCTGTCCTGAATTTGTTAACCGGGATGTTAGGATGTGTTTTACTGCCAAATCCAGATCAGCATTTTCGGTTACGATGGCAGGCGCTTTTCCGCCCAGCTCGAGGTTTACTTTGGTAATATTTTGAGCGGCAGCTTCCATTACTTTTGTACCCGCGCCAACGCTGCCTGTCATTGTGATGATTCCCACCTTGGGATGTGAGGCCATAATGTTCCCGATTGTTGAGCCTGTTCCAGTAACAAGATTATAAACGCCTTTTGGCAGACCATCAGTTTCGTTAATCAGCTTAGTGAATTCCATTGCAGTATTTGGTGTCTGCTGGCTTGGTTTTAGGACAATCGAACAGCCGGCAATTAGAGCGGTTGCCACTTTTCTTGCTAAAATGAACACGGGAAAGTTCCATGGAACAATTCCTGCTACAACACCGATTGGTTTTTTATAGATAAATATATTTTCATTTGGCTGGTCGCTCGGAACAATTTCACCTTGAATTCTTCTTGCCCATTCCGACATGTAATAAAAGTACTCAATTGCTGTATCTACTTCATCGGATGCTTGATCCTGAGGCTTTCCTTGTTCTTCAATCAGCAGTTTAATGAACGTTTCTCTTCTTTCTTTAATGCCGTCACCAAGCTTACGAACGATTTGGCCTCGCTTATTGGAAGGGACTTTTTCCCATTCTTTTTGAGCATCAAAAGCTGCATCAATCGCTTTATTCACATCTTGCTCGGTGCCTTTCGGAATCCTTGAGATGACTTCTTCAGTTGAAGGATTTAAAACCTCAATCCATTCATCTGCAGTCGATTCACAATATTCACCGTTAATATACAATTTATGATCCGTCATATGAAAATCCTCCTTAGATTGTGTGCTAAGGAATGTTTTCCACAACTAAGGAGGATGAAAACATCAGAGTATGCTGATTATAATATGACAGGCGCCACTTTTATAGCAACATTTCCTTTAAGGGCTCTTGAAATCATACAGCTTTCTTCCGATTGGTAAATGTATCGGAGGATTCGTTCTTTCTCTTTTTCATCGGAATCTTTCATGACATGAATAATCGGTCTGTGAATGATTTCCTTGTAAGTGATTACTCCGTTAATGACTTCCACAATTCCTTCAGATTCCAGCCCCATTTTTTCTGTTTCAATACGGGCTCTTTCCAATTTCGCAGCCAAAGTAATAATGTAGCATGTAGCTGCAGCACCAAGAAGCATTTCGTCGGGATTCGTGCCAATGCCGGGTCCGTCCATCTCAGGCGGAATCGAAATTTTAGTTTGCAGATTAGCGGTTTTAATAGAGCCCACACTGTTTCGGCCTCCAGGCCAGTCAGCTTTTAATATAAATGAATGAACTGCCATATATTGCTCATCCTTTCCCTTGTTAAGATAAAATCATCTTAACATGATGTCATCAAAGGAGTCAGGAATGCCTGCTTAAAACAATGTATAACCAATAGTTTGTGCTACAATATCGACATAAATCTTCAATTTGGGGGGATGGCCATGAGTGAAAAAGAAAAAATCCTTGTCGTAGAGGATGAAGAAAAGATTGCCCGTGTATTAGAACTGGAGCTTGAGTACGAGGGATATATGGTTACCAAAGCAATGACTGGATATGAAGCACTGGAAAAATACAGAATGGAAGAATGGGACTTGATATTACTTGATATTATGCTGCCTGAAATGTCAGGCATTGAAATTCTTCGAAGAATCCGTGCTGACAACCCTAATATGCCGGTTATTTTACTTACTGCTAAGGACTCTGTTGAAGATAAAGTCTCAGGCCTTGATCTTGGGGCAAATGATTATATGACAAAGCCCTTTCAAATTGAAGAGCTCCTTGCACGCATCCGGGCTGCGCTAAGACAATTTGAAAAAAACAGCAAAAAGAAACCTGTCAATGACGAAAGCTGGCTTGAAGTGAAGGATTTATATCTGAATGAGAAAACAAGAGAGGTAAAAAGAGGAGAAACATATATCGAGCTGACCCCTCGAGAATTTGATTTGCTCGTTTATTTAATGAAGAACCAGCGTCAGGTACTTAACCGTGAACAGATATTAAATGCTGTTTGGGGCTATGATTATTTTGGTGATACAAATGTAGTGGACGTTTATATACGATACGTTCGCAAGAAGATCGATAAAACAGAATTTGATCCGTTGATTCATACAGTCAGGGGAGTCGGCTATGTTTTGAGAGAAGCAAAATGAGACTTCAAAATAAAATCCATTTATATACGTCAGTCGTTTTTGCCGTTTTACTCATCGTAATCAGTGCATCCATTTATGTTGTTTTTAGTAATTTAACTTATTCAAGCGAGCTTGAATCGGCCCATGATAATGCCAAGGGCACAGTAGTGGGGGTAAACCGTACAGCCGGTCTAACTTCCGATAAAGAATTACTTCAAACCTTTGTGCCGCCTGACGGGTCATTGAAAATCGTAAAAGATGATGAAACATCAATTGGGGGGACTGTTACCTCTGCAGGACAGAATAATCTGAGCACCTTCCCGGATCGGTTTTATATGGAAGAAAGATCTGAGATAATCGAAATTAATCAACGGCCGTACACATTTGTTTCCATACCCAACCCATGGATAGATGGGTCGGTGGTCAATATTCAAATGATCGAGAGTCTGAGTACAGCTGAAGAAAATCTTAAAGTCCTGAGAAATGTCTTGATTATTGTTACCTTACTTGCATTGGTGCCGGTGATTATTTCTGGCCGGATATTAAGTAACCTTATAACCCGACCGATCGCAACCATGATCCAAACCATGAAAGATATTCAGCAAAACGGTGAATTTAAGCGGTTGTCCCTGAAGAACCAGTCAAAAGATGAATTATATGAAATGGGAAATACGTTTAATTTAATGATTGATCTTCTTGAAGCAAACTTTGATAAGCAGGAGCAGTTTGTTTCCAATGCTTCCCATGAACTTAAAACGCCCTTAACTGTAATTGAAAGCTATGCAAATTTATTGAAGAGAAGGGGGTTTGAAAAAAAGGAGTTATTTGATGAGTCGATCGACGCCATTCACTCAGAAGCAATAAGAATGAAAGAATTAACCCAGCAGTTGCTGCTCCTTGCCAGGCAAGGGGAGCAGTGGAATCTGGATTTAGAAGTGATTAATGTGGAGGAGCTTGTTGAAGAGTCGATAAGGGGCTTCAGAAATGCCTACGGCCGTGAAGTAAATCTTACTGTGAAAAATAATATCATTACAATCGCTGATCGGCAAAAACTTAAACAGCTGTTGTACATTTTTTTGGATAATGCAAAAAAATACAGCGACAAAGCAATCAATGTATCTGTGGAAGAAAGAATTGACGCAGGACTTATTCGAATAGAGGACAGAGGAATCGGCATCCCAAAAAGTGATCTTCCCAAAGTGTTTGATCGTTTTTACCGGGTTGATAAAGCAAGAAACCGGAAATTAGGGGGATCTGGACTGGGTCTGTCTCTGGCAAAAGAGATAGCAGATGTCCTGGGTATCCGTATTGAACTGGACAGTTTGGAAGGGGTAGGAACTATCGTGACGATTGTTATGCCGTTAGAAGCAGATTCACCTCAAAAACTAAGTTAATTCTCATCAAATTCTCATTTTTATCGTTTATCCTATAAGTACAATCAAAAAGAGGTGAGATAGTGAAAAAACAGCGTATGATCTGGATGGCAGGCGGTGCTTTACTACTGGTTATACTTGTTTTCGTTGCTGTGCAGTTTGTTTCCGGCATGTCTGCAGCTTCACCCCTCACAGAAAACGAGGCAGTGGATATAGTAACCGACAGATACCCTGAGGGAGAAATACAATCAGTTGGCAAATATAATAACGGTTATTCAATCGAGTTTGTGGTCCCAAACGGGATATATGAAATGAAAATTAATAAAGACTCTGCTGAAATTGAATCATTGATGGTGATAGAAAATACAGCATCTGATGCTCCAGGTAAGAACCCGGACAGTCAAAAAGAAATCTTATCGGAAAAAGAAATACGTGAAATTGTCAGTGAATCATCAGGTGTCATTCAAAGTATTGAAAAGGTTGAAAAACAAAATAAAACCGTTTATGAAGCGGTTATTTCTGAAGACGATCTGCTTGTTACTAAGGTGCTGGATCCATATACCGGAGCCGAACTGTCCGTTTCAAAAGAAGCAGAAAAGGACAATGCAGCTCCTCTTACAGAACCAGAGGCAATTGATATTGCATTAAAGGCAGTTCCCGGTGAAGTCGATGATGTTGACTTAGAGCATTCAGATGAAGAGATGTATTTTTTAATTGAGATTGACACAGCTGATGATCGGGAAGCCACCGTTCAAGTGAATGCGATTTCCGGTAAAATTATGTCTACGACCTGGGATGACTAAATAAAGAACCCGATACACCGTTAAGGTATATCGGGTTCTTCTTCGTTAATTGGAAGAGTGATGGTTACGGAAGTGCCGATATCCAGTTCGCTGGAAATTGTCATCAAGCCACCGTGACCCTGCACTATTTTTTCAGTAATCATCATACCAAGCCCTGTTCCTTTTTCTTTTGTCGTGAAAAAAGGTTCTCCGATCCGTTGCAGTATATCGGCAGGTATCCCTTTGCCGTTGTCTGAGATGGCGATGGAAAGGTGGGGGACCTGCTGCTGTATGAAGGTCTCTACGTGAATACGTATTTTTCCGCCATCAGGCATGGCGTCTGCTGCATTTTTAAATACATTTAATAGAACCTGTTTAATTTGATTTTCTTCACAAAAAAGAGAAAGGTTTTTTTCCTGCCAATGCTGTTCAATTTGAATGTTTTTGAGATGAAGTTCTGTTTCAAAAAGAAGAACCGTATCCTGGATCAGCTCGTCCAGCAGCGCTTTGCGAAAAAGAACTGCCTGCGGTTTTGACAGCACCAGGAACTCACTAATAATTAAGTTGATCCGTTCCAGCTCCGCCTGCATAATCTTGGTATATGCCTGAAATGGATTTGTCTCTTTTTCATTCATCATTTGAATGAATCCAGAGATTACGGTTAATGGATTTCTAATTTCGTGGGTCACCCCAGCAGCCATTTCACCTGCTAAAGACAGCTTCTCAGATTGACGCAGCCGGTGTTCTGTTTCTTTGCGAAATGTCACATCACGGCTGATGGCTGACATGGCTATCACTTTTTTTTCTTCGTCAATTATTGGAGATAATGTAATTTCAACTTCAATTAATGAACCGTCTTTTCTCTGATCCTGAGTATGGAGAGAGGGGATGCTTTCTCCCTTTAGTATCCTGGAAGTTCGTTCTGCTGCTTCCTTTATTCTGTGACTCGGAATAATCGGTAATTGATTGCCTATCGCCTCTTCTTTCGTCCATCCATAAATTTTTTCAAAAGCAGGATTAACCTGAATAATCTGCTGGTTTAAATCAAATACGATAATTGCATCCTGTGCGTGTTCAAACAACAAATCATGGTAACTGTTTTTGGAATACAGTTCCCTTCTTGCCGCACGTTCGCTTTCCTGAGTAGAATGATTTATTTTCTGGATATTAGCCGTATGAAAAAGTAAATAAATCATAAGCAACAGGGAAAATAAAATTAAGTAAAAAAGGTCTGCTGGTTTAAAGGTTTCAAAAATCGTCATATAGTTCTTATGGAAAAAGTACATCATCAGTAAGGCAGAAAAAACACTCGAAAATATAATTAAATATTTTTTCAAGTAAAGTGATGCAACAATCATGCCTAAATAAAAGAATAATAGATTAACCAGTAGAGGATAATTCAAATTGTAGTAAATGATATAACCGTATATACCCAAAATGACCAGCCACATTGAAATGGAGGCTTTCGGAAGCTTCCACACGAGCACACTGATCCCTACAATGATCATAAGACCATATGGCGGAAGAATAATATCAAATTTCTGCTCAATTAAAACAAATGTTATTAATTGAAGCAGGTAGGCAAACCACCATATTTTAAGCAGTAAACGATTTCTTTCATGTAAAAATAATTCCTCAGTCAAAAGATCACATCCTATCAAAGCTGCATTTAATTGGCTATATAAATATACTAAGGAAATTATTCGTGTATTCCCTTTAAATACCCAATGATTATAGTACACTATAAATTATTAGGAAGATTTTAAATTTAAAAAAATGTACTAACCAAAGGAGAGTATATCGAATGAACTATCCCAATGGTACCAAAACAGTAGAATTAATAAAAGATTTGGTTTCAATACCAAGTCCTTCCGGTAATACCGCAAACGTTATACAATTTGTTCAGCAGTGGCTGACAAATAACGGCATTGAATCCTACATAAATAACAAAGGCAGCCTTTTCGTAACGGTTGAAGGCGAAAACAAACTCAAGCACCGAGTATTAACAGCTCATGTAGATACGCTGGGAGCAATGGTTAAAGAAATAAAACCAAATGGACGCCTCAAGCTTTCCATGATTGGAGGCTTTAAATGGAACGCAGTTGAAGGTGAATATTGTAAAGTAGAAACCTCAGACCGAAAAGAAATAACGGGGACAATCCTCATGCAGCAAACTTCCGTTCATGTGTATAAAGACGCAGGCACAGCAGAAAGAAACGAAAAAAATATTGAAGTAAGGCTTGACGAAGTAGTTCATACGGCGGAAGATACTCGAAACCTGGGCATAGAAGTGGGGGATTTTGTTTCATTTGATCCCCGGGTTGAGGTTGCAAACGGATTTATTAAATCCAGACATTTAGATGACAAGGCAAGTGTTGGCATGCTGATGAATGTTTTACGCCATATCAAGGCTGAATCAGAAACACTTCCTTATACTACTCACTTTATCATTGCGAATAATGAAGAGATCGGCTATGGAGGAAACTCGAATATTCCGGATGAAACAGTTGAATACATTGCGGTGGACATGGGCGCACTGGGAGAAGGGCAGGCTTCTGACGAATTTACTGTGTCAATCTGTGCCAAGGACAGCAGCGGTCCTTATCATTATGGTTTAAGAAAACATCTGATTGAACTGGCAAAAGAGCACCAGATCGCCTACAAAGTAGATATCTATCCATACTACGGATCAGATGCTTCGGCTGCAATTAAAGCTGGTTTTGACATAAAGCACGGTTTAATTGGAGCCGGAATCGATGCTTCGCATGCTTATGAACGCACGCATGAAACATCGCTTCTGCAAGCGGAATCTCTTATTTATCAGTACATCAAATCTGATATGGCAAAGGAGTAATAGGAATCATCTTTCATTTATATCAAAGGGATGATTTTTATGAAATGAAGGGATAGTACTACTCAATATCATAAACATCCGTTAAAATAAGATAGCAAATAATGATCCTAAGAAAAAATGTGAGGAATTTAAAATGAACCCATATGATTTATTTAAACGATTAAAATTAAAAACCATTATCGGTACGCTTCCTCCATCTGTGGACCATATTGAAGTGGATTCACGTGAAGTGAAGCAGAATTCTGTTTTCTTTTGCATAAAAGGCCACACAACTGACGGCCATGACTATGCCCAGCTAGCTGTAAATAATGGAGCCACAGTCATAGTTGCGGAAAAAAATCTTGATATTGACATGGACAAAGCGACGCTGGTTATCGTAAATAGTAGTTCAAGAGCTCTTGCTTTTGCAGCAAATCAATTTTATAACTTTCCATCTAATGAGATGAATGTGTTTGGCGTAACCGGCACGAACGGAAAAACCTCAGTGACAAATCTGATTCACCAGCTCATTAAAAGAGGCGGAGAATCATCTGCCTTATCGGGCACAATAGGATTTGACCTGGATGGCACTTTATACGAAAGCGCCAATACCACAAGTGATATTATTACGACTCAGCGAATGCTCGTGCAGGCAAGAGAAGCTAATGTGAAGAATATGACATTTGAAGTTTCTTCTCATGGACTGGTAGAAGGACGGCTATGGGGAGTGGATTTTGATGTTGTGACCTTTACGAATCTCAGTCATGACCATTTAGATTTTCACGGAACAATGGAGCATTACGGATATGCAAAAGGCCTGCTGTTCTCCCAGCTGGGCCAAGACTTATCAAAACAAAAATATGCAGTCCTGAACTTGGATGATGACTGGTTTGATACATATTCTTCCATGACGCCATTTGAGGTAATCAGCTACAGCATGGAGCGAGACGCTGATTTTTCAGCTAAAAACATTCAATACCTTGATAACCGTACGCTCTTTCAATTAGAATCGCCTGAAGGAACGTTTCAATTGGAAACGCAGTTGCTTGGTACATTTAATGTGTCAAACGTGCTTGCTGCTATCGCTACTTTATATGCTAAAGGAGAAAGTGTGGCTTCACTTGTCGAACGCTTAAAGGATATTCCTCCAATCTCGGGAAGAATGGAACGGGTCCATACGGAAGCTCCGTTATCGATTTACGTAGATTACGCGCATACACCTGATGCGATAGAAAAAGCAATTCAATCCGTTATGCCTTTTAAGAAAAACCGCGTTCTTTTTTTAGTGGGAACAGGGGGGAACCGGGATAAATCCAAACGTCCGACGATGGCAGAAAAAGCCTCGCTGGCAGATTATGTAGTGCTGACAACAGATGATCCAAGGTATGAAAGCTATGACAGCATCATCAATGATTTAGGACAGGGCATGAAGCATGAAAACTATGCCTTGATCGGGGACCGTGAAGAGGCAGTGCGGCATTTAATGAGCATTGCAGAACCTGACGATATCATCATTTTTGCAGGAAAAGGCCATGAGGATTACCAGATTATTGAAAATACTAAATACCCGCATAGCGACCGCAATATTGCGTTGGATGTTATTGCTCAAAGGTTTTAACAGAGCGTATTAAAAAGGCAGCCGGATTTTCTCCGGCTGCCTTTTTGTATTGAGCGCTTTTAGTTAAATTCAGAAAATGATTTAAAAGAACATACCTGCTATAGAAGCGGATAGCATCGAGGCCAATGCTCCTGCAATAACTGCCCGGATTCCAAGACGGGCAATGTCAGGGCGTCTTTCAGGTGCAAGATTGCCAAGTCCGCCTAATAAAATGGCCAATGAAGAAATGTTAGCGAATCCGCAAAGAGCAAACGTAACAACCGCTACCGTTTTGTCTGATAGCTGATCCATCATCGGAGCGAAGTTAGCGTAAGCTACAAACTCATTCAGAACCAGCTTCTGCCCAATGAAGTTTCCTGCCTGAATCGCTTCGTTCCAAGGAATTCCAATAGCAAAAGCAAGTGGAGCGAATACATAGCCAAGGATTAATTCAATGGATAAATTGTTAAAGCCGAACCAGCCGCCGATTCCGCCAAGGATACCGTTAAGCATGGCGATTAAAGCAATAAAGGCAATCAGCATTGCTCCAACGTTTAACACCAGCTGAAGACCGGTACTTGCTCCTTTTGCAGCTGCATCAACGACGTTCGTTGCTTCATTATCAGCTTCCATTTCTAAATCTTTCGGGTCAGGTCTTGGATCTGTTTCAGGAATAAACAGTTTTGCCATAACCAGACCAGCAGGTGCAGCCATAAAGCTTGCCGCTAAAAGGTATTCCAGAGGAACTCCAAGCTGTGAATAACCAATCAGTACAGAACCTGCTACTGAAGCAAGTCCCCCTGTCATAACTGCGAATAATTCAGAGTTGGTCATTTTAGCAATGTAGGGCTTAACGACAAGAGGTGCTTCGGTTTGTCCAACGAAAATATTTGCAGCAGCTGACATTGATTCTGCTTTGCGGGTACCGAGCAGCCATGAAAGACCGCCGCCAAGAAACTTAATAACAATCTGCATGATTTTCAAATAGTAAAGAACTGAAATTAACGAAGAGAAGAAAATAATAATACATAAAACATTGATTGCAAATACCATGCCGCCTTCAGTTTCATAACCAAAACCGCCAAGAACAAAACCAATTCCTTCATTTGCATAGGAAATGATATTGTTTACACCAAATGTTAACTTTTCTAAAGCCCAGCGTCCGGGATTCGTCTTAAGAACTAGAAAAGCAAACGTTAATTGAATAAGTAAACCAACTAAAATCGGCCTCCAATTAATGGATCTTTTATTGCTTGAAAGAGCAAAGGCGATACCCAGAACAACGATAATTCCGAATAATCCCCATATAATGTTAATCATGGTGCACATCTCCATTCATATATATATCTTGCTTGTCAAAACGCTCTCCTCATTCTACAATGCAAATGCAAGCGTTTCAATAATAGTCACAAAAACGTCAAATTAATGTCAGATGTCTGACAACTGAAGGTGGTTTAAAAGTATGAAAATCAGGAAAATAATTAGCTCAGGTAAGGAAAGAAAGATTTTTATCCATGAAAATAAAAAAGAAGAAATGATATTAGTGGCGATTCCATCATTGCACTGGTCGATCGAATTTTCCTACGATGAACTGGGAGAAAAGATGGTACAAACCATTACAAGTTCCCTTTCAGGCCAAACGGACAGCAGCACGGCAGCAGAACTTGCGAATCGAATTAGTCAATGGACGAGAGAAATGTAAGGAATTATAGAAGAAAGAATTAGTATTCACTAAAAAAACCGCTTTATGCTTCGCATAAAGCGGCTTTTTTAATGTTCTTCTGATTTCAGTTCAGTATAAACAACCATCCGGTCTACATAATTTAGCTCATCCCGGTCAAAATATCCTGTACATGTGATAAGATTCAGCTTTCTGGAAGATGAACTGCCAAAAATATTTTGGATCGGGGCTTCATTCCGTTCATAAATTTCTGTTTTCACCACTTCAAACACTAAGGTTTTTCCATCTGAATCGCTGACGATTATCTCGTCACCTTCATTTAATGCTTTTAAATCCCAAAACACAGCAGGGGCTTTTTCGCTGTCAACATGTCCTGCTAAGACGGCATTGCCTTTTTGTCCTGGTTTAAATCCGGGTTCAAACCAGGCAACTTCGTTTCCGTTATCAGGAACGGCCATCGCTCCGCTGTCATCAAGTCCATAGGGATTTACAGGTGCTATTAGACCAATTGATGGGATTGATAGAGAAGATGGTATAATGTGCTCCTCTGTTTCAAGAGGTTTCTTCACAGAATTTGTATTGGACTGGAGTTGATTTACTGCCGGAGGGGCTGCTTGTACCGGAACAGCATCATTTGTTTCGTTTAATATAGGCATTTCAGGGACGGAGGAATCGGGAAAACCTTCTTCTGCACAAGCCGGCAGAAGAAGGATTATACTTGCTAAGGCAATAAAGCGTTTCATCTTAGTTATGTGCACGTCTGCGTACGGCTAATAGAACAGCTGCTCCGCCTAACAAAGCTGCCACTGCAACATACGGTAAAATAGAAGTACTTTCATTCGCCATTCCGCCCATGCCCGTCTCAGGCATTTCAGAAGGCATTGAACCAGAGGCAGGTGCTGTTAAAACAAGTGCTTCAATACTATCCAATGTGTTAACTGCATAAACGCTGTAAGCCATTCCTTCTTCAAGAGCAGTTCCGGACAAGTCTAAAACCTGATCGCCTTCAGGAGTCCGTACTTCAAGATCATAGGTACCTGCTTCTAATTCAGCAAAGTCGGTTACTCCGGGAAATGAAGCTCCGCTGAATACCGCGTCTCCTCCTACAAGGCCAACATCAACTGTTGGAGCATCAGGGGAAAAATGTCCAGCTCTTACTTTTGTCATACCGTCGCTGATTGAAAGATCATCTTCCGTTACATTCAGTTCTAAACTTTCTAGAAGATTAATGGCAGAGGCGGTATAGTATTTTCCGGATTCAACTGTTAATGCAGCAGAAATTACAGCTGTATCTGTTTCTCCTGCAGGGAAAATTTCAACTTCGTGCTCACCGGCAGGCAAAGCCATGTACTCTGTATACGCCTTGAATTCTGCTCCTTCTACTACAGGCTCACCATTTACATACACGTCAACAGCGGGGGCATCGGGTGATGCATGAAGAATCCGAACCCATCCTTCACCATCATTTGCTAAAGCTGCTCCTCCCAACAGCGCCATCATCATTACAGCTGCAAGCATTGAAGCAAAAAACTTTTTCAAATTCGCCACTCTCCTTTTGTTTAGAATATTTGTACAATTAATGTACAACTTATTTATACATTATGTATAGCAAGACAAACAACTTTAAATGTGCTGTGTTATTAAAAATAAAAAAGCTGCTTCATTTTTTAATTAGACGAAAGAATATAAATTAAATGCATCTAATATAGTTATGGTTAGCAGGATGCCGTGAAGCCCTGATGGCATAAATGAATATTTGCATTTAAGAGGCCAAAGCTCTATCATTTAATAGGTAAAGCTTAAGGAACGAGAGGATAAAATTATGACAACACTACAAAAAGAAGTTTCATCTAGACGAACTTTTGCAATAATCTCCCACCCTGATGCAGGGAAAACGACATTAACCGAGCAGCTCCTATTATTTGGAGGAGCGATCCGTGCTGCTGGAACGGTCAAAGGGAAAAAGACCGGTAAGTATGCAACTTCGGACTGGATGGAAATTGAAAAGCAAAGAGGAATTTCGGTTACCTCATCAGTAATGCAATTTGACTACGATAACAAACGAGTGAATATATTAGATACCCCTGGACATCAGGATTTCAGTGAGGATACATACCGTACCCTGATGGCTGTTGACAGTGCTGTGATGATCATTGATGCTGCCAAAGGTATAGAGGCCCAGACATTGAAGCTTTTTAAAGTGTGTAAAATGCGCGGAATTCCGATCTTTACCTTTGTAAATAAGCTTGATCGCCAGGGGAGAGAACCTCTTGAAATAATGGAGGAGCTTGAAGAAGTTCTTGGGATTGAGTCATATGCAATGAACTGGCCGATTGGAATGGGAAAAGAATTTTTAGGTATATATGATCGTCACCACAAAAGAATTGAACAATTTCGTGTAGAAGAGGACAAACGTTTTCTTCCATTAAACGAAGAGGGCGAGCTTGAGGGTGACTACGAAATAAAGCGGTCAGGGTTATATGACCAGGCGCTTGAAGACGTTATGCTGCTGGAGGAAGCAGGTAATGTGTTTACTGAAGAACGTTTGGCAAAAGGCGAGATCACTCCGGTGTTTTTCGGCAGCGCTTTAACAAACTTTGGAGTACAGACATTTTTGGAAACGTACCTTCAATTTGCACCTTCGCCTCAGCCAAGGCAATCCGACATCGGTGCGATCGATCCTTCCGCACAGGAGTTCTCAGGGTTTGTATTTAAAATTCAGGCTAACATGAATCCTGCGCATCGCGACCGAATTGCTTTTCTGCGAATTTGTTCAGGAAAATTTGAAAGAGGGATGGCAGTTCAGCTTGCCAGAACAGGAAAGACGATTAAGCTTTCCTCCTCCACATCCTTCCTGGCAGATGACAGAAATACAGTTGATGTAGCAGTGAGCGGAGATATCATTGGCATCTATGATACGGGAAATTATCAAATTGGCGATACGATCACCGAGAGTAAAAAAAGTTTTCAATTTGAAAAATTGCCTCAATTTACTCCCGAACTATTTATGCGCGTAACCGCAAAAAATGTAATGAAGCAAAAACACTTTCACAAAGGCATCAATCAGCTGGTTCAAGAAGGGGCCATTCAATTGTACAAAACACGCCGTACAGAGGATGTCATTTTAGGAGCGGTTGGACAGCTGCAGTTTGAAGTATTCGAGCACCGCATGAAAAACGAATATAATGTGGATGTCATGATGGAAAATATCGGTTCAAAAATTGCCCGATGGATTGAAAATGAAGCGGATGTAAAGGATGCCATGTCATCTAGCAGAAGCATGCTGGTGAAGGATCGCCAGGAAAAACTTGTTTTCTTATTTGAAAATGATTTTGCTATGCGATGGTTTGCTGATAAGCACCCTGAAATTAAACTGTACAGCCTGCTTTAAACTGAAAAACACCCTTAATGATCAAAATCATCAAGGGTGTTTTTGCGGTTATAACGCATAATAATAGAGGGGTTAAAACCGGGTTGATGAATTTCATTGAAAGATCTTGACGAAACAGCAGGGTATGCTAAAATAAAGTTACTTTAGTGCTTAAAAGCGTTCAAGCGAAAGATGGAATCGGACTGTAAAACAGTTTATCAGGTCTATACCTTGGAGAATTTCCTGGTCCCAATTGTTGAGGGGTGCGGAAGTTCTTTTTTGTGACAGGAGGAAAATGATGTTTAATAATGAACCGGTAATAAGAGCAACAAAAACAGAATCAATTGGGTTGGTAGTTGTTATTGTGGCATTGATCAGCCTATGTATGATCGTGCTGAAAACGGTTCCCCACATTCCAATTATCGTTAGTATTTTATTATTGTTAGGGTTTGGAATCAGTAAAAAAATATCGATGAATGATTTACAAAGCGGAATGACAGCCGGCGCATCATCTGGGTTAAGTGCTGTGTTTTTATTTTTCTTCATAGGCATGATCATCAGTGCATTTATGATTTCAGGAACAATACCAACATTGATCTATATAGGTTTGCATATTGCTGACTGGCCATTTTATTTTGCCATCGTATTTGTTATTACCGCTATTATTGGAATGAGTATTGGAAGTTCCTTAACAACTGTAGCTACTCTTGGCGTAGCGTTTATTGGCGTATCAACTGCTCTGGATGTTTCGCTTGCGGTGACAGCAGGTGCCATTGTATCCGGTGCATTTTTCGGCGATAAAATGTCACCGCTGTCAGATACAACAAACCTTGCCTCCTCAATTGTTGAGGTAGATCTTTTTGAGCATATAAAAAACATGGCCTGGACTACAGTGCCAGCTTTTATCATTTCACTGCTCGTTTTTGGGTTGTTATCACCAGGAGAAAATGCAGGGACAGCAGCTGCTCAGATTGGTAATCTGCAGCAGGGGCTTTCGGATGCAGGGGGAGTCCACTGGTACGGACTATTGCCCTTGGTCTTGCTTTTAGTATTGGCTGTTAAAAAAACGCCTGCTATTTTATCTTTGGCTGTTACCATTGTTTTTAGTATTGCTCTGTCTTATCTCCACAGCTTTACTTCTTTAGCCGATCTATCTGGTTTATTATTCGAAGGATATAAATCTGAATCGGGCATTGAAGAAATAGATTCCCTTCTTACCCGGGGAGGAATTAATTCGATGATGTTTACAGTGGCGCTGGTTATCCTTGCGCTTGGTCTTGGTGGATTATTATTTAAACTGGGCATTATTCAAACGCTGCTTGGTTTAATTGAAAATAAACTTAAAAAAGCTTCCTCCACACTGGTATCAGCTGCATTTACGGCAATTGGTATTAACGCAGTGATAGGGGAACAGTATTTATCCATCCTTTTGACAGGAGAATCATTTAAACGGCCGATTGATGATTTGAATTTGGCACGAAAGAACTTGTCGAGGGTGTTAGAAGATGCTGGAACTGTTATTAACCCACTAGTACCATGGGGCGTTTGTGGTGTTTTTATCACCAATGTTTTAGGTGTATCTACATTAACCTATCTTCCCTTTGCCGTGTTTTGTTTAGCGAGCCCTATACTGACGGTGATTTTTAGTGCTACTGGATGGACGATAACTAAAAATAAAATGTAAACAAGCCCTCCTTTCAGAATGAAAGGGGGGTAATTTTGTTTATATTGTGAACGAGGATGTTAAATATTGAATAACGACACGAGAGTCAGTATAGTAAAAAGACATAGTATTAAAGTTGGGCGAGCTGTTTATTGGTCCAGCGGAGGGAGCGTTTCGGTTGAATTTAAGCAGTTTTTCAGTAAGAAGACCCGTTTTTACCATTGTTACCATGCTTTTAGTTATTTTACTTGGTACCATCTCATTAACAAGAATTCCGATAAAGCTAATACCAGATATTAATCCTCCTGTAGCGGTTGTAGTTACTTCCTACCCGGGAGCAAGTCCGACAGAAGTACTGGAAAAGGTGACAAAGCCAATTGAGTCTCAGCTTGCACTTTTACCAGGATTAAAAAATGTGCAATCAACATCAGAAGAAGGCTCCAATCTGGTGTTTCTGGAATTTACATTTGCCACAGACATCGATGAAGCTGAACGAGATATACAGCAGGCGATTCAACAGGTAGAAGTTCCCGATGAAGCAAACGAACCGAGGGTGCTGAAATTTGACCCTGCCCAGTTTCCGGTTATCCAGCTCAGTCTTCGGTCTTCTGATGATTCAACAGATATTCGCGAGCTTGCAGAAGAATTAGAGCTCGAACTGACACGGACAGATGGAGTTGCAAGTGTAGACGTTTCAAACTCATTATCTGAAGAAGTAAGAATCCTTCTTGATCAGGACAAGCTTGAAGAGTTTGGTCTTACCCAGACAGACGTTTTAAATGCAATCCAGGCAAACAACATTTCGTTTCCCGGCGATACAGTGGAGACAGATGGAAAAGATTTAACGACGAGGATATTAAGTACGCTGACTTCTGTGGAAGACATTGAGAATTTAGCGATATCCGTTAATCCGGTTGACGGGGAAGATATTTTAGTCAGCGACTTGGCGGAAGTTGCCTTTGGTGAGCCTGATCAGGAAGTCATTACCCGGGCAAATGAAGAACAAGCAGTATTAATTAGTGTGCTGCAGGAGTCTGACGCAAATACAGCGGATGTATCTTCAGCATTTCAAGAAGAATTAGACCGCTTATTAGAGGAAGATCGATATGAATCTATAACGGCGGATGTCCTGTTCGATCAGGGCGACTATATTCAATTAGCCATTGGGAATATAGGCAATTCCTTAATTGTCGGTGGATTGTTCGCGATGATTGTATTGTTTTTGTTTTTGCGCAATGTTAAGAGCCCGATCATCATTGGAGTGGCAATCCCATACTCAGTGATTGTAACCTTTGTGTTAATGTTCTTTTCTGATTTCTCACTAAATATTTTCACACTTGGGGCATTAGCACTTGGAATTGGAATGCTGGTGGATAATGCTATCGTTGTGCTTGAAAATATATTCAGGCACTTATCTATGAAGAAAGATCCTAAAACAGCGGCAATAGATGGCGCGAAGGAGGTTGCAGGCGCAATAACAGCATCTACTCTTACAACCATCGCAGTATTTATCCCGGTTATTTTCATTGAAGGACTAATTGGGGATTTATTTACTGAATTTGCTTTAACCATCTCGTTTAGTTTATTTGCTTCTCTTATTGTTGCTTTGACGGTTGTGCCGATGCTTGCGAGCAGACTGCTGAAAGAGCCGCCTAAAAACTATGAAGCAGAAAGAAAGCAGTCCTCATTTGTTAAAGGTTTTGAACGGACAATAGCGTGGTCCCTGAAAAAACGATGGGTTCCGCTGGTGTTAACATTCCTGCTATTGGCAGGAGGAGGCCTGGGATTAACGACGGTTGGCACTCAATTTTTACCTGCTACAGACGAAGGGTTCTTTAGTGTCCGGGTATCGTTGGAAAATGGTACTTCACTCGAAGAAACTGAAAAAGTCGTTAATGCGGTAGAAGAAGAATTGAAAAAAGAAGATGTTATTGATGTTTATGTCAGTCAGATAGGCGCTTTGCAACAAGGTTCTTTTGATGGCTCAACGGATGGCAGCATAGCTGATATTTCCGTTAAAATGAAGCCATTAAATGATCGGGACATATCAGTATTTGAATTTATTGAAGACTTATCACCAAAAATAGAACAGGCAGCACTGGATGTGAATGAAACAGCTGAAGTAACGGCCGATTTGCAAACTGCAACCGGTACTTCACCACAAACTTTATCGTTTTCAGTTCGTGATTCAAGTGAACAGCGATTGGAAAGAGCTGTGGAGGATATACAATCTGCATTGCTGGATCTGGATCATATAACAGAAGTAGAAACAGATTTAGAAGATACAGTTGAAGAAGTACAGCTGACAATTGACCGTGAGAGTGCTCAGGAGTATGGTTTCGCACCGGCCCAAATTGCTCAGACTGTCAACAGTGTCACAAGGGGCGCTTTGGCTACACAGATTATCTCTGAGGATTCGCAGGTGTACAGTGTCTTTGTCCAATATCAAGAAGAGATTGCGAACACTCTCGACGGGCTGGAGACGTTGGCTCTTCGTGCCCCAAGCGGCCAATTTGTTGAGCTCCAGGAACTGGCTGATATTGAAATATCGGAAGGACCAGTATCAATCCAGCGAATCGATCAGCAGGCAGCTGTAGGCTTTACAGCCACCTATACCTCCGGGACTAATCTAGGATCCATTTCTGCTGAAGTAGACGAAGCAATTGCCAAACTGGATCTGGCTGATGAAACAGATGTGGTATTTGGAGGGGACCGTGAACTTCTTGAAGATTCATTAAGTGATATGCTTTTGGCTGTGGTGCTTGCGATTGTACTCGTTTATTTTGTTATGGCAGCACAATTTGAATCGTTTAAATATCCATTTGTTATCATGTTTACGGTGCCTTTAAGCGTTATCGGAGTGGCAATCTCTTTATTTGCAACACAGACGCCGATCAGCGTTACGGCTATTATTGGCTTACTCGTTTTAGCAGGAATTGTAGTAAATAACGGGATTGTTTTAGTCGATTATATCAATCAGCGCAAAGCAGAAAAGATGACCAGTTATGATGCGATTGTCACCTCTGTACGAGATCGTGTTCGTCCAATTTTAATGACGGCATTAACCACTATTTTGGGATTATTGCCGCTGGCTTTGGGTATTGGTGAAGGGACAGAAATAAATCAGCCGATGGCAATTGTCGTTATTGGCGGATTAATCAGTTCCACTTTCTTAACGCTTTACATTGTCCCAATTATTTATAGTTTCTTGGATCCTGAAACAAGAAAAATGAATAAAAAAACGAATAAAAGAAAAAACAACATAACTGAAGAAAGTTAATTTTTAAAAAGGGTTCAACCGGGGGTTGAACCCTTTTACTTTCATCTTTAGTATTAATTAATAAGAAAGGGGTGAGGGGAAATGAGACCAGGTTATTTTGTGACTGGATTTCCCGGATTTATCAGCGAGCACTTTATTAAGTTATGGCTTTCTGATAAAGAAGCAAAAAATATATATTTACTCGTTCAGCCTTCTATGAGCACCAAAGCAAATGAAAAAGTTGAGCACTTATTAAGAGGAGCATCCAACAGGTCAACAATTCAAATAATTGAGGGTGACATTACGAAAAACCATTTGGGGCTGCCTGACCCCACAAAAGATTATTTGAAGGAGAAAATACAGTATGTTTGGCATTTAGCGGCCATATATGATTTAGCGGTGCCTAAATCTCTCGCTTTTAAAGTAAACGTGACGGGAACTTATCATGTGAATGAGTGGGTACAATCATTGCCTCATATTAAACGATACGTCTACTTTAGTACCGCGTACATTGCAGGAAAACGGGAAGGGTCAATTAAAGCAGGCGAACTGATTCGGCCCGAAGCCTTTCGAAATCATTATGAAGAAACCAAATATGAAGCAGAAGTCCTTGTGGATCGGTTGAAAAATCATATTCCAACAACCATTATCAGACCAGGTATTGTTAAAGGATCAGTGAAAAGCGGTGAGACGACTAAGTTTGACGGTCCTTATTATATGATGAATATTATTGACAGACTGAAAGGCTCTTCTTTTATTCCTTATATAGGACGAAGTGCAACGGTGTTAAATGTTGTTCCTGTTGATTATGTAGTTAAAGCAGCTAACTGGTTAGGCCATTTAGAAGCAGGAGCCGGGAAAACCTATCACCTGACTGATCCCAATCCTTATCCGGCAAGAGAGTTATTCCGGTTCATTATGATTGCCCAAACAGGACGAAAGCCGTCATATTCTGTCCCTCATCAATTTGTTGATCGTCTGTTATCTTTTAAAGCAGCCAGGAAATTGCTGCGCGTCGAAAGGGAATCCGTCGAATATTTCTTTTGGAAGGGTTCATTTGATCAAGGGGATACAGAACAAGACCTGGCGGGCACAGGAATCACCTGTCCTGATTTTTTAGAAGGATTGGAACCGATGATCAGCTTTTATAATTTGCATAAAAGAGATGAACGCTTCCATCCTCCTGTTAATTAGGTATCCTTAAATAGGAAAATTTTCGCTGTACATTTGAGAATAGAGTGCTATAATAAAGTTCAAATTAAATATTTCTTTGACATTCAGTCAAGGGGGAGTAGCTATAGTCATTACTCATATGACTAATTACTGGTCGTCATTACATGGATTACGATCCATCGGCCTTAATGGCATAATATATGCTTAGCAAGACCTTTGCCTTTTATTAGGCAAAGGTCTTTTTTGTATGTTAATGCATAGTCACCCCCTCAGCTTGGGGACAATGAAATAAAGGAGGAAAAAAATATGGATGCAGCTTTATTATTGGAATACGGCTGGGTATTGCTGATCTTAGTCGGTTTAGAAGGGATTCTTGCTGCGGATAATGCAGTGGTAATGGCAGTTATGGTAAAGCATTTACCGCCTGAACAAAGAAAAAAAGCACTATTTTACGGATTGTTTGGAGCCTTTATTTTTCGATTTGCGTCATTATTTTTAATTGCCGTCCTGATCGATGTTTGGCAGGTTCAAGCTTTAGGAGCGTTATACCTCCTTTATATTTCTATCAGCCATATAATTAAACAGGCACGAACTTCAAAAGACGAGTTAACTGATGCCGAAAAAGCAGAGAAGGAAACGAAGGGCTCAGGATTCTGGATGACGGTGTTAAAAGTTGAAATAGCTGATATTGCTTTTGCGATTGATTCTATGCTTGCTGCTGTAGCTTTGGCCATTACATTGCCGGCAGTAGGGGCTTTCGAAATTGGGGGCATTGATGGAGCGCAGTTTATCGTGATCTTCCTTGGAGGATTAGTTGGGTTAATCATCATGCGTTTCGCAGCACACTGGTTTGTTCGTCTTCTTGGCAAATATCCATTACTTGAGACTACAGCATTTTTAATTGTAGGCTGGGTAGGGGTTAAATTAGCCGTCCTGACTCTTGGACATCCGAATTTGCACATTATTGATACACATTTTCCACATTCAACAACCTGGAAGCTTATATTCTGGAGTGTTCTTGTCATCATTGCAGTAGGGGGATATATCCTTGCAAGAAAACGCGGTGGTGGAGAAGAGAGTGGGGAAGCATCATTATAATCAGAAAGCCGCTGAATTTAATTTCAGCGGCTTTTCCTATGACCCCCACATCCCAATGTTTTAATTCCGTATACTCTAAGTAAGTGATGAGGTATTAAATAATGGTTTTTCTTTCATTATTCGATGATTATCGGTACAATTCAACAAGACAAAGATATGTTGAATTGAGGTGTTACCGTAAATGCCATTATTATTATTATTAATGTTAAATAAATTGACAAAAACTCTTACCCTGGAAGAGAAAGTGATAGAGATTCAAAAAGGGAATATCGAATTGCTAAATGAAGTGATAAACGATTATAAACCATTTATAAAAAAATCAGTTTCATCTGTCTGCAAACGGTATATCTACGACCAGGATGATGAATACAGCATTGGATTAATGGCTTTTCACGAAGCAATTATGAAATATGAGCCGAATAAAGGTTCTTCATTGCTTGCATTTTCAGATGTAGTCATCAGTCGGAAAATAATTGATTTTATTCGAAAAAATCAGCGGGAAAAAGCTGTGCCTAATCTTTTTTCTGGAGAGGACTCTGATGAAGGAAACAAAGCATCCCTGTTTGAACTTGAGCATGCAATGAATAATTTTCGTGAACAGGAAGTGGCGCAGGAAAGAAAAGATGAAATCGTAGAATACACCCTGAGCTTAAAAAAATACGGATTAACTTTTCAGGATGTTGTTTCGCAATCTCCAAAGCATGAAGATGCGAGGCAAAACGCGATTTCTACCGCACTTTTAATAGCGGATAATCCCATTTGGATGGATTACCTTAAAAAGAAAAAAAGACTGCCATTGAAGCAGATAGAAAAAGAAGTAAGCTTGAGCCGGAAAACGCTGGAGCGAAATCGAAAATATATTATTGCAATTATCGTTTTAATAGATGGTAATTTTGATTATTTGCAGCAGTACATGAAGGAGCGTTTTGATAAATGAAAAAAGGTGTAGTTATGGAGATAAATAAGCGGCATATCATATTGCTTACACAGGAAGGGGAATTTTTACGTGTTCAAAAACCCTCCTCGTCTGTGGAAATTGGTGAGATGATTTATGCAAAACCTATCGAGCGCAACAACAGCCAACGTTCCAGATGGCCGGCGTATAGTGCACTGACTGCCATTTTACTTTTATCATTTTTCCTTCTCAATCCTTTTACTTCCAATAAGACGTACGCGTATTTAGCAGTAGATATTAATCCAAGCTTTGAGTTTAAAATTGGACCTGATGGACAAGTGCTCGCAATAAATGAGTTAAATGCCGAAGCAGCTAAAATAGTGGATGATATTCTTTGGGAAGAACAAACCCTGAGTGAAACAATTGATCAAATTATTTCTATAAGTGACCAGGAAGGTTATTTAAATGAAGGGGACCCTGCAATCCTAATTTCATCAGTCTTCACTGATAATGCAGATGATGCTTATATTGAAGACCTGAATGAATCAATTGTCATGCTTGCAGGTAAAGCTGAAAATAGTTTTCCTAAGGCAAATATAGTCCTGCAGGAAGGATCAATGGAGGACTATAATAATGCAGAAGAACAAGGGGTATCTTTTGGGCGCTTGATTCAGGAAAAGACTTCTAAAAAAATAGAGCAAAAAACAAATATAAAAAAAGACTCAAATCAGCAAAATCAAAAGGTACCGGTAAATGAAGAAAAATCATCTAACGAAGCAGAACAGCCAAATGAAAAAACAAAGGAACGGTCCACAAAAAAAGAACCTGAAGAAGAGCCAGAAGAGTCAGAAAAACCTGATGAGGAGTTAACGCCAAAAAAAGAAAACAGCAGATCCATTCCGGAAAAGCATCTGCGTGAAAATCCTGAAAAACCTGCACCTGAAAAAAATCCAATAGAACATAACACTCCGACTAAAGAAAATACAATACCAAAAAACCTTCCCAAACCATCTCAAGAAGAAAATAAAAGCCAGGTGAAAAAACAGGAAAAAAAAGCAAGTGAAATGAAAGAAAAGAAAAATGAAAGTCAAAATAAAAATGATCATAAGCAAAAACACCAACATAAAGAAAATGAAAAAAACAATAAAAAAGAAGATAAGGAAAAAGGAGAAAAAGCTAATAAAGAGGAGCACCGAAAGAATGAACCGCGTAATAACGGAGAAAATAAAGGTAAAAACGGAGAATAAAGATTTTATTATTGAATTGAAAACCTTCTGTTGAAAGATGATTACGGAAGATAATAGCAGTGAATAGTGAAAATCTGATTCCTTTTATGGTAAAAATCAGCTAAGCTTAGATAGACTATTGAACGTGAAAGGATTAGGATTATGTGGGTAAAATTTAAAGATAGAATACGGATGCTAAAACCCGCACAGTTAATTGTAATTTACTATTTCCTGGCCATCAGTCTTTCATTTATTTTACTTAGACTTCCGGGAGTTCATCAAAATGGTGAATATATTGGGTTAATTGATTCATTATTCACAGCAGTAAGTGCAGTTAGTGTGACCGGTTTAACCGTAGTTAATATTTCAGAAACGTATACAACCTTTGGAATCCTGATGATCATGCTGATCCTCCAATTAGGCGGAATCGGTATCATGTCATTGGGTACTTTTGTTTGGCTTCTGGTTGGCAAACGTATTGGACTAAGAGAAAGACAGCTGATTATGATTGATCATAATCAATATAATTTATCTGGAGTCGTAAAACTTATTATAGAAATAATAAAAATATTACTATTGATTGAAGCAGTTGGAGCTTTGCTGCTCGCTGTATATTTCACTCAATTTTACGATACGATTGGGGAGGCGTTTTTACATGGGGTTTTCGCCTCAGTGTCAGCCACAACAAATGGCGGTTTTGACATCACAGGCCAGTCACTGCTTCCATATGCGAACGACTATTTCGTTCAAATTGTTAATATCCTTTTAATTATACTCGGTGCAATCGGGTTTCCAGTACTTATTGAACTGAAGCAGTTTTTATCGAATAAGAACGGTGCGTTTAGATTTTCTCTATTTACTAAAATTACAACAATAACCTTTGGCATCCTTCTTGCTGTCGGAACTTTTTTAATTTTTATTATGGAATTTAATAAACGATTCCAGGATGTGAGCTGGCATCAGGCATTTTTCTATTCATTATTCCAGTCAACCTCCACCAGATCAGGTGGTTTAGTTACACTTGATGTCAGTAGTTTTTCCGAACCTACACAGCTCGTTCTGAGTTTATTAATGTTTATAGGGGCCTCTCCAAGCTCTGTTGGCGGTGGTATTAGAACAACAACCCTTGCCATTGCTGTGTTATTTTTAATTCATTTTTCAAGAGGAAACAATCAAATTCAAGTGTTCGGGAGAGAAATTCATTTAATTGATGTGTATCGATCTTACGCAGTTATTATACTTGCCGGATTTATGTCTATGCTCTCCGTCATATTAATTATGCTGTTTGATTCACATGATTTAATTTCAGTTGTTTTTGAAGTAACTTCAGCATTTGGAACATCTGGCATGTCCATGGGAATTACTCCTGAACTTTCAACTCCAAGCAAATTCATCATCATGCTCCTCATGTTTATCGGAAGGGTTGGACTCATCTCCTTCCTATTTATGATCGGAGGAAACAATAAAAAAGCAAAATATCATTATCCGAAGGAAAGAGTAATTATTGGATAAAAAATTTCAGTGAAAAGTTTTATGTTTACTCCAATAAAAAACGATGGCAATTTTGCCATCGTTTTTTTTACGCAGTAAATTCAAATAGTTGAGGTAATCCGTTTTTTGGATCGTAATAAGCAATAAAATAAGCTTTATGAAAATCACCATTATTTCCTTGGATCATTCCTTCTTCAAGAATTGTATGTTTAAATAGCTCTTTCTGCTTTAAATCCAGTTTTGCAAAATCTTTACCGGCAAGAGCCGGATCTGTAAGTAATTTCTGATAGATTTCTTTTTTTGCGGTGTCTGTTTCCAGAGGTTTCCACCATGGCTTTCGCGGCTTAAACTTTTGATTTAGCAGATAATCCTTTTTCATGAGAGCTTCAATTATATCTCTATCTGGAATGGCATATGCTTCTAAAAATTGATGCAGCCGTTTAAACAGATCCTCAAGCTGATGCCCGATTCTGGACCAGCCCTGTTCATCCCAGTAGGAACCGAATGACTGAAAGAAATCAAACGGAGTAGGGAATACGTGTTCAACTAAATAGGTGATTGTCTGATCCATACGATGATCATTCCAGTATTTCTCCAATACATCCTCCACATGTTTAATTCTGATAATATCATCAAAAGATAATACATTGTTGCTTAGAATTTCATAAGGAGCATGGTCCATATAAACATAATGATGGTTTTTTGAGTTGATTCTTAATCCGGTACCGCGCAGCATTTTTAAAAACCCAAGCTGTAATTCCTCAGGTCTCATTTCAAAGACGTCATTGAAAGTTTGTTTGAAGGATTGGTAATCCTCCTCGGGAAGACCTGCGATCAGGTCAAGATGCTGATCAATTTTCCGGCCATCTTTGACCATTGTGACAGTTCGTTTCAATTTTTCGTAATTCTGTTTTCTCATGACCAGCTCATTTGTTTCATCGTTCGTTGACTGAACACCTATTTCAAAACGGAACAAGCCTTCAGGAGCGTTTTCATTCAGATATTGAATGACTTCTGGACGCATAATATCAGCAGTGATTTCAAATTGAAAAACCGTACCCGGTTTATGTTCATCAATTAAAAATCCAAACATATCCATTGCGTAGCTTCTGCTGATGTTAAATGTACGATCCACAAATTTTATGATTTTAGCGCCGTGGTTCATCAGAAAACGAATTTCCTCTTTAATGGTCTCCCTGTCAAAGTATCGAACGCCTACTTCTATTGAAGATAAACAAAATTGACATCGAAATGGACAGCCTCTGCTTGTTTCGATATAAACGATCCGTTTAGATAAATCTTTGCGATCTTCTTCGAAACGAAAAGGAGAAGGCAGCGTTTTTAAGTCCATTTTATTCGTTTGTGGATGGATGACAGGTTTTTGTTCAGTCTGATAAGCAATTCCATTAACATCCTGAATCGAAATATCACCGGAAAGTGCACGTAACAGCTGTTTAAATGACTCTTCACCTTCCCCCACAACAATAAAATCTACATTGTCCAGCCGTTCCAGCCAGTAGGGTACATCGTAGGAGACTTCGGGTCCTCCGATCACGATTTTAGTATGAGGTGAGATTTTTTTAAACAGATTAATGACATTAATTGTCTCTTCTATATTCCAAATATAACAGCTGAAACCTAAGACATCAGGTTTTTTTGTATAGAGATCAGCAACAATATTCATCTCCGGATCTTTGATGGTGTATTCACTGATTTCAATTTGAAATTCATCTTGTGCATACGCTTTTAAACATCTGATTGCTAAATTGGTATGGATAAATTTCGCGTTTAACGTTGACAGTACAATGTTCACTTTATTAGCTCCTTCAATTCGGTGTTTACATAGAATTTATTTTACAGGAGGGATTGTAAAGAAACAACATTACAGGTATTATCGAAATATTTGATTATTAGCAGCAGAATTATATTATTACTCTGGTAAAATGATTTTTTATATGTTCTATATAAGAATTTGGATGTAAAAAGAGTTTCTTTCCTCATGATTAAATGTTAAAATTGGGAAAAAGAAAAACAGCCCAAAGTTGGACTGTTTTATACGAGAGGGATTATTTTTCCTTAGGAGAAAGTTTTTTTAATCTGCTTGCTTTTAATTCAATAATTGGCTGAGTAACAGCTGTAATCCAATTGGTTGAGAGAAGAATGGTCAGCAATAATGATGAGATCATGATTAATAGCAAAGATACGTACGGATTAACAAATACATCTATATTGCTCTCTCTGAATAATTGAATGATAAAACCGTGGAGAAGATAAACATAAAGTGTATTTTTTCCCCAGTTTGTATAAAAGTATTTTTTTTCTGGAGTAATGGAAAAGAATGACGCTACTAACCATAAACTCAGAGAATAAATTAACATGCGGATAAACGGGCTTAATTCACGCGGCTGTCCTAATTCGGAATAGGAATAAGTTCCCAGTAGCCATTTGTTGCTCCATTCGGGAAATACAAGCATGAATAACAGGACTACTGCAATAGAAAAAACACCAGCTAGTTGAAAAGGCCTTTTCTTCAGCCAGGTAAATTGTTCCCTGTTGATGTAATACCCTATAAGGAAGAATGGAAAGAACACAAACGTTCTTGAAATACTTAACGTACTTGTCAGATCATCAACAAAACCTATCATGATGCCCAATCCAAAACTTATAGGAACAGCCGTTTTCCACGAGAGCCTAAGCACACCAATAAATAGCAGCAGCAATAAACTCCAAAAAAACATGCTGACGAGAAACCATAAAGACCATTGTGGGTTAAAAGGATCAATTGTCAGTGTTTGTTCATTCCTAAGGAAATAATAGTATATAGTGTAAATTAACTGGAATATTAGGTATGGTATTAGCAACTTTTTTACTAACTTTCGTATTAAACCTTTTTGATGAATTCCTTTTGCGAAATATCCAGCTACTAAAATGAAAGCCGGCATATGAAAAAAGTAAATCGTTTTATACACTGATAGTAATAAAGGGTCGGTCTCAATGTACGTCTGAATGGCATGGCCGAACACTACTAAAAAAATCAAGATAAACTTTGCATTATCAAAAAAATAATCTCGTTTTGTCACTAGAGCACCAACTTTTCTAATAGTTCTTATCTTTCTAATTACCCGTTTTATTGAGGAGTGAACCTGGTGAATCAGCGTTAATCTTCCTGGTTTATTCAAAAACATGTTTTACATACGGAAGTTGAGGGGTGACTTTGCACATGTTCGGTAAGTTAGAAGAGAAATGGTCAATTAAAGACAAACCGCAACCGTTAGTTATGGAAGAATTAGCACTCCAGGTTCTTATGAATATGAGTGAAGGCGTCATTTTATTTAACGATAAAGGTAAAATATTACTATACAATTCAACCGCAAACAACTTTCTTCAAATAGATACTTCCGATAATATTATCGAAGTTATTACTGATATCATACCGGCAGAAGAACATGCTGATTTTAATGGCAAACTTTTATCGCTGATCAAAGTCAAAAAAATTACCGGGCAATTTACTTTCCAAACACCCGATGATGCCAGGCACAGTTGTGAATGCGATCTTATATTAATGGAACAGGATTCAACCATTCTTCTTATTATCCGTAAAACACAGCAGATTCAAACAGATCACCTTAATTTAAACAGTATTTTTCAGGCATCTTTTGATAATGCTCTTCATGGCTTGCTGCTTACCGGCAAAGATGGAAGAATTATTCATTCAAACGGCCAGGCAAATAAATCATTGTCGCTTAATAGCAATGAAGCTATTATAAGATTTAATTTAGATGAATTTCAAGAAAAAAAGATTTCTGGGATCATTGATGAAGAAAGTCATAAAAAACTTGCTCCTTATTTATACATCGGTGATATTAAAACAATGATCGTACAGCTTTCAAAGCGTTACTTTGAAGTAGTAACAATTAACGATATAGCCAATGATGTCGACCTGACTGTTTTAAGGGATGTAACGGAAATGGTTGAAATGATGGAGCAGCTGAATAAGCATGATACATTAAAAATCGTCGGACAGCTTGCTGCTGGTATTGCCCATGAAATCCGCAACCCTATGACTGCACTAAAAGGTTTTATTCAGTTATTAGAATCCAGTGTTAAAGAAGATCACAGTATGTATTTTGGCGTGATCATGTCTGAACTGCAGCGAATAGAAACGATCATGACAGAATTTCTTATGCTGGCCAAACCAAAATCCAGTGCCTATGAAAACGTAAGTCTGCCCTGTATATTAAAAGAAACAGCAGATCTTATGCAAGCCCAGGCGACACTCTATGATATTGAGTTAAATGTTAACTGCAAAAATAAGGGTCAGACACTGTATGGTGATGGCAACCGTTTAAAGCAGGTACTAATTAACCTGGTCAAAAATGCAATAGAAGCCATTTCAGGAGGAGGGATTATTGCGCTTCAGTATTTCGCAGATGATCTTGGTCAGCATATCCTGGTAAAAGATTCGGGCTGTGGAATATCAGACGAGCATTTAACTAAATTGAATGAACCTTTTTATACGACAAAGGAAAACGGAACAGGCCTTGGCCTGGTGGTCAGTTTTAAAATTGTTGAAGAACATGGCGGTAAAATAGAAGTGACTAGTGAGATGGGAAAAGGGTCCATCTTTCATTTATTATTTCCAACAACAGGGGATGAAGATCGTGCATCAACGCATCATTAACAGCCCAATGGGGCTATTGCGGGTAGAAATCATTGAAGACAGATTAACCCGGCTTGACTTAATGGCAGATCCAGAAGAAAATTATAGGGATGAACATCCGCTACTTGACGAAACAGAAAGACAGATATGTGAGTATTTTGATGGAAAAAGGCAGGAGTTCAATCTCCCTATACACTATGAAGGGACAATGTTCCAAAAAGAAGTGTGGGCGGCTTTGGGCTCTATTCCTTATGGGGCCACTTGCTCGTATAAGGATATAGCAAGTAAAATTAAACGGGAAAAGGCAGTTCGCGCTGTTGGACAGGCAAATAAGCGGAATCCTCTTCCCATTGTCATTCCCTGTCATCGTGTGGTGGGGAAAAATGGATCCATGACCGGTTATGCAGGTACACATATTAATAAAAAAGAGCTCCTTTTAAATTTAGAGAGTCGATTTTCCAATAGAAATTCCTGAAAAATGGAGACTATTTGTCTCATTTTTCAGGAATTTTTTCTTGACTGAAATAAACTAATTTGATATAAATCTAATTAGATGAATATCTAAGGAGGTAGATTATGCAATTAGAAAAACAAGTAGCCTTCTTAAAAGGCATCGCCGATCCTGCAAGAATGAAGATCATTCATCTGCTTGCAAGGGGACCTCTTCATGGTCAGGCGATAGCTGGGAAATTAGGACTTACACCGCCCACTATTTCACATCATTTAACTAAATTAAGAGAGAGCGGGGTGATCATTTCAAGACGTGACAAAAATACGATTTATTTTGAATTAAACAAAAAAATGATGCAGCAGCATCTCCTGGCCATTTTAGATGTACTGGAGAATGATAAGGAGGAAAACCAAGTGGGGGAAAAACAAGCAATCATCCAGAATTTTTTGGATAAGGAAGGCAAACTTAAAACAATACCAGCCCAAAGAAAGAAAAAACTGGTTGTTCTTGAATACATGATTGAGAAGCTTGAAATGGGAAAAAAATATCCTGAAAAAGAGATCAATACATTTATTCAGCAATATCATGAAGATTACGCTACTATTCGAAGAGAATTTATTAATCATCAATTTATGTATCGTGAAAATAATATCTATGAGGTTAATCCAAAAGAAATGTGGCTGATTTAATATTGAAACAAAACTCCATAAATCATTTAAATGGAGTCTGTTTTCATTGTAACGATGAGGTGAACGGAGCGGAAGGTGGCGACTCCAGCAGGATGTGACGGCAAGCTGAGACCCCGCAAGGCGAAGCCTGAGGAGGGCTCAGCGCCGTCCCTGCGGAAAGCGTCCGCCTGAAGCGCAGTGAACCGGTTAGAATAGAATAAGACAAATTTGTCCCAGTCCCGTTCTTTTAATCAAGATTAATTATCAATTTTTGGTTAGGCAGGTGTATTAAAGCACGTATACCGGGACTAATTGGAGCTAACCGTACACCCTTTGAAGCACCGGTCTTTGGCTATTTTATTTCCCGATCTGCCTTTTCATGAATATTCATTTGGTCTCCGGTCATCAAAAACAGGGATTCTTGATCGAATAGCTTTTACATTACTAATGTCGATTGTAGCAGTAACAATTTCCTCATTTATGCCCCCCTGAGCCAATGTTTCCCCCCACGGATCAATAATGATCGAGTTTCCCGCAAACTGGTTATTTGGATCACTTCCCATTCGATTACAGGCAAGTACATAGCTTTGGTTTTCAATGGCCCTTGCCTTTAAAAGCGTCAGCCAGTGGTCTGTTCTTGGTTCAGGCCACTCAGCTACTACCACAATCACTTGAGCGCCTTCAAGCACGGGTTTTCTAATCCATTCCGGAAAACGAATATCATAGCAGATAAAGCCGCCAAAATGAATATCAGCTAGAGTAAAGGAAGGTGAGTCCTTTCCGGCAGAAAGGTAGTGATGTTCATCCATCAATTTAAACAAGTGAAGTTTACTGTACTCATGCACTAATTCACCCTGTTTATCTACTACAAGCATGGTATTGTACACTTTATCATCTTTTTTGTTGGCAACAGAGCCGCCGATAATATGGACATTATAGGTTTGTGCAAGTTTTTTAAGAAATAATATAGATTCCTCAGCATTTTTATCGGCTATATCATCAAGTCTTGTTAAGTCATATCCAGTACTCCAAAGCTCCGGTAATACGATTAAGTCATAGTTTTCATTTTGTATCTTTTTAAATTGACTTTCAACATACACTCGATTTTTAGCGGGCTGTCCGAATTGAATATCCATTTGCAATAAACCAATTTTCATTTTATTTTCCTCCAATTATCAAAAGATTCTTTACATCCAATTTTATTCGTTATACCATGTGTTACAACAATTTGAAAGTGAAAGAGCGGGTGACTTCATGAAAAAGTTTGAAAAATCAGATCGATTGAATAGATTACCAGAACAATTTTTTGCTTCCTTAGCCAAAAAAGTTTCAGACAGAGTGAACGCTGGCCACGATGTAATTAATTTTGGCCAGGGAAATCCAGATTTGCCTACTCCGCAGCATATAGTCGATCGGCTTAAAAAAGCAGCTGATAATCCGGTCAATCATAAGTATTCACCTTTCAGAGGCATGGACTATATAAAAAAAGCGGTAGCAGAGTTTTATCAACGGGAGTATGGTGTCCGCATTGACCCTGAAAAAGAGGTCTCCGTCCTATTTGGAGGGAAAGCGGGATTGGTGGAGCTGCCTCAATGCCTGGCAAACCCCGGGGATACTGTGCTGGTTCCTGATCCTGGTTATCCCGATTACTGGTCAGGAATTTCTCTTGCGGAAGCAGCCATGCATACAATGCCGCTTCTGGAGGAAAATAGCTTTCTGCCGGACTATTCAATTATACCAAAGGAAACCGCGGACAAATCAAAGCTAATGTTTATAAATTATCCTAATAACCCCACAGGCGGAGTGGCAGATCAATCTTTTTTTGATGAAACCGTCCAGTTTGCCAATCAGCACGATATTTGTGTCGTGCATGACTTTGCCTATGGATCGATTGGTTTTGATGGCGTGAAGCCGCCAAGTTTTTTACAATCTGATGGAGCGAAAGAAACCGGAATTGAAATTTATACTCTGTCCAAGACATTTAATATGGCCGGTTGGCGTGTGGGATTTGCAGTAGGCAATGCATCGGTTATTGAAGCGTTAGACGTTCTGCAGGACCACTTGCATGTCAGTTTATTTGGCGGTATTCAAGAAGCGGCAGAAGAAGCGCTTCTAAGCTCCTACGATGCAGCTGAGCAATTAAAAGATACATATGAAAAAAGAAGAAATGTGCTGGTACAGGAGCTTCAATCCATTGGCTGGGAAGTTCGAGCGCCAAAGGGATCTTTTTTTGCATGGTTTAAAGTCCCTGAAGGATTTACCTCAGTTTCATTCTCTGACTATCTTGTGGAACATGCGAATGTCGTCATGGCGCCGGGAATTGGATTTGGAGATTATGGCGAAGGCTATGTGAGAGTTGGTCTTTTAACATCCGAAGACCGAATGAGGGAAGCAGTTCAAAGAATTAAAAAGCTTAATCTCTTCTAAAAGGTTCATTAAAAATCATTAGTCGTTAGAGGATCGATAAGTATCAAATAAAAAAGCATTTCCATTTCGGAAATGCTTTTTAAATTATTTCAATTAGGGCGATCATAAACAGAATTCCTATTATAAAAGAATAAGTGGAGGGCCTTTCATAACCATCCCCGTGGCTTTCGGGAATAAGTTCTTTATAAATGATAAACAGCATGGCACCTGCGGCAAAGGCGAGCCCGTAAGGCACTAAAAATTCTACATAAGATGTTAAGTAATAACCGAGCAGGCCTGATACGATTTCAATTGCTCCAGTTGCAGTTGCTATGATGAACGCTTTAAATTTGTTCATTTTCTGGTTCATCAGAAATAATGCGACCAAAAAACCTTCAGGGGCATTTTGCAATCCAATGGCAAATGCAATTAAATTACCTGTGTCAGTATTTTGATCCAGTGCATAGCTGACACCCACCGATAAACCTTCAGGAATATTGTGCAATGTGATCGCTGCAACGACAAGCATTGCCTTAGGGTCTATTTCCAGTTTGCTGTTATGGTGCAAATCCATATGAGGGATGGCTTTTTCCATTGTTGTTAAGACCAGAACCCCTATTAGTAAACCCACAGCGACAGGAATTAATCCTCCTGTAGAGATGGCTTCTGGAATCAGACTCAGCATAGCTGCCGCCATCATAATTCCCGCTGTAAATGCAAGCAACATATCTTTCCACTTATGTGTTAGGCTGCCCTGCAAGAAAAGAACGAGCAATGCTCCAAGGCCGGTTGACATTGCAGAAAGCGTACTACCCACAAATACATTATCCATGCTAAACCTACTTTCTTCTCAAACTTTAAATGCGAACTTCTACTACTTTACCATATTTTTAAAAATGTCAGGTTAGTATATGCTTTTGTCCCGATCAATGTGCCAACTGCTTTACTTTTTCATGTGAACACCATACATGAATGAGAGTTGCTAAAGCAGGAAGCTATTGGAATATTTGCGGTGATATGAAACAATAAGAATGTCGAAAAATTCCGTATAGATATGCTTAACTTAATTTTACTTGCGAAGAAAGGATGAATACTATGCCGCATGATCGGGTTTCCATTACCATTCTTGAAACAAGTGATGTTCATGGTCACATCGTTCCAATTCAATATGCAGACAACACAGAAGCGCCAGTTGGAATGGCCAGAGCAGCAACATACATAAAGAAAATGAGAGAAAAAGACCCGGAGCTGCTGCTAATCGATAATGGAGATATGATTCAGGGTACTCCGCTTACGTATTATTATTCAAAATACCGTAATCATCTCCCTAATCCTATGATAACGATCATGAATCATCTGCAATATGATTGCGCCACGATTGGAAATCATGAATTTAATTTTGGCATGGGTGTTGTCAGCAAGGCAGTCAGCCAATCATTTTTTCCATGGCTGTCTGCAAACATATTACATGAAGTGACCAAAGAATCCTATTTCGGCTATCCTTATACCGTCAAAGAAGTAAATGGCGTAAAAGTTGTGATTTTAGGAATTACAACCCACTATATCCCAAACTGGGAAAACCCTGCGCATATTGAAAATCTGGGCTTTGAGGATGCACTTTTGTCTGCTAAGAGGTGGGTCCAATTTATACATGAAACGGAAGAACCGGGCCTGCTAATCGTCAGCTATCATGGCGGGTTGGAACGCGATCCGGCCTCAGGGGAGCCAACCGAACCGCTTACCGGGGAAAATCAGGGTTATCAAATATGTCAGGAAATCGATGGAATTGATTTGTTATTAACCGGCCACCAGCATCGGAGTATTGCAGCTTATATTAATCAAACATATGTCATGCAGCCAGGCTGCAACGGACAAAGCATTGGCAGAGCAACCGTGAAATTAAAAAGAAGCGGTAATTCTTGGATGGTTGAGGAAATTGAAGGAGAGGTTATCTCCCTGGAAAACGAATCAGCCGACGAGGAAGTGATGGATATTATACATTTTCAGGAAATTGAAACACAAAAATGGTTAGACCGCCCCCTGGGGGAAATTAAAGGGGATATGATGATCAGCAACCCAATGGAGGCAAGAGTAAAGGAACATCCCATGATTGAATGGATTAACAGAGTGCAGATGAAAGCTGCGAATGTTTCAATATCGAATACTGCATTATTTAACAATTTCTCAAAAGGTTTTCCTCAAAACGTGACCATGAGAGATATTGTATCTAATTATATTTATCCAAATACCCTGACCGTACTTGAACTCACTAAAGAGGATATAAAAAAAGCACTGGAACAATCAGCTGCTTATTTCAGTCTAGATGAAAATAATAATATTGCCGTAAACACAAGATATGAAGAACCAAAACCCAAACATTATAACTATGATATGTGGGAAGGAATCAATTACACAATTGATGTAGCAAAGCCAGTAGGGGAACGCATTATTGACCTGCAGTTTAAAGATGGCTGTGAGGAGCCTTATCATGTCGTAATGAATCATTACAGAGCAGGAGGGGGAGGGGACTACTCGATGTTTAAGGGGAAACCCGTAGTCCGGGAAATCCTGACTGATATGGCGGAGTTATTAGCAGAGGATCTGGAACAAAAAAAGCAGATAACAGCAGAGGTTAATAATAACTTTACCGTAATCAACTCGGGACAAATGATATGATTGACTTCTTTTAACAGCAGTCGCTATACTAATATACAGAGTGAATCTTACAAAGGACTGACGTGGATGACTGAATCAACAGATTACAAACAATCATTAAAATTATTTATAGTACTTTCCCGGGCTTATAAGTCTATGAACGAAATGAGCAATCGGTTTATTCAGGAACAAGGACTGAATCCAACGGAATTTGCTGTACTTGAATTGCTGTATCATAAAGGGAAGCAGCCGCTTCAGAAAATTGGCGGCAAAATTTTGTTAGCGAGCGGAAGCATCACTTATGTTGTCGATAAACTTGAAAAAAAAGGTTACATAAAACGAATTGCTTCACCGGATGACCGCAGAGTAACATATGCCGAGACGACAGAAGAAGGGAATGCTTTTATGGCTGGTATCTTCCCTAACCACGAAAAAAACCTCCATGAAGTAATGGCTGTGTTAAGTTCAGAGGAACAGCAGCAGGCGATTGATATACTGAAAAAACTGGGCTTATCCATAAAAGACCTTTCATATTAATAAGACTTTATATAAAAAACTGCTGCAAAATCATGCAGCAGTTTTTTATATGAAAAAAGAAGGGAAATAAGCGTATAGATCGAATTAGTAATAAAAAGGGGAGGGGAATTCCATGAAAACATTTGATCAGTATACATACAAACGGCCCGTATTTGATGAAGAAAAACAACAATTTAATATACGCTTAACTCATTTTAAGGAAGCAAAGTCTGTTGAAGAACAGACAAAGGCGATCAAGGAAATGAATAAATTTCGCAACAGGTTATCAACACAATTCAATATTGCCTACATAAGAGCTTCGATCGATACAAATGATGAATTTTACCAAAAAGAGAGAGATTATTTTGATGAAGTAGAACCTCAATTAAAAGAACTTGAGACAGAATATTATCGTGCACTTGTTAATTCCAAATGGCGAACAGAGCTTGAAAACAGGTGGGGAAGCCAGTTATTTAATTTAGCGGACTTTTCTATAAAGGCATTTTCACCCGAGGTAATTTCGCTTTTACAAAAAGAGAATAAACTAACGTCTGCTTATTCCAAATTAGTTGCTTCTGCAGAAGTGGAATTTAATGGAGAAAAGTTGACGCTCGCTCAATTGTATCCTTATTCAGAATCCACCAGCAGAGATACACGAAAAGCTGCGACATTTGCTAACTATGATTTCTATAAAGAGCATGAAGAAAAGTTTGATTCCCTATATGATGATCTTGTTAAAGTTCGCCATGAGATTGCTACCAGCCTTGGATACAAAAATTTTGTAGAGCTTGGTTATGTCCGTATGCTTCGCATTGATTACGATGCTGAAATGGTAAAAAAATTTCGTGATCAGGTCAGAGATTACATTGTGCCGCTCGTCACTAAACTGAGAGAACGCCAGCAAAAAAGAATTGGTGTTGAAAAGCTGATGTTCTGGGATGAGCCATTATCTTTTCTTACAGGAAATGCCACTCCGCAGGGGTCCCCCGAATGGATTGTAGAAAATGGCAAGAAGATGTATGAAGAGCTATCTCCTGAAACAAACGAATTTTTTACGTTTATGACAGAGCATAAGTTAATGGATTTGGAAGCTAAAAAAGGCAAAGAAGCAGGTGGGTATTGTACTTTTATTGAGGATTATCAATCCCCATTTATTTTCTCGAATTTTAACGGCACTTCGGGTGACATTGATGTATTAACGCATGAGGCTGGGCACGCGTTCCAGGTCTATTCCAGCAGGCATATTGACATACCTGAGTACATCTGGCCGACCCATGAGGCAGCTGAGATCCATTCCATGAGTATGGAGTTTTTTACATGGCCGTGGATGGAATCATTTTTTGGTGATCAAACTGAAAAATATAAGTTTGCCCACTTAAGCGGTGGACTGGAATTTTTGCCGTATGGTGTCGCGGTGGATGAATTCCAGCATGTCATATACGAAAATCCTCAAATGACGCCAGCAGAGCGAAAAGCTGCCTGGCGAAAGATCGAACAGGTGTATCTTCCGCATCGTGATTATGGAGGCCATCCGTATTTAGAAGAAGGAGGGGTATGGCAGCGTCAGGGTCATATTTATGAAGTGCCTTTTTATTATATTGATTATACTTTGGCTCAGATTTGTGCATTTCAATTCTGGAAGCGTTCAAGAGAAAATTATCAGGATGCCTGGAAAGATTATTTGCATCTGTGTTCATTGGGTGGATCAAAATCTTTTACAGCGCTCTTAAATGAAGCGAAGCTATTATCGCCATTTGAGGAAGGGAGCATTAAATCTGTAGTTGATTCCATTGAACAGTGGCTGAATTCTGTGGATGACCAAAAGCTCTAAAATAAAAGAGGTACCAGCCAAATTTGGCTGATACCTCTTTTTCTATTAAGCTTCTTTGATAACGATTTGATTTTCTTCTACAGCAGCCTGCAGTGATTTAACTTCAGGGTGGTCAAACATATAATCAGTAATTCCATCTTCAATATGCTCTTGAAGGGCGCGTCTTAGCGGACGTGCACCGAAGGATGGATGGTAGCCGAGCTCGGCCAGTTTTTCTTTTGCCTCAGGAGTAATTTGGATTTTCATATCCTGCTCTGCAATGGTTACATCCAGCTCTTCAATCATAATATCAATGATCTGCAGAAGATCATCTTTTTGTAATGATGAGAATTCAATAATACTGTCAAAACGGTTCAGGAATTCAGGCTTAAAGAAATCACTTAACGAATCAAGAAGATTTGCTTCATTAAGAGCTTCATTTGAACCAAATCCTACAGCTTGCTTTTTCATGCCTACGCCAGCGTTGCTGGTCATAATAATAACAGTGTCTTTAAAGTTTACGGTGCGGCCCTGACTGTCAGTCAAACGGCCGTCTTCCATAATTTGCAGGAACATATGCAAAACATCCGGATGCGCTTTTTCAATCTCGTCCAGCAGGATAATGCTGTAAGGTGACCGGCGAACTTTCTCTGTCAGCTGACCGGCTTCGTCATGGCCTACATATCCTGGAGGTGAACCAATTAGTTTGGCTACACTGTGTTTTTCCATATACTCACTCATATCTAAACGGATCATATGGTCTTTAGAGCCGAATAATTCAGCAGCCAAAGTTTTGGAAAGTTCCGTTTTACCTACACCTGTAGGTCCGACAAAAAGGAATGATCCGGTTGGACGATTTTTGGATTTTAATCCGGCACGGCTTCTGCGTACAGCTTTGGCTACTTTTTTTACAGCTTCCTGCTGTCCGATCACTTTTTCATTTAAGCTGCTTTCCAAACGCTGCATTTTTGTCTGTTCATCATCTTCCAGTTTCCCAACAGGAATTCCTGTTTTTTGCTCAATAAGATGCTGGATAACCTGTTTGGTTACAGTTGGTCTTTCAGAGGATTCATCCTGTTTAAGACGCTCTTCAAGCTGTTCCTCCTCGTCGCGGAGTTTAGCAGCTGTTTCGTAATCCTCATCTTTTAACACTCTTTGCTTTTCAATGTGAATTTCCTTTAAACGGGCATTAATAGCAACATGATCGCTGCTGTCAATCGTCAGATTAAGTTTTGAACCCGATTCATCCAGAAGGTCAATGGCCTTATCCGGCAGGAATCGGTCCTGAATATAACGGTGAGACAGACTTACTGCTGCCTCCAGCGCTTCCTTGCTGTAACTCACCTCATGAAAGTCTTCATAGCGTGGTGCCAGACCCTCTAAAATCGAAAGTGCTTCTACAGTAGAAGGTTCATTAACTTGAATTGGCTGGAACCGGCGCTCTAACGCAGCATCTTTTTCAATTTTACGATATTCCTTCAAAGTGGTAGCACCCACCAGCTGCAGTTCACCTCTAGCCAGTGCAGGTTTGAGAATATTACCTGCATCCATTGATCCTTCTGCAGAGCCCGCTCCTACAATCTGGTGAATCTCATCGATAAATAGAATAACGTTTTTTCTGGACTGCAATTCTGAAACTAAATTCTTCATTCGTTCTTCAAACTGCCCTCTGATTCCGGTATTGGATACAAGGGAGGCAACGTCCAGCAGGATAACTTCTTTCGATTTAAGTTTAGCCGGAACAGTGCCATCGGAAATACGTGTAGCTAAACCTTCTGCTACCGCTGTTTTACCGACACCGGGTTCACCGATTAATACAGGGTTATTTTTATTGCGGCGGTTTAATACTTCAATCATGCGATCAATTTCTTTATCACGGCCGATCACAGGATCAATTAATCCAGCTTTGGCTAGATGCGAAATATTACGTCCGTATTCTTCTAATAAACCTTGTTTTTTATGGGCAGATGCGGAACTGTTTTTTGATTCACTGTTTCCTTGGTTAAATGATGATAAAAAGTCATCAATCGGTGATTCATTAGATGGCTTGCTTTGACCATTCATAGCAGAATGTAATTTTGCTTTTTCTTCTCTATAACAATTGGAGCACAAATTGAAATCCTGCTGCTGACTATTAACTTGAAGACGTAGCTGAACATTCGCTTGATTTGATTGACATTTTTCACAAATCATTGTGACTCCTCCTTTTAGTTGTGCATTATTTTAAATGTTTCGTCATTGTATCTGACCATTATGCTGCTGTCTATTTATCTGCTTATTTGACTATTATTGACCTTCTACAAATAGTATAATTTGACCTTTACTGACTTTCAAGTATTTTGCTTAAAAAAATTTAAGAAGCCACATAGGCCTTGGCGGGAAGGGTTGTTGCTCCAGCGGGAGGAATTCAACTGAGCTGTTATCTTATGTTTTCACTTATGTTTTCACCATTTTTGAGGGTAATTAAAAAGGAAAATGCCTCTCCACGAAAGCAGAGGCATTTTCCAGTTCAAGTTTAATAATAAGGAGTGAATTGTGTTGATCCAAAAGAAACATTGTTTATTCCATTGGCAGCAAGCTGAAGTGCAAATTAAAAGAAAATTAAATAGAAGAATAACAGGTCAAAGGTTAAGTGGGATAAAATAAGCATTGGAATACTGCGTTTCCATGCATATAAGATGCCCCAATATATTGCTCCTGCAAATGCTGCAGCCATCCAAATCCATTCTCCTGAAAAATAGAAAACCGATCCTGAGAGTACAGCTGTTATCAATATACTGATTGGAGAAGAAAAGTATTGATGCAGGTTTCGCTGGATGAATCCTCTCCAGAATATTTCTTCTGCAGGAATAATAATTAAAATCAATACGGCCAGCTGCCAAGCGTTTTGGGGTTTAAGCTGGTAGAAAAGATTTGAAATGGTTTGATCAACTTCTCCCGGAAGCCAGGTGAATAAGGTGTAGCCAATAAAAAAGAGTCCATACATAAGAACTCCAGAAGCGATTCCTTTGATCAAATGCGGCTGCATGGGCATTTGTTCATCCAGCTCCGATGATGTAATGCTTAGGGCAATCATCACTAAAGCTGTGCCGGAATACAGATACCAAAAAATATTATTATCAATAAATGTAATATACATTAGCAGGTGAATGACCAGCATACTGCCTATCAGCCACCAGGTTTGTTTAGTCATAAGTTGTGCCTCCTATAATTATCATATCATTGTTTAAGGATGGATTGCGAAAACATAAAGATCATTCTATCAAAAAAGAAGCTATGTTTATAGAGTAAATAGTATCGTTCCTATTTACAATCGTCTAAAACATGTTTACTTGTCCTAATCTGGACATTTCATTATAGTAAAAACCAATAAGGTCAATAGGAGTGATTAAGTTGAATGAGGAAGAGGTACATCATTTATTAAATCAGTTAAGAGAAAACTCAATAAATGAACTTCGCATTTCAAAAGAGGATTTTTCTGTATTTAGAGACGTGCTGGTTAAAGAAGATGATTTTAAACGCTTTAAGGGAACAGCAAGAAGGAACGGCCATGTTATTTTTGAATATTTAGAGGAACCAAGAAGCTAAAAGGAGGGATGACATGATTGGGCAAAGAACAGTGGTTGTAACCGGGGCAGCGAGCGGGATCGGTTTAGAAGTGGCTAAAATGTATGGTTCTCTGGGAGAACATGTTCACTTAGTTGATATTAATGAAGAGAAGTTAATACAGGAAGTGAATACGCTAAAAGGAAAAGGTATAAAAGCATCTGCCCATACTTGTGATGTGGGCAGGCTGAGCGAAGTTGAAACGCTGTTTAAGACCATTTCTGCTGAGATGGGGAAAATTGATGTATTAATTAATAATGCCGGGAAATCTGAATTTAAATCCATATGGGAAGTATCAGAAATGGACTGGCTGTCAGTAATAAACAGCAACTTATCAAGTGTTTTTTATTGTTCACGTGAGGCTGCAAGGTATATGGAAAATGGCTCTATTGTAAATATGTGTTCTTCCAGAGCCTTTATGTCTGAGGATAATACAGAGGCCTATTCTGCATCAAAGGGTGGCATTCATGCTTTAACCCACTCTTTATCTGTCACGTTTAGCGTAAAAAACATTACAGTAAACGCGATCAGTCCGGGTTGGATCGAAACGGAAAATTACCAGGAGCTTAGAGAAGTTGATCATAGCCAGCATTTATCAAATCGCGTAGGCAAGCCGGCCGATATTGCTAGGGCATGTGTATTTTTAACAGATCCTCAAAATAATTTTATTACTGGAGAGAATTTAATCATTGATGGCGGCATGACCCGCAAAATGATCTATGAACATTAATGGCGCATAATAAGTTTCAGATAAGAAAGAAAATACGGATATGTTTTAACTCTAATATTGAAAGAAAAATTAGCTTAAACATGAACAATTTGTCATTTTATTAAATAAACACTTACGAGTCAGTGTTAACAATAGCAAATTCGTTGTGATTCAGGGGCTTACATGCTATTCTTATTTCTTAAGAGAGAAAATAACAAACTCATCATGTTAATAAATATAAATTCTTATATTGACGTCAAGTGTTGAATTCGTTAATTTAATATGGTGATGTTGTAAATACAAGTTAAAAGGAGAAGATTAATATGGCTCAAAAGCAATTTACAGTTAAGGCAGAAACAGGAATTCACGCACGTCCGGCAACACTATTGGTTCAAACTGCAAGCAAGTTTGATTCTGATGTTCAACTTGAATATAAAGGTAAAAAAGTTAACTTAAAATCAATCATGGGTGTAATGTCTTTAGGTGTCGGCAAAGATGCAGATATCATTATCCATGCTGATGGAAGCGATGAGCAGGAAGCCTTAACAAGCCTTGAAGAAACACTTCACAGCGAAGGTTTGGCGTAAAAAATGTCTTCTATACTAAAAGGAACTGCAGCTTCAAGCGGCATAGCAATTGCAAAGGCCTACCGTCTAGTAGAGCCTGATTTGTCATTTGAGCAAACTGTAGTGGACAACCCTGGACAGGAAATTGAGCGCTTTCAACAAGCGATGTCTGTTTCACGTTCAGAACTTGAAGCAATTCGGGATCGTGCCAAGGTTGAACTTGGCGAAGACAAGGCTGCGATCTTTGAAGCTCACCTTCTTGTTTTGAGTGATCCGGAGTTAGTAAGTCCGATTGAAGATAAAATTAAACAGGACTCTGTTAATGCTGAAGCTGCTTTGAAAGAAACAGCAGATATGTTTGTTATGATGTTTGAACAAATGGATAACGAATATATGAAAGAAAGAGCTGCAGATATCCGTGACGTAACAAAACGCGTACTGGCTCACCTTTTAGGTGTGAAAGTATTAAACCCGAGCATGATCTCTGAGGAAGTTATTGTTATTGCGGATGATTTAACACCTTCTGATACAGCACAGCTTAACAGAGAATTTGTTAAAGGGTTTACTACTAATATTGGTGGACGTACTTCCCATTCTGCAATAATGGCCCGTTCTATGGAAATTCCAGCAGTTGTTGGTACGAAAGAAGCAACTGTTGAAATTCAAAATGGAGATCTTGTCATCGTTGATGGATTAAATGGGGAAGTGCATATTAACCCTACGGAAGAAATTGTTGAACGTTATAACCACGAATCAAGCAAGTTTGCTGATCAAAAAGCAGAGTGGGCCAAGCTGGTTGATGAAGAATCTGTTTCTAAAGACGGACATCACGTGGAGCTAGCTGCCAATATCGGTACTCCTGCAGATCTTGAAGGAGTTCGTAACAATGGCGGAGAAGGCATTGGTCTTTACCGCACTGAATTTCTTTATATGGGACGAAATGAGCTTCCGACAGAGGAGGAGCAGTTTGAGTCATACAAAGCGGTGCTTGAAGGCATGAGCGGCAAACCTGTGGTTGTAAGAACACTGGATATCGGCGGAGATAAAGAGCTGCCGTACCTTAACCTTCCACATGAAATGAATCCTTTTCTTGGTTTTAGAGCAATTCGTCTATGCTTAGAAGAACAAGACTTGTTCAAGGTTCAGCTTCGTGCGTTATTAAGAGCAAGTGTTTATGGAAATCTTAAAATTATGTTCCCAATGATTTCAAACCTTACCGAATTCCGAAATGCAAAAGCGATTCTTTTAGAAGTTAAAGAGGAGCTGCTGCAAGAAGGAATTAAGGTATCGGAAAATATTGAAATTGGAATCATGGTAGAGATTCCTTCGACTGCGGTGCTTGCAGATCAGTTCGCTAAAGAAGTAGATTTCTTCAGTATTGGAACAAATGATTTAATTCAATACACGATGGCGGCTGACCGCATGAATGAACGCGTGTCATACCTGTATCAGCCATATAACCCATCTATTCTGCGTTTAATTAAGATGGTAATTGATGCATCCCATAAAGAAGGCAAGTGGACGGGTATGTGCGGAGAAATGGCCGGAGACGAAATTGCCATTCCGATCCTTTTGGGATTAGGTCTTGATGAATTTTCGATGAGTGCCACTTCGATTCTGCCTGCACGCGCCCAGCTGAAAAATCTGTCTAAACAGGATATGGAAGCATTAGCAGAAGAAGTCCTTAATCTTTCAACTAATGAAGAAGTTATTTCAGTTGTAAAAAACACTATTAAAATGTAATCAAACTGTAATATAAAGAATGAATAAACTTGTGCAAAAGGGGAACGATATAGATAGTACAAGCATACTTTTTCATTCTGATTTCCCTTTTTAGAACCAGATAACCCCCATTATCTGGTTCCTTTTTTATGTAAAAAATCTGTTTATTAAAGATGTTTAAATGGATTTTTCCACTCCATCAACACTGCCCAATTTAATGATTCCTCATCCTCAATATAATTCGGTAACAGCTCTACAGGAACTCTTCCACATTTTAATAAGAAAGTAATAACTGGATCATGGCAATCCCCGTACTTAATTTTTTGGAAATAATCTTCTGCAGTCATTTGATGAGCCACTTTAGAGTATCCGGGCATTCTGCCTCCTCCCGCAAGACGGTCAAGGTCAAGGTGAACGACAGTTTCGTATGCTGCTCTTAAGAGTTCTTTTCCAATGCCAAAGCCACGGAATGCTGGCGAGACACATAAATCAACTACATAAAGGGTATTCCCGCCAGGCTGATGATTTCTTATATATCCTGAATCTGTTATTTCTTTCCAGGTGTGTTTTTGCCCATACTTAAGATTGACGACAAGGCATGTAAGAGAACCTGCTAATTGATGATCAACCTCAACGCAAAGTGCGCCTTGTGGGAAGCGCTCGATGTGCTGCAAAATGTGATCGGGCTGAAACAGCAGCTCTTTCGGAAAAGGGGGAGGGAATGCTTCCCTTTGAATTCGGATTAGATCTTCAATGTCATCATGTGAATAGTTGCGAATCGATATGGAATGCCGACTTCTTTCATTAATGATAAAAAAATCCTTTCTCACATAAACCCACCCTTCGACTTATTTCACTTATTCTCTATTATGCCATTGTTTGCAATTTTTAAAAAGAAGAGTCAGAATAAAGTAGATACAAAGTATAGGAGGGATAGTCTTGACTAAATGGAAAATAGGGTTTATTGGAACCGGTGTTATGGGATCTGGCGTAATAAGTCATTTACTCAATGCACAGCAAGATGTATTAATCTACAGTCGTACAAAATCTAAAGCAGAACCTCTGATCGAAAAAGGAGCAGTATGGAAGGACTCTCCTGCTGAAATAGCAAAATCCTGTAATTTGATTTTTACGATGGCAGGCTATCCAAAAGATGTGGAAGAACTGTATTTGAATGAAGATGGGCTCATTACGAACGCAAAAGAGGGAGCTGTTTTAGTAGATTTAACCACGTCTACGCCGAGTCTTGCTAATAGAATCGCACTCATTGCATCAAATCATGGCCTGTCCACGATCGATGCCCCGGTTTCTGGAGGGGACGTTGGAGCAAGAAATGCAACACTCTCTATCATGGCAGGAGGGGAGCAGTCGACATTTGAAGAAATTTTGCCGATTTTAGAGTTGTTTGGCAGTAATATCATTTATCACGGGCCAGCAGGGTTTGGGCAGCATGTTAAAATGAGCAACCAAATTGTCATTGCCTCCACTATGATAGGAGTATGTGAATCGCTTGCTTATGCTAAAAAGGCTGGTTTAAATTTAGATCATGTATTAAAAAGCATAGCAAATGGAGCGGCAGGCAGCTGGTCTTTGTCCAACTTAGCTCCAAGAATGCTTAAGGAAGATTATGAACCGGGCTTTTATGTGCGCCATTTCATTAAAGATTTAAATATAGCAATTGAAGAAGCAAAACGAATGGATCTGAATTTGCCTGGGCTTGATCTTGCCTGCTCTCTTTACAATGAGATTTCTTCAGAAGGGTACAGTGATAACGGAACTCAGGTTCTAATAAAACATTATATTAATTAACAATGGACTGGGACAAATGTGTCTCAGCCTCCTCTAACCGGTTCACTGCGCTTCAGGCGGACGCTTTCCGCAGGGACGGCGCTGAGCCTCCTCAGGCTTCGCCTTGCGGGGTCTCAGCTTGCCGTCAAATCCTGCAGGAGTCGCCACCTTCCGCTCCGTTCACCTCATCTTTGCAATTAAAATAAGCTGCGGCATAACTTTTGGAGTTATGTCGCAGCTTATTCAGTTTGTATAGCCAATTAAAAAATTAATTATTATTTAGAAACCTCTTAATTCTTTTAAAAGCCTCTATAATGTTATCTTCTGAACAAGCGTAGGAAACTCTTACATATCCCTCCCCATTGGGATCAAAGGCTGTTCCGGGAATAACACCTACTTTTGCTTCTTCGGCAAGCTTAACCGCGAAATCGAACGAATTCAAATCAGAGGGGATACCTGCTAAATAATAAAACGCTCCATCAGGTTCGATTGTTGTAAATCCATTTTCTCTCAATAAATCTCCTGTTAACCTGCGTCTCTTCTCATACTCCCCGCGCATTGGCAAAGCATCATCAATACCGTTTGTAAAGGCTTCAACAGCCGCTTTTTGGGAGACTGAGGATGCACAGGAAACGTTGTACTGGTGTACCTTGATGCATTCTTTTGAAAGCCATTCAGGGGCAAGGAGCACTCCGATTCGCCAGCCGGTCATAGCATGTGATTTGGACAGACCGTTGATAATAATTGTTCTTTCTTTGGCCATGATGCCAATGGATACATGCGGACGGTCATAAACGAGTTCACTGTAGATTTCGTCTGCAATAATTAAAAGATCATGTTTAATGGCCACTTGGGCAATTTCTTCTAATTCTTCTTTTGTAAGGCTGACGCCAGTCGGATTTGAAGGGTAAGGTAAAATAATGCATTTGGTGTTTGCTGTGACCGCTGTGTCAATCTGGGCAGCAGTTATTTTGAACCCGCTGCTGGTCGTATCGATAAAAACAGGTGTGGCATTACACTGCTTGATAATCGGGGTATAGCCGGGATAAACAGGACTGGGCAGAATTACTTCGTCACCGGCGGATAAGATGGTTCTAAGAGATGTATCAATCGCCTGTGAGGCTCCGTTTGTAACGATAATTTCTGTTTCCGGATTATAATTCAGCCCATATTTGACTTCCATAAATTTACTAATTGCCTGGCGCAGCTCAATAAACCCGGCATTATGTGTATAGGAAGTATAATTCTCATTAATTGCTTTTATTGCTGCGTTTTTTATGTGCTGTGGGGTATCAAAGTCCGGCTGTCCGATTGTTAATGAAATCATACCCTCTATGTGCTGAATTCGATTGAAAAATTGTCTTATACCAGATAGTTGTAATTCTTTTACATTATCATTAATCATGGGTCTATTTAATCTTCCCTTCATAACTTGTTCTAGGATAGTTTATCACTTTCGGGAAATAAAGGCATGTCGGTGAAAGAAAATAGATTAAAAGGATTAAATAGATTAAAAACAGGATAAAGCATAGGTAACGGGTAAGAAAGGAAGAAAGCGATGATTAGAACATTTGCAATGCAGCATGATGGCAGTATAATTTATGACTTTCCGCTATCAAAGATACATGATCAAGCGATTAAGTGGTTTTGGGTGGATTTTAATCGTCCCACTGTAAAAGAAGAGGAAGAGCTTTCAAATGCATTTAATTTTCATCCGCTTGCCATTGAGGATTGTATTGAAAAAGGGCATCAGCGGCCAAAAATGGACAAATACAATGGCTACCTGTTTTTATTGCTTCACAGTCTTTCAAAAAGTACATATGATGCACTGGAACTGGATATATTTGTGAGTGATAAACTTGTCGTTACGTTCCATAGAGATGAGCTGGAAGCTGTAGATAATATGTGGGAAAAACTGAAACGAGGCGAAAAGCTGGATGATCATGAGGACCCTGTCGATCTTGTTCACACAATGGTTGACACGATCACAGATGAATATTTTCCGTATGTTTACGGAATTGAAGACCACCTAAATCAGATAGAAGAACTGACGGATGAGAATTCATCACATGATGTAATGGACCGTTTATTTGATGTAAGACACGATATGCAAAAATTGCGGCGTTCACTCATTCCAACAAGAGATTTACTTTACCGATTATTAAATACACCCAATACTTCTCTTGATAAAGAGCAGCAGCTTTATTTTCAGGATGTATATGATCATGTATTAAAACTTGTTGAAATGCTTGAATCGTATCGAGAATTTTCTTCTGATATCCGTGACAATTACATCTCAGTCAGTTCAGATAAAATGAATAATATCATGATGACGTTAACTGTCATTACCACAATTTTTATGCCGCTGACATTTATCGCAGGCTTATACGGTATGAATTTTATAAACATACCCGAACTGGAATTTGAGAATGGATACTTTATTGTATTAGGTGTCATGGGTTTTATCGCCATTGCTATGTTTTTTGTTTTCCGCAAAATCGGGTGGCTTCGTTTCTCCAGGTCGCAAAAAAAGAAACGAAGACGTATTTTTATAAAATGATTAGATCTGTTGAACTAGGTTATTGATATTTGCGCACCGTGAACTGAAGAGAGCTCGTCGTTAACCACGCTTGAAGCGGAACGTCTTAAGTGTATATTCAACAGCTGCGTTTAACAAACTAAATTGCTTAAATGGGAATGGTATTGGAAACCGAAAAAAGAGAACAGAGTAAAAGCTGTTCTCTTTTTTTTTGCTATAAATATAAAATCCTTTGAGATAGAATATACATAAAGAAAAAAATGTTAAAAGTTCATTTTTAAGGAGGATTTAACGTAAAATTCATAACAATTGTATAACAAATGGGGGAGTATCATGCAAAAGGGAAATCACACGAATCAGCAGGTGCCCAGGAGCGGATGGAAGTTGTACTTAACGCTGCCTATACTTTCGTGGGCTTTATATGATTTTGCAAATACCATTTTTTCATCAAACATAAACACTGTCTTTTTTCCCTTTTATCTGGACTCAACAATCGGCACCAGTGAGGAAATGAATCAGGTTGCGAGTACATTTATATCCTATGCCAATGCACTGGCAAGTTTTTTTCTTGTTGTTTTTTCTCCTCTTTATGGGGTTTGGATTGATCAGAAGGGACAGAAAAAGAAGTACATTGTCTGGTTTGCATCGATTTCGATTATTGGAACTTTTCTAATGGGGATATTTGCAACGCTCAATACCAGTACAGAATGGTTTGGTTTGCCTGCATCGCTATTTTTAGTTGTCATTATGTTTGTGATTGCTAAGTTTTTCTTTAACAGTTCCCTGGTGTTTTATGACACAATGATGAGCGATCTGGGCACAAAAGAAGAAATGCCGCTTATCTCCGGTTTCGGGGTGGCAGTCGGTTATTTGGGAACCATAGTAGGATTATCCGTATATTTATTTGTACAGGAAGGAAGCCCAGAGCAAGCATTTATTCCTACAGCAGTTTTATATTTATTGTTCTCCCTGCCGCTATTTATTTTCCTTAAAGATCCTCCAAAAAAACAGGGAAGCAGGAAAAAAAGCACGTTTATTTCAGGATACAAGGAGATCTATGCAACCTTTAAAGAAGTGAAGCGGTTTAAAAATATTTTTACTTTTATGATCGCGTATTTTTTTCTTAACGATGCAATTGCTACAACTATTGCCATTATGGCAATATATGCAACTGCGGTAGTAGGGTTCAACAGCGGTCAATTTATCATTCTTTATTTTGTATCGACTATTGCAGCGGTTCTGGGTTCATTTTTGTTCGGTTTTATAACAAAAAAAATCGGTTCAAAAAATGCCATTATTATCGTAGCGATTATTATGATAACCGCATTAACGATCGCTGCTTTAGCTGCAGCGCAATGGATGTTTTGGGCGGCAGGATGCTTAATCGGCATCGCGCTGGGTTCAATGTGGGTTACATCAAGAACATTGATTGTGGAGTTAACGCCTGAGGAAAAAAGAGGGCAGTTTTTCGGTTTATTTGCATTTTCAGGAAAGGTTTCATCCATTATTGGACCGCTCATTTACGGTACAATAACGCTCAACTTGCGTGAATATGGTGATCTGGCGAGCAGAGCGGCCATGTCTTCTTTAATTGTGATGTCCGTTGCCGGTTTGCTTATTCTTTTAAGAGTTAAACAGCCGGATTAAAAAACTCCTGCATTTGCGTATTGCTTGACTATTATAGTAGTCATTTCTATAATAGAAAATGTGTTTTTTAAGAATCATTTTAAAGTAAGTGCCAGGCAGGCACTTATATCCTGCTAATGAATAAGTTAATAAAAAATTGAATACGCTATTGCTTAAGGAGGATACAATACATGAAATTAAGAGAACAATTGCCAGAATTAGACGGTGCAACAAAGTGGCTAAACGGTAAAGTATCAAAAAGTGATCTTGTTGGAAAAAAACCTACTTTGATTCATTTTTGGTCAGTGAGCTGCCACTTGTGTAAAGAAGCAATGCCCGATATTAATGAATTGCGTGATGAATATAAAAATGAACTAAATGTTGTGGCGGTCCATATGCCGCGTTCAGAAGATGACCTTGATGTTCATGTCATTGAAAAAACGGCGAAGGAACATGATATTTCACAGCCGGTTTTTGTAGATGGCGATCATAAACTTACAGATGCTTTCGATAATCAGTATGTACCAGCATATTATGTGTTTGACAGTGAAGGACAGCTTCGCCACTTCCAGGCGGGCGGGAGCGGCATGAAAATGCTCAGAAAACGCCTTAACCGTGTACTTGGTGTAGACGACAAAAAATAACGCATAAATCTTGATTTAACCCAGTGAAAAGCCCTTACGAACAAGAGATTCGTAAGGGCTTTTTTTGCTGAATAGGCAACAATGATCGGTCGTTTTATTGTGCATGTAAGGTTACCGGCTTGTCCCATGTTCTTTGGACTTTTGAAGGCTTTGGACTACAGCAGAGCAAATTCCTTTTTACAGCTATTCACCAAGACGTTTAAAAACGGGTTTTTGGTATGTCCGGTTTTTAGGAGGGGAAGAAGAAACGTCTTTTAAGCCGGTATAGGATTCCAGGATTGTTTTAGCTTCGCGCAATCCCATTCTCGTCTTCGGATTTCTAAATGATTCTGTCAATTTACCTAAGTGGGGAAGTGAGTTGAAGTCTTCTTTCCTTGGAGGGATATGAAACATATAGTCTCCGCATTCTACAAGTACATCAGACCGCTGCTGACTAAGGCCTGGGTTATTTGAAAATTGAAGGCCTATTTTTTTTGCTTTATTTTCTTTAATTAATTTGGTAAGGGCTTCTTTTTTTAAATGATATAGATACTTTGGATTTGAAGCTGTTTTTGCGTGCTTGTTTACTGTGAAAATCGCTTGAGAGATTGAAGAGCTCAACTTATTGGATGGTTCCTGTTCACTCATATCATCATTCCTTTAGAAAGTTAGTTGGTTTGTTAAAGTATAGCCTGTTACCATTCTTTTGAAAAGAGCGGACCCTTGGACAGGAAGAAAGTAGCGTCAATTGATACGGTCAATTATAATTATAATACACTATTTACTGACTTTGGAGATGGTATAAATGAGATTGAAGACAGCTGTGATTGATATTGGATCAAACACGATACGGCTTGTTATTTATGACTACGAAGTAAATAAAGGAATGAAAGAAGTCGAAAATATAAAAACAGTTGCAAGACTAAGAGGCTATTTAACCCCGACTAATGAAATGAGGGAAGAGGGAATTCAATTATTAATCACTACACTTGAGGGATTTAAGGAAATCATTGAACATCATAAAATTACTGACCTTCGAATAGCGGCAACTGCAGCTATCAGACAAGCGGCCAACAGTCATGAGATTATCCAAAGAGTCAGGATAAAGACAAATTTTGAAATATCGATTTTGACAGAAGAAGAAGAAGCCTACTACGGTTTTTTAGCGGTTGTCCACAGCACACCTGTATTGTCGGGCATTACAATTGATATGGGCGGAGGCAGTACCGAAATAACCTATTTTGAACAAAAGCAGCTAAAATATTCTCATAGTTTTCCATTTGGTGTTGTATCATTAAAAAAAGAATTTATGAAAAATGAAGTGTTAACTGCATTGGAGCGCGCGGAATTAACTGAATTTTTAAACGATCAGTTTCGCAGTTTACCCTGGCTGGAAAATAAAAAAGTTCCAATTGTCGCAATTGGGGGAAGTGCCAGAAATATAGCTCAAATTGACCAGCAGCTCAAGGCGTATCCTATTGCCGGCGTTCATCAGTATTGGATGTCAAAGGAGTCATTGTTTTCTCTGCGCAATCAGATTATTGATATGGATTACAATGATCTCGAAAAGCTGGAAGGCTTGTCAAATGACAGAATCGACATTATTGCCCCGGCGTCTCAGGTTTTTTGTCAGCTTTTTGACACGGTTCAGGCAACTGGGTTTTTGTTCAGCAGAAAAGGACTGCGGGATGGTTTAGTACTTAAGGAACTGATGAACCAGCTGGATGCACCGCTAAATAAAGAACATGTATTTCAAAATAGCTTAAAAGAACTTTTCTTTGACTATTCAATTACGAAACAAAACGCTGAGCAGATAAAGTTTATTGCAGAACAACTGTATTATAAGTTAACTGAAAATGGTGTGCTGGCCTATAGTCACGAGGATTTGGAATTACTAAAAAAAGCTTCCTGCTTATATTATCTCGGTGAATATATTGATTCAGACTCAAGCAGCGAGCATACCTTTTATATATTAGCCAACCGATCGATTGACGGTGTACTTCACGAGGATCGCGTAAAGATAGCTGCAATTGCATCATTTAAAAGCAAATCTGCTATGCAGCAATATCTTAGACCTTTCGATAAGTGGTTTACGAAAGAAGAAATTCAAAGTTTGAGGGAACTTGGAGCTCTTTTAAAATTCGCCTACAGCTTAAATGGTTCCAAGCGAAATATTATTAAGAAAATCGAGATAAATAATCATCTTCAAGAGCTTGAAATAATTCTTTATGCAGCAGGTAATACACTGGCGGAAGAAAATCAGGCAGAAAAACAAAAGAAACATTTAGCTAAAGCTGTTAAACAGCCGATCTCCCTGACATTTATTCAGCTAAGAAAAGACCTTCACACGATCAAAACGTTATCTTGAGGAGAAACTGAAAGACAGATAAAAGGCAAGGGGCTGAAAATGTTTGGATCCAAAAATAGAGAATTTAGATAAACCAGAGCATTTTAACAACCGGGAATTAAGCTGGCTTGGATTCAATGAGCGGGTTCTTATGGAAGCAGTTGATCATACGAATCCATTATTGGAGCAATTAAAGTACCTTGCTATTTTCAGTTCGAATCTGGATGAGTTTTTTATGGTCAGGGTTGCCGGCCTGAAGGACCAGGTAAAGGTTAATTTTAGAAGACCTGAAAATAAAGCAGGGTTGACCCCGAAAGAGCAGTTAAATGAAATTTCACTCTATAGCCATCGATTGGTGCGATTCCAAAATAAGACCTTTGTAAAGGATCTGCTTCCTAAGTTAAAAAAAGAGAACATTATTTTTTATGGCATGGATCAATTAACAAAAGAGCAAATGGACTATATTGAAACCTTTTTTGATGAACAAGTTTTTCCTGTTTTGACCCCCATGGCTGTAGATGCATACCGCCCGTTTCCAATGCTGCTAAACAAAAGCATAAATCTTATTGTGTGTTTAGAAAAACAAAAAAGTGAAGAGAGAATCGAGAATGTAGCGATCGTCCAGGTTCCAAGTGTATTAAAAAGAGCAATACAAATTCCTGCATCTAATGAAAAAGCATTCATCTTGCTGGAAGAAGTAATTAAGTTTTTTATAAATAAGTTATTTATCGGCTACCAGGTTTCTTCAATTGGCACCTTCCGGATCACACGTAATGCGGATTTGACTATTCACGAAGAAGGGGCAAGAGATTTATTGGTGCAGATCGAAAAAGAGCTGAAAAAAAGAAAATGGGGAGCTGCAGTCCGTTTAGAAGTTCACAAAGGGACTATGGATAAAAATATCCTTCACTATTTAATGGAAGAACTTGAGGTTGAAGAAGATGATGTGTATGAAAATGAAGGACCGATAGACCTTACCTATTTGTTTGACTTTGTAAAACAAGCAAAAAAACAAAACGAACATTTATTATTTCCTTCCTTTATTCCGCAGCCGCCTGAGGATCTGGCTTCGAATGAGAATTTATTTGAGCGTTCTCTCAGCAGGGACCTGATGTTTCATCATCCGTTCGAATCGTTTAACCCAATAGTGGATCTGGTCAATGATGCGGCGGATGATCCGCAGGTGCTGGCGATAAAGCAGACTTTGTATCGCGTCAGTGGAGATTCACCGGTAATAGAAGCACTTAAAAGAGCTGCAGAAAATGGCAAACAGGTAACCGTGCTGGTGGAATTAAAAGCAAGATTTGACGAAGAAAATAATGTGCAATGGGCAAAAGAATTAGAAAAAGCCGGATGTCATGTGATTTATGGGATGAATTTCTTAAAGACACACAGCAAAATTACGCTGGTTGTGCGCCAGAAAAATGGGGTTGTCGAGCGGTTTGTTCATTTAGGAACGGGAAATTATAATGACCAAACAGCCAAATTGTATACGGATATTGGCATCATAACCACTAATCAAAAGTATGGAACGGATGCAACAAACTTTTTTAATTACTTAAGCGGCTATACGGAAACCCCAGCCTATCATCATCTTGTCGTTGCGCCTTTTTCAATTCGCGATAAAATCAGCAAATTGATTGATCAGGAAATAGAATATCAAAAGCTTCACGGCAATGGACATATTATTGCCAAAATGAATTCTTTGACGGACAAAAAATTAATTTTAAAATTATATGAAGCCTCCAGTTATGGAGTAAAAATTGATTTGATTGTCAGAGGGATATGCTGCCTCCGTCCGGGTTTACCTGGGGTGAGCGAAAACATTCGGGTGATAAGCATCGTAGGGCGTTTTTTGGAGCACAGCAGAATTTATTATTTTCACCATAATGGAAAGAATAGCACTTATCTTTCGTCAGCAGATCTTATGACAAGAAATATGGAAAAACGGGTAGAACTGCTATTTCCTATATTTGACAGGAAGCATAAAAAGCGGATGAGAGCAATTTTGGATTTATACCTGCAGGATAATGTAAAAGCACGCTATCAGACGAGTGATGGCCATTATATATATGTAGAACGGCAAGAGAATCAAGCGTTCAATGCTCAACAGGAATTATTAGTAAAAGCCTATCGTATTCAAGAAGAGCAAGAATAAATCCTCACTACAATGTAAAAGCTGACATGCATTTAGTCAGCTTTTTTTGTATATAATGTAAACATCGTTATTTCAGGGACAGACATGAACCTTAGAGGGACTCTGGTGGTTCCGAGTCCACGGTTCACATAGATGATGGCTGATTGATCCCCATCATCCTTTTCATATTGACCTGAATTAAAATTTTCAGCATATGGCGGTACCACCAGTGGACCAATGAGGGGAAGACGAATTTGGCCGCCATGACTGTGTCCGCTCAACAAAAGATCATAATCCTGAATCTGAGCCGCTAAATCAGGAGCATGAGTTAAAAAAATGTGAAAGGCGTCCGCTTTTACCGTTTGTTCAATTTTCGTTAAAGATGGGTTTCCGAGCATTGGTTCGTCAATGCCAGATAAATAGATATGTTCTTCTTCCAGTGAAATAACAGCTGATTCATTCCTCAGTATAGTAAAACCGGATTCCTCCATAATAGCTGAATAAATAGTAGTCCCAAAGCCCCCGTGATCATGATTTCCATAAACAGCGAATTTCCCCAACGGCGCTTCCAGTGAAGCTAACAGGCTTATAACCTCTGATTTATCCTGGTATTGATTCGGCTGATGAAGAAGGTCTCCCGTGAAAATAATTAAATCAGGAGAATAGGACTGGATAATTTTAAGATGTTTTTTAAATTGGGTCAAAGAATAATTGAAGCCGATATGAGTATCGTTAAATTGGGCAATTTTAATCCCATTAAATGCAGAAGGGAGTTTATTCGAATAGAAAGGAATTTCTGTTATACTTAAACGGACAGGTTCAATATATCGGGCGTAGGAATACCCCGACAGACTTGCCAATCCAATACTTAGAAGGGTGTAAACCATTTTTTTGAAGAATGATGTTCTTCTTCCTTCTTTTTCTTCTGTCATTTGGATCTCATTCCTTTAATTTTTATTATGCATCCAGGTGCAGGAAGAAAAGATAAGCCATTCCGCATCCTAATAAATTGATCTGTTTAATTATAAAGATTCCCTGCCATACGTATGCCAATTAAATTTCGTTTCCTAAACTTCTTTATATTGACAATAGTCAAACAGTGATATACGGTAACATTATCGCGAAAAAAGCAGTCCAAATAAAAGGAGTTTTATACCCATGAAAACTGGAATTAAGTTAGATATTTTGCGTATCCCTACAGACCATGGAACGATTGTTGTTTATATAGAAGGTTTTAAAAATTCCGACTCAAAAGGTAAAGTCTTTGCTGAAATGAATGGCCAGTCTGCCTCAGCAGCGGGACATCACAGAAAACGTACAATTATTCGTGCGATTGCCCAGCTTCACCAAAAGCTATCTCTTCATCAGGACTTTTCTCAATAAAGTACTAAAACCTATGGTCAATCGATCATAGGTTTTTTTGTATGTTTCAGCTGAATGAGCTATAATTATGAGTGAATCATCATTCAGTTTGCACAAGGGGGATTGTAAATGAATAAAAAAGTTTATATTGTCACAGGCGGTTCAAATGGCATGGGGAAATATATGGCCAAACGCTTTGTACAGGACGGACATTCTGTACTGATAACAGGCAGAGATATTGAGAAACTGCAATTAGCAAAAGAAGAACTATCTTCAGAACCGGGCAAAGTGGAATTATTTCAAATGGACGTCCGGGAAGCAGATATGGCAAAAGCAATGGTACAGGAAGCAGTCAATAAATTCGGTACAATTGATGGTCTGGTTAATAATGCAGCAGGAAATTTTATCTGCCCGGTAGAAAAGATGTCACCTAATGGGTGGAAATCAGTTATTGATATCGTATTAAATGGCACGTTTAACTGCACAAAAGCAGTCGGGGATTATTGGATTGAAAATAATGTGAAAGGATCTATTATCAATATGGTGGCTACTTATGCATGGGATGCTGGAGCAGGAGTAGCTCATTCAGCAGCAGCAAAGGCTGGGGTATTGTCTTTGACTAGGACCATTGCTGTAGAGTGGGGGCATAAATATGGCATCCGTTCAAATGCTATTGCACCTGGACCGATTGAGCGGACAGGTGGTGCTGATAAACTTTGGGAATCAGAAGAAGCAGCAAAAAGAACGCTGGCGTCGGTGCCGTTAAAACGATTGGGCACTCCAGAGGAAATAGCCGGCCTCGCTGCTTACCTGTTTTCAGATGAAGCGTCATACATAAACGGTGAATGTATTACAATGGATGGCGGTCAGTGGCTTAATTCATTTCCATTTTAAAAAGGATGAATAAATCAGCTTGATGTGAACATCCTAGATGTAAAGGATGTGACCGTTAATGGAGTATTTCAATATTTATTATGTAATCATCGGCATAATTATATCTGTTATTGGCCTAATTGTTACGATGAAGATTGCGAAGGATCAAACCAATGCAAAAAATGAGCGGGATGAATCCGTACCTAATGAAGGCCGTCAGCATTCAATTGTACTTAACCCGGTATTTATTACGTATATCGCAGCTAGTGTTGTAGTACTTGGCTATGTTGTTTACTGGATGTTAAAAACGTAAAGCCAGTTGAAAAGGAGAAATCCTCTCAACTGGCTTTTTTATTCACAGGAAATATTGAGTTTTTGTGCTAATTCTTCTAGATTAAAGCCTCTAATAATATGCTCATCATCGATCACGACTGTTGGTGTGGAGTAACATTCCAATTGATTCATCATATATTGTCTGGATTTATCGTCATCTTTAATGTTAATTTCCTGATATTGAACCTCATTAGCGCATAAAAACCGCTTAACGAGTTCACAGGGCGGGCATTGCGGCTGCGTATATAAAACAACCTTATGCATTTGTCTCACTTCCTGACCATCTTTTTATTTAATATGCTAACTCTTAGTTTGTCGCAAGAGAACTCAAGTGTCAAAGCATATGCTGACCAGATGCCTGTTTATCCAACGGAAAAAGAGCGAAAGAGCTAACTGCCCGCTATACTTATTTTGTTTTTGCGTGTAAGCTATAAGTAAACTGTGTTCACATGATAAAAGTTGTGTTATAGTAATCATTGTTTTGTAATGAGCAGTTAAGGGAATTATGAAAATGATGACTTTTAGCCTTTCTGCAATTTTTATATTGCTGAAAAGAGAAAACTGCCATTCAATCGTCTTTTTTACGCTGACTAGACGTTTTTTCACCTCATTTATATAGAGAGGCAGGCGTAGATGAAAGATGGTGAAGCTTGCCATTTAATTTATATTGGAAGGGAGAATGCCATATGTCACAATCTCAGTTAATGGGCATTATTCAACGATTAAAAACACTGCAAGAACAAGACGATTCTGGGGATGTTCAATCAAGATTTTTTGAGGTGAACGGTAAAAGAGTTTGTCAGGTTAAATATTTCTCTGCTAATGACACATTCGAGCTAGAAGTATACGATAAAGACAACAAGGCACAAAAATATCCATTTGATAACATCGATATGACTGCTATCGAAATCTATGACCTGCTTCAAGAAGAAAACGAATTATAAAAACAATGTACGTGAACTGCCCCGTAAATGCTAGGTGCCAACCTATCACTCACGGGGTATTTTTATGGATAAATGTCCAGAGAGCGGGCTAAAAAACAACATTGATCTCCAATAATTCAGCCTGCCATCCGGGGACATTCTGATGGTTCATTCCAATTTAATTGTGCTATGATAAGAGTGGAATGTTTTAAGTAAAAGGGGTTAATTAAAATGATTTCTATTGAACACAAAGATTTTTTAGAAACATCAATCGAAAATTTCATCATTCCTTCAGAAAAAATTGCTCATGTACAAACAACCAATACGATTGAACATGCTTTATTACTGCTTACTAAGAGCGGCTATTCAGCAATACCTGTATTAGACACGGACTATCACTTAAAAGGGCTCATAAGCTCTCAAATGATTACTGATTCTATACTGGGCTTAGAAAAAATTGAGTTTGGAAGGCTGGACGAAAAAAAGGTAGAGGATGTAATGGACAAAGATATCCCGCACCTCAAAATGACGGATCAATTTCAATATGCCTTGAATTTGCTTGTGGATCATCCATTTTTATGTGTAATGAGCAGAGAAGGCTACTTCCAGGGTTTAATGACAAGAAGAGTAATGCTTAAGCAGCTGCAAAGACATATTCATATGCAGGTTCAGCGGTCGTAAAGCTTAAGGAGATAAACTATGAATTCAACAGAAGCGCCTCAGCCAAATAAAAACAAGTACCGCCCGTATATACTGGCTTCAGTTATGCTGGCAATGTTTGTCGGAGCGATTGAAGCTACAATCGTTTCAACAGCCATGCCGGCCATTGCCGCAGATCTTGGCGGCTTCCAGCTGTATAGCTGGGTTTTTTCATCTTATCTTTTAATGAGTACTGTAACCGTATTAATTTACGGAAAGCTGTCCGATTTATTTGGAAGAAGACCGGTTATGACATTTGGGATGGTTTTATTTTTAACCGGATCAATTTTATGCGGCTTTGCAACTTCCATGGAGTGGCTGATTGCATTCCGTTTTATACAAGGCTTGGGGGCAGGTGCAGTGCTGCCCATTGCTACCACAATTGTTGGGGATATTTATACGAAGGAAGAGCGTGCTAAAATTCAGGGCTACCTTTCAAGCGTGTGGGGTATATCGGCAGTGATGGGACCTGCCATAGGCGGATTGCTGGTGGAGACTGTAGGGTGGCAGTATGTCTTCTGGGTTAACCTGCCATTAGGAATTCTTTCCTTAATCGGTCTATGGGCATTTCTTAAGGAAAGTGTAGAAAAGGAAAAGCATCATGTTGATTATAAAGGAGCAGTTCTTCTCACAGCAGCGCTGACCATTCTGCTTTATTTGCTTGTTGAAGGCGGTGTTTCTGTTTCCTGGACCTCGTCCCTTGCAGCAGGACTTGCTGCTGCGGGAGCAGTCTTTTTAGTTTGGTTTATCAGGCACGAATTGAGAGCGGCAGATCCAATGATGCCTTTTTCAATTTGGAAGAACAGATCTATCTTTATTGCCAATATTGTATCATTTGCCACAGGTGTATTGCTCATTGGTATTTCCAGTTATTTGCCTGCATTTGTAACCGGTGTAATGGAGCAGAGTGCAAGGGTGGCTGGCTTTACTTTGACAGCGATGTCGATTGGCTGGCCGATCTCTGCTGTTGTGGCTGGAAGACTGCTGATTCGCTTTGGATATTATCGAACCTCTTTGTTAGGCGGCTGTTCTCTTTTGATCGGAGCTTTATTTTTCGTGCTGATGGACCCTTCTTACGGTCCATTATGGGCGGCGATGTCATCGTTTTTTGTTGGAGTGGGTATGGGGTTAACATCGACCTCTTTTATTGTCTCAATCCAAAGCTCGGTTGCCTGGAATGAAAGAGGAGCTGCAACAGCTGCCAATCTTTTTATGAGAAACCTGGGTAGCACGGTTGGAGTAGCCTTGCTCGGCGGCATATTAAATGCCCAATTGCGCCAATCCTTTCATGCAAGCAGTCAAGAGGATGTGCAGAAACTGGATGTGGATGCCGTTAATGAATTGCTTACCGCCAAAGGCAGGAATTCAATGGAGCCCGGGGTTTTAAAATCACTTCAGGATGCAATGACATCAGGTCTTAACACAGTGTACTTAGTTGTGTTTTTATTTGCAGCAATTAGTTTAATCTTAATTTTATTTTTACCGAAAAACGACAAGTCATAAGGTGGAGGTGCGTCCAATGAATCGTTCTGATTATCGCTTACTGGTTGTATTAGCTCAGGAAATGAACATGAGAAAAGCGGCTGAACGATTATTTGTATCACAGCCTGCGCTTTCTCAGCGGCTGCAAACCATTGAAAAAGAATGGCAGCAGCTTCTTTTTTTGCGATCCCAAAAAGGGTTGACCCTGACACCTGCTGGCGAAATGGTTGTGCAGCTGGCAAAAGACATACTAGCAAAAGAAGAAGCAGTCAGTGATCAATTGCAGTCAATGGATACTAAAATATATGGAACACTTAAAATCGCCTGTGCATCCATCGTCGGCCAAAATTGGCTTCCCAAGGTGCTAAAGCGCTTTGTGGAAGCAAATCCTCATGCGAGAATTTCCCTTATCACGGGTTGGAGCAGTGAAATACTGCAGGCGGTTTATGATGGCGAGGTTCATATCGGAATTATCCGAGGGACGCCGGACTGGAAAGGGCCGAAAATGCATTTGTTTCAGGATCAATTGTTTTTAGTAGACAAAGAAATAAAAAAAATAGAAGATCTTCAAAAAACGTCAAGACCGTTCATTCAATTTAAAAGCGATTCAACTTATTATCAGGAGATACAGGACTGGTGGAACCAGCAGTTCAAAATCATGCCCCGTCAAAATATTTTAGTGGATCAAATTGAAACCTGTAAGCAAATGGCTCTGAATGGGATCGGATACGCGATATTGCCTTCTATTACACTAACAGGAACGGAAAAGAACATTAATAAAATACCATTGCATTCAGAAGCAGAGTCAGTATTAAAAAGGGATACGTGGCTTCTTGGCTACCAGTCTTCCTTTGAACTTCCCCAGGTGGAGGCCTTTTCTGAAATAGTAAAAGAGTATCTTAAAGAAATGGTGAATTAACTGCGAATTACTTGTTTTCCTTCACTTTGATCTGTTAAAGTAAAAGAGCGTGATTGCATGATTATTCAATTAATTGAAGGGAGAATTCAGCTATGAAACAAATGGATGCAAACGAAATTATTTCATACATACAAAATGCAAAAAAATCCACACCCGTAAAGGTATATCTAAAGGGTGAAAACCTTGATAATATTTCTTTCGGTGAGAGTGCACAAACCTTTATTACTGGAAATACAGGGGTTGTATTTGGAGAATGGTCAGAACTTTCTGCTGTTATAGAAGAAAACAAAACCAATATTATTGATTATGTTGTTGAAAATGATAGAAGAAATTCAGCTATTCCATTACTGGATCTTAAACACATAAAAGCGAGAATTGAGCCCGGTGCTATTATTCGAGACCAGGTAGAGATCGGAGATAATGCAGTCATTATGATGGGTGCCTCCATTAATATTGGCTCAGTAGTTGGAGAAGGTACTATGATCGATATGAATGTTGTATTAGGCGGAAGAGCCACTGTTGGTAAGAATTGCCATATTGGTGCAGGTTCTGTCTTGGCTGGGGTTATTGAGCCGCCTTCAGCACAGCCGGTTATCGTGGAAGACGATGTTGTAATTGGAGCAAATGCAGTCGTATTAGAAGGTGTAACGGTTGGAAAAGGTGCAGTGGTAGCAGCCGGCGCCATTGTGATTGAAAACGTTCCTCCATATACTGTAGTAGCTGGAACACCTGCAAGAGTGATAAAAGAAATCGATGAGAAAACAAAATCAAAAACGGAAATTAAACAGGAACTCCGTCAGCTCTAATACTCAAGAGACGCAGAATTCGTTCTGCGTCTTTTCTATAATAGGAGTGGAAAAGATGAATGAATTTATAGCCATTCGAAGAGATTTGCACAAGATACCGGAAACTGGATACAGGGAGTTTAAAACTCAGGCGTATCTATTGGATTATATAAACAGTTTACCTCAGGAACGAATGACGATTGAAACATGGGAAACAGGAATATTTGTGTTCATAGAAGGGACAGCACCTTCTCAAACCATAGGTTATCGTGCAGACATAGACGGCTTGCCAATCACGGAAAAAAGCGGAGTGGAATTTCCTTCAGAGCATCCCGGCTTTATGCATGCCTGCGGTCACGATTTTCATATGTCCATTGCGCTTGGGATATTGACTGATGTGGTTACAGACCCGGTAAAGGATAATATTTTATTTCTTTTTCAGCCTGCAGAAGAAGGTCCAGGGGGTGCCCAGAGGATGCTCCAATCGGATATCATGAAAAAGTGGATGCCGGATAAAATAATTGGCCTCCATATAGCACCGGAATATAAAGTTGGAGACATTGCAACAAAACCGGGTTTGCTGTTTGCCAATACTTCAGAACTTCATATTGAACTTACGGGTAAAGGAGGGCATGCAGCTTATCCACATAAAACCAAAGATATGATTGTTGCCGGTGCGCATTTAATCACTCAGCTTCAATCCGTCGTTTCACGAAGTATTGATCCTTTGGACAGCGGTGTTATAACGGTCGGAAAATTACAAGCTGGCACCATTGGCAATATTATTGCTGAAACAGCCGTTCTGAGCGGTACAATGCGCACGTTGAATCCTGATACGATGGATCGTTTAAAGTCGAGAGTGAAGGCGATCGTACAGGGGATTGAGCTATCCTTTGACTGTAAAGCCACTGTAGAATTCAATCAGCCCTATTACCAGGTTTATAATGACGAAGAGCTTGTGCTGGATTTTATGAACTATTCTTCCACACTTCCAAATGTAAACATTATTCATTGCAAAGAGGCGATGACTGGAGAGGATTTTGGCTATTTTCTTAAAGAAATACCAGGATTTATGTTCTGGCTCGGAGTTGAATCGGATTATGGTTTACACCATTCAAAGCTAAATCCTAAGGAAGAAGCAATTGAAGTTGCGATCCGTGTGATGACTGACTATGTTAGAAAATAGATGAAACCCCCGGCTGCCAGCCGGGGGTTTCATTTATCTTTCGATGTTAACCTGATGGGGGAATGGAATTTCGATGCCATTCATATCAAATGCTTCTTTAATGGATTTTCTTAATTGTCTTTCCACGGCCCATTGCTCCATATTAACGGTTTTTGCAATTACCCTTAAAACAACATCCGAGTCACCCAGGTTTTGAACACCTAATACGCTGGGTCCTTCAATAATGGCGGGGTTGGATTCTGCCAAATCGTCACAAACCGACTGCAGGATAACGATCGCTTTATCCACTTCGTCATTATATGAAATACCGATATCTACTAAAGCTCTCATATTTCCTCTGGAATGGTTGCTCATGCCATTAATCTCACGGTTAGGCACATAATGAAGTGTTCCGTCAAAGCCGCGTATTTTGGTCTGTCTAAGTCCAACCTCTTCACAAATACCTGTAAACTCACCAGTGGTAATGTAATCTCCAATATCAATCTGTTTTTCTAAGAGAATGAAAAAGCCAGTAACCACGTCACTTACAAGACCCTGAGCTCCAAAACCAATTGCCAGGCCGATTATTCCTGCTCCTGCAATTAAGGCGGTGACGTCATAATTAAATACCTGCAATATGGTGACAATTAAAATAAACAGCAGCGCATATCCATATACGTTTTTAGTTAAGCTTTCCAGCGTTTGTGCCCGACCTTCGGAAACATTTTTACGCTTTTGGTAGCTTTCAAATGTTCCGGAAAGAATTTTGTTTCCGATTCCTCTAACGATAAAATAAGCGATGAGGATGGCAATAATTTTAATAACACCAAAACCGATTCCTATAAACAGAGATCCCCAAGGGTATTCTGCCAGTCTTTCGTTTAATACGGCGAACTGTAATAACTGATTCAAAAAATCATCCTTTCTTTTACTCTAAGCTCGTTTTTCTTTTCCCCATTTAATAAGAAGAAAACGGAGAATTGAATAGAAAATTACATTGGGGAAAAAATAAGAGAGACACTGATTTCACAGATCTCATGATCAATAGGCATATGCAAAGCCTTTAAATTGACTCTGCAACATGAATATATTATCATTTAACTCGTGAGATTTCTTACTGATTGAGCTTTATTAGCTCAATAGGATTTAACTATTTGGAGGGATTTTTAATGGCAGAACGCATGGTTGGTAAACAAGCGCCACGTTTTGAAATGGACGCTGTGCTCGCAAACAAAGAATTTGGTAAAGTAAGCTTAGAGCAAAATATGAAAGATGATAAATGGACGGTGCTTTTCTTCTATCCAATGGACTTCACTTTTGTATGTCCGACGGAAATTACTGCAATGTCAGACCGTTATGATGAATTTGAAGACTTGGATGCTGAAGTAATTGCAGTATCGACTGACACAATTCACACGCATTTAGCCTGGATTAATACAGAACGCAAGGACAATGGACTTGGCGATCTTAACTATCCAATGGCTGCAGATACAAACCACCAAATTTCACGTGATTATGGCGTGTTAATCGAAGAAGAAGGAGTTGCACTTCGCGGTCTGTTTATCATCAGCCCTGAAGGAGAACTTCAATATCAAACTGTCTTCCACAACAATATTGGGCGCGATGTAGATGAAACACTTCGTGTACTTCAAGCGTTGCAAACTGGCGGACTTTGCCCGGCAAACTGGAAACCAGGACAAAAAACACTGTAATACTCATAGAGGGAAAAGGATCAGTCTTATGACTGATCCTTTTTTTATTTAGAAATAGTATTCTAAACGGGACTATAAAGTTAGAATTATTTGTATTGATAAAAAATTCAAAATAAATATGGAATTTTATTTCGAAAACCGATATATTTAATAGTATGCCTGAAATGCAAAAGGAGGAGAGAAATGAACGTTTTTTCAAAACTTAAAGGCTTTTATTGGCCACATAAAAAGCATTTTATTGTATCCATTGTTTTCCTCTTTGTCATGACAGCTATCACCGTCGTGTATCCAGTCATTTTACAATTAACGATTGATGAGGTGATTATTCGAGAACGATACAGCTTAGTTCCTTATTTAGCCCTCGGTTTTATCGTTATTATGGCAGTTAAAGGGATAGCCACCTATATCTCTCAATATCATGGTGATTTATTTGGCATTATTTCCGTTTATGATCTGCGAAATAAACTGTATACCAAACTGCAGAGGCTGCCATTTCAATATTATGATAATGCAAAGACAGGTGATCTCATGTCACGATTGACAGCTGACGTTGAGATGTTTCGATTCTTCCTGTCATTTGGTTTTGCTGAATTAATTCGTCTTGTTCTTCTATTAATCGTTACAACAAGCATAATGCTCTATTATTCTGTTCCATTAACAATCGTGACAATGTTATCCATCCCTTTTTTAGCTGTTGCAGCTTATAAATTTGATAAGAAAGTGCACCCCGCTTTTCGTCAGGTTAGAAAATCTTTTGGACAATTAAATACGAATGTCCAGGAAAACATAAGCGGTATCAATACTGTTAAATCTTTATCAAGAGAGGAACATCAAATAGGTAAATTCAATCATTCAAATGAAGATTACAAGGACAAATATATTTTTACTTCGGATATATGGGCAAAATATTTTCCGCTTATGGAGTTTTTGGGCAATACCAGCGTTGTACTTCTTTTAGGTTATGGCGGTTTTTTGGTAGTAGGAGGCAATTTAACCCCGGGAGAGCTGACAGCCTTCTACAGTCTTGTTGGTTTCATTATTTGGCCGATAATGAATCTTGGATTTACCATTAATCAGTTTTCCCAATCAAAAGCATCTGGTGAAAGACTGCTGGAAATCCTGGAGGCAAATGAACCAATTAAGGATAATAAGAATGCGGTTGTACTGGAAAACAGCAAAGGGAATATTGAATTTAAAAATGTTAACCTCCAATATACAGAAGAAGATGAAAAAGCACTGGACAATATTTCGTTTAAAGTTGACAGTGGTAAAACGATTGGTTTAATTGGTGCAACCGGCTCCGGAAAAACAAGTGTCACACAATTAATGACGCGTTTTTATGAACCGACCAGCGGGGAAGTTCTCATTGATGGAAAAGATGTAAGAAATTATTCCCTTGATTCTTTAAGGAAGAATATTGGTTTTGTATTACAGGAATCGTTTTTGTTTTCTTCCACTATCAGGGCAAACATCGCTTATGGCAGACCGGATGTACCCATGGAGGATATTATCAGTGCCGCTAAACGGGCACAGGCACATGATTTTATTATGGAACTTCCAGAGGGGTACGATACGATGCTGGGTGAAAGAGGTCTCGGGTTATCCGGCGGCCAGAAACAGCGGATCGCTATTGCAAGAGCCATCTGTCTTGACCCAACAGTACTAATCCTTGACGATGCTACCAGCGCAGTGGATATGCAAACAGAATTTAAAATTCAAGAGGCATTGAGGGAAGTAAAGAAAGGAAGAACAACCTTTATTATCGCTCACAGGATTTCATCCTTAAAACATGCTGATGAAATTTTGGTTCTTGAGAATGGGTGTATTTCCAATAGAGGCACGCATGATGAGCTCATTCAAGAAAATGGACAATACCAGCGGATATATGAAATTCAATACAAAGACCAAAAGCAGAAAATGAAAGTTCAACCGGAGATGAGGTGACGGAATGCAAAAAAAAGCTCCAAGCAACCAGGTTATGAACCGCTTTCGCTACTCAAGCGATCAGGTGATAGAGAAACCCTTTAACTGGACGCAGTTATGGCGTTTATTGCGTTATTTAAAACCATATTCTAAAAAACTGCTTCCATTATCCATTTTCACAGTGCTGATAACGACGGTAATACGACTTGTCATTCCAATCATCATTGGGATTTATGTAATTGGCAATGCAATTGAAAATAAAAATGGAAATTTGTTAATGATTTTGGTGGGTGTAATTACAGCGCTGTATTTAGTGAATTACATTGCGAATATTTTTCGCATTCGCTGGATGAATGTTCTGGGGCAAAGCGTTATTTATGATTTGCGAAAACATTTATTTACTCATGTGCAATGGCTGAGTAATCGGTTTTTTGACCAGCGATCAGCCGGTTCAATCCTTGTCAGAATCATGAATGACATAAATTCTTTGCAGGAGCTTTTCACAAATGGAGTAATTAATTTATTAATGGATGCTCTAATGCTTATTGGCATTTTCGTCATTCTTTTTACTATTTCTCCCCAGCTTGCCTTGGCGGTTATGATCATATTGCCGATTATGTTTTTTATCTCAACGAAGCTTAGAAGGCAGATAAGGCGTTCCTGGCAGATGGTCCGTTTAAAACAGTCTAAATTAAATTCACATTTAAATGAAAGTTTGCAGGGAATCCGGGTAACACAATCATTTACACAGGAAAATGAAAATGCACAATTTTTCAACGGAATTAATCATGAAAACTTTGAAAGCTGGAGAGAAGCTACCAGAAAGAATGCGGTTTTTAGACCTTTGGTTGAAATGACTAATGCGGTTGGTTCAGCTATTTTGATTTGGCATGGAGCCTCGTTAATTCAATCAGGACAGCTGGAGTTGGGGGAACTCGTGACCTTTGCTTTTTTGCTTGGCATGTTCTGGGAGCCGATTTCCCGCCTGGGTATGGTATACAATCAACTGCTTATGGGGATGGCTTCTTCAGAAAGGATATTTGAATTTTTGGATGAAAAGCCAAATGTCTCCGAGAAAAAGAACGCTTTAAATATTAAACAACTAAAGGGAGATATACAATTCGAAAAAGTGAATTTTGCTTATTCCAGTGATCGAAAAGCACTGGATGACGTCTCATTGCATATCAAATCAGGTGAAACAATCGCCCTGGTTGGGCATACAGGTTCAGGCAAAACAACAATCGCCAATTTAATTACCCGCTTTTACGATCCTACTGCAGGGAAAATTAAAATGGATGGTCACGATCTTCGGGACATTTCTTTAAGAAACTTACGATCCCAAATATCCATTGTTCTGCAGGATACCTTCATCTTTTCGGGAACAATTAAAGATAATATCCGATTTGGGCATCCTCATGCTTCAGATGAACAAATTGTCTCCGCTGCAAAAGCGATTGGCGCAAATGACTTTATAGAGAAGCTTCCTAAGGGCTATGACACTGAGGTAGAGGAAAGAGGCAATATCTTATCGGTAGGAGAGAGACAGCTCATATCGTTTGCCAGAGCTTTGCTTGCAGATCCGAGAATTATTATACTCGATGAAGCCACTGCTTCTATTGACACTGAAACAGAAGTGCAAATACAAAAAGCACTAAAAACATTACTGAGGGGAAGGACAGCAATTATTATTGCCCATCGCCTGTCAACAATTAGAGACGCTGATTGTATCTACGTTTTGGATCATGGAAAGTTAATGGAATACGGCAGTCACCAAAAACTAATGATGCAGAGTGGAATTTATCATGATTTAGTTAAATCTCAATTCAATATGCTTGAAGCTCTATAGAAGCATCAGTTTGAAAACTCATTCTTATTAACAGCAAACGTTCTGACGGTATTAACGGATTTTCCTCATAGAAAAATATCAGTCAAAACCTCCTTTTAATAAGGGCAGGTTTTGACTTTTTTATTTTGGTAAATGATTAAGAAAGAGAAATATGAAGAAAGTTTGTGAAATTCGTCACAAAAAGTTCATGTTCAAAACATCACAAACTACCTTAATATTTTATAATAGCCTTAGCGAAGTGATATAGTAATGTTAACAGGCAAGTAAGTAGTTTGAGGAGGGAAAACAATTGGAATTTGATAGCGTCATGCTAAGTCGTATATTAACTGCAAGCACCTTACTTTTCCACGTCATCTTTGCGACGATCGGTGTTGGAGTTCCAATAATGATTATGATAGCCGAGTTTCTGGGAATTAAGAAAAATGATCCGCATTACTTAGTTCTTGCCAGACGATGGGCTCGGGGCTACACAATTACGGTAGCAGTTGGAGTTGTAACAGGAACAGCGATTGGACTGCAGCTGTCATTGCTGTGGCCAAGCTTTATGCAATTCGCAGGGCAAGTCATCGCGCTGCCGCTATTTATGGAGACATTTGCCTTCTTCTTTGAAGCTATATTCTTAGGGATTTATTTGTATACGTGGGATCGTTTTAAAAACCGCTGGGCACACTGGTTACTGACCATTCCTGTAGTTATAGGGTCTACATTATCCGCATTTTTCATTACATCTGTTAACTCATTCATGAATACACCGCAGGGATTCGATATCGTAAACGGTGAAGCGGTAAATATTGATCCGTTAGCTGCTATGTTTAATCCAGCAACGCCGGCAAAAGTTTTTCACGTAGTGATGTCCAGCTATATGACGGCAGCGTTTATATTGGCCGCTATTGCCGCATTTGCGCTTGTCCGTAAAAAAGGAAAGGACTATCATAAAAAAGCATTGCGCTTAACAATGATTACCGGACTAATATTTGCTGCAGGAACTGCGCTTGCAGGGGATTTATCTGCCAAGTTTTTAGCTGAGCACCAGCCTGAAAAGCTTGCAGCAGCTGAATGGCACTTTGAAACGGAGTCTAATGCAGACTTATTGGTTTTTGGAACAATTAATGAGGAAGGCGAGGTAAGTAATGCTCTCAGGATACCAGGAATGCTTAGCTTTTTGTCTGGAAACTCTTTTGATACAGAAGTAATTGGACTAAATGAATTTCCTGAGGATGAAAGACCGCCATTGGGCATTCATTACGCTTTTGATATAATGGTAATGATTGGGATGTATTCACTTTTCATCTCCGGATTGTTTATCGTTCTAATGCTCTTTAAACGGTTTAATGAATGGAATAAACCACTATTATGGGGAATTGTAGCAAGCGGTCCTTTAGCTATGATTGCGATTGAATGCGGTTGGATCCTGGCGGAGATTGGACGTCAGCCATGGATTTTAAGAGGCATTATGAAAGTTGATGAGGCAGCTACAACCTCTGGTGACGTTGGAATAGCACTTGCAATGTTCCTGCTGCTGTACGGCGTACTTGGAACATTTTGTGTAACGGTCTTAATCAAAATGTTTAAAAACAGACCGCCTGAGGCTGAACTTGAAAAACGCTATCCAAACGGCAAAATATAGGAGTTTAAATAAGGTGAGGGTTTTCCTTCCTCACCTTTTTATTTAGCAGAAGGAGGTTGTCTCATGAGCTTAGAAGTTTTAGGTATTTCGGTGCTTTGGATATTTTTATATGGATATTTAATTGTTGCAGCTATTGACTTTGGTGCAGGATTCTTTGCTTATTACGCGAGAATTACCAAAAGAGAACATATCATGAGTAAATTGATCAGCAGGTATCTTTCACCTGTATGGGAAGTGACAAATGTCTTTTTTGTTTTCTTTTTTGTTGGATTAGTTGGTTTTTTCCCGGACACCGCGTATTACCTGGGTACTGCGCTGTTAATACCGGGAAGTATCGCAATTATCCTGCTGTCTATTCGGGGTTCTTTTTATGCCTTTGGCAATTACGGACCCAGCAATAACACTTTTTTCTTATTTTTATATGGAGCAACCGGACTTTTGATTCCGGCATCCCTGTCAACTGCTCTTACAATATCAGAAGGCGGGTTTCTCGAAGTTACAGACGATGGGGTTGTGTTTTTGGCTAAAGAGCTCTTTACAAGCCCGTATTCATGGAGTGTTGTAACGCTTGCAATCGTTTCAGTACTGTATATAAGCGCAAGTTTCCTTACCTATTATGCACACCGTGCTGAAGATATTGAATCGAGAGTCATATTGAGAAAGTTTTCTTTATTCTGGAGTGCGCCTACGATCTTAGCCAGTTTAATGGTCTTTGTTGCTTTGAGAGAACATAACCCTGAGCATTTTCAGAATGCAATTGGAATCTGGTGGATGTTTGGACTTTCCCTGCTTTTCTTTATGATTGCCACTTTTCTTATGTATAAGAAAAAAATGTATGGTTTCTCATTTATAAGTGTAATGCTTCAATTTTTCTTTGCCTTCTTCGGCTACGGGGCATCTCATTTACCTTATATTATCTACCCATATGTGACAATTACCGGAAGTGTTGTGAATGAAACAATGGGAACGGCGCTGGTCATTGTATTTATTGCAGGTTTGCTGCTGCTGATCCCATCCCTGATTTTGCTTATGCGTTTATTTCTATTCGATGCCGATTATGTTAAAGGAAAGAAATAAACGTAATGCATTGATTGGAATATGGTAAGATTATAAATATCATATGAACAATTTATGGGGGAATTAGCGTGAAAAAGGAGTTTGTTGTAATTGGTTTGGGCCGATTTGGCGGTAGCATCGTCCGGGAACTAATCGAACAGGGCATGGAAGTAATGGCTATTGACAAATTTGAAGATAAAATTGACGAGTTCGCCAATATTGCAACCCATGCGGTAATGGCTGATACGACAGATGAATCGGTTTTAAGAAGTTTAGGCATTCGCAATTTTGACCATGTTATTGTGGCGATTGGCGATGATATTCAAGCCAGTATTTTAACAACGCTGATGTTAAAAGAAATTGGGGTTAAAAAAATTACAGTAAAAGCACAAAATGATTATCATGAAAAAGTATTAAGACGCATTGGAGCAGATAAAGTCGTTCATCCTGAAAGGGACATGGGTAAAAGAATTGCCCATAATATTGTATCGAATAACGTTCTCGATTATCTTGAGCTCTCAGATGAACATTCCATTGTTGAAATTGTAGCAAACGATCTGCTAATAGGAAACACAATTATCGGACTTGATATTCGGGCGCAATATGGAATAAACATCGTGGCCATTAAACGAAAAGATGATATTATCGTGTCTCCTCAAGCCACTGATGAAATACAGGCTGGTGACATTCTGATCGTAATCGGAGCGGACACTGATATTAATCGATTTGAAAAAAGGGTAATGCAAAGCTCGTAATTAAAAGAGAAAAACCTTTGATCTTAAAAAGATCAAAGGTTTTTTTATCATACTTCCATGATGATTGGTAAAATCATTGGACGGCGTTTTGTTTTTTCATAAAGAAATGGTTCCAGTGTCTGTGTAATTTCATTTTTAATTTCTGACCACTGATTTGTTTTGCGGTTAAGCACTTTATTCAGGTGTTTATGAATTAATGATTGCGCCTGGTGAATCAGCTCTCCGGATTCTCTCATATACACAAATCCTCTTGAAATCAGATCGGGTCCTGAAGCTACACGGTGATCTTTCATATTAATGCTTACTACTACAACCACCAGACCTTCTTCAGATAATATTCTGCGGTCACGCAATACGATGTTGCCAATATCGCCAATACCGCTGCCATCGATATAAACAGAACCAGAAGGGATCTTGCCTGCCACACTTGCCTGATCGCTGCTTAAAGCCAGCACGTCTCCATTATCCATCACGAAGCAGTTCTCTTCAGGAACATCACAATCAACTGCTAATGTTACATGAGTTTTTTGCATTCTGTATTCACCGTGAATGGGAACAAAAAACTTAGGTTGAATTAATCGCAGCATTAATTTTTGTTCTTCCTGAGAACCATGTCCAGAAGTATGGATGTCATTTAGCGGTCCATGAATGACGTCTGCACCTGCTCTGTAAAGCAGATTAATTGTACGGTTAACGCTGATCGTATTGCCAGGGATAGGGGAAGAAGAGAAAACAACGGTGTCCCCAGGGATTATTTGAATTTGACGATGCGTACTGTTGGCAATGCGAGACAGCGCAGCCATCGGCTCACCTTGGCTTCCCGTACACAGAATGACAACTTTATCAGCAGGCAGCCGGTTTAATGTATGAGTATCAATGAATGTATCTTTTGGGGCACTGATGTAGCCCAATTCGTGTCCAATTGAAATGGCATTATCCATACTGCGGCCAAATACAGCCACTTTCCGGCCATACTTTACAGCCGCTTCTGTTACCTGCTGCAGCCGGTAGATATTCGAAGCAAATGTAGCGAATATTATTCTTCCGTTTACTTTGCGGAAAATATCTTCAATGCTCTCCCCAACTTTACGTTCAGACAATGTAAAGTTAGGCACTTCACTGTTGGTGCTGTCAGAAAGAAGAGCAAGAACACCTTCTTTTCCTATTTCGGCCATTTTTGCAAGGTTTGCAGGTTCACCTACAGGCGTGAAATCAAATTTAAAATCACCAGTATGAACGATATTGCCCGGCGGGGTTTTAACAACTATCCCATAGGAATCAGGTATGCTGTGAGTTGTTCTGAAAAAGCTTACAGCTGTTTTTCTGAACTTAATTACATCATCTTCACCAATCGGATGCAGCGTGGTGTTACGTAATAATCCGTGTTCTTCAAGTTTGTTTTTTAACAGACCGAGGGCTAACTTTCCGCCATAAACAGGAATATTAACTTTTCTAAGAAGATAGGGAATACCTCCAATATGGTCTTCGTGGCCGTGGGTGATAAAAAGGCCTTTAATCTTATCAACATTTTTTTCAAGGTATGTGTAATCGGGTATTACATAGTCAATCCCCAGCAGGTCGTCTTCAGGAAATTTTATTCCTGCATCAATTAAAATAATTTCATCTTGGAATTGAACACCATATGTATTCTTTCCAATTTCACCCATTCCGCCGAGGGCAAACACAGCGGTTTGGTCGTTTTTCACGAACTTCATTAATTATAGCGACTCCAAACGGTAATTTTCATGGTTTTGTTCATACTCAAGATATTTGCCCTCTAGCTTTTGAACTAATTCAATGTTGTAGTTCCGGTCTTTTAACTTTAAGCGAACATCCATCTCTGAATCTGCTTCCAAATAAAGTGTTTTTGTTTTTTCTCTTACTGGCACTTCAGTTGCACTTTCTTGAAAATAAACTTTAAAAATCATTACAATCTCTCCTTCAACTTATGAAAACTTATTTAATGCGGATAACATTACTGTTTGCCGCTATTATTTAAAGGTTAACTTTCTTTTTATTATTAACAGCAGCCCATTAATTTAGACTCCAAAATAAAGAACAGCCCTCCTGAATATGAAGGGCTTTACAGGGTCCTTAGGCAATTGTCTTTTTACGTAGCATGTCTCTCCACTGTCGTGCAAGCTTCTTTCTAAGCTTCTTCAACATTGCGGATCACTCCTTACCTATATAATACCTTGAATTCAGCAGTATGTAAAGACAAGCCTCTTGACATTAACAAGGAATGGATAGAGGGGTGGTCCGTTGATAAAACTGATTAAGCCGGGCAATTATTTGCCATTTCCGAAGCTTTGAAATTCATAGAAGATGCTCCTGATTATAGAATTATCTATCCAGGGGCACTGCATTGGGAGGTTCAAAATACGGATCTTTTTGATTGATGTAATCATAAAACATGACACCATTAAGATGATCAATTTCGTGCTGGACAGCAATAGCAGCAAGTCCTTTTAGTCTGAGCTTTACAGGTTTGCCATCTATATCAAACGCTTTAATGGTGACCCTTGAATAGCGCGGTACATAACCAGGTATGTTCCGGTCGACCGACAGACATCCTTCTCCTGAAGTAAGATACGCCTTCTCAACCGAGTGACTGACTATTTTAGGATTGACTAACGCATAACTGTGCAGCTGGTCAGCATCATCTTCTAAATGAACAGCAAACATTCTTTTGGGAATATTTATTTGAGGTGCGGCGAGTCCAATCCCCGGCCGAAGACCATACTTTTGAGCAGTCTCCGTATCCTGGCTGTTTTTAATATACTGCATCATGCTCTTTAGGATTTTTTTGTCTTCCTCCGACGGGGGAAGGGTGATTTCTTTTGCAACCTGGCGCAGGGCAGGATGCCCGTCGCGAACAATATCTTCCATAGTAATCATATCAATGGTCCTCCTGATCAGTAACTAATCACACTGATAGTTCAAATATAGCGTGATCGAAAGCAATTAGCATTATCATACCAAAGAATAGCAGAGAAAAAAATATGCTGTTGCTGCAAACTAAATTCATCCTAATTTCCTTAAGTATGGTAAAAATGATTGCTTCTTGAATTAATCATCGATATTATAATAATTGTCATCATCTCAAGGGGGTACATAGATCGTGAAGAAATCTATTTTAGCAGGAACGTTTTTATCTTCCATATTATTGGCTGGATGTGTATTTGGAAGCTCGCCGGAAGAAGATATTAGTGGAATTCTAGACTCAACTGTAGAAAAAGAACAAGGTTTTGTTGATTCCCAGGAACCAATAAAAAAATTAGAGCAGGAAGAACAAGAGCTTTTTGATAAAATCATGTCTTTAAACATGGAAGAATTCAAGGAAGTTGAAAAGCAAGCCGATCAGGCGCTTAACAACCTGGAAAAGCGTGAAGAACAATTAACAACAGAAAAAGAATCAATTGAAGAAGCAAAAGAAGAATTTAAAGGAATTAATGATCGTGCAGAGGATATAGAGGATGAAAAGCTGCGAGCTCACGTTGAGAACATGATTGAAGTCATGGACAAACGCTATAAGCTTCACGGCGAATTAGCTGCACAATATACAGAAGCCCTTGAATATGACCGAGAGCTGTATACGATGCTAAAGGATAAAGAATTGAAACTTGAAGATCTGGAAGCGCAAATAGAGAAAGTAAATGCACAGTACAATTTAATAACAGAATCAAATGAAGAGTTTAATTCAATTACAGATGAATATAATTCGCTGAAAAATGAATATTACGATTTAGCGAAATTAAACGAAGAAGAGTAGGATATCCTGCTCTTTTTTTGTTTCCTGATTTTTAATGACAGATCTATAACAGCAAAATACAAAAAAATAATAATAGTACAGAAATGATTAATTTAGTAATACAGTTAGTGGAAAAATGGATAGTTTGACACTCCTCCCGATGAAAAGAAAAAAGTATAGAACGTATGTATTGACGCCATGCTTTTTTATATTGTAAACTAAGTTTCGTGAAGCGTATTGTATTAGTATTTTATTGTGAAGAACTGATACAGAAAAATAAAAAACAAATTTTTAGGTTTTTCCTCATAAATTTGTGGAAAAATAAAAAGTATGTCTAAGCATGTATATGGAGATGCGTGAAAGCATAACTCCTTTAATTTTAATAATGGAAGGATAGGTGGAATTTAATGGCTACAAAGAAAAAAGCTATGTTTGATGCGGTTAAGACGCTTGAAACGATCGAAGATCAATTTGAGATGCTTCAAATCTTAGATCAAGAAGGAAATATTGTAAATGAAGCGGCAATGCCGGAAATCAGTGACGAGGAACTGCAGGAATTAATGCGCCGTATGGTGTACACGCGAATTCTTGATCAGCGCTCTATTTCTTTAAACAGACAGGGACGCCTTGGTTTTTATGCTCCGACAGCCGGTCAGGAAGCATCACAGATCGCTACACATTTTGCATTGGAAAAAGAGGACTGGGTGATTCCGGGCTACCGTGATGTACCTCAAATTATCTGGCACGGTCTTCCTTTATCACAGGCATTCCTATTTTCGCGCGGACATTTCCTTGGCAACAAATCTCCTGAGGGCGTAAACGTACTTCCTCCTCAAATTATTATTGGAGCTCAGTATGTACAGACAGCAGGAATCGCTTTAGGACTTAAAAAACGCGGTAAAAAAGCTGTAGCCATTACATACACAGGTGATGGCGGTTCATCTCAAGGCGATTTCTATGAAGGCATCAACTTTGCAGGATCCTATGCAGCTCCTGCCATCTTTGTTGTTCAAAACAATCAGTTCGCCATCTCTACTCCAAGAGATAAGCAGACTGCAGGGAAAACCATTGCACAAAAAGCTGTTGCGGCAGGTATTCCCGGAATTCTTGTAGACGGAATGGATCCGCTGGCTGTATACGCTGCAACCAAAGACGCTCGTGAGCGTGCGGTTAATGGCGACGGTCCAACTCTAATTGAGGCACTTTGCTACCGTTATGGTCCACATACAATGGCCGGTGATGATCCAACAAGATACCGTACAGATGAAATGGACACAGAGTGGGAAAAGAAAGATCCACTAGTTCGTTTCCGTAAATTCCTGGAAGGCAAAAACCTTTGGAATGAAGAAAAGGAAAACGAAGTAATTGAAACAGCTAAAGAAGAAATTAAAGAAGCAATTAAAGTTGCTGATGATACAGCTAAACAAAAAGTGACTGATCTTATGGAAATTATGTATGAAGAAATGCCTTACAACCTGAACGAACAGTATGAAATTTACAAAGAGAAGGAGTCGAAATAAGCCATGGCGCAAATGACAATGATTCAAGCAATTACGGACGCTTTACGCACCGAAATGAAGAACGATGAAAATGTACTTGTCTTCGGTGAGGATGTCGGTTTAAACGGCGGCGTTTTCCGTGCTACAGAAGGACTTCAAAAAGAATTTGGCGAAGAGCGTGTATTCGACACTCCGCTTGCTGAATCAGGTATTGGCGGTCTTGCAATCGGTCTTGCTCTTGAAGGCTATCGTCCCGTTCCGGAAATTCAGTTTTTCGGTTTTGTATTTGAAGTAATGGACTCCGTAAGCGGTCAAATGGCTCGTATGAGATATCGCAGCGGCGGTAAATATTCTTCACCTATTACAATCCGTTCACCATTTGGCGGCGGCGTTCATACACCTGAACTTCACGCTGACAGCTTAGAAGGATTAATGGCACAACAGCCTGGCCTGAAAGTGGTAATCCCTTCGACACCTAAGGATGCGAAAGGCTTATTGATTTCCGCTATCCGTGACAATGACCCTGTTATTTTCCTTGAGCATATGAAGCTTTACCGTTCATTCCGTGAAGATGTTCCAGAAGAGGAATATACGATTGAGCTTGGAAAAGCAGATGTTAAACGAGAAGGCACTGACCTTTCTATTATTACTTACGGGGCGATGGTACATGAGTCCCTAAAAGCAGCTGAAGCACTTGAAAAAGAAGGTCATTCAGTAGAAGTAATTGATATTCGTACAATTCAGCCGCTTGATATTGAAACAATTATCGCATCTGTTGAAAAAACAAATCGTGCAATTGTTGTGCAGGAAGCTCAAAAACAAGCTGGTATTGCTGCGAGCATCGTTGCTGAAATTAATGATCGTGCTATTTTGAGCCTTGAGGCACCAGTTCTGCGTGTTGCAGCAGCTGACACTGTATTCCCTTTCTCACAGGCAGAATCAGTATGGCTTCCTAACTCAAAAGATGTCATTGCTACAGCTAAAAAAGTTCTTGAATTTTAATGAAGAAATCAATTGAAACGGAGAAAATCTTCTCCGTTTCATCCATATTCCGAACAATAATTATCCATCAGGAGGTCGAAAACATTGTCATTTGAATTTAAATTACCAGATATCGGTGAAGGTATTCATGAAGGTGAAATAGTAAAATGGTTCATCGCTAAAGGCGACAAAGTCGAAGAAGATGATGTGCTGTGTGAAGTGCAAAACGACAAAGCGGTAGTTGAAATTCCTTCTCCAGTAGCAGGTACTGTTGAAGATATCCTTGTTGAAGAAGGCGCTGTAGCTGTTGTGGGCGATACGTTGATTAAATTTGATGCGCCAGGCTATGAAAACCTTAAGTTCAAGGGTTCTGACAGCGATGACGACAAAGAAGAGGCTAAGAAAGAAGAGCCTAAGAAAGAAGAACCAAAAGAAGAAACTTCCAATGAGGAAGAGAAGCAGGCTGCAACTTCAAATGATACAGAAACAGCACCGGCTCCTAAAACGGACGTGGACCTTGACCGACGTATCATCGCGATGCCTTCTGTAAGAAAGTATGCACGTGATAAGGATGTAGATATCCGTTATGTTGCGGGTTCAGGCAAAAACGGCCGTATTACCAGTGAAGATGTAGATGCTTACCTAAGCGGCGACTCTGCTTCGGAAGAACCATCTGCACAGGAAGAAGCAAAAGAAACCTCTTCTAAACAAGAAGAAAAAGCAGCTCCTTCTAAACCGGCAGTACCTGAAGGTCAATATCCGGAAACACGTGAGAAAATGAGCGGAATGAGAAAAGCAATTGCTAAAGCAATGGTTAACTCTAAACACACAGCTCCTCACGTTACATTGATGGATGAAATTGATGTTACTGCTTTAGTGGCACACCGTAAGAGATTTAAAGAGGTTGGTCTTGAAAAAGGAATCAAACTGACATTCTTGCCATATGTAGTGAAGGCACTTGTATCTGCACTTCGTGAATTCCCGGCATTAAATACATCTTTAGATGATGAAACACAAGAGATTGTTCAAAAGCACTATTACAACATTGGAATTGCTGCTGATACTGAAAAAGGTCTTGTCGTGCCAGTTGTGAAAGATGCTGACCGTAAATCAGTCTTTACAATTTCAGATCAAATTAATAATCTTGGAGCAAAAGCCCGTGATGGCAAACTGACAGGCGATGAAATGAAAGGTGCATCTTGCACAATTTCAAATATCGGTTCTGCTGGCGGCCAATGGTTTACTCCGGTTATTAATCATCCAGAGGTTGCAATTCTTGGAATTGGTCGAATTGCGGAGAAACCTGTTGTAAAAAATGGTGAAATTGTAGCAGCACCTGTGTTAGCATTATCATTGAGCTTTGATCACCGTATGATCGATGGTGCTACAGCACAAAATGCAATGAATCATATTAAACGTTTATTGAACGACCCAGAACTTTTACTAATGGAGGCGTAAAACCATGGTAGTTGGAGATTTCCCGATTGAAACAGATACACTGGTAATTGGATCAGGTCCCGGAGGATATGTAGCAGCGATTCGTGCTGCTCAGCTAGGTCAAAAAGTGACAATTGTTGAAAAAGAATATATGGGCGGCGTTTGTTTAAATGTCGGCTGTATTCCTTCGAAAGCAATGATTACAATTGGTCACCGTTTTGAACAGGCCCAGCACTCTGATGATATGGGAATTGTAGCTGAGAACGTAAAGCTGAATTTCGATAAAGCGCAAGAGTGGAAAGCCGGAGTTGTAAAAAAACTGACAGGCGGCGTAGAAGGTCTTTTAAAAGGCAATAAAGTTGATATTGTACGCGGAGAAGCTTATTTTGTTGATGGAGAAACCATCCGAGTAATGGATGATAACTCAGCACAAACGTACAAATTTAAAAATGCAATTCTTGCAACCGGATCACGACCAATTGAAATTCCGTCATTCAAATTTTCAAAACGGGTTCTTGATTCAACTGGCGCATTAGCACTTAAAGAAGTGCCTAAGAGCATGGTTGTTATCGGCGGCGGATATATCGGCACTGAGCTGAGCACAGCTTATGCAAATATGGGTACAGAAGTAACCATTCTTGAAGGTGCAGATGATATTCTTGGCGGATTCGAAAAGCAAATGACTCAAATTGTTAAAAAAGGCCTTAAGAAAAAAGGCGTAAATGTTATTACAAAAGCAATGGCTAAAGGCGTAGAAGAAACTGAAGATGGTGTTACAGTTTCTTATGAAGCAAAAGGCGAAGAAGTGAAAGTGGAAGCGGAATATGTTCTTGTAACAGTTGGCCGCCGCCCTAACACGGATGAAATTGGCCTTGAGCAAGTAGGAATTGAAATGTCAGACCGTGGTATCGTGAAAACAGATAAGCAATGCCGTACAAGTGTTGATAACATTTTCGCGATTGGTGATATTGTAGACGGTCCTCCTTTGGCTCATAAAGCTTCCTACGAGGGTAAAATCGCTGCTGAAGTAATCAGTGGAGAAAAATCTGAAGTAGATTATATGGCAATTCCTGCTGTATGCTTCACTGATCCAGAATTGGCTACAGTCGGTTATTCAGAAGGACAAGCAAAAGAAGAAGGCATTGAAGTAACAGCTGCTAAATTCCCATTTGCTGCTAACGGACGTGCACTTGCCCTGAACGAATCTGAAGGATTTGTTAAAATTGTAACGCGTAAAGAAGACGGATTAATTATCGGTGCTCAAATTGCTGGTAATGGTGCCTCTGATATCGTTGCTGAATTAGGACTTGCTATTGAAGCAGGGATGACGGCTGAAGATGTCGCAATGACGATTCATGCTCACCCTACACTAGGTGAAATCACAATGGAAGCTGCAGAAGTAGCCCTTGGTACACCAATTCATATCGTAAAATAAAGTGACTTAACCCCTCTGATTATATCAGAGGGGTATTTATATAATTAAAGGCTTTTTTATAACAGAATTGTTAAACTTCACAGCACTGATTAAAAATGCCGGTGTGAGGTACGTCCCATTCAGTTGATCACCAGCAGCAATTAATCCTGTATTTAATACAATAATGAATTTATAGTGAATTATTTGGATTATATTTAATACCAGTCATTACATATTTAGATAACTATGATAAAATATGGCTGAATGAGTGTCGAAAGGTGAGGAGAAAATGAAGTACATAGCTACATTGGGGTTGGCCGGTTGTCTGCTTTTGTCTGCCTGTTCAGCAGATGCAGATAGCGAAAGTTCAAAGGATTCTGAAGCGGTAAGCGGGCAGGCGCAGGAATCAGAAAAGAAGCCAGAAGAAAAAGAAGTTGAAGAGAATAGCGATGTTGATAAAGAAGAACCGGCAGAACAAGAAAGAGTGGATCCTCTTTATGAAATTAATGAGGCAAATTGGTCTGTTTCTCCAATAGGAGATGCAAATTCCAAGGTAGTGCTTTTAACATTTGATGATGCGCCTGATCAACATGCTGTTGAAATGGCTCATAAATTAAAAGAACTTGATGCCAAAGCCATCTTTTTCGTTAATGGTCATTTCTTAGATACGCCGGAGGAAGAGGAAAAACTAAAAGAAATTCATGATTTAGGGTTTCCTATAGGAAATCACACTTTTTCTCATCCTAGCCTGCCGGATCTGACTGAAGAAGAACAACGTGAAGAAATTGTTTCATTAAACGATCGGGTTGAAGAAATTATAGGAGAAAAACCAGTATTTTTCCGTGCACCTTTTGGAGCGAATACAGATTACTCCAAGCAAGTTGTAAAAGATGAAGGTATGGTATTAATGAACTGGACCTATGGTTATGACTGGGAAGCTGATTATCAGAATTCAGCATCTCTGGCGGATATTATGGTTAACACCGAATATTTAACCAATGGTGCGAACCTGCTTATGCATGATCGAACGTGGACAAACGAAGCATTGCCTGCAATTGTTTCCGGATTGCGGGATAAAGGGTATGATCTAGTAGATCCTCTTACAATTAAAGGTGTCTCTGAGTAAAACTTAACATTGAATAATTAGTTCATGTAGGTTAAGATATATAAGGAAGCGCTTACAAACATATGGGGATGGGAGTAAGAGCTGCGGACCATCAGATCGACAAATAGACCGTCATGAATAAAAAAAGAGACCTCACAGGGTCTCTTTTTTTTGTTATTTTATTGCTCTGTGTTCCTTAATTACACGAAGATAGTGTAAAGATTCGTCTTCTGGACCTTGTACAGGGAGACCTGCTTCAATATTTTCATGAATATAACTGAGATTTTCTTCAGTAATGATTTCTCCTGGAATAAAAATAGGAATTCCCGGAGGGTATACCATTATAAATTCAGCGCAAACCCTTCCTGCTGTTTCATCAATAGGCAGCAATTCTGTTTCTGCGTAAAAAGCATCTCTGGGCGTAATAGCGAGCAATGGAATAGAAGGGAGCATAACAGAAGGTGGAACAAAGTCAGCTTCATGTTTAAATGCCTGTGACAGGGATTTCATTGCTGTGATTAAAATATCTGCTTCCTTTTCGGTGTCACCGGGTGTAATAATACAAAGGATATTATATAAATCGGATAATTCAACCTCAATATTAAATTTTTCTCTCAGCCATTTCTCCGCTTGATATCCGGTAATTCCTAACTCCTTGACAGAAATAATGATTTTGGTAGGGTCGTAATCAAATGTTGCTTTGGTCCCCAGTATTTCCGCTCCTATACAGGTCAGCTGCTCAATGCTTTTTAGTTCATAACGAATAAATTCTGCTAAGTCGATCGTTTGCTGAATTAGAGCTTTCCCTTCAGTAGCAAGCCTTTTTCTTGCAACATCCAATGATGCAAGCAACGGATAGGATGTAGAAGTTGTGGTAAGCATGCTTAAAATAGTCTGTACGCGTTTTGCTGATACCAGCCCTTCTTTCATATTTAAAACAGAGCTTTGGGTCATCGAACCGCCGAGCTTGTGCACACTGGTTGCAGCCATATCAGCTCCTGCCTGCATAGCAGAAGCGGGGAGGCCATCGTGAAAGTGAATGTGTACGCCATGAGCTTCATCTACTAGAACAGGAACGTTGTAGGAATGTGAAATTTCTACAATGCTCTTCAGATCCGCTGCTACTCCAAAATAAGTAGGGTTGATAACAAGGACGCCTTTCGCATCAGGGTGCTGATTAAGAGCGTTAGAAACGGAATCAGGCGTAATGCCATGGGATATTCCAAGCTTTCGGTCTACTTCGGGATGTATGAAAATAGGAACCGCTCCGCAAAATACAATTGCAGACATGACAGATTTATGAACATTTCTAGGAACGATAATTTTATCTCCAGGTCCACATACGCTCATAACCATCGTCATTATAGCTCCGCTGGTTCCCTGTACAGAAAAGAAAGTGAAATCTGCACCAAAAGCTTTCGCAGCTAAATCCTGAGCGTCTTTAATTAAAGTCTTGGGCTGATGAAGGTCATCAAGAGGAGCAATGTTAATCAAATCGATCGATAGCACATTATCTCCAATAAATTCTCTGAATTCAGGGTCCATGCCAGTCCCTTTTTTATGGCCCGGTATATGAAATTGCACAGGGTTTTTTTCGCTGTGTCTTTTTAAGCCGGAAAATAGTGGTGTATCTTTTTGTGTTAAGTTTCCATTCGGACGCTTTACATCAAGTGTTGCAGGTAGTTGCGACAATTTCTTCCACCTCTTTAAGGTTTTTCGTTTTAATGATCAATAACAGAAGAATTATAGCATTTTAATGCAGGAAAGAAAACGAAAATGTCAGTTGTGAAAGAGGAACAGGCATCAGCTGTTTCATAAATAACAGCAGTTGGGTACAATAAGATTGAATCCTTAAAAAGCAGGTGATGAGATGGAGTATCAATATCCTATTTCAATCGATTGGTCAACTTCGGAAATTATTGATGTTATGAAGTTTTTTGAACTGGTAGAGAAAGCTTATGAATCATCCATACAACGTGATGAATTCATGACGGTTTATAAACGTTATAAAGAAATCGTTCCTAGTAAGTCTGAAGAAAAGACAATTGATAAAGAATTTCAGGAGGCAAGCGGGTTTTCTACCTACCGGGTTGTAAAAAAAGCAAAAGGGTCGGAACCTGGAGAACGATTTTCAATGAAATAAATAAGGATGAGGCCTTAGGGCCTCATCCTTATTTATTTTGAGCTTCAACTGCTTCTTTGTACAGAGGCACAAGTTCTTTGTAAGTTGTCTTAATAACCTCTACAAGCTTTTCTTCATCCTGTACAGCCTCATCTGTAGGCAACAGTCTTTTTCCAACAAGAAACTCTGCTTTTTTCACATCTTGAAAACGTTCAAGTGCATGCAGAAAATCGCCTTCATTCATTTCGCTGATCTTTTTTGCTTCTTTTTTCATATGATCTAAAGAAATCCAACCGTCCTCTGGCAGTGCGTTAACTACATCATCAAAGTTTTCTATAAATGATTGAGCAATTTTTGCTTTTTGCGGAAGCTCATAAATAAATGCCAGCCATATAAATAAATGGTCATCCCATAGACCGACTTGAAAGTGAGGAAGCTTTTTATAGCCGCGTTTACTGGGAGCAATGGCCATCCAGGTATCATTTGGAGGGTTTACCGTACGTCTGGCATGACGTGCAATATGCAGATGCATTTCCTCATTTAATTCATTTTCTAAAAAAGGCACGATTTTACTGCCTAATGCTGCAAACTTAGGCTGTATTTTTGCTTGGATGGATTCCATACGCTCATCCAGCCCTTCAATTGTAAAAACCTCAAAGTCACTTTTCGCAAAACCGGTTGTCATCATATCGCTCCTTGATTAACTATTTTATAGGTCTGAAAAAAATAAAGAACATTGTAATAAAATGCTTAATTTCGTTTGAACTATTTATTTTGTGGCAATAATATCGATAAGATCTTATAAAACATTGGCCATAAAAAGTTGGTACTATTGTAGCATAATTGTTTGGTTAGAATAAACAAATCTGTTCCGCATAGAATGGGTAACAAGTAAAAACCACTAAATCTTAAACAGCCGATAACACGGTAAAGCTGAGAGGGGTGCAAGGAAATGAAGCAGGTCATCCAGGTTACTAGAAAAAGAGATCTTAAAACGGAAAGGGTTGCCGTCTTGCGTATGGAGTTAGATTATGAACTGGCAGTTTTGTTTGAAGCGATGGAAGAAAAGAATGGAAGCTCCGTTACGTCCACAAAGGAAAAACTTCAAACGATTCGTCAAGAGCTCCTTGATCTAACAGGTGGAATGTAGGAATCAGATGTTCTAAAGTTTACTGTAAGCGCAAAGCTAAGACGGATGCTCTGAATTTCAGGGCATTCGTCTTAGCTTTTTGGTCGTATTTCTTGCACTCCTTTTTTTGTTAAGCTAGTCTAAGGATAGATTATCCCATTTTAGGAGGCTTTCCTATGACAGTCAACTGGACTGAAATTGATGAATTTGCAAAACAACTGATCTACCGTGCGGGTGAAACCATCCGGGAATCATTTAAGAACCCTCTTCAAATTGATTCTAAAAGTGATGCGAATGACCTGGTGACAAATATGGATAAGGAAATTGAAAAATATTTTGTGCAGGAAGTTAAAAAGGCGTATGCTTCTCATCATATAATGGGTGAAGAAGGGTTTGGAGAACAACTGAAATCGCTGGATGGGACCGTTTGGATTGTCGATCCGATCGACGGAACAATGAATTTTGTCCATCAGCAGCGGAATTTTGCTGTTTCTGTCGGTATTTATCATAATGGCATTGGCATGCTGGGTTACATATATGATGTGGTTTTGGACGAACTTTATCATGCCCGAAAAGACCATGGCGCGTTTTTAAATCAAAAACAGCTTGCACCTCTGAAGCCGGTGGCGGTCAAGGAGTCAATTCTTGCCTTGAATGCCACCTGGGTTACACCGCATGACAAGGTGCCTTACGAAGTTTTTGGCCCCCTTGTCCACAAGGTAAGAGGCACTCGGTCCTATGGCTCTGCTGCCCTTGAAATGGCTTATATAGCTTCAGGAAGGCTTGATGGCTACCTGACGATGAGGCTTTCTCCGTGGGATATTGCGGGAGGAAAGATTATTATTGAAGAAGTTGGCGGGGTAGTAACAGACCTTTTTAATAACGACCATACCCTTTTGTCAAAAGAGTCATTTTTTGCTGGCAATCCAACTGTTCACAAAGAAATTTTTGAGCAGTATATCCAGGGGAAATTGGAAGTAAAATAAAAAACGCTGGGCAGCTACTGCTCAGCGTTTTTTATTTCACGTGCTTCCCGGTGTTTTTTCTTGGCTGTAAAACCTAAACCGAATACAACAATGACCATTGCTATGGAAAATAATGTTCCCACAACGCTTCTTTCTCCAACTGCTATTCCCACACCTGTCATCGCAATAACTGCGGCAAAGGCATATATGACAAAGATTCCGTTCCCATTCTTCATAAAAACAACCCCCTCCCAATCATTTTACATAATTCATTTTTGTATTTCTACCTTATTATGATATAATAGTACAGTTAATAAAGCTTGGAAAAGCATTCAGGAGTGAAATAATGACAAAGTTAAGACAGGATCTTCGAAATATTGCAATTATCGCTCACGTAGACCACGGAAAAACAACACTGGTGGACCAGTTGCTCAAACAATCTGGTATCTTCCGTTCAAATGAGCATGTTGATGAACGTGCGATGGATTCAAATGACCTGGAAAGAGAGCGCGGTATCACCATTTTGGCTAAAAATACTGCGATTCAATACAAGGATACAAGAATTAATATTCTGGATACACCCGGACATGCCGACTTTGGCGGTGAAGTAGAACGTATCATGAAAATGGTGGACGGCGTATTATTAGTGGTAGATGCTTATGAGGGCTGTATGCCGCAAACGCGTTTTGTATTGAAGAAAGCACTCGAGCAAAATTTAACGCCAATCGTGGTAGTTAATAAAATTGACCGTGATGCTGCACGACCAGCAGGAGTAATTGATGAAGTGCTGAATCTTTTCATTGAGTTGGATGCGAATGAAGACCAGCTGGAATTTCCGGTAGTATATGCATCAGCTATTAATGGAACAGCAAGTCTGGATCCTGAACAGCAGGATGAAACAATGGAGTCTCTTTATGAGTCAATTGTTGAAAACATCCCGGCTCCGGTGGATAACAGTGAAGACCCTCTGCAATTCCAAATCGCCCTTCTTGATTACAATGATTATGTAGGACGTATTGGAATCGGCCGTGTATTTAGAGGAACAATGGAAGTTGGCCAGCAAGTAGCACTTATGAAACTTGATGGCACGGTTAAAAATTTCCGTGTAACAAAGATTTTTGGATTCCTCGGTCTTAAGCGGGTGGAAATTCAAAAAGCACATGCGGGTGATCTTATTGCCGTATCGGGAATGGAAGATATCAACGTAGGTGAAACAGTTTGTCCAATTGATCATCAGGACGCTCTCCCGATACTGCGTATTGATGAGCCGACACTTCAAATGACGTTTCTTGTTAATAACAGCCCCTTTGCAGGACGTGAAGGTAAATTTGTGACATCACGCAAAATTGAAGAACGTCTTCGTGCGCAGCTTGAGACTGACGTAAGTTTGCGCGTAGACAATACAGCTTCTCCAGACGCTTGGGTTGTTTCAGGACGTGGAGAACTTCACCTTTCTATTCTTATCGAAAACATGAGAAGAGAAGGATTTGAGCTTCAAGTATCCAAGCCGGAAGTAATTGTTCGTGAAATCGACGGAGTCCGCAGCGAGCCGGTTGAACGCGTGCAAATTGACATTCCGGAAGAATATGTTGGATCAGTCATTGAATCAATGGGTGAACGAAAAGGCGAAATGCTTGATATGATCAACAATGGTAATGGACAGGTTCGACTTGTTTTCATGATACCTGCCCGTGGCTTAATTGGTTATACAACGGAATTCCTGACGCTTACTCGCGGATACGGAATTATTAATCACTCGTTTGACAGCTATCAGCCAATGCAAACAGGACGTGTTGGAGGACGCCGTGAGGGTGTTCTTGTATCTATGGACAAGGGGCAGGCTTCTCAATATGCCATTCTTGGTGTAGAAGACCGTGGAACGATCTTCCTGGAGCCTGGTACTGATGTTTATGAGGGAATGATTGTAGGACAGCATACGCGTGACAATGACCTGACAGTTAATGTGACGAAAATTAAAGCTGCTAACAATATTCGTTCTGCAAATAAAGAGCAGACGACAACACTCAAAAAACCGCGTATCATGACTCTTGAGGAATCACTGGAATATTTGAATGACGATGAACTTTGCGAAATTACACCTGAGTCAATTCGTCTGCGTAAAAAAATTCTGGATAAAAGTGAACGTGAACGTGCTCAGAAAAAGAAAAAAACTGCTGAAGCTAATTAATTAAAAGTGAGGAGTGATCATGCATGGTCAATGTGGAGGATCGGTTATCTTTTTTTCCAGCACTGTACCGTGTCGATATCAATCCGGAAATGGGTATGTGGCTCCTTTATATTACGATTATCGCTCTTGCGATTCTGGTGTATAAATTAGGTTTTGCTAAGAGACTGCCGCTTTTAAAATCAGCAGTAATTTATACTTTTCTGATTGCTGGCTGTACGGTTTTAACTTTTCTAGCAATATTCCTCCCAATTACTGAAGGATTGATTATTGCCGCTTTAATTTTAGTGATATACAAAATCCGTTTGCGCAGAGAACAGGCAAAAGGGACAATTTAGTGTTTAAACAGCCTTCCAATTGGGAGGCTGTTTTTTTGTTTGTTTCTAACATCATGGCGTAAAGTAAATTTTTTTTTGAAAAATTTAAAACGTTGATTTAACACATATGTAAACGCATACAATTTGATCAAATGTTCTGATTTGTCTAAAAATTATAATTTAGGCTGTTGACGCCTTTGTTTATCCGCGTTATGATTGTCAACAATTCAAGCACATCAAGCTTTTAGCAGAGGTGCAGCAAGTCAGCAGGAAGGAGTGATTAAGGTGAGCGAACAATTAATTTTTTTAAATGGCGAGTTTGTAACGAAAGCGAATGCCAAAGTATCTGTTTATGACCATGGTTTTCTATACGGCGACGGGGTGTTCGAAGGTATTCGATCCTATAACGGCAATGTTTTCCGTTTAGAAGAGCATTTAGTAAGACTATATGATTCAGCAAAATCGATTTTGCTTGAAATTCCATTTTCAAAAGAGGAAATGACTGAAATTGTACTCGAGACTTTGCGGAAAAATAATTTAGCAAATGCCTATATACGATTAGTTGTTTCTCGCGGCGTAGGCAATCTTGGGTTGGACCCTTTCACTTGTAAAAAACCCAATGTTATTGTGATTGCAGAATCCTTAGCACTATTTCCTAAAGAACTGTATGATAGCGGCATTGAGATCGTTACAGTAGCTAGCAGAAGAAATCGCTCGGATGTCTTAAGCCCGAAAGTGAAATCATTAAATTATTTGAATAATATCTTAGTTAAAATAGAAGCAGGCCTGGCTGGTGTTCCTGAAGCTTTAATGCTGAATGATCAAGGGTACGTAGCAGAAGGATCAGCCGACAATATATTTATCATCCGTGATAATAAAATTTTAACGCCGCCGGGTTATGTCGGAGCGCTCGAAGGCATCACCCGGAATGCAATTATAGATATAGCAAAAAGCAGAGGCTACTCGATGGAGGAACAGGTTTTTACCCGTCATGATGTGTATGTTGCAGATGAGGTGTTCCTGACTGGAACTGCTGCTGAAGTTATCGCAGTAGTAAAAGTAGATGGGCGAACAATTGGAGAAGGTAAACCTGGTGCAGTGACAAATGAACTGCTGCAGGCTTTCAGAGAATTGGTCGTAAAAGATGGAGTAAAGGTTCACAATTCAGAATTAAACGCTGGGTAACATAAATGCGTTAATACGTTCATAAATTAAAGTAAAGAAAAATCAATGATGAGGCAAAAGTAGTCAGTGTCTGCAATTACAGAGAGCCGGTTATGCTGGAAGCCGGTATTGCTGCTGATCACGACATCACCTCGGAGTGGAGCACTGAACGTCATCTCAATTAGGTGCATCCCGGATGTAATCATTACATCCGTTATCAATGAACAGAGGATCTGTTCGAGAGGCAGCAGCAGCTGCGAAGTAGGGTGGTACCATGAAAAGTCTTTTCATCCCTATACAAAAGGCATTCTTTTTGTATGGGCTGAAAAAGGCTTTTTTCTTTTGTTCAACGCCATTTTGTCCATACGTCATCACTAATGATAAAGGAGGCGCTAAAAATGAGCGTAAATGTAAATGTGAAACAGCAAGATGCACAAAAAATCGGGGGAGAGCTGCCTAAAGCAAAACTTCAAGGCTCTGATGTTTTCATTCAGTCATTGCAAAATGAAGGTGTTGATATGATTTTTGGCTACCCCGGCGGTGCCGTTTTGCCACTCTATGACGCCCTGTACAAAAATCCTATTCCGCATATTCTTGCAAGACATGAACAGGGCGCAATTCATGCTGCTGAAGGTTATGCAAGGGTTTCAGGTAAAACAGGAGTAGTGATTGCAACATCTGGTCCTGGTGCTACGAACCTGGTTACAGGCATTGCGGACGCGATGATGGATTCTCTTCCACTGGTTATATTTACAGGACAGGTGGCAAGTGCTGTAATTGGTACAGATGCCTTTCAGGAAGCGGATATTGTAGGAATTACACAACCGATCACAAAACATAATTACCAGGTGAAAAACGTAGAGGATCTTCCAAGAATTATACATGAAGCTTTTCATATAGCTTCAACAGGGCGGCCTGGACCAGTATTGGTAGACATTCCTAAAAATATTTCTAATGATGTGTTTCCTACAGCCGAAATTAAAGTAACTGAATTGAATCTTCCGGGTTATCAGCCTACTACATCACCAAACTTTCTGCAGATACAAAAAGTGGGCCAGGCGCTACAGCGATCACAAAAACCGCTCATTTTAGCTGGAGCTGGTGTACTGCACGGTAAAGCTTCCAAGGAACTGGTTGAGTTCATTGAAAAAACGGGGGTTCCGGTAACCAATACGCTTTTGGGTTTAGGAACTATTCCAGGTGATCATCCCCAGTTTTTAGGAATGGCGGGGATGCATGGTACTTATAGTGCAAATATGGCGATTTGCGAAGCGGATCTGCTTATCAATATCGGTGCCCGGTTTGATGATCGATTGACTGGCAATCTTGAACACTTTGCACCAAATGCAACTGTTGTTCATATCGATATTGATCCAGCTGAAATCGGAAAAAATGTCGACACTGCCATCCCGATTGTGGGGGATGCCAAGGAAGCCATTCAATCATTGCTTAAACTTGAAATTCAAAAACTTTCAATTGATTCATGGACGGCCTCTTTAGCAAAAATGAAGAGCGACTATCCTTTAAATTATTCAAATGTTTCAAAAAAGCTGCTTCCGCAGGAGGTTATCGAGCTTGTACACCGCCACACAAATGGAGATGCCATTGTTACAACGGATGTCGGACAGCACCAGATGTGGGCAGCACAATTTTATCGGTTTAACCACCCGGATAACTGGGTTACATCTGGAGGTCTTGGAACGATGGGATTTGGCTTTCCGGCAGCAATAGGAGCACAAATCGCAAAGCCAAATGAAACCGTAGTGGCATTTACGGGGGATGGCGGTTTCCAAATGACATTGCAGGAGCTTTCGCTGCTTCAGGAAAGCCAGCTGCCTGTTAAGGTTATTATTCTGAATAATCAGTGTCTGGGCATGGTACGCCAGTGGCAGCAGACATTTTACGATGAGAGATATTCTGAATCCCTTCTTCCTTCACAACCTGACTTTGTGAAACTGGCAGAAGCTTATGATATCGAGGGCTATAAAGTGGAAAATTATGAAGATGCAGATGAGCTATTTAAGAAAGTATTCGCATCAAATAAACCGGCATTAATCGACTGCCGTGTTGAGCAAATGGAAAATGTATATCCAATGGTAGCACCTGGGAAAGGGCTTCACGAAATGATAGGGGTGAAAGGATGAAACGAGTTATAACCACTACCGTTATTAATCAAAGCGGTGTGCTCAACCGCGTTACAGGCCTCTTGATGAAGCGGCAGTTCAATATTGAAAGCATTACAGTTGGCCATACAGAAAAAACAGGGATATCAAAAATGACATTTGTGGTGCATGTTGAAGACCAGCGCAAACTCGAACAGCTATTAAAACAGCTGCAAAAACAAATCGATGTGCTGAAAGTAAATGATATTACAGACAAAGCAATTGTTACGAGAGAGCTTGCGTTAATTAAAGTGCTCTCTCCTCCCGGGGTAAGGAGTGAAATTACCAGTATTATTGAACCTTTTCGGGCAACCGTTATTGATATGAGCAAGAATGTAATTACTGTTCAAGTTACCGGTGATCCTGAAAAGATTGAAGCATTTATAGACCTTTTAAGACCTTATGGCATTAAAGAACTAACTCGGACCGGAGCCACAGCATTTGTCCGTGAAAACCAAAAAGCACCGGCTCAACAACTATCTATCTTATAAAATCAGAAGAAAAATTAGGAGGAATTTACAATGGCTAAAGTTTACTACAATCAGGATATCAACGAATCATTATTAGAAGGAAAAAAGGTAGCGGTTATTGGGTACGGATCCCAGGGACATGCTCATGCACAAAATTTAAAAGATCTTGGTCATGACGTAATTGTAGGTGTTAGAAAAGGTAAATCATGGGATCAAGCGGAGCAGGATGGTTTAGAGGTTCAAACGGTAAGGGATGCATCCGAAGCTGCAGATATCATTATGGTGCTTCTGCCGGATGAACGGCAAACTGCAGTATATGAGGAAGAAATTAAACCTGGATTAAGAAGCGGAAAATCACTTGTTTTTGCCCATGGGTTTAATGTTCACTTTAATCAGATCGTACCGCCATCTGATGTGGATGTTTTCCTGGTAGCGCCAAAAGGGCCGGGACATCTGGTCAGAAGAACATTTGAATCAGGTGCTGGTGTTCCTGCACTGTTTGCAGTCTACCAGGATGTATCAGGTCAGGCGAAGGATACAGCTCTTGCTTATGCTAAAGGGATTGGAAGCGCCCGTGCAGGTGTACTTGAAACGACTTTTAGAGAAGAAACGGAAACGGATTTATTTGGTGAACAGGCGGTTCTGTGCGGCGGTTTAACATCTCTTGTAAAAGCTGGATTTGAAACATTAGTAGAAGCAGGTTATCAGCCTGAACTTGCTTATTTTGAATGTTTACACGAATTGAAACTGATTGTTGACCTTATGTATGAGGATGGCATGTCTGGCATGCGTTACTCTATTTCGGATACAGCTCAATGGGGGGATTTTGTATCAGGCCCGCGCGTCGTGGATGCAGATACAAAAGCCCGCATGAAAGACATTCTTACAGATATCCAAACAGGGAAGTTTGCTAAAGGATGGCTGCTGGAAAATCAGTTAAACCGTCCGGAATTTTCAGCAATTGTACGCCAGGAAGAAGAACATCAAATCGAAAAGGTGGGCAGAGAATTGCGCAGCATGATGCCATTTGTTAAAGCAGGAAAAAAAGACCAAAAGGAAGTGGTTTCTAGTGCGAAAAATTGATATTTTTGACACGACACTGCGTGATGGTGAACAATCTGCCGGGATAAATTTAAACACGGCTGAAAAACTGGAAATCGCAAAACAGCTTGAAAAACTTGGTGTTGACGTCATGGAGGCCGGATTTCCAGCCTCCTCACAAGGGGATTTTGAAGCGGTAAAAAAAATAGCCCAAACAGTTCAGTCTTCCATTGTTACGGGTTTAGCCCGGGCAGTCAAAAGTGATATTGATACGTCATGGGAGGCACTAAAATATGGTGCAGAGCCCCATCTGCATATCTTTCTTGCCACTTCGCCGATTCATATGACGCACAAATTAAAAAAATCACCAGACCAGGTGGTGGAAACTGCTGTAGATGCAGTGGCGCATGCAAAGAAGTTATTCCCGCTTGTGCAGTGGTCTGCTGAAGATGCTTTCCGTTCAGATCCTGATTTCTTGGTACGCATCGTTGAAAAAGTTATTCAGGCCGGTGCTACAACGATTAATCTCCCTGATACAGTTGGATACGCAACGCCTGCAGAATATGGAGCCATGTTTAAATATCTAAAAGAAAACGTAAAAAGTATTGATAAAGTAAAGCTTTCAGCACATTGCCATAATGATCTCGGTATGGCTGTCGCCAACACAATAGCAGCCGTTGAAAATGGTGCCGACCAGGTTGAAGCGACTATTAACGGTATTGGAGAGCGCGCAGGGAACGCTGCGCTTGAAGAATTGGCAGTAGCACTCCATATACGCAAGGATGTTTATAAATTTGAGACGAACACCAAATTTGATGAAATCAAACGTACAAGCCAGCTTGTAAGCCAGCTGACAGGAATGGTGATTCAAGCTAATAAAGCAGTTGTAGGTAAAAATGCATTTGCCCATGAGTCAGGCATTCACCAGGATGGAATGTTAAAAGAAAGAACAACTTATGAAATCATTACACCGGAACTAATTGGAGAAAACTCAACTCAAATTGTTCTTGGCAAGCATTCCGGACGCCATGCATTCAAAGACAAGGCAATCGCTTTGGGATTTGAACTGAGCGATGAAAAATTAAATGATGCCTTTAAGGCATTTAAAACGCTGGCGGATAAAAAGAAAGAAATATCTGAAGACGATCTGTACGTTATTCTGACAGACCAGCAAATTCAGGAAGAGGATACACCGGTTTATGAATTAAAATCAGTTCAGGTGCAGTACGGAAATGGAAGCATTCCTACAGCCTCGGTATCTGTGACCTCGCCAGAAGGAGAGTTTCTGCAGGAAGCATCTACCGGATCCGGGAGTGTTGAAGCAATTTGCAATACACTGGAACGCCTTGTAAAAGGAAAAGTTCATCTGCTTGACTATCGTGTAACCTCTATTGGAAAAGGCAGAGATGCATTGGGTGAGGCAGTTGTCAACTTAACGTATAACGGCAAATCAACAACTGGACGGGATGTTGCACAGGATGTACTGGAAGCTTCTGCGAAAGCCTACTTGAACGCGATCAATCGTCAGTTGTTTAATGAAAGAAACAGATCATTCGCCAAAACGGTTTAACAATAGCGAGGGAGGAATCATCATGGAGAAAACAGTAGCAGTATTGCAAGGAGACGGCGTTGGAAAAGAAGTTACCAAATCAGCTGCACGGGTATTAGAAGCCATTGGACGCCGTTTTGATCATTCGTTCCTCATTAAAAACGGGGTTATCGGTGGAGAAGCAATTGACCAGCATGGTAATCCTCTTCCAAAGGAAACGATCGAGCTGTGCGAGAAAAGCGATGCCATTCTGCTGGGAGCGGTCGGCGGTCCGAAATGGGATCAAAATCCTTCCCATCTGCGTCCGGAAAAAGGGCTGCTTGCCATTCGCAAACATTTTGGTCTCTTTGCTAATTTGCGACCTGTTAAAGCAGTGCCGGGTATGGTAGATGCTTCTCCATTAAAAGATCATCTGGTTAATCAGGTGGACATGATGATTGTAAGGGAACTCACGGGCGGCCTTTATTTCGGTGAACCAAAAAGAAAAACAGAAAATGGTGCAGTGGATACGCTGACTTATTCCAGAGAAGAAATCGAACGGATTGTAGAGAAAGCTTTTGAAATGGCCAGAGTCAGAAAAGGAAAAGTGACATCAGTGGATAAAGCAAATGTCCTTGAATCGAGTAAGCTTTGGCGCGAGATTGTAGAGGAAAAGAAAGCATTGTATCCCGATGTTGAGCTTGAGCATATTTTAGTTGATGCGGCTGCGATGAAGCTCATTACACAGCCTTCATCATTTGATGTCATTGTTACGGAAAATTTGTTTGGTGATATTTTAAGTGATGAGGCATCCGTTATCACAGGGTCTTTGGGAATGCTGCCGTCAGCCAGTATCAGAAGCGACGGTTTTGGTCTTTATGAACCAGTCCATGGATCGGCACCTGATATTGCAGGATTGAACCTAGCAAATCCCTCTGCTGCTATCTTGTCGGTATCTATGATGCTGAAATACTCATTTGGAATGAATACAGAAGCAGCAGCTGTAGAAGAAGCTGTTTACAGTGTATACAAGGATGGATATTGCACGACCGATGTGCAGAAAGTAGGTCATCGGGTGCTGTCAACGTCAGCATTTACTGAGAAAGTAATTGAAGAGCTTGAAAGAGAACTAGTATCTGATCATATTTTGTCCGCTTACGTGTAGCAAAGGGAGGAGTTACAATGCCAAAAACAATTATTGAAAAAGTGTGGAATGATCACATTGTGTATGAAGAACCGGGAAAACCGGACTTGCTCTATATCGATCTTCATCTTCTTCATGAGGTTACTTCACCTCAGGCATTTGAAGGGTTAAGATTGAATAACCGAAAAGTCAGACGGCCGGATTTAAGTTTTGCCACAATGGATCATAATGTACCAACTAAAAACCGCACAAATATTACAGATCCAGTTTCAAAAAAACAAATTAAAACACTTGCTCAAAATTGTCAGGAATTTGGCGTTCCACTTGCTCATATGGAGCACCCCGATCAGGGGATTGTACATGTTATCGGACCAGAGCTTGGACTGACGCAGCCTGGCAAAACAATTGTTTGCGGAGACAGCCACACCTCCACACATGGCGCTTTTGGTGCATTGGCATTTGGTATTGGGACCAGCGAGGTGGAGCATGTATTGTCCACCCAAACATTGTGGCAGTCAAAGCCGAAAACAATGGAAGTTAAGATCGTTGGTGATCTAGGATTTGGTGTTGCGGCAAAGGATGTAATTCTTGCCATCATTTCGAAATTCGGGGTTGATATTGGCACTGGCCACGTAGTGGAATATACGGGAGAAGCCATTAAGAAATTATCAATGGAAGAAAGAATGACAATCTGCAATATGTCAATAGAAGCAGGCGCAAGAGCGGGATTGATTAGTCCTGATCAAAAAACGGTAGAGTATCTTAAAGGGCGTGCCCATGTGCCTGATGGTGAGGCGTTTGATGAATTGGCAGACAAATGGCTGAGCTACGCGACTGACGAGGGAGCTCAATATGATCAAACGCTTGAAATTCACACGAGTGAAATTGAACCATTTGTAACATGGGGGACAAACCCTTCCATGGGGTCTGGGATCTCTTCTCATATTCCGTACGCAGGCGACTTTTCAAACCAATCAGAGCAGGAGGAATTGCTGCAGGCTTTGACATATATGGATTTAAAGGAAGGAACGCCGCTGTCATCCATTGAAATTCAACATGTGTTTATCGGTTCATGCACAAATTCCAGACTTAGTGATTTAAGAGAAGCGGCTCAGCTGATAAAAGGCAAATCCGTTCATCCGAATGTTACGGCCATTGTTGTACCCGGTTCCTTCTCCGTAAAGCTTCAGGCGGAAAAAGAAGGCTTGAATCGTATTTTTGAAGAAGCCGGTTTTGAATGGAGAGAATCAGGCTGCAGCATGTGTCTGGCCATGAATGATGATATTGTTCCGCCGGGTGAACGCTGTGCATCTACTTCCAACCGCAACTTTGAAGGGAGACAGGGAGCGGGATCAAGAACGCATCTTGTCAGTCCGGTAATGGCTGCCGCTGCCGCAATTGAAGGCCATTTTGTAGATGTTCGGAATATGTTAAGCGTACATGCGTAGAATGGAGGATAAGTATGGAACCGATTAATAAACACACCAGCATTGTGACCCCGCTTGATCGGGTCAATGTCGATACCGATCAAATTATTCCTAAACAATTTTTAAAAAGAATTGAACGTACGGGTTTTGGGCAATTTTTATTTTATGGGTGGAGGTTTAATGAGGATGGCTCAAAAAATGAATCATTCGTATTAAATAATCCGCTATATGAAGGTTCTTCTATTTTGCTTGCGAATGACAATTTTGGATGCGGGTCTTCCCGCGAACATGCCCCTTGGGCACTGCTGGATTACGGCTTTAAAGTTGTGATTGCCCCCAGTTTTGCAGATATCTTCTATAATAACTGTGTAAAAAACGGTATTTTGCCCATTCGGCTGGAAGAAAGGGAGATAGAACAGTTATTTAGAGCAAGTAAAGGTCATAAATATCAGATTTCAGTGGATTTAAAGGAACAGTTTATTCAGAGACAAGATGAAAAGAAAGTTGCTTTTGACATTGACCCTTATTGGAAAGAAATGCTGTTAAATGGCTGGGATGAAATTGCACTAACTTTTCAATACGAAAAACAAATAACAGAGTATGAGAAACAGCAGGCGTAACCAAATTCATAATTTGAGAGGATGATCCCCTTGGGAATTCACATGACACAGCGAGCTTATTTAAAGCAGCAGAACGTTTAAGCGAAATCGTACATCGGACACCATGCAAACAATCTTCTACATTAAATGAGCGAACCGGAAAAAATGTATGGATGAAACTGGAAAACCTTCAGCGGACGGGTTCATTTAAGCTTAGAGGCGCCTACAATAAGATCTCTCAGTTGACTGATCTGGAATGCAAACGGGGAATTATAGCAGCATCTGCCGGCAATCATGCTCAGGGTGTAGCGCTTGCAGGAAGAGAAAAGGGTGTTAAAGTAACCATTTTTATGCCTACAACAACACCATTTGCAAAGGTGGATGCCACGAGAGAATACGGGGCGAAGGTTGAACTGGTCGGGGAGACTTTTGATGAGGCATACCAGGCAGCATGTGAACACCAGAAAATGACTGGAGCCACATTTGTACACCCTTTTGATGATATGACAATTATAGAGGGACAGGCAACAGTAGCATTGGAGATGCTTCAGCAAAACCCTCAGCTGGATACCATTGTCGTACCCGCAGGTGGAGGCGGTTTGCTGGCGGGAACAGCTCTTGCTGTTAAAGCGATTAGACCGGATGTTTCAGTCATCGGCGTCCAAGCGGCAGCAGCTCCGGCCATTGCTTCAGCTTTTCACGGTCTGGACGAAAAACTCATTCCTTTTAAGGCGACCATCGCAGAAGGAATAAAAGTAAAATCGCCAGGTGAATATACTTCATCCATTATCAAAAATTATGTTGATGACATGGTTACTGTGTCGGAAGTGGAGATTGCAGAAGCCATATTATTTATGCTTGAAAGAGAAAAAATGCTTGTTGAAGGAGCGGGAGCAGCGGGCGTAGCAGCCTTGCTTAACCACCATATAACAGGCAAGGCAAATCAAGTGGGTGTAATGGTCAGCGGAGGCAACTTTGATGTGATCAAACTTGAACATTGCAGAAAAATTGTAGAAGACAATAAAAGAAAGCTTCAAAAGCAAAGAGCTATTATCTGATAACTGAACGTAAAAAAGCGCGATCACATCGCGCTTTTTTACGTTGTTCTTTTATCCAGCAGCCAGCAGACAAGCGGGATTGAAAGGGCATACCCCAGGTGGCCGATCGTCCAAAGAGTAAATGCAAATCCATTTAATGGAGCAGGCACATCCTTGATGGCTAATGCAGCAAGAGGAAAGTATAAAAAAATCGTGGGGATCGTTAAAGCAAAAGCAACAAAAAATTGATTTTTTACTGTATTGCCGATTTTATTTAAAATAACAAGAAAGATAATGCCGATTATGATCGATATAATTAAATGAAAAATAAATTCAATCCATTCAGGCCAGATATAATTGCCGACAATAGGAATAAAATCAACGTTTAATAAAAGGGTATATATTTTTACTGAGGTAACCGCCTCAAACCATTTTAGAAGAGCGCCCAGAATAATTCCTGACAAAATGCCTATTACAGAGCCTTTCATCACCATTAAAAGTCGTCCTCTATCCTTTGAGAGCTTTTATAAAATTTAAAGTTGCCTGTTGCAATGCGTTTTTTTGTTTTTTCTTCGATCCGCTGATTGCACTCCTCACATAAATAAGTGTGGATCGGTCGATTTCGCAGTTTTTTTGCTAAAGGGCTGAAATCATCTATAGATTCGATCTTATCGCATATTAAACACTTCACACGCATGTGGACACCTCCTGAAATAAAAAATCCGATAATATAAGAGTATTATACCATGACATGCAGGAGGTTGGTGATTAATGCAGATTTACCCTGGCGTTATGTTTTTCTTTTAACTTTTCAGGTGTGCTGCAGGTCATTTTATATTATAATAACTACATGAAATGGAAGGTGATGAAAATGGCAAACCGGGTAGAAGACCGGCTGGATCCAGTTTTATATGAAGAGTTTTTGAGCGAACGTTTTGTACAGCTGTCCACAATCGACTATCAGACCGGGGGACCAAATGTCAGCGCTTTGTCCTGGGTACATGCTAAAGACGAGTTGACCATTCTTTTTGCAGTGCATCATCGCTCCAGAATATTATCAAATATTTCAAAACAGCCGCTTATCGTCTTAAATATCATAGCCAACGAAACCTCATACTCAATCAGCGGCACAGCCAGGGTTAAGGGGTCAGCTTCTTCAGAAGTGCCTATTGGTCTTTCCATAATTGAATTAAGCATTAAAGAAGTCCGTGATGTGATGTTTTACGGCGCAAAAATAATTGCTGAACCGAAATTTGATAAAACCTATGATGAGGATGCAGCCAAAAAGCTGGATCAACAGGTAATGAATGAATTAAAAAAGCACTGACACTTGTTTCTTAATGTGTTCAGTGCTTTTGATTTTTTTACCAAAAAGTAGCGAGATCCCCCTCAAGTGCCATGGCTTTGTGCTCCAGTGCAGTAATTCAGGAGATATAGAAACTTTCTATGTCAGTAATTGGGTTATTGCGGTTTGAACCATCCTGGAAAAGAATATGAATCGGTCCATTTTCTTTTAAAGGCTGTCCATTTTTCGAGAAAGCGGCAACAAGGGTTTTTGCTTCTTCAATTGTGAAAGTATGATTTCCGTTTTTCGTTTTCACTGTCAGCATAGAAGCGTTTTCCTCAGGTTCTGCATTTTCAATGAATGGCTTAAGCAAAATGCCGAATGTGCCGTTTAATATTTTTTGTTTTTCAAATTTACGTTCTGTTTTAATCGTTGGAGGGTAGGTAGCCCCTTCTTGAATTTCTCTAGAAAAATGGGTTGCTACTGCTTTAGTGTATTCCTCAAGTTCATCAACTTCTTCGCGTTCCTCATCAAAATAAGTAGTTAAATCCACTTTACGATCATCGAAAATCCATACCCCCGGATCTAAAGTGATCGAGTATTTGACAAGTCCTTTTACTGGAATTGTATTATTCATAGCATTTCCTCCTAAATAAATCATTATTAAAAGTATACATTCGCCAATTACGCTTGTCACATAAAAATCATTTTCGTTTTATTTAAATCAAAAAATTTTACGTAATTATCCACATTCATCCGCTTAGCTAAGCTTGCAATTTAGACGCTAAAACGCTACACTTTATAAAAGAGTAACAGAGTTCAGCAACGGAATATTTGAAGATAACTGCCGTTGAAAATAGATGACTGTAATTTGCATGGAATGGGGGGATCAATGTGACATCTGAAATCAAAATAGATCATCGTGAAAAAGCATATTCTCTCTTGCGAAAAGACGCTGAGAAAATTGCCCAGCTGATAAAAGTCCAAATGGATAACTTGACGATGCCCCAGTGTCCATTGTACGAAGAAGTTTTAGATACGCAAATGTTTGGGTTGTCGCGTGAAATAGAATTTGCTGTTCGTCTTGGACTTGTAGATGAAATGGATGGGAAGACGCTGATGGATTCATTGGAAAAAGAGCTTTCAATCCTGCATGAGGCATTCACCAATAAGTAATTGTTTACCACTCAAACAATGTAAATCGATTGTTTGGGTTTTTTTATATCAAAAAAGCAGGATTTTTGACTTTTCAAATCGAATTATAATTTTAAAGATGGGATTGATACAAAATGTCGACCATTCTGAAACGAATGTTCAAAACGTATGACTACTCCTTGCTGATCGCCTATAGTTTGCTTGGGATATTTGGAGTTGTGATGGTGTACAGTGCCGGTATGGTGTATGCGGTAGAAGTAATGGATCAGGATCCGAATTTTTTCTACACTCTGCAGCTTAGAAATTTGATAATAGGGTTTATTGGTTTCAGTGTAATGGCGCTGATTCCGTATAAACTGTACAGAGAAAAGACGATGATGATTGTTATTTTAACGCTTATGTTTACATTGCTTTTAGCAGTACAGGTATTTGGTACAAACGTGAATAATGCTCAGAGTTGGCTTCAAATAGGTTCTTTTCAGCTTCAGCCTTCAGAGTTTGCTAAGCTGGGGATTATTGTATACCTATCGGCTATTTATGCCAAGAAATACTCCTACATAGATCAGTTTAACCGTGGGGTAATGCCGCCTTTGACCATTTTAATCGCGACTTGTTTTCTCGTTGCACTTGAGCCGGACTTTGGAACAGCAGCCATTATTTTTTTAATAGGGATGAGCGTCATTGTATCATCAGGAATGCAATTCAAAAGCATGCTAAAGCTTGCAGGTATTGGAGCGGGACTCATGGTGTTCTTCAGCGGACTCTTATTTTTATTTAAGAGGGATGGATTTTACCGGATTTTCTCAGAAGAGAGACTTGGCCGGATCGCAGCTTATACAGATCCTTTTGCTCATATCAGTGATAATGGCTGGCAGCTGGTGGGTTCTTACTATGCAATAGGCAATGGAGGCCTGTGGGGCAGCGGATTGGGGCAAAGTATTCAAAAACTTGGCTATCTGCCTGAACCGCATACTGATTTTATCATGGCCATAATCGCTGAAGAGCTTGGTATAGCTGGGGTAGGTTTCGTTTTGCTTGGCCTTGCGTATATTGTCCTTCGAGGTATATTTATTGGCATTCGGAGTAAGGATCGTTTTGGTAAAATGCTGGCAATTGGTATTTCAAGTATGATTGGGATTCAAACTTTTATTAACCTGGGCGGAATGTCGGGAGTTATCCCGATTACAGGGGTTCCTCTGCCATTTATAAGCTACGGCGGATCATCGCTGATTTTGCTGTCGCTGTCGATGGGGGTTCTGCTAAATGTTTCCATGTTTGTTAAGTACGAAGATCGATATCGTAATGAAGAAAGTGATCCGGCGCGTGCAGCAAATGTGAAAATAAAGGAAACACCACAATATCAACAACGAAAAACAAACAGGGGCTATTAGATTGATTATGCTGCCTGTTTGAACATCACGAAGGAGGCTTATTTCATTGAAGAATATAAGAAAAATCTTAGTAGCAAATCGCGGTGAGATTGCTATACGTGTGTTTCGGGCTTGTACAGAATTAGATGTGCGCACTGTTGCTGTCTATTCAAAAGAAGATAGTGGATCCTTTCACCGTTTTAAAGCGGATGAAGCATATTTGGTTGGTGAAGGAAAAAAGCCAATCGATGCTTATTTAGATATTGAAGGTATTATTGAAATTGCTAAACGTGCGAATGTGGATGCAATTCATCCGGGATACGGCTTCCTGTCAGAAAATATTAATTTTGCACGGCGATGTGAAGAAGAAGGAATCGTTTTTATCGGTCCTGATTCTGAACATTTAGATATGTTTGGAGATAAAGTTAAAGCACGTCAGCAGGCTGTTAATGCCGGCATTCCTGTTATACCAGGCAGTGACGGTCCGGTTTTAAGTGTGCGGGAAGTTGAGGAATTTGGAAAAGAACACGGGTTTCCTTTTATCATAAAGGCGTCTCTTGGAGGCGGCGGGCGGGGAATGCGAATTGTCCGATCAGCTGATGAGCTGAAGGAATCGTATGACCGTGCAAAATCGGAAGCTAAAGCTGCTTTTGGCAACGATGAAGTATATGTGGAGAAATACATTGAAAACCCTAAACACATTGAGGTACAGATTCTTGGGGATAAGGAAGGGACGATTATTCATTTATATGAACGGGACTGCTCCATTCAGCGCCGACACCAAAAGGTCGTTGAAGTAGCGCCTTCATTGTCTCTGACAGACGAATTGCGGGAAAAAATCTGTGAAGCTGCCGTAATGCTTGCCAAAAATGTCAATTATGTAAATGCCGGTACCGTGGAATTTCTCGTTTCACAGAATGAGTTTTTCTTTATCGAAGTTAATCCGCGTGTTCAGGTAGAACATACCATTACAGAGATGATTACAGGGATTGATATTGTTCAGTCGCAAATCTTAATTGCTGAAGGACATTTTTTACATAGTAAACGCATGGCCATTCCATATCAAAATGAAATTCAATTAAACGGATATGCCATTCAGTCCCGTGTCACTACGGAAGATCCATTAAATGGATTTATGCCTGATTCGGGCCGCATCATGGCCTACCGTTCGGGTGGCGGATTTGGTGTAAGACTTGATGCCGGCAATGGTTATCAAGGTGCTGAAATCTCAGCTCATTATGATTCACTGCTTGTTAAGGTCTCAACGTGGGCGCTTACCTTTGAACAGGCTGCTGCCAAAATGGTCCGTAATCTTCAGGAGTTCAGGATTCGGGGCATCAAAACCAACATCCCATTTCTTGAAAATGTAGTTAAACATAAAAGTTTTTTAACAGGAGATTATAATACATCATTCATAGATACAACACCTGAGCTTTTTCTTTTCCCACAGTCAAAAGACAGAGGAACCAAAATGTTGTCCTATATTGGGAACGTTACAATTAATGGATTCCCCGGTATAGAAAAAATAGAAAAGCCGGAGTTTCCTAGAGCCAGAATTCCTAAGGTTAATTTACTTGAGGCGCCTCCAGCAGGAACAAAACAAATTTTAGAAACTGAAGGTGCTGACGGATTAGTCAGATGGGTCAAAGATCAAAAAGACGTATTACTGACAGATACGACATTCAGGGATGCACATCAATCACTTTTGGCTACCCGTGTCCGTACAGTTGATCTTAAAAATATTGCTGACGCTTCCTCCCGGATGCAGTCTGATCTTTTCTCCTATGAAATGTGGGGAGGAGCGACATTTGATGTTGCTTACCGCTTCTTAAAAGAAGATCCCTGGATGAGGCTGTTAACACTTCGGGAAAAGATTCCTAATGTTCTGTTTCAAATGCTTTTACGGGCATCCAATGCCGTAGGGTACAAAAATTATCCTGATAATGTTATTAGGGAGTTTGTTCGAAAATCCTCCTATGCAGGCATTGATGTCTTCCGCATATTCGATAGTTTAAACTGGGTTAAAGGGATGGAAGTGGCGATCGAAGCGGTTCGGGATTCCGGGAAACTTGCAGAAGCTGCCATCTGTTACACGGGTGACATACTTGATCCAAGCCGGGCAAAATATGACCTTGATTACTACAAATCTCTAGCAAGAGAGCTTGAAGCCCAGGGTGCACATATTCTGGCCATAAAGGATATGGCAGGATTACTTAAGCCTGAAGCGGCATACCGCTTAATTTCAGAATTAAAAGCAACGGTTGACCTGCCAATTCATCTGCACACACATGATACAAGCGGAAACGGCATCTATCAATATGCAAAGGCGGTTGAGGCTGGAGTTGATATTGTCGACACAGCGCTGGGATCTATGGGCGGATTAACTTCTCAGCCAAGTTCAAGCACTTTGTATTATGCACTCGGAGGGACCGGCCGCAACATTAAGATGGACGTAAATCATGCAGAGACATTGTCGCACTACTGGGAGGATGTCCGGAAGTATTATAAAGATTTTGAGAGCGGAATGAATTCCCCGCACTCAGAAATTTATAAACATGAAATGCCAGGAGGCCAGTACAGCAATCTTCAACAGCAAGCAAAAGCCGTGGGGCTTGGTTCGCGCTGGGAAGAAGTAAAAGATATGTACGCCAGAGTAAATCAGTTGTTCGGTGATATTGTAAAGGTAACTCCTTCATCCAAGGTTGTAGGGGACATGGCTTTATTCATGGTACAAAATGATCTCGATGAAGTAAGTGTAATTGATAAAGGTAAATCAATTGATTTTCCAGATTCAGTAATTGAACTGTTCTCCGGCTATTTAGGGCAGCCGCACGGAGGATTTCCTGAAGAACTTCAAAAAGTCATTTTAAAAGGAAAAGAACCGATCACGGTGCGTCCCGGAGAGCTGCTGGAAGATGTGGATTTTGATAATCTAAAAGAAGAATTGTATAAAGAACTTGGAAGACCGATTACAAATTTTGATGCTATTGCCCATGCGCTTTATCCTAAGGTATTTAAAGAATATACAGATACTAACCAGCAGTTTGGGGATGTTTCTGTTATTGATACGCCAACGTTTTTTTATGGAATGAGGCTGGGAGAAGAAATCGATGTTGAAATAGAAACCGGCAAGACTCTGATCCTTAAATTAGTTTCGGTTGGTGAAGCAAGGCCGGATGGAACAAGGGTCCTTTACTTTGATTTAAATGGTCAGCAGCGCGAAGTAGTGATCAAGGATGAAAACATTAAAGCTACTGTTGCCGCAAAACAAAAAGCAGATCCTAAAAATGAGGAAGAGCTTGGTGCCACGATGCCAGGAACCGTTATAAAAGTAGTAGTCAGCTCAGGTGATGAAGTAAGGCAGGGAGATCATCTGATTATTACAGAAGCTATGAAAATGGAAACAACCGTTCAAGCACCATTTAATGGAACAATTCAAGACATTCTGGTTTCAGACGGGGAAACACTGAGTCCGGGAGACCTGCTTATTAAATTGAAAAAGAAATAAAAAAGAACGGGCAGCACACTGTGCTACCCGTTCTTTTTACTTCGGTTAACCCTGCTTCTGGACATGAGTAAGACAAAATAACTTAGCAGTCCGAAAAGCAAAGATATAATAAGTGCGTGGGACAAAGCCAATACTAAATTGAGGCGGGTAATTACGACGAAAGCCCCGGTAATCACCTGTCCTGAAACAAGAGCAAAAGCGATCATCCAGCCATAGTAAATGACTTTCTGATGTTTATAATTTCGGTAGGCGATTAATGCGATATAAGCAATCCAGATGAAAATCAGTGCTGCTGCCATCCTGTGGCCCATCTGAATCCATTGGGAAGGATTCAGCGGAAGCGAAGTCCACTGGTTGTTTACGCAAAATGGCCAGTCCGGACATGCGAGGCTGGCATTGGTATGACGTACAAATGCTCCTGAGTAAACAACGGCAAAAATATAAGTCATCAGCCCGTATGTGTGAAATCTCATCCGCTTATCAATCACAATTGATTCAGCATCAAATTTTCGGTCGACTTCAAAAATTAATAAGGTAAGTAGTAATACAGCAGCGAATGAGATAAGAGAAATTCCAAAATGAAGTGCCAATATCACATCAGAATGACCCCAAACCACTGCGCCGGCCCCTAATAATGCCTGGAGCATTAAAAAGAAAAATGCAAGGATTGCTAAAAAATTCGTTTCCCGCTTATGGCCGAGGGCTCTCCATGACCATACTGACAATGTAAGCACGAGCAAACCTGCCACTGCGGAGACAACCCGGTGGGATAATTCAACAATTGTTTCGAACAATAATTCGGCGGGGATGAGTTGACCATGGCATAATGGAAAAGATTGGCCGCATCCAGCCCCGGAATCTGTTTTTGTCACCAGTGCACCGCCTAATAGGACGAGAAGCATAACCAGTGTGGTGATTACAGCTAAATACTTTAATGCCTTTGATTGCAAGGGTTTCTCACCTACTTATTCTATTTTAGATGATTTAAGGTCATTCCTAGGCAGAAGTTAACCACTGTGCCTGAAAAAATCATCGGAAGCTGTTTTCGTTCATTTAAGCATCTATATTATTATGTTATAGAAAGGCGAACGATGGTACCCTTTTTTGAAATGTGACACATTTTTTTCATTGATAAGGACAAAGTTTCTTCACAACCTCATGTTTTATAAGATGAAATAAATTATACAAGAATAACTTAAACCCATGTTATACTATAAAAACGTCTCTGAGTTGTGAAGGAATTGTTACATTTCTCTAAAATGTGTTCATCCTAAGTTGTCTGAATTTCATTTTAAATATAGAAATCATGTTCGCTATCCTTTATAGTAGATGTAGTAATTTGTATTAGCAAGTATGGAGAGGAGGGGAAAATGTGTCAAATAGTCGAGTTGTGTCGGCTGTGAAAGAGGCAGATTTTTCTGAAACAACTGCTTGGAAAGATTTCCTCGCCCTAATAAAAATTGGAATTGTTAATTCTAATTTCATCACTACCTTTACGGGTTTATGGCTGGCCATGTATTTCACCAATGCGCAATTCCTGGGTTCGCTGGACATCATGCTATTGACGATGATCGGTTCATCATTAATTGTTGCTGGCTCTTGCAGCATCAATAATTACATAGACCGGGACATCGACCACTTGATGGAACGCACTAAAAATCGTCCTACAGTAACTGGACGTGTTCAGCCGTCACGTGTATTAGCTTTGGGTCTTGGACTCATTGCAATTGGGCAAATTATGTTATTCATGACCACCATTACGGCAGGTATTATCGGTTTAATCGGTGTAGTCAGCTACGTTGTTTTTTATACCATGTGGTCTAAAAGAAGATACGTAAGCAACACCATTGTAGGAAGCATATCAGGTGCAGTGCCTCCGCTTATTGGCTGGGCTGCAGTAGATGCTAATCTTGGCGCAATGCCGTTAGCATTGTTTTTAATCATGTTCGTATGGCAGCCGCCTCATTTTTATGCGATTGCCATGAGAAGAGTTGAAGAATACCGGGCTGCAGGAATTCCGATGCTGCCGGTAGTTAAAGGCTTTGCTGTTACGAAAAAGCATATGTTAATCTGGGTTATTGCTTTATTTCCATTACCATTTTTACTATCCTCACTCGGCACCGCATTTCTAGTATTAGCCACAATTTTAAATATCGGATGGTTAGCGCTTTCATTTGCAGGGTATCGAATGAAAGATGATGTAAAATGGGCAACATTAATGTTTGTGTATTCATTGAACTACTTAACGATTCTTTTTGTCGGTATGGTTCTTATCACTTTCATTTAGTTACAGGAATTCTTTCTGTTTTAAGAAATCCATATATAACTTTCTCCATTAAAAAGAATATTTGAATGAAAGAGGGGTTTAATTAAGCTATGAAAAATGGGCTAAAGAAATGGCGTCTTTTGCCGTTATTTACGGCGTTAGCGTTTATTTTGTCCGGCTGTGGAGAGCCGTTCCTATCTACGCTTCAGCCTGCAGGTGAAGTGGCTCAAAAGCAATATAACTTAATGATCTTGAGTACAATCATCATGGTTGTTGTGATTATTGTAGTAGCAATTGTATATTTTATTGCAATTACAAAATACCGCCGCTCAAAGGTAGGAGAAGACGTTATTCCAAAGCAAGTGGAAGGAAGTCACACGCTTGAAATTCTTTGGACAGTTATTCCAATTATTTTGGTTCTAGTGTTAGCGGTACCAACAGTCGCCCTTACATTTGAGCTTGGTGATCAGGCAGAGCTTGAAAAAACAGATGAAGAAGGCAACAGAACGGCGCTGGTCGTTGATGTCCGTGCTAATCTGTACTGGTGGGAATTTTCTTATCCGGACCAGGGAATTGTAACTGGACAGGAATTGGTCGTCCCGACAGATCAAAATGTATACTTTAATGTTATTGCTTCTGACGTTAAGCACTCATTCTGGATTCCTGCAGTTGGAGGAAAGATTGATACAAACGTTGATAACATGAACACATTCTATCTTAATTTTGACAGTGAAAAATCAGCTGAAGCAGGCGATCTTTTCTATGGTAAATGTGCTGAACTCTGCGGACCTTCACATGCGCTGATGGACTTTAAAGTTCAAACGCTTTCTTCCGATGATTTCGACAGCTGGGTAGCATCGATGCAGGAAGCTGCAGAAGCAGAGCAGCAGGAGCCGGACAGTGATTTAGCTGCACGAGGCGCTGAAGTATTTGAAGAGCAGTCTTGTATTCAATGTCATGCTGTTTCTCCTGGTCAGGGTGCCGGTACATCAGTAGGACCTAACCTTGCAACATTTGGAGAGCGCACGTACGTTGCGGGAATCCTTGATAACCGTGATTCTGAAGATTCTCAGGAAGAAAATATTAAGCATTGGATTCGCGATGCTGATGAATTAAAGCCTGGAAATAAAATGGGCGGATACAACGAGGATGATCTTTCTGATGAGGATCTTGATGCGTTGACAGAATATCTAATGGGATTAAAAGTTTACACTGAATAAATCGGAGATCGAACAAGGGAGGTATAACGAGTGAGTACCGTTGCACAAAAAAAAGGATTCTTGAGTGTCCTATGGGATTACCTCACAACGGTCGACCATAAGAAGATAGCAATCCTTTATTTAATTTCCGGAGGTTTCTTTTTCCTGGTCGGCGGTATAGAAGCCATGATCATTCGTGTTCAATTGGCTGTTCCTGACAATAGCTTTGTTAGTGCGGGACTATACAACGAATTATTAACCATGCATGGAACAACGATGATTTTCCTTGCAGCCATGCCGTTATTATTTGGCTTTATGAATGCAGTAGTACCGCTTCAAATTGGAGCGAGGGACGTAGCGTTCCCATTTCTGAATTCACTTGGATTCTGGTTATTCTTCTTCGGAGGAATATTTCTGAATCTTTCATGGTTTTTAGGCGGAGCGCCTGATGCCGGGTGGACTTCATATGCTTCCCTGTCACTGGCATCTGAAGGACATGGAATTGATTTTTATGTATTAGGTCTGCAAATATCGGGGGCAGGAACCCTGATCGCCGGGATTAACTTCCTGGTTACAATTATAAACATGCGTGCACCTGGTATGACTTATATGCGTATGCCGCTGTTTACCTGGTCAAGCTTTGTGGCATCAGCGCTAATTCTTTTTGCATTCCCACCACTGACAGTAGGATTATTCCTTATGTTATTTGATCGAATGTTTGGAGCAGGTTTCTTCGATGTTTCTATGGGTGGTAACACAATTATCTGGGAGCATTTATTCTGGATTTTCGGTCACCCTGAGGTTTACATTTTGATCCTTCCGGCATTTGGTATTTTCTCTGAGATTTTTGCAACTTTCTCAAGAAAAAGACTTTTCGGTTATGCAGCAATGGTTTTTGCTACAGTACTAATTGGTTTCCTTGGCTTCATGGTTTGGGCTCACCATATGTTCACTGTAGGATTAGGACCAACCGCAAATGCAATTTTCGCTGTAGCGACTATGGCAATTGCAGTCCCAACAGGTGTTAAGATCTTTAACTGGATGTTAACAATGTGGGGAGGAAGCATTAAGTTTACAACGCCTATGCTTTATGCAGTTGCATTTATTCCTTCGTTTGTAGCAGGTGGAGTTACCGGGGTTATGCTTGCTGCAGCAGCAGCTGACTATCAGTATCACGATACTTACTTTGTAGTAGCCCACTTCCATTACGTTATTATCGGTGGAGTTGTTCTTGGACTTTTAGCCGGAACACATTTCTACTGGCCGAAAATGTTTGGAACAATGCTAAATGAAACTCTTGGTAAAATTACGTTCTGGTTATTTTTAATCGGTTTTCACGGAACATTCTTTATTCAGCATTTCTTGGGACTAATGGGAATGCCTAGACGTATTTGGAAGTTCTTGCCTGGACAAGGCCTGGAATTGCCAAACCTGATCAGTACAATCGGCGCTTTCTTTATGGCTGTAGCTGTAATTGTGCTATTGATTAATATCGTTATTACTTCAGTTAAAAATGAACGTGTAGGAAATGACCCATGGGGTGACGGACGTACACTTGAATGGGCAATTTCATCTCCGCCGCCATTTTATAACTTTAAACAGCTTCCGCTTGTTCGTGGATTAGATCCATACTGGATTGAAAAAATGGAAGGCAATACTAAGATGACGCCGGCTGAACCAATTGGCGATATCCATATGCCTAACAATTCATTCATTCCATTTGTAATGTCATTGGGCTTATTTATTGCAGCTTTTGGTGCAATGTATCAAGTTGACTGGAGAGCTTCAGATGGTGAATCTTTCGTATGGGCCCTTCCGGTGTTAGTAATCGGTATGCTAATTACGCTTGGTTCAATGGCTGTTCGTTCTCTTAAAGACGATCATGGCTATCATATCCACAAAGAAGATTTAATGGAAGATGAAGAAGGGGGTAGGGATTAATGGATACTCAGCATAAGTTCACTTCAAGAACATGGCCAGAATCCCCTGAAAAAACTACCCTTGAAGGTAAAAATAAGTTTTTAGGATTTTGGTTATTCCTGGGCGGGGAAACCGTATTGTTTGCCAGCTTGTTTGCTACTTATCTTGCTCTAAAGGATAAGGTTCCAAGTGATTCGCATAAACTGGCAGCAGATATGTTTGAATTGCCGCTTGTATTTATTATGACAATGTTGCTACTGACGTCATCGCTTACCAGTGTGTACGCAATGTATCATATGAAAAATTACAACTTCCAGAAAATGAAAACCTGGCTGATTATCACAGTCGGCTTGGGATTAGCGTTTTTAGGATTTGAAATTTATGAATTTAATCATTATGTGCACGAATATGAGCATACTTTTACAAGCAGTGCTTTTGGTTCTGCATTCTACACATTGGTTGGTTTTCATGGTGGTCACGTAGTGATCGGTTTAGGCTGGTTTCTATTGTTATTAATTCGTAATTCCAAGCGTGGACTTGATCTGTACAACGCGCCAAAATTCTTTGTAGCCTCTCTTTACTGGCATTTTATCGACGTTGTATGGGTATTTATCTTCACGGTTGTATACTTAATGGGAATGGTGGGATAAACTGATGGCGACTCAGCAATCAACTTCAGCGAACCCGAAAGTCAATTATAAGTATCGACGCAATAAAGCAAGACAGGAGATGCGGACGCAGGTCACTTCTTTCGCTTTAATGATCTTCCTGACGCTTATTGCCTTTATCATGGTAATGGCTGGTTTTGATAAATACTTTGTATTACCTGTATTATTAGTACTGGCAGCAGTCCAAGTAGTTCTTCAACTTTACAACTTCATGCACATGAGTCATAAAGGACATGAAGGGGTAGCATTATTTCTTTATACTGGCGTGTTTATCGCCTTTATTACCATCCTCACATTTCTAACAATCGTCTGGTGGTAAAAAGCAGGCTGTCGAGATTACTCGGCAGCTTTTTTTGTATTGCAATATTGTGGCTGCCAATTTCAGCTGATGCTGATCGCTTTCTCAGGAATTAAGTGAGACGTCTTCCGGTGCCCTGGAGTCTCATATCTTCATCTCCAATTAAAGGAGTTTAAATCATGATAGAGAATATTACAGAATCCTTGTTTTGATAAATAATATTAGCATTAATCAGCCCTAAGTGAACATTTTGCTCATTGATTGTCAATACTTTGTCATGTAGTGTCGTTGAAGTAAGCTGTAGGCAAAGATATAATAGGAATAGAGATTGCAGAAAAGAAAGGATGGTGCCGGATGTCGATTGAAATTTTTGGTTTCCGCGCTCTATGGAGTCCGTATTTTTTACTGGCTATAGTGGTACTTACTGCTTTATTTTTTTTATTAGCTACTAAGTGGAAACACCGTTTTAAAGATAATGAATCGTTAACCAGAAAGCAGATTGTTTTGTTTTCAACCGCCATGATTCTTATTTATATCGTTAAGGGATCGCCTTTGGATTTGCTTGCCCATATATTATTTTCTGTTCACATGATTCAAATGGCAGTATTTTATTTAGTTATTCCACCGCTATTAATTGTGGCTGTGCCAAATTATATGTGGAAATCTCTAATTAACCATCGTTTCGTGCGTCCTTTATTTAAATTTTTCACTAAGCCGATTATCGCGTTAATTCTGTTTAATGGTATGTTTTCTTTCTACCATATCCCGTTGATTTTCGATGCAATCAAAACGGATGAAGTACTTCATGCTGGTTTCACAAGCGTGCTGCTGATGTTAGCCTTTTTTATGTGGTGGCCATTGGTAAACAGGGTGGAGGACGAGTACAGATTAAGCGGAGTAAAAAAAATTGGGTACATCTTTGCAGATGGGATTTTACTTACACCTGCCTGTGCGTTGATTATTTTTTCTGATACACCTATGTACGATACGTTTTACAATGGAGGAGCCTGGTTGCAGGCCATGGCGCTGTGCGTACCAGCTGGAACGCTGCAGGGGTTAACCGGCATTACAGGACCGGAGTTATTCAATAACATGCCTCCTTTAGAAGACCAGCAGCTCGGTGGAGTGGTAATGAAAATTATCCAGGAAATCGTTTACGGAATTGTTTTAGCTCAGGTTTTCTTTGAATGGTATCGACGTGACAAGGAAGAAGGAGATGCATTAAATGCCTCTTTGTATAAAGAAAAACAATTTCAAACTTAACTAACTTTAATGGAAAGAGGATTATGAAATGAATCTACCTTTATTACCTACCCTCAGCACCTTTTTTATTGTCGTAAGTGCAATATTAGTTGCTGTCGGATGGTGGCTTGTACGGAAGAGAAAAATTGAAGCACATAAAAAAACAATGTTTGCAGCGGCAATTGCAGCATTAACCTTCTTTATTATTTATGCGAGCAGAACTATCTTTATTGGGAACACAGCCTTTGGGGGTCCGGATGATCTCAAGATCTATTATACGGTGTTTTTGATCTTCCACATTACATTGGCTACAAGTGGAGCTGTTTTTGGCTTGGTTACACTATGGCTTGGCTATAAAAATAATATTAAAAAACATCGCAGAATTGGTCCGATTACCTCTGTTGTATGGTTTTTTACAGCAATAACCGGTGTAATGGTTTATTCGCTGCTTTATGTTTTATATGAAGGCGGAGAAACTACTTCTGTTATTAAAGCGATATTAGGTTCCTAATCAAAAAGCCCATATCCATTTTGGATATGGGCTTTTTGATATGAAGAACAGTCTGGTGTTAAAACTTAAAATTCACTTTAATTATGCCGGCTTCTTTTGCTGAGTTAAATATAATCAATACTAAAGGACCGATAATAAATCCAAGAATACCAAACAGCTTTAACCCTAAGAACATGGCAATAAGGGTGGCGAGCGGTGAAAGGCCGATGTGTGAGCCCATGACTTTCGGTTCAACAGTTCTTCTGATAACCAGGAGCACCACTGCTAAAACAGAAAGCTGAATGCCTTGTTCAATGTCCCCTGTGATTAACTGAAAGATGGCCCATGGTCCCAGGACTACAATGGATCCAATAATGGGAATTAAATCGATTATCCAAATGATGAGCGACATAATTAAGGCTACTTCTGGAGCAATAAATGACAGTCCGATTAAAGATCCAAATAAGATTAATAAGCTTACTAAAAATTGAGCTTTTGCAAACCCCCAAATTACTTTTGACAGTCTTGCAGTCATAAAACGCACTTTTTCAGCTGTTCTCTCTTTTAAATGGCTGTAAATGCTTGAGCGAATTCGGGGCAGATCGATCATTATAAGGAATAGAGCGATTAAATAGACAATAAAACTTACCAAATAATCAGGGATATTCGTTACAATGCTTGTAACTGTTTCAACATTAATATATCCTGTAATACCCGTTCGAAAATCAGTAAGGAATTTTTGCATTTCAGCACTAATCTCTGACAAAACTTCTGCCGGCACTTGAGCGAAAGCACTGGTCATTCTAGCTTCTACACCGGTCCACCAGTCAGAGAGTTCATTTACGTAATCGGGAAGATTCTCCACGAATTGTATTGCTTGGCCAACGAGCCTTGTAATGGAGAAATAAAGCAGAAAACTGATGGATGCGATAAATAAAATAAACACAGCTGCGACAGAAAGCTGCCGCTTAATTTTGACGCGGTTTTGAACCAGCTTGACGATCGGCTCCAGGATAAGTGCAGTAATTAGAGCCATAATTAGAGGAACTGACACGGGTAATATAAAATAAATGATTAAGATCGCTAAGACGATCATGGCTAAGATAATGCCATTACGCTTAGTAAGCACTTTGGACAATGTAGGGCTCCTTTCGAACAGTAGTCTTGTCAGTGGAAAATAGAACAACTGTACAATAAAAGAGCCATGATGAATGGCTCCTTTAATGATTCTTATTCACTAATTACAGAAAGCTCTTCGTGCAGAGCTACTAAAAGCTTTTCACAAGTTTGTACTAGATGTTCAGGAAATTCTTCACCTTCGCCATATTCCACACCATGCGGGTAATAATGCTTGCCCAGTAACGGTGTTAAAAGTTTAACGTCAGCGTCATGGCTGCCAATATCTCCATCTTCAGTATAGCCAAAGATTCGAAGATAGAATGTACCTTCACGAATTTCAAACTTCCGATCATATGTAACTCGTTCCCAGTCCCACTGACCGGCACGAATCAATCCATGTTCTTTCATGATTTCATCTAAACGATCTAGTTCGATTAGCAGTGTTTCAATGCCTGTATTTTCAAAGCGCATTTGAATAACTCCCTCCTATAATTCCAGACTTAATTTAATTATAAACGTCTCTTGATTAATAATAGTCGAAAAAAATAGAAGTTGCAATTACGTCAGCCGTTTAATTGAATTTATTTGTGGCTAAATCATGAAATAACGTCACCCTACACAGACTTTATACACATGTGTATAATTAAAAGAAAGAAAATAAAGAGAGGAGGGTCAAATATGAAAGTATTTTTAAGAATAATGGTGGTGCTTGTCACCATTTTTCTAATCGGCTTTTACAGTGGCCCTTCCATTCAGGAAAATGAAATACTTGATAATGAATTTAGTGATTTATCTCGCCAGGATTCAAAATCAAATACCCCGCCTGAAATATCGGATGGTTTAACGCGTCCAAAGTCCGGGCTCTCTATTTATATTGGTAAATCAGCGGAGTCATTTACCGGTGATTGGGGTGAACCTGACAGAATTGATCCAGGACAATTTAAACTGGATTGGATGATATATAACAGGGGACCTGAAGGGTATATGCAGGTAGCTCTAAAAAACGGGGTAGTGCGTGGTATTTTTGCTTTCGGAGAAGGCTTGGATGTTTCTCCATATTATATTGGACAGCCCATCGATGAAATATATCGCTTTTCTATGATTAACAGTGAAATAGTTGTTGAGAACAATGACAATGTTTATCAATTTGAATTAAGTGAACAAGATCTCCAAACACGATTGCTGATTCCTTTTGGTGATATTTTTGCCCAAATTTTAGTTGATGAGTTTACGGGAAAAGTTCTTGGCATCTATTATTTGGATAAGGAAACTCTAATTGAGCAAAGGCCATACGAATTAGTATACAGAGGAGAATTGCCACCGCTTGATTTAAAAGAGGATTATCAAAGGGAGATAGATGCTGCAAATGAACAGCAGATTTTTGACATGACAAATGTCTTGCGGACACAAAGAGGCTTAAATGAAATGAACTGGGAAGAAGACGTTGCAAAGGTAGCAAGAGGGCATAGCGAAAACATGTATGAAGATTCTTTTTTTGCCAATGAGTCACCCACAGAAGGAACATTAGCCGACCGGCTGACTGAAATGGGGATAAGCTTTCAAGAGGCATCTGAAAATATAGCATCCAACTATCATCACTCATTTGCTGTCATGCATGCATGGATGAATTCAAGCGTTCACCGGGAAACTTTATTAAAAGAAGAATTCACTCATTTGGGGGTAGGGGTCTATCAATTATATTTCACACAGGATTTTATAAAGAATACCAAGTCTGAATCATCCGTAAACGAAAACGCATCAGCTCAATAGCTGATGCGTTTTCACTTTATGTTAATTCTTTTCAATAAGATAAAATGACCCTGTGGCATGTGCAACGCGTTTGCCTGCCGCATTTAAGACGTAGCCTTCTACTACCATTGTATTGCGTCCCTGGTGAAGAATCTGAGCCGCAGCCGTCATATTCTCTCCATTCACAGGGTGAATATAATGTATATTAAGTTGACTGGTTACGGCTCCAAAGCCTTCAGGTGCCAAAAGGTTAGCTAATGTTCCCATTGCACTGTCAATTACCGTAGCAGTCATGCCGCCATGAACAATCCCTAAAGAATTAAACAGGGTTTTTGATATTGGAACTGTTACTGTACAAGTTGAAGCAGTACATTCTTTTTGCATGTTCAAAAGGGCTCCAACATAAGAGCTGTATTTACCTTTATTTTTATCGTTTAACCCGGTCAGAATTTGATGCAATACAGCCAAATCGTCCTCAGCGCCATGCTCAAACAATTCCTCGGTTAATGAACGTATTTCTTCTTTCATTTCACCGTGATCCTCCTTAACCAATACGTGATTATTATCATATCATAAAGCATAGGTGTGACACGAAACATTGCCTGTTAATGATGGGAAAAACATATTGGAAGTAAAGGGAGAGATTAAAATGGAGGATCGTGAACAGCGGTTACAGGAATTCAAATCGTTTTTGTTAAAAAATCCTCACATCATTCAAAAGGTGAGAAAAAAGGAAAGTACCTGGCAGGAACTTTTTGAAGAATGGTATTTGTTTGGTGAAGATGACAAGAGATGGGTCAATGATGCGAAAGATGAATCTGGGTCTTCCTCAACTCAATGGATTAAAACAATCAAAAACAAATTACAGTCTCTTGATGACGACCAGATCGAACAGTATGTTGAACAATGCAAGGATGCCCTTGAAATGGTCTCTGGCCTGCTTTCGCAATTTCAATCCACTCAGAATAAACGAAATCAGGGCACAACAAAAAACGAGTCCTACATGACTTACTGGAAATAAATAAGAATTATTTTTATCTTTAAGCCTTTCGTGATAGAATACATTCACGGAGGTGCAATTATGTTAGCTACCATAGAACGGATGGAACTGCTGGATACTGCAGATGAATTAACAGAAATGATTATGCAATCAGACATTACCATAGATTATTTAAACAAACACAACGAATTAAAATCGTCAAACGAGGCGATGGATAAAATACATCGATTTGTTAAACTAAAAGAATTATACGAAGAAGTTCAGCGTTTTGGTCGATATCATCCTGATTATTCTAGAGTCATGAAAGAGATCAGGGAAACAAAACGGGAAATGGATATGGATGTGAAGGTGGCCCAATTTAGGGTGGCTGAAAATAACCTGCAGGCACTGCTTGATGAAGTTAGTAAGCTGGTGGGGTATGCTGTTTCACAAAATGTGAAGATACCAACTGGTAATGCATTTTTCGACTCAGGCTCAGGGTGCAGCGGGGGTTGTGGATCAGGCGGCGGCTGTTCTTGCTCCGCATAAAATAAATACTTTGCAGCATATCGTTATAAAAAAATAAGGAAAAACAAACAAAGATCAGTGGGCGACCACTGATCTTTGTTTGTTTAAATTCTATTCGTGAGATAGCAGCTGAAGAGCGATGTCGGGACGATCGGTTATAATCCCGTGTGCTCCATAGCGCAAGAGCCGATCCATTGTTTCTACATCATTTACTGTCCAATATTCTACATGAATATTAAGTGATGTCAGAAATTCAATAAATGATTGAGAATCAAGAGGGATCACCCCATATTTTGTTGGAATTTGAAGAGCATCTGCCCGTGGATGGTACAAGTGCCCAAAGCCGCTTTTAAAAAGCGAGAATGCTTTGCGGGCTTCAGTTTCACCGGCTCCAATTGCAACACGGTCTTGAGCGTACAGAGAAAAACGGTCAATTTGTTCATCGAAGAAGCTTGTCACCAGAACCCGATCCTCAACACCGAGCTTTTCAATCAGCCTCCAGACTTTTGAAGGCATTAAACTTCCTTCATAGGTATCAGGATCTTCTTTCATATCAAGATTAATATAATGATCAGGAAAAGCTTCGAACAGCTCTTTCAACGTAACTATTTTTTCGCCTTTTCCTCTATACGATTGAGATCCCTGCATATCGCGGTAATGAAACCCGAGGTCAAACTCTTTTAATTCTTCAAGGGTGTAATCTGCAATACGTCCTGCACCATCTGTTGTACGGTCGATAAAACGATCATGGAATACAACGAGCTGTTCATCCTTAGTCAGGCGTACATCAACCTCAAAACCGTCAACGCCTAATTCAGCCGCATGTTTGAAAGCTGCCATTGAATTTTCCGGAGCCAGATCTGCGCCACCTCGGTGAGCAAAAATGCGAGGCTTTTCTCCTTCAAAATACTTTTTATCCGGTCGCTGTACAGGCTTCGATGCAATTTTGGAGCCAGCCCAGATGGCAGCCCCTGAAGCAGCAACGGCTAAACCAATATTCGTTTTTTTTCCCATCATAAATCCCCCGTTTCGATATGTATATTTCTATTCCTTCATGGTAGCATGATACCCTTTCTCAAACAAATGTAACCTTTTTTCTATATTCTGAACCGTATACAATCCGGACACAGGTTTCCACAGCAGAACATTTTCTCCTGAGGCACAAAAAAACGATGGCGAAAAACATAGTCGGTTTGGTTTGACCTGACAGGGACTGTTTCAGCATGCAGCCTTTTGCCACGCATAGCACGGCCGGCACATCTCTTTATTTCATCGTGCAAACGCTGCTGAGACAGGGAATCAACAGTAATATATAAGAAAGGGATGCCTGCAGCCTTCCTCCATCGGGCAGAGATGATGCCTTCTGCTGTACTTAAATACGTAATAAAGTCCTTCCATATCAGATCCATATCCATAACGCTTGCCTCCATTCATTGAATCGTTGCCGATCTATGATTTATTGTGCTACAATTTAAGATAAGAAAATCAGGTGAGGTAATGAATATGCTAATGGATCGACAGGGACTAATTGTATGGCTTCACAGCTTAAAACACGCAAAAACGTTAAGAAGATTTGGAAATGTTCATTACGTGTCAAGAAAAATGAAATATGTATTATTATACTGCAATCAAAATGAAGTTGAAAAGCTTGCAGATAAATTAACGAATTACTCTTATGTAAAAAAAGTGGATGTCTCCCAAAGACCTTTTGTCAAAACGGAATATGAAAATGCCAAACCCGATAAAGCCAAAGAGTACGATTATAAAATGGGCTTGTAAACAAATTGAGACGAGAAGATTCGTTCTCGTCCCGATTTGCAGGCCATGTACTTTATAAGACAACAGTTGATGAAACGGCCCTTTATATTATTCGTTTCTCATCATGAGGTTTTTTTATGATAGCGGCGGCAAGTATCGATTCATTCTCAATATTCCCGTCAAGTACTGGTAATAAAGTTCTTTTTCGGCAAACCGCGTAGAAGCCTGAACATCCATCTCCACAAGCGGAAGGTCGTATTGACCAGCCGCCTGAACGAACAGATCAAACCTCTTATTTGGAGTAATTCTGTGGTCGGGAATGCCCTCTCTGCAGATATATATCGCCTGGAACTTACCGGGATCTGTCATTTTCATTACCGCAGCTACAGAGGTTTTGTTTTTATCTCCATCTTTTGAATGGAGAGCGAGCAGCCGTTCCACACGCTTTTTGCTTCCCTTTATTATTTCCAACATCTCATATAAGTCTGAATAACCTTCTCCCAATTCAATAAATCTTTGTATCATGCCATCCCATCCTTTCAAACAACTAATAGTGTATCATTTTAGCTGTCATTTTTTCTAACCTATCTTCAATTCTGTTAACTTTATTGGTTAAAGGGGTGATTAAATTGGACATCGCTGGTTTAATCGTGATCATTTTATTAATTGTCCTGTATTTTGTGCCAATTAAAGATTCTCCGTTGCCTGAATCTGAGTATGATTCCTGGCTTGTATCTGCCATTATTACTGCCCTGGCAGTGAACGGAGTAATTTCGCTTGCTCAAAAAGAAGAATGGATGTCTTTATCCCTGGATGGCCTTCAAAAGGAAGTTGAGGGAGCTTTTGATGTCAATGGTAACTGGGTTGAATTTGTGATGCAGTTTGTAGAGGCAGATCCGCTTGATGGAAAAGAACTTTATGGTTTTATTTCCCATGATATCGATGGCTGACTATTTGTGGCAATGTTATTATAAACATTGCCTTTTTGTGTTTTTTGATAACTAGTTAATGGAGGCAGTTCCATTACTGCAGCATAAGGATAAGAGGAAATGGCATGTGAGGATAAAATATGGTAGGATTATGTTCGACATAAATGAATAAGTGGTGATGGAATGAGAATTATTTCAGGTGACAAAAAAGGAATTCAATTAAAAGCGGTTCCCGGCATGAATACAAGGCCGACCACGGATAAAGTGAAAGAATCGATTTTTAATATGATTGGTCCATACTTTAACGGAGGCTGGGGACTGGATTTATTTGCAGGCAGCGGCAGCCTGGGACTTGAGGCTCTCAGCAGAGGGCTCGATAAAACAGTATTCATTGATCGTGACCGTGAGGCCATACAAACGATCAAAACGAATATTACCCGCTGTCAGTACTCTGACCGTTCAGAGGTCTTCAGGAATGATGCAGAGAGAGCGTTGAAAGCGGTTTCTAAAAGAGGTATTCAATTTACCTGTATTTTTTTGGATCCTCCATATAAAAAACAAAAGCTGTTAGATTTGATCAACAGCATCCATCAATATGGACTGCTGCTTCCCGAGGGACTGATTATGTGTGAACATGATACTGAAGCCGCCATGCCTGAACATATCGGATCCTTTTCATGTGTCCGTTCAGAGACGTATGGAGGGACAGTTATTACGATTTATCAATATAGCGACAGGGACAAGGAGGAATAGTTAATGGCAAGCAGAGCAGTATGCCCCGGCAGTTTTGATCCGATTACTTATGGACATCTGGATATCATATCCAGAGGGGCGAAAGTATTTGATGAATTACATATCGTTGTGTTGAACAATTCTTCTAAAAAACCGGCTTTTTCGGTTAATGAAAGAATGGAATTAATAAAAGAGGTTACAAAAGACATTCCCAATATAAAAGTTGACTCTTACCAGGGCCTGCTCGTTAATTATGCAAGGGAAGTTAAGGCAAATGCAATTATAAGAGGACTGCGTGCTGTTTCTGATTTTGAATATGAGATGCAGATTACGTCCATGAACAGGGTTTTGTATGAAGAACTGGAAACTTTTTTTATCATGACCAATAATCAATACTCTTTCTTAAGTTCAAGCATTGTAAAAGAAGTAGCTAAATATGGCGGAGACATTTCAGAGCTTGTTCCTCCCCAGGTGGAAAAAGCACTTCAACAAAGATATATAAAGATGTAAAAAAGCATGGAGAAACCGATAATCGGTTATCTCCATGCCTTTTTATTATCATTAAGCTGTTTTATCATGATAGCCAGCGCAGTCATGATTGCTCCGATACTTATGAATGGACCGTAAGTAATAAACCACTCCAGCAGTGCTGCCGGCCACGATTGTACGGTCGATTTTGAAACTTCCAACCCTAATAGCGGAAGAGAAAACGGGAATGATTTAATTAAATAGACGAAAAGAATAAAAATAACGGGCGATACCACCATATGTAATAATCTGAAAAGGAAAAAAGGGGAATACTTAATGTCAGTTTGATGGATGCAAGCAATAATTTGTGCATGGATACAAAATCCTCCAAACGAAATGATTGCCAGTACAATGACACACTTAATCATAAAATCATTTTCATATTGAGCTACATGTGCTGTCCCATTGGAAATCTCCAGAACACCAAGCAAAAAGCCAGTGGTCCATTCATTTGATAGATGCATCCACTCACTTAATTTATTCAGAATTAAAAGCGGAAAATTAAATAATTGGAATTTCGATGCTAATGTGCTGATAACTGAAAAAAAGATAATGAGCCCGCCAATAATTAAAAGCTGTTGAACCGATGTGGCTACAGCAGTTTGAAGTACTCCGCCAAAAGAAGTCTCTTTAGATAAAGTTTTAAATGGCCGTTTAGCAGGCTTATCTTTTTTATCACTAATCATTCTACCCGCCAGCATGCCAATTAATATGTTCCCCAGATAGTGTGCCAGCAGTAAGAGCAGTCCAATGCTTGGTGTATGAAGCATACCTGCTGCAATCGCGCCCATGATAAAAATGGGACTTGCTCCGTTTGTGAAACAGACAAGCCTTTGAGCATCAGCTAAGCTTATTTTTCCGTCATTGTATAATTGAACGGATAACTTTGCGCCAACTGGAAATCCTGATGAGAAGCCTAAGAGCAATACCAGTGCGCCTTGTCCCGAAACATTAAATACCGGCCTCATTACCGGCTCAAGAATCCTGCCCAATACATAGGTCCAGTTTGAACGGGGGAGAAGATCCGCTAAAATAAAAAAAGGAAGAAGGGATGGGAAAATAATTGTCCACCACAGTTCTAATCCTTTTGAGGAAGCATCAAGTGATTCTTCCGGGTAAATAATAAGTCCTATCAAACAAAAAAATATTCCGGCGGAAAATAGATGAGGGGCAATACGTTGTGTCATATTTGTTACGATCCTCTCGTATAACCACTATGAGTGATGGGAATTCATTTCTATCCCATAAATACAATGGTAAAATAAATGCAATTATTCATTTTCTATACCATATGATAGTTATTAGATAATAGAACGTTTGGGTCTGGGAGGGTAAAATAATGGAACCAAAGATCGGTCTTGCATTGGGTTCAGGCGGAGCCAGAGGATTTGCCCATCTAGGGGTATTAAAGGTTCTGCAGGATGAACAAATACCTGTCGATATGATTGCAGGCAGCAGCATGGGATCCCTGGTAGGAGCTATGTTTTGTGCCGGACATGATCTGGAGGATTTATACCGCCTGGCCAACACGTTCCGAAGTAAATTTTTTGTTGATCTCACTGTACCCAGGATGGGGTTTATATCAGGCGAAAAAATCAAACAATTTATTAAGTTGTTTACTCATCAAAAATTACTGGAGGATCTTAAAATCCCGCTATCCATTGTCGCGACCGATATTGTAAAAGCGGAGCGGGTTGTGTTCAAATCAGGCCCTATTGATGTAGCGGTGAGAGCCAGTATTTCTGTGCCGGGCATTTTTGTGCCTGAAAAAGTAGATGGCCGCCTATTGGTTGACGGAGGAGTTATTGATCGGGTTCCCTCAACAGTAGTCCGTGAAATGGGCGCCGATATCGTGATTGGGGTAGATGTTTCACAGGTTAAAAGGAATGCCGAAATAACGACCATTTATGATGTCATAATGCAGAGTATTGATATTTTGCAGTCGGAGGTATTGCGCTATAAATCATCAACAGCTGATGTTCTTATGAGCCCGAAAGTAGAACAGTTTGGCGGGAAAACATTTCAGCAGGCCGCTGACATCATTCGGCTTGGCGAGGACGAAGCTAAAAAAGCGTTACCGGCAATATTGGAGTCGATTAGAAAGTGGAAGGAGCATCAACTGATCAATGAAAAATAAAGTTTGGCTAGCAATTTTTCTTGCTTTTACTTTACTATTTTTATCTGCAAGTTTTTATACGCTACCTTTTTATGTTCAAAAGCCCGGAAGTGCCTTTGCGCTGGATGATATTGTAGAGGTAGATAACAGCACCGAAAGCGAAGGGGATTTTTCACTAATGACGGTTTCACAGGTTCAGGCAAATATTTTTGCTTATATCTGGGCTAAATTTGATGATTATCAAGTCATTTATCCGATAGAGCAGGTCCGCAACCCACACGAAAGCGATAAGGAGTATTCTGTGAGACAGCTGCATTTAATGGAGAGTTCAGCTACGCAGGCAATTGAAGTTGCGTTTAAAAAAGCAGATGCAGATTATTCTTATACTTATCGGGGCATTTATGTACTTAATGTTTATCCGGATATGCCCGCAGAAAAGCTGCTGGAAGCAGGTGACAGGATTACAGGGATAGACGACCTGGAGTTTAAATCATCTGAAGAATTTATTGAATATGTATCTAAAAAGAAAAAAGGCGACACTGTCAGCATAACAGTTGACAGGGAAGGGGAAATTATTGAGGAAGAGCTGACATTAAAAGCATTTCCAGAGATGCCTGAACAAATTGGGCTTGGAATCTCCCTTGTGGACGACAAGTCAGTAGAGACTGATCCTGTGGTTAAAATAGATGCAGATGAAATAGGGGGTCCTTCAGCGGGGCTGATGTATTCTCTTGAAATTTATGATCAGTTAATCGAGGAGGATTTAACGAAAGGATATAATATTGCTGGTACAGGAACCATTTCCTCTGAGGGTGAAGTCGGCAGAATCGGCGGTATTGACCAAAAAATTGTTGCTGCCGACAGTCAGGGAATTGATATATTCTTTGCTCCGGATGATACGATACCTGAGGATATACTTAAAAAAGATCCCAATATTTTAACAAATTATGAATCTGCTGCAAAAACAGCAGAAGATATTGGGTCATCAATGAAAATTGTCCCGGTTAAAACGTTTGATGATGCTCTTGAATACCTTGAATCATTAGAGAGACAAAGTTAAAAATGCCCTGTCGAACAAAATATGTTCGGCAGGGCATTTTTTGGTACGGAATTATTTACAATTGGTTTTTTAACTAATCTAACATAACCGGAGGATGATTAAAATCTGCAAGGAGCATCTTTTTTCTGGCCATTGGGTTTTGAAGTCCCATAGCATATATTCTGTTTGCTCTAAGATCCAGGGACAGCATTTCTTCATCCTCCCGGCCAACCCTGCTGATCATAGGAAGAGAAAAGTCCTTTTTATGTTTGTTTAAATAGGCCCTTCCATTTTTATTCATTCCGAGAAGTCTTATATACGAAGGATTTAAATCAATCATTTCTTCTTTTTTTGTATGAGTCAGCAAGTGGGTGAGCATCCTTTGAATACGGGTCCAAGTATATCTTTTCGTTTTAACGCTTTTCATGAAGTCTGAAAATGATGTGCTGATTTTTGCAGCATCGGTGAGCCTGTACTCAATTCCTTCTTCGATTTCATAAATGTCCCGCAGTTCTTCATGAGTATGGGACAGCAATTTGAACTGCAGCAATGGCCAGTAATTTTCCCAGTGATGATATTGTCCGAATTGCCTATAGTATTGATCTAGTATCTGATACGTTGTTTCCGGAAGGTGGTCATTGATTTCTGGAAGCGAAGATTCAAAAATTGCTTTACGGATACTAGTGGCGCTGGATATTTTTTCAGTATGTAATTCAGACTCATGGTAACCTGATTTCTGGCGTTTAATTGTATACGGTTTGATTGTCTGTGCATATTGATTAATTGCCTCTACATACTGCAGGCCCAGCATATTATTGGGCAGTGATAAATCCAGGGACAGGGGGTTTTGCTCATTTAGCACTTCATAACTTTTAGCAACAGCTGCAGGATAGCTTAAACCTTCAGTATTAAAGAATTTAATCTTTTCATCTAAAAGTGAAAGATTCTCTTTCCGCCAGTTCATTCGTTCAATAAAAGGCTCAACAGTGCCGTCCTCGCTGCCAAAGCATAAAGAATCACACCCTATGGCATCTAATAAGCGGACGGCACCGGAAGCAAAATGGGTCGCATGCTGGGCAGCAAAAGCGTAAGGCAGCTCAATTACAATGTCGACTCCTGCTTTTAGCGCCATTTCCGCTCTGGCCCACTTTGAAACAAGTGAAGGCTCTCCTCTTTGCAGAAATGGTCCGCTCATGACTGCTACTAAGATTTCATTGTTTGTGATCTTGCGGGACTCTGTAGCATGGAGTAAATGACCGTTATGAAATGGATTATATTCAACTACGATACCGGTTGCTTTCACGTGCAGTCCGCCTTTCTTTTATGTAAAATATTTTTCGCTTTATAGCAGGGTTCTTTTACGTTATAATAGCATTTGGGCTCGATGGTTGGAAGCATCGATCTTTTCACATGGTTATTGAAACAGTTTATTAAAAGATTTGCTGATTTTTACACATTATGTTGTAAAGAAAAAATCTTGACATTCCCTATGCAAGGGAATATAATCAACTTTGTGCCTTGAGGTGATCAGACTTGAAATGGTCAATCATTCAATTACAAAAATTTCGTAACGAAGCGTTCCCAATAGACGAAACGATCGAATTGCAAGAATTGCCTAAGCGCAATTCGGAGATAAGAAATGTAAGTCCCGTTCAAGTAACCGGACGAGCAGATATTAGCTCGGCTAAGATTACGTTTCACTTACACATTGAAGCCACATTGACACTTCCTTGTGCAAGAACGCTTGTGGATGTTCCTTATCCAGTATCACTAGATACAACAGAAACCTTTCTACTCAATCCTTCCTATGCGGAAGAGGGCTACGAAGAGGAAACGCATCTTTTAGAAGGTGACGTTATAAATCTGAAGCCAATTATTGAGGAAATTCTTATTCTGCAAATCCCCTTACAGGTCTTTAGCGATAAAGCAATGGAAGAGGAAGGCATGCTAAACGGCAATGGCTGGGAAGTACTGTCTGAAGAAGAACTTGAACTTGAAAGAGAAAAGGAACAATCAGAACAGCCTAAAACGGATCCACGTTTAGCTGATCTTGCGAAGTTTTTCAACGACAACAAAAATACGTAAAACATGAACCTTCATCGATCGTTCATTTTACAATCACTCTCTATAAGGAGGTGGGAAACATGGCGGTACCATTTAGAAGAACATCAAAAACTGCAAAGAGAAAGCGTCGTACGCATTTCAAATTGTCAGTGCCAGGTATGGTTGAATGCTCTAACTGCGGAGAAATGAAGCTTTCTCACCGCGTGTGTAAAGCGTGCGGACAATATAAGGGCAAGGAAGTTGTAAGCAAATAATTGAACTGTATCTGACAGTTCGCATAAAAAACCTGCTGAAGAGGCCATGGCTCTCCAGCAGGTTTTTTAATGTGCAAATTGGCAGCCACCCCGCCCTCATAAAAATAATTTTTTCGAACTTTTGATGGGTTAAATTGTCTGAAAAGGAGTGGTACAATCAAACTGAACAAGGAGCGATAGGGGGAGAAGTTTTGTGCTATCAGATTGAGACAATGGAGCATGTACTGCTATTTAAAATTAATCGCCCAGAAAAAAGAAATGCAATTAATTATGACGTTATGGACGGTTTAAAAAAAGCAATTGATATGACGAAGGAACAGGATCAAATAAAAGCATTGGTTCTTACAGGAACCGGTTCTGCATTTTGTTCCGGAGGGGATATTGAAGCGTTTCATTCTCTCAGAACGCAGCAGGAAGCACATTTTATGCTATCAAAGATGGGAGCAATTATATACGAATTGGCTACTCTCCCAAAGGTCACGATCGCATTAATTAACGGAACAGCAATAGGCGGAGGATGTGAACTAGCGGCTGCATGTGATTTCAGAATTGCACATTCGTGTGCAAAAATGGGATTTATTCAGGCGAATCTTGCTATTACAACAGGGTGGGGAGGCGGAACCCTGCTTTATGAAAGATTAGTTCCAAGCCAGGCTCTTCACATGCTTACTACAGCTGGCGTTTATCAGGCGAAAGACTTGCATGAAAATGGTTTTATTGACTACTTGGTGGAAGATCAGTCTTTTAACCATGTTTTAGAATTATTAAATCCTATCTTATTAAAAAATGTACATGTATTAGTTGCTTATAAACAAATGCTGATCAAAAAATGGAAAAGAGAAGACTTGCAGGATCAAATATCTTCAGAAATTATGGAATGCTCCAGGTTATGGGAAAAGCAGGAACACCATGACGCTGTGGAACAATTCTTAAACTCTTCCTCTCTTAAAAACACGAAATCTTAAATTTTCGTGTTTTTTTGTGTCTATTTCCTATTGTATTTGCATAGACTAAAAGTAGATTCAATATTACTAGGGGGTCATAGAGATGATGAAGGTTAGACAGGACGGCTGGACAAGAGAAGAAGATCAATGGCTGGAAGATGCTGTGCTTTCACATATTCGCAATGGAAGTACTCAGCTGCGGGCTTTTGAGGAAATTGCCCAAAAGGTAAACCGAACACCTGCAGCATGCGGGTTTAGATGGAACTCTTGTATACGTAAAGAATGTCAAAAGCAAATCGATCAGGCAAAAAAAGAACGATATGCTAGTAGAAAGACTTCATCGAATCAAAATCAAATAAAACCACTTCCCAATTCTCCTTTGGAGTGGTCTGCTGAAGAGATGACCAGACAGCTGGCAAAATGGATGGAACGTATTGCCTCTCACGATCAAACAGCTGATTGGGAGGAAAAGTACCATACTGCTCAAAAGTCACTTGAGCAAGTGAATAAAGAAAAAGAAAAATTAGAAATGAAAGTTCAGGGACTTGAGGAAGATTACAGGGCTTTACTCTATCTGATTGAGAAAGCGCGCAAATTAGGTGTAGCTGAAGGGAAAGAAGAGTCTTACACTGAAGCCCCGGTTTTTAAAATGGAGCCAAACGGCAACTTGTTTCGATTAAACCGGAGCACATCCAGAGCTGAGCAGGGAGAGGCTGTGGATTTATAAATCCGAAGATAGAAAAAGAGGAAGGCATCTGCCATCCTCTTTTTTTTGCTATTGTTGTTGTTCTGTAACTCCGGGTGGATACCAAACCAATGGATTTTGGCCAAGGTCACGATTCATATTATAGGTTACTTTCTCGAATCCCATTTTTTCCCAAAAATCATGAGATTGAACTCTAGGGTTCGTTTTAATTGGCAGTCCAAAGCTTTTAGCAAATTCGACCATTTGGGCTCCGTATCCCTTTTTTTGATAGTCAGGAAGAACTTCCAGTTTCCACAGTTCCAAATAATCCTGAGCAGGTTCAAAGTAAAGATCAAAACGAGCATCGCGTCGGTATAGATTCATACGGGCAATCAGTTTATTTCCGAGGTAAATCCCGTAAAATGGAGACTCGCTCTCATTTTCAACCATATTTGTTTCCAACTCTTCTTTCATCGATAACTCTTGTAAGCCAATTTCTCTGAACTTATTAAAATCCTCAAGTGTCTTATAGTTGATGCGAAGATTTTCTACTTTAAATGCCATTCCCTAACACCCCTTATAGCTATTCACTGCATATGCCTGAAAGGTAATGTACCGGTAATGTACCTTTTTCACCCTCCTGGGCAATAATAGACAGTATTTATTATTATTATATAACAACCAGACAAAAAATTCTGCACATTTCAATAGAAAGCGTTTACAATAGAGAAAGGGGATAATGATTTACTTGATTCAAAGCATAATAGTTAAATTGAAAGGGGTAGTCTGGTGAAAAAACTTTTAATAGCAAATCGGGGAGAAATTGCACTCCGAATTATCCAAACCTGTAAAAAAATGAATATTGAAACAGTTGCTATTTATTCAGAAGCGGATGAAGAGCTTCCATTTGTCAAGGAAGCGGATCAGTCTTATTTAATTGGACCGGCACCAGTGGCGCAATCCTATTTAAAAATGGAAACGATAATCGAAATTGCAAAAAAGGAAAATGTAGACGCAATCCACCCTGGATACGGTCTTTTATCTGAAAATGCTGCATTTGCCAAAAGTGTAGAAGAGGCAGGTATTCATTTTGTCGGGCCTGATTCTTCTATTATCCAACGGATGGGAGACAAAATTGAAGCCAGAAAAACAATGATAGAGGCAGGCGTTCCGGTTGTTCCTGGTCAGGAAAGCGAATCTGCTGACCTGGAGGCAGCCCGTGCTTTTGCTGAAGATGCTGGATATCCAGTTATGTTAAAAGCAAGCAGCGGAGGCGGCGGAGTAGGAATGATTCGCTGCGACAATGAGCAAGCGCTCAATCAGCACTTCGAGTCTACCAAAAAAAGATCCCAGGCTTACTTTGGATCAGGCACTCTTTTCATCGAAAAATACATAGCGAACGCCAAACATATTGAGGTTCAGATTTTTGGAGATCATCTGGGCAATATTTTTCATTTGTTTGAACGCAATTGTTCCATGCAGAGAAGAAATCAAAAAGTGGTGGAAGAATCCCCTTCACCAGGCTTATCTGAAGAAGCACGCCAGAATATATTTGATATCGCGATTCGTGCTGCAAAAGCTGTTGGTTACAAAAATGCAGGAACAATTGAAATGATTGTAGACGAAAATGAAAAGGCGTATTTTCTTGAAATGAATACACGGCTGCAGGTCGAACATCCTGTCACGGAAATGATTACTGGGACCGATCTGGTTGAATGGCAGCTGCTTACAGTTCAAAATAAGCCCTTGCCTGTAACCGAACAAAAGCAGATTAAAGAACTCGGTCATGCGGTCGAGTATCGCATCTATGCAGAGGATCCGGTTACCTTTTTCCCGTCTCCGGGTGATTTGACAGCCATTACTTATCCGACCGGTCTCGGCATCAGAGTTGATCATGGGTATGCAGAAGGCAACAAAGTAACCCCTTATTATGATCCTATGATTTCAAAAGTAATTATTCATGCTGAAACAAGGGATGAATGTCTGGAAAAATCCAGAAGGGCTTTTCAGCAGATGAAAATTGAAGGACTAAAAACAAATATACCTTTGTTTTTAACGCTTCTTCAATCTAGTACCTTTAATCAGGGAAATTACCATACTCAGTCATTATTACAAATTGTAAAAGGAGAGATTTAATTATGAAGGAAATTCAATCATCAATGGCAGGTACTGTATTTCAGGTCTTAGTAGGAGCAGGTGATAATGTAGCTGCAGGACAAACTGTACTGGTGCTGGAATCAATGAAAATGGAGATACCTGTTGATGCACAAACAGACGGCACAGTTGGTGAAATAAAAGTAGCGGTTGGGGATTTTGTAAATGAAGGCGATATTTTAGTCGTTTTATCATAAAGAATTTGTTAAATGGGTCTGTTGTTTGTCAATCGGTGATGTACAAATAATAACAGTCGTGTTTAACGGAGCGATCATTATAAGCAGAAGGAGGAATAAAGATGAGTCAGCGTATAACGAATCAGGATCGGCTGGAGGAAACTATTTTTAAGGTAAAACAAGGCGGACAGGCTAAATACCATGAGAAGTCTGCAGAACAAGGGAAATTATTTGTTAGAAAAAGGCTTGAATTGCTTATAGATAAAGATACATTCCAGGAGGATGGACTATTTGCAAATCAAAGCGCAGGAGATTTGCCTGCTGACGGTGTCGTAACCGGTACCGGTAAAATTGACGGAAGACCAGTTTGCATAATGGCAAATGATTCAACAGTAAAAGCGGGTTCATGGGGAGCAAGAACGGTTGAAAAAATCATCCGCATCCAGGAAACAGCAGAAAAACTGCGCATACCCCTGCTGTATCTTGTGGATTCAGCTGGAGCCAGAATTACCGATCAGCTTGATATGTTTCCAAACCGCCGGGGTGCGGGGAAGATTTTTCATAATCAGGTTCGCTTGTCAGGTACAATTCCGCAAATTTGTTTGTTATTTGGACCTTCTGCGGCTGGAGGAGCCTACATACCGGCGTTTTGTGACATTGTCATCATGGTAGACGGCAATGCTTCCATGTATTTGGGTTCGCCGCGGATGGCTGAAAAAGTTATTGGTGAAAAGGTTACGCTGGAGGAAATGGGCGGGGCAAGAATGCATTGTTCTGTCAGCGGATGCGGGGATATACTGGCACAAAATGAAGAAGAAGCAATTCAAAAGGCTCAGCAGTATTTGGGCTACCTGCCGACAAATTTTAATGCAGCTGTGCCAAAAAAAGAACCCATTATGCCGTCTTCTGACAAGGCGCTGAAAGATTTGATACCTGAAAATCAAAATGCACCTTTTGATATGTATGACGCAATCAATACTTTAGTGGATGGAGAAAGTTTTTTTGAAATAAAAAAATTATTCGCACCAGAACTTATAACCGGCTTAGCCCGTCTGGATGGCAGACCTGTGGGGATCATTGCAAACCAGCCAAGAGTTAAAGGCGGGGTATTGTTTGTTGACTCAGCAGATAAAGCGGCTAAATTTATTCAATTATGTGATGCATTTAATATTCCTTTGTTATTTTTAGCGGATGTTCCCGGTTTTATGATTGGAACCAAGGTAGAAAGAGCAGGTATTATTCGTCATGGCGCCAAGCTGATTGCAGCGATGAGTTCTGCGACCGTTCCAAAAATATCAGTCATCGTCCGCAAAGCATATGGAGCAGGACTCTACGCTATGTCCGGCCCGGCCTTTGAACCCGATTGCTGCATTGCTCTGCCAACAGCTCAAATTGCTGTCATGGGGCCGGAAGCAGCGGTTAATGCGGTTTATTCAAACAAAATACAGGCAATTGAGGATCCTAAGGAAAGAATGGCATTTGTTCAGCAGAAGCATCAGGAGTATAAAGAAGAAATTGATATTTACCGTCTTGCTTCTGAGCTGATTATTGATGACATTATAGATCCGAATGATCTGAGGGGTGAACTGATTAACCGTTTTGACTACTATGCATCTAAAGAAATTGTTCATGCTCCTAAAAAACATTCGGTTTATCCTGTCTAACTAACGGGGACAGAAACTTTACACCAGCCTTTTATAAGGCGGCTACGGTGTAAAGTTTTTTTAAAACCTGGAATTATTTTTCTATTTTATGATCGAGAGATTTGCTAGACTAATCTTAAGAAGGTGATTAAATGAAAATTGCAGTAATTGGTGCCGGTGCTATTGGGCTATTATTTTCCGCTAAGCTGGTATCTGCTGGTCACGAGATATTTTTGGTAGCACGTGAAAAGCATCAAAGCGGTGAAATTAATTTAAAAGGAATCCACGTTCATTCTGATCAGGTTGAGATCACTTCAAGTACTGTTGTCTCCGGTGTTTGTTTACCCCATGAATTTAAAGCAGATTGCGTGATTGTTACAGTAAAGCAATATCATTTAGAGTCGTTAAAAAAAATGCTGGCAAGCATTCCAGGGGATATACCACTTATTTTTGCCCAAAATGGCATGGGGCACATTGAATTCATGTCCGGTCTTGCTAATACTCAATTATTTGTCAGTACAATTGAACATGGTGTAAAAAAGGAATCCCCAACCGAGGTTCGCCATAATGGAATTGGAGCCTGGAAAATTGCAGCATTCCGAGGAAACATGGACTGCATTAACTTTTTACAGTCTTCCGACCCCTCATTTCCAGTCAGTTTTTGGACAGATTATCAATCTCTTCTTCTCGAAAAGCTGATTAAAAACATTTTAATTAATTCTCTGACTTCGCTATTCGAAGTCAAAAATGGTGAATTATTGACCAACCCTTTTTTAAATAAAAATTTGCAGCACCTTTATTCTGAAACAATGCTGTTATTTCCACAAATGAAACACATGCTGACGCTTAAAGATGTTGAAAGTTTATGTGATGAGACTTCAAAGAACACCTCATCCATGAGTGCCGATCTTCAATCCAATCGCAAAACAGAAGTGGATGCCATAATCGGTTTTGCTTTAAAGACTGCAAAAGAGAAACAGATTACCGTACCTTTATTACAGTTTGTTTATGATGGTATATGTGCAATTGAATATGGAAAGGGGATTAGAGGTTGAGCGAATTCATTGCATTTCTGCTGGGTATTTTCATGATCCTGCCGACCGGTGTTTATGTCATCCTGTTCACCTGCACGAAGTTAATTACTAAGCATCATAAAAATGCAGTCAATGTTGCTGTCTATGGGACTACTCCATTTGCAATCGGATCGGTTTATTTTCTTATTTTAACAATATGGGAAATTTCACTGCTATGGGCAATTCTTATTGTAATGGCATTAGTCGGTATTTTTCTGTCGTTTTTTTTATGGAAAAATGATCCTGATTTTTATTGGCATAAGATTTTTAAAGGATATTGGCGTTTGAATTTTGTAATTTTTATCTTCATACACGGAGTCATCGTTTTATATGGACTGATTCAAGCTGTAATTTATGCCGTAGTCATCTGAGCAAGCAACTTCTTTCTTATTTTTACTGTCAGGTGCTATACTCTTTATGGACAAATGTCGGATAAAGGGGTTTTTGATCTATGTTACTGGAAAATGTGAAGCTTCCTGCGATTCAGCCTTTTACCTCTGGTTACTTAAATCAGGATGAAAAAGTTCTTTCGTTTTTTCATAATGGGTATGATGGCCAGGAAGCTTTTAACGCTAGAAAAAAAGAACTGCAGGACCGTTCGTTTAATCGGAAGGATCTTGCTGATTGCATAGAAAATTATATGAAGGATTTACCTGCTGGAGTAGCAGTGCAGCATTCATTAGATAAGCTAAGAAGGGATGGTCTGGTAGTTATCGGCGGGCAGCAGGCCGGATTGCTGACAGGTCCTCTTTATTCCATACATAAAGTGATCTCGATCGTTCAGCTGGCAAAAGTACAGGAAAAGAAATTAAATACCCCAGTACTCCCTGTTTTTTGGATTGCTGGGGAAGATCATGATTTCCTGGAAATTAATCATTTATTTATCGAATCTGATGGTCAAATGAACAAAAAAGGATATCCTGAACGCATTGCAGATAAAAGAATGGCTTCCTCAATTGAATATGATTCCGATACAATGAAAAGGTGGGTAAGGTCAGTTTTGCGTGATTTTGGAGAAACTGTCCACACGAAGGAATTGCTTTCAAAATTGGACGCTGCAATCGAACAGGCCACATCACTATCCAAGCTTTTTGCTTATATTATTATGGATATGTTTAAAGATGATGGACTCCTTGTCATTGATGCGGCAGATCCATCTCTTCGTAAACTTGAGGCACCATTTTTTAAAAGCCTTCTTTATCAAAGTGAGAAGCTGACCCAGAGTGTACTCCAGCAGCAGTCCAAAATAAAAGAGCATAACTTTAAGCCCTTAATCGAAATCGCTTCAAATGCAGTAAATTTATTTATTACAATCAATGAGGAACGTGTACTTCTGTATAGGACTGAACATGGTTTCAGTGATAAACAGGGGCATATAACATTCACTTATGATGAGCTGATAGAGCTGATGGATAATGAGCCTGAAAGGTTCAGCAATAATGTAGTGACAAGACCATTGATGCAGGAGTGGTTATTTCCAAGTCTGGCATTTATTGCAGGACCTGGAGAAATAGCGTATTGGGCTGAGCTTAAAACAGCATTTGAAAAAATGGAAATCAATATGCCTCCGATTGTTCCAAGGCTCTCGATCACCCTTGTTGAACGGGACGTTAAACAAAAAATTGACGAACTGGAAATGGATTTAAAGGAAGTTTTGATGCAGGGAACCGACATGGAAAGAGCGAAATTCTGGAATAGTGTAAAAGACGAAAAAATGGATCAATTTATAGACGAAACGGAAAAGCTTCTTGATGAGCAATATGAAAAAATTCAATCAAAAGCTGGTGAATTGCACGCAGGTCTCTTACCTATTGTTACTAAAAATTTATCCATTCATCAGAAGCAACTCGCTTTTTTAAAAAAGAAGTCAGATCATTATATCTCCTTTAAACATGAAGTAACCTTAAAAAAGTATGATCGTATTTCTTCAAGCCTTCGTCCTGAAAACGGCCCGCAGGAAAGAATATGGAATATCTTTTATTTTATAAACCGATATGGATATGAATTTGTGCATTCTATAAGCAATATTGAGTATGAATTTGATCATTCGCATAAGGTTGTATTTTTATAGATCGCGTTGATTTTCACAAAATGTTCAATCACAGAACAGCTGGATCCCGAAAAGGATTTCCAGCTGTTTTTTTGTCTGTAATTATCGCTTGAAGTACTGCCAGATTGGGATTTGTACAATTAGAACTATAAAAGTTAGAATATTCTTTTTATTTTAGCTGGTTCACATTATTACAGTTGTGTTAGAATAACAAAAAGAAGTGGTGCGAAGTGGGGGACTGTGGTACATTTAGGTGGAGAGGTGGGAAAGACGCATGTTCATGGGAGAATATCAGCACAATATTGATGCAAAGGGACGCATAATCATCCCTGCAAAACACCGTGAACATGTAGAAGATGTCTTCGTAGTTACCAGAGGACTCGATCAGTGTCTTTTCGGCTATCCTATGGAGGAATGGCGACGTCTCGAAGAAAAAGTTCGTTCGCTTCCCGTTACCAAAAAAGATGCCCGTGCTTTCGCCCGATTTTTCTTTTCTGGAGCTGTAGAGTGTGAGATTGACAAACAAGGCAGGATAAATTTACCTAAAAATTTACTTGACTATGCAAAAATCGAAAAAGAATGTATGATACTTGGCGTATCAAGTCGAATTGAAATATGGGGACAATCAGTTTGGGATGATTATTTAGCTCAATCTGAAGATTCATTCGCAGAGATTGCAGAAAACCTCATTGATTTTGATTTATAGACTTAGAAGAAGTATAGAGGTGACCCCAATGTTCGACCACACGACTGTATTATTAAAAGAAACCGTTGATGGATTAAACATCAGACCTGATGGGATTTATGTAGACTGTACCCTTGGAGGGGCCGGTCATAGTGAATATTTATTGTCTCAATTATCCTCTGAAGGTCATTTATATTGTTTTGATCAAGATGAAACAGCTATTTTTCACGCAAAGGAAAAACTGAAAAACTATGCTGGACAAGTTACATTTATTCAATCAAATTTTCGTTTTTTAAAAGAGGAACTAAATAAGCACGAAGTATATGAAGTTGATGGAATTCTTTACGATTTAGGCGTTTCTTCTCCCCAGCTTGATACTCCAGAAAGGGGATTCAGCTATCATAATGATGCTCCCTTGGATATGAGGATGGATCAAACAGCTTTCCTTACAGCAAAAATTGTTGTGAATGAATGGAAGTTTGAAGATCTGGTTCGAATTTTTTACAGGTATGGCGAAGAAAAATTCTCCAAGCAAATTGCACGTAAAATTGAGGCTGCAAGGGAAAAGAAACCTATTGAAACCACAGCTGAGTTAGTGGAATTGATTAAAGAAGGCATACCAGCACCTGCAAGAAGAAAGGGCGGACATCCGGCGAAACGAGTTTTTCAGGCAATCAGGATTGCAGTAAATGATGAACTTGGTGTTGTGGAGGATTCGCTGGAACAAGCCATTGATCTTATCAAGCCAGGCGGTCGTATCAGTGTAATCACGTTTCACTCTTTAGAAGACCGCATTTGTAAAACGATGTTTAAAAAAGCAGCACAAGGACCGGAATTGCCACACGGCCTTCCTATTATTCCAGATGAGTATAAGCCGTTATTAAAACTCATTACCCGTAAACCTATCCTTGCCAGCGAAGAAGAATTGGAACAGAATAACCGTTCAAGATCGGCTAAACTCCGTATAGTAGAAAAAAACAGATAAATTATATTATTGACAGGGGGAACTAGAGTGGCAAACTCCGCAAGACAGTACAGGGAATATCAGACTACTGAAAAAGTAAAAAAAGTAAAAGTCGTTAAACACAGAACATCGACATTTACACCCGGGGAAAAGTTAATTGCAATGTTATTTGTTGCATTTATCTGCTTTGCAAGTCTTCAAATCATTACAGCTCAAGCAGAGATTTACAGTACAAACAAAGACATACAGGATCTTGAAACCACAATCGTCAATCAGCAAACAGTTAATCATGACCTTTCCATCCAGGTTAGCCAGATGAGTACATACGAACGTGTATGGGAAAAGGCCAAAGAACTGGGGCTTACGTTAGATGAAACAAATGTGAAAGTTGTACAGCAGCCATGAATCAATTTGCAAGAGCAATAAAACAAAATTGGGGAGCCTACCTGCTGTTTATGGTATTCGGTGCTCTCTTTTTTGTTTTACTTACACGTTTTTTAACACTTCAAATCACTGGCGAAGCAGAAGGAAGAGATTTAGCTGCACAGGCACAGGCCCAATATGCAAGGGAGCAAATTCTGGAGGCTGAAAGAGGAAAGATAGTAGACCGCAATGGAGAAGTGATTGCCGAGGATACGGCCACTTACAAATTAGTGGCAATTTTAAATGAGGATATGACAACCAATGTAGATGATCCGCGTCATGTGGTTGATCCCGAAAAAACTGCATCCGTTTTAGCAGAATATCTTGAAATGCCGGAAGATGAAATTCTGAAGAAATTACAGCAGGAAGAAGCGTTCCAGGTGGAATTCGGTGCAGAAGGAAAAGACATTCCTTTAGAGGTGAAGAATAAAATCGAGGATGAAAATCTTCCTGGTGTTTTATTTTTGCAGGATTTAAAGAGATTTTACCCTAATGGCAGCTTTTCCTCCCATTTAATTGGCTTTGCTCAACCGGAGGAACAGGAAGATGGAACAATTGAAACCGTCGGTCAGATGGGCATCGAGCGGAATTTAAACAAGTATCTAGAGGGGAAAAACGGAAAATTATCCAAAGAGGAAGATGCCAGAGGCTATTTGCTTCCTATGGGCGATGAAAAAATTGAAAAAGCTAAAGATGGAAATGATGTATATGTAACATTGGATAAAAAAATCCAAACCTTTTTAGAAGATTCAATGAGCCAGGTTGCTGACGAATATAGTCCTAAGCAAATGTATGGAATTGTGGCAGATCCTAAAACGGGAGAAATTCTGGCTATGAGCCAGCGGCCGACTTTCAATCCGGACACAAGGGAAGGGCTTAATGATAACTGGTATAACCAAATTGTTGAAAGCACCTTTGAACCTGGTTCGACGTTTAAATCCTATTCACTTGCAGCTGCTGTGGAAGAAGGTGTTTTCAACCCGAATGCCACGTATAAATCCGGTTCGTATGATGTGTTAGGCACGCTTATCCGCGACCATAATAATGGAGCTGGCTGGGGAGAAATCAGTTATCTTGAAGGAGTTCAGCGCTCGAGCAACGTTGCATTTGCAAAACTGCTTGAACAAATGGGAGAAGAACGGTACGAACAGTATCTTCATGAATTTGGTTTTGGCTCAAAAACTGGTATTGATTTACCTAACGAAGCAGCGGGAAATATACTCTATCACTGGCCGATTGAAAAGGTTACAACTGTATTTGGACAGGGAACCACCGTTACACCGCTGCAGATGATTCAGGCTCAAACAGCAATCGCTAACGACGGAAAAATGATGAAACCTTATGTCATTTCAAAAATTGTGGATCCAAACTCCAAAAAAACTGTCCATGAAGGAGAACCTGAGGTCTCTGGAGAACCGATTTCCAAAGACACAGCTGCCAAGGTAAGGGAGTATCTTGCATCCACCGTTACATCAGAAAACGGGACTGGCAAACCATTTGCTGTTCAAGGCTACGATGTTGCGGGCAAATCAGGAACTGCGCAAATCCCTGATCCAGCTACAGGCAAGTATATGCAGGGAAGAGAAAACTATTTGTTTTCCTTTATGGGTATGGCACCTGCTGATGATCCTGAATTGATTGTCTATATTGCTATTCAGCAGCCGACACTTCCTGAAACAGAAATAGGTTCTGTGCCGGTGTCAAAAGTATTTAATCCTGTTATGCTGAACAGCCTTAAATATTTGAATATCCAGCCTGCAGAAACTGCATCAAAAGAAGCAGTGGAAATTGAAGATTTTAATGGAGAATCAATAGAAAAAGTTAAATCATCTTTAGAAGAAAAAGGAATTGTTCCAGTAATACTTGGAAATGGAAATAAAGTTGTCACTCAATCTGTTAAAGGTGCCTCCATGCTTGCTGGAGAAAAACTTATATTGCGGACAGACGGCAAAGTAACCATACCGGATATGACCGGCTGGTCCGTGAGGGATGTAACCAAAGTGGCCTCCCTTGCAAAACTAAAGCTCAGCATGTCCGGTTCGGGTTATCTTGATAAGCAAAGCATTCAACCCGGCGCGCAAATTGCCGGAGATGAGCCGTTAATTGTATCTTTTAAATCTCATGAACAGCAGCAAAATGCACAGCAAAATGATTCCGGGGAAGAATCTGCTGAGGAACTTCCACAGGATTAATTAAAACCTTTTCTAGACGTGTCATACGTTTAGAAAAGGTTTTTTTTGTCATGTCTAACTCTTTAAACTCATATAGTCTGATTATTACGAAGCTGGAGGATTGTACTCCTTGAAAAAGACACCGATCAGAATAATTCGAAAACGTTTGGTTGTGGCACTGCTGTTATTTTTAGCCGGAGTAGTGGTTCTTACCGGAAGAATGTTTATCGTGCAATTTGTATCACACGATACATTGTTATCTAAAGCATTAAACAGCTGGAGCAGAGAACTGCCAATGGAAGCGCAGAGAGGCCTTATCTATGACAGAAACGGAGAACCTATTGTGGCCAATAAACTGGCCCCCAGCCTGTTTATCATTCCAAGGCAAATAGAGGACCGCAAAAAAACAGCGGAAATCCTTGCTGAGATATTGGACATGCCGCTGGAAAAAGCGACTGAGTTTGTTGGACGAAAAGGATCGATGGAAAAGCTGCATCCGGAAGGGCGCAAGCTATCTTTTGAACAGGTGAGGAAAATCGAAGAAGCAAAGCTTAAAGGTGTTTATGTGGCTGATGATTTTGAACGGGAATACCCAAATGGCCGTACACTGTCTCATGTGCTTGGGTTTATAGGTGTGGACAATCAGGGGTTATCAGGTCTTGAACTGATGCATGACGATATGTTAAACGGAGAAAAAGGGGCCATTGATTTATACACAGACGCCAAAGGAAGAGATATGGAGGGAATGACTGCAAATTACAATCAGCCAGTCAAAGGGAATGATTTGTATCTAACGATCGACAGCAAAGTCCAGTCGATTCTGGAAAGAGAATTAACTAACGCTCAAATACAATATAACCCTGATCAGATGCTTGCAGTCGCTATGAATCCAAAAACGGGTGAAGTGCTGGGTATGGCAAGCAGACCGGATTTTCATCCCCTTTCATTTCAGGATACGAATCCGGATATTTATAACCGCATATTACCAATCTGGAGTACGTATGAACCGGGCTCTACATTTAAGATCATTACCCTCGCTGCCGCTCTTGAAGAAGGTAAGGTTGATTTGGAAAAAGATCAATTTTATGATTCAGGGTCTGTAGAAATTGCCGGCACGCATCTTCATTGCTGGAAAAGGGAAGGGCATGGACAGCAAACTTTTCTGGAGGTTGTACAGAATTCCTGCAACCCCGGCTTTATTGAACTGGGAAACCGTCTGGGGAAGGAAAAATTATTTGATTATATTAATCAGTTTGGGTTTGGTGCAAAAACAGGAATTGATCTGCAGGGAGAAGCAAGCGGTATTCTTTTTCCCATGGAGCGCGTTGGACCGCTTGAGCATGCCACTACTGCATTTGGACAAGGTGTTTCTGTAACACCTATTCAGCAGATAACGGCAGTTTCCGCTGCGATAAATGGGGGCTATTTGCCGACTCCGCATATCGCAAAAAAATGGACTGATGGCGAAACAGGAGAGACGGTAAAAGAGATTCAACCTAAAATGAAAAGACAGGTGATCTCTGAGGAGACCTCAAAAAAAGTTCGTGAAGCACTGGAAACGGTAGTGGCGCAAGGAACCGGAAGAGGAGCCTATGTAGACACATACCGGGTTGGAGGAAAAACAGGTACTGCACAAAAAGTAAAAGACGGCCGATATATGGAAGACAGCTATATTGTTTCTTTTATCGGTTTTGCTCCAAGTGATGACCCGGAATTGATCGTTTATCTTGCGGTTGACCATCCGAAAAACACGGTGCAATTCGGCGGTGTAGTAGCAGCTCCAATCGTAGGAAATATTTTAGAAGACGGCCTCCGGTCATTGGGGGTAAAACCCAGAACAGAACAAGTAGAAAAAGAAGTGAACTGGCTGGACCCTGTTACGTATAAAGTGCCTGACTTAATCGGCACTTCTACAAAAGATTTAAAAGAAATGCTGCTGCCATTAAAGCTGGAGGTTGAGGGGAAAGGATCGAAGGTTATTGAGCAATCTCCTAAACCGAATGTTACCGTGAACGAGGGAACGACTATACGGGTCATGATGGGAGATGAATAAGGAGCAGTAAACGCGATTTTTACAATGTTATCTGTTCAGGCACTACAGTTAGGAGTTGAAGAGATGAAGCTTTCGGAGTTGGCAAGTTGTCTGCCTTTTTATGAAATGAGAGGACCTGCCTGCGATCCGGTGATAAAAGAGATATCCCATCATCATAAAAATGTGAAAAACGGGACGCTTTTTGTTGCCATTAAAGGCGAGAATAGAGATGGAAAAGATTTTATTGCAGAGGCTGTAAGCAGCGGGGCAGCTGCTGTATTATGCGATATTGAATTATCCCTGCCGGTTCCTGTTATTCAGGTTCGCAACCCAAGGCATGCACTTGCTCAGATTACTAATTTATTTTACAACTACCCCAGCTATAAAATGAATGTCATTGGAGTAACCGGTACAAATGGCAAAACAACTGTCTCCCATATGATTCAATCAATAGTGGAATATGCAGGCGAAAAAACGGGTGTAATCGGCACGTTATACATGAAGCAGGGGCAGGAGGTTAAAGCTTCAGTAAATACCACGCCTGACAGTCTGGTATTGCAGCAGACGCTTTCGTCCTTTTTATCAAACAATGTGACTACCTCAATTATAGAAGTATCTTCCCATGGCCTGGCCCAGGGAAGACTGTTTGGCTGTGATATAGATATAGCGGTGTTCACAAACCTGACGCAAGACCACCTGGACTATCACGGTTCCATGGACCACTACAGATGGTCCAAGAGCCTGCTGTTTTCACAACTTGGCCATCACCATTATAAGGACCTTCCAAAGTTCGCCATCATTAATGATGACGATCCTTTCTCGGAAATGATTAGTCAGGCTACGTCTGCGCATATCATCTCTTACGGGCTTCATAACACTTCTGATGTTTATGCAAGCGATATTCAGTACGGAAGACACTCTACCTCTTTTCTTGCTCATACGCCGGTAGGGAAAATCAAAATAAAGATGCCGGTAGTGGGTGTGTTTAATGTTTATAATGCACTGGCTTCAATTGCTGCTACATTTGCGAAAAGAATTCCGCTGGAGGTTATTTCAAAGGGGCTTGAGAACATGAAAAGTGTCCCGGGGCGATTTGAAATTGTGGAGGGCAGCCATCCATTTACTGTTATTGTGGATTATGCCCACACCCCCGACAGCCTGGAAAATGTTATGCAGGCAATTGTGAAAATGAATGCGAACCGCACGTTCGTAGTTGTTGGCTGCGGGGGGGACAGAGACCGTTCCAAAAGGCCCTTAATGGCTAAAGTGGCTTGCGGGTATGCCACGGATGTTATATTCACCTCGGATAACCCGAGAAGTGAAAAGCCGTTGGATATTATAAAGGATATGGAAAAAGGGGTGCCGGGCAGAACCTACACCGTCCTTTTGGATCGGGAAGAGGCTATTGCTTATGCGATCGGAATGGCGTGTGAAGATGATGTCATTCTAATAGCTGGCAAAGGACATGAAAAAGTGCAGGTGATTGGGGATCAAGCTTATCCATTCGATGATAAACAAGTTGCCTGTCAACTGCTTAAAAAGCGATTCAGCAAAAATTAATTAATGAGAAAATCAAATGCAGGGTACTAATTATTTCATCCTAAAACACAGGTCCCGGTACCTTAACTTTTAGGTGTGAATCATTAGACCCTTTTTTATTTTTTCACCCGATTTTACGTATTTGAAAGAAAAAAACCTTTACCTATAGTCATTTCACTACTATGATGATATGGGGGCTTATGAACTGATTCTTATTGAATTAGTCCATGGTACAATAAAGATAAACAGAGTACATAAGGGTTTGTATTTGTTAGGAGGAGCAAGCATGTCTATTTGGGCAATTTTCGTCGCATTATTTGGCGCATTTTTTGTAACAGTTGCAGTATCACCATTGTTTATTCCTTATCTGCGCAGATTGAAATTCGGGCAGAGCATCAGGGAAGAAGGTCCGGAATCACATCAGAAAAAATCCGGCACTCCGACAATGGGCGGCGTAATTATTTTATTTTCAATTATCGTTACAACCATAGCGGTTTCAGCGTTTTATAATGCATTAAATGTAACAATTCTTTTATTATTACTGGTAACAGTCACCTTTGGAATACTAGGGTTTTTAGACGACTTTATTAAAGTGGTAATGAAGCGAAACCTGGGACTTACATCGAAACAAAAGCTGCTCGGTCAAATTATTATTGCTGTTATTTTTTATTTGATTTTCCAAGCAAACGGTTTTTCTTCGATCGTGTCCATACCGTTTACTTCATTTGAGATAAATCTCGGTTTTGTTTATGTAGGCTTTGTTATCTTTTGGCTTGTTGGATTTTCGAATGCTGTTAATTTAACCGATGGACTAGATGGGCTTGTTTCAGGGACTTCCGCTATTGCATTTAGCGCATTTGCCATCATTGCATGGCAGCAGGAACAGCTTTCATTGGCCATTTTCTGTATGGCAGTCGTTGGAGCAGTTTTAGGATTTCTGGTTTTTAATGCCCATCCTGCGAAAGTGTTTATGGGAGATACTGGTTCCCTGGCGCTTGGCAGTGCGATAGGGACTGTTTCATTAATGGCAAAACAGGAAATCCTGCTGCTATTAATCGGTCTGGTTTTTGTACTTGAAACGCTTTCCGTTATTATGCAGGTTACTTCCTTTAAATTAACGGGTAAACGCATATTTAAAATGAGTCCTCTTCATCACCATTTTGAACTTGTAGGCTGGTCTGAATGGAAAGTTGTTACCGTCTTCTGGTCGGTGGGATTGATTGTAGGAATTTTAGGTGTATTGATAGGAGTGTTTGGCTAATGAAATCCATTACGACATACCAAAATAAAAAAGTACTCGTCGTGGGGCTGGCGAAAAGCGGGGTCGCTGCGTCTCTGCTTCTGCATCGTTTAGGGGCTTTTGTAACAGTGAATGACTGGAAACCCCTCTCTGAGAATAAAGAAGCCCAGTCGCTTCTCGACGAGGGGATAAAAGTAGTCTGCGGGAGCCATCCGGTGGAATTGCTGGATGAAGGCTTTGAGTTTATCGTTAAAAATCCGGGTATTCCTTACACAAATGATCTTATTAAGGGAGCGGCACAAAAAGGGCTTCCAATCTTAACGGAAGTAGAACTTGCATACCAGATCAGTGAAGCTGATATCATTGGTATAACCGGTACAAATGGTAAAACCACAACCACAACACTTACTCACCACATGATCGAAGCCGGAAAAAAACCTTCGTATATGGCCGGTAATATTGGAACGGTCGCTTGTGAGGTTGCTCAAACAGCGCTGGAAAATGAGACCATGGTGGTTGAACTTTCTTCATTTCAGCTAATGGGGATTAAAGACTTTAGGCCTTCTATTGCCATTATCACGAATTTATATGATGCCCACTTGGATTATCATTCTTCAAGAGAAGAATATGCCGATGCGAAAGTCGCGATAACAAAAAATCAGACTAAAGAAGATTACTTAATTGTCAATGGAGATCAGCAGGAGCTGCTTGACCGGGTTCAATTTACAGATGCTGCAATTATTCCATTCTCTACAAAAAAAGAACTGGATTTTGGACTTTATGTCCAAAATGGCGGGATATATTTTAATCAGGAACATATTATCAATTTACAGGATGTAGTCCTGCCGGGTGCTCATAACCTGGAAAATATATTGGCATCGATTGGAGCAGCAAAGCTTACGGGCGTTAGCAACGAGGCTATCCAGTCAGTATTGACATCCTTTACCGGTGTGCGCCACCGCACACAATTTGTTCGTGAGTGGAATGGTATAAAATTTTATAATGATTCAAAAGCGACAAACTCACTTGCAACCAAAAGTGCATTAAATGCTTTTTCTAAGCCAACCATTCTTCTTTGCGGAGGGCTCGACCGAGGCAATGATTTTGATGACTTGCTGCCATATTTGAATAATGTGAAAGCGATGGTTGTATTTGGACAAACTGCTCCGAAAATGGCTGAGCTTGGTGAAAAAGCTGAGATTAAGTTAATTAAAAAGGTTGAAGATGTAAAAGCAGGTGTATGGGCGGCTGCTGAAATTGCAGGGGAAGGCGATATTGTACTGCTGTCACCGGCTTGTGCAAGCTGGGATCAGCATCCGACATTTGAAGTGCGCGGTGACATATTTATTGAGCAGGTGAATAAGCTTTAATAGGGCGTACAAAAGCTCAATCTCTCTACTGTGAGGCTGTATATATGGACAGATGGCTTATTGGGCTAGTGTGTTCTTGTGTGGTTTTTGGCATAGTAATGATCGATAGTGCAAGTTCTGTTTGGGCTTTGGATCGTTTTGGAGATGCCCACTTTTTTTCCAAGAGACAAGCCATTTTTGCCGTGCTGGGTATTGTTAGTATGCTGATGCTTGCCAAGTACGATTACTGGCATTGGAAAAAGTATGCATGGTGGATCTATGCTGGCGGTATTCTATTGCTGATCTTAGTGCTTATTCCCGGTGTAGGGCTTGTAAGAAATGGCTCGCAAAGCTGGCTTGGTGTGGGTCCCATATCTTTACAGCCGTCAGAATTTGCGAAGATAGGTGTTTTGTTGCTTTTAGCTCGGAACCTCGAGCGAAACGAACAGAGTATTACCAATTTTCGCAAGGGGATGTCGCCGCTATTATTGCTTCTGCTGATTCCTTTTGGAATTGTGATGCTCCAGCCCGATTTGGGTACGGGTACAGTTATTTTAGGGACAGGCCTGTCATTATTATTTCTGGCAGGAGCCCCTTACCGATTTTTTGTTGGACTGATTTTTTTGGGTATAGCAGGCTTTGCGGGATTAATTATTTCAGCGCCATACCGGCTTCAGCGAATTGTTTCGTACCTTGATCCGTGGGAGGATCCTTTAGGAGCCGGATTTCAAATGATTCAATCTCTTTATGCTATAGGACCCGGAGCAATGTTTGGGTTCGGACTGGGTGAGAGCAGGCAGAAATATTTTTACTTGCCTGAACCCCAAAATGATTTTATTTTTGCCATTGTGGGAGAAGAACTGGGTTTTTTTGGAGGGGTTATGCTGCTGGTTCTTTTCAGCGCAATTGTCTGGAGAGGGATCCTGATCGCACTTGCTGCTCCTGATCGTTTTGGCCAGCTCATGGCCGGCGGCATTGTTTTAATGATTGGAATTCAAGTAATGATTAATGTATCCGTTGTAATCGGCTTGATCCCGGTTACAGGAATCACATTGCCCTTTATGAGCTATGGCGGCTCATCACTGCTATTAGTGCTGTTATCGTGCGGTATATTGCTGAATATAAGTAAATACAGTAAAAAAATATAAAAAAACAGCTTGGGTGTAGTGATCAAGCTGTTTTTTTTCGTCTATTTTTAAGTGAACACCTTTAAGATAAGGTACAATATAATAATAAAGGAAAATCTGCATAAGATGGTTTGTTATTTTAGAATTTCCATTAATTTGTTTTATTGCCAAGAAGGAATTTTACATTTTAATGACGAAGAGTCTTCAGTTGTATGTTATGAGATTAGAATAGTGTAGTATAGGGAAAAGACCACATTGTATTGTTTGCATGTAATCATCCAAACTACGAATATTTATAGCTTTAAGGAGAGAAAGTATGGAAAAGTTTATTAATGAACTGCGTGAAGCAGAAATTGGAAATGTGTCGGTTGATGAAAAACTTGTTAACCATACAACGATGAAAGTAGGAGGCCCGGCTGAAGTATTTGTAGAGCCTTCTTCAATTGAAAAGCTGCAGAAACTAATGAAGCTGATAAATAAGCATAATTTAGAGTGGCGTGCCATTGGCCGGGGGTCAAACTTGTTAGTAAGCGATGAGGGCATTAGTGGAGTGGTTATTAAGCTTGGAAAAGGGCTGGATAACTTAACAATCGAAGGAACCACCATCCGTGCAGGAGGAGGCTATTCGATAATTGTATTGGCTACTAAAATGGCAAGGGAAGGGCTCCACGGTCTTCAGTTCTCAAGTGGAATTCCAGGTTCAGTGGGCGGATCCGTCTATATGAATGCCGGCGCGCATGGTTCTGATATTTCAAAGGTATTAACCCGGGCCCATATCTTATTTCCAGATGGAACAACAGAGTGGCTTAGCAATGAGGAAATGAAATTTTCCTATCGTACTTCCGTTTTGCAAAATGAGCGTCCAGGGATTGTATTGGAAGCAGAGTTTGAATTAACAGCCGGAGAGCCGGCAGATATTAAAGCCGATATGAAAAAATATAAAGATTACAGAAGAGAAACACAGCCATGGAATAATCCATGCTCGGGAAGTATTTTCAGAAACCCTCTGCCTAAATATGCTGGTCAGCTGATTCAGGATGCAGGACTAAAGGGATACCAAATTGGAGGGGCGCAAGTATCTGAACTTCATGGCAATTTTATTGTCAATGCAGGCGGAGCTACCTCGGAGGATGTTCAAAATTTAATAAAACATATTAAAAAAACGATCTCAGATCAATATGGAATTACGATTGAAACAGAAGTCGAATGGATTGGAAATCAGTCTGATCTAATTAATTAGCTTTTACATTCATAAGGCAGTTTGATTATTGACAGCTGGCTGCGGTGGATCTCTTGCCGGGGCATTTCTTTTTAAGCGGTAAGCTAAAAAGAAATGTCCTGAGCATCTTCTGCGTTCCACTTATGCTTTTGTTCTGAAAAAGGAGTGTAGATTCGATGGGCAGAAAGCCAGTCGTTTCACTTGAAGATCGAGTCCCTCAATTGAAGCAGCGCCGACGAAAAAAAGCGAACAGGCGGCTGCTCGCGGTAGTGCTTTTATTTATTGGAGTGATTTTAGTAGTTTTGTACCTGCAGTCACCCTTCAGCAAAATACAAACCATTTCAGTCAGCGGATCTCAATGGCTTTCTGAAGAAGAAATTATTGCGGCCAGCGGGGTTAAAACAGGAGATTCCTATTGGTCCACAAACAACAAATCCGTGGAAGAAAACATTTCGGACAAGCTGGATGTTGAGGCTGTAACGATTTCGAAAAAATTTCCTACTACTTTTAAAATTGAAATTGATGAATATGATCAAATTGCATATGTTGCAAAAGAACAGCAATTTATTCCCGTACTTGAGAACGGGGCTTCCGCAAAACCGATAGAGCCGCATGAACTGTCGAGTGATGCACCAATGCTCTTTGGGTTTACTGCCAAATCAATGCTGACTGAAATGTCGACAGCACTCGCAAGTCTGCCGCCGGAGGTTCAGCAGTCTATCTCAGAAGTGTACCTGACTCCGTCTGAAACGGATAAAGATCATATTACGGTGTATATGAATGATGGCTTTGAGGTATCAGCCCTTATAAATACATTTGCTGAAAAAATGACTCATTATCCGTCAATTGTCAGTCAGCTCGACAAAGACGTAAAGGGTGTCATTGACCTTGAAGTAGGTTCTTATTTTAGAGCTTACAACTCCAGTGATGAGATGTCTGAAGAGGAGCCGGCTGAAGGGGAAGAGCCAGAAGGAGTGGAAGATGTTGAAACGGAAGGGTAAAAGACTTGCGTTTTCAATCGTCTTTCTTACACTTGGATTTCTGCTTTCCTTTTCCTATAGCATTACGAAAGATCAATTTTCACAAGACGGGCAAGGCCATGCGGCTGTCAGCCAATACAGTGCGCAGGAAAAACAGGTAAGAAAAGAACTGCTGCAGATACAGCAAAGAAATTTGGAACTGCAAGATCACTTATACAAGAATCAGGATATCATTCGTGAATTTGAACAGAAATTGTCAGACGAAAATGATTTATCCTCATTAACCGAACAGGCGGAACGTTACAGACTTATTCTGGGGAAAGTGGCTGTTGAAGGGCCGGGTGTTGAAGTGACATTAAAAGATGGCCAATATGATCCTGCCATTTTAAATATAAATGATTATATTGTTCACGAGCACCACATTTTCAATGTCATGAATGAGCTATATATTGCAGGGGCAGAAGCAATTTCAATTAACGGACAGAGAATCAGCCATGATTCGTATATTGTATGTAACGGTCCTGTCATTACCATTGATGATGTTCAGTATCCCGCTCCATTTGTCATTTCAGCTATTGGCGATGGGGAAGTCCTAGCAGCCGCATTGAATATAACTGGCGGGATCAAGGATCAGCTGGTTAATGATCACATTATCTTCACCTTGGAGAAAAAGGCACTGCTAACGATGGATCCAATTATCGGTGGTCTTTAATGGAAGTTAAAGAAGGGCGATTGCTTCAAAATGAATAGAAAAGCTAAACGTAACTTTACTCTTATAACAATTGCAGTAGGATTTTTAGTTGCAGTGCAATTTAAAATGGTGCAGCAGCCTGTCGTTCGTGATAACCGGGATATTTGGGAATTAAAACAGGAAACACTTGCTCAATTGCAGATGCAGTCTTCCTTATTGAGTCAAATTCAAAACCAGGAAAACACGATATTTCATTATGAAGATGATAAGGCATCTGCTGCTGAAAAGGCTTTGGAAGAAACAGTTTATGCGCTCGGGGAAGAAGCGGGGATGGCTGAAATAGAGGCTTCAGGGCTTATTATCGAATTAAAGCCCGTTGAAGAAAGGCTAATGATGGGAGCCTCTCCCGCCACAATAACACCTGAACTTCTTAGAAGGCTCGTCAACCAACTTTACCAATTCAATGCAAAGTATATTTCAATCAATGAGGAACGTCTAATCGCTACCTCCGTTATTCGGGACATTAACGGTGAAACAACCGTTAATTCAAAGCCTGTCCCCAATCTTCCTATTACGGTTAAGGTTGCTGTAGAAAACTTTGAGGATGCTGAAAAGCTTTATAATAAAATGCAAGGATCAGTATTAATAGAAGATTTTTTCATTGAAGATATTCGATTGACAGTAAATGACCCTGAACGAACTCTCATAATCCCCGCCTATGAAAAAATGATTCAAGTTCGCTCGATGAAACCTGTGTCAACGAATGAAGGGGAGTAGAAAAAATGTGGCTGCCGATTTTAGGGCTGTTAATCGGGATATTCTTAGGTCTAATTACGGATCTTTCAATACCGGAGCAATATTCCAACTACTTATCGATTGCCGTGTTAGCAGCACTTGATACATTGTTTGGAGGCATTCGCGCCCATTTGCAAAATGTTTATGATGACAATGTTTTTATTTCTGGTTTCTTCTTTAATATTGCGTTAGCCGCAAGTTTGGCTTTTCTAGGCGTTCATCTTGGTGTAGACTTGTATTTAGCAGCCATTTTTGCTTTTGGTGTTCGATTGTTTCAAAATATCGCTGTAATTCGACGTATCTTATTAGTACAATGGAGTGAAAAGAAAAAATCCACAAAATTGGCTGATAAATAAAGGCTTTTGAGTTTTTTTGTTGAATAGTAAATTATATCAAATAAAATCTTAACGTACGGTTAAAATAAATAAATTTATTTGTGTTTGAGGGAGGTGCCACAGGGTGAGTAATAATGAATATTTTGTAAGCTTAGATATAGGTACATCAAATGTAAAGGTAATTATCGCAGAATTGGTTCATGACTCTCTCAACATCATCGGAGTAGGCAATGTCCATTCTGAGGGTATTCGTAAGGGTTCAATCGTAGATATTGATGAAACAGTACAATCTATTCAAAAAGCTGTAGATCAAGCAGAAAGAATGACAGGACTTGATATACATAATGTTATAGTAGGGATTCCAGGAAACCATGTGTCGCTTCAGCCTTGTCATGGGGTTGTAGCAGTATCAACAGAAGATAAAGAAATAAGAGATGAAGATGTGGCAAGAGTTATTGATGCCGCTCAGGTTATGCCAATCTCTCCGGAACGTGAAATTATTAATATAGTACCAAGACAGTTTATCGTTGACGGCCTGGATGAAATTAAAGATCCAAGAGGTATGATCGGCGTTCGGCTTGAAATGGAAGGTACAGTCGTGACCGGATCAAAAACGATGCTCCACAATATTCTCCGCTGTGTAGAAAGAGCAGGGTTGGAAGTTGCTGATATCTTTTTGCAGCCATTGGCAGCAGGTACGATTGCACTTTCCAAGGATGAACAGAGCCTTGGCACTGCGATACTCGATATCGGAGGCGGTTCTACCACAATTGCAGTATTTGAACAGGGACATTTAATTGCTACTTCCATCGTACCAGTCGGCGGAGACCATATCACTAAAGATCTTTCAATCGGTCTCAGAACAACAACTGGTGATGCTGAAGCGATTAAAATAAAGCATGGACATGCATTTTATGACTATGCTTCTGAAGAAGAAGTCTTTAGTGTTCCTATTATTGGCAGCGATCAGCACCAACAATTTAATCAGCTTGAAATATCTGATATTATTGAAGTAAGATTAGAAGAAATGTTTGATTTAGTAGTTCACGAATTAAAGAGATTAAATATTCATGATTTGCCTGGAGGTTTCGTTTTATCCGGTGGAGTGGCAAACATGCAGGGCATTTTAGAGCTTGGACAGGCCGTGCTGCAAAATCAAGTGAGAGTTGCGATTCCTGATTACATTGGCGTCAGAGAACCACAATATACTACGGCAGTGGGCTTAATAAAATATGCTCATAAACACGCAAAGCTTCAAGGGAGGCTTGACAGACAGCCTTCCGCATCTGAATATGAAGGCGCCGGGGAACATTCGTTAAAAAAACAACCGGATTCAAGGCCCAAACAGCCAAAACAGCCAAAACCAAAGCAAAACAATGAAGAGGGTAAGTTCAAAAAATTATTAGGATACTTTTTTGAATAACCTTTATTAAAAGTAATTTGGATGAATTAGGAGGACTTATGATGTTGGATTTTGATACGAATGTAGATTCTTTAGCAACTATAAAAGTCATCGGTGTAGGCGGCGGCGGTAACAATGCAGTCAATCGTATGATCGAGCATGGCGTTCAGGGAGTGGAGTTTATTGCGGTTAATACGGATGCTCAAGCATTAAACCTCTCAAAAGCAGAGATAAAAATGCAAATTGGCGGCAAGATGACCCGGGGACTGGGTGCGGGTGCTAATCCTGAAGTTGGGAAAAAAGCTGCAGAAGAAAGCCGTGAGCAAATTGAAGAAGCAATCAAAGGTGCCGATATGGTATTTGTTACAGCCGGAATGGGCGGCGGTACTGGTACTGGTGCTGCTCCTGTAATTGCTCAAATTGCCCGCGAATTAGGCAGTTTAACAGTAGGGGTAGTAACACGACCATTTACTTTTGAAGGACGCAAACGTGCCAATCAGGCAGCAGGCGGCATCAGCTCAATGAAAGAAGCAGTGGACACATTAATTGTTATACCAAACGACCGTCTTCTTGAAATTGTCGATAAAAGCACACCGATGCTTGAAGCGTTCAGAGAAGCGGATAACGTACTTCGACAAGGTGTACAGGGGATTTCTGATTTGATTGCTGTACCTGGTCTTATCAACCTGGATTTCGCGGATGTAAAAACCATTATGTCAAATAAAGGATCTGCGTTAATGGGGATCGGCGTTGCTTCTGGAGAAAACCGTGCATCGGAAGCTGCGAAAAAAGCAATTTCCAGTCCTCTTCTTGAAACGTCGATCGACGGAGCACAAGGCGTGCTGATGAATATTAACGGAGGTACTAGCCTTAGTTTATATGAAGTCCAGGAAGCGGCAGATATTGTAGCCAGTGCTTCTGACCAGGAAGTTAACATGATTTTTGGATCGGTTATTAATGAGGATCTAAAAGATGAAATCCTGGTTACTGTTATTGCTACAGGTTTTAGTGAAAATATGAGTCAGCAAAAACCTGTACGGCCTCAAATGGGCAATGGGCAGGTAAGACATCAACAGCCGCCTCCAATGGCGCCTAAGCGCGAACGGGAGCGTGACAGAGAGCTTACAAGAGAGCGTGAAAGAGAAGAAGCATCATCACATGAGCAGCCTTCACGCAATTCTCAGCAGCCTGTAGAGGATACACTGGATATCCCTACTTTCCTGAGAAACCGCAACCGACGCAGAAACTAATAAAAAAATATATGACTAAAAAGACTGAATCCACTTGTGGGATTCAGTCTTTTTTTGAAGAAATATTTATTGTTTACCGTTATGTATTTTGACAATTTTCTCTTTAACTCTTCGATATACTTTCAATCAAAGAAAGGGGGACACCGCACGATGCTTCACCTAGAAGCGCTGTGGGCGTTAAACTCTTGGATAGATTGCTGTGTTTTATGGATGGTTGGCCGCTTCCTCCATCAGGCGCCAAGGTGGAAACGCTTCTTTTTTGTAACCACGGCCAGTACTTTCTTTCACATTGGAATGATTGTTACAAACCTTTCACCTCTCCTTGAAGTGATCCTGCTTGTCTTGATGAGTGCAGGAATTGTGATCTTTACATTTACAATCAAAGGTTTTGCCCAACTCACTAAAGCCTGCTTCTTATTCTGGGGCAGTTCAAGTGCAGTTGGGGGAGTCATGTATGTGATTCAGCGTCTATTAATTGATACACCTTTTCAATCGTATATGGATCATTCATTAGGCATGCTTATCCTTTTATCAGCTGTCATTTTAGGTACCGTCATTTGTGTAGCAAAAGTGGTGGAATCCCTGCAGATGAAACATATTGAAGGAACATTTACGTACAAAGTAGAGATTATCGTTAATGGACAGGCATGGAAAGGATTTGGGTTTTTAGACAGCGGAAATCATGTGGTGGACCCTTTTACAAAGTCTCCAGTCGTATTTGCCGACACGAAAGTTGCAACAGAACTTTTACCGAATTATATTGCAGATTCTCTTACTGATAATCAGTTTTTAGCATGGCCGGAATACTGGCAAAAAAAGGTTCGCATGATACCATCGCGAACGGTTCACTCCTCAAGTCAAATGATGATTGGCATTATGTGTGATCAGGTGACTTGCTCCGTTAACGGACAAGAATACTCCTTAAACAATGTACCCGTAGTCTTCACGAAACAATCTTTATTATTTGAAGAAAAATGTAATTGTTTATTAAATCCTCTGCAATTATTGCCTTGTCATCAAATATAAGGAGTGTTGAAAATGTTACTAGTTCAAGCTAAGAGAACTGTTCAATTATGGTTACTGCAAACTTCCGACAAATTGGGAATTCGTGTTAAAGATATTTTTTATATAGGAGGCAGTGAAGCGCTGCCATCTCCGTTAGATAGGCAGGAGGAAGCAGTTGTATTGCAGCGGCTTGCTCAAGGCGATGAAAGCGCACGTTCCACCTTAATCGAAAGAAATTTAAGACTGGTTGTATACATTGCTAGAAAGTTTGAAAACACTGGTATTAATATTGAAGACTTGATCAGTATTGGAACGATTGGTCTGATTAAAGCAATCAATACTTTTGATCTTGAAAAAAAAATCAAGCTTGCTACCTATGCCTCACGCTGTATCGAAAATGAAATATTAATGTACCTTCGCCGAACAAATAAATTGCGGTCTGAAGTATCTTTTGATGAACCGCTCAATACAGACTGGGATGGCAACGAGCTGTTATTATCCGATGTACTCGGTACAGAAAATGATCTGATTGTAAAAGACATAGAGTCGCGGATGGATCGGGTTTTACTGAAGCAGGCATTAAATATTCTTGATGAACGTGAAACCTTTATCATTGAATGCAGGTTTGGATTAAATGGACAACAGGAGCATACGCAAAAAGATGTAGCGGATCTTATGGGCATTTCGCAATCATATATTTCTAGGCTTGAAAAGCGAATTATCCGCCGTCTTCAAAAAGAAGTCAGTAAAATGGTTTAAGGAAAAACCTCCAAATACAGGTAATTCAAAAATAGAATATTTTTTCTTCCGGGGGAAATACTGAACGAGAACCCATACTCCCGACTGGAGGAAAAAAGATGGCACGCAATAAAGTAGAAATTTGTGGAGTTGATACTTCAACATTACCGATTTTTAAAAATGAAGAAATGAGAAAAGTATTCACAGAACTGCAAAGCGGCAACGAAGAAGCCAGAGAAAGACTGGTGTATGGAAATTTGCGCCTGGTGTTGAGCGTAATTCAGCGCTTTTCACACAGAAATGAAAATCCTGACGATTTATTTCAAGTGGGCTGCATCGGACTTCTGAAGTCCATAGACAATTTTGATTTAGGACAAAATGTTCGATTTTCAACGTATGCTGTACCGATGATTATAGGGGAAATAAGAAGATATCTTCGAGATAACAACCCAATAAGGGTATCAAGATCATTAAGGGATATCGCCTATAAATCCTTACAGGCAAAAGAACAGCTTATAAGCGAGACATCAAAAGAACCCACCATCGAAGAAATCGCTGCAAGAATAGACCTTCCAAAAGAAGATATTTTATTTGCACTTGATGCAATACAAGATCCTGTCTCGCTTTTTGAGCCTATTTATCAGGATGGCGGGGATCCAATTTATGTGCTTGATCAAGTGAGCGATGATCGGACAAGCGATGAACAATGGGTAGAGGATTTATCCATTAAAGAAGGAATGCATCATTTAAGTGAGCGCGAAAAAATGATCATTCAAAACAGATTCTTTTTTGGTAAAACCCAAATGGAAGTTGCTGATGAAATCGGCATATCACAAGCACAGGTTTCCAGGTTGGAAAAAGGTGCCATCAAACAAATGAATAGATATGTTCATTAAGAGGGGAGATAAGTGTTCTCCTCTCTTTTTATTGCATAAAATAGATGTATCTTAGGAGGGATGGATATGAGAATTTCTGAATTACAGCAAAAAGATGTTGTTTCAGTTGCCGACGGCAAAAAGCTGGGTCCCATTTCTGATATTGATATTAATGTTAAGACGGGGATGATCGAATCCATTATCATCCAGGGAAATGGAAATTGGAAGGGCTGGTTCAGTAAAGGAGGAGAAATAACAATTCCTTGGAAAGATTTAGTTAAAATAGGGAATGATGTGATTTTAGTCCGAGGACAAATTCTTCAAGATACGATCGAATCAACTTAATCGCAATGTTTTCGATAACGTTTTAGGCGGCAATATGATACACTTTAAAAAAATGCTAATGGGGTGTGACGACAAGTGATGATGACCAAAGAGCATTCACCTGCATTTTTATCCATTGATAAATGGAAAAGTGAATTTCCCTCACTTGTTGCCGCCTTTTCAACCAAAAATGGCGGGGTAAGTCAAGGGTCATTTCGTTCACTAAACGTAGGTTTGCATGTGAACGATATGGATGAAAGTGTTATTAGAAACCGTGAGATTTTAAGCGAGGCTTGCAGCAGCAATTTATCCCAGTGGGTGTTTGCTGACCAGGTTCACGGTTCTGCGATAAAGAGAACAGGTCATTTTGACAGAGGAAAAGGCACGTTATCCTATCAAGAAGCCCTGCCTGAAACGGACGGACTTTGGACGATGGAGCGCAATGTTTTTTTAAGTTTATGTTTTGCTGATTGTGTGCCGATTTACTTTGTAGAACCGCAAACTCAATTTATTGGAATTGCCCATGCCGGATGGAAGGGAACAGTTCAAAACATTGCAGGGCGGATGATCAATGAAGCAATTGAAGCAGGAGTTGCAATTGGCCAGATTCAAGCATTTATCGGCCCGTCAATTGGGGATTGCTGTTATGTTGTAGATGATATTGTTATACAGGAAGTGAAAAATTGTTTATCCGAAATGTTTCATTCAAGTTTTAGTAAACAGTCAAAAGGGCAATATACATTAGATTTAAAAGCCGTCAATGAACAGCTTCTTTTAAATGCAGGTCTTGCAAAAGAACAGATTGCTATTTCCTCTTATTGTACATCCTGTGAGGAGTCGCTGTTTTTTTCCCATAGAAAAGACAAAGGGAAAACAGGCAGAATGGCAGCGGTCATCGGCTGGAAGGAGTAGTATTGATGAAAGTTGAGGAAAAGGGCAAGGACATTATTAACCGTATTAAGCAGGCAGCTGCGCGGTCAGGACGAACCCCTGACGAAATTAATGTAGTAGCTGTGACAAAATATGTGTCAAACGAACGTGCACAGGAAGCAGTTGAGGCCGGATTTAACCATCTTGGAGAAAATAGATTTGAGGGTTTGACTGAAAAACAGGCCAGTTTAAGTGGTTCCGTTAAATGGCACTTCATAGGATCACTGCAGTCAAGAAAAGTAAAAGATGTTATTAACCGCATTGATTATCTTCATTCACTCGATCGATTATCCCTGGCAAAAGAAATTAATAAACGCGCCCACAAGACCGTGGAATGTTTTGTGCAGGTAAATGTGTCAGGTGAAGTACAAAAGCACGGGCTGGCTCCTCAAAATGTATTGAATTTTATCGAACAGCTGTCTATATATGATAAAATAAAAGTAGTAGGTTTAATGACGATGGCTCCCGATACAGAAGATGAACAGGTTCTTAGAAAATGCTTCAAAGACCTGTCGCGCTTAAAGGATGAAATACATAGACATAGATACCAGAACGCACCATGTACTGAACTTTCTATGGGCATGTCCAATGATTATGAGATAGCCATTGAAGAAGGTGCTACATTTGTACGGATTGGATCAGCACTAGTAGGCGAATAAAGGAGGAATTTAGCCGTGGGCATGAAATCGAAATTTAAAAATTTCTTTTTTGTTGAGGATGAAGAAGAATATGTTGAAGATTACGTAGATGAACAGCCTGATGAAACTCCGGCAGTACGTCAAAATAAAAAAGCCCCTCAAAAACAAAATGTAGTGAGCCTGCAAAGCATCCAAAAATCATCCAAAATGGTTTTGCTTGAGCCAAGAATGTATGCAGAAGCACAGGATATTGCAGATAATTTAAAAAATCACCGTGCCGTCGTCGTGAATCTGCAAAGGATAAATAAGGATCAGGCAAAAAGAATTGTTGATTTCCTGAGTGGTACAGTGTATGCCATTGGCGGTGATATTCAGCGTGTAGGAACCGATATTTTCTTATGTACTCCCGACAATATTGAAGTAAGTGGCAACATTACAGATTTTATAAATGAAGAATAATTCTCAATAATGGATGGATAGGTGGGGTCATACAATATGCAATCTGTTTTAAGTATTTTAAACACTGCAATAACCTTTTATAGTTACGCTTTAATTATCTATATTTTACTGTCCTGGTTTCCTAATGCCAGGGAAAGCAGCTTTGGACAGACATTGGCCAAGCTCTGTGAACCCTATTTGGAACCTTTCAGAAAAATTATTCCTCCGCTTGGCATGATCGATATCTCACCTTTGGTTGCAATTATCACGTTGCGTCTGGCGCAGAGCGGAATTCAAGTTTTGTTTGGAATGGTTGCCTGAACAAGTTAAGTGCCTTTATCCTGAAAAAAGGGTAGAGGTGCTTTTTTAGTAAAGTGAGGAGATAAAATGTCATCGTTATACCAGCATTTTCGTAAAGAAGAACAGGGTTTTATTGATCAGGTGCTAAATTGGAAACGCGATGTAGAATCAAAATATGCGCCAAGATTAACTGATTTCCTTGATCCCAGACAAATGTTTATTTTAAGCTCGATCATCGGAGCATCAGATGATGTGCGTATTGCTTTTGAAGGAGGACCTGAGTCCGAGCGGAAAAGAGGGTTGCTTTATCCTTCTTATCTGGAACCGGACATTGAGGACTTTGATCTAGCCTTGCTTGAAGTCAATTATCCGTCAAAGTTTATAACTGTTGAGCATAAGCATGTCCTGGGTTCGCTAATGGGATTGGGAATTAAACGTGAAAAGATTGGCGACATTATTGTGTCAAATGAAATTATACAGATCGTGGTGGCAAAAGAACTTTCATCATTTTTTACATTAAACTTTAACCAAATTGGCAACGCATCAGTTTCTGTCAGTGAAATCAGCTGGGAAAAGCATGTTCCGTCAAATGAAAAATGGAAAGACCGTTTTGTTACTCTGAGCTCACTCAGGCTGGATGTAGTTGTTGCTGGAGCGATGGCGATTTCCAGGCAAAAAGCGCAGCTATTGATCAAAGCATCAAAGGTGAAAGTTAATTTTAAGGCAGAGGAACAAACATCTTTTGAATGTGCAGAAGGAGATATGGTGTCAGTCCGCGGTTTCGGTAGGTTTCGGGTCGGAGAAATTGATGGGAAAACCAAAAAAGACAAATGGCGGATGACACTTTATTTGTTAGGCTAAACGGAGGAGCTTGCTTTAAATACATGATACAATTTGACGAAATTTGAAAAAAGTTAAAATGAATTGCAGGAGATTCCACACAAGCGGGCGAATCATCAGTATAATGAATAAAGATAAGCTTAAAGAGAAGTTGGAGGTGCCAGAAGAATGCCACTATCGCCATTAGATATACATAATAAAGATTTTAACCGTGGGTTCAGAGGGTATGATGAGGATGAAGTAAACGAATTCTTAGATCAAATAATGAAAGACTATGAAATTTTGCTTCGGGAAAAGAAAGAGCTTGAAGAAAAATTAAATAACAATAGTGAACGTTTAGGCCATTTTACAACGATTGAAGAGACGTTAAATAAATCAATCGTCGTTGCTCAGGAAGCAGCAGAAGAAGTTCGTCACAATGCCTTGAAAGAATCAAAGCTGATTGTCAAGGAAGCAGAGCGAAATGCAGACCGGATAGTAAATGAATCCCTTGCCAAAGCAAGAAAAATTGCAATAGAAATTGAAGATCTTAAAAAGCAGTCAAAGGTTTTCCGCACAAGATTCAAGATGTTAATTGAAGCGCAGCTTGATCTCATTTCAAATGGTGACTGGGAAGACCTTCTGGAGTATGAGCTTGACACAACCGATTTAAAAAGCTTGCAGCCTCAAGAGAAAGAACAGTACTAGTTGACTTTAACCGCTATTTTAAAATATAATAACTTCAGAATCATATACGTTATGGACAGTGATGGGAACAGTATCTAATACTGCTGTGTATCAGCGAGCCGGGGATGGTGCAAGCCCGGTGCGGAGCAATTAGAGAACATCATCCTTGAGTTCTGCTGCCGAAGTGGGAGTAAGCAGCAGCGGTTAGCATCCGTTAAAGGCTACTTGAGTGGGAAATAATTTTTGTTATTTTCTATAAGGGTGGTACCGCGTGAAGCAATGCTCTCTCGTCCCTTTTTTGGGATGGGGGAGCTTTTTTTATTTTACTGCAGATTTTATCCAAGGAGGTACACTGATGGAATACAAAGATACATTACTTATGCCAAAAACAGCTTTCCCTATGCGTGGCAATCTGCCAAACCGGGAACCTGAAATTCAGCAAAAATGGGCTGAAATGAATATTTACGACAAAGTGCAAAAACGCACAGAAGGACGGCCGCTTTTTGTTCTTCATGATGGACCGCCATATGCAAATGGTGATCTTCACATGGGCCATGCCTTAAACAAGGTCCTGAAGGATTTTATCGTACGCTACAAATCAATGAACGGTTTTCAAGCACCTTATGTGCCGGGCTGGGATACGCATGGTCTTCCTATTGAACAGGCGTTAACAAACAAGGGTGTGAAAAGAAAAGAAATGACCGTTGCTGAATTCAGAGAACGCTGTGCTGAATATGCATACAGTCAGGTTGAAAATCAGCGTGAACAATTTAAACGGATTGGTGTACGTGGAGATTGGGATAATCCATATATTACACTTGAACCAAAATACGAAGCACAACAGATCCGTGTTTTTGGTGAAATGGCGAAAAAAGGCTATATCTATAAAGGGAAAAAGCCGGTCTACTGGTCACCTTCAAGTGAATCAGCCCTTGCAGAAGCAGAAATTGAATACCAGGATAAGCGCTCTGCTTCAATCTATGTTTCGTTTAAGGTAAAAGACGGAAAAGGAAAACTGGATACCGGTGTTAATTTCGTTATTTGGACTACAACTCCATGGACAATCCCAGCGAACCTGGCAATTGCTCTTCACCCTGAGCTGGATTATGTGGTGGTTGAAGAACAGGGAAGCAATTATGTTGTGGCAAAAGACCTTCTGTCACATGTAGCAGAAACGATGGGTTGGACTGACGCGGCTGTCCTTAAAACAGTTAAAGGGGCAGAACTTGAGCATGTTACAGCGCAGCATCCGATTTATGATCGTGAATCATTAGTTGTTCTCGGTGAGCATGTTACAACTGAAGCGGGAACAGGCTGTGTTCATACGGCACCCGGCCACGGGGAAGACGATTTCCAGGTGGGCAGAAAATACGGTCTCGATGTCTTATGTCCAGTTGATGACCGCGGTGTGTTTACAGAAGAAGCACCGGGTTTTGAAGGACTATTTTATGATAAAGCAAATAAGCCGATTACGGAAAAGCTTGAGGAAGCCGGTGCTTTACTTAAACTTGAATTCTTTACGCATAGCTATCCTCATGATTGGCGTACAAAGAAACCGATTATCTTCCGTGCGACGGCTCAATGGTTTGCTTCCATTGATAAGTTCCGTGAAGAACTGAAGCAGGCAGTTAACGATACTAAATGGGTTCCGGCATGGGGAGAAACCCGTCTTTATAATATGGTACGGGACCGCGGAGACTGGTGCATTTCGCGCCAGCGTGCATGGGGCGTCCCAATTCCCGTTTTTTATGCTGAAAATGGTGAAGCTATTATCACAGAAGAAACAATTGATCATGTTTCCCGCCTGTTTGGAGAGCACGGATCAAATATCTGGTTTGAAAAAGAAGCAAAAGAATTGCTTCCTGAAGGTTTTGCACATGAAGGCAGCCCGAATGGCAGATTTACAAAAGAAAATGACATCATGGATGTTTGGTTTGACAGCGGATCATCCCACCAGTCAGTGCTTGAAGAAAGAGAAGATCTTCAGCGTCCTGCCGACCTTTATCTGGAAGGCTCCGACCAATACCGCGGCTGGTTCAACTCTTCATTGACAACGGGAGTTGCCGTTACAGGCAAAGCTCCTTACAAGGGTGTTTTGAGTCATGGCTTCGCATTGGACGGCAACGGCAGAAAAATGAGTAAATCATTGGGGAACGTGATGCTTCCATCGAAAGTCATGAACCAATTAGGAGCAGATATTCTGCGTCTATGGGTAGCCTCCGTGGATTATCAGGCTGATGTCAGGGTATCAGACCCAATTTTAAAACAAGTTGCTGAAGTATATAGAAAAATCCGGAATACACTGCGATTCCTATTGGCAAACCTGGCTGATTTTGATCCGAAAAATGATGCTGTCGCTTTTGATCAGCTGCGTGAAGTCGATCAATTTTTAATGGTTCGCTTAAATCAAGTGATTAAAACCGTTAAAACCTCATATGAGGAATATGAGTTTGCGACCATCTACCATACAATTAATAACTTCTGTACGCTGGATCTCAGCTCATTCTATATGGATTTTGCCAAAGATATTTTATACATCGAAGCAAAAAATCATGCAGACCGCAGAGCGATGCAAACCGTTATGTATGAAACGCTGACTGCATTAGTAAAACTGACATCACCAATTCTTTCGCATACTGCAGATGAGGTGTGGGCATTTATTCCAGGTGTTGAGGAAGAAAGCGTTCAGTTAACTGACATGCCAAAAACGACAGAATATGCCAATGAAAAGGATATTCTTGAAAAATGGAACGCATTCCTTGATTTGCGTGATGATGTATTAAAGGCGCTTGAAGAGGCGCGCAATAATAAAGTAATTGGTAAGTCTCTTGCAGCAAAAGTTACACTTTATGCTGATGACTCAACCAGAAACTTATTATCATCAATTGATGAAGATTTAAAACAGTTGTTTATCGTATCTCAATTCGAAGTTGCAGGAAGTTCAACAAGTGCACCTGACGAGGCAATGAAGTTTGAAGGCCATTCAGTTGCAGTAACAAAAGCAGATGGAGAAACGTGTGAGCGCTGCTGGATCATCACACCTGAAATCGGCAGTGACGCTGCTCATCCGACGTTATGTCCAAGATGTGCAGCAGTGGTAAAAGAAAATTATTCCCATCTCACAGCAGAATAATCAGAAACCAAAAAGGCCTGGAGATCTGTTTGGATCTCCGGGCCTTTTTATATGCAAAATGAAAAAACAATTCAGGCGCAGGTGCCTGCAGCAGTAAATTATGCTACAATACACAAAGGTATTGTATTCAATTATCGGAGGTAGACATGTGATTTATTACTTAATTGCTTTCCTTATTATTGTCATTGACCAAATCACAAAATATTTTGTGGTTCGTAATATGGAGCTTGGGGAGTCCATACGTGTAATTGATGGTATCTTTTACATAACCTCACACCGCAACACCGGAGCCGCCTGGGGTATGTTAGAAGGACAAATGTGGTTGTTTTATCTTGTTACAATCGCTGTGATTATCGGGATTCTATTTTATTTTCACCGCCATGCAAAAGGAAATCCATTATTCAGTTTAAGCCTTATGGTTATTCTTGGAGGTGCGGTTGGCAATTTTATTGACCGGATATTCAGACTAGAAGTGGTTGATTTTATTCAATTTACTTTCTTCAATTTTATCTTTAATATAGCGGATGCTGCCTTAACAATAGGTGTGGCATTGCTTTTAATTCAAATGATTTTGGAAGAAGTGCAGGAAAAGAGGAAAAAGAGTGGAAAACATTCAACATCAGATACAGGAAAATGAAAAAGGCAATCGCCTTGATATGGTGGTCGCAAGTCTTCAAAAAGACTGGTCGCGATCTCAGGTTCAGCAATGGATAAAGGAAGGCGATGTAACCGTTAATGGTTTGACGGCTAAACCAAATTATAAAAGTGCAGCAGGAGACATGATTGAAATAACGATCCATGATCCTGAACCGCTTGACGTGGAAGCTGAAGAAATGAACTTGGACATACATTATGAAGATGAAGATGTTCTTGTCGTGAACAAGCCGAAAGGAATGGTAGTTCATCCTGCTCCCGGTCATTTAAATGGTACACTGGTCAACGGTCTGATGGCTCATTGCAAAGACTTATCAGGGATTAACGGCGTATTGCGCCCCGGAATTGTCCATCGTATTGATAAAGATACGTCTGGTCTTTTAATGGTAGCAAAAAATGATTTTTCTCATGAAAGACTCGTTCAGCAGCTTGTTGATAAGTCAGTTACAAGAAAATACCGGGCGATCGTCCATGGATTAATTCCTCACGAATATGGAACAATTGATGCCCCTATCGGCCGTGATCAAAAGGATCGCCAAAGCATGGCGGTAGTTAATAACGGAAAGCAGGCTGTCACGCATTTTCGCGTTCTGGAACGTTTCAAAGAGTTTTCTTTTGTGGAATGCGAACTTGAAACAGGCAGAACACATCAAATCCGTGTGCATATGAAGTATATCGGATTTCCACTGGCAGGAGACCCTAAGTATGGGCCGAGAAAAACGATGGATATTGGCGGTCAGGCACTTCATGCAGGTATTCTGGGTTTTGTCCATCCAAGAACAGAGGAATATATTGAATTCAGTGCTCCATTGCCAGCCGATTACGAAGAATTGCTCGACAAGCTTCGGAATGACCGTTGACAAAAATCGAGCTTGGCTTTACAATGAAAACAACTTAATAATTCGGACCCTTTAAATCAGTCCAGAGAGGCTGGGAAGGACAATTTTGTGTGCATGTTTGTAATATGCATACCTGTACCCTCCCTGTCTGCTGACTGGGAGGGTTTTTCTATAGGAGGAATTGTTGCTTACTATGTCCACTCAAACAACAACTGTAATGGATGAACAAATGATGAAGCGGGCGCTGACAAGAATTGCCCATGAGATAATTGAAAGAAATAAAGGTGTTGAAGACTGTGTATTGGTAGGCATTAAAACCCGCGGCATTTATCTGGCCAATCGCTTAAAGGAACGGATTGAAGCAATTGAGGGAGTAATGATTCCAGTCGGTGAGCTGGATATTACCATGTACCGCGATGATCTGAAAGCCAAGCATGAGAGCGGGGAGCCTGTTGTGAATGATGTAGACTTAGGAGCTGCCATAGACGGACAAAAGGTCATTGTCATTGATGATGTTTTGTATACCGGACGCACTGTGCGGGCTGCTATGGATGCCATCATGGATTACGGCAGACCTAATCAGATTCAGCTCGCAGTATTAATTGACAGAGGGCACAGAGAGTTGCCAATTCGGGCGGACTTTGTGGGAAAAAATATTCCAACTTCCAGTCAGGAACAGATAAAAGTTGAATTAACTGAAGTAGATTCACAGGATTTAGTTACGATTCACAAATAAAATGAATATCCTTTAATCGCAGTCCAGAGAGGCTGACAAAGGAATTTCAGAAGGATGCACCGCCTTCCTTCTGTCTGCCCTCTTTGTCTATGCCCTCATGGATGAAGAGGGTTTTTTCTATATGAGGAGGAAAAACATGACAACAGCAGAAACAAAACGTCCAGTACTCGATGTTCAGGAAGTGCCAAAAGCCAATCAATGGCTGACATTAAGCTTACAGCATCTTTTCGCAATGTTTGGAGCAACGGTATTAGTTCCCATGCTTGTAGGGTTAAGCCCCGGTGTGGCGCTTATCTCAAGCGGACTGGGAACACTTGCCTACCTATTAATTACGAAAGGGCAGATACCGGCCTACCTTGGTTCTTCCTTTGCTTTTATAGCACCGATCATTGCTGCAACTGAACTTGGCGGACCTCAGGCCGCTATGTTTGGAGCTTTTTTTGCGGGGCTTGCCTACGGCGCAGTTTCACTCCTGATTTATAAGTTTGGCGTTGGATGGCTGACCCGGGTACTTCCGCCGGTAGTCGTAGGGCCGGTTATCATCGTCATCGGACTTGGACTCGCAGGCACTGCAGTTAATATGGCTATGTATGAAAATCCATTAGCTCAAAACCCGATGGATTTCGTATACAGCGGACGGCATATCACAGTTGCTCTGATCACTTTAGCCATTACAGTAGTCGGCTCAATTTATTTTAAAAAATTCTTTGGACTCATACCTATTTTAATCGGAATAACAGGCGGGTACATTGCAGGAATATTTGCCGGTCTGGTTGATTTCCAGCCGGTTCTGGATGCTAAATGGTTTGCGATGCCTGAATTTATCATACCATTTGTCAACTATACCCCATCTTTTTCAATGGCTGCACTGGCGCTGATGGTACCCATCGCGGTAGTGACGCTGTCTGAGCATACCGGTCATCAAATGGTTGTAAGTAAAGTAGTGGGGCGCAATTTTCTTGAAAAGCCGGGTCTGCACCGTTCAATTTTAGGAGATGGCGTGGCAACAATCATCGCTTCCTTAATCGGAGGACCGCCAAATACGACTTATGGTGAAAATATAGGAGTGCTGGCTATTACACGGGTTTACAGTGTGTTTGTTATCGGCGGCGCTGCTGTCCTGGCAATATGCTTTGGTTTTGTAGGCAAAATATCAGCCCTCATCAGTACAATCCCCACTGCAGTAATGGGCGGAGTATCCATCCTGTTGTTTGGAATCATTGCTTCAAGCGGATTGCGGATGCTGATCGAAGCAAAGGTGGATTTTTCTTATAAACGGAATTTGATCATTGCTTCAGTTATTATGATTCTCGGAGTGGGAGGGGCATTCATTCAGTTTACACCTGAGTTTACGCTTCCCGGAATGGCGCTTGCTGCAATCGTCGGGATCTTTTTAAACCTTGTACTGCCCGGCAGAAAAAAAGAGGAAGAAAGTCTTTTTAATGAAGAAAAAGAAGTTGCATAGCAATCCTTTTAATTGAAGTCCAGAGAGGCTTTCAAAAGGGGAATTAGAAACTGTATTTACGCAGGTTTCTTTTGACACCTTTTGAGGCTTTCTCAAAAGGTGTTTTTTATATCGAAGGAGGTAAAAATGTGCATATCTTAACGATGGATGATTTAACAAATGAGCAAATGATGTATCTTATCGAGACGGCTGAAGCATTTAGAAGGGGCCAAAAACAATTGACGCGCCCTTATTATGCTGCCAATTTGTTTTTTGAAGACAGCACCCGCACAAAAAGCAGCTTTGAGATGGCCGAAAGAAAGCTTGGCATGAATGTAATTTCATTTGATGCACAAACCGCTTCGATTCAAAAAGGCGAAACGCTTTATGACACCGTTAAAACACTTGAGGCGGTAGGACTTGATGTCGTGGTGATTCGTCACGGCGAAGACCGTTTTTTTGATCAGCTTGAAGGCCGGGTTAAGCTTTCCATCATTAATGGCGGAGACGGGATGGGGCATCATCCATCCCAGTGCTTACTTGATTTGCAAACCATCTATCAGGAGTTTAAATCATTTAAAGGGCTGAATGTCACCATTGTAGGCGATATTCATCACAGCCGTGTCGCAAGATCGAACGCCATTGCGTTAAAAAGACTGGGAGCGTTTGTGCAATTTTCTGGTCCTAAAGAATGGATGGACGATGATTTGCTGGCAATAGGGAGATACATAGATTTTGATCAGGCAGTGGAAACAAGTGATGTATTAATGATGCTGCGCGTTCAGCATGAGAGGCATGCATTTGGGATGACGTTCTCTAAGAATGAATATCACCGGTTGTACGGTCTGAATGCAGAAAGAGAAAAGAGAATGAAGCAGTCAAGTATCATAATGCATCCTGCTCCTGTAAACAGGGGAGTTGAGATTGCAGATGAATTGGTGGAATGCAGCCGGTCAAGAATTTTTAAGCAAATGGCAAATGGCGTATATACCCGAATGGCAATGCTGCAGTTTGTTTTACAACAAAGGGAGGCTTTAAAACATGAATTTGTTAATTAAAAACGCAACGATCGATGCAGAAAAAAATGAGCTTGGTTATGTAGGGATTAAAGATGGAAAAATAGCTGAAATTGGTGAACATCCAACCGGTGACTATGAGCAGGTTATTGATGGAAAAGGATTTTTCCTGGCACCGGGATTTGTGGATGTGCATGTTCATCTCAGAGAACCGGGTGGAGAACATAAAGAAACTATTCAGACAGGTTCTGCTGCTGCTGCGCGGGGAGGATTTACAACAATATGTGCAATGCCAAATACCCGTCCTGTTCCGGACACGGTTGAAACCGTCAAGGATTTGTTCAGCCGCATCGAACAAACATCAAGTGTAAATGTACTTCCTTATGCGTCAATTACAGAACGCCAGCTTGGCAAAAATTTAGTGGATATGGAATCACTCCATGAACTGGGAATATTTGCTTTTACGGATGATGGAGTGGGTGTTCAAAGCGCTGATATGATGTACCAGGCAATGAAAAGAGCTGCTGGTGTAGGAAAGGCGATTGTTGCCCACTGTGAGGATAACACGCTCATTCATGGAGGGTGCATGCATGATGGAGAAAAATCAAAAGAACTGGGGCTGCCGGGTATTCCCTCGATTTGTGAATCAGTCCAAATTGCACGGGATGTGCTGTTGGCTGAAGCGGCAGGCTGCCATTACCATGTCTGCCATGTGTCAACAAAAGAATCTGTCCGTGTAATCAGAGACGCAAAAAAAGCAGGTATCCGGGTGACAGCTGAAGTAACACCGCATCACCTGCTGCTGAATGAGCAGGACATCACTGAGCCCGATTCAATGTATAAAATGAATCCTCCTCTCAGGTCATTGGAAGATCATAAAGCACTATTGGACGGACTGGAAGACGGGACCATTGATTTTATCGCAACCGATCATGCCCCCCACTCACTGGAGGAAAAATCTGAAGGAATGAAACTTGCCCCATTTGGTATTGTTGGGCTTGAAACAGCTTTTCCTTTGCTTTATACGCGGTTTGTAAAAACAGAACGATGGACGCTGACGCAGCTGATTGACTGGCTGACGATTAAACCAGCTGAGACCTTTGGATTAAATGCAGGCACAATCCAGGTTGGGCAGCCAGCTGATCTGGTCCTGCTTGATCTTTCTAAGGAAAAAAGAATTGATGCAAATGAATTTCTGTCCAAAGGAAAAAACACACCGTTTAACGGTTTGAAAACGATGGGCTGGCCTGTTATGACGATTGTAAATGGAAAAGTTGCATGGAAGGAGCAATCAGAATGAAGAGACAATTGATTTTAGAAGACGGCACCGTGTTTGTAGGAGAAGGATTTGGCAGTGAAGGGGATACAGTTGGGGAAGTCGTTTTTAATACCGGTATGACCGGTTACCAGGAAATTTTATCTGACCCTTCCTATTGCGGTCAAATGGTTGCATTAACTTACCCGCTCATCGGAAATTACGGCATTAATCGAGATGATTTTGAATCAATCCAGCCATCAATAAAAGCACTTATTGTACGTGAAGCTACTGATCTGCCTTCCAACTTCAGAAGCGAGCTCACGATAGATGAGCTGCTAAAAGAAAAAAACATTCCAGGTCTAGCCGGAATCGATACGAGAAAGCTGACACGCCTGATTCGGCAGCATGGAACATTAAAAGGAAAGCTTACTGCGCTTGATGTGGATGTTCAAAATGTAGTTGATTCACTGCAGTCATGTACTTTGCCGACAAATCAGGTGCAGCAGGTATCTACACCAACTCCATATCCTAGCCCGGGGAGAGGGAAACGGGTAGTGCTCGTTGATTTTGGAATGAAACACGGTATTTTGAGGGAGCTGAATCGCCGTGATTGCGATGTAATCGTAGTTCCGTATAATACATCCGTTTCCTCCATTCTTTCTCTGCATCCCGATGGCGTCATGCTGTCAAATGGTCCCGGGGATCCGAAGGATGTAACCGAAGCGATTCAAATGGTGAATGAGCTTCTAGGAAAAGTCCCGGTGTTTGGAATTTGTCTTGGGCACCAGCTCCTTGCTCTGGCGTGTGGAGCGGATACGTTTAAATTAAAGTTCGGTCACCGTGGATCAAATCACCCTGTAAAAGAACTAAGTTCAGGAAAAGTTGATATAACAGCTCAAAATCATGGATATACAGTAGATCCAGCATCGCTGTTGGCAACTTCTTTGGAAATCACTCATGTTGCACTCAACGATGGAACTGTGGAGGGGCTCAGACATAAAACAGTGCCGGCGTTTTCAGTTCAGTATCATCCGGAAGCTTCACCCGGTCCGGAGGATGCCAACGGTTTATTCGACCAATTTATGACAATGATGGAACAGTTCTTGAAGGAGGAAGCAGCACATGCCTAAACGTACAGATATACAAACTATTTTAGTTATCGGATCAGGACCGATCGTTATCGGCCAGGCAGCGGAGTTTGATTACGCTGGCACCCAGGCTTGCCTGGCTTTGAGGGAAGAAGGCTATAAAGTCATTCTCGTTAACTCCAACCCTGCTACCATCATGACGGACACTGAAATCGCAGATAAAGTGTACATGGAACCATTAACGGTAGAATTCATAAGTCAGATCATTCGCAAAGAGCGCCCGGACGCTTTACTTCCTACTTTAGGCGGGCAAACGGCTCTTAACCTGGCTGTTGAACTTTCAGAATCCGGCGTTTTGGATGAATGTGACGTAGAAATATTAGGAACTAAGCTTTCCGCAATTCAGCAGGCTGAAGACCGTGACTTATTTCGAACATTGATGAATGAATTAGGAGAGCCTGTACCCGACAGTGATATTATTCATAATCTTGATGAAGCGAAAGCTTTCGTTGAGAGAATTGGCTATCCCGTGATCGTTCGTCCTGCGTTTACGCTCGGTGGTACGGGAGGAGGAATTTGTCATAATGATAAAGAGCTGAAAGAAATCGTTTCTTCTGGTCTGAAATACAGTCCAGTGACACAATGCCTCCTTGAAAAAAGCATTGCGGGATTTAAAGAAATTGAATATGAAGTAATGCGGGATGCCAGTGACCATGCCATTGTAGTATGTAATATGGAAAACATTGATCCGGTTGGAATTCATACTGGTGATTCAATCGTTGTAGCTCCGTCTCAAACATTGAGTGACCGCGAATATCAAATGCTGAGAAACTGCTCGCTAAAAATCATCAGAGAATTGGGGATTGAAGGCGGCTGTAATGTTCAGCTGGCACTGGACCCCCACAGCTATCAGTATTACATTATCGAAGTTAATCCGCGGGTAAGCCGGTCATCGGCTCTTGCATCAAAAGCAACGGGCTATCCTATTGCAAAGCTTGCTGCAAAAATTGCAGTAGGTCTGACATTAGATGAAATGCTGAATCCTGTTACCGGAACATCTTATGCCTGCTTTGAGCCTGCGTTAGATTATGTAGTGACCAAAATTCCAAGATGGCCATTTGATAAATTTGAATCGGCTAAACGAAATCTGGGAACACAAATGAAAGCAACAGGAGAAATCATGGCGATCGGCCGGACGATTGAAGAATCATTGCTTAAGGCAGTACGATCTCTAGAAAATGATGTATATCATCTGGAGCTTGATCAAGCAGATTCTTTCACGGCGGAATGGATCGAAAGAAGAATAAGAAAAGCCGGCGACGAAAGACTTTTCTATGTAGGAGAAGCATTGAGAAGAGGAGTGCCAGTCGAAGACATTCATGAGTGGAGCAAAATCGACTATTTTTTTCTTGATAAAATGGAAAAAATCGTTGCATTCGAAAAAGATATTGCCCAAACGAGAGATTATGAAACTTTAAAACAGGCGAAGCGGATGGGATTCTCTGATATTACGATTGCCCGGTTATGGAATTGTGATGAAAAAGAAGTATATGATACAAGAAAAAAAGAATCCATCCTGCCTGTATATAAAATGGTAGATACCTGTGCGGCTGAATTTGAATCGTCAACCCCTTACTTTTACGGCACCTACGAAGAAGAAAACGAGTCCGTCGTCAGTGAACGAAAAAAGGTGATTGTACTCGGTTCAGGTCCGATCCGTATTGGCCAGGGCGTTGAATTTGACTATGCAACTGTCCATTCAGTGTGGGCAATCAAAGAAGCCGGTTATGAAGCGATTATCATTAACAATAATCCGGAGACAGTTTCAACAGATTTTTCGATTTCAGATAAGCTGTACTTTGAACCGCTGACAATTGAAGATGTGATGCATATTGTGGACCTTGAGCAGCCGGAAGGAGTTATTGTCCAGTTTGGCGGACAAACTGCGATTAACCTGGCGGACAAACTGGTTGAACGGGGCGTAAAGATACTTGGTACAAGCCTTGAGGATTTAGACCGGGCAGAAAACAGGGACAAATTCGAACACACACTAAATGAATTGGATATTCCTCAGCCGGAAGGAAAAACAGCCGTTTCAGCCAGGGAAGCGCTGATTATTGCTGAATCCATTGGGTATCCTGTGCTTGTTCGTCCTTCCTACGTTCTTGGCGGAAGAGCGATGGAAATTGTTTACCGTAAAGAAGAATTAGAGCAATACATGACCAACGCAGTAAAAGCAAGTCCGGAACACCCGGTATTAATAGATCGTTATTTAACGGGAAAAGAGATTGAAGTCGATGCCATCTCAGATGGGGAAAACGTCTTAATACCGGGGATAATGGAGCATATAGAGCGGGCTGGAGTTCATTCTGGAGACTCGATTGCAGTTTATCCTCCTCAGTCCCTTACCGATGATCAAATTAATCAGCTTGCCTTGTATACAGAAAAGCTTGCCAGAGGATTGAACATTAAAGGATTAATAAATATTCAGTACGTTATTTCGAAAGATCAAATTTACGTTCTTGAAGTTAATCCAAGATCCAGCAGAACGGTTCCTTTCTTAAGCAAGATCACCGGTGTGCCAATGGCTAATCTGGCAACAAAAGCAATATTGGGCCACTCTATTCCTTCCTTTGGTTTTGGCACGGGGCTGGTTAAGCCGGGTAAAGGGGTATTTGTAAAAGTACCTGTGTTTTCCTTTGCTAAATTACGCCGGGTTGATATTACATTAGGACCTGAAATGAAATCAACAGGGGAAGTCATGGGAAAAGATGCTACCCTTGAAAAGGCGCTGTATAAGGGATTAGTAGCAGCTGGAATGAGTATGAAAAAACATGGATCAGTTCTTTTAACTGTAGCCGATAAAGACAAGCCGGAAGCAGCCGTTTTGGCAAAACGTTTTCATGCATTAGGATATAAAATTCTTGCCACTGAAGGAACGTCAGGAATACTGAGTGAAATTGGCATACCGTATGAAGTAGTAAACAAAATTGGCCAAGGTGAAAAAACACTTCTTGATTTTATACAGGGAGGAGAAATTCAGCTCGTGATCAATACGCTGACTAAAGGAAAACAGCCTGCAAGAGACGGATTTAGAATAAGAAGAGAATCCGTTGAAAACAGCATTCCATGTTTGACTTCACTTGATACAGCAGAGGCAATGGTACGGGTATTTGAATCAATGAACTTTGCCATGGATCCTATGACTTTACCAAATAAGGAGAAGGTCTCTATATGATAAAACAGCAAAATATGATGATCGTTTCCCATCAATCAATTGCAGAAGATGTTTATGAGCTGACTCTGCAGGGGTCTCTTGTCAGACATATGAGCTCTCCAGGACAATTTGTGCATGTAAAGGTAACTGCAGGAAGTGATCCTTTGCTTAGGAGACCAATCAGTATTTGTTCAATCGATCCGCTGCTTGAGCAATTCACAATGCTTTACCGGGTTTCAGGCGGCGGAACAAAAGTGCTGTCAAATCTCGTTAAGGGCTCAGAAATAAATGTAATGGGTCCACTCGGCAGCGGTTTTCCGGTTGATGAATTGCGTGAGGGTGAAAAAGCGCTGCTCATTGGCGGGGGAATCGGAGTGCCTCCTCTTTTTGAATTATCCAAACGCTTAAAAACAAAAGGTGTAAAAGTCACACATGTTTTGGGATTTCAGCAGCAAAGTGCAGTATTTTACAAGCATGAGTTCGAACAGTTGGGAGAGACCTATATTGCTACTGCAGATGGGTCAGAAGGGACAAAAGGGTTTGTAACAGATGTGATAAAAGATCATTCGTTTGAACCAGATGCTTACTTTACATGCGGACCTACTCCCATGCTAAAGGCAGTAGAAAATATGTTGGACCACACGCCTGGATTTATATCAATGGAGCAGCGGATGGGGTGCGGCATTGGTGCATGTCTGGCATGTGTTTGCCATGTTCAGGGGGATGACACAGGTCTTTTGTATAAAAAAGTCTGCAGCGATGGACCGGTATTTCGAAGTGGGGAGGTGGTATTGTGAGTCGTTTAGCGATTGAGCTTCCGGGGCTTTCTCTTAAAAATCCAATTATGCCGGCATCGGGCTGCTTTGGCTTCGGCAAGGAGTACAGTCAATTTTATGATTTGAGCGAGCTCGGAGCCATCATGATTAAAGCTACAACAAGAGAAACGAGGTTCGGCAACGCAACACCGCGTGTTGCTGAAACAGCTTCGGGGATGTTAAATGCCATTGGATTGCAAAATCCGGGCCTGTCTCATGTGATGGAACATGAATTAAAATGGCTGGAACAATACGATGTACCGATTATTGCGAATGTAGCTGGGTCCACCGTTGAAGACTATGTGGAAGTAGCTGAAAGAATATCGGGTGCTCCAAATGTCCATGCACTTGAGCTGAATATCTCATGTCCCAATGTAAAAGATGGAGGAATTGCCTTCGGGACTGATCCTGCTGTTGCAAAAGAATTAACTGAAAGAGTTAAATCAGTTTCAAAGGTTCCTGTCTATGTTAAGCTTTCACCCAATGTCAGTGATATAAGCAAAATGGCATTAGCGGTGGAAGACGGAGGCGCCGACGGATTGACGATGATTAACACTTTAGTAGGGATGAGACTTGACAGCAGGACAGGGAAACCTGTTATTGCGAATAAAACAGGGGGGCTTTCTGGACCTGCTATTAAACCGGTAGCGCTGCGAATGGTGTTTGAAGTCAGCCAGAAAACTTCGCTGCCAATCATTGCTATGGGCGGAGTTCAAAACGAATATGACGTGATTGATTTCATTTCTGCAGGAGCGAGCGCGGTGGCAGTCGGGACGGCAAACTTTGTTGATCCGCTTGTTTGTCCGACCATCATTCAAAACCTTCAGGCTTTACTAAAGGAGTGGCAAATCGATCATATCCATGAACTTAAGGGAAGGAGCTGGATGTCAGTTGGAGAAACAGCCAATTATCGCACTTGATTTTGCATCAATACATGAGGTGGAACAATTTTTGCACCAGTTTGACGAACCTCTGTATGTAAAAGTCGGCATGGAGTTGTATTTACAAAACGGTCCGGCTGTCATTGAAGCCATCCAAAAAAAGAATCACAAAATATTTCTGGACTTAAAACTTCATGATATTCCCACAACGGTCAAAAAAGCGATGAAAGGGCTCGCTTCTCTTGGCATTGATATGGTTAATGTTCACGCAGCAGGCGGCAAAAGAATGATGGAAGAGGCAATGGAGGGTCTTATATCAGGAACTTCTTCAGCAGATCGGGCCAAGCTGATCGCGGTTACCCAGCTGACATCTACATCTTTAGCAATGCTCCATGATGAACAAAAAATTCCTTTATCAATGGATGAAGCTGTTCTGCACTATGCCGGTCTGGCCTACGATTCCGGCCTGGATGGGGTGGTATGCTCTTCTTTGGAATCACAGCGTATTCACGACGAAATTTCCGGGGAATTTTTGCGGGTTACACCAGGCATCCGGCTTGAGGGAGGCAACGCCCACGATCAAGCAAGAATTTCGACGCCGAAACAGGCATTTCTCAATGGTGCCAGCGCGATTGTCGTAGGACGGGCTATTACCTCGAGTGAAAACCCGGTGAAAACGTATGTAAGAATAAAAAACGAATGGGAGAGTGCGTGGCATGAAAAAGCAAATCGCTAAAAGCCTTCTTGAAATTAAAGCGGTTCATTTACGGCCGGAGGAACCATTTATCTGGTCGTCTGGGATAGAGTCGCCAATTTATTGCGATAACCGGCTAACGATGTCTTATCCTCAGGTGAGAAAAAGTGTAGCAAATGGTTTGGCTGCCCTGGTAGAAGAATATTTTCCCGAAGCGGAGTTAATTGCCGGAACAGCGACAGCAGGTATTCCTCATGCAGCGTGGGTCAGCGACTTACTGGACCTGCCAATGTGCTATGTCAGGTCTTCTGCAAAAAAGCATGGCAAAGGGAATCAAATTGAAGGGCTGGCAAAAGCGGGGCAGAAGGTAGTAGTAATTGAAGATTTAATCTCCACCGGAGGCAGCAGCTTGGAAGCGGCTAAGGCATTAAACGCAGCCGGCTGTGATGTAGTCGGCATTGCCTCTATTTTTACATACGGTCTACCGAAAGCGGAAAAAGCGCTGCAGGAAGCCGGGATTACTAATTATTCATTAACCGATTACGATACATTAATTTCACAGGCTGCAGAGCTGGGTTATGTAAAAGAAGAAGATTTGAACAGTTTAAGAGAGTGGCAGAAAAGTATATAAAAAAAGGATTTCCCAATCGTCAGTGTGTTGGGAAATCCTCTTTATTTATTATTTTTTAAGTTTTAAAATTAAATCTTCTGTTGGTGTAACAAATACTGTTTCCTGATGATCATAAATGACATATCCCGGTTTTGCACCGCTTGGTTTTTTTACATGCCGTATCCTGGTGTAATCAACCGGCACAGAGCTTGAAGCCCGCGCTTTGCTGTAATAAGCAGCGATGGACGCGGCTTCCAGTATCGTTTCATTTGAAGGATCCTGTTCTTTAATCACCACATGGGAGCCGGGAATATCTTTTGTATGGAACCAAAGGTCATCGCGGGCTGCCAGCCGGTTTGTTAAAAAGTCATTTTGTTTATTGTTTTTGCCGACAAGAATCAGTGTCCCGGTTGAAGATTCATATTCTTCAAGCTTTGGCTTTGCAGCCTTCGGTTTTTTCTTCTTGGTTATTTTGGCTTTTATATATCCTTCCTCTGCAAGCTCTTCCCGGATTTCTTCTATATCAGAGGTGGATGCCGCTTCAAGCTGCTGTAAAAGCTGCTCAAAATAAACCACTTCTTCTTTCGCTTTATCAATCTCATGTTCCACTGCAATAATAGCGTTTTTGGCTTTTTGATACTTTGTAAAATAGCGCTGGGCATTTTCAGATGGAGATTTCCTTGGGTCAAGAGAAATGACTACTGTTTCGTTATTTTCATCATAATAATTTTGCACCTGAATTTCTTTCATGCCCTTTTTTACAGCGAAAAGATTGGCAGTCAGCAGCTCGCCATGCAATTGGAACTTATCTCCGTTATTTGCCTGTTCGAGTGTTTTATCCAGTTTTTTAATTTTAGATAAATTTTTGTCTCTTTCATTTCTGATAAAGCGTTCAAGATCATGCCCTTGTTGTTTTACCCGATCACGTTCTGCTTTGCCAAAAAAATATCGGTCCAGCATCAAACTTAATGTAGAAAAGTGTGTCATTTTTGCCCCTGGAAACTGTTCCAGCGGCATCAGATAATAATAATCCTTCCCCTCATGCTGAATGAAAGAAGGCTGATACATATGCTGTCTTAAGTTTTCGATTAACTGAAAGAATGAGGTGGATACTGCTTCTTTTGTCAATAATCCGGCTCTTGCAGCAACATCTTTGGCAAATAAGGGAGACAGTCCGCTGAACCGGTCTACCAGCTGCTTGTCGGTTCTGCCGCTGTTCCAGTCTATTTGCTGCAGAAAAGTATCTTTATCCGTTGCAAAAGGGTTTAGTTTATCCTGCTTGGGCGGCCACTCAAAAGGAGCTCCCGGCATAATCGTTCTCGCACGGTTAACCGCAGGAGATAAATGCTTAATGCTGTCTAAAATCATTTTTCTCTCTTTATCAACAAGCGTAATATTTGAATGGCGACCCATAATTTCAACGATAAGCTGTTTGTATGATACATCGCCTATTTCGTTTCTGCCCCTCACTTCAAAAATAATAATCCGTTCCATCTCTTTTTGATAGATCGATTCAATAATTGCACCCTCTAAATGCTTGCGCAGAAGCATGCAGAACATTGGAGGTTCACTTGGGTTATCGTATTGTTCATTCGTTAACTGAATCCGGGAATAGGTTGGATGAGCAGAGATCAGCAGCTTATGGTTCTTGCCTTTTGCCCGAATAACAAAAAGAAGTTCATTTTTAAATGGCTGATGAATGCGGCTTATGCGGCCGCCATCTAAAGCCTGATGCAATTCGTTTGTCATGGCTCTTGTAAATAGTCCATCAAATGACATGGTGGTCCCTCATTTCAAAAATCGTTATATTCATTCTGTTTCATCTTATCATTTTTTTCGTATTGCGTGTGAAATGTGCTATAATGGAATGATGAATGACTAATTGTTTGATCAGTTTTATTTTAGGAAATGCAGGTGAAATAGATCTATGGTTATAAGTATGACTGGTTTTGGACGAGGTGTTACGGAGATTGGGAATGTAAGAATAACGGTTGAAGCCAAGTCTGTAAACCATCGCTTCTTCGAATGCTCTATTCGTATGCCGCGGCAGCATTTTCAATTAGAAGATCAGTTAAAGAAAATGATCAGCCAGTATATAAAAAGAGGGAAAGTAGATGTTTTTATAACCATTACAGGTGATGAAGGTGCCAAACAAAAATTATCAGTTGACTGGCCGCTTGTAGACTTATATTACAAATTTGCCAGTGAATTAAAGGATCGATTTGAATTAACCGAGGAAATATCACTCACGCATCTTTTGTCTAATCCCGCATTTGCGACTCTAGAAGAATCCCAGACGGGAGCAAGTGAATGGGAAGGGCACATACAGACTGCACTTAAACAGGCTGTTGAACATTTACATTCTATGCGTAAATATGAGGGGATTGAACTTGAAAAAGACCTCCACCTTCAATTAAAATCATTTAAGAAATGCCTACATAATGCAAAAGAAATCAGTCCAACTATTGTTGCGAAATACAAAGACCGCTTGGAAAAAAGAATAAAAGAATTTGCAGATGGTCACATTGATGAGAACAGGCTGCTTACCGAAGTGGCTGTTTTTGCAGAAAAAACCGATGTAACTGAAGAATTCACCAGACTGGAAAGTCATGTGGTTCAATTCGAACATGCTTCCCTGCAGATGGAACCAATTGGAAGACGGCTGGATTTTCTTACGCAGGAGATGAACCGGGAAGTTAATACGATCGGTTCAAAAGCCAACGACGCAAAGCTGACTTCTCATGTAGTCGATATGAAATCAATGCTGGAAAAAATCCGAGAACAAGTGCAAAATATAGAGTAAGGGTCTAGGCAATGCTAAAGGAGTGTCATGGATGGCAATAAAATTAATTAATATTGGTTTTGGAAACATCGTCTCTGCCAATCGGATTATTACCATTATTAGTCCTGAATCAGCACCTGTAAAAAGGCTGATTCAAGATGCAAGAGAGCGTGGCACGCTGATTGATGCCACATACGGCAGACGTACAAGGGCTGTAATGATTATGGACAGTGATCATGTAATATTAGTTGCTGTGCAGCCGGAAACGGTGGCATCGCGGTTTACTGATAAAGATGAAGGGCAGGAAGAAGGTTAATTATGAAAGAAAAAGGTTTGCTTATTGTATTATCTGGTCCCTCCGGTGTGGGAAAGGGGACGGTAAGGAAAGAATTATTTTCAGATCCCCGTACCACCTATGAATATTCAATATCTATGACGACAAGACTGCCTCGTGAAGGGGAAATCGATGGAATCGACTACTTCTTTAAATCAAGGGAAGACTTTGAGACGCTGATCTCTCAAGATAAGCTTCTTGAATATGCAGAATATGTTGGCAATTATTATGGCACTCCAGTTGATTATGTAAGAGAAACGATCAACGACGGAAGAGATGTTTTTTTAGAAATTGAAGTACAGGGTGCCAAACAGATCCGCGATAAATTTCCAGAAGGATTATTTATCTTTTTGGCACCGCCAAGTCTGTCAGAATTGCAAAATCGTCTTGTCCACAGAGGCACTGAAACGGACGATATCATTGCTGACCGTGTTGAAACAGCAAGAAAAGAGCTTGAAATGATGAATTTGTATGACTATGTTGTAGAGAATGACCATGTTACATTAGCTTGTGAAAGAATTCATGCTATTGTATTAGCAGAACATTTACGCCGTGACAGAGTGGAAGCTCGTTATAAAAAAATGCTGGAGGTTGAGTAATATGTTATATCCATCGTCTGATGCTTTAAGAAAGAACATTGATTCAAAATATTCACTAGTGAGTGTCGCGGCAAAACGCGCGCGCAATATGCAGGAAAAAGGGGAAAAAGGAACACTTAATTCCTACTATTCCATTAAATTCGTAGGGCAGGCTCTGGAAGAAATTGCAGCAGGCCACCTGTTAATGAAAACACCTGTAGAAGGAATTGAATACGAAGATGAAAAATAACAGCCTCCGGGTTGTTTTTTCTTTTGCATAAAAAGTGAAAATCAAACTATTTTCCTTCATAATAAAGGCATTGAATGATGAACAGGGGAGATGGGTTTTTTGGACAAGAAAAATATATTGTTATGTGTTACAGGGGGGATTGCGGTTTATAAAGCCGCAGCCCTGACCAGTAAACTAAGCCAGGCAAACTTTAATGTTAAGGTGATGATGACAGCAAGCGCAATGGAATTTGTAACACCCTTAACGTTTCAAGCTATGTCCAGAAATGATGTGTACTTTGACACTTTTGATGAAAAAGATTCTGCGAAAATAGCTCATATCGATCTGGCTGACTGGGCGGATTTAATTATTGTGGCACCAGCGACGGCCAATACCATAGGTAAACTGGCAAATGGAATTGCTGATGATATGGTGACTACAACCCTTCTGGCAGCAACCGCACCAGTCTGGATCGCACCTGCTATGAACGTGCATATGTATGATCATCCGGCCGTGAAGAAGAACATTGAGACACTTCACACATTTGGCCATCGTTTTATCGAGCCATCAGAAGGATTTCTGGCTTGTGGATATATTGGCAAAGGAAGGCTTGAAGAGCCGGAAAAAATCGTGAACCTTGTTCAGGATAAATTAACTAAACCTTCTAAACAGCCGCTGCAAAATAAAAAGGTATTAATTACAGCCGGTCCGACCCGGGAGCATGTGGACCCTATCCGTTTTTTTACTAATCATTCTTCAGGCAAAATGGGTTATGCAATTGCAGCAAAAGCATTGGAGCTTGGAGCAGAAGTTACATTGGTGTCAGGGCCGGTTACAATTCCAGCTCCTGCGGGAGTTAATGTCATTCAAATTGAAACAGCAGAGGAAATGAAAATCGCAGTCATGCAACACTATCGTGAAATGGATATTATCATAAAAAGCGCTGCTGTAGCAGACTATCGGCCTGCTGTACACCACTCCGAGAAAATCAAGAAAAAAGACGGGGCAATGGTCATGGAGTTTGAACGCACGGCTGATATCCTAAAAACGCTGGGTCAAGAAAAGGAGCATCAAATTCTTGTTGGTTTTGCTGCTGAAACGCAGGATGTTGAATACTATGCGATGAAAAAGCTGCAGGATAAAAATGCGGATATTATCGTAGCAAACAATGTTAAACAAGAGGGAGCGGGTTTTAGCGGTGATACAAACATTGTTACGATCTATCACCGTGACGGATCGAAAAAGGAACTTCCGCTTCTCTCAAAAGAAAAAGTCGCTGAAGCCCTTTTGTTGGAAGTTGATAAGCTTATAAAGCAAAAGGTTCAGGGACAGGATTTGTTATGATAGCCTGCGTTATTGTTGATGTTCCAGCCAAGCAAACCGACAGACCTTTTGATTATGAAGTGCCGGTTTCATTACAGGGGATTATTCAAGAGGGTATGAGGGTTGTGGTCCCATTCGGCCCCAGAAAAATTCAGGGTTTTGTTGTGGGATTTAAAAATGACTCCACTTTTAAAAATTTAAAAAAGGTTGAGGAAGTACTTGATATAGTCCCAGTATTAAATGATGAACTGCTATCACTTTCCAAGTGGCTGTCCGATGAAACGCTTTGCTTCCGGATCTCCGCCCTTCAGGTGATGCTTCCTGCAGCGATGAAAGCAAAATACGATAAAGAATTTCAAACAATAGTTGACAGGACATCCCTGCCACCGGTTGTTTCGGAGGTTTTAAGTAAAGATGGCAGTTTAACCTGGAAGACTGCTGTAGAAAAAGGAATGCTGAAAAATTTACAGGAGCTCGTAACTGCAGGGAAAATGGAGCTTCGTTATGTGGTGAAAGGAAAAACCGGCAAAAAAAAAGAACGCATGGTTTCATTAGCCATCACAAAAAAAGAAGCCGAGGATTTGATTGTCCATTTGCCTAAGCAGGCAGAAAAGCAGAAAAACATTCTCAGACTCCTGACAGATACGAATGAATCATCCATGAGCGTTCAGGGTGTAAAAAAAGCTGCAGATGCTTCTTCCGCTACAATTAAAGCCATGATTGACAGAGGGTATTTAGAGGAATCGTTTCAGGAAGTATACCGTGACCCTTTTGAGCACAGAGTATTTAAAAAAACCACTTCTCACAAGTTGACAAAAGAGCAAAGAGAGGCTATCTCACCTATCTTAGAAAAAGTGAATGATTACAGCCATGATACATTTTTGCTTCATGGCGTTACGGGAAGTGGAAAAACAGAGATCTATCTTCAGACAATCGAACGAATTCTTACTCAGAACCGGCAGGCAATCATGCTGGTACCGGAGATTTCTTTAACGCCGCAAATGGTGGAGAGGTTCAAAGGAAGATTTGGAGATCAGGTGGCTGTCATGCACAGCGGATTGTCGGTTGGAGAGAAATATGATGAATGGCGCAAAATCCATCGGAAAGAAGTCAATGTGGTAGTAGGCGCGCGTTCAGCTGTATATGCCCCGTTTGAGAAATTAGGCGTCATTATCATTGATGAGGAACACGAATCAAGCTATAAACAGGAAGATACCCCGCGTTATCATGCGAGGGATGTAGCAATTGAACGGGCTAAAAGACATGGTTGTCCTGTTATTTTAGGAAGTGCAACACCTTCTTTGGAATCTTTTGCACGCGCTCAAAAAGGCAATTATAAACTTCTGACGCTATCGAAACGAATGAATGATCAACCGATGCCAAACGTTGCTGTTGTTGATATGAGAGAAGAGCTGCGTGAAGGAAACAGGTCGATGTTTTCAAGAGAACTGTTAGAGCAGCTTAAAACACGAATTGAAAGACAAGAACAGACCGTCCTGTTTCTAAACCGCAGGGGACATTCCTCCTTCATTATGTGCAGAGACTGCGGCTACGTGATGCAATGTCCTCACTGTGAAGTATCCATGACCTATCACAGGCAAAATGAAGGCATGAAATGTCATTACTGCGGCCATGAGGAGCGCGTACCTGTTACATGTCCTGAATGTCAAAGTGAACATATCCGCTACTTTGGAACGGGGACGCAAAAAGTACAAGAAGAATTAACGAAACTGCTGCCTGAAGCCAGAGTGATCAGAATGGATGTTGATACAACTTCCAGAAAAGGTTCGCATGAAAAGCTTCTAACAGAATTTGGAGAAGGCCATGCGGATATTTTGCTGGGAACACAAATGATCGCAAAAGGTTTAGACTTTCCCAATATTACATTGGTCGGTGTTTTAAGTGCTGATACTATGCTGCATCTCCCTGACTTCCGTTCAGCAGAAAAAACTTTTCAACTGCTGACACAGGTGAGCGGGCGGGCAGGAAGACATGAAAAAGAAGGAGAAGTCATTATTCAAACCTATACACCTGAACATTTTTCCATAGAATTGGCAAAAAATCAGCAATTTGAGCCATTTTATAATCAGGAAATGAGCATGAGAAAAATGGGCCAGTACCCTCCTTTTTATTTCATCGCACTTATTACCATCAGTCATGAAAATGTTCTTAAGGTCGTTTCTGTCAGTGAAGAAATCAGTGCTTTATTAAAACAAAAACTCTCTGACCAAGCAGTAATACTTGGCCCAGTAGCATCGCCGATTGCCCGGATACAGAATAGATATCGGTACCAATGTTTGATAAAATACAAAAAAGAAGATGGATTAAAACCTCTTCTAAAATCAATTTTAAATGATTACCAATCAGCAAAAAAAGATTCTATCTCAATTCAGATAGATGTACAGCCATATATTATGATGTAGCGCATCAAGGAGGAAATGATTTGTCCATTTTAACTATAGTAAAACACCCCGACAGCCGATTAGTAAAAGAGTGTGAAACAGTTACGGATTTTTCCGGCAGCCTGCATGCTCTTTTAGATAATATGTACGATACGATGGTAGAGAGCGACGGCGTCGGTATTGCTGCTCCCCAGGTGGGAGTATGTAAAAAAATTGCGATCGTTGATTTAGATGACGATGAAGGCACAATTGAAATGATCAATCCTACAGTAACATTTAAAGATGGAAAAGATACAGATGTTGAGGGCTGTCTAAGCTTTCCCGGTATATATGGTGAGGTGGAGCGTGTCAACGTTGTAACAGTAAAAGCGCAGGACCGCCATGGCGAATGGTTTGAACTTGAAGCAGAAGGATATTTGTCGCGTGCCATCCAACACGAAGTAGACCATTTATCCGGTGTCCTGTTTACATCAAAAATAACAAGATATGTTACAGAAGAAGAGCTTGAAGGGTATGGTGAAGAATGACAAAAGTAATTTTTATGGGGACGCCGGCTTTTTCGGTTCCAGTCCTGCAGCAGTTATTGGCAGACGGTTACGAGGTAATAGCGGTAGTCACTCAGCCCGATCGTCCAGTCGGAAGAAAAAGAATTCTGACACCGCCTCCAGTTAAAGCAGAAGCACTTAAGCATGAAATCCCTGTTCTTCAGCCAGAAAAGCTTAAGGGATCAGACGAGCTGGAAAAAATTAAATCATTACAGCCGGAGGTTATTGTTACTGCTGCATTTGGCCAGCTGCTGCCGAAAGATCTCCTTGATACCCCATCAAAGGGATGCATTAATGTCCATGCGTCGCTGCTTCCTCAACTACGGGGGGGAGCACCTATTCATCATGCGATTATGCAGGGGAAAAAGGAAACTGGAATCTCGATTATGTATATGGCAGAAAAACTGGATGCCGGTGATGTTATCAGCCAGGTAAAAGTCGAAATAACGGAATGTGACGATGTCGCTTCACTGCATGACAAACTGAGTGCAGCCGGGGCCAAACTGCTCTCTGAGACACTGCCGGAAATTGTCGCAGGTACAGCAGAGCGGACCCCTCAAAACCATTCAAATGCAACATTTGCCTGGAACATTAAGCGTGAAGAAGAACGTATTGACTGGTCAAGAACAGGGGCAGCTATTTACAACCATATTCGCGGCATGCACCCATGGCCAATTGCATACACCATTTTCAGAGGAAAAACCATGAAAATTCTAAAAGCTAAAAAAATGGATAAAATACACAATCAGCAGCCGGGTGTTATAATAGAAATAACTCTAGAAGGTCCGGTTGTGTCAACGGGAGATTCTACTGCAATCTTAATTACAGAGCTTCAGCCCTTCGGTAAAAAGAAAATGTCCGCTTCTGATTTCCTGCGCGGAGCTGGCGCAGATCTTGCGGTTGGGGAAAAGGTAGGGTCGCTCAATGAGTAATACATCTGCCAGAGAAGCAACATTGCATATCTTGGATCAAATTGACAAAAATCAGTCCTACAGTAACTTATTAGTGAACCACGCAATAAAAAAATTTAATATAAAAGGTCCCGATGTAGGACTGCTCACTGAATTAACTTATGGAACAATTCAGCGTAAGCTTACTCTCGATTTTTATTTAAAGCCTTTTATTAAAAAGAAAGTAGAAGGCTGGGTAAGAAATCTGCTTCGTCTGAGCCTGTACCAAATGAAATATCTGGACAGGGTTCCTGAACGCGCAGCTATTCATGAAGCCGTTGAAATAGCAAAAAAAAGGGGTCATAAAGGGATAGCCGGACTCGTTAATGGAATACTCAGATCCATTCAAAGACAGGGCGTTCCGTCGCTTGATGAAATTGCGGATCCAGTGGAACGGCTGTCAGTTGAAACAAGCCACCCTCTCTGGCTGGTCAAGCGATGGAGCGAACAATTTGGCATTGAAAAAACCAGAGCGATGTGTGAATCCAATTTGCTGGCGCCAGTTCAAACAGCGAGGGTCAATACTCTTCTAACCACCAGGGAAGAGGTAATGGAGGAACTAAAAGATGCGGGCATTGAAGCCGAATTAAGCACTCTGATTCCAGAAGGTATTCATATTAAGCGGGGGAACATTGCTCATACAGACTCGTACAAAAAAGGTTATTTATCAATTCAGGATGAAAGCTCAATGCTCGTAGCCTACGCACTTAATCCTCAGCCTGGAGAAAGCGTGCTGGATATGTGCGCGGCACCTGGAGGGAAAACAACACATATTGCCCAAAAAATGACTAATAAAGGAACGATCGTGGCACTCGATCTTCATCCTCATAAAATTAAATTAATTCAGGAAAATGCCGACAGGTTAAAAATAACGTCTATAGAAGGACATGCTTTAGACGGACGCAAAGCACATGAAAAGTTTGAGCTTCAATCATTTGACCGCGTGCTGGTTGATGCTCCGTGCAGCGGATTAGGGGTATTAAGAAGAAAGCCGGATATTAAATATGCCAAAAAAGAGCAGGATTTAGCTTCTCTTACATCTATTCAGCTGGCTCTGCTTGATTCAGCTGTTGATTTGCTGAAACCAGGCGGAACATTAGTGTATAGCACCTGTACAGTTGACTATGAAGAAAATAATCTGACGGTCAGCAGGCTGCTGGAAAAAAACACGGCATTAAAGCAGATTTCGATTGATTCGCTGCCAGAAGCAATCCAGCCGCTCGTCAAAGATAAACAGCTTCAGGTTTTTCCTCAGGATTTTGGAGGAGACGGCTTTTTCATTGCCTGCTTTAAAAAAGAATAATGATCCAAAAATGAAATTTACCGAAAAACAGCCGCCATGTGACTATGAGTGTAAAAAGGACGAGGTGACGTAAGTGCAGTTTGCGTTTGTTAGCGATCAAGGTAAAGTTCGTCGTTTAAATGAAGATGCAGGAGGAGTTTTCCTGCATCCTCAAGGGCATATTTTAGCAGTTGTAGCTGATGGTATGGGCGGACATCGTGCAGGGGATGTGGCGAGCTCAATGGCTGTCGAAAAAATTGAAAATCTTTGGATGGCTGCACCTATCATTTCTAAGCCTACAGATGCTGAAAAATGGTTAATTGCAAGTATTGAAGAAATTAATCATGACTTAAATGTTCATGCAGCACAGTATCCAGACTGTGAAGGAATGGGAACCACAATTGTTGTGGCGATTTGTACCCAGGAATTTGTTACGCTTGGAAATGTTGGTGACAGCAGAGGCTACATAGTTGCTGAAAAGCGTATCCGACAGGTTACGGAAGATCATTCATTTGTTAATGCGCTGGTTCAATCAGGAGAAATCTCGGAAAGTGATGCAGAGCATCATCCGAAAAAGAACTGGCTTCTAAAGTCACTGGGGGCGAAAGGTCCAGTAAAACCATCGATTACCACGATCACTGTAGATCATGGAAATATTGTTTTTCTATGCTCAGACGGCATGTCTAACAAGATTACCGAACAGAGGCTGATGGAAATACTTTTAGACAAGAGCCCAATGGAAGAACGCGCCAGGCAATTGGTGAACATAGCAAATGAAAATGGCGGAGAAGATAATATCACAATCGCGATGGTGGAGTATTTGCCGGTCGGAGAAAGTGAGGAAATCAAATGATGATCGGAAAACGGTTAAACGGTCGTTATAAAATTCTTCGCGCTATTGGCGGCGGCGGTATGGCTAATGTATTTCTTGCTCATGACATGATATTGGACCGCGATGTTGCAGTGAAAATACTGCGGCTGGATTATGTCAATGAAAATGATTTAATGAAACGTTTTCAACGGGAAGCCCAGTCTGCTACAAGCTTAACGCATCCCAATATTGTCAGCATGTACGACGTTGGCGATGAAGATGAAAACTATTATCTTGTGATGGAATATGTTGAAGGAATGACATTAAAAGAATACATTCAACAGAACTCTCCCGTTTCACTTGATAATGCAATAAAAATTATGTCCCAGCTCACTTCAGCCATATCACATGCTCATCATAATGGAATCATCCACCGTGATATAAAACCGCAAAACATACTGGTTGATACAAAAGGTGATATAAAGATAACAGACTTTGGCATTGCTATGGCATTAAGCGCTACATCCATCACTCAGACAAACTCGGTCATGGGAACCGTCCACTATCTTTCACCGGAGCAGGCACGGGGTGGGGTGGCTACAAAAAAATCTGATATTTATTCACTAGGCATTGTAATGTTTGAGTTGATTACCGGCAGGCTTCCATTTGAAGGTGAATCTGCTGTCTCAATCGCGTTAAAGCATCTGCAATCAGAAATTCCGCCGCCATCAAAGTGGAGTGCGAATCTGCCTCAGAGTGTGGAAAATGTGATTTTAAAGTCAACCACAAAGGACGCATTTTACCGCTATTCAACGGTTGATGAAATGCATGAGGATTTAAAATCAGTTCTAGATGAGGACCGCTTTAATGAACCTAAATTCATGGTGGAGCCTGATAACGATGCCACAAGAGCAATCCCTATTATCAAACCTGACCGGAATATTTCCAGTAAAACAGATACACAGATACGCACTGATAAAACAAAAAAGGCGATACCGTCTGCGGCACCTCCTGAAAAAACAATAAAAAAAGAAAAGAAAAAGAAAAAGAAATGGCCGTGGATTGTAACTCTTGTTCTTCTTTTGATGCTCGTAGGTACAACCGCAATGGCTGCACTTGGTATGTTTGGGCCTGCCAGGGTAGCCGTTCCGGACCTTGTGGGCGAATCTCTTTCAGATGGAGAAGATATACTCGAGCAAAACGGATTGCTATTAGGAGATATTACGTATGAACCAAATGAGGAAGTGCCTAAAGATGTTATCCTCAAAACAACGCCTAAAGCTACACGGAATGTAGATGAAGGAGAGCCTGTGAACGTTGTAGTCAGCAGCGGCAAGGCAACCATTGAATTGGATGACTACACGGACAAACTGTATGAAGACGTACAATCCCTAATACAAAATCTGAAATTTGATAATGTAAGAATTGAAGAAGTTTTTGATGATTCACCTAGGGGGACAATCATTGATCAGAGTCCAGAAGCAGGCGCGGAGCTGGTGCCAAGTGAGACGACCCTCGAATTAACGATAAGCCAGGGAGAAGAAATGGCAGCAGTCGAAAATCTGATTGGGATGTCTCCACAGGAAATAGCAGATTTTGAAGCCAGAACAGAGCTGACCGTAAATACGACCAGGGAAGAATATTCTTCAGAGCTGCCTGAAGGAGCAGTTATCTCACAGGATCCTGCAGAAGGTACCGAGCTTTCACTTGGAGACCAGGTTAACGTTGTGGTTTCACTTGGAGAAAGACCACTACCGGTAAGTAATGTGGTTGTCCCTGTGGTCATTGAATATCTGGAGAAAGAAGAAGAGGCTCCTCCTGAAGAAGGAGAAAGTCCTCCTGAGGTTCCGGGGGATCCAGTTCCTCAAAATATTCAGATCTTCATTGAAGACAAAGACAATGATATTTCTGAACCCTACGAGGAATTTACTATTACAGAATCGACTGAACGCACGATTCCGCTTAAAATTGAGCCAGGCGAAACAGGCGCTTATAAAGTGCTCAGGGATGGCGAGGTTATTTTAGAAAATGAAATAGCTTACAACGAAAACCAATAAATACCATAAGGAGAGATCCAATGCCCGAAGGTAAAATTATGAAAGCTTTAAGCGGCTTTTACTACGTGAAAGATCAGGAAAGAGTAGTCCAATGCAGGGGAAGAGGCGTTTTTCGCAAACAAAAGATTACACCTTTAGTTGGGGACTATGTTGATTATCAGGCAGAAAATGACAAGGAAGGCTACGTTCTCGATATAAAGGAGCGTAAAAATGAGCTGGTCCGGCCGCCAATTGCAAACGTAGATCAGGCAGTGCTTGTTTTTTCAGCAGTTGAACCGGATTTCAGCACTTCGCTTCTTGATCGGTTTCTGGTACTGGTAGAAAGTCATTTAATAAACCCTTTGATCTGTATTTCCAAAATGGATTTGCTAACAGAAGAACAAACGATAAAGATCAAGCATTATGCTGAGCAATATGAACAATTTGGCTACACTGTTTTACTATCCTCTGCCAAATGGGAAGATGGAATGGATACCCTTCTTCCCTATCTGGAAGATAAGATCACAGTATTTGCCGGGCAGTCAGGAGTGGGGAAATCTTCGATATTAAATGCCCTGCGCCCGGATTTACACTTGAAAACAGATGAAATTTCTTCATCATTGGGCCGAGGGAAACACACAACCAGGCATGTTGAATTATTGTCTATTGGAACGGGCTTTGTAGCCGATACACCAGGTTTCAGTGCATTGGAATTTACCGATCTGGAATTAGAAAGTTTGCCGAAATGCTTTCCGGAAATGGTTGAAATCGGAGAAGACTGCAAGTTCCGCGGATGTCTCCACATGAATGAACCAAAATGTGCAGTAAAAAAAGCGGTGGAAAACAAGCTTATACCCAACTACCGTTATCAGCATTATCAGCAATTTTATGAAGAAATTAAATCAAGAAAGCCGAGGTATTAAAATGGTAAAAATCGCACCATCTATCTTATCAGCTGATTTTTCAAGGCTTGGAGATGAGATACGTGAAGTTGAAAGAGCGGGAGCAGATTATATTCACATTGACGTAATGGATGGACATTTTGTTCCAAATATCACATTGGGTTCACTTGTTGTTGATGCCATTCGTCCGGTTACTTCGCTTGTGCTTGATGTTCATCTGATGATCGATCAGCCTGAACGCTATATTCAACAGTTTGCAAATGCAGGTTCTGACATTATATCCGTTCATGTTGAAGCTACAAAACATCTGCATCGTACTATACAATTAATTAAAAGCTCAGGAGTAAAAGCCGGAGTGGTGGTGAATCCGCATACGCCGGTTGATGCAATTAAGCATGTACTTAATGATGTGGATTTGGTTTTGATCATGACGGTTAATCCGGGTTTTGGCGGACAATCATTTATTCCTTCCATGGTTGATAAAATAGAAGAACTCAATCTTATTAAAAGAAATAATAATTTGCATTTTGAAATTGAAGTTGATGGCGGTATCAATGAAGAAACCGTGAGTGCTTGTGTTCAGGCCGGAGCAGACGTCGTTGTAGCCGGATCTGCTGTATATGGTAAACAGGACCGGGCAGCAGCCATTAAATTAATTCGTTCGAGCGCAAAAGCCTAATCAAAACCTCACTTGTGATAAACAAGTGAGGTTTTAGTTTACATAATTATATTATTTTCTAATTTATGAATAGATGGCTTCCCGGCACATAAAGTAGAAGGAGTGGTATTGTTGATTTATTTAGTAGGTGGAGCAGATGTAAACAAGCAATGGCTTAAGTCATTAGACCATAAAAATGCGATATGGGTGGGGGTGGATCGCGGAACTCAGACACTGTTAGATGCAGGCATTAGGGTTGACCGGGCATTTGGTGATTTTGACTCTGTATCAGCTGTTGAACTGGAATTCATCCGATCGGTCGTGCAGTCTGTTGAAACGGCAAATGCTGAGAAAAATGAAACAGATCTGGAACTGGCATTAAATTGGGCTATCGAGCAGCAATCAGATATTAAAATTCTCGGAGCAACGGGTGGAAGGCTGGATCACTTTATGGGAAATCTCCAGCTTCTATCATCAGAAAAAGCGCTTAATTACACCCGCTTAATAGAAATTGAGGATGAACAAAATAGGATACGCATGTTGAAAGCAGGGAAGTGGAAAGTCGAGAATTGTGAAGATTTTCAGTACTTATCGTTTATCCCTATGACTAATGAAGTAGAAGGGCTTTCTCTAACAGGCGTTAAGTACACATTAACAAATTATAATGCAGTATTTGGGAGCACCCGGACAATAAGCAATGAAATTATTGAACCAATTGCGTCTATTTCTTTTAGTACAGGCATACTTATGATGGTAAGAAGTAAGGACAAAAGTTGATCCTTAGTCGGAATGGGGGAGGTCCACTTGCGATTTTATTCTATAAAATTACCTAGAGTGCTTGGTGGAATTGTGAAAGCGATGCTGGGAGCTTTTAAAAAGAACGCGTAACATAAATAAGAAGGGGAGCTGATCATATCAGCTCCCCTTCTTATTATGTTAAATCCATTATTATACGCGTTCCACTTTACCGGATTTCAATGCTCGTGCAGAAACCCATACGCGCTTAGGCTTACCGTCAACAAGAATACGAACTTTTTGAAGGTTAGCGCCCCATGTACGCTTGTTAGCGTTCATAGCGTGGGAGCGAGCGTTGCCTGAACGAGTCTTACGACCAGTTACAACACACTGTTTCGCCATTTAATTCCCCTCCTCACAAATGAAGCTGAAAACAATCTGTTTCAATCTTTCACTTAGTCAATCACACCTTAATTAATTTACCACACCTACTTTCATTATGCAATAAAAATTAAGAGCCCTATCAAGTTTTTTTCCTTTACATATTAAGTGCTTTTGGAGGCGTTCAGCGGCGACAGGCATAAGACGCGGTGCCAATCAGGCGCTTTATGCCTGAATGGCAGCGTGGCTTATGACCCCAGGCGCTGCCTCCAAGAGCCGGATAGCCAAATTAACTACAGGGCGAAGCGGACATCAGGGGAGTCGCAGGCGCAAAAATGTGATAACTTTAATGGATGTTTGCCCGCGCCAATGCTGATGTTTGCCGGTTTAGCTTTTAAAACCGCTGATTGTATAGTAAAATGACTTTAGCCAAGACAGTATCCAAAGGGGGAGCAATGCATGTCTATTGAATTAACGACAAAGTTTGGACAAATTGATATCTCAAACGAAGTGATCGCAATGGTTGCTGGCGGGGCGGCGATTGAATGTTACGGGATCGTAGGAATGGCGTCCAAGCATCAGATCAGAGATGGTTTAACAGATATCCTTCGTCGTGAAAATTTCACACGAGGCGTGATTGTTCGTCAGGAAAACGATAAGGTTTACATCGACATGTATATTGTGGTCAGCTATGGAACAAAGATTTCTGAGGTGGCACACAATGTTCAATCAACAGTGAAGTATACATTGGACAAAACTGTCGGGCTTTCAGTTGAGTCCGTCAATATATATGTTCAGGGAGTTCGGGTAACACACCCGTAATGAGGAGGAAAGTTTCGTGTCAATTAAAGAGTTAAATGGAAGGCAATTTGCCGAAATGGTGTTACAAGGGGCAACCAATTTGTCCAATAATGCGGATACGGTAGATGCTTTAAATGTATTTCCTGTGCCTGATGGAGATACCGGTACAAATATGAACTTATCCATGACAAGTGGATCAAAAGAAGTTAAAGCAAATGTAACAGATCACCTTGGCAAAGTTTCGACGGCTCTTTCAAAAGGGCTGCTGATGGGTGCCCGGGGAAATTCAGGCGTCATTTTATCACAGCTTTTCCGAGGATTTGGAAAAACAATTGAAACGAAAAGCGTCCTAAATACGCTTGAATTCGCCCAGGCTCTTGATGCCGGTGTTGCATCTGCCTATAAAGCTGTAATGAAACCAGTTGAAGGAACGATTTTAACGGTGGCTAAAGATGCAGCAAAAAAAGCATTGGAAGTTGCAGAGAAGGAAACGGACTTTGTTATATTTATGGAGGAAGTTTTAAAGGAAGCGAAGGCTTCTTTAAAAAGAACACCTGATCTGCTGCCGGTGCTTAAAGAAGTGGGAGTAGTTGATAGCGGCGGACAGGGTCTTGTCCACGTGTATGAAGGCTTCCTTGCTGAACTCAAAGGTGAAAAGATTGATAATTCTCCTGTAACGCCATCTATGGATGATCTGGTCAGCGCAGAGCATCATATCGGTGTTCAGGGATATATGAATACAGAGGATATTGAGTTTGGTTACTGTACTGAATTTATGGTAAGTCTTGAAAATGATAACTCCGGGAAAACATTTGATGAAACTGTATTCCGAAATGAATTAAGTGAGCTTGGAGATTCTCTGCTTGTTATTTCTGATGAAGAAATGGCTAAGGTTCATATTCATACAGAGCAGCCTGGCGAAGCACTTTCCTATGGACAGCGCTACGGCAGCCTGATCAAAATCAAAATTGAAAATATGCGTGAACAACATACAGAGATTGTTGGGGCTAAGCATCGAGCTGAAGGTAAAAGTGAGTCCCCTAAGGAAAAACAGGAATTTGCTGTTATTACAGTTTCGATGGGAGAAGGCATTGCTGAACTGTTTAAGAGCATCGGGGCAACCAATGTGATTGAAGGCGGCCAGACAATGAACCCCAGCACTGAAGACATTGTTAAGGCGATTGAAGAAGCAAATGCTGAAAAAGTTATTATCCTTCCAAATAACAAAAATATTATTATGGCCGCACAACAGGCAGCTGAAGTAGTAGATTTAGATGCAGTCGTGGTGCCGTCAAAAACGGTCCCTCAGGGAATGTCAGCTATTTTAGCTTTTAATCCAACGGCTTCGCTTGTTGAAAATTATGAAGGCATGAAAGAAGCCTTGAATCATGTGAAGACAGGTCAAGTCACTTTTGCTGTTCGGGATACGACAATTGATGGAATATCTATTCAAAAAGATGACCATATGGGTATAGCGGAAGGCAAGATTGTTGCAAGCGATAAAGACCGGACCTCTTCAGTTAAAAAACTGCTCGGTCAAATGATTGATGAAGAATCAGAAATCTTAACGGTTCTTTATGGCGAAGACGTGTCTGAAGAAGAAGTGCAAGAGCTTGAATCTTATATAGAAAATGAATTTGATGATGTGGAATTGGAAATTCATAACGGTAAACAACCGCTTTATTCATATATATTTGCAATTGAATAGGGATGATGATTGTATTCCTCTCTCATTAGAGAGAAAATAGAAGAGAAGGGTGAATATACCCTTCTTTTTTCTCTGTTTATAAAAATTAAGAGACCATAGACAAGGTGGTAGAACAGTTTGAAATATAAAAGCGTATTTGAAATTATTGGACCTGTAATGATTGGGCCCTCTTCTTCCCATACGGCAGGTGCAGCAAGAATTGGAAAAATGGCAAGAGAGCTATTTGGCAGGGAACCGAAATGGGCCAATATTTCTTTTTACGGATCTTTTGCTAAGACGTACAAGGGGCATGGTACTGATGTAGCTTTAATAGGCGGATTAATGGATTTTGAAACAGACGATGAACGTATTATAAATGCTTTTGAACATGCAAAAAAGAAAAAAATCAAAATTCGAATAAGAGAAGAAGAAGCTGTTACAGATCATCCTAATACTGCGCGTATTCTAATTGGAGATGACAATGGGGAAATGGAACTGGTTGGCATCTCTATTGGCGGAGGAAAAATAGAAATTATAGAATTGAATGGCTTTGAATTAAAGCTTACAGGACACCATCCGGCAATACTCGTTGTACACGATGATCGGTTCGGAGCTATTGCTGCAGTTTCAAATATTTTAGCAAGTCATAAAATTAATATTGGACATATGGATGTATCCCGAAAAGATATTGGACAAATGGCATTGATGACCATTGAAGTGGACCAGAATGTCGAGGAAGTTGTACTAAAAGAACTAAAGCAGCTCCCTGAAGTAACACAGGTAACAAGAATCGCAAATTAACTATTTAGATATAGGCAGATGATAACGCTTGCAAAGAGCGGAGGAGGAAATTATATGTTTCGGAATGTAGCGGAACTTGTGGAGATGGCTGAATCTCAAAACAAGAAAATATCAGATATTATGATTGAACAGGAAATGAAAGTGACAAATCGTTCCCGGGAGGATGTCTTAACTCAAATGGAACGCAACTTGGTGGTCATGGAAGAAGCAGTAGAAAAGGGGCTGCAGGGTGTTAAATCACATTCCGGTCTGACGGGCGGGGATGCTGTACTGATTCAAAATTACATTAAAACCGGCAAATCGCTTTCAGGCGACCTATTGTTGGATGCTGTGAGCAAGGCTGTTGCCACCAACGAAGTAAATGCTGCGATGGGCACTATATGTGCTACGCCGACGGCAGGTTCGGCAGGGGTTGTTCCGGGAACACTTTTTGCAGTTCAAAACAAACTTAACCCTTCCCGTGAAGAGAAGATACGTTTTCTATTTACATCAGGTGCGTTTGGCTTTGTTGTTGCCAATAATGCGTCTATATCGGGAGCTGCCGGCGGATGCCAGGCTGAAGTGGGGTCCGCATCGGGTATGGCAGCAGCAGCCATCGTGGAAATGGCGGGCGGAAGCCCTGCACAATGCGCTGAGGGCATGGCAATTACATTAAAAAATATGCTTGGACTTGTATGTGACCCTGTTGCAGGGCTTGTTGAGGTGCCTTGTGTGAAGAGAAATGCAATGGGAGCTGCAAATGCGATGGTTGCAGCCGATATGGCACTTGCTGGAGTCACAAGCAGAATTCCATGCGACGAAGTAATTGATGCAATGTATAAAATCGGTCAGACAATGCCTGTGGCCTTAAGGGAAACAGCTCAGGGCGGTCTTGCGGCTACTCCTACAGGACGAGAGCTGGAGGCGAAGATTTTTGGATTCGCACTTGATAAAAAAGGGTAATGAACCGCTTGGGGAATCAGTTGCAAACTTAAATGGAGTTGGTGAAGAAACCGCCCAGCAGCTAACTGACATGGGAATTGTAACGATTAACGATTTAATAAATTATCTTCCGTACAGATATGATGATTTTCGTGTAAAAGATCTTTCTGAGGCTGCTCACGAAGAACGTGTAACCATTGAAGGCAGGGTTCACAGTGAACCTGCCATTCAGTTTTTTGGAAAGAAAAAATCCAGATTAACGATTCGATTGTTGAGCGGTCCACATAGTGTGAAGGTGACTTTTTTTAATCAGCCCTACCTGAAGAAAAAAATAAATGTCCAGGATATAATAACTGTAACGGGGAAATGGGATCGTCATAGGCAAATGATAACTGCTCAAACGTTTAAGCTGGGCCCTCAGCAGGGAGAGGAAGAATTTTCTCCCGTATACCCTCTGAAAGGCGCAATGACAAACAGGGTGCTTAAGAAGCTGATTCACCAGGCATTAAACCGCTCTGAATCATTTATCATTGATCCGATCCCAATCGAATTTGTTCAGCGATACCGTTTGTTAAATCGCCGTGATGCTCTATTTGGCATGCATTTTCCTGCCAACCCGGAGGAAATGAAGCAATCCAGACGAAGATTCGTGTATGAGGAATTTTTACTTTTTCAACTTAAGATGCAGGCCTTAAGGAAAATTGAACGGGAACAGTCAAGGGGGATATCCATCTCTTATTCTGAAGATGACATAACTGCCTTTACTGCAAGGCTCCCTTTTCCATTAACTGCAGCTCAAAAGAGAGTTTTAGAGGAGATTTTCCAGGATATGCGTTCTCCGCATCGCATGAACCGTTTATTGCAAGGGGACGTAGGATCGGGTAAAACGGTTGTTGCTGCCATTGCATTGCTCGGAGCGATATCTGCAGGGTTTCAGGGAGCGCTTATGGTCCCGACAGAGATCCTTGCAGAACAGCACGCTGAATCTTTAAACCAGCTATTTTCACCTATTGGAATAACTGTCGCGTTATTAACCAGCTCCGTAAAAGGAAAGAAAAGGGCTCTTCTACTGGATCAATTGGCTCAAGGAGAGATTGATATCATGATCGGGACCCATGCGCTGATTCAGGATGAGGTGAATTTCAGAAATCTTGGACTTGTGATAACCGATGAGCAGCACCGGTTTGGAGTAAATCAGCGCAGAGTGCTGAGAGAAAAAGGAGAAAATCCTGATGTGTTGTTCATGACGGCAACACCAATTCCAAGAACCCTTGCCATTACCGTGTTTGGGGAAATGGATGTATCGATAATTGATGAAATGCCAGCAGGCAGAAAACCTATCGAGACCTATTGGGCAAAGGAAAACATGCTTGATCGGATTTTAACGTTTATGGAAAAAGAATTAAATAAAGGACGGCAGGTGTACGTCATTTGTCCGCTGATTGAAGAATCGGACAAGCTCGATGTTCAAAATGCGATTGATGTACATATGCAGCTTGAACAATTTTTTTGGGGCAGATTCTCTGTTGGCCTGATGCACGGAAGGCTTCATCCTGACGAAAAAGAAAAGGTAATGAAAGCATTCAGCGAAAATGAGTTTCATATTCTTGTTTCGACCACTGTGGTTGAGGTAGGCGTAAACGTTCCGAATGCTTCGTTAATGGTTATTTATGATGCTGAACGGTTCGGGTTATCTCAGCTTCACCAGTTAAGGGGCAGAGTTGGTCGGGGAAGCGACCAGTCCTATTGCATATTGTTGGCTGATCCTAAAAATGAAGTTGGCAAAGAGCGAATGAAAATAATGACCGAAACGAATGATGGATTTGTTCTAAGTGAAAAAGATCTGGAACTTCGGGGACCTGGAGACTTTTTTGGCCGTAAACAAAGCGGGCTTCCTGAATTTAGGGTGGCAGATATGGTTCATGATTATCGAGCTCTTGAGGTTGCAAGAGACGATGCTCATAAATTGGTTGAAAGCCAGTCGTTTTGGACAGAAGAACGATTTGAACCTCTCAGGGATCACCTGGTGGAAGAGGGCATCCTTAGTGGAAGCAAGCTTGATTAGACAGAATGCAGTTGCATTCTGTCTCTTTTCTTTATATACTCCTATTAGTACCTAGTGCTAGTAGCGGGCGGTGAAAACATGAAACTATCAAAAAAAGAGAGACAGGCCAGATTACAGCAGACCATTACAGAAACACCATTTGTAACGGATGATGATTTGGCCAGGCGGTTCCAGGTCAGTGTTCAAACAATCAGACTGGACCGGATGGAACTTTCAATTCCTGAACTTCGTGAAAGAATTAAAAATGTAGCCGAGCAAACGTTTGAAGGCGAAGTCCGGTCACTTCCAATCGACGAAGTAATCGGTGAAATTATAGATATTGAACTTGATGACAATGCTATTTCTATTTTTGATGTAAAACAGGAACATGTTTTTCAGCGAAATCAAATTATGCGCGGGCATCACCTTTTTGCTCAGGCTAATTCACTTGCGGTAGCAGTCATTAATGATGAATTAGCTCTTACTGCCAGTGCGCATATTTTATTCAGCAAGCCTGTCCAGTTGGGTGAGCGGGTGGTAGCGAAGGCGAGAGTGAGCGGCAGGGATGATCACCGCACAACTGTTGTAGTGAAATCATACGTAGAGCAAATTCTCGTTTTTAAAGGGGAATTTGAAATGTATCGTTCCACTACCCAGTTAAAGGAGGAAATATAACGTGATAATTGCAGTGGATGCTATGGGTGGAGATCATGCGCCAAAAGAAATTGTCTTGGGAGCAATAAAGGCAGTCAATGATATCCCTTCCTTAACAGTAAAACTTTTTGGTGATGAGCAAAAGATTCGTCCTTATTTAACAAATGATCGCAATATAGAAGTTATACATACTGAAAATGCCATACTGAGCACTGATGAACCGGTGAGGGCTGTACGCAGAAAAAAAGATGCATCCATGGTTCTGATGGCCCAGTCAGTAAAGGACGGCGAATCACAGGCATGTGTATCTGCTGGAAACACAGGTGCACTAATGGCTGCTGGACTATTTGTTGTCGGCAGGATTAAAGGCATTGAAAGACCGGCATTAGCCCCAACCCTTCCAACAATTGATGGAAAAGGGTTTGTAATGATGGACTTGGGAGCCAATGCTGATGCAAAACCTGAGCATCTTGTTCAATATGCTCTTATGGGAAGCATCTATGCTGAAAAAGTCCGAGGTATTACCCGTCCCACTGTCGGCCTTTTAAATATTGGAACAGAAGAAGGGAAAGGCAACGAACTAACGAAGGCGGCTTTTACTTTACTGAAAGAATCAGATGTTAATTTTATTGGGAATGTAGAATCAAGAGACCTCTTAAACGGGGCAGCTGATGTTGTCGTAACTGATGGCTTTACGGGAAATATGGTGTTAAAAACACTTGAAGGCACAGCACAGGCATTATTTGGTATGCTAAAAGATACGTTTACGTCTTCAGTAAAAGCTAAGATTGCTGCAGGTCTTATTCAAAATGATTTAAAAGCTGTGAAAAATAAGATGGATTATACCGAATACGGCGGCGCTGCATTGTTCGGACTTGAAGCTCCTGTGATAAAAGCACATGGCTCATCAAATGAAAATGCAATTTTTAATGCGATTAAACAAGCGAACAGTATGGCAGAACAGCAAGTAGGGTTATTAATTTCCCAATCATTAAATAGACAATCAAAGGAGTAGAAGTATGGCTAAAATTGCATTTATATTTCCCGGACAGGGATCTCAAACTGTTGGAATGGGTCAGGAGCTTGCTGGAAATTATGATTCAGCAAAAAAAATCTTTCAATTGGCAGATAAAAGTCTGGATGACAGTCTTCAAGCATTAATGTTTGAAGGGCCGCAGGAGGAATTGACAAAAACAGCTAATGCGCAGCCTGCACTGTTAACTGCGAGCACAGCAATATTATCCGTTCTCCTTGAGCAGGGCATTCATGCTGATTATGTTGCTGGTCATAGTCTAGGTGAATATTCTGCATTGGTTGCAGCCGAAGCAATTAGTTTTGAAGATGCTGTACGGACAGTAAGAAAAAGAGGCGAATTAATGGAAGAAGCTGTTCCAAATGGCCAGGGAAAGATGGCAGCAATTCTTGGCATGGATCGTGAACCGTTAAAGAGAGTAACCGACGAAGTGACCGAAAACGGCTTTCCAGTTCAATTAGCGAATTTAAACTGTCCGGGACAAATTGTTATCTCCGGATCTGCTGAGGGTGTTGAGAAAGCGTCTGAGCTTGCTAAGGAAAATGGCGCTAAACGCTGTCTTCCGTTAAATGTAAGCGGACCTTTCCACTCCAGCTTAATGAAGCCCGCAGCCAATAAATTTGAAGATGTTCTTTCGTCTGTTACGATAAAAGACGCTGCGATTCCCGTTGTAGCAAATGTAACGGCTGATCCCATATTTGATTCAATCAAAATACAGAAACTGCTGGTTGCGCAATTATATTCGCCCGTTTTATGGGAAGATACAATTGTAAAACTGCTTGATTTAGGCGTAGATACATTTGTGGAAATAGGACCCGGAAAAGTTCTTTCCGGATTGGTGAAAAAAATTAACCGCCGGGCTGTAACACTCCCTGTTTTTGATGAGGAATCACTTCAAGCAGCTGTTAAGGCGTTAAAGGGGGAAGTAAGATGAAGTTAGAAGGAAAAGTAGCATTGGTAACGGGAGCTTCAAGAGGTATTGGCAGAGAAATTGCACTGGAGCTTGCAAAAAACGGTGCAGATGTTGCTATAAATTACAGCGGCAGCAAAGAAAAGGCTGAAAGTGTTGCTAAAGAAGTAGAGGAGCTTGGCAGGAAAGCTTTTGTCATTCAAGCGAATGTCGGGGATTCTGAGCAGGTTCAGCAAATGATTAAAGAAACAATAACCCGCTTTGACAAAATTGATATTTTAATCAATAATGCTGGTGTGACCAGGGATAACCTTCTTATGAGAATGAAAGATGATGAGTGGGATGATGTGATGAATATTAACCTGAAAGGGGTATTCTTAACAACAAAGGCTGTCTCAAGAAGCATGATGAAACAGCGAAGCGGACGAATTATCAATATTTCTTCGATCGTAGGTGTCACAGGAAACCCTGGCCAGTCTAACTATGTTGCCTCCAAAGCCGGAGTCATCGGACTGACAAAAACAGCAGCAAAAGAGTTATCCTCAAGAGGAATCACCGTCAACGCAGTCGCTCCAGGCTTTATCGAAACGGATATGACTGATAAACTAACGGAAGATATCCAAAATGAAATGAGAAAACAAATTCCGCTGGCACGCTTTGGCAAGCCGGAAGACGTGGCGAAAGTCGTTGTTTTCTTAAGCGGTGATGATGCATCGTATATGACAGGACAAACCCTGCATGTTGATGGCGGAATGGTAATGTAAATTCATAAGCAATAGTTTATTTACATGCTGTTTTCAATTATACTAATTGAAGGGAGGTGAAGAACGTGGCAGAAGTTATGGATCGTGTAACAAAAATCATCGTTGATCGCTTAGGCGTTGATGAGTCCGAAGTTAAGCTTGAAGCTTCATTTAAAGAAGATCTTGGTGCTGATTCACTTGATGTAGTAGAATTGGTAATGGAGCTTGAAGATGAATTTGATATGGTTATCTCTGATGAAGATGCAGAAAAAATTGGTACAGTTGGTGATGCAGTTAATTACATAGAAGCTAAAGTGTAATAAATTCATCCAGCCAAGATGATCTTTTTTGACCAGTTAGGTAAAACTTGGCATGATCTTTCATGCCAAGTTTTGTTTTATATGATGGCTCTTTTAAACTAATGTGAAAAGAAATGGCAAGGTGAAGTCCCATGAGTAAAACGAGGAAAGACCAGCCTGCAGCAAAGAGAATGGAAGAAAAATTCGGTTTATTCCAGCAGCAGCAGGGCATAAAATTTAATGACCATAAACTATTAATGAAGGCATTTACACATTCATCCTATGTGAATGAGCATCGCAGGAAGCCATATGAAGACAATGAACGCCTTGAGTTTTTAGGGGACGCTGTTCTTGAACTAACAGTTTCCCACTATTTATTTGAACGATTTCCGATGATGAGCGAAGGCGAAATGACGAAGCTTCGTGCCGCCATTGTCTGTGAGCCTTCGCTTGTAATCTTTGCAAATGAATTAAACTTTGGTGATTTGATTCTGCTTGGTAAAGGTGAAGAGCAAACAGGGGGGCGCATGAGACCAGCGCTATTAGCTGATGTATTTGAGGCGTTTATTGGTGCTTTATACCTGGATCAGGGTGTGGAACCAGTGAGAACGATACTAGAAAAAGTGGTATTTCCTAAAGTGAATACCGGTGCTTTTTCGCATGTGATGGATTTTAAAAGCCAGCTGCAGGAATTTATTCAGCGAAACCATTCCGGTGCATTAAGTTATGAGATTCTAAAAGAAAAGGGACCCGCGCATAATCGGGAGTTTGTTTCCCGGGTGCTTCTTGGAGAAAAAGAACTTGGCACGGGTTCTGGCCGCTCAAAAAAAGAGGCAGAACAGCACGCAGCTCAAAAAGCTCTGGAATTTTTGAAGAATAAGCCGGATTCGCAGCAGGTGAAAATGTAATGTTTTTAAAAAGACTGGATATACTGGGATTTAAATCGTTTGCAGAGCGGATAGCCGTAGACTTTGTTCCTGGCGTAACAGCGGTTGTCGGACCAAATGGCAGCGGGAAAAGCAACATAATAGATGCAATCCGCTGGGTTTTGGGTGAACAATCTGCCAAGTCTCTGCGAGGAGCAAAAATGCAGGATGTCATATTTGCAGGCAGTGATTCACGCAAACCTTTAAATATAGCTGAGGTAACGCTGACTCTCGATAACGAGGATCAAGCGTTGCCTCTTGACTATGCAGAAATAAGCGTGACAAGAAGAGTTTTTCGCTCAGGTGACAGCGAGTACCTTCTAAATAATCAGCCATGCCGTTTAAAAGATATTGTGGATTTATTCATTGACTCCGGGCTTGGGAAAGAAGCATTTTCTATTATCGGACAAGGCCGTGTTGAACAGATTTTAAACAGTAAACCTGAAGAACGCAGGGTGATTTTAGAAGAAGCAGCTGGTGTTTTAAAATATAAAAACCGCCGCAAAAAAGCGGATATGCGCCTTGTTGAAACACAGGAGAATTTATTCAGAGTACAAGATATCCTCCACGAACTGGAAGGACAGGTGGAGCCGTTAAAAATTCAGGCCTCTATCGCCAGAGAGTATCTTGAAAAAAAGGAAGAGCTAAAGCGTACAGAGGTGGCTCTCCTCGTTCATGATATTGAACAGTTAAATGATGAGTGGGAAAAATCCAAAGAAAATCACCGTGCATTGCAAATTCAGGAAGAGCAAAAGGCGGAATCAATCAGAGAAAACGAAGAGCTGCTCTCACAAAAAAGAACAGATCTGTCACAGATTGATGTTGAGCTGGATGAGCTGCAAAAAAAATTATTAGCGGCAACCGAGGAAGCTGAACAGCTTGAGGGCCACCGCCAGGTTCTCCTGGAAAGAAGGAAAAATGCCAATCAAAATGAAGAGCAAATGATCAAGGCAATGAAAGAGCTTGCTGAACAGATTGCCGGCACAAAAAATCTTTTAAGTGATAATGGGCAGAAATCAAAAGCGCATAATGAAAAAGTAGGCAATCTTCAAAAAACAGTAAAAGAGCTTCAGAGTTCTGTAGATAACCTGGAAATAAATATTGAAGATCAGTTAGAACAAGTTAAAAATGATTATTTTGAAATTTTAAATGAAAAAACAACGATTAAAAATGAATTAAACTATGCAAATCAGCAGCTGGAGCAACAGGGAAAAAGGGCTAATAAATTACTTGGGCAAAATTCCCATTTTCTTAATGAAAGAAATGAACGTCTTGTAAAAAAAGAAACATTGCAAAAAGAGCTTGATGCTGTTTCACAGGAATTGAAAGAATCTGTTCAGCAATTTTCAGCGCTTCAGGAAAAAAAGAAAAAATCCAATTCAGAGTATAATGAGTTAGAAGAAAAGCTTTATAAAGCCTACCAGTATGTCAGTGATGCAAAATCCAGAAAAAATATGCTCGAGGCTATGGAAGACGACTTTTCGGGGTTCTATCAAGGGGTAAAAGAAATTCTTAAAGCACGCTCTGATAAACTGAAAGGTATAGAAGGAGCAGTAGCTGAGCTGATCACGGTAGACAAGCAGTATGAGTTGGCAATTGAAACGGCTTTAGGCGGTTCGATGCAGAGCATCATAACAGCTACTGAAAAAGACGCCAGACAAGGAATTCAGTTTCTCAAACAAAACCGGTTTGGCAGAGCAACCTTTTTGCCGATGTCAGTCATAAAACCTAAAAACATACAGCAGCATCAATTCGAGACAGCGAAACAGCATCCCTCATTTATCGGTGTGGCATCATCTTTGCTTGATTATGATGAACGCTATACGATGATAGTTGAAAACCTGCTTGGTAATGTATTAATCATGAAAGATTTAAAAGGTGCCAATGAATTGGCGGCCCGTTTGCAGCACCGTTTTCGTTTAGTAACGGTTGAGGGTGATGTTGTCAATCCGGGAGGCTCTATGACAGGTGGAGCACAGTCAAAAAAAGGGGCTTCCCTATTATCCAGGAAAAACGAACTGGATCAGCTTTCTGTGCAAATTCCCAAAATGGAGGAAACCGCACTATTGCTTGAAGAAAAAGTCCGGGCAAATAAAAAACAAATAAACGAATTCGATAAAAATTTAGAGATCATTCGTGCAAAAGGTGAATCTCTTCGAATAAAAGAATCTGAAATTAAATCCTCCATCAGGGAAACAGAAACAGCGCTGAAAAGAACTGACGATCAACTTTCGATTTATGATATAGAGATGAGTGAATTCGATGATTCCAGCAAGGATATCAATGAAAAAAAATCCTCTCTAAATGAACGGCTGCAGGATATAGATGCAAAGCTTATACAGCTTGATTCATTAATGAAGAAGCTGACTGCAAAAAAAGAAACACAGCGATCGTCTAAAGATGAGCTGTTACAAAAACTTTCGACTGCCAAGTCCGACTTGGCTGTGGCTAAGGAACAGCTGCATCAGCTCGGAAGAGAAAAAGAAACCATTACATTATCTTTAAAGCAGCTTGAAAATCGAAAATCATCTTTATCAGAAGATCTTTCCTGGTTATCGAAAGAGATGAACAGTGGTGAAGATCAAGCCGAGGTGCTGCTTCATACGATTAATCAAAAGCAGCAGCTTAGAAAAGAAGCCATGTCATCGATTGAAAAAAGTAAGCAAAACCGGGTGAGCCAGCAGCAGGAATGGGAGCAGGTAAACCGTCTGGTGAAGGAACTTACAAGGCTGCATAAAGGACTCGTTGACGGGCTTAACGATGAAGTAATCCGTATTAATCGATTGGAAGTGGATATTGACAACCGGTTGAACCGGCTTCAAGAGGAATACGAGCTTTCTTTTAACGGAGCAAAGCTTGAGTTTCAACTGGAGCTTTTACCGGAAGAAGCACGCCGTCATGTGAAATTAATCAAGCTGGCAATCGATGAATTAGGAAATGTGAACATAGGTGCTATTGATGAATATGACCGGGTTTCAGAGCGCTATCATTTTCTGCTCGATCAGCAGACAGATTTACTCGATGCCAAGCAGAACCTGCAGGAAGTTATAGAAGAAATGGACAGGGAGATGTCCCGGCGTTTTGGAGAAACATTTGAGCAGGTAAAAGTTCATTTTGCAAAAGTATTTAAAGAATTATTTGGCGGAGGCCGGGCTGAATTGAAATTAACGGATCCTAAAGATCTATTAAATGCCGGTGTGGACATTGTAGCCCAGCCGCCCGGAAAAAAACTCCAAAACCTGGGATTACTGTCGGGTGGAGAGCGGGCTTTAACAGCAATAGCGCTTTTATTTGCTATTTTAAAAGTAAGGCCAGTGCCGTTTTGCATACTGGACGAAGTGGAAGCAGCGCTTGATGAAGCAAATGTACACCGTTTCAGTCAATACCTGCATCGTTTCAGCCAGCAGTCGCAGTTTATTGTGATTACGCACCGTAAAGGTACAATGGAAGGCGCCGATGTATTATATGGAGTTACCATGCAGGAATCTGGTGTGTCAAAATTAGTGTCTGTGCGTTTAGAGGATCAGGCTGAAGTGCAGGCATTAACTTAAGAAGGGAACTGATAAAATGAGCTTTTTTAAAAAATTAAAAGATAAAATAACCCATTCGCAAGACACAATGTCGGATAAATTCCGTGATGGGCTGACGAAAACCCGTGACAGCTTCACTTTTAAAATGAATGATCTGGTAGCAAAATACCGAACGGTGGATGAGGATTTTTTCGAAGAGCTGGAAGAAATTCTGTTTGAAGCGGATGTCGGCTACGATACGATCATGAAGCTGATTGAAGAATTGAAGATGGAAGTCAGACGGCAAAATATTAAAGACACAGAAGGCATCCGGAGCGTGATCTCACAAAAGCTGGTTGAAATCTATCAGGGTGACGATCAGTCAGGTTCAGCGCTTCAAATTCAGCAAGAAGGCCTGACTGTTATCTTGTTTGTTGGTGTGAATGGGGTTGGAAAGACAACCACAATTGGAAAATTAGCCAGCAAGTTCAAGCAGGAAGACAAAAAGGTGATGCTTGCAGCGGGTGATACATTCCGTGCGGGGGCGATTGAGCAGCTTGAGGTTTGGGGGAACCGGGTTGGAGTTGATGTTGTTAAGCACGCAGAAGGTTCAGATCCCGCAGCTGTAATGTATGATGCCGTTCAGTCTGCAAAAGCGCGTAAAGCGGACATCCTGATTTGTGATACAGCAGGGCGATTGCAAAATAAAGTGAATCTGATGAAAGAGCTTGAGAAAGTGAAAAAAGTAATTGAACGTGAAGTGCCAGGAGCACCTCATGAAGTGCTTCTTACGCTCGATGCCACAACTGGACAAAATGCTTTAACGCAAGCAAAGATCTTTAAACAGGCTACAGATGTAACAGGGATTGTGTTAACGAAGCTTGATGGAACGGCTAAAGGTGGAATTGTTTTAGCGATTAAGCAGGAGCTTGGAATCCCTGTAAAATTTGTAGGTCTAGGTGAAAAAATGGATGACCTTCAGCCATTCGACGCTGAAAAATATGTTTATGGATTATTTGCAGACCTTGTTGATGAAGAGCTTGAAGAGTTGAACTAACCGTCCATATGCCAATTATGCGGCTATGCTTGACAGAAAGAACGGTAATCGGTATTATTTGAGTGTAAAGGCTTTTCACTTAACAAAGGGAGGACATGTCATGCTAGCGAAAACGACCCGTGTCAATTTTTTATTTGATTTTTATCAAATGTTGTTAACGCCCAAGCAGCGGAGCTACATGTCCCTATATTACCTGGATGATTATTCTCTTGGTGAAATTGCGGATGAATATGACGTGAGTAGACAGGCAGTCTATGATAATATTCGAAGAACCGAAGCAATGCTTGAAGAATATGAGTCAAAGCTATTGCTTTTTCAGAAATTTCAAGAGCGTGCGAAAATGATTGATCAATTAAGAGCAGCTGCAAAGAAATCACCAATAGAGGCTACTCAATTGTTGCCGATCATTGATTCACTTGAAAAATTGGAATAGGAGGCTGCACATATGGCATTTGAAGGATTAGCCGACCGACTGCAAGGCTCCATCCAAAAAATCCGTGGAAAAGGGAAAGTGAATGAAGCGGATGTCAAAGAAATGATGAGAGAAGTTCGCCTTGCACTTTTAGAAGCGGATGTTAACTTTAAAGTCGTTAAAACCTTTGTTAAACGTGTAAGTGAGCGTGCAGTAGGTCAAGAAGTTATGCAAAGCCTGACGCCCGGCCAGCAGGTTATAAAGGTCGTTAAGGAAGAATTAACAGAATTAATGGGCGGAGAGCAGAGCCAGATAGCTGTTGCAAAAAAACCGCCCACCGTTATTATGATGGTCGGGCTCCAGGGAGCAGGTAAAACAACCACTACCGGTAAATTAGCAAATTTACTGCGTAAAAAACACAACCGTAAACCTCTGCTTGTAGCCGCAGATATTTATCGACCGGCAGCCATCAAACAGCTGGAAACGCTGGGCAAGCAATTAGACCTGCCCGTATTTTCAATGGGTGATCAGGTTAGTCCTGTAGAAATTGCCAAGGCGGGGATCGAAAAAGCGAAGGCAGATCATCAGGATTACGTTTTAATTGATACTGCCGGACGGCTGCATGTAGATGAGACACTGATGGATGAGTTGAAGCAAATTAAAGAATTGTCAAACCCGGACGAAATCTTTTTAGTTGTGGACTCAATGACAGGTCAGGATGCGGTGAATGTTGCGCAAAACTTTGATGATGCAATCGGGGTCACCGGTGTTGTGTTAACAAAACTTGATGGCGATACCCGTGGGGGTGCAGCCCTGTCCATCAGATCCGTTACAGAAAAGCCAATTAAATTTGTCGGGATGGGCGAGAAGCTTGATGCGTTAGAGGCATTTCATCCTGAACGAATGGCATCCCGTATACTGGGAATGGGTGATATGCTGTCTCTTATCGAAAAAGCCCAGACCAACGTTGATGAGACGAAGGCAAAGGAAATGGAACAGAAGCTTCGCACTGCTTCATTTACACTGGATGACTTTTTAGAACAGCTGGGACAGGTTAAACAGATGGGACCGCTGGATGAATTAATTAAAATGATCCCGGGTGCCAACAAAATGAAGGGGATGGACAATCTTCAGGTGGATGGAAAACAGCTCGGTCATGTTGAAGCGATTATCAAATCGATGACGATGAAAGAGAAGGAATCCCCGGAGGTTATTAATGCCAGCCGAAGAAAACGCATTGCCAAAGGCAGCGGAAGAACCATTCAGGAAGTAAACCGTCTGCTCAAGCAATTTGATGAAATGAAAAAAATGATGAAACAAATGACAGCTGCCCAGCAAAAGGGCAAAAAACGCGGTGGATTTAACTTTCCATTTATGCAATAAAGGCGAAAATCAAAAAAAAATCAGTGTGTTAAGAAAAAAGACTTTACAAACAATCTAACCCTTGATATTATACTATCTTGTGTGAAACTATTCGGAGGTGCAATTTAAAATGGCAGTAAAAATTCGTTTAAAACGTATGGGAGCTAACAAAAACCCATTCTATCGTATTGTAGTAGCAGATTCTCGTTCACCACGTGACGGCCGTTTCATCGAAACAGTTGGAACGTACAACCCAGTTGCTAACCCAGCAATTGTTGACCTTAAAGAAGACCTAATTCTTAAATGGATGAACAACGGCGCAAAGCCATCTGATACAGTACGTAACTTATTATCAAATGAAGGCATTATGGAAAAATTCCATAACGCTAAACACGGCAAGTAAGAGACTCGTACATGAGAGAGCTTATCGAAACGATTGTCAAGCCTCTTGTAGATCACCCAGAGTCGGTACGCGTAGAGACAGCCGAAACTGAGCGCTCTATCACATACAGACTTTTCGTCGATAAAGACGATATGGGGAAAGTCATTGGCAAACAAGGCAGAGTTGCGAAAGCTATACGTACAGTCACTTTTGCTGGTGTGGCAACACAGCAGCAAAAGCGAACCGTATTAGAAATAGTGGATCAGTAAAGGGAGGACCAGTCCTCCCTTTTTCCATATGTAGAATTTCAGAATTGGGGGAGTTTAATCATGCAAATCACGCAGAAAACCATTGTGAAAGAAATTATGACAAATTCATCAAAATCCCGCCTGAAAGAATCATTAAACGGAAAAATAACCAGAGCTGAAAAAGAGTGCGATCAACTGATCTTTCAACAAAAAAAACTTGAAAAGCAGTTTGAGCAAAATACCGATGCAGTTAAACAGAAAATCCAGCAGGAATTAAATAAACGAAGACAATTTATCAGATCATCACAGGCACAAGTAAAATCGATTGAGGAAACACCCATGGGAACGGAATATACGCTGATGGAAACAGATACGCTCGTTGATTTGCATGAGGGCAGTATTTGGCATCCTGATCAAAAGCCGATCATTGTACTAGAAGATGGCATGGTGAAAGAGATCAGACAGAGGTGGTAGAAATGAAAAACTGGTTTAATGTTGGGAAAATAGTAAATACGCATGGCATACGCGGTGAAGTGCGTGTCATTTCCAGAACGGACTTCCCGGATGAGCGATATGTACCTGGAAACGTTCTTTTTTTGTTTAAAGACCAGAATAGCGATCCTAAGGAATTAACGATAAAAAGCCATAGAAAACATAAAAATTTTGATTTATTAACCTTTGAAGGTTACGACGACGTAAATCAGGTGGAACATTTTCGCGAAGGAATGCTCAAAATTTCGGAAGAACAACTAACTGATTTACATGAAAATGAGTATTACTACCATGAAATTATTGGCTGCAAAGTAACAACAATCAATAATGAATACATTGGTGAAGTGAAAGAGATTCTTTCACCCGGCGCGAATGATGTTTGGGTTGTTGCCGCTGAGGATGGTAAAGAAGTATTAATTCCATATATCGAACAGGTGGTCAAAAGCGTAGATGTGGAATTAAAACAAGTAACGATAGAAGTTATAGAGGGTCTTTTAGAATGAAAATAGATGTATTATCTCTTTTTCCGTCTATGTTCGCTGGCGTTTTTGGAGAATCGATTTTAAAAAAAGCGCAGGAAAAAAATGCTGTCCAGTTGAATGTGGTAGATTTCCGTGAATATTCTCCCCACAAACAAAAGTCTGTAGACGATTATCCCTATGGCGGCGGTGCGGGGATGGTGCTGAAGCCGGAGCCGATATTTGAAGCGATGGATGTTCTGGCTTCAAATGAAACAAAGCCGAGAGTGGTCCTTATGTGTCCGCAGGGTGCACGCTTTACACAGGAGAAAGCAGAAGAACTTTCAAAGGAAGAACATCTTATCTTTATTTGCGGGCATTATGAAGGATATGATGAGCGTATCCGCCAGCATCTTGTAACTGATGAGATATCGATAGGAGATTTTGTTTTAACAGGCGGTGAGCTTGGTGCGATGGTTGTAATTGACAGTGTGGTTCGTTTGCTTCCTGAGGTATTGGGGAATGCTGAATCTGCTGTTAAAGATTCATTTTCAAGCGGCTTGCTTGAGCATCCTCACTACACCCGGCCTTCAACTTACAGAGGGCATGAAGTTCCGAATGTTTTAATGTCAGGCAATCATGCGCATATTGAAGAGTGGAGAAGTAAAGAATCACTTAAAAGGACATGGCAGAGACGCCCTGATTTACTTGAACGTTATCCACTCACTTCTCTTCAGAAAAAATGGATAGAAGAATGGGAAAAAGATAAAAAGATAGTTGAATGATAGCGTGCGCTATGGTATTATAAATCTTGTGCCAAGTTTACGGAATGTGAACAGGCCATTGAAAACGGTGTTCCGCTGCTCAGGCAATAGTGAGGCAAGAGCATCTGTTGGAAGGAGTTGAAATCGATGCATAACTTAATTCAAGAAATTACTCAAGAACAATTACGTACGGATCTTCCGTCTTTCAAACCTGGTGATACTGTTAAAGTACACGTTAAGGTTGTAGAGGGAACCCGTGAGCGTATTCAGGTGTATGAGGGTGTTGTTATTAAACGCCGTGGCGGTGGAGTAAGTGAAACATTTACAGTTCGTAAGATCTCTTACGGCGTAGGCGTTGAACGTACATTCCCTGTTCACACACCAAAGATTGCTCAGCTTGAGGTTGTGCGTCGCGGTAAAGTTCGCCGTGCGAAACTTTACTACCTACGCAATCTGCGTGGTAAAGCGGCCCGCATTAAAGAGATTCGATAATAATTTAAGTAAAAGAAGGAGCTTGCATGCAAGCTTCTTTTTTTTGTTAAGCTTTGGTAAACAGGATGTACATCTGCCAACAGAGGTTTTTAAGAGCGGAACAGCAATGGTCTATTTGACCTGAAACAGTTTGAAACGGTCACGAAAATGATGTGTAAATAAGAGTGTGAGGCAGGAAATAGCCAATATATGCCTCTAAATCACAATTTATGCTACAATTATGACTATAAGAATCTCACTGTACTGCTGTATAGTAGCGGAGGCTGGATAAAGTGAAAAAAAGAAACGAGTGGTGGGAGTGGACAAAAGCATTATTTATCGCTGTTTTAATTGCGGCAGCTGTTCGCTATTTTTTATTTACCCCGATCGTTGTTGATGGTTTGTCCATGATGCCAACCCTTCAGGATGGAGATAGAATGATTGTAAATAAATTCAACTATAAAGTTTCCACTCCTGAAAGATTTGACGTAATTGTTTTTCATGCCCCGGAAAAACGCGATTATATAAAACGGGTAATCGGTCTGCCTGGAGATAAAATAGTGTATTCAGGTGATCAATTATTTATCAATGATAAGCCGGTAAGTGAGCCATACTTAGAAGGCTTTAAAGAACAATTAGCAGGAGGCATCCTGACGAATGATTTCACTCTTGAGCAGATTACCGGTGATGAACGTGTTCCGGAAGGTCAGCTGTTCGTTATGGGGGATAACAGAAGATACAGCAAGGATAGCAGACATATAGGAACGATTGACATAGAGGAGATTGTTGGTGATACCAACCTTGTTTTTTGGCCGTTGCAAGAAACCCGGCTGATAAATGAACAAAACCAATAGTCAAAATTAGGAGTGATGATATGACAATTCAATGGTTTCCGGGTCATATGGCTAAAGCAAGGCGCCAGGTAACGGAAAAATTAAAATTAGTAGATATTATTTTTGAATTAGTAGATGCAAGAATACCGATTTCATCAAGAAACCCGATGATCGATGAAATAATTAATCAAAAGCCCCGTCTTATTTTAATTAATAAGGCTGATATGGCGGATCCCCATCGAACCAAACAATGGGTGGCTTACTTTGAAGAAAAAGGGATACGTGCATTAGCTATTAACTCGGATAAAGGTGTAGGGCTGCAGCAAATTCATAAAGCTACAATGGACATCCTTCAAGAAAAGTGGGACCGCATGAAATCGAGGGGGATAAAGCCCCGTGCAGTAAGAGCAATGATTGTGGGAATTCCCAATGTCGGAAAGTCCACTTTAATTAATCGCCTTGTGAAAAAAAATATAGCACAAACAGGTAATCGACCGGGTGTAACAAAAGCTCAGCAATGGATTAAAGTAGGAAAAGAAATGGAACTATTAGATACTCCCGGGATCCTTTGGCCGAAATTTGAAGATCAGGAAGTAGGATATCGTCTGGCATTAACGGGCGCTATAAAAGATACGCTGTTAAACCTTCACGAAATAGCTATATATGCATTGAAGTTTTTAGAAACCTATTATCCGGAACGTTTGAAAAAACGTTATGAATTAGAGGAAATACCTTCAGACGTGGTTGAATTATTTGAAGCAATTGGCAAAAGAAGAGGCTGCTTGATGGCTGGCGGTACAATTGATTTTGACAAAACAGCTGAAGTGATTGTACGGGATGTTCGCAATGTGCAGTTTGGCCCGCTGACATTTGATTTGGATGTTTTAGAAAAAGCTGCATCAGAAAATAAATGACCCTGGTTTGTTCGGGGTCTTTATTTTATCTCCGATATTATTTATAAGGACGTTGATCATGACTCAATCAATTAAAGAAATTGAACAAGCATTAAAAACCATTGATTCGATGGCTGATCCGAGAATTGAACAGTTAAAGAAAGATCCCCGAAAAGGGGTAGCAAAACTTCTAACAGCGTTTGACAATAAAATCCGAAAAAAGCAGGCACTCCATGAACGCTTTATTGAGATGAGTAAATTTGAAGAATCAGCAAGAGCCGGAAACTTTAATCTGATCGCAGGTGTTGATGAGGTTGGAAGAGGGCCGCTTGCCGGACCTGTAGTGGCTGCAGCTGTGATCCTGCCGGAAGATTTTTATCTTCCAGGACTTGATGATTCAAAAAAACTCTCTCATAAGTTGAAAAACCAGCTATATCAGGAAATAAATAAACAAGCGGTTTCAGTAGGGGTTGGTTTTGCCAGTGCAGTGGAGATTGACCAAATAAATATTTATCAGGCTACAAAGCTTGCTATGACAAGAGCAATTAATCAGTTGAACCGCACGCCGGAAATGCTGTTAATAGATGCCATGACTGTAGAAGGTGATATTCCCCAGCAATCAATTATAAAAGGGGATGCCAGAAGTGTTTCTATTGCTGCTGCATCCGTCGTGGCTAAAGTGGTAAGAGACAGGCATATGATTGAACTTGCCGGGAGCCATCCTTATTACAGTTTTGAGAAAAATGCCGGCTATGGAACTAAAGAACATCTTGAGGGATTACATAACTACGGGCCGTGTAAAGAACATCGAATAAGCTTTGCACCTGTAAAGTCGATGGCTGGGCAAGTTAGGGAATAATAGTCAGTGGAAAGAGAAACGTTGTTCGTTTAACCCGTCAGAGTACATAGAGGCTTCATTTATGGGTTTTTAATTCGTTTTGACTAATATTGGCTTAAGTTATTATTAAATCGTTACAGCGATGCATATTGGACTGCTGACGCCTATTTAGCTCTCTATAATTGAATCGATATTTCCTTCACCTGTTAAGAGTTTGATAGGTGAAGGATTTTCATTTTAATAAAAATAAAAAAACAGCAGAATATCTTTAATTGTCGCTTTTTTCACAAGTTCGTCGGAAATGGTAGACACAGCCACTTTACTTTAATACAATGAAAGCGCAGTCTATTTTTCAAAAGAGTTTGATAGGAGGATGGAACATGAATATCCATGAGTATCAAGGGAAGGAACTCCTCAGAAAATATGGGGTATCCGTTCCACGCGGTTATGTCGCGTTCACACCAAAAGAAGCGGTGGAAGCAGCGAAAGAACTAGGCACTGCTATCACAGTGGTCAAAGCGCAGATTCATGCAGGCGGCCGCGGTAAAGCTGGCGGAGTCAAGATCGCTAAAAATTTAGATGATGTGCGTACATATTCTAAAGAACTTCTTGGGAAAACACTTGTTACACATCAAACAGGTCCGGAAGGAAAAGAAATAAAACGTATCCTGATAGAAGAAGGATGCGATATTAAAAGCGAGTATTATATTGGATTGGTGCTGGACCGTGCCACTTCCCGCATTACGTTGATGGCTTCTGAAGAAGGCGGAACGGAAATTGAAGAAGTTGCAGAAGCAACACCTGAGAAGATATTCCGGGAAACGATTGATCCTGTAGTGGGTTTAACCGCATTCCAGGCTCGCCGTGTAGCCTTTAATATCAATATTCCGAAGGAACTGGTTGGCAAGACCGTTAAATTTATGCTGGGCCTTTACAAAATGTTTGTTGAAAAAGACTGCTCTATTGCAGAAATTAATCCTTTAGTTACTACCGGAGACGGAAATGTAATGGCGCTCGATGCAAAATTAAACTTCGATGCAAACGCTTTATACCGTCAGAAGGATGTAATGGAATTCCGTGATTTAGATGAAGAAGACGCGAAAGAAATTGAAGCATCAAAATACGACCTTAGCTACATTGCTCTTGATGGCGATATCGGCTGCATGGTTAATGGTGCAGGACTGGCGATGGCAACCATGGACATCATTAAGCATTATGGCGGAGACCCCGCTAACTTCCTTGATGTTGGGGGCGGTGCTACAGCAGAGAAAGTTACTGAAGCATTTAAAATCATTTTATCTGATGATGCTGTTAAAGGGATCTTTGTTAACATCTTCGGAGGCATCATGAAGTGTGACATTATTGCTGAAGGTGTGGTTGAGGCTGCTAAACAAGTAGAGCTTAACGTGCCGTTGGTTGTTCGTTTAGAAGGAACAAATGTTGAATTAGGAAAGAAAATCCTGAATGAATCAGGTCTTGATATCGTTGCAGCTGAAACGATGGCTGATGGAGCTCAAAAAATTGTGGAACTAGTAGGCTAAGAAAGGCAGGGAGCATAAATGAGTGTTTTTATTGATAAGAATACAAAAGTATTAGTTCAAGGAATCACGGGTGCAACTGCCCTGTTCCATACTAAGCAAATGCTTGAGTACGGCACGAAAATCGTTGCAGGAGTAACGCCTGGCAAAGGCGGTACAGAGGCTGAAGGAGTTCCTGTATTTGATACAGTTGAAGCTGCGGTTAGAGCAACTGGCGCAAACGTTTCAGTTATCTATGTTCCGGCACCATTTGCAGCAGATGCCATTTTAGAAGCAGTAGATGCTGAATTGGATATGGCAATTTGTATTACAGAGCACATTCCTGTAATCGATATGGTAAAAGTAAAACGCTATATGGAAGGCAAAAAAACACGTCTGGTTGGACCGAACTGCCCTGGTGTTATTACACCTGACGAATGTAAGATCGGGATTATGCCTGGATATATTCATACTAAAGGACATGTTGGAGTAGTGTCACGTTCTGGTACGCTGACATATGAAGCAGTTCATCAGCTGTCACAAGAAGGAATCGGCCAGTCAACAGCAGTTGGAATTGGTGGAGATCCAGTAAATGGAACTAACTTCATTGATTCACTTGAAGCTTTTAACAATGATGAAGACACTTATGCTGTCATCATGATTGGTGAAATTGGCGGAACGGCTGAGGAAGAAGCAGCAGAGTGGGTTAAAGCTAATATGACTAAACCGGTTGTAGGCTTTATTGGCGGAGCGACTGCACCTCCTGGCAAACGTATGGGCCATGCAGGCGCCATCATTTCCGGCGGTAAAGGAACGGCTGAAGAGAAAATCAGGGTAATGAACGAGTGCGGCATTCAAGTTGCAGATACGCCTTCTGTTATGGGTGAAACCCTAATTAAAGTTTTAAAAGAAAAAGGTCTTTACGATCAGTGTAAAACACATTAATTTCTAAAAAGATCATCAAACAGCCCCTGTTAACGCAGGGGTTATTTAACTTATAAAATTGGAGGTTAAACATGCCGGTAAACAGTGTAAAAAATCGTCTTCTGCACATCCATTACAGTCATATTCTTTCGAACAAACAGCTTCTGGAATGGCTTTCTCTAGATCCTTCACTTACCTCCTGGGAAAAAAGCTCCTCTCCATTTTGGCCCTCAGCTTTAAAACTATCCTCAAGCCAGAAAATCAGGCTCCAAGACTATCATTCTTCCACATGCATTGCCTGCGCAATAAACCAGCTCAAACAAAAACAAGTATCCTTTATTACTATTTTTGACAATCATTATCCTCCTCAATTAAAAGAAATCTATGACCCTCCGGCAGTTATCTATACAAAAGGAAATGTGAATCATTTAAACGCATCTTATTTTCTGGGGATTGTAGGTGCAAGAAAGGCAGATCGGTACACAATTTCAAGTCTGCAGAAAATAATTCCCCCGCTCATTGATATGAATATCTGCATTGTTAGCGGCATGGCTCAGGGGGCAGATGGCGCAGCGCATCAACTGGCAATGAATGGGTTTACAATTGGAGTACTCGGAGCAGGATTTGATTATCAATATCCTTCAACTCATACTAAGCTCTATGAGCAAATGATAAAAAGCCAGCTCTTAATCTCAGAATATCCCCCTTACTTGCGTCCTGATAAACGCTTTTTCCCCAGCAGAAATCGAATAATAGCAGGCCTGTCCCGGGGAGTCCTCGTCACTCAGGCGGCTTTAAGGAGCGGTTCAATGATCACCGTGGACAGAGCTTTGGAAGAAGGAAGAGATGTTTTTGCCCTGCCAGGCCCGATCGATCATGAATTATCGCAGGGTACGAATCATTTAATCAGGCAAGGTGCAGTGCTAATAACATGTGCACAGCATATTGCAGAAGAATGGGGAATTCGTTAAAAATAGTTGCTTTTTAAAAAAATATAGTTTACATTGTGCTTCAGACGTTTTCTTGCACATAAGAAGGTTTTTTTCTCCTTAAACGTCAGGAAAACGTTATCAATCAAGCAGTATAAGGGAATAAATGTGTTTAATTATGTTTATTGACAATGTAAAACATATTGACAAAATTTAGCCAGTACACATATAGTTACACATAAATAGTTACAGATAGATTACCTCTGGGGAGGACTTTGAATGTCAGATTTTTTAGTTATCGTGGAATCACCCGCTAAAGCCAAAACAATCGAGCGGTATTTAGGAAAAAAGTATAAAGTTCGTGCATCAATGGGGCACGTTAGAGATCTGCCTAAAAGTCAGATGGGCGTAAATGTAAAAGACAGTTTTGAACCAAAATATATTACCATCAGGGGAAAAGGCCCTGTTCTGAAAGAATTAAAATCCGCTGCTAAAAAAGCAAAAAAAGTCTATCTTGCAGCCGATCCGGATCGTGAGGGTGAAGCAATTGCTTGGCATTTGGCTCATAGTCTGGATCTGGATCTGGACTCTGAATGCAGAGTGGTTTTTAATGAAATTACAAAGGATGCCATAAAAGAATCATTTAAGCATCCACGCAAAATTGATATGGACCGAGTCGATGCCCAGCAGGCAAGAAGAATTTTGGACCGTCTGGTAGGCTATAACATAAGTCCTATACTATGGAAAAAAGTTAAAAAAGGCTTAAGTGCCGGCAGAGTGCAATCTGTTGCAGTGAGATTAATTATCGATCGTGAAAATGAAATAAAAAACTTTCAGCCAGAAGAGTACTGGACGATTGATGGAACGTTTAAAAAGGGAAAAGATACGTTCCATGCTAACTTTTACGGAATTAATGGAAAGAAAAAGAAACTTCAAAATGAACAAGACGTTAAAGATGTTTTAAAGCAAGTGAAGGGCAAGGATTTTTCAATTTCGAATGTAACGAAAAAAGAACGAAAAAGGAATTCTTCCCCATCTTTTATTACTTCTTCTTTGCAGCAGGAAGCAGCCCGAAAGCTAAATTTCCGTGCAAGAAAAACAATGATGCTTGCACAGCAGTTATATGAAGGAATTGAACTTGGAAAAAAAGAAGGAACAGTCGGATTAATTACGTATATGCGTACAGATTCCATCAGAATCTCCGATATTGCGAAAGAGGAAGCAAAAAATGTAATTGAATCTGAATATGGCAAGGAATTTGTGCAGCAGACACCGCAAAAGCCCAAAGCGAAAACAGCTAAAACTCAGGACGCCCATGAAGCAATTCGTCCTACAAGCGCTCTTAGAACGCCTGCTGCCATGAAGCCGTTTTTAAGCAGAGACCAACACCGATTATACAGACTCATCTGGGACCGGTTTATTGCAAGTCAAATGTCGCCTGCTGTAATGGATACAATGAGTGTGGATTTATTAAATGGCGAAGTGCAATTCCGGGCAACAGGTTCAAAAGTTAAGTTTCCCGGCTTTATGAAAGTTTATATTGAAGGCAGTGACGACCAGTCTGAAGAAAAAGAAAACTATCTTCCGGACTTAAAGGAAGGGGAAACTGCCAAATCTGATACAATTGATCCAAAGCAGCATTTTACCCAGCCGCCTCCACGATACACGGAAGCGAGACTCGTTAAGGTGCTGGAGGAACTGGGGATTGGACGACCGTCAACCTATGCTCCTACACTTGATACAATCCAAAAAAGAGGATATGTTTCTCTTGATAATAAACGCTTTATTCCAACTGAACTTGGAGAAATCGTTCTTGAACTGATTGTGGAGTTTTTTCCCGAAATTATTGATGTGGAATTTACAGCAAAAATGGAAAAAGACCTGGATAGTGTAGAAGAGGGACAAATTCGCTGGGTCAGTATCATTGATGAATTTTATAAAGATTTTGAAATACATTTAGACAAAGCGGAAAAAGAAATGGAAAAAGTTGAAATTAAAGATGAATATGCCGGTGAAGATTGTGAAGAATGCGGCAATGCCATGGTCATTAAAATGGGCCGTTATGGAAAGTTTATGGCCTGCAGTAATTTTCCGGATTGCAGAAACACTAAGCCGATCGTAAAAGAAATTGGTGTTAAGTGTCCTAAATGTAAGGAAGGCAATGTAATCGAACGGAAAAGCAAGAAAAAACGCATATTTTACGGCTGCGACCAATATCCAACATGTGATTTTCTCTCATGGGATAAACCGATCGACCGCCCATGTCCGAAATGTAATGAAATGCTTATAGAGAAAAAGCTCAAAAAAGGAAATCAAATTCAATGCTCAGCCTGTGATTACAAAGAAGAGCATCAGCAATAACCAATTAAGGGTCCTGGCGGCTTGATGCGTCAGGCTCTTTCTTGTTTGCACATATATGATAAACTATTTAATGGCTATGAAGCGCAAGGAGGAATAAAACTATGACACAACCAGTAGTAAATGTAGTGGGAGCAGGTTTGGCAGGCAGTGAAGCGGCTTGGCAGCTTGCAGAACGAGGTATTGCTGTAAACCTTTATGAAATGAGACCTGTTCGTCAGACAGCAGCGCATCATACAGATAAATTTGCTGAACTTGTATGCAGTAATTCACTGCGTGGCAACAATTTAACGAATGCGGTTGGCGTATTAAAGGAAGAAATGCGCAGGCTGAATTCAGTTATTATCAGCTCGGCAGATGCATGCGCTGTTCCGGCAGGAGGAGCTCTTGCTGTGGATCGTCATGAGTTTGCCGGTCATGTAACGTCAAGGGTGAAAGATCATCCCAATGTCACCGTATTTTCTGAAGAAGTTACCAAAATTCCGGCGGGAACAACGATCATTGCAACGGGTCCACTTACTACTGAGGGACTGGCATCAGAGCTGAAGGAACTGACAGGAGAAGAATACCTGTACTTTTATGACGCGGCTGCTCCCATTCTCGAAAAAGACAGCATTGATATGACTAAAGTATATTTAAAATCACGTTATGATAAAGGCGAAGCAGCGTATTTAAACTGTCCAATGAACGAAGAGGAGTTTAATACATTTTATGATGCACTGATCGAAGCAGAGGTTGTTCCATTGAAAGAGTTTGAAAAAGAAATTTATTTCGAAGGATGCATGCCTGTTGAGGTTATGGCAGAAAGAGGCAGAAAGACTTTATTATTTGGTCCAATGAAGCCTGTTGGACTGGAAGATCCTAAGACCGGAAAAAGACCTTATGCAGTAGTTCAGCTTAGACAGGATGATGCTGCAGGGACGTTATATAATATTGTAGGATTTCAGACACATTTAAAATGGGGCCCTCAAAAAGATGTAATTCGCTTAATTCCAGGTCTTGAAAATGCAGAAATTGTCAGGTACGGAGTTATGCACCGCAATACCTTTATAAATTCCCCGAGGGTGCTTGATGCCACCTATCAGTTCAAAGAAAGAAAAGACCTGTTCTTTGCCGGTCAAATGACGGGTGTAGAGGGATATGTTGAATCTGCTGCAAGCGGCTTGGTAGCGGGGATTAACGCTGCTAAACTTGCACTGGGAGAAGAGCCTGTACTATTTCCCGCTGAGACGGCAATTGGAAGCATGGCCAGATACATCACCCAGGCAAACACGAAAAATTTTCAGCCTATGAATGCTAATTTTGGGTTATTTCCTGATCTAGAAGAAAAAGTAAAAAGCAAGAAAGAACGAGCAGAACAGCATGCTAACAGAGCGATAGAAACAATTCAGAACTTTGTGAAAAAAGTGTAATATTTATTGCCAAAGCCTCTAGTTCATGTTAGAATTTAGAGGCTTTTGTGAGGTGAGAAGATGATTCAGGCATTTATCGATGCTAAACAGCAGTTTGTTAATTATTTGCAGACAGAAAAAAATTATTCTTCTTTAACAATTGAGCATTATATTCATGACCTTGAACACTTCTATGTTTTTTTAAATAAAGAAGGAGTCGGGGATCTGAAGGAAGTTGATGATGTTCATACCAGGCTGTATTTAGTTCAGTTGCACCAGGAGAAATATTCCCGATCCAGTGTATCGAGAAAAATTTCAAGCCTGCGCAGCTTTTTCTCTTTTTTACAGCGGGAAGAACTGCAATCAGTTAATCCAATGTCATACGTATTGCATCCCAAAAAAGAGGGCAGGCTGCCACATTTTTTTTATGAAAATGAAATGGAGCAGCTTTTTTCAGCATGTGAAGGGGAAAGTGCCCTTGATCTGCGAAACAAAGCCATCTTGGAACTTTTATACGGGACTGGTATTCGGGTAAGTGAATGTACGACGATTGAGATGAAAGATATTGATTTAGCAATGTCCACTCTCCTGGTTAAGGGCAAGGGGAAAAAAGAAAGGTATGTACCTTTTGGAGAATTTGCCCGGAATGCATTAACGGAGTATGTTAATAAAAGCCGCCCTCAGCTATTAAAGGAAGAGCTTTATTCATCCCTTTTTATAAATCACAGGGGGAAACCTTTTACTGCCCGGGGAATCAGACATATGCTTTCAAATCTTATTAACAAGACATCTTTAACGGCTTCAATCCATCCACATATGCTCAGACATACCTTTGCCACTCATTTATTAAACAATGGAGCAGATCTTAGAACGGTGCAGGAGCTGTTAGGGCATGCACATCTTTCATCTACTCAGTTATATACACATGTAACAAAAGAGCACTTGCGCAGAACATACAATTCTTTTCATCCTAGAGCGTGATACATAAAACGCGTTAAACATGAAGGAGGCATCGGAATGGATCAATTTCATGCAACAACGATTTTTGCTGTTCAGCATAAAGGGCAATCTGCAATGTCGGGTGATGGCCAGGTTACATTCGGAAATGCAGTCGTCATGAAGCATACGGCACGTAAAGTAAGGAAGCTATTCAACGGGCAGGTTATCGCTGGATTTGCCGGATCCGTAGCCGATGCATTTACACTGTTTGAGATGTTTGAAGGAAAGCTTCAGGAGTATAATGGCAATCTGCAGCGCGCTTCTGTTGAAGTAGCAAAACAGTGGCGCAGTGATAAAGTGCTGCGCCGTCTTGAAGCCATGTTAATTGTAATGGATCAACAGGGGCTTTTGCTGGTGTCCGGCACCGGAGAAGTTATAGAACCGGATGACGGAATACTTGCCATTGGATCAGGCGGTAATTATGCATTGTCTGCAGGCCGTGCATTAAAAACGCATGCAGGCGACACCATGACAGCAAAAGAAATCGCTGACGCTGCATTACATGTGGCGGCTGATATATGTGTATATACAAATACCAACATTGTAGTAGAAGAGCTATAAAGGAGTGGGACTATGGCAAAATCATCAGAACTAACCCCCAAACAAATTGTCGAACGTCTTGATCAGTACATTGTCGGTCAGCGAGATGCCAAACGCGCGGTCGCTGTAGCCTTGCGGAACCGTTATCGACGCAACCTGCTGGATACCTCACTTCGTGAAGAGATTATACCGAAAAATATATTGATGATGGGGCCAACAGGCGTCGGTAAAACGGAGATTGCCCGCAGAATCGCCAAACTTGTGGGTGCTCCATTTATTAAGATAGAGGCAACCAAGTTTACGGAGGTTGGATATGTCGGCCGTGATGTTGAATCGATGGTGCGAGATTTAATGGAAACCTCAGTCAGGATCGTTAAAGGCGAAAAAATGATTTCTGTCCAGGAGAAAGCGCAGGAAAATGCCAATCAGCGCTTAGTGAAATTGCTGGTGCCATCTGCTAAGAAATCACAAAATTTTAAAAATCCATTTGAAATGATGTTTGGCGGAGGTGACTCCTCAGACGAAAGTTCAACGGATCAAAAAGAAGAAGAAGCAACAATTAAAGACCAGCGAAAAGAAACAAAAAAACGGCTGCATGATGGGGAGCTTGAAGAGCAGACTGTCACAATCGAAGTGGATGAACAGCAGATGTCTTCTATGTTTGATATGCTGCAGGGTTCAGGTATGGAACAAATGGGCATGAATATGCAAGACGCACTAAGCAACTTAATGCCCAAAAAAAAGAAAAAGCGTAAATTGAAAGTAAAAGATGCCAGAAAAGTATTAATACATGATGAAGCCGCAAAATTAATCGATATGGATGAAGTTACACAGGAAGCACAAAATCGTGCAGAACAGATGGGCATAATCTTTATTGATGAAATTGATAAAATTGCTTCTAAATCTTCAGGTTCAGGTTCTGCTGATGTATCCAGAGAAGGTGTGCAGCGGGACATCCTTCCGATTGTGGAAGGCTCAACTGTCACCACTAAATATGGACCGATTAAAACCGATCATGTGCTGTTTATTGCAGCTGGTGCTTTTCATATCGCCAAACCGTCTGATTTAATCCCTGAGCTGCAGGGGCGCTTCCCGATACGAGTGGAGCTTCAAAAACTGACTGTGGATGATTTTGTGCGTATTTTAATTGAACCGGATCAGGCGCTTATTAAGCAGTATGTAGCATTATTAGGAACAGAGGGTATTGAAGTGGAATTCACTACAGAGGCTATCAGAAGACTTGCTGAAATTGCCTATCAGGTAAATCAGGATACTGATAATATAGGGGCGAGACGACTTCATACAATTATGGAGAAATTGCTGGAAGATCTGTCGTTTGAGGCTTCTGATATTTCGCTTGGCACAATTACCATCACTCCAGGCTATGTAGATGACAAATTGCAGACCATTGCGAAAAATAAAGATTTAAGCGAGTTTATTCTTTAAGGTTTGATTATCTCTGTATAGGGAAAGATGAGTATTACGAATACAACGATTTATGAGAATGTAGGAGGAAATGATAACAATGAATTTACTAGGTAAAACAAGACAAATCAACTCGATGCTTCAACAATCTGCAGGTAAGCCGGTTAACTTTAAAGAAATGGCAGAGACGCTTTCAGATGTAATTGAAGCAAATGTATTTATTTTAAGCAGAAAAGGAAAACTTTTGGGGTTTGCAATTAACCAGCAAATTGAAAACGAACGTATGAAACAAATGTTAGAAGACCGTCAGTTCCCAGAAGAGTATACAAAAAATCTTTTTAATATTTCAGAGACATCTGCAAACCTTGATGTTGACAGTGAATACACAGCCTTTCCTGTAGAAAATCGTGACCTTTTCAAAAAAGGACTTACCACTATTGTTCCATTCATTGGGGGCGGAGAACGCTTGGGAACGCTGATTCTTGCGCGTGTTGAACAAACATTTGAAGATGATGATTTGATTCTGGGTGAATATGGAGCTACTGTAGTTGGGATGGAGATTCTTCGTGAAAAAGCTGATGAAATTGAAGAAGAAGCCCGCAGCAAAGCTGTTGTTCAAATGGCGATTAGCTCTCTATCTTACAGCGAATTAGAAGCAATCGAACATATTTTTGAAGAACTTGATGGAAATGAAGGACTGCTTGTAGCGTCTAAAATCGCTGATCGTGTAGGTATTACAAGATCTGTGATCGTTAATGCGCTTAGAAAGCTTGAAAGTGCCGGTGTAATTGAATCCCGTTCTCTTGGAATGAAAGGAACTTACATCAAAGTATTAAATGATAAATTCCTGCTAGAGCTTGATCATATCAAAAATAACTAATAGTAAATGCTCTTTAGATAAGAGTGATACCCCGGCGAACGGACGCTTTATAAGTCCCTTAACCGGGGTTTTTTATATTCAAGGACGAATCTGTGAAGAAGATCATAACTTTTCCCCGAATTCCTCGCTCCTGACCTTAACTCCTTTTTGTCCTCATTAAACAAATTTACTCTTTTCGGTTCATCGCACTACTATAATGCTCTATTTGTTTTGTAAGCATCACCCTGTAAAAGGAGCTCGTAAAAGATGGATAAATTTATCACTAAAATTTCTTAAACATTACAAATGTAACAAGGATCTATTGTAAAACGCTGATTTAGCAGAGATTATTAGTTTTTAAAAACCTGTTTTAATAAATATAATAAATAAACCGGACTTAAAGTAATTTTTAAAAAATGGTTCTTTAAGCCTATAAATATTTTGAAAATCCTATAGACTATAGTTAAACGTAACAGTAAAATGATGTATAAGTGTTTTATTATACAGTATCGATTGTTATCGAACTTTGTCGTATAAAGGGAATTGGGGTGTATGAGTGAATTTATTTTCAGGATCAATAAGTCAATTAGAACAAGGTTTGCATTACTCTTCAGTTAAGCAAAAAGTCATCTCTAATAATATTGCAAATATCGACACGCCAAACTATAAGTCAAAAGATGTGGATTTTAATGAAATATTACAAAGTGAAATGAAAATGTCATCTTCTAGTATAAAAGTATCTGATCCCCGTCATTTCCCTATTTCAGCATCACAAAATTCTTCAACAATAACATCCAAAATGTATAGCGTGCGAGAAAATGGCAACGGTGTTGACATGGATCGTGAAATGGCAGAATTAGCTACCAACCAAATATATTATGATGCGCTGGTGGAACGAATCAGTGGGAAATTCGGCTCGTTAAATTCTGTTATCAGAGGAGGGAAATAATCCATTGTTCCAGTCGATGAATGTAACAGCTTCAGCTTTAACAACCCAAAGACTACGTATGGATGTAATATCTTCCAATATGGCAAATTCAAATACAACAAGAGCTGTTTTTGAAAATGGGGAATGGCAGCCATATAAAAGAAAATCGGTTATGGTACAGGAAAAAGGAGAAGGTTTTACATCTTTCCTTAAAACTGAAATGAACAAATCAAAAACAGGGGATGGAGTTACCGTCTCAGGAATTATAGAAGATGAGAGTCCTGGGGAATTACTTTATGATCCTTCACATACCGATGCAAACGAAGAAGGGTATGTGAGATTGCCGAATGTCGACCCTTTGAGGGAAATGGTGGATTTAATGTCAGCTACTCGCTCTTATGAAGCAAATGTAACGGTATTTAATGCAAATAAATCAATAATGATGCGTGCTCTTCAAATCGGAAAATCATAAACGAAAGGATGACAAATTTGCCAATTCAATCTATAAATACTACCGCACTTGAATCTTTTCGTCCGTCAAACGATCAAGTAATTAAAAAAAGTTCACCATATGAAGCACAGCAAAGTTTTGCTGCAATGCTAAACGATTCTCTACAGACAGTGAATGATGCCCAAGTTCAAAGTGATAAGGCGACTGAAAAAATGATTAAAGGTGAAAAAATAGACTTGCACGATGTCATGATTACCTCACAGAAGGCATCTGTATCATTAGCGCTGACAATGGAATTAAGAAATAAAGCGGTGGAAGCATATCAGGAAGTAATGAGAATGTCGGTATAATAATTTCAATTTTTTAGGCAGTGACTGTAAACGAAAAACCGGAGGATTACGATGAACGTAATATTTCAAAAGATAAACTTTAAAGTAATGCAATTTCTTAAACAAAAATCCAAAAAACAGCTGATATATGGTGGAGTATTATTATTCGTTTTTCTGCTGATTATTTTGTTTATATCAGTCCTTTCAACCCGGAGTGAAATGGCGCCTTTATATAGTGACCTGACCCCGTCTGAAACGGGAATGATTAAAGAAAACCTTGATGGCAGGGGGATCGCCTCTGAAATAGTGGATAATGGGACTGCTATTTTAGTGCCTGAACAGCAAGTAGAAACACTTATGGTAGAGCTTGCAGCAGAAGGGCTTCCGCAGACAGGTAATATCGATTATTCCTATTTCAGTGAAAATGCTGGATTCGGCATGACAGACAATGAATTCAAGGTATTGAAAATGGAAGCAATGCAAACAGAATTAGCTGAGCTGATCAAAAGCATTGACGGTGTGCAGGATGCCAAAGTAATGATTACACTTCCGGAACAAGCGGTGTTTCTAAACGATTCACCCGAACAGGCATCTGCTTCCATTGTTGTACATACGAAGCCGGGTTACCAATTTGATAATGGACAAATATCCTCGTTATATCATTTGGTTTCTAAGAGCATACCCAACCTCCCTCCAGAAAATATCGTCATCATGAATCAATTGTTTGAATATTTCGACTTTGAAAAACCGGATTCATCTTTTGCGGGTGCCAATGTAATGGATCAAATGGAGATTAAGCAAACGATCGAACGTGACCTGCAGAGACAGGTTCAAATGATGCTTGGTACATTGATGGGACAAAACAAAGTAATGGTATCCATAACAACAGATATTGATTTTGATCAGGAAAATAGAGAAGAAAACTTAATTAGCCCGGTTGATGAAGAAAACATGGAAGGCATTGAAATAAGTGCACAGCGAATCTCGGAAACATTTGAGGGAAATGAAAACACTGGCGGGCTGACAGAAGCTGGAGATCCGGGAGATACTTTGACTGGATTTGTAGAAAACTCAGAGGGTAACGGCAATTATGAAAACGTAGAAGAGACCATAAATAAGGACGTTAACCGTATCAAAAAAAATATTGTTGAAAGTCCTTACCGTATCAGGGATATCGGTTTTCAGGTAATGGTTGAACCGCCAGAACCGGAAAATGAAGCTTCTCTTCCTCAAAATCGTATCGATGACATCGAATCTATGCTGGAAACCATTATACGAACGTCCATTGATAACGAATTTTCAGATGAGCTGACCGAGGAAGAGTTAGATCAAAAAGTGGTCGTTTCACTACAGCCTTTTAATGGAAGGGTTGGAGCGGAAGAAACAGTTCAGGAACCTTCCATGCCATGGTGGATTTATGCAGGCGCCGGCCTCCTTATTGTTATTATAGCTGCGCTGATCATCTACATTGTTCGTTCCAGAAAGAGGAATGTGATGACAGTGGAAGAGGATATGCTTCCGGGGGAACAGGAATTTTCAACAGTTGCGCCAGATTTACTTCAAGAAAGAGAATCAGAAGAAACAATTCGGCGAAAACAAATAGAAAAAATGGCCCAGGAAAAGCCTGAAGACTTTGCTAAGCTCTTAAGATCCTGGATTGCTAAGGATTAGGAGTGTAAGTTTGATGTCAAAGAAAGCTAGGGAATTAACCGGCAGTCAAAAAGCAGCTATTTTACTTATCTCACTGGGTCCGGACGCTGCTTCATCTGTTTATAAACATTTAAATGAAGAAGAAATTGAAAGTTTAACGTTAGAAATTTCAGCTGTTCGAAAGGTGGAAAAAGAGGCGAGAGAAAAAATATTTGAAGAATTTCAGACCATTGCTTTAGCTCAGGATTATATTTCTCATGGTGGAATCAGCTATGCTAATTCAGTTCTTGAAAAAGCGCTTGGACCAGATGAAGCAAAAGCGATTGTAAATCGTTTAACATCATCACTCCACGTAAAGCCATTTGATTTTGCAAAAAAAGCTGACCCGATGCAATTGTTTACTTTTATCCAGGATGAACATCCCCAAACGATTGCATTAATTCTTTCTTATTTACACCCTCAGCAGGCAGGGAAAATCCTTTCTGCGCTGCCCCATGATATTCAAACAGATATAGCCAGACGCATCGCAGTGATGGAGAGTACAAGTCCTGAAGTAATAAGTGAGATTGAAGCTGTTCTGGAGAGAAAATTATCCTCATCCGTTCAGCAGGATTATTCAGAAACAGGCGGCATTGAAGCGATTGTAGAGGTGCTGAATGGAGTGGATCGGGCAACAGAGAAAACAATTCTCGATTCTCTTGAAATACAGGATCCGGAACTCGCTGAAGAAATTAAAAAACGAATGTTTGTATTTGAAGATATCGTAACGCTTGATAACCGTTCTATACAGCGTGTAATAAGAGACTCTCCAAATGAAGATCTTCTATTGTCTATGAAAGTCTCAGCAGAGGATGTTAAGGAAGTGTTGTTCAGAAATATGTCCCAGCGTATGGCAGAAAGTTTCAGAGACGAAATGGAAGTTATGGGACCTGTGAGACTTAGAGATGTGGAGGAAGCTCAATCGAATATTGTAGCGGTAATAAGACGGCTTGAAGAAGCCGGAGACATTATCGTAGCCAGGGGCGGGGGAGATGATGTAATTGTCTAGAATCATTAAATCAGAAAGTATCGGTTCCGGCAATTTCCAAACAAAAGTCATTCCCTTTCAGTTACTTACAACATCAGAAAATGCCGAAGGGCTGGTGCGGAAAACTGTAGCTGGTATGGATTCCAGCGCCATTATAAAAAGTGCAAAAAAAAATGCTTCTGCCATTCTTGAACAGGCGGAAATGGACAAAATAACGATCATAAAAGAAATAGAAGATCAAAAACTGAGCTGGGAAAATGAAAAAATAGAACTGCAAAAATCAGCGTATGAATCAGCATTTGCCGAAGGGTATGAAGATGGAAGAGAAAAAGCGTATGCTGACATACACCTTTTAATAGAGGAAGCGAGACAAATTGTTTCATCGTCAAAGGCCACGCTGGAAAATCACTTAATGCAAAATGAAGAAGTCATCCTGAAGCTTTCGATTACAGCAGCCGAAAAAATATTGAATCAAAAGCTTGAAGAAAAACCTGATAATTTTCTTCCTATTATCCACATGGGACTAAAAGAGGCAAAAGAAATGAAAGATATTAATATACATATATCTCCAAGCCAGTATCTGCATGTGAAAGAACAGGAGGAAGATTTATACACTATTTTTCCTTCCACTGCCAACGTTTATCTTTACCCTGACGAGAAATTAGAACCATTCCAGTGTTTTATCGAAAGCGATAAAGGGAGAATTGATATAAGCGTTGATGCTCAATTAAAAGAATTGAAGAATCAATTATTAATTTTAATAGGTGATCCTGAATGAAAGCTGCTGATTTGATTCCGCATGTTCGGTCTATTGTAACGGCAAAGTACTATGGAAAAGTAAAAAAAGTTATTGGACTGATGATTGAAACAACTGGTCCGCAATGTTCAATAGGTGAAATTTGTTATATCCATCCCCTTTCCAGCACTAAAAATGGTGAAAAGACGATCATGGCTGAAGTGGTCGGCTTTAATGAGGACCGCGTGGTGCTGATGCCATTTACCTCCATGCATGACATAGCACCAGGCAATCTCGTTGAATCAACCGGCAGGCAGTTTGAGACAAAAGCAGGTGATGCGCAGATCGGCAAAATTGTGGATCCTCTTGGTATTCCGATAGATGGTACGGAACTTCCGTACGACATGAAGATGGTGAATGTTGAAAAACTCCCGCCTAACCCGATGTCCCGTCAGCCTATAACTGAACCGATTGAGGTTGGTGTCAGAGCGATTGATGCTTTGCTGACTGTTGGGAAGGGACAGAGAATGGGGATTTTTGCAGGCAGCGGAGTAGGAAAAAGTACTTTGTTGGGCATGATCGCGAGAAATACAAAAGCAGATATAAACATAATCGCCCTAGTTGGTGAGCGCGGCCGTGAAGTCAGAGAGTTTGCAGAAAAGGATCTGGGACCGGAGGGCATGAAAAAAAGCATTATTGTAGCAGCCACCTCTGACCAGCCGGCGTTAATGAGAATAAAAGGGGCGTCTGCTGCAACTGCTATTGCGGAGTATTATCGGGACAAAGGCTTTAATGTCATGCTGATGATGGATTCTGTCACTAGAGTTGCCATGGCTCAGCGGGAAATCGGGTTAGCCGTAGGAGAGCCTCCGGCAACGAAAGGATATACACCTTCAGTATTTAGTATTCTTCCGAAGCTGCTGGAAAGGACAGGAACCAATGAATATGGAAGCATAACCGCTTTTTATACCGTGCTGGTAGAAGGCGACGATATGAACGATCCGATAGCTGATACTGTACGAGGTATACTTGACGGTCATATAGTGCTGGACCGGATGCTGGCAAACAAGGGACATTTTCCTTCTATAAATACTCTTAAAAGCATCAGCCGTTTAATGAATTACATCATCCCGACCGCTCATTCCAATGCTGCAAATAAAATAAGGAATCTTATTAGTACATATGAACAGGCGGAAGACCTGGTTAATATAGGGGCATATAAAAAGGGATCTTCGAAGGATATAGACCAGGCAATTATGTTTAATCCGCTCATTAATTCGTTATTATGCCAGGGTGTGAATGAAAAGATCGGTTTATCAGCAAGTGTCGGTCAGCTTGAAGAACTCAGTGAAAAAGGTGAGTGAGAAAGTGCTAAATTCATTTCGGTTTGAGCGTATATTAAACGTTAAAGAACGAGAAAAAAAAGAAGCGGAAGGCTGTTATCGGGAAGCTATGGAAACGTTTGAGAAGACTGCCCGGAAGCTGTATCAGCTTTTGAAAAAGAAAGAATTGATGGAAGACGCTCAATCTGCAGCCATCATAAATGGTCTTTCAGTCCAAAAACTTAGACATACTCAGCAATTTCTATTAAATATAGAAAAAAGTATTAGTTTTCAGCAAAAACTGGTTGTTGAATCCAGATCCGCTATGCAATGGCACGAAGAAGAGTTAAAAAAAACAGCAGTTGAAGTAAAGAAGTATGAAAAACTAAGGGAAAACGATCAGCTTCATTTTGTTGCAGTTCAAAAGGTTATAGAGAACGAGAAAATGAATGAGATTTCCATTATTCAGTATTTGAATCATAAAAACAGGTGAAAAAATGAAAAAAAACAATAAAAAACTTTCAGATGAAGATTTTTCAGAGAATAAACCTCCTAATAAATTTCAATTGCTACTGCTTCTAATCGTTATTCCCGCTGTATTCATTCTGGTTGCTGCTTTCACCGTTATTTCATTGCTGGACATAAATATCGCAGAAAAAGCGGAGGAGGCGGGAATCAATATCCCATTCATTGCAGACGGCAAAGAGAACGAGGCAGCTGTCGACAAAGTGAAAAAACAGGAAACGACATTTGCTGAAGAGAATATGCAGGAAAAAAACGACCAAATTGCCGGGTTGGAACAGCAACTTGAAAGCAGAAAAAATGAAATGGAAGAGATTAAATCAGAGAATGAACTGCTTAAAAGTGAGCTTGGAGTTTTACAGCAGAATAATGAAACAGAAGTTCAAAAAAAAAGTGAAATCATTGCTGTCTTTAAAGAAATGTCCGGAAAAGCAGCCGCACCGGTACTTGTGAATATGTCAGAAAATGAAGCTGTCCGGATTTTGTCCCAGCTCCCTTCAGAAAAAATCGCTCAAATTCTTGAAAAAATGCCTGCTGAAACAGCAGCAAAATATGCAGAATTAATATCACAACAAGAATCGTAATTTTCTTGCAGGGAAGTGGCCAAATGGTACTCAATGTAGTAATGAACAATCAAGGGAACAACATTTCACCTAAGCAAAACAATAAACCAAAAGGGGATGAAGTGACCGCTTTTGGACAGGTAATGGATAAATTGATTCATGCGGATCAGGCAGGAGAGTCTGCGGGGTATATTGAAGAAAAAACGGCCGTTCAGCAGCCGGCAGACTCTGAACATTCACCTTCAAATGGGGGATATCATGCTGGAACTGCTAAATACTTCTCAGGAGATGTTAAGACTGATCAACATCTTAGTGAAGTTATAAATCAAATGCTACAGTCCAATTCATACTCGTTACCTGATTATAAATCTGCTGTGACAGAGCTCACCTCCGGAAAAGGGATTTCCCCTGAATCGTTGGTGCTGCTTTATGAAGTGGCAGAATATATGGCAAAAGAACCGATTGAAAAACACTTTACACCGAAGGCATCCGAAGCTTTAGAAGCGATAAAAAAGGCGGCATTAAGAGTCCGGATGCAAGGCGGTTACTTTGAAGACAGTGAAATCATTTCGAAAATTTTAAAAACACTGGAGAGTATAAATGAAAAACCTGGCGCAGCTGAGAATAGAAAAACGGCTTTGCTGCATGCCGTCAGAAACGACCCAATGCTTCGTCCGCTATCGATCAATGCATCCCAAGACGTCGTTCGGTCATCAGATGCTTTGCCAGTCTCATTACCTTTCTCACAGGCGCACTCTAATTTTCTGTTACAGCCTATTAAAAATACTTATACAGCAGGTGCTCTGCCGGAAGAGTTTCACCGTATCATGAGTCAGGCGAAATTCGGAAAAATCAACGGCACAGAAAAATTACTGATTCGGCTGCAGCCTGAACATCTTGGCACGCTAAGAATTGAATTGATTCAAAAAGAAGGTATGCTGACAGCAAAAGTAATGACTTCGACAGGAGCGGCGAAAGAAATAATAGAATCAAAGCTTCAGCAGCTGCAGCAGGCTTTTTCCTTTCAGAATATTAAAGTCGACAAGCTGCTGATCGAGCATTTCCCGCTGGAACATGATCAGCAGGGGAATCCTAATAAAGAGCATTCATCAAAACAGCATGATCAAAAGGCGCATCAGGAGCAGAATGAGGCGCAAGGTGACCCGGAACATCAATTTAATCAAATCCTTTTGAATGTTGAGGTATAACGAATGGAAGTAAACTCACTTAATACAGATCTTTTCAAATCATCACTGGATCAGAAAAAACTCGATCCCAAAAATAATACAATGGGCAAGGATCAATTTTTATCTTTGTTAATTGCACAACTGTCCAATCAGGATCCGACACAGCCTATGGAAGATAAAGAGTTTATCGCACAGATGGCAAGTTTTTCTACGTTGGAGCAAATGACCAATATGAGTGAATCATTTGAAAAGCTCGCATCAATGCAGGAGCAGACGCAGCTGATTCAATACAATGAGTTTGCAGGTAAAGAAGTTAAGTGGGATAAGCTGGACATTGTAAATGGCGAAGAGACAGCTGTAAGCGGCAAAGGTGTGATCAACACTGTCCGCTATACGGGGGGAACGGTTGAGTTTGAACTGGCAGACGGAGTGAAATTAAATCCTGCAAACATTTCAGAATTAAAATCAGATCAAACGAAGAGTTCTCTTCAGCAAGCCAGTATGCTGATTGGCAAAAAAGTAAATTGGATAACTGACCAGGGAAAAGAAGCTGCAGGCAATGTAACAGCTGTTTCTAAGAAAAACGGTGAATTCTTTGTTATTACAGAAAATGATGACCGGGTCGGAATTGAAGAATTAATCAAAATTACGCTATAACTAGTCCAAGTTTTACATCTTTTTGTTTTACGATAATTCTGCACCTTAATCTGAAAGGGGAAAAACGAATGATACGTTCAATGTATTCTGGAATTGCGGGTCTTAAAAACTTTCAAACAAAGCTGGATGTCATAGGTAATAATATTGCAAACGTTAATACAAATGGATTTAAAAAGGGAAGGGTTACTTTCCAGGAGGCCATGAATCAAACCATTCAGGGAGCATCAGGTGCAGGAAACGGGCGCGGCGGAAAGAATTCACTTCAGGTTGGACTGGGTTCTGTAACTGCAACAATTGATAGTCTTCAATCCCAATCTTCTTTGCAAACTACAGGCAGGTCACTTGATCTTGCAATAAACGGTGACGGATTCTTTGTCGTAAAAGGATTGGGAGGCCAAAACCTATATACAAGAGGCGGAAATTTTTATTTAGATGAATCCGGTTCTCTTGTCACAGGTGACGGACACCGTGTTCAGCAGTTTGAAAATGGAAGACTGCAGGATATTACCATTAACAGCAACGCAGAGCTTCCGGCACAACAAACTGAGGTTCTTGAAATAAGCGGCAATCTCTCCTCTTCAGTGTCAGATCCTGATTATACATTCTCCCAACAGATGAAGGTAGTTGACGATCTTGGTGAAGAAAATATTTATGAAGTGATTATGGAGCGCGCTTCTTCTAACGAGTGGAATATCACCTTTAAAAATAATGCAATGAATGAGTTAAATACATCAACCGGCAGGATTACTTTCGATGGAAATACGGCTTCCTTTGCAGCGGCAGGTGGGGATTTGATTCTTCCGAGGCCGGGCGGCGGTTATTCTATACCTGCAGCCCAGATTAATGTGTCCAATATTACAAATAACGCGGGCCAGGTTTCAGCTCAAATAAAAACAGATGGTAATCTTGTAGGTTCAATTGAAAGTTTCAGTGTCAGTTCATCCGGTGAAATTAATGGAGTATATTCCAACGGGCATGTTGAGCGAATTGGTTCAATTGGCCTGGCGAGGTTTAACAATCCATCCGGACTTGAAAAAGCCGGGAATAACTTATTTCAGGAATCAGTGAATTCAGGCATAGCGAATATTGGGAATGCTGAATCCGCGGGAGGAACCCTATCATCTGGCGCACTCGAAATGTCTAATGTGGATCTTTCAGAAGAATTTACGGAGATGATTACAGCGCAGCGTGGATTCCAGGCTAACACACGGATTATTACGACTTCCGACCAGATTTTAGAAGAGCTTGTTAATCTGAAGAGATAAAAATAGCAGGGGGTGACTGGGGCGGGTTCTTCAAAACCCATTGCCCTGTAAACAATGATCAACGTAACCCGTTTAAATGGAAAGGAATTTATTATAAACGCCCTATATATAGAAACAGTAGAATCATTTCCCGATACGATGATCACGATGACAAATGGCAAAAAAATAATTGTTAAAGATTCAGTTGAATATGTACAAAAGGAAGTTGCAAATTTTTATCGTTCCATTCAGGTATTGAATAGTTGCAGCCACACAATTTCCGGAACGGAATAGAGCGCAAGTAAAATGAATTTCAGCAGTTCTGCATTTTGTCGGGAAGTTAATAAGCGGAGCGGTAACAGGGAAAAGGACAACACGGAAATCCTTTGAATAAAGAAGGGATGAATGAAGGAGAAATCAAATGGCGGGAGACATACTGTCACAACAGGAAATAGATGCGTTATTATCAGCGATATCAAGCGGTGAAATGTCAGTGGAAGAAATAATGAGAGATGGAATGGACCAAAAAATAAAAACGTATGACTTTAAACGTGCACTTCGGTTTTCCAAGGACCAAATACGTAGCCTGACGAGAATTCATGAAAATTTTGCCCGATTATTAACGACTTTTTTATCAGCACAGCTCAGAACGTTTGTTCAGGTAAGTGTGGAGTCAGTAGATCAAATTCCATATGAAGAATTTATACGGTCTGTTCCAAAAATGACAATATTAAATGTATATGAAGTACCACCGCTCGATGGCAAAATCTTAATGGAGATAAACCCTAATATCGCCTATGCCATGATGGACCGTGTTATGGGCGGCAGAGGTTCGAGTGTAAGCAAGGTAGAAAACCTCACAGAAATTGAAACAAAGATTATGTCTGCCATGTTTGAAAAAGCTTTTGATAATCTGAGAGAGGCATGGAGTAATATTGGTGAAATTAATCCAATTCTATCCGATTTTGAAGTAAACCCACAATTTTTGCAGGTGATTTCCCCTAATGAAACAGTTGTGGTTATATCCTTGAATACAACAGTGGGCCATACATCCGGCATGATTAATATTTGCTTGCCTCACATTGTACTGGAACCGGTCATGCCAAATCTATCGATTAAGCATTGGATGCATTCCAGAAAAAAAGAAGCGAAGCCTGGACAACTTCTTCAGCTTGAAAATCGCGTGAAAGAAGCCGAGTTAATGATAATTGCGGAGTTAGGTACCTCTACCGTTGCTATTGAGGATTTTCTGCTGCTGGACGTTGGGGATGTGCTGGAGTTAAATCACCGATTTGATCAGCCTGTAACCCTGCAGGTCGGGGATGTCCCTAAATTCTCCGCTCAGCCTGGACAGATTGGCAAAAAGATCGGTGTGCAGATATTAACTGAATTGAAAGGAGGAGAAGGGAATGAGAAGTGAAGAAATGCTTTCACAGGACCAGATTGATGCTTTACTAAAGGGCAAGCTGGATAATGATTATCTGAATGGAAGGGAAATTGATGCCTTAGGTGAAATTGCAAACATTTCGTTGGGCAGCTCGGCAATTGCTCTTTCTGCATTGCTGGAACAGCAAGTGAAAATAACTGCACCTGATGTGACAGTAGTAACAACAGAGCAGATTTCAGAATCAATTACACAGCCTTCAATAGGGATCAGGGTTCATTATACTCAGGGAATTGAAGGCAGTAATTGGTTGATTTTCAAACTGAACGATGCATCGATAATAGCAGATTTGATGTCAGGAGGGGACGGAATCCTCCAATCTGATGAGATCTCCTCGCTTCACCTGAGTGCATTGCAGGAAGCAATGAGCCAGATGATGGGTGCATCATCTAATTCCTTGGCTTCAATTTTTAATCGTCGTGTAGAAATATCACCGCCATCAGTCGAAATGATGGAATGGAATCAAGGAATAGAAATACAAAATCTGTTTGACAGACAACCGGTTATCCGGGTTTCGTTCAAATTAAAAATCGGCCATGTGATCGATTCCACGATCGTTCAGCTTATTCCTCTGGAATTCGGACGGTATTTAATCAATCAATTACTTTCAGACGGTAAGCTGGATGGAGATTCCTTGCCTGGTCGTGAACAAACAAAACCAGAAACAGATGTTCACGGTAAAATTCCTTCCTCAATACAGTCGCCTGATGATTTAGTCAGTCGCCATTCTGCTCAAGAAAAAAAGAATGAGGAAGGCCGTTCAAATACCCCGTATATTGATGTGCAGCCTGCTAAATTTGCAAGCTTTGATCAGCCGGATAGTAAAGCGGCAGAATCAAGGAATCTTGCTATGCTGTTGGATATTCCCTTACAAATTACCGTTGAACTTGGCCGAACTAAGCGTACGGTGAAAGAAATATTAGCGCTTTCAGCAGGCTCTGTTATTGAATTAGACAAATTAGCAGGTGAGCCGGTTGATGTTTTGGTGAACAGCCGGTTAATTGCTAAAGGTGAAGTGGTTGTAATAGAGGAGAATTTTGGAGTTAGACTGACAGAGATCGTAAGTCAAAATGACCGTTTAAGCAAACTTAGATAAAGCTGGAGGAATCATATGCCTAAAAAAATTTTGATTGTGGATGATGCAGCTTTTATGAGAATGATGATAAGAGATATTTTAGTGAAGAACGGCTTCGAGGTTGCAGGAGAAGCAGCTGATGGTATTCAGGCAATTGAAAAATTCATCGAAACAAATCCAGACCTGGTAACGATGGATATAACCATGCCTGAGATGGACGGTATTACGGCATTAAAAGAAATTAAAAAGCTGGATGCAAAAGCGAATGTAATTATGTGTTCAGCAATGGGGCAGCAGTCAGTGGTAATTGAGTCCATCCAGGCTGGAGCAAAGGATTTTATCGTCAAACCATTTCAAAAAGAACGGGTTTTAGACGCGATACAAAAAGCGATAGGTTGATGGGAATGAAAATTAAGATAGTTGTTATTGTAGTGCCTTTAATTTTGCTTAGTACTTTCTTGGCAGGTGAAGAATCCAGTTTAGCCAATAAGTCAATGGTAAATCAATGTTTTGAGAATGAGAGTAATTGTTCAGATGATTCGATCCAGCCGGCTCATAAAAGCGGCAGTGAAGGTGGTATAACATGGGTGGATTATATTAAACTCATTGCCGCCCTTTGTTTTGTAGTGTTTTTGTTATATGTACTTTTAAAGTTTGTTAATAGTCGTTCGCGAAATTTTCAGCAAACCAAGATCATTCATAACCTGGGAGGGACGGCACTGGGTTCCAATCGATCAATTCAAATTGTGAAAATCGCCGGCACCTTTTACGTGCTTGGTGTAGGAGAAAATATCAACCTGATTAAAGAAGTTACGACTCCGGAGGAAATAAATCGTTTTAAGCATTTTTACCAAAATGACGAAGAGAGAGACTCTGGAAGTCTCAATGGTTTTTTCAGAAAAGGGAAAAAAGAGGTTGAATCATTTCAATCATTGCTGGCAGCTCAGCTGATCGGTAATGAAAAACGCAACCAGATTAAGCGCAAAGATAAAAACAAGGAGCAGCGCAGCGATGGGTGAATTTATCCAACTTTATAATGACAGTTCCCCGGCTGATGTTGCAACTTCAGTCCGATTGCTTCTATTGTTAACGGTGTTATCGGTTGCTCCGGGTATTTTAATCTTAATGACCGCTTTTACAAGAATCGTAATTGTATTGTCGTTTGTGCGGACCTCACTGGCTACCCAGCAAATGCCGCCGAACCAAATAATCATAGGTCTTGCGTTGTTTTTAACATTTTTTGTTATGTCACCTGTATTAAGCGAAGTAAACGACCGGGCATTAACTCCGCTATTTAATGAAGAAATTGATTTGACTACCGCATATGAAGAAGCATCTATTCCTTTTAAGGAATTTATGAGTAAACACACCCGCCAAAAGGATCTTGAACTATTTTTAAGTTATACGCAGGCAGAACGGCCGGAAACCATTAACGATATTCCCTTGACAGTTATGGTTCCTGCTTTTGCGTTAAGTGAAATTAAAACTGCTTTTCAAATGGGTTTTATGATTTTTATCCCATTTCTGGTTATTGATATGGTGGTTGCGTCTGTATTAATGTCGATGGGAATGATGATGCTTCCCCCTGTAATGATTTCACTGCCTTTTAAAATATTGTTATTTATATTAGTTGATGGTTGGTATCTTGTAATGCAGTCTTTACTGCAGAGCTTTTAGGCAGGTGATTATTAATGAATGGAGAAATGGTAATTTCGATTGCAGAAAGAGGAGTATACATGACGTTAATGATCAGTTTGCCTCTGATGCTCGTTGCGCTTCTCGTTGGACTTTTAGTCAGTATTTTTCAAGCTACCACACAAATTCAAGAACAAACCCTGGCTTTTATTCCTAAAGTAATTGCAGTAATGATTGCATTGATTTTTTTTGGACCATGGATGCTAACCCAGATTGTAACCTATGCGTTCGATATCTTCTCAAATCTAACAAGGTATATAGGGTAATAGAATGGAAGAATTGTATTCAAGGCTGACCATTTTACTTCTTGTTGTCGTAAGAGTTTCAGCGTTTTTTGTAACGATCCCACTGTTTTCTCACAGGTCAATTCCGGTTATGCATAGAGTCGGTTTTGCTGTTCTTCTTTCGGTCATGGTTTATTACACTATTGATGCTGAACCCTTTTCGATTAATGGGGCATATATGCTGCTGATATTAAAAGAGGCAGTTATCGGATTATTCATCGGATTAATAGCCTACATCGTATTATCAGCGATACAGATTGCAGGGAATTTGATCGACATTCAAATGGGCTTTGCGATTGCAAACATCATTGATCCTCAGACCGGTGCACAAAGTCCGTTAATGGGTCAGTATTTATATACACTCTCACTATTATTGCTGCTCTATTTCGATGGCCATCATTTGATCCTGGATGGCATTTTTTACAGTTATCAATTCGTGCCGATAGAACAGCTTTCACTGGGAGTTGGTGAGTCTGCTGCTGAAATCGTCATAAAAGCATTTGCAGCTGCCTTTGTTATCGCATTTCAACTTGCGGCACCTGTTGCAGCTGCATTATTTCTTGTGGATGTGGCTCTGGGGATTGTTGCGCGAACAGCACCACAGTTTAATATTTTTGTCATTGGTTTTCCAATAAAAATAGCCGTTGCATTTATGATCCTTTTCGTTTTGATGGGTGTTATGTTTGGGGTCATTCAAAGGCTTTTTGATTTAATGTTTATTGTTATGAGGGATCTAATGAGCATTCTTGGAGGAGGGACAATATGAAATTTATATCGTTAAACCTCCAATTTTTCGCTGGTGAAAAAACGGAAAAAGCAACGCCAAAGAAAAAGTCTGAATCCCGTAAAAAAGGAGAAACTGCCAAAAGTCAGGATGTAAATACTGCCCTCATCCTTTTTGCTGTTTTTTTATTTTTGTTTTTCACCGGGAAGATGTTTCAAGAGCGCCTGGAAAATATACTTTTCGTTCCATTAACTGATTACATTCTCCGCCCCGTAACAATTGAAACCACAATGGTCGTATACAGGGATATGTTAGCGCAGGCAGCCTGGGTAGTTCTGCCAATCATGGGGACTGCAGCGCTTGCCGGAATTTCAGCAAATTATATTCAAACAGGCTTTCTATTTTCCACGTATCCTCTAAAGCCCAAGCTCTCCAAATTAAATCCTCTTAAGGGCTTCCAAAGAATTTTTTCAGCCAGGGCTTTAGTTGAGTTTCTAAAATCTGTACTAAAGATCGCGATGATCGGAATGACTACTTTCCTGCTGATCTGGTTCAGCATGGAACACATCCTATCCCTGTCGCTAAAACCGGTTCAGCAATCTCTGGACATTGCAGGGAAATTAACTGTTCAAATGGGCTTGTATGCTTCATCGCTTTTGATTGTATTATCGATTTTGGATTACTTGTATCAGAAATATGATTTCGAAAAAAATATTCGAATGTCAAAACAGGATCTTAAAGACGAATTCAAAAACACAGAAGGAGACCCGCTTATTAAATCCAGAATCAAACAGCGTCAGCGGGAAATGGCTACGAAAAGAATGATGGCGGATATTCCGGATGCCGATGTTGTGATTACAAATCCCACCCATTTTGCCATCGTTCTAACATATAAGGAAGGGGAATCTCATGCGCCGGTGGTCACTGCGAAAGGCGTGGATTACGTTGCTCAAAAAATAAAATTAATCGCAAATGAAAACAGCATAGCAGCAGTGGAAAATCGTCCCCTTGCCCGGGCGCTTTATCATCAGGCTGACATCGGCGATCCCATACCGGAAGAGTTTTTCAAAGCAGTTGCTGAAATTTTAGCTTATGTCTATCGCATTAAAAATAAAGTGTAATACACAGCTGAGGGTGAGACCGGCATGTCGGGAAAAGATTTAACTGTACTATCGAGTGTCATTATGATTGTAGCTATGTTGGTCATACCGCTTCCATCATGGATGCTTAGCGTATTAATTATTATTAATATCACACTTGGATTAATTGTCCTTTTAACTTCCATGAACATGAAAGAACCACTGGAATTCGCTATATTTCCTTCTTTAATCTTGTTGTTGACCTTGTTTCGTCTTGGGTTAAATGTATCAACAACAAGATCCATTTTAAGCAAAGGGGAAGCGGGTGGTGTTGTTGAAACCTTTGGAACGTTTGTCACTGGCGGCAATATTCTTGTTGGTATGGTTGTCTTCATTATCTTGATCATTATTCAATTTATTGTAATTACAAAGGGAGCTGAAAGGGTTTCAGAGGTGGCTGCACGATTTACCCTTGATGCAATGCCGGGAAAACAAATGAGCATTGATGCAGATTTAAATGCCGGTATGCTTTCTGAATCAGATGCCAGACACCGGAGAGAAAAAGTGGGCAGGGAAGCTGATTTTTATGGCGCCATGGATGGAGCTACTAAATTTGTGAAAGGTGATGCAATAGCCGGAATTATAATTGTTGTGATCAATTTAATTTTCGGCATGATTATCGGGGTTGTGCAGATGGGGTTGTCGCTTGGGGATGCAGCAGGGCAATTTACGCTGCTTACGGTTGGTGATGGAATTGTAAGTCAGATTCCTGCTCTATTAATTTCCACTGCAACTGGAATTGTCGTAACGCGGGCGGCATCAGAAGGAAATCTGGGTCAGGACATAACTAGTCAGCTTTTTTCTTTCAGTCCTATTATGTATGTTGCAGGATTTACTATCGCACTTCTCGGTATCTTAACACCGATTAATAATCTGGTTACCCTTCCAATTGCAGTGATTTTACTACTCGGGGGTTATTTTTTATCCACGACAGCAAAACAAAAAGATGATAACCCGGAAATCGCACAACAAGAGAGTGCGGATGAAATGAAAAGTCCGGAAAGTGTTGTCAATTTATTAAATCTGGATCAGATCGAGTTTGAATTTGGTTACGGCCTCATTCCTTTAGCTGATCCGAATCAAGGCGGGGACTTGCTTGATCGCATCGTTATGATCAGAAGACAGCTGGCACTGGAAATCGGGCTTGTCATCCCGGTTGTTAGAATAAGAGATAATGTTCAATTGCAGCCAAATCAATACCGTTTAAAAATAAAGGGGAGTGAAGCCGGAAGAGGCGAACTGCTGCTGGATCACTATTTGGCGATGAGTCTTGAAGACGACCATTTAATAGAAGGAATTGATACGATAGAGCCCTCTTTTGGGTTGCCTGCAAAGTGGATAGCAGAGTCAGTGAAGGATCGGGCTGAACTGTCAGGGTATACGGTAGTGGATCCCCCCTCTGTTGTTTCAACTCATATAACGGAAATTATAAAAGAACACTCGTATTCGCTGCTTGGAAGACAGGAAACAAAACAGCTGATTGATCATTTAAAAGAAACCTATCCAATTTTAGTGGAAGAAGTAACTCCTTCTGTCCTTTCTACTGGTGAAATCCAGAAGGTGCTTGCCAGACTGTTAAAAGAAAATGTATCGATCCGCAATCTCCCGGTTATTTTTGAAGCTCTCGCAGATTATTCAAAAGCAACCTCTGATACCGATATACTCACAGAATATGTAAGACAAGCACTGGCGAAGCAGATTACGAATCAGCTGTCAGGGGATGAGAGTGTTTTAAAAGTCATCACCCTATCCGGCCGTGTTGAAAAGCTTGTAGCGGATTCAATTCAACAAGCGGAACATGGCAATTTCCTTGCCATTGAACCCTCCGATTCGCAGCGGATATTAGAATCAATGTCGAATCAAATTGATTATGCAAGGGTGAACGGACAATCGCCGTTAATTTTGTGCTCCCCGGCAGTGAGAATGTATATAAGGCAATTAACAGAACGATATATGCCTAAAATCCCAATAATATCCTACAACGAACTGGAAGCAAATGTTGAAGTTCAAAGTATTGGGGTGGTGAATATAGAGTAACGGCTCAAAGACATTGGAACAAATAATAAGTAGAGGGTATATCCTGTACTTTGAAGGAGGTGTATCATGAATAATTCAACTGTGAATCAGGAAAAATACTATTGGAAGTTATGGCATGCTTCAAGAGACTCTTTTGCTGGAGACATGCTGATTCAGCAATACATACCTCTGGTTCAATACCATGTTCACCGAATTGGTGCAGGCTTGCCTGCAAATGTATCAAGAGAAGAGCTTAAAAGCTTGGGACTTATGGGCTTGCTGGATGCCTTGTTGAAGTTTGATTTGTCTCGGGATTTAAAATTTGATACATATGCATCTTTTCGGATTAGAGGAGCCATTATAGATGGATTAAGAAAAGAAGACTGGCTGCCGCGTTCGACTAGAGATCGGGCAAAAAAAATAGATGCAAAAATTGAAGAGCTTGAACAGGAAAAACTTCGGCATGTTAACGCAGATGAAGTGGCAGCAGCGTTGGATATCAATGTGGAAGAAATATACAGGTTTTCAAAAGAAAATCTTTTTGGTAATGTGATATCCATTGACGACCAGTCTTTAGACTCTGCCGGGAACGACTTGATTGACTATACTTTAAAGGATAATCAGACGGTTTTACCTGAGGAAAGTGTCATTAAAAATGAATTAATCGATGACCTTTCAGAAGTCATCAGCGGCTTAAATGAAAAAGAGCAGCTGGTTCTCAGTTTATTTTATAGTGAAGAATTGACGCTGACTGAGATTGGTGAGGTTATGAGCCTGTCTACTTCGCGTATATCACAAATCCATTCAAAATCTCTATTTAAACTGAAAAAACTTCTATCATCTGAATTTAATTTGGCGTGATTCAGGAACGGAAAGAGGGACCTCGCTTTTGATTTAAGGATCACATAAAGTAAGTTTTCATTAAAACTCAATAAAGCGATCCGCAATTTTATATGGCTATCAAAGAATATAAAATTATTTCTTGAAGCAGACTGCTCCATGTGATATAGTAGTTAATGGTGTTAATACACACGCTTTGTGATTTAGCGAATGGTGCTATTATTTTTAATAGTTTTCGTACTAAAAGAGATCAAAGCGGAGGAGAACAAACCACAAGGAGGAAACAACATTATGTCAGTAATATCTATGAAGCAATTGCTTGAAGCGGGTGTTCACTTCGGTCACCAGACTCGTCGCTGGAACCCAAAAATGAAGAAGTATATCTTTACGGAGCGTAACGGAATCTACATCATTGACCTTCAAAAAACGGTTAAAAAAGTAGAAGAAGCTTACAGATTTGTTAAAGAAGTTTCTGCTAATGGCGGAACAGTTCTTTTCGTAGGAACAAAAAAACAAGCTCAAGAGTCTGTACGTGACGAAGCTGGCCGTGCCGGCATGCACTACATTAACCAACGCTGGTTGGGTGGAACTCTAACAAACTTTGGTACAATCCAACTTCGTATTAATCGACTTAAAAAGATTGAAAAAATGGAAGAAGACGGCACTTTCGAAGTCCTTCCTAAAAAAGAAGTTGTACAACTTAAAAAAGAATATGATCGTCTGGTTAAATTCCTAGGTGGAATCAGAGACATGCAAAAGCTTCCTGATGCGTTGTTCATCATTGACCCTCGCAAAGAGCGTATTGCTGTTGCTGAAGCACGCAAATTAAACATTCCTATCGTAGGAATTGTTGACACTAACTGTGACCCAGACGAAATCGACTATGTAATCCCAGCAAATGATGACGCTATTCGCGCTGTCAAGCTTCTAACTTCTAAAATGGCTGATGCGATTCTTGAATCAAAACAAGTTGAAGAAGAAGAGGAAGAAGCAGTAGCTGCAGAGTAATGCATAAATGAAAAGGTGATAAGCGGAATTTCCCTTATCACCTTTTTTAAAGCAAATTATAGAATCTTAAGTTACTTATAAGGAGGAAATTCCACATGGCAATTACAGCACAAATGGTAAAAGAACTTCGTGAAAAAACAGGCGCAGGTATGATGGACTGCAAAAAAGCATTACAAGAAACAAACGGTGACATGGATCAAGCAATTGATTTCCTGCGTGAAAAAGGAATTGCGAAAGCAGCTAAAAAAGCTGACCGTATTGCAGCTGAAGGATCAACTTTCATCATGAGTGAAGGTAACGAAGCAGTAATCATTGAAGTAAACGCAGAAACTGATTTCGTTGCTAAAAATGAAGGCTTCCAAACACTTGTTAAGGAAATCGCGACTCACCTGCTTGCTAACAAGCCTGAAACACTTGAAGCAGCACTTGATTCAAAAATGGACAACGGCTCAACTGTAAATGATCATATTACAGGTGCTATGGGTAAAATCGGAGAGAAAATCACTCTTCGCCGTTTTGCCATCCGCACAAAAGACGATAATTCTTCATTTGGTGAATACCTGCACATGGGCGGAAGAATTGGTGTTCTTGCAGTGCTTGAAGGAACAACAAATGCTCAGGCAGCTAAAGACGTTGCAATGCACGCAGCTGCCTTAAATCCAAAATACGTTTCACGTGACCAGGTTTCTCAAGAAGAAGCGGATAAAGAACGTGAAGTATTGACTAAGCAGGCGCTTGAAGAAGGCAAACCTGAAAACATCGTTGCTAAAATGGTAGAAGGCCGCCTAAGCAAATACTTTGAAGAAATTTGTATCCTTGATCAGCCATTCGTTAAAAATCCTGATCAAAAAGTACGCCAGTTCCTTGAAACACAAAATGCTACCCTTAAAGACTTTGTTCGTTATGAAGTTGGAGAAGGAATTGAAAAGCGTCAAGATAATTTTGCTGACGAAGTAATGAGCCAAGTTAAAAAATAAATATCAACACAATGGTGTTGGAAATGGGGGACACATTGTGTTCCCTCTTTTTTGGAAAAAATGAACCATACGGGAGGATTCTATGAGTACATCAAGATACAAACGAGTGGTATTAAAATTAAGCGGTGAGGCACTAGCAGGAGATACAGGCTTTGGGATACACCCTCCTATTATCAAATCGGTAGCTGAGCAAGTGAAGGAATTAGCTGATTTGGGTGTTGAAGTAGCGGTTGTAGTAGGCGGCGGCAACATTTGGAGAGGTAAAATCGGAAGCGAAATGGGTATGGATCGTGCTTCAGCTGATTACATGGGCATGCTTGCAACTGTAATGAATTCTCTCGCTCTTCAAGATAGCCTGGAAAACATAGGAGTTCAGACACGGGTGCAGTCATCAATTGAAATGCGTCAGGTTGCCGAACCTTATATTCGCAGAAAAGCCATTCGCCATCTTGAGAAAAAACGTGTGGTTATTTTTGCTGCAGGCACAGGAAACCCTTATTTCTCAACAGATACTACTGCAGCACTCCGGGCAGCGGAAATAGAAGCTGAAGTCATTTTAATGGCTAAAAACAATGTGGACGGCGTATATTCAGCTGATCCAAAAATTGATTCAGCCGCAGTTAAGTATGATGAGCTAAGCTTCCTGGATGTTTTGAAAGATGGATTAGCTGTAATGGATTCAACCGCTTCATCCCTATGTATGGACAATGATATCCCACTCATAGTATTCTCAATTATGGAGAATGGAAATATCAAACGCGCTGCATTGGGTGAACCAATCGGTACTATTGTTAGGGGGAAAAACTGATGGCAAAGCAAACTATTTCACAAACAAAAGATAAGATGGAAAAAGCGATTCAAGCCTATTCTCGTGAATTGGCATCGATCCGTGCGGGTCGTGCAAGCGCTGCTTTACTGGATAAAATTACGGTGGATTATTACGGTGCACCAACTCCTGTAAACCAGGTTGCGTCAATTACAGTTCCTGAAGCAAGACTTCTGCAGATTACTCCATATGATAAAACGGTCTTAGGGGAAATTGAAAAAGCAATCCAGAAATCTGATTTAGGTTTGAATCCATCAAATGATGGATCCCTGATTCGTATTACGATCCCAGCTTTGACAGAAGAGCGTCGAAGAGATTTGGCCAAGCAAGTTAAAAGAGAGGCAGAAGATGCCAAGGTTGCGGTTCGAAACATTCGCCGCGATGGCAACGATGATCTTAAGAAGCTTGAAAAAAATGGTGAAATCACAGAAGATGATCTTCGAGGCTACAATGAAGATATTCAGGAAATGACGAATAGCAACATTGTACGAATCGATGAGCTGGCAAAGGCAAAAGAAAAAGAAATCATGGACGTGTAAGTTTAAAAAGCAGCGCTTAAACGTGCTCCGTTATGTAAGGCAAACAGCTAAAGGATGCAGACTTTTCTAATGATATTAAAGCTGATTACCTGGGCTCGGTGCATGAAAGAAACACTTGTCTTTTTTGCTTGAAACAACCGTTTGAAAGCCCTCTACCAAGCTAGGGGGCTTTCTTCTTTTTAAACAATGTTATAGTAAACAGCTGAATCATGTATTTTGTCCAATGATGTTTTTGCCCTGAATAGACATTTATGTATAAAAATTTGGTATGATAAGATAAGCATGAATTCATGCAATTACTGTATGGGGGATGTACTATGCTCGATAAAATGAAAATATGGAAGTCCACGAAAGAGCCGGACACCCTTGATGACCGCATTAGAGAATGTTTGAACTATAAAATACCTAACCATATTGCTATTATTATGGACGGTAATGGCAGATGGGCTAACAAGCGTGCTATGCCCAGAATTGCCGGCCATCATGAAGGAATGAAAACAGTCAGACCAATAACACGACTATGCAATCGTTTGGGAGTTAAAGTTCTGACCCTCTACGCTTTTTCAACGGAAAATTGGATCCGGCCAAAATTGGAAGTAGAATATTTGATGAAGCTGCCTGAGGAATTTTTGGGTACATTTTTGCCTGAACTCATAGAAGAAAATGTTCAAGTGCAAATGATGGGCGATCGCTCTCAAATTCCGGCACATACGCTTAGTGCAGTTGAAAAAGCAGTTCAGGAAACAGCGCATAACGATGGACTTATTTTAAATTTTGCACTCAATTACGGGAGCAGATCAGAAATTATTACAGCCGTAAAATCATTGGCGGATGAAGTTGAAAAAGGAAATTTATCGGCCAATGAAATTAATGATACCATTTTTTCTTCCCATTTGATGACAGGTCATTTGGAAGATCCTGACTTATTGATACGCACAAGCGGTGAGATTCGATTAAGCAATTTCATGTTGTGGCAGCTGGCTTATGCTGAATTTTGGTTTACTGATGTATTGTGGCCGGATTTCAGTGATGCCCATCTGATTGAAGCGATCGAAGCCTACCAAAAGCGATCTCGAAGATTTGGTGGATTACAAAGCGAGGAAACGTAAATGAAGCAAAGACTTATCACGGGCATTATCGCAGCAGCTCTATTTATTCCAATCGTCTGGATTGGTGGAGTGGTTTTTGTACTAGGTACATACGTTATTGCAACTGTCGCACTTTATGAGGTATTAAAGATGCGGTCGATTGATGTGCTTTCGATCCCTGGTGCGATTTCAATTCTTACTTTATGGGTTTTCCTGCTGCCGGATGTATATTATGACTTATTAAATCAACTTAATTATTCGAAAATCGAAACAGCACTGCTGTCTGTATTGCTTTTACTTGTTTATACGGTTATGAAGAAAAACAGGTTTACTTTTGATGATGCAGCGTTTGCTGTTTTTGCGATGTTGTATGTTGGAATCGGTTTTTATTATTTTATTGAAACAAGAAATGTTGAAAATGAAGGTATTTTCTGGGTAGTCTATGCACTGCTGGTGATTTGGACTACAGATTCTGGAGCGTATTTTATCGGAAAGTCAATTGGACGCCGTAAGTTGTGGCCTGATATCAGCCCAAATAAAACGGTTGAAGGTTTTATTGGCGGGATTTTATCGGCTGTCATTTTAGTTGCCATCTTTATGCAGTTTGCGCCGCTGGAAGTGAATGTCTGGTACGTGCTGCTTGCAACCATTATCTTATCGGCATTTGGCCAAATAGGAGACCTGGTTGAATCAGCGCTTAAACGGCATTACGGTGTAAAGGATTCGGGCAGGATTTTGCCGGGGCATGGGGGACTATTAGATCGTTTTGACAGTTTATTATTTGTGCTCCCTCTTATGCATATACTTCAATTAATCTAGACAAGGGGGTAAACGCTTGAAAAGAATTAGTTTAATGGGTGCATCTGGATCAATTGGAATCCAGACACTCGAGGTAATTAGAGAACACAATGAAATGTTTAAGCTTACTGCTTTCTCGGTAGGCAAAAATATCGATGCTGCACGCAGTGTAATAAATGAATTTCGCCCCGAGGTTGTTTCAGTTCAATATAAGGAAGATGCTGAAAAACTGCAATCGGAATTCACTTCTCTTACGGTTCTTTATGGCTTAAATGGTCTTATTGAGGTAGCTGTCCACCATAATTCAGATATTGTGGTCAATGCTGTGCTGGGCAGCGTAGGGTTGGAGCCAACGATGAAAGCGATCGAGGCAAAAAAAACAATTGCCATTGCTAACAAAGAAACGCTGGTTACAGCAGGACATTTGGTTATGGAAGCTGCAAGAAAAAATGATGTGCTGATTCTGCCTGTGGATAGTGAACACTCAGCCATTTTTCAGGCCTTGCAGGGCGAAAAGAAAAATAATATAGAGCGATTAATTATAACGGCTTCGGGCGGCAGCTTCAGAGATAAATCCCGTCATGAGCTTGAGCATGTGACGGTTAAAGATGCCCTGAATCACCCAAACTGGTCAATGGGAGCTAAAATCACCATTGATTCAGCAAGCATGATGAACAAAGGACTGGAAGTAATTGAAGCGCATTGGCTTTTTGATTTACCTTATGAAAAAATTGATGTCCTTCAGCATAGAGAAAGCATCATTCACTCAATGGTGGAATTTCATGACAGCTCAGTCATCGCGCAGCTTGGGACGCCTGATATGAAAGTGCCGATTCAATATGCCCTTTCTTATCCGGACCGTTTTACAAGAGAAAAAGCTCCGCGGCTTCGGTTAGAGGAAATTGGAAAGCTGCATTTTAAACCATTAGACTTTGAACGGTTCCGCTGTATTGCATTTGCTTACGAAGCGGGGAAGGCTGGCGGAACCCTGCCCACAGTATTAAATGCTGCTAATGAAGCAGCGGTTGAGCTGTTTCTAAAAGAAAAGATCAGTTTCTTAGAAATTGAAAATGTGATCGAACAAGCGATGATCAATCATAAAATTCAACGCAGTCCTGATCTGGAGACTATACTGGATGTAGATCAGGAAATTCGTTCGAAAATTATTTCCTCGTACTAGTGAGGAAACATTACCCCACTTTTTTAGAACATGCTACAATGAGTTAATAATCGTGAATTTAATTTACCAAACGAAGGTAATTATAAAAAAAGGTGGTTGTGACTATGAATACGGTCATCGCATTTATTGTTATTTTTGGTGCTCTTGTTTTTTTTCATGAACTAGGTCACTTTGTATTTGCAAAGAGAGCTGGCATTTTATGCCGTGAATTTGCGATAGGGATGGGTCCCAAAATCTTAGCATTTAAGCGGCATGAGACCCAGTATACAATCCGTTTGCTTCCAATCGGGGGATATGTCCGCATGGCGGGCGAAGATCCGGAAATGGTTGAGCTTAAACCGGGGTTTCGGGTTGGGCTGTTATTTAATCAGGATGAAACGGTTCAAAAAATTGTCATTAATAATAAAGACCGCTACCCAAACCTGAGAGTAGTGGAAGTCGCTGAAGCAGATATTGAAAAAGAGCTTTTTATTAAAGGGTACGAAGAGGGAGAAGAACAAATCAGAACCTACAGCATTGCTAAAAATGCGGTATTTGTAGAAGATGGTGTGGAATCACAAATCGCTCCCTGGGATCGTCAATTCAATTCCAAAAAATTAAGTCAGCGTGCTATTACCATATTTGCTGGGCCGATGATGAATTTTGTGTTAGCGTTTGTTGTGTTCGCACTAATTGGACTATTGCAAGGGGTGCCAACACAGGAACCTGAACTGGGCGAGCTGCTTGAGGATGGCGCAGCAGTAGAAGCAGGACTTCAGGAAGGCGATCGCATTCAGGAGATTGACGGTGAGTCAATCAACGAGTGGAATGATCTAACAGCTATAATTCAAGAGCATCCAAATGAAGAGATTTCGATGCAGATTGAACGGAATGGCGAAATTATGACCGTAGCTGTTACGCCGGATGTTCAGGAAGTTGAAGATGCAAAGATAGGGATCATTGGTGTCTATAGTCCGATTGAAAAATCCCCGCTTCAGGCACTTTCTTTTGGTGCAGAGCAAACATACTTTTGGACTGTGACGATTTTTGATTTACTTGGACAATTGGTTACCGGCCAATTTTCCATTGATGCACTTTCGGGACCGGTTGGGATTTATAAATCCACTGAGGTAGTTGCAGAGTCAGGGATCTACTATTTGATGCGCTGGGGCGCTATCTTAAGCATAAATCTTGGTATTATGAACCTTCTGCCATTACCGGCTCTTGATGGAGGCAGATTATTGTTCTTTGGCGTTGAAGCGCTCAGAGGAAAGCCGATTGACCGTCAAAAAGAAGGAATGGTTCATTTCGTCGGATTTGCTTTATTAATGTTATTGATGATCGTTGTAACCTGGAACGATATACAGAGATTCTTTTTACAGTAGATAAGTAAAGCAGAGGTGCAAAATATGAAACAAAGTCAAACACTTATTCCGACGCTGCGTGAAGTACCAGCAGATGCGGATATAAAAAGCCATCAACTGCTTTTAAGAGCAGGATTTATTCGTCAAAATGCCAGTGGAATCTATTCATTCCTGCCGCTTGGCAAAAAGGTGCTTCAAAAAGTTGAATCAATCGTAAGGGAAGAGATGGATGCAGCAGGGGCGGTTGAAATGCTAATGCCTTCACTCCAGCCTGCTGAACTTTGGGAAGAGTCTGGCCGCTGGTCAACTTATGGTCCAGAGTTAATGCGAATGAAGGATCGTCACAACCGTGAGTTTGCCCTGGGTGCTACACATGAAGAAGTCATTACAAGCCTGCTGCGTGATGAGGTTAAATCATACAAGCGCTTACCGTTGACCCTTTACCAGATCCAGTCTAAATTCCGTGATGAAAAACGTCCCCGCTTCGGTTTGCTGCGCGGAAGAGAATTTCTCATGAAGGATGCCTACTCTTTCCACAGCAATCAGGAGAGTTTAGATGAGTCGTATGAACGCATGTATCAGGCATACTCAAACATTTTTAGACGATGCGGACTGAATTTTAGAGCTGTACTGGCTGATTCAGGTGCTATCGGTGGTAAGGATAATCATGAATTTATGGTTTTATCTGAAATAGGAGAAGATACGATCGCTTTTTCTGATTCATCGGATTATGCAGCTAATTTGGAAATGGCGGCAGTCGTAACAACTTATACCGAAAAAGAACACAGCGGGAAAGAAATTAAACGCATTGAAACACCTGATCAGAAAACAATTGCTGAGGTTTCTGCTTATCTGGAAATAGAGGCAGAAGATACTGTTAAATCCATGCTGTTTATTGCTGATGAAAACCCTGTACTGGTTTTAGTACGAGGCGATCATGAAGTCAATGATGTTAAAGTGAAACATGCTATGGATGCCCGTATCGTTGAACTGGCATCACCAGAACAAACCCAATCATTGCTGTCTGCAGGAGCAGGCTCAATTGGTCCCGCGCAGTTACCGGACGATATAACGGTGATAGCCGACCATGCGGTTAAAGCGATGGGAGATATTGTGATAGGAGCAAATGAGGAAGGTGCTCACTATGTGAACGCTAAGCTTGAACGTGATTTTTCAGTTTCCAAGTTTGCTGATTTACGGTTTATTTTAGAAGGGGATCCGTCTCCTGATGGTACAGGAACGATTCAATTCGCAAAAGGAATTGAAGTAGGGCACGTGTTTAAACTTGGAACAACTTACAGCGAACCGATGAATGCAACGATCCTGGATGAAAATGGACGATCGAAACCATTTATTATGGGCTGTTACGGTATCGGTGTTTCAAGAACACTGGCAGCGATTGCAGAACAGTTTAATGATGAAAACGGTCTAACATGGCCTGTTAATATTGCTCCTTATGATCTTCATATTCTGCCATTGAATATGAAGGATGAGGTGCAGTCAACAACTGCTGAAGAGCTGTACAAGCTCTTAAAAGATTACCGATATCAGGTTCTGCTCGATGATCGCAAGGAACGGGCAGGTGTTAAATTTGCCGATTCTGATTTAATTGGCATGCCTGTTCGAATCACTGTAGGAAAAAGGGCTTCTGAAGGCATAGTAGAAGTGAAAATCCGGAAGTCTGGAGAGTCATACGAAGTGCAAAAAGAAGAACTGACAGATAAATTACAAGATATTTTCCGACAGCTGTCAAACATATAATCTATAGAAGTGTTGACTTTAAGGCTGGCGCGATAGTGCCAGCCTTTATTGTCTGGATTGGGGGAAATATGAATCAAACAACCGAACTGTCAAAAAAGGAAAAATTCCACTTATTGCTTCAGCAGCTGGAGCTCACAGACGACCAGTATGCCACGATTTTTGAGGGAGCTGAAATTGATCGTCTGTCAGTTCATAAAGCCAATAAGAAGTGGCATTTCCATTTTTTATTTACTAACATAATACCCTGCTCAGCGATGAGAGAATTTACAAACAGATTGTCCCAGGCATTCCAGCATATTGCCTCAGTCGATTTCAGTGTGACAACTGTTTCGGCTGGCGTTTCTGAAGAGCAGATATACGATTACTGGCAAATTTGCCTGGAAGAGCTGCAAGGCATTGCACCACCTTTATTATCTCTGCTGACAAAACAGCAGCCTTCAATAAATGGAAACAGATTACTGGTTAAAGTTTCAAACGAAACAGAAGGCATGCAGATAAAAAACAAGTATGCTGAAGCCCTTTGCCAGACTTTTTCTAAATGGGGTTTTCCAAACCTGACGCTTCAAACGGAGGTGAGTGAAAACCAATCAACCGCAGAGTATGATGCGTTTGTTGAATCAAAGAAAAAAGAAGAAGAAGAATGGGCCAAGCAGGCATTGGTTGAAATGCAAAAGATGGAGAACGCTAAAGGAGATGCGGAAGCTCCGTCCGGTCCTGTATCCATAGGGTATTCAATTAAACCTGACGAACCGGTTGAAATTCGCACGATTCAGGATGAGGAGCGCAAAATTGCGATCCAGGGGCTTATTTTTGATGCAGAAGTCAAAGAACTCAGAAGCGGCAGGTCGCTGCTAACCTTTAAGGTTACAGATTATACAGACTCTATTTTAGTGAAGATGTTCTCTCGGGATAAAGAGGATGCAGCCATTATGAATCAAGTGAAAAAAGGAATGTGGGTCCGGGCGAAGGGCTCCATTCAAAATGATACATTTGTACGTGATTTGGTCATGATTGCTCAAGATGTAATGGAAATTCAGCCAAATCTTCGACAGGATACCGCCCCTGAAGGAGAAAAACGTGTAGAACTGCATCTTCACACACCGATGAGCCAAATGGATGCCGTTTCTTCTGTTTCAACATTGGTTTCACAAGCAAAAAAATGGGGACATCCTGCTATAGCGATTACAGATCATGCCGTAGCACAATCTTTTCCTGAAGCATATGCAGCTGGTCAGAAAAATGGAATTAAAATTCTCTACGGTGTTGAAGCGAATCTTGTGGATGATGGGGTTCCAATCGCGTACAATCCCGCTGACCGTTTACTTGCCGAAGCAAGCTATATCGTGTTCGATGTGGAAACAACAGGACTCTCTGCTGTTTACGATAAAATAATTGAACTTGCAGCGGTCAAGATTCATGATGGAGAGATTGTTGACAAATTTGAACGTTTTGCCAATCCCCATCACCCTTTATCTGCTACTACTATCAATTTAACTGGTATTACGGATGATATGGTCCGTAATGCGCCGGAAATTGAAGAAGTATTAAAAGACTTTCACAAATGGGCAGCCGATGATATTTTAGTAGCCCACAATGCTTCATTTGATATGGGGTTTTTAAATGTGGGTTATCGCAGAACAGGGCTGGAAAAAGCAACAAATCCGGTAATTGATACGCTGGAGCTTGCCCGTTTTTTACATCCCGAAATGAAAAATCACCGGCTCAACACACTGGCGAAAAAATTTGAAGTTGAGCTGACTCAGCATCACCGTGCTATTTATGATGCAGAGGCCACTGGTTATATTCTGGTTAAAATGCTGAAAAAAGCACAGGAAAAAGAGATATTTAACCACAATCAATTAAATGATTATATGGGTGTGGGAGAGGCATTTAAACGGGCCAGACCAAGTCATGTGACGCTGCTTGCAACCACACAGGAAGGTTTAAAAAATCTTTTTAAGCTGGTTTCTATCTCCCATCTGAATTATTTTTACCGGGTGCCAAGAATTCCAAGATCCACCCTTCAAAAACACAGGGAGGGTCTGCTGATCGGCTCCGGCTGTGATAAAGGGGAAGTATTTGAAGGAATGATGCAGAAATCCGCTGAAGAAGTGGAGGAAGTTGCTTCATTTTATGATTATATTGAAATTCACCCTAAGTCTGCTTATAAGCATTTAATTGAACTGGAATTAATCCGGGATGAAGAAAATTTAGAAGAGATCATGAAAAAAGTAGTGGATTTAGCAGAGAAGCTTAACCTGCCTGCAGTTGCAACGGGGAATGTTCATTATCTTGATAAAAATGACAAGCTCTACCGTAAAATTCTTATATCGTCCATGGGCGGGGCCAATCCGTTAAATCGTCATGAACTTCCGGATGTTCATTTCAGAACAACCAATGAGATGCTGGAGGAATTCTCTTTTTTAGGTAAAGAAAAAGCAAAAGAGCTCGTCGTTACAAATTCCAACAAAATCGCGGACCGAATCGAGGATCTTAAGCCGATCAAAGACGATTTGTATACCCCGAAAATTGAAGGTGCAGACGAAGAGATGCGGAATATGAGCTATTCCATGGCACATAGCATCTATGGTGAAGAACTTCCTGAAATTGTTGAAGCGAGGCTTGAAAAAGAATTAAAAAGTATCATAGGCCACGGGTTTGCTGTTATTTACTTAATTTCTCATAAACTCGTGAAAAAATCCTTGATTGACGGCTATCTGGTCGGATCCAGGGGATCTGTTGGTTCTTCCTTTGTAGCTACAATGACCGAAATCACTGAGGTAAATCCCCTGCCACCTCATTACGTATGCCCGTCATGCAAAAAATCGGAGTTTTTTGATGATGGTTCTGTCAGCTCAGGGTTTGATTTAGAGGATAAAAGCTGCCCTGATTGTAATATTCCTTATACGAAGGATGGACAGGACATCCCGTTTGAAACGTTCCTGGGATTTAAAGGAGATAAGGTACCAGATATCGATCTGAACTTTAGCGGAGAATATCAGCCGGTTGCACATAATTATACTAAGGAATTATTCGGTGAAGAGTATGTTTATCGTGCAGGTACAATTGGCACAGTGGCAGACAAAACAGCTTTTGGGTATGTAAAAGGATATGCCGGTGACAATAACCTTCACTATAGAGGGGCTGAAGTTGAACGGCTGGCTCAAGGGTGCACAGGGGTTAAGCGTACTACAGGACAGCACCCCGGAGGTATTATCGTAGTGCCTGATTACATGGATATCTACGATTTTTCCCCGATACAATTCCCAGCTAATGCCAGTGATTCAGAATGGAAGACCACTCATTTTGACTTTCATTCTATTCACGATAATCTGCTTAAGCTCGATATCCTTGGACATGATGATCCAACAGTAATCAGAATGCTGCAGGATCTTTCGGGAATAGACCCTAAAACAATTCCGACAGATGATCCGGAAGTAATGAAAATATTCAGCGGAACGGAGTCTCTTGGCGTAACAGAAGAACAAATTATGTGTAAAACCGGCACGCTTGGCATCCCTGAGTTTGGAACCCGATTTGTACGCCAGATGCTGGAAGATACAAAACCAACTACATTTTCGGAGCTAGTACAGATATCAGGCTTATCACATGGTACAGATGTATGGCTCGGAAATGCCCAGGAGTTAATTCATAACGGAATATGTGAGCTTTCTGATGTAATTGGCTGCCGGGATGATATTATGGTGTATTTAATTTACCAGGGGCTGGATCCATCTCTTGCCTTTAAAATCATGGAGTTTGTGCGTAAGGGTAAAGGCCTGAACCCCGAGTGGGAAGAAGAAATGAAAAAGAACAATGTACCCGACTGGTATATTGACTCATGTAAAAAAATTAAATACATGTTCCCTAAAGCCCATGCTGCAGCGTATGTTTTAATGGCTGTCAGGATTGCTTATTTTAAAGTTCATCATCCAAAACTATATTACGCGGCTTATTTCACTGTCCGTGCTGAGGATTTTGACTTGGAAGCTATGAAAGCTGGTTCACAAACAATCAAGTCCAGAATCGAAGCAATCAATGCTAAAGGACTGGATGCGGCTCCAAAAGAAAAAAGTTTACTAACGGTACTGGAGCTTTGCCTTGAGATGTGTGAGCGGGGTTATAAGTTCAGCCAGGTGGATTTATACAAATCTGATGCGAAAAACTTCATCATTGAAGGTGATACATTGATACCGCCATTTAATGCGATTCCCGGACTTGGGACAAATGCTGCGATTAATATTGTGGCTGCAAGAGAACATGGTGAGTTTCTATCAAAAGAGGACCTTCAGAAGAGAGGGAAAGTATCAAAGACCATTATTGAGTACCTTGAATCCCAGGGATGCCTTGATGGGATGCCTGATCAAAACCAGCTGTCACTCTTCTGATCCATTTGCATCATAGAGCAATATATGGTATTATACTTGTGGAAATACTACTGATAACTCTGACGTCGAAAGAGTGGGTGCCGCCCGCTCTTTTGTGTTGTTTCAGACATTTTTCAAAGAATAATGGAGGAAACGGATGAGTAAAATTAATGAACTCGTAGAACAATTAGCAACCCCTATTTTAAACGATATGAACCTTGAACTTGTTGATGTTGAATTTGTTAAAGAGGGATCCAATTGGTTTTTAAGAGTGTTTATCGACAAAGAAGAAGGCGTGGACATCGAAGAATGCGGCATAGTCAGCAACCGCCTGAGTGAAAAGCTTGATGAACTTGATCCTATTCCGCAAAATTACTTCTTGGAGGTTTCCTCACCTGGCGCAGAGCGGCCATTAAAAAAGGAAAAGGACTTCCATAGAGCAATTGGAAAACATATATACGTTAAAACGTATGAACCTGTTGACGGGCTTAAAGAAATCGAAGGCACACTCACATCTTATAACGGTGAAACACTGACAGTTGCAGTCATGATTAAGACGAGAAAGAAAACAGTCACGATCCCCAAAGAAAAAGTTGCAAAAGCAAGACTCGCTGTTTCTTTTTCATAAAGTAAAGACGTGAATGGGGTTTGAAGGGAGATGACAGATTAATGAGTACAGAATTATTAGATGCTTTAATATTTCTTGAAAAAGAAAAAGGCATTGATCGTGAAGTATTAATTGATGCGATCGAAGCAGCATTGGTTTCAGCTTACAAGCGCAATTTTAACCAGGCGCAAAATGTTCGTGTGGATCTCAATTTGGACAATGGTTCCATGAGGGTATTTGCAAGAAAAGAAGTCGTGGATGAGGTTTTTGATTCAAGACTTGAAATTTCCCTTGAGGATGCACATGAAAAAGACCCTGCGTTTGAAGTTGGGGACATTGTTGAGCTTGAGGTGACACCACGAAACTTTGGCCGTATCGCTGCTCAAACAGCTAAACAAGTTGTTACTCAGCGTGTTCGTGAAGCAGAACGCGGAATTATTTACACTGAATTTGTTGACCGTGAAGATGACATTATGACAGGGATTGTTCAACGTCAGGACCATCGCTTTATTTATGTTGCATTAGGGAAAATAGAAGCATTGCTTCCGCTAAATGAACAAATGCCAAACGAATCCTATAAGCCGCACGATCGCATCAAGGTTTATATAACAAAAGTTGAACGCACAACTAAAGGACCGCAGATCTTTGTATCCAGAACACACCCTGGCTTACTTAAGCGATTGTTTGAGGTTGAAGTACCTGAAATTTTCGACGGAACAGTGGAAATAAAGTCTGTTTCAAGAGAAGCAGGAGATCGTTCGAAAATTTCGGTACACTCCGATAATGACGAAGTAGATGCAGTTGGAGCATGTGTAGGGGCAAAAGGAACGAGAGTACAGGCAATCGTCAATGAATTAAAAGGTGAAAAGATTGATATTGTAGAATGGTCTGATGATCCTACTGTATTTGTTGCGAATGCTCTGAGCCCTTCTAAAGTAGTTGACGTACAAGTTAAAGAAGAAGATAAAGCAACTACCGTTGTAGTGCCGGACTATCAATTATCTCTTGCAATAGGCAAACGCGGTCAAAATGCACGTCTGGCAGCTAAGTTGACCGGCTGGAAAATTGATATTAAGAGTGAAACTGATGCGCGTGAGCTTGGAATTTATCCGCGTGATGATCAGCCTTTATTTACCGAAGAAGAAATGGATAATTCCTTTACTTATTCGGATGATGACCTCGAATAAAGGGAGCGAAGGTGCATGCCTGCAAAAAGAAAAATACCGCTTAGAAAATGTATTGCAACAAACGAAATGAAAGAAAAAAAAGAGATGGTGCGCATTGTCCGTTCGAAAGAAGGCGAAGTATCCATCGATTTAACAGGTAAGAAATCAGGTCGTGGTGCTTATCTCTCCAAAGATAAGGACGCGATTTTAAAAGCGCGCAAGAAAAACATATTATCGAGCCACTTGCAAGCCAAAGTTGACGAGTCAATTTATGAAGAGCTGCTTGCATTAGTGGAAGCGGGTCCGGGAAAATGAGACAAGCCAAATGGATGTCTCTGCTGGGACTTGCGACTCGGGCAGGAAAAGTGATTTCTGGAGAAGAACTGGTGGTCAAAGAAATTCGTTCGGGTAACGCTAAGCTGATATTACTGGCTGAAGATGCATCCGATAATACAGCAAAAAAAATTACTGATAAAAGCCATCATTACGGAGTGCCGATGCGAACGGCGTCCGACCGCTATACACTTGGCCATGCAATTGGCAAAGATGCACGCGTCACAGTTGCTGTGATGGATGCAGGCTTTGCTAAAAAGATGGCTGCACTGCTCGATGAATCTTAACGGGGGTGAACGAATGAGTAAATTACGTGTATATGAATACGCAAAAAAACAGAATGTCACCAGTAAAGAAATCATTGATTTATTAAAAACCATGAACATAGAAGTTAAAAATCATATGGCAACATTAGAAGGAGAGGCGATCACGAAATTGGATGCTTCTTATAATAAAGGAAATTCAACTGCAGCCAAACAAGAAAATAAAGCACCTAACCGTCCGCAAAACACTGGACAAAACCAGGGATCACAAGGCAATCGAGGCGGTCAGAATACTTCACAAAACCGCGGCCCTCAAAATCAGGGCGGCCAAGGAAACCGCGGCGGACAAAATCAAGGTGGAAACCGTGGCCGAAATACAAATCAGCGCGGGATTAATCAAGGCGGTAAAGGCAAAAATCGCAACCAGAAGTCTAAAACGCCTTATCAGCCAATTCCAATGAAACAAAAGGAACTACCAGAAAAAATTACGTTTGTTGAATCTTTAACCGTTGCAGAGCTTGCTAAAAAACTGCACCGTGAACCGTCTGAGCTTGTAAAAAAATTATTTATGCTTGGAGTTATGGCTACTGTCAATCAGGAGCTTGACAAAGATTCAATAGAATTAATTTGTACGGATTATGGTGTAGAGGTGGAAGAAGAAATTCTTATTGACTCAACGGACCTTGAAACCTATTTCGAAGAAGAACAAAACGAAGCTGACGTTATTGAGCGTCCTTCCGTTGTAACGATCATGGGACACGTTGACCACGGAAAAACAACCCTTCTGGACTCAATCCGTAAAACAAAGGTAACCGAAGGCGAAGCAGGCGGCATCACCCAGCATATCGGAGCATACCAGGTAGCGGTTAACGACAAGAAGATCACATTCCTTGACACACCAGGACACGCAGCATTTACAACAATGCGTGCCCGAGGAGCAAAGGTAACAGATATCACGATTCTGGTTGTTGCAGCAGATGATGGCGTAATGCCTCAGACAGTTGAAGCCATTAACCATGCGAAAGCAGCTGAGGTACCAATTATTATTGCTGTTAATAAAATGGATAAACCTTCAGCAAATCCTGATCGCGTAATGCAGGAATTAACAGAGCATGGTCTGGTTCCGGAAGCATGGGGCGGAGATACAATATTTGTTCCCGTTTCTGCATTAAATGGCGACGGAATTGACAACCTATTAGAGATGGTTCTTCTTGTAGGGGAAGTTGAAGAATATAAAGCCAATCCAAAACGCCGCGCTCTTGGAACAGTCATTGAAGCTGAGCTTGATAAAGGTAGAGGCTCTGTAGCCACCCTTCTAGTTCAGGACGGTACATTGCGTGTCGGAGATCCAATCGTAGTCGGCTATACCTTTGGACGTGTACGGGCGATGGTTAATGATTTAGGACGCCGGGTTAAAGAAGCCGGTCCATCAACTCCGGTTGAAATTACCGGTTTAAATGATGTTCCACAAGCGGGCGATCGGTTTGTTGTTTTTGAAGATGAAAAAACAGCCCGTTCTATCGGAGAAACGCGTGAACAGCAGGCACTTCTTGCCCAACGCGGCGAGAAAACACGTGTCAGCCTTGATAATTTGTTTGAACAAATGAAACAAGGTGAAATGAAGGATCTCAATGTAATTGTCAAAGGGGATGTGCAGGGTTCTGTAGAAGCAGTAGCTGCATCACTTTTGAAAATCGATGTTGAAGGTGTAAATATCAAAATTATTCACACTGCAGTAGGGGCGATCACTGAATCTGATATTACATTGGCAGCAGCTTCAAATGCCATTGTAATTGGTTTTAATGTCCGTCCGGATGCAAATGCAAAACGTGCAGCAGATGCTGAAAAAGTAGATGTGCGCCTCCACCGTATTATTTACAAAGTCATTGAGGAAATTGAATCTGCCATGGAAGGTTTGCTTGATCCTGAGTTTGAAGAAAAAGTAATCGGCCAGGCGGAAGTAAGACAAACATTCAAGGTATCCAAGGTAGGAACAATCGCCGGAAGTTATGTTATTGAAGGTAAAATAACACGAGACAGCGGAATTCGCTTGCTTCGCGACGGTGTTGTTGTTTTCGAAGGCGAGTTAGATACTCTTAAGCGTTTTAAAGATGATGCAAAAGAAGTTGCCAAAGGATATGAATGTGGAATTACAGTTAAAAACTTTAATGATGTAAAAGAGGGCGATATTTTTGAGGCCTTCATCATGGAAGAAATTAAACGCTAATGATTGCCTTTGCCGAATGTGAATTTAAGCTGGATCATTCCCATTCATTAAAGGAGAAGCGCGCGGTTTTACAGCGTGTTATGTCAAGAGTCAAACAACAATATAATATATCCATTGCCGAAGTCGATCATCAAGATGTGTGGCAGAGAACTGCAATAGAATTAGTTGCAGTTGCCTCTTCAAAGCATGCAGCCGAAAGAGAAATTCATCGTGCATTAAAGTTGATGGAATCATTCCCTGAGTGGGAAGCGGTCTCTGTCACAATTGACTTTTTATAAATGGGTGCTGATCATTTAATTGAGAGGTGAAAGCACTATGTCATTGCGATCTAGTCGTGTCGGGGAACAAATGAAAAAAGAGCTCGGCGATATCATAGGACGAAAGATCAAAGATCCTAGAATTGGCTTCGTAACGGTGACGGATGTGGAGGTTACTGGTGATCTTCAGCAGGCCACCGTATATATAACTGTTTTGGGTGATGAAGAACAGCGCGAAAATACACTCCGCGGTCTTTCTAAAGCGAAAGGGTTTATACGTTCTGAAATTGGACAGCGCATCCGCTTAAGAAAAACACCAGAACTTTTATTCGAATTCGATGAATCAATTGAAACAGGCAACAGAATTGAAACATTGATTCGTGATCTTAAAGAGCGAGAAGAGTAATAAACAGCAGCAGACTTCCCGGTTTTCGCCGGGATAGGAGTGTATCATTCGCTTCTACAGTCTGCTGCTTTTTTTAACGGAGGGAAGTGTAAAGGTCCGATGAATGGTATTTTACCATTGTGGAAAGAGGCAGGAATGACCTCTCATGATTGCGTATTTAAAGTAAGAAAAATTCTCAGAATGAAAAAGGTGGGCCATACTGGCACGCTGGATCCTGATGTGGATGGTGTTCTCCCAATTTGCTTAGGCAGAGCTACTAAAGTAGCGGAGTACATCACTGATTCCGGAAAGTCTTATCGTGCTGAAGTAAAGATTGGTGTGTCTACTACAACAGAAGATGCAAGCGGGGAAGCAGTAGAAGCTAAGCAGGTTTTTCAGCCTTTTGAAATCGAAAAATTGAACAGGATTCTAAGCGGATTTACAGGCGACATTCAACAAACGCCCCCCATTTACTCTGCTGTTAAAGTCGATGGAAAGCGTTTATATGAATACGCAAGAAAGGGTATAGAGGTGGAACGTCCCACCAGAATCGTACGCATTCACCATATTGCACTGCATGAAGAATCCGTAAGGCTTGAAGATGACACATGTACATTTACGATTGATGTATCATGCGGAAAAGGTACTTATATCAGAACACTTGCTGTAATGATTGGAGAAGCACTCGGTTATCCAGCTCATATGTCTAAGCTTACCCGAACATCTTCTGCAGGAATGACACAAAAGGATTGTTTAACATTAAGCCAATTAGCTGATTTAGCCCAGGACGAAAGCAGTGTGCAAAATCGTCTGCTGCCCATTGAATCCGGGGTTTCTCAATTGAAGAAAAGGATTATTAATGATAAAGTAGCTAGTAAAGTTAAGAATGGAGCTGTTATGGAAATTCCGGAAGATTGGAATGCTGGTCCAAAAGAGCTTGTTGTGTTTATTCACGAAAATAGAGCATTGGCTATTTATCATCTGCATCCGTCTAAAGAAGGGCTGATCAAGCCTGTAAAAGTTCTTTGGACCGATTGAGAAAGGAATCTTCAATGAAGGTTATTACATTGCATCATCCCCATAACGTTGCAGAAAATGATCTGCCAAAAATATCGATAGCACTCGGTTTTTTTGACGGTGTTCATTTAGGACATCAGCAGGTCATTCAAAATGCGGTTGACCATGCTAAACTGAATGGCTTAAAAAGCGGTGTTATGACATTTAATCCGCATCCTTCTGTTGTGCTCAGCAATAAAAAAACAGAAGTGGATTATTTGACTTCAGTTGATCGTAAATTGGAGCTGTTTGAAAAGCTGGGTGTGGACTATACATTTGTTGTCCGTTTTACCTCCAGCTTTGCGGGGCTTGATCCGCAGCAGTTTGTAGATCAATATTTACTGCCTTTGAATGTCGTTCATGTAACAGCAGGTTTTGATTATACATATGGGAAATTTGGCCGGGGTACGATGGAAACACTGCCTTTCCACTCCAGGAATCGCTTTACTTCAACCATTGTTGGAGAGATGTCAGACGACCGTGAAAAAATCAGTTCTACCAGAATACGGCAGACTCTCCATCAGGGGAAAGTAGATGAAGCAAGAAAGCTGCTTGGCTATCCGTATCAGCTCGAAGGAACGGTGATTCATGGTGACAAACGCGGGCGGAAAATAGGGTTTCCTACTGCAAATATTGAAATTAACAGTCAAATGCTCATCCCTGCTACGGGCGTATATGCGGTCAGGTTATGGGTGTTTGACCAATGGGTGGATGGAGTATGCAATGTTGGGTACAAACCCACCTTTAAGTCTCCCGACGTGAAGGAATTAACAGTTGAAGTTCATTTATTTGATTTTAACCAAAATGTCTATGGAGAGAACGTTTTATTGGAGTGGCACTTACGGATAAGAAGTGAACGTAAGTTTAATGGCATAGAAGAATTGGTAGCTCAAATCGAGCTGGACAAAACAAAGGCATTAGCATACTTTTCGCAGCTATAGGCTGCTGTTGCAGGAATTTGTCTATTATGGTATTATTAATAGGCATGATCATGAACCGCTGCTTGGCAATTCGACTCTCCAACGATTGCGAGGTAAACGGGGATTAAAAACATATTATAGGAGGCTATACAAAATGGCTATTACTCAAGAACGCAAGAACGAACTTATTCAAGAATTCCGTACGCATGAAGGTGACACTGGTTCAGCTGATGTACAAGTTGCAATCCTTACTGAAGAGATCAACAACTTAAATGAACATTTGCGTACTCACAAGAAAGATCACCATTCACGTCGTGGACTTTTAAAAATGGTAGGTCGTCGTCGTAACCTGTTGACTTACTTGCGTACCAACGAGGTTTCTCGTTACCGTGAGCTTATCAACAAGCTTGGCTTACGCCGATAAGAATGAATTTAGGAAAGCGGGACTTGTCCCGCTTTTTTATTAGCAAAAAAAGCCAATTAACAGGGCATGTCTATTATGACCGTTTAAAGAGGTTAATTTTGCAAATCATACATAATGAATATACACTTTGTGTGTTTTGATTTATATGTCTAAGAGTGCTCACTACTCATTAGCTTATGTGAAAATAAGAAAGGGGTTTTATAATGGGTCAAGAAAAACAAGTATTCTCCATGGACTGGGCTGGCCGGACTTTGACGGTTGAAGTTGGTCAATTGGCTAAACAGGCAAGTGGGGCAGCGCTTATTCGCTATGGCGATACAGTTGTACTAAGCACCGCTGTTGGATCAAAAGAACCAAAACCATTGGACTTTTTTCCTCTTACAGTCAACTATGAAGAACGTATGTATTCGGTGGGTAAAATACCTGGAGGATTTATTAAAAGAGAAGGAAGACCGAGCGAACGTGCCGTTTTAACAAGCCGTTTAATTGATCGCCCGATCCGTCCATTATTTCCCGATGGTTTCCGTAATGATGTTCAAATTATGAGCATGGTCATGAGTGTAGAGCAAAACTGTTCTTCAGAAATGGCAGCTATGTTTGGATCTTCTCTTGCATTAAGTGTCTCTGATATTCCTTTTGGCGGTCCGATTGCCGGTGTCATGGTTGGATTAATTGATGGTCAATTTATCATTAACCCTACGATTGAACAGCAAAATGAAAGCCAGATGGAATTAATTGTTGCCGGAACAAAAGAAGCAATAAACATGGTGGAAGCAGGAGCGTTTGAAGTGCCTGAAGAAACAATGCTTGAAGGGATCATGTTTGGTCATGAAGAAATCAAGCGGCTGATTGCGTTCCAGGAAGAAATTGTTGCAGCTGCCGGCAAAGAAAAACGCGAAATTAAATTAGTTGAACTTGATCAGGAAATTGTGTCGCGCGTTAGAGAATTAGCTTCCGGCAAAATGAATGAAGCTGTTCAAACTCATGAAAAACATGCGCGTGAAGAAGCAATTGCGAGTGTTAAAAATGAAGTTTTAGCAGTTTACGAAGAAGAAGAAGCAGATGAAGCAACAATTAAAGAAGTTAAAAAGGCCCTTGATAAAATGGTGAAGGAAGAAGTCCGCCGCCAAATCACTCAGGACAAAATCCGTCCGGATGGAAGAAATCCTGAGCAAATTCGTGCATTATCTTCTGAAGTAGGAATGCTGCCTAGAACTCATGGTTCTGGATTATTTACACGCGGACAAACACAAGCTCTAAGCATAGCTACTCTTGGTGCTCTTGGAGATGTTCAAATTATTGACGGCCTCGGTATCGAGGAGTCAAAACGTTTCATGCATCACTATAATTTCCCATTATTCAGTGTTGGGGAAACTGGCCCGATTCGTGGCCCTGGCCGTCGTGAAATTGGGCATGGTGCATTGGGTGAACGAGCGCTTGAAAAAGTTCTTCCAAGTGAAAAGGATTTCCCTTACACCATTCGTTTAGTGTCTGAGGTTCTTGAATCAAATGGATCGACTTCACAAGCCAGTATCTGTGCAAGTACACTGGCTATGATGGATGCAGGTGTACCGCTTAAAGCTCCAGTAGCCGGAATCGCAATGGGGCTTGTTAAATCAGGCGAAGACTATACCATTCTGACTGATATTCAAGGTATGGAAGATCACCTTGGCGATATGGACTTTAAAGTTGCAGGAACCGCTAAAGGGGTTACAGCGCTTCAAATGGATATTAAAATTGAAGGCTTGACCCGGGAGATTTTAGAAGAAGCACTTCTTCAGGCGAAAGAGGGAAGATTGCATATTCTTGAATCTATGGTGGCAACCATTAATGAACCTCGTCAGGAGCTTTCAGACTACGCTCCAAAAATTATTCAGCTTTCCATTAACCCGGATAAGATCAGAGACGTTATTGGACCAAGCGGAAAACATATAAACAAAATTATTGAAGAAACCGGTGTTAAAATTGATATTGAGCAGGATGGCACAGTCTTCATTTCATCAACAGACTCAGCTATGAATGCTAAAGCCAGAGAAATCATTGAAAACATGGTTCGTGAAGCAGTGGTAGGTCAAGTCTATCTCGGTAAAGTTAAACGAATTGAAAAATTCGGTGCCTTCGTTGAAATTTTCAGCGGGAAAGATGGATTAGTCCATATTTCGGAATTACAAGAAGAGCGTACAAATAAAGTAGAAGATATTCTTAAGCTTGGGGATCAAATTGAAGTTAAAGTAACGGAAATTGATAATCAGGGACGAGTGAATCTTTCACGAAAAGCTGTTCTTCGTGAGCAGAAAGAAAGAGAAGAACAAGCAAAATAATGATTTTTTAACCGATTAAAGGATTCCTTTAATCGGTTTTTTGTGTAAAATCAGGGACGGATCAAATAAAAATAAACGAAAAACAATGAAATAGTTAGAGAAACGTAGTAAAATGGAAATTAGGTCTTTCGACGATTATTTTTGTAAAGATAACACTGTATTTCATATTTAGGAGATGTTTTAATGATTACTCGTCATACTTGCCAAAATGGCTTACGTATTGTATTAGAACCGATTCCTACTGTCAGATCTGTAGCGATTGGTGTTTGGATAGGTGCAGGATCAAGGTACGAGAAAGAAGAGAATAATGGGATCTCGCATTTTTTAGAGCATATGCTCTTTAAAGGAACAAAAAAGAGGTCTGCCCGTGAAATTGCTGAAGCTTTTGACAGTATTGGCGGACAGGTAAATGCATTTACCTCTAAAGAATATACCTGCTATTACGCTAAAGTCATGGATAATCATGCTTCACATGCTTTAGAAGTGTTGGGGGATATGTTTTTTAATTCTGTATTTGATCCGGCAGAACTTGAAAAAGAAAAAAATGTTGTGCTTGAAGAAATCAAAATGTATGAGGATACGCCGGATGATATTGTCCATGATTTGTTAGGAGAAGCAGTTTATGGTTCTCATTCCTTAGGGTTTCCGATACTGGGTACCGAGAAAACGATTGGCTCTTTTGACCAGTCCTCTTTGAAAAAATATGTGAATGAGATGTATTCTCCAGATCAAGTGGTGGTATCAATTGCCGGTAATGTAGACGAATCTTTTATTAAGGAAGTAGAAGCACTTTTTGGTTCATACTCTAAAGAAAAAACGTCTGAACTATCTATACAGAAGCCAGCATTTCATAACAATCAACTGATGAAGAAAAAAGAAACCGAGCAGGCCCATCTTTGTTTTGGATTTAATGGACTTCCTCTGGGACATGAGGACAGCTACAGTTTAATTGTAATGAATAATGTGCTGGGAGGCAGCATGTCTTCGAGACTTTTTCAAGAAGTTCGCGAAGATCGCGGTCTTGCTTACTCCGTTTTTTCCTATCACTCTGCCCATCAGGACAGCGGCATGCTGACAGTTTATGCAGGCACCGGTGCTGAGCAGCTGGATTCTTTATATGAAACCATCCAGGCGACGCTTTCAACGTTCAAAAAGGATGGGATGACACCTAAAGAATTACTGTTTGCAAAAGAACAGCTTAAAGGCAGTTTAATGCTGGGCTTGGAAAGCACGAATGCAAGAATGAGCCGCAATGGGAAAAATGAATTAATGTTAAACCGTCACCGGACTATGGATGAGGTTATTGAGTACATCGATTCCGTTACGCTTGAATCAGTGAAAAAAGTAGGGGAGAGGGTCCTGACTGAGGACTTTGCTGTATCACTCATTTCCCCCAATGAAATAAAGCCTAAATCATTCGCATAAAAATAATGCTCTGTTGAACTTGATATGTTGATAGTGCACACCGTTGAATGGTAACAAAGCCAAAAATAAAGAAGTTATTTCCCCCTAAGATGAGTACTCATCTTAGGGTTTTTTTTTCATACAATAAGTTAAAGGAGCGTGATTAAATTGAAACTAAGTGAATTGAGCGGAAAAGAGATTATTCATATTCAACGGGCGGAGCGTATGGGAATCCTTGGTGAAACAGATGTTGAATTTAACCCTGAAACGGGTGTTGTAGAAGCAGTTTTGGTCCCAATGAGCCGGTGGTCTGCATTTAGCAAGGCAAATAAAGAGTTCTCAATTCCCTGGCAATCAATTCGTACTATTGGTGAGGAAATGATCCTCATTGACCAAGAAGATGAACATCTGTCGTCACAGTCATCTCCGCTCATACATACAATAGGACAGAAAGAAGAACAGTGAAATGAGTGAGCTAGATGACAGAAACGTCAAGCCTAAGTGGCTATCATATAGCCATTGTTGGAGGAGATGCACGACAGAAAGAAATCGCACATTATTGTCAGTTGTGCGGAGCGAATGTGTATGTTGTTGGCTTTGATCAGCTTGCCTTAACAGAACCCGGATTTACCAAACTCGACAGTCATGAATTACCTTATGAAGAGTTGGATGCCATTGTTTTTCCCGTAAGCGGTGTGGGAGAAGAAGGTGCTGTCCGCTCTTCGTTTTCAAGTAAACAGATAGAAGTGGATATTAAGATGTTTCAAAAATTAAATAAAGACTGCGTGTTGTTTTCCGGGATACAAACACCCTGGCTGGAGCAAATACAACAAACTGTTGTGTATTTAATGGATGAGGATCAAATTGCCATACAAAACTCTATCCCCACTGCAGAAGGAGTACTGTGGCTGCTGTTGCAACACACGAACCATACTATACATGGTTCGACTATACTGGTCACTGGATTTGGCCGGATTGGAATGACAATTACCCGTGTCTTGAAATCTCTGGGTGCCCATGTAATCTGCGGAAGTTCGAGTAAAAGCGAAAAAGCAAGAATGATTGAAATGGGAATTGAACCGATTGACCTGCAAAGAATTTCCTCCTGTTTAGTTAAATGCGACGCATGGATCAATACGATTCCTTCAAAGTCGGTTTTTGCAGAAGATCTTTTTAATCAGATTTCCCATCACTGTTTAGTAATCGAATTGGCCTCTGGCCCTAAAGTAATCGATCAGCAAACAGCTGATTCGTTAGGACTTCGCTATATCGACGCACCTAGTCTCCCAGGTCTTATAGCCCCAAAAACAGCAGGAATCATTCTAGCTACTTCCATTATAGAGCGATTGAATACACATCAAAATCATCAACATCAGGAGGACAATCATGACCTTTAAAGGAAAGAGAATTGGATTCGGGCTGACAGGATCTCATTGTACGTATCATGAAGTATTTCCTGAAATTGAAAAACTGGTAGCCTTAGGAGCGGAAGTTCAGCCTGTGTTTAGCCATACAGTACAAACAACCAATACCCGGTTTGGTGAGGGTGAAGAATGGATCCAGAGAATTGAAGCTCTGACCAACTGTAAAAGCATACGCACTATTGCAGATGCTGAACCAATGGGGCCTAAAATTCCGGTGGATTGCATGGTTATCGCCCCTTTGACAGGAAATTCGCTCAGCAAGCTTGCAAATGCTCTAACCGATTCACCTGTCCTGATGGCTGCTAAAGCTACACTCCGCAACAGTAAACCAGTAGTAGTGGGCATATCAACAAATGATGGACTGGGCTTAAACGGAGTGAATATTATGCGTCTGATGGCGACGAAAAATATTTATTTCGTCCCTTATGGACAGGATGATCCAATCTATAAACCTAATTCTCTGGTAGCCCATATGGAGTATATTCCTGAAACAATTCTTGCTGCTATGCAGGGCCGGCAAATGCAGCCGGTTCTAAAAGTTAAAACTTCAAAGTAAAAGAGATTGAGAATGATAGACGATAAATGATACAATGTACTGTATGAAAACACACATTAGTGCTTTATCTGTCTAATGCGTCAATGGATACAAGCAGGAAGGGGATTTATCGTGAAAGGTAACGGATATCATGTAGCAATAGTAGGAGCAACTGGAGCAGTTGGCACACAAATGCTGTCAATACTTGAACAACGCCAATTTCCAATCGAAACACTGACGTTATTATCCTCTGCACGATCAGCAGGTCAGACACTTCAATACAATGGTCAGAAAATAACAATTCAGGAAGCGACTCCGGATAAATTTAAAGGAGTGGACATTGCTTTATTTTCAGCTGGAGGAGGAGTGTCAAAAAAACTGGCTCCGGCTGCAGTAGAACATGGAGCAATCGTTATTGACAATACAAGCGCTTTTCGAATGGATGAAGGAGTCCCTCTGGTTGTTCCTGAAGTCAATGAGAAAGATCTTCAACAGCACAAAGGAATAATTGCAAATCCAAACTGCTCTACTATACAGATGGTAGTTGCGCTGGAACCTATCCGCCAGGCATATGGGCTAAATAAAGTAGTTGTCTCAACCTACCAGGCGGTATCAGGGGCAGGAATCAATGCAATAGATGAAATGAAGGATCAGTCAAGAGCTATTTTGGCGGGCGAAGAGGCGAAGGCGAATATTCTCCCTGTCAAAGGCGCAGATCGTCATTATCCAATAGCATTTAATGTAGTGCCGCAAATTGATGTTTTTGACACGAATGGCTATACATTCGAAGAGATGAAAATGATTAATGAAACGAAAAAGATCATGCATATGCCTGAACTAAAAGTATCCGCTACCTGTGTAAGACTTCCGGTTGAAACAGGTCATTCAGAATCTGTTTACATTGAAGTTGATGAAACTGGTAAAAACGTAGCAGATCTTCATCAGCTGCTGGAAAATGCACCGGGTATCGTTCTTCAGGATGCTCCAAATGAGCAGCTCTACCCAATGCCAAGCACATCAGCAGGTAAATTAGAAGTATTTGTCGGCCGGGTGCGCCGTGATTTGGATGAAGAAAATGGTTTTCATTTATGGATTGTTTCAGATAACTTACTGAAAGGCGCGGCGTGGAATTCCGTTCAAATTGCTGAAAGCCTAGTCAAACTAAAACTCGTCTAACCAGATTTCTTTTCACGCTGTTAAGAAAGCGAGGAGTTCTGCTTTGAGCATTATTGTCCAGAAATTTGGTGGAAGTTCATTAACAACAACTTCATTAAGACAGCAAGCAGTTACTCATGTAAAGAAGGCAGTAGATAAAGGAACAAAATCGATTGTTGTAGTTTCAGCCCAGGGAAGGCTTGGAGATCCTTATGCAACAGACACACTTTTGTCGTTGATCGGCAAAGGCAGCAAAAATGAACTCCCGGATGAACAGCAGGCACTACTGTTATCATGCGGCGAAGTAATATCTGCTGTTGTATTTTCTCATGAACTGTCAAAAGTGGGGATTTCCTGCAAAGTGATGACCGGGCGTGAAGCTCAAATTATTACAGATGATGAATGCAGAATGGCTACAATTCAACGCGTAAATGGCAAACCTTTTTTTGAGGCATTTAAAGAAGTGGATGTAGTTGTCGTAACCGGTTTTCAGGGAATCACCCATCAGGGGAAGGTTTCCACTCTTGGCAGAGGCGGAAGCGATACAACCGCATCTGCACTTGCATGCAGTGTAGAGGCAGACGCAGTTTACATTTATACGGATGTAGAAGGTGTTATGAGCGGTGATCCCACGATAGTAGATACACCGACTACGCTTGAGTCCATTTCATACGATGAAGCCAGTCATATCGCCTATCAGGGAGCAAAAGTAATACATCCAAATGCAGTTGAATGGGCAAAAAGATATAAGGTTCCGATGTGGATTGGTCCTCTGACAGGCGAAATTGGCACCTGGGTCGGGATTCAGACAGAGCATCAGACCAACCGGGCAATACAGTCCATTTCAGCGATAAAAAATCTTGCTCAGATCAGGGTTTCTGCTCTTGACTACGATCGGATTTTCCAAATTGTAGCGGAGCAGGGGATTAGCATCGATTTGATTTCTATACATCCTAATGAAGTTAGATTTACGATCGAGGAAAAGGATATTAATTTTGTAAGATCAGTCCTTGAAGGAAAAGGGTTTCGTCCTGAAATTATCAGCCATGTGGCTAAAATTGCCTTGATTGGCGAAGGGATGAAAGGTAAGCCAGGGATTACCTCTACTATTGTTACGACGTTAGCTCGTGAAAAAATTAGAATACTGCAAACTGCTGACAGCCATATGACCTTTTGGATCCTTGTTGATGAACGCTATGCAGATGAAGCGCAAAGGCGTTTACACGAACAATTCATTTCCAAAGCACCATTAATTCTAAGCCTACAGGAGTGAACAACATGAATTTCGGACGCGTTTCAACAGCGATGGTGACTCCTTTTAACCATAGGGGCGCCATTGACTTTGAACAGACTACCCGACTGGTAAACTACTTAATTGAAAATGGATCAGATTCATTAGTAGTCGGAGGCACTACGGGTGAGTCACCTACACTATCTAACGAAGAAAAAGTTGATTTATTTAAGCATGTTGTTAAAACTGCAGCTGGCAGAGTTCCTGTAATTGCAGGAACGGGGAGCAATAATACCAGTGGATCCATAACCCTTTCCAAACAAGCAGTAGAAGCGGGTGCAGACGCGATTATGTTAGTTGCTCCCTATTACAGCAAACCCAGCCAGGAAGGGTTATATCAGCATTTTGCAGCCATTGCAGATGAAGTGACTGTTCCAATCATGATATACAATATACCCGGACGTTCCGCTGTAAATATTACACCTGCTACAATTTTACGCTTATCACAAATTGAAAATATTACTGCGGTGAAAGAGGCTAGCGGAAGTATAGATCAGATGACTGATATACTCGCTCATGCCCCAGATGATTTTCTTGTCTACAGCGGAGATGACGGATTAACTTTGCCTTTACTGTCAATCGGAGGTTATGGTGTTGTATCCGTCGCATCACATATAGCGGGAAATGAAATGCAAAAAATGATACAGGCGTTTGAGGGAAATCGACTGCAGGAAGCAGCTAAGCTTCACCAGCAGCTTCTGCCGCTTATCAAAGCTCTTTTTGCACAGCCGAATCCGGCTCCTGTAAAAGTGGCACTAGAGGATGCGGGTATTTCATGCGGAGGATTAAGATTGCCGCTGCTTCCTTTAGAAGAAGATGAAAAAACATCACTCCGTATGATCGTTGAACGTTTTAACCAACAAGTAAATCAATTGAAGTAAATAAAATCATCTGGGTGCTCACGCTCAGGTGATTTCTCTTTTTATGGCTTAATTAAACTTCTATTTGTGGTGAAATTTTTTCAGCATTGAATGGAACGGCAAGTGAGAGACTCCAGTCGGGATAAAACAGGAGAGACAATCCCTTTAAACTGCCGGGATGTTAAGATGGCTGGCTACTCGTGAGGTAACCGGCCGCCCGCAGTGGAAATCATTAACCATGTTTAACAAGGCAGAAAAATAAATATTTATGAAGGAATGCTTAACACATGCTTAGTTAGTAAACACTGACAATTATCGTGTACAGTTTGAGAATGATCGAGTATAATAAACACAACTGTTAAAAGAACGGGGAATAAGATTGATTTAGGAGGAAACGGGATTGACTAAGGTAATAAACGAAAAAATTAAAATTATCCCACTCGGTGGAGTAGGTGAAATTGGTAAAAACATGTATGTAATTGAGGTGGATGAAGATTTATTTATCATCGATTCAGGTCTAATGTTTCCGGAAGAAGAAATGTACGGAATCGATATTGTAATTCCAGATTTCAATTACATTGAAGCAAACAAAGAGAGAGTAAAAGCGATATTTTTGACACACGGCCATGATGATGCCATCGGCTCGCTTCCATATTTGCTTGAGAAAGTAAAAGCACCGGTTTACGGGTCAAAACTAACGGTAGCTTTGGCCAAAGCAGGTTTGAAGGAATACGGCTTTAAAGAAAGGGTAAAATTCTTTGTAGTGCACGAGAAAAGCAATATGAAATTCGATACTGTCAATGTGACATTTTTTCAGACTACGCACAGTATCCCTGATTCACTCGGAATCGCTATTCACACTTCTGAAGGCGCTATTGTACATACAGGTGAATTTAAATTTGATCAGTCTGCCAAAGGCGGCTACGCATCAAATATTGGTAAAATGGCTAAAATCGGTGAAAAAGGTGTATTCGCTTTGCTATCAGACAGCACGGAAGCCGAACGGCCTGGACACACAATTTCAGAATCGGTAGTTGAAAACCATGTTTCTTCAAGCTTTAATAAAGCAAAGGGAAGAATCATTGTTACATGTTATGCATCAAACCTGATTCGTATTCAACAGGTATTTGACATAGCTAGCAAAACAGGCAGGAAAGTAGCCGTAATAGGCGAGGCTGTTGAAAAAGTAGTAAATGTTGCTTCCAGACTGGAATATCTGACTTACGAAGAGGACACAAGAATTGAACCAAATGAAATCAGTCAATATCAAGATGATGAAATCGTTATAATTCTTTCCGGTACACACGATGAGCCTTTTAAAGTTATGGAAAGCATGGCAAATCAGACCCATGAGGTTGTCAATATTCAGCAGGGTGATACTGTATTGATTACGTTTACCCCATCACCTGGTATGGAGGTTTATCTTTACCGTTCGGTAAATGAACTTTCCCGAGCCGGAGCCAATGTTCTGACTGCCAGTAAAAATGTTCATGTGTCAGGTCATGGCAGCCAGGAAGATTTGAAAATGATGATTAATCTGATGAAACCAAGATATTTCGTACCAATACAAGGCGAGTACCGCCACTTGATTACCCATGCGCGGATTGCTGAAGAAACAAGTGTGCCAAGATCCAATATCTTTATTGCCGACAAGGGTGATATCGTTGAATACACAAGCGGCAAAATGAAAATGAGCGGACGTGTTCAAACAGGCAATGTTCTAATTGATGGCAAGGGTGTGGGAGATGTAGGAAATATTGTCCTGCGTGACCGCAGACTTCTTTCTCAGGACGGAGTGCTGCTTGTGGTTGTTACACTTAACCGCAAGACAAAATCCATTGCTGCAGGTCCCGAAGTCATTTCACGAGGATTTGTCTATGTAAGAGAATCAGAAAAATTAATGGATGAATCCACCGTTCTAGTCCGCAATATCGTAGAAAAAAATGTAGAAAACCGAACATTCGACTGGTCAAGCATCAAACAGGAAATTCGTGACTCATTAAATCACCTATTATATACAAAAACAAAAAGAAGACCAATGATTTTACCAATTATTATGGAAGTGTAAGATCAATGATTTAAACCCTCTGAGCTGTTTTTATTACGGTACCTGAAGGTGAAAAGCATTATTTTGATACAAAAAGCAAAGTAAAGCAGGCAGCTACCATTGTCTGCTTTCTTTTCAATTTACTTATGGAGCAGGTGATTATGTGGCGGCAACCAAGCCAAAAACCTCCGCTAAACAAAAGCGGAACAGCAGCAAGAAAAAAAGAACCGGAAAAAAAACAACACCTCTCACCTATGAACTGATTGGAATTGGACTAATTGCGATGTCCTTAATTGCCATGTTTCAATTGGGACCTGTTGGCAGAGGACTTACTGCTGCAGCTACTTATTTATTTGGTAATTTCCAGTTGCTTCTTCCTGTTTCGGTCATTGCTGTTTCATTTTATCTCGTTATTTACCGAACGATTCCACAGTTTACAAATCGTGTGGCAGTGGGCATATATTTTGTGTTAATTAGTTTATTCCTATTTGCCCATGTGCTGCTGTTTGACCAGTTATCAAATGAGGGGCTGCTTCAATCTTCCAGTGCATTCCGCGAAACGCACGAAGAGCTAATGAAGAGTGAAACCACTAACGTAGGGGCCGGTATGGCAGGAGCTCTGCTCTATGCAGTATTTCATTTTCTGTTTGCCTCCACAGGAGCGAAAATTGCAGCGGTCACGATGATGATTGCAGGTATTATTATGATGTCCGGCCGGTCACTTGGATCAGTTATCAAAGCGGGATTGTCAGCAGTTATACAGTGGATGGGGAACACTTGGGAATCAATGAAAGAAGAACGAAATGAAAAAAACAAACAAAAAAGAGAACAAAGAAAAGCTGAACAAATAGCAAGAAGAAGCGGGAAATCTACTGAAAAGGGTAAAGAAGACACTGATCAGGATCAGGATCCCGTCATTCTTCCCCGGGGTGAAGAATCTTTTGAACCTCTGATTTCAAGTTTTGTAGAGAAAGTGTCAATTCCTGCTGAATCGTCCGGAGCGAAAAATAAAGAAGAGATTGTCAGTCCTTCAGAAGGCAAGACAGAGGACAGTGAGCTTAATCTGGATCAATTTGTGGATCCTGCTGTTGGAGTGGCAGAAGTGGAAAATAAAGATTATATTTTGCCTAAAATGGATATTCTATCACTTCCTCCGCACGCTGATCAAAGTAATGAATATAAAGCCATTCAGCGTAATGCTTCAAAGCTTGAAAAAACGTTTCAAAGTTTCGGAGTGAGAGCAAAAGTGACTCAGGTTCATTTAGGACCTGCCGTCACAAAGTATGAGGTTCATCCTGATGTAGGGGTTAAAGTGAGCAAAATTGTCAGCTTGAGTGATGATCTTGCCCTGGCCCTTGCAGCAAAAGATATACGAATTGAAGCGCCGATCCCCGGCAAGTCAGCGATAGGAATTGAAGTGCCTAATTCCGAAGTGGCAATGGTTTCTTTACGTGAAGTACTGGAAGGACAAAGTAAGGACCGCGATTCAGCTAAATTATTGATAGGGCTTGGCAGAGATATAACGGGCGAAGCTGTCGTAGCTGAGCTGAATAAAATGCCTCACTTATTGGTCGCTGGAGCAACAGGAAGCGGAAAAAGCGTGTGCATCAATGGAATTATCATTTCAATTCTTATGAGAACAAAACCACATGAGGTTAAGTTAATGATGATTGACCCAAAAATGGTAGAGCTGAATGTATATAACGGCGTGCCTCATTTGCTTGCTCCTGTTGTAACAGATCCTAAAAAAGCCTCACAGGCGCTTAAAAAAGTCGTCAGCGAAATGGAAAGAAGATATGATCTGTTTTCTCACACAGGGACTAGAAATATAGAAGGTTACAATGATCATGTGAAAAAACACAATGATCAGCATGAAGAAAAACAGCCGCTTTTGCCATATATAGTTGTCATTGTTGATGAGCTTGCCGATTTAATGATGGTTGCTTCTAATGATGTAGAAGATGCGATTACACGCTTGGCACAAATGGCGCGTGCAGCTGGCATACATTTGATAATTGCCACTCAGCGTCCGTCTGTAGACGTTATTACAGGTGTCATTAAAGCTAATATTCCATCTCGAATTGCATTTGCTGTTTCTTCACAAATTGATTCAAGAACGATCCTTGATTCCGGAGGAGCGGAAAAGCTTTTAGGCCGAGGAGATATGCTATTTATGCCGATTGGGGCCAACAAACCGGTTCGAGTTCAAGGAGCGTTCTTAAGTGATCAGGAAGTTGAAGAAGTGGTCAATTTTGTTATCGAACAGCAAAAAGCTCAATATCAGGAAGAAATGATACCTGACGATGTTCCTGATGCGCCTGCTGAAGAAATCCAGGATGAACTTTATGATGAAGCCGTAGCATTAATTACAAACATGCAAACCGCTTCTGTTTCCATGTTGCAAAGAAGGTTTAGAGTAGGCTACACACGGGCAGCCAGATTAATTGATGCTATGGAGCAGCGCGGGGTGGTCGGTCCTTATGAGGGAAGTAAACCGAGAACAGTACTAGTGTCTAAGCAGGCGGAGGAATAATGATAGACTGTTTTTAAAAAGAGCTTGGATAAAAATTAATAAATTCAAAAAGAAGGCCCTTATGAATAAGAGACTCTTATTCGGAAGGGCCTTTTTGCGTTGAAGTACTTGTGCGGATAAAAACTCAATTCATTGGTGGAAGGCGGACGTTTCACTCTCATTTTAAGTTGAAATAAAATAATGTATGACATTTGATGTCTGACCTCTATGCAGGTTATCAACAAATAGGTTATACTATTGATAACGCTTACAAATCAGAAAATTAGTTACAAAGAACTGACAATAGGTATATAGTTTTACAAAATATGAGAATGAAAGGGATTACATTAGAGTAAAACCAATCTTTTTGTCATAAAATTAATTTCTGTGTAATGTAAAAGAAAAAATTGTCGACAAAAAGCGACAAAAGTATTCCCTTTCATTTCGAATAGTGTTATAGTATTTTCGATTAGTAGGAATGATATACATCAGATGTCTGATGTCCTTAAAAGAGTTGGTGGTGGTTTGTTTATGACAATCAAAACAGATAATAGACATCTTTATCTCCAGGTTATCGACCGATTAAAAAAAGACATCGATAATGGAGTGTATAAAGAAAAAGAGCGTCTGCCTTCTGAATTCGAACTTTCCCGTCAATTAGGCATAAGCCGTGCCACTTTGCGAGAGGCGCTTCGGATTTTAGAAGAAGAGAACCGGATTGTTCGTCGACATGGAGTAGGAACGTTTGTCAATGCAAAACCGCTATTCACATCCGGAATTGAACAGCTGTACAGCGTTACGGATATGATTAAGATGGCGGGAATGGAACCGGGTACAGTTTTCTTAAGTTCAACCAACCAGGGGCCAACGGACGAGGATCTCACTCGTTTTGCAAGCACGCCGGATGACGAAATGACCGTCATTGAACGTGTAAGAACAGCAAACGGAGATCCAGTCGTTTATTGCATCGATAAAGTGCCAGCCGCTTTAATGCCAACTTCCTTTACTCATGAGGATGGATCCATGTTTTCTCTTCTGGAAGAGAACGGAGGACTTTTTATATCCCATGCTGTAACTCACATTGAGCCAGTTGGATATAACGAAAAGGTATCACCCATCCTTAATTGTGAGCCAGAAACAGCATTGCTTGTTCTCAAACAGCTACATTTTGATGACAAGGATCAGCCGATTTTGTACTCTCTGAATTATTTTAGAGCGGACAGATTCAGCTTTCATGTAGTTCGTAAGCGTGTTTAATTGTTAACTGCATTCCTACTAATACACGAAAATCATTTGGGGGGTAACTGTAAGTGAAAAAGCGCAAATTTGGTTTAGCACTATCAATGTTTCTTGCAGCAGGTACAATTCTTGGAGCATGTGGTAGTGACGATGCTGACACATCTGACAGCGGTGAAGGCGGCAATTCTGGAGAAGAGTCCGGTGGCGACTTTACTGTTTCAATGGTAACGGATGTGGGCGGAGTTGATGATAAATCTTTTAACCAGTCAGCTTGGGAAGGTCTTGTAGCTTTTGGTGATGAAAACGGACTTAAAGAGGGAACAGATGGCTATAACTATTTCCAATCCGCAAGTGACGCTGATTATGTTACAAACATAAACACTGCAGTTCGTAATGACTTTGATCTTGTGTTTGGTATTGGATTCCTGCTGCAGGAAGCGATTGAACAGGTTGCCGCTCAGCAGACAGATACCAACTTTGCAATCGTTGATTCTGTAGGCAAAGGTGATAATGTAGCTTCGATAACATTTAAGGAGCATGAAGGCTCTTTCCTTGTAGGTGTAGCAGCTGGGTTACAGACAAAAACAGATAAAATTGGTTTTGTTGGCGGCGTCGAGTCGGATCTGATCAACAAATTTGCTGCAGGTTTTAAAGCTGGTGTTGAAGCAGTTAACCCTGATGCTGTAGTCGATATTAAGTTTGCCGGAAGCTTCGGTGATGCTGCCCGCGGCCAGCAGATGGCTGCTGCGATGTACGGCGCAGGCAATGATATTATTTATCATGCTGCAGGCGGTACAGGAAACGGAGTCTTTACAGAAGCAAAGAACCTTAAAAAGCAGGATCCTGAAAGAGAAGTTTATGTGATCGGCGTTGACCGCGATCAGGCTGAAGAGGGAGCTCTTTCAGCAGACGGTAAAGATTATAATGTAACCCTTACTTCTATGGTTAAACGTGTAGATGTAGCAGTGCAGGACATTTCAAAACGCGCAATGGATGGGGATTTTCCTGGCGGAGAGGTAATTGAGTACGGAATTGAAGAAGAAGGAATCTCAATTGCTGAAACTCAGGACAACCTTTCTCAGGAAATTCTTGATGAAGTGGCAGACTACGAGCAAAAAATTCTTGATGGAGAAATTGAAGTTCCATCTACTCTAGAATAAGTACAAATGCATACGGAGAATGGAAGGCTGGGGAATCCCGGCCTGAAATTCTCTTTTTTTTTGGAAAATGATCCGTATAAGAATATTAACTGAAGAGGGGAATTTAATTTCCATTTTCATTTAGTAGTTTTATAAAGTAATGCGCCACAAGACGTCGGACCTCAATCAACTGACAACTTACCGTATAACCAAATAGAAGGAGTGAGCCCGGATGGAATACGTCATTGAAATGCTAAACATCCGCAAAGAATTTCCCGGAATTGTAGCGAATGACAATATTACGCTGCAGCTTAAAAAAGGAGAAATTCATGCGCTGCTAGGTGAAAATGGAGCAGGGAAATCAACACTTATGAATGTGTTGTTTGGTCTGTACCAGCCTGAGCAAGGTGAAATTAAAGTGAAAGGGAAAAAAGTGAACATTACAAACCCGAACATTGCAAATGATTTAGGGATTGGGATGGTGCATCAGCATTTTATGCTGGTAGATCCTTTCACCGTTACAGAAAATATTGTTCTTGGCATGGAGCCCAAAAAAGGGGTAACCATCGATATGAAGAAAGCTGTTAAGGATGTAAAGGAGATATCTGACCGGTACGGTCTAAAAGTGGATCCTAACGCTAAAATTGCGGAAATTTCAGTAGGAATGCAGCAAAGAGTGGAGATTTTAAAAACACTGTACAGAGGTGCAGAAATTTTAATTTTTGATGAGCCAACCGCGGTGTTAACTCCTCAGGAAATCAAAGAACTGACCCAGATCTTTAAAACATTAATATCAGAAGGAAAATCGATTATTCTCATCACTCATAAGCTCAAGGAAATTATTGAAGTATGCGATCGGGTCACCGTAATTCGAAAGGGTGTAGGGATTGATACTCTTGATGTAGAAGGAACAACTCCCAATGAACTGGCAAGTCTTATGGTAGGCCGGGAGGTGCTGTTTCGCACAGAGAAAAAAACGGCTGTTCCCAAAGAAGCAGTTCTTGAAATAACGAAGCTGAATGTAAAGGATGCAAGGGGAGTAAATGCTGTAAAGGATTTAAGCATTACTCTCAGAGCAGGAGAAATTGTTGGCATAGCAGGTGTGGACGGCAATGGTCAGTCTGAATTGATTGAAGCCATTACAGGTTTAAGAAAAATCAGCTCAGGCTCCATTAAGCTGAGTGGAAAAGAGCTTTCATCACTTAAACCAAGAAAAATCACGGAAGCAGGTATAGGCCACATTCCACAGGATCGTCACAAGCACGGTTTGGTGCTGGATTTTCCGATTGGTGAGAATATGGTTCTGCAAACATATTATCAAACTCCTTTCTCAAAAATGAGCATGTTAAATAACAAAGAGATCAATAAAAAAGCAAAAAAATTAATTGCAGAATTTGATGTTAGAACACCCTCCGAATACACGGAGGCACGTGCTTTATCAGGAGGCAATCAGCAAAAAGCGATTATTGGCCGGGAGGTTGACCGTGATCCTGATCTGTTAATTGCTGCCCAGCCTACCCGCGGACTGGATGTTGGGGCCATCGAATTTATTCACCAGCGGTTAATCGATCAGCGTGATAAGGGAAAAGCTGTTTTGCTTCTTTCTTTTGAACTGGATGAAATTATGAATGTCAGTGACCGCATTGCAGTCATATATGAAGGAAATATTATTGCGATCGTTGATCCAAAAGAAACGACAGAACAGGAACTTGGCTTATTAATGGCTGGATCGAAGCGAAAGGAAGCAGGTGAAGATACGCATGTTTAATCGTGTACAAAAGATACTCATACCGGTTATATCGGTAATATTAGGATTAATTATCGGTGCAATTGTCATGATTATCTCCGGGTTTAATCCACTCGAAGGCTATAGCGCACTGTTAAAAGGTGCCGTGGGTGACAGTTTTTACCTTGGAGAAACAATCAGGCAGATCACACCATACATTTTTGCAGGTCTTGCTGTAGCATTTGCTTTCCGTACGGGGCTTTTTAACATTGGGGTAGAGGGTCAGTTATTAGTTGGCTGGATCGCTTCAGTATGGGTTGGACTGGCATTTGATTTGCCTAAAGTTATCCATTTGCCTATGTCTATTTTGGCTGGAGCTGCAGCTGGTGCTTTGTGGGCTTTTGTGCCCGGAATTTTAAAAGCACGCTTTCGGGTTCATGAAGTAATTGTCACGATTATGATGAACTATATAGCACTTCATTTAGTTAACCACTTGGTGCGCTATGTTATTTCTGACCAGCAGAACACCACTGAACGTGTACCGGAGACCGCTTCATTAAAGTCTCCGTTTCTTGAAACACTTACTGAATTTTCTACGATGCACTTTGGGATATTTCTGGCATTGGCAGGGGCAATTATCTTTTGGCTGATCCTTGAAAAAACCACTGCCGGCTTTGAACTTCGTTCTGTAGGATTTAATCAGCATGCATCTGAGTATGCAGGTATGAATGTCAATCGAAATATTGTTTTTTCTATGGTTATTTCCGGCGCTTTTGCAGGACTTGGCGGGGCGATGGAGGGACTTGGCACATTTGGCTACGCCTTTATTCACAGCGCTTTTTCCGGTGTAGGATTTGATGGAATTGCGGTAGCTCTCCTCGGAGGAAATGTTGCGATCGGCGTGGTACTTGCTGCTGCTCTATTTGGAATATTAAAACAAGGTGCGCTCATCATGCCGATTGAGTCTGGAGTTCCAACTGAATTGGTTGAAATCGTTATTGCGATCATTATCTTCTTTGTCGCTTCGAGTTATATTATCGCTTATGTTTTACAACGTTTTAAAAAGGGGGCGAAATAATTGGATCTGTTATCTGCAATTGAAATATTGGTTAAATCCATGCTTTTCGCATCAGCTCCTCTTATTTTCACAGCCTTGGGCGGTGTGTTTTCAGAGCGATCCGGTGTCGTAAACATTGGACTTGAAGGGCTTATGGTTATTGGGGCATTCTCAGCTGTTGTATTCAATATAACATTCGCTGAAACATTCGGAGCGGGAACGCCCTGGGTAGCTTTACTGGTGGCGATGGGAATCGGGGGAATATTCTCCCTGATCCATGCTGTTGCCACGATCACATTTCGTGCCGATCACGTGGTCAGTGGTGTAGCAATTAACTTTCTTGCTTTAGGTTTAGGTGTTTTCCTGGTAAAAGCATGGTACGGAGCTGGACAGACCGGCAAAATTCCGGTACCGATGTATTACACGAAAATCCCTGTGCTTTCAGATATACCGGTGATTGGACCAATCTTATTTAACAACTATTTAACCTCATATTTGGCTATACTCGCAGCGGTAGCTGGCTGGTTTATTTTATTTAAAACTCCTTTCGGATTAAGGCTGCGTTCCGTGGGCGAACATCCGCTTGCTGCTGATACTATGGGGATTAATGTTTATAAGATGCGCTACCTTGCCGTGTTTATCTCAGGGGTTCTTGGCGGACTTGGAGGAGGCGTATATGCGCAGACAATCACCCAGGATTTCAGTGGCATCACCATTACAGGACAGGGCTTTATCGCTCTTGCTGCTGTGATTTTCGGGAAATGGCATCCGCTTGGTGCTATGGGAGCGGCCCTGTTTTTCGGGTTGGCTCAAAGTTTAGCTATCATTGGTTCAAGCTTCCCGTTTTTGGCTGATGTGCCAAACTGGATTTTGCTTTCTGCTCCATATATACTGACGATTTTGGCGCTGGCAGGTTTTATAGGAAGAGCCGATGCACCAAAAGCAGTTGGTACTCCTTATATAAAAGGAAAAAGATAGTGGAAAGCCCTGGTGTAATTGCCAGGGCTTTTTTTAATAGGGAATTTGATGTTCTAACTTGTGACTTTTGCTCCTTAGAATGTATAGTGAATACATGGAATATAAATACTAAGATGCGGTGGCGGTGGGTAAAAGCTGCCAGAAGGAGCGAAACGATGACAATTGAACCAAAAACGGTGAAATATCAAGGCTTCTCGATTCATACCATTCCAACTAAACAATTTAAAACAAATCAAATGGTACTAAAATTTCGAGCGCCTCTAAGAAAAGAAGATGTGACTGCCAGAGCTTTACTTCCTTATGTGCTTCAAAGCGGAACCAAAAAGTGGCCGACAACTGCTGCTTTTCGAACGCATTTGGATGATTTGTATGGAGCTAATGCCCAGGTTGATGTCGGCAAAAAAGGCGAGTCCCATATCTTAAGTTTTTCAGTTGATGTGGCAAATGAGCGCTATTTAAAAGACAGCACTCCGTTAACAATTGAAGGGCTGCATGTATTATCTGAAGTGCTTTTTAATCCGTTGGTGGAAAATGACGGGTTCTCTTCAAAAATTGTTGAGCAGGAAAAGCGCACGCTTAAACAGCGTCTGGAGTCTGCACGAGATGATAAAATGCGTTATGCATCCCAGCGATTAGTTGAGGAAATGTGCGAGGGGGAAGCATTTGCATTACAGCCGAACGGATCAATCGAGGACGTGGACTCTATTACTCCCCAATCTCTTTTTAATGTTTATAAAAAGATGATGTCTGAAGATACAATTGACCTTTATATCGTTGGAGACATAGAAGAGGAAAAGATGCTTCCGGCTTGCGAAGAGAAGCTTCCATTTCAAACGCGGGATGAATTATCCAGTGAGAAAGCTGAATACAAACCAAAAGAAGAACCTAAAAAAATAGTAGAAAGACAATCAGTTAAGCAGGGCAAGCTTAACATCGGATACCGGACGGGCACCGTTTATGGTGAAGATGATTACATTCCGCTTGTTATGATGAATGGGATTTTGGGCGGCTTTCCGCACTCCAAGCTATTTATAAATGTGCGTGAAAAGGAAAGTCTTGCTTACTATGCAGCAAGCAGAATTGAAAGCCATAAAGGTTTAATTTTAATTATGTCAGGGGTGGACCCTGGCAAAATAGACCGTGCTGATACTATTATTCAAGAGCAGCTAACAGCTATTCAAAATGGAGATATATCTGACAAAGAGCTTGAACAAACAAGGGCTGTAATGAAAAACCAGATGCTTGAAACACTGGATGTTGCAAGAGGTATAGTGGAAATACATTACCAAAGTGTTATGGCTGGAACTTCCTTTACAATTGATGACTGGTTCGAGCGGATTGATTCGGTTTCCAAAGATGAAATTGTAAGTGTATCCAAGAAAGTCGTGCTGGACACCACCTATATTTTGACTGGCAAGGAGGAGGCTTAAATGGAAAAGAAAAAATTCGATCAATTACAAGAAGAGCTATTTTATGAAAAATTGGATAATGGACTTTCTGTCTATATTCTTCCGAAGCCGCAGTTTAATAAAACATATGCAACTTTTACTACCAAGTACGGATCGATTGACGATCAATTTGTACCTCTGAATGAAAAGGACTTTGTAAAGGTGCCTGATGGGATTGCGCATTTCCTTGAACATAAAATGTTTGAAAAGGAAGATGGGGATGTTTTTCAGCAATTCAGTGAAAATGGAGCCTCTGCAAATGCATTTACTTCCTTTACACGGACCGCTTATTTGTTTTCAAGTACATCCAAAGTAAAAGAAAACCTGGCTACATTAATTGATTTTGTGCAATCTCCTTACTTCACTGAAGAAACAGTAGAAAAGGAAAAAGGAATTATAGGTCAGGAAATAACAATGTATGATGATAATGCCGACTGGCGTCTTTATTTTGGCACTATACAAAATATGTACCATAACCATCCGGTAAAGGTTGATATTGCAGGAACGGTAGATTCAATAGCAGATATTACAAAGGATCATTTGTATCAATGCTATAACACATTTTATCATCCTTCGAACATGGTGCTTTTTGTTGTTGGTTCTGTCAATCCGGATGAAATTATTGAGCAGGTCCGTTCCTCCCAGCAGGAAAAATCATATGAACAGCAATCACCAATTGAACGAAAATTTGAAAATGAACCTTCAAATGTAAACCGTAAACATCATCAGCTGAACATGGACGTACAAGTGCCTAAATGTATGGTAGGGCTCAAGGCATCAAATGTTGAACTTTCCGGGGATGATTTACTGCGCCGTGAGTTAGCGGTGAATACAGCACTCGAGGTTCTGTTTGGACGCACCTCCTCTCATTACACAAAACTGTATGAGGAAGGGTTAATTGATGATAGCTTTACGTTTGATTTTTCGCAGGAATATGGTTTTGGATTTGCTTTAATAGGTGGTAACACAAGAGAGCCTGATAAATTATCCCAAACAATACAAACCATTTTAGCGAAAGAGGCCAAAAATTCTTCCATCACAGAGGAGCAGCTTAATTCTGTGAAAAAGAAAAATATTGGCGGATTTTTGCGTTCATTAAATTCACCTGAGTTTATTGCGAATCAGTTTACACGCTATGCTTTTAATGAAATGGATTTATTTGACGCAGTACCGACCCTGGAAACTTTATCGAAGGATGATATCGGGGCTGCACTTGCGGATCTTGCACAGCCAGACAGAATGACAAGCTTCTTTATTCTGCCGAAAGAAGAAGAGGCTGTTGAATAATCGGGTTCTCGTATTAGGTGCAAGCGGCGACATTGGCATGGCTGTTGTAAAAAAATTGGTCAGGGAGGGCTGGTGTGTTTACGCTCACTACCATAAAAATGAACAGCGGGTCACAGCGGCGATCGAGGAGTTTGGAAAACCGGATGATATTATACCGGTGCAGGCAGATTTATCTTCCTCACAATCTGTGGACAAGATGCTTAAGCAGCTGACCGACGTTCACTCAATCGTCCATGCAGGCGGCAAAACCTATGAAGGGCTGCTGGAAGAAACATCAGATACTGTGATGGAAGAGCTATGGGCAACACATGTTTATCAGCCGGCACGTATTGTTCGGGCGCTGATTCCAGGGATGCGCCGTTCTAAAACCGGATCAATCGTATTTATTTCTTCAATTTGGGGCGAAACCGGTGCTTCCTATGAAGTTTTATATTCTGCCGTTAAAGGAGCTCAGCAGTCGTTTGTAAAAGCCCTGGGAAAAGAACTTGCCCCATCCAATGTAAGAGTAAATGCTGTTTCACCCGGAGCAGTCAATACATCAATGACAGCTCATTACAGTGAGTTGGACCGGCTAAGCATTGAAGACGGCATCCCCATGGGACGAATGGCATTGACTGATGAAATTGCCGGAGCAGTTGTTTTTTTATTAGGAAATGACGCCAGCTACATTACCTCCCATGTTTTATCAGTAAATGGAGGATGGCATGCATAAATGATGTATAGTACCTTCTTTCTTACCTCATACTATGAAAAGTATGCTTACCCTTTAAATGAGGAAATGCGTGCTTTTGACGATGATAAAAGAAGGAGGAAACAACATGTCTGTTCTGGAAAATTGGCAACAGTGGAAATCTTTTTTAGGTGACAAAGCCATTCATGCAAAAGAAGGCGGAATGGAAAAAGGCAAAATGTCCGATATTGCTTTTCAAATCGGTGACTATCTGGCAAAAAATGTGGACCCTAAAAATGAGCAGGAGCGTGTGATGGCTGATTTATGGTCTGTGGCAAGCACCGAAGAACAACATATGCTTGCGAACTTAATGCTTCGTTTAACAACAGGCGAAACGAAAGCTCACTAATCGTTAATAAAGCATATGTTCAAAAATGAATCAGCTAAAAAAGAGAGGATATCCCTCTCTTTTTTGTTTTGAAAATAATGAGTGTTAAAATTTTGTTCGGTTTCATTTTAAAGCAAAAATATTTATAAAGCACAAATTACCAGTTGAACGAATTTCATCGTATATCTTTTTTGAAACTTAATTGGGTTTCTCTTTTCTATTGATGGAAAATGCTTTATTATTAACGGTAGAAGTTAACATTATCGAAATGAGTCGCTTTTTGAAGGAGACAAACATATGCAAAAAAAGGAATGGTATTTAGAATACGAAATCCAAAAAAATAGACCTGGTTTGCTTGGTGATATCTCCTCATTACTTGGAATGCTTGAAATTAATATTGTGACCATTAATGGTGTTGATGAGGGAAGACGTGGTATGCTTCTCTTAGCGAGGAATGATGAACAGATTTCCCGTCTTGAATCAATTATCAGCACGATGGACACTATTCAGATGACAAAGCTTCGTGAACCTAAGCTGAGAGACCGTTTGGCGGTCAGGCACGGCAGGTACATTCAACGGGATGCTGATGATAAAAAAACGTTTCGGTTTATTCGCGACGAACTGGGATTATTAGTGGACTTCATGGCAGAATTATATAAGCAGGAAGGTCATAAACTTATTGGAATCCGCGGAATGCCCCGGGTAGGAAAAACGGAATCGATTGTGGCTGCAAGCGTCTGTGCCAATAAAAAATGGCTATTTGTATCTTCTACTTTGCTAAAACAAACAATACGTGACAAGTTAATTGAAGATGAATATAATGAAAACAATTTATTTATTATCGATGGTGTCGTTTCCACAAGACGAGCGAGTGAACAGCATTGGCAGCTCGTGCGTGAAATTATGCGTATGCCTGCAGTGAAAGTGATCGAGCATCCAGACGTATTTGTAGAAAACTCAGAGTATTCAATTGATGATTTTGATTATATTATTGAATTAAGACATGACCCGGATGAAGAAATTACATACGAGATGGTACAAAAAAACAATATGTTCAGCGGTTCGGAATTTGGCGATTTTGATTTTTAAATATGGTAGGTGTATACATTGACAGAGCTAGGAGCACGACTAAAAGAAGCAAGGGAGAACAAGGGCTACTCATTGGAAGAAGTTCAAGCACTAACTAAAATTCAAAAACGATACCTGCAGGGGATTGAAGAAGGCGATTACTCCATGATGCCCGGGTCTTTTTATGTCCGTGCATTTATAAAACAATATGCAGAAGCAGTGGGACTTTCATCAGAAGAATTGTTTGAAACTTATTCAAATGACATTCCTTCTAACCGTGATGAACAAATTCCTACTAATCTATCACGCTCAAACACCCGGAAATCAAGCGGCGGAAGTTCATCAAATGTCTTGAATTTTATTCCCACTGCTTTTGTAGTCATAGTTATCATAGGCATTGCTTTTGTTATTTGGCTTGTAGCGCAGGCTGTTATGGGACAAGATGAACAGGCTGATGCTCCTGGACAGGAAGATACAATAGGAATTGAACAGCCTGATGGGGCAGAAAGTCAGGAAGAGAATGCGGAAGAAGTGGAAGAAGTGGAAGAGACACCCGCTGAAGAAGAAGAAAAGCAGGAATCATCGGAAGAATTAGCCGTTGAAAATACTGGCGTTGAAGGTGACACAACTAATTATCAAATTTCCAATGCAGAAGAAGTGGAAGTGACTGTTACTTCTCCTGAGACATGGGTTGGAATCACCGATCAATCCGGAGAAACCCTATTGGGACAGCCATTGACTGAAGGCGATACTATAAACTTCAATGCTTCTGAATACGAATGGTTCCGGATAAGAATTGGCAATACAACGGATACTGTTGTTAAAATAAATGATAAAGAGGTTCCATTTGGCAATGAAAGCACTACACAAAACATGATTTTTGTTACAGAATAAGCCTTATGATCTTAATAATGTGGTCATGATTAAAATATAATAAAAATAGTCATCGTGTCCGATGGCTATTTTTTTGCCAAAGTCTAGTTACAGGAGGAATTTTTAGGTGAACATCCCGAATAAAATAACAATATCAAGAATATTTCTTATTCCGCTATTTATGATTATTATGCTGGTCGATTTTGGCTGGGGATCGCTTCAGCTGCTGGGGGCCGAGATCCCGGTAAACCATTTTGCCGGTGCGCTGATTTTCATTTTTGCAGCTTCAACTGATTGGGTTGATGGCTACTATGCTAGAAAATTTAATATGGTAACCAATCTCGGGAAATTTCTCGACCCGCTGGCAGATAAATTGCTTGTTTCAGCTGCTCTGATTATTTTAGTGGAGCTGCAATTGGCTGCTTCATGGATTGTTATTCTCATTATAAGCCGTGAATTTGCTATTACCGGATTAAGACTTGTATTAGCAGGCAGCGGCGAAGTCCATGCAGCCGCTATGCTCGGAAAAATTAAAATGTGGATGCAGATCATTGCGATTTCCACGTTGCTTCTTCATAACATTTTCTTTGAATTGATCAATATTCCATTTGATGTGATCTCCCTTTATATCGCCGCTATTTTTACAGTGTGGTCAGGTGTGGATTATTTCATTAAAAACTGGGATGCCTTCCGTTATTCTAAATAAGGAGTGAGACAGTAATATGAACGCAGAAATTATTGCTGTTGGTTCTGAGCTTCTGCTTGGCCAAATCGCTAATACCAATGCCCAATACCTGTCCCAGCAGCTTGCAGAAATAGGGATAGACGTATATCGCCATCGTGTAGTCGGTGACAACAGAGAAAGATTATTAAATGAAATTCGCGATGCTGAACAGCGTGCTGATCTTGTCATTCTTACCGGAGGTCTTGGGCCTACTAAAGATGATCTGACGAAAGAGACCGTTTCTTTCCATACTAATAAAGAGCTGGTTATGGATCAGGAATCGCTTTTGTTCATTGAACAGTATTTTAGAGATTCCGGTCGTCCAATGACCGATAATAACCGTAAGCAAGCGATCGTGCTAAAAGACAGCGATGTACTGATCAACAAGCATGGCATGGCTCCGGGTATGATCTTTACGCATAATAATACCGTTTTTGTCCTGCTTCCCGGACCGCCAAGAGAAATGAAACCAATGTTTCAAATGGATGCGGTTCCCAAACTGTTAGGTTTATTCAGTGATGGCCAGCCTGTTCACTCGAGAGTGCTGAGGTACTTCGGGATTGGGGAAGCAGAGCTGGAATCGAAAATAGAATCCCTAATCGATGCTCAGTCAAATCCAACAATTGCACCGCTTGCTTCTGATGGAGAGGTTACCCTGCGTCTGTCCGCTAAACACATGGACAAGTCACAGGCTGTAGCCATGCTTGATGATGCGCAGGAAAAGGTTAATAAAATAGTGGGAGAATTTATGTATGGCATCAATGAACAGACACTTCTCCATAAAGCTGCATATCTGCTTGCTTCCCGCAAGAAAACAATTGCTGCTGCAGAAAGCCTGACGGCTGGGCTGTTTTCTTCCCAAATGGGCTCTATTTCAGGAGCCAGTGCATTTTTTCACGGCGGAATTATCTGCTATTCAAACGAGGTAAAAGAACAAATAGTTGGTGTGCGAAAAGAAACAATAGAAGAGCATGGTTCAGTAAGTGAAGCGTGTGCAGCTGAACTTGCCACGAAGGTTAAGGCCCAGATGAACACGGATATAGGTATTTCCTTTACCGGTGTTGCGGGACCTGATTCACTTGAAGGCAAAGCACCTGGGACGGTGTGGATTGGCATTGCTTATGAAGACAATCCCCCGGTTGCTTTTTCTTATTCTCTGAAGGGAGAGCGCAATTATGTGCGCATCCGTACGGTTAAACATGGTCTGTTCCAATTAATACGCTTGCTGAATGAAGATAAATCCTCTGCCTGAAAAGGGCCGGAGGATTTTTTTATAGCTGCTGAAATAGTTAAACCGGCCTGTTTTATGCTGATAAAATGGTTAATTCTCTATATAAAAAGGGTAAAAGACACTGTATTATAGTGAATAAAAAAAGCGAATAAATGTTCGCTTTTTGCTTGTTATATTGTTTTAAAAGGAGTATAGTAGAGTTAGGTTATGAGATACCTGATTGAGCAATAGAGGTATCCCAGATAAAAGGAGGAATTTTTGTGAGTGATCGTCAAGCAGCTCTTGATATGGCATTAAAACAAATTGAAAAGCAATTTGGAAAAGGTTCTGTAATGAAATTAGGAGAAAAAACCGGCAGAAATGTTTCAACTGTTTCAAGCGGTTCCATAGCTCTGGATGCAGCGCTTGGAATAGGGGGTTATCCTCGAGGCCGGGTGATTGAGATATATGGTCCTGAAAGCTCTGGTAAAACGACAGTGGCGCTTCATGCAATAGCAGAAGTTCAGGCAAAAGGCGGCCAGGCGGCATTTATTGATGCTGAACATGCCCTCGATCCGATCTACGCCAGCAAGCTGGGTGTTAACATCGATGAGCTTTTGCTGTCACAGCCTGATACAGGTGAGCAGGCTCTTGAAATAGCCGAAGCGCTTGTTCGAAGCGGTGCAGTCGAAATTGTGGTAGTAGACTCGGTGGCAGCGCTTGTGCCTAAAGCTGAAATTGAAGGAGAGATGGGGGATTCCCATGTGGGTCTGCAAGCACGTCTTATGTCACAGGCTCTTCGTAAACTTTCCGGTGCCATCAGTAAATCAAATACCATAGCGATATTTATCAACCAGATTCGTGAAAAAGTAGGCGTTATGTTTGGGAGCCCGGAAACGACTCCAGGAGGAAGAGCGCTAAAGTTTTACTCTTCAATTCGTCTTGATGTTCGCCGTGCTGAAACATTAAAGCAAGGTAACGACATGGTCGGTAATAAAACACGAATAAAAGTAGTTAAAAACAAAGTAGCTCCTCCTTTCCGCATAGCAGAAGTTGATATTATGTATGGAGAAGGAATTTCACGTGAAGGTGAAATCATCGATCTAGGCGCTGATGTTGATATTGTCCAGAAAAGTGGTTCATGGTACTCGTATAATGGAGAACGTTTAGGACAAGGCCGTGAGAACTCCAAACAGTTCTTAAAAGAAAACACCGCTATTCGTCAGGAAATTATGATGAAAATCCGGGAGCATCATGGTATGGACATTGACCGCAATGCTCCTCCAACTGCCCCTGAAGAAGAAGCAGAATTGAACCTTCTGGAAGACTGAGTGGAAAAGCTACACCAAAGACAAAGAGAACAGTTCTCTTTGTCTTTTTTTAAGGATTTTATTTAATGCAGGGGATAATTCGTTGAGCCCCTTGACAATAAAATTTCCCAGACTTAAAATTAACATTGTATATTTTACAAATTTTTTCGATTGATAAGTTAATTGCCTGGCCTTGTATAGTAATCGTTTATACTAGCCGACAGAAGGCAGGATCTGAAACATTTGAATAGCAAGGGGAGGTGAATACGATGGAATTAATTGATATCATCTCCATTTTGCTTGGCATTATCGTCGGTGTGATTGTTGGTTATTTGATTCACAAATTCATGATGGATGCGAAAATCGGTGGTGCAAAAGGCTCTGTAGAACAAATTATCGAGAATGGCAGACGTGAAGCAGAAGCCATGAAGAAAGAAGCACTATTAGAAGCGAAAGATGAAAATCATAAGCTTCGTTCTGAGATTGAAGCAGAACTTCGTGAGAGAAGAAACGAATTGCAAAAGCAAGAAAATCGTTTAATGCAGAGAGAAGAAAACCTCGATCGTAAGGATGATTCGTTAAATAAACGAGAATCTTTACTCGAGCGCAAGGATCAATCCTTGCATGAACGACAACAACATATTGAAGAGATGGAAAGCAAAGTGGATGAGATGGTTCGACAGCAAGACCTTGAACTTGAACGCATTTCAAGCTTAACTCGTGAAGAAGCGAAGAGCATAATTCTGGACCAGGTAGAAAAAGAATTAGCTCAAGATATCTCCATCATGGTTAAAGAACAGGAGAATCGGGCTAAGGAAGAATCTGAAAAGAAAGCTCGCGAACTACTTTCACTTGCGATTCAGCGCTGTGCAGCTGATCATGTTGCAGAGACAACTGTTTCTGTCGTAAATTTGCCGAATGATGAGATGAAAGGTCGAATCATTGGGCGAGAAGGACGAAACATAAGAACCTTGGAAACACTAACAGGCATCGATCTTATTATTGATGACACACCAGAAGCAGTTATACTTTCCGGCTTTGATCCGATTCGACGTGAAACCGCTCGAATTGCACTCGAAAAGCTGGTCCAGGATGGACGTATACACCCTGCCCGTATTGAAGAAATGGTTGATAAAGCACGCCGTGAAGTGGATGAATACATTCGTGAAATAGGCGAACAAACAACCTTTGATGTAGGGGCGCATGGTTTACATCCAGATTTAATTAAAATTCTTGGCCGACTTCGCTATCGTACAAGCTATGGGCAGAATGTACTTAAGCACTCTACTGAAGTAGCTTATTTATCCGGTCTGCTTGCGGCTGAACTTGGTGAAGATGAAACGCTTGCCAGACGTGCAGGTCTTCTGCACGATATTGGGAAAGCTATCGACCATGAAGTGGAAGGCAGCCATGTTGAAATTGGTGTTGAGCTCGCAACGAAGTACAAGGAACACCCTGTAGTGATTAACAGTATTGCTTCTCATCACGGCGACCATGAAGCTACATCGGTCATTGCTGTACTGGTAGCTGCTGCGGATGCTCTTTCCGCTGCCAGACCTGGTGCAAGAAGCGAGACGCTGGAAAACTATATTCGCCGTCTTGAGCGTTTAGAAGAAATTTCAGAGTCATATGATGGTGTTGAGAAATCATTTGCTATTCAGGCTGGACGTGAAATTCGCATAATGGTTAAACCGGAACAAATCGACGATATAACTTCTCATCGACTTGCCCGCGATATCCGTAAGCGGATTGAAGAAGAGCTGGATTACCCAGGCCATATAAAGGTAACAGTGATTCGGGAAACAAGAGCAGTTGAATACGCAAAATAGCATTAGAAAGGCAATGTGAACCCTTCACATTGCCTTTCTCTTTTTTTAGCGATGTATGGTACACTTAATAAAAAATTGCAGCAGAAAGAGGATTTAACGTGAAAATATTGTTTATTGGTGATGTTGTAGGTTCTTTAGGACGCGAAATGGTAGAAGAATATCTGCCCCAGTTAAAAGAGAAATATAAACCTGATTGTACAATTGTGAATGGAGAAAATGCGGCTTCCGGCAGAGGAATTACAGAAAAGATTTACCGTCAGCTTGAAGGGGCGGGAGCCGATGCAATAACAATGGGTAATCATACATGGGACAATCGGGAACTGTTCCAATTTATCGATCAGACCCAAAATATAATTCGTCCGGCGAATTACCCTAAAGGCGCTCCGGGTAAGGGCATTCAAATGATCCAGGCCGGCAGCAGTGAAGTGGCGGTGATTAACGCGCTTGGGCGTACGTTTATGAATCCGGTTGATGATCCCTTCCCGGTTGTGAAAAAACTGGTCGATGATGCCAAAAGACATACTCCTTTTGTCTTTGTTGATTTTCATGCAGAAGCTACAAGTGAAAAACAAGCAATGGGCTGGCACCTTGATGGTAAAGCCTCCGCAGTCGTAGGCACTCATACACACGTTCAGACGGCCGACAATCGAATTTTACCGGGCGGTACAGCTTATCTGTCTGATGTTGGAATGACCGGCCCATATGATGCTGTACTGGGGATGGAGCGTGAAGCTGTGTTAAAGCGTTTTGTAACCAGCCTTCCTGTACGATTTGAAGTACCGAAATCAGGCCGTACACTTCTGAGCGGATGTATAATTGAATTGGAGCGCAAAACAGGCAGAGCCCTATCTATAAACCGGATTTTAATTAACGAAGATCGTCCTTTCGTGTCGAATTAACAGAAGTCCCTTTACATAAAGCATAGTAAAGCAACTAAGTGAATATAGTGAAGGGAAATCATCACATCCATGGTGTGGTAGTTGATGTTAATGAGGAGGTACACGATGGACGTCCTGAAGGTGTCATCACGATCTAATCCTAATTCCGTAGCCGGAGCACTTGCCGGAGTACTGCGAGAAAGAGGTATGGTGGAAGTACAAGCAATTGGAGCAGGCGCACTAAACCAAGCAGTAAAAGCAGTTGCCATTGCCAGAGGATTTGTTGCTCCTGGCGGAGTGGATCTAATTTGCATCCCGGCTTTTACGGACATTAAAATTGATGGGGAAGATCGAACAGCAATGAAATTAATCGTGGAACCAAGATAGTTTAGATGGTTTCTGTTGTTATTATCTTCCATAAGTTAACATGAAACATAAGGGGGAAAGAAGCATTCTGGCTTCTTTCCTTTTTCAATTCAAAAAAATAAACGAATATTCATGTCCTACTGAACATACGAAAAAGAGGTAATGGACAAGTTTTAAAAAGCAGACCTCAAGAAAATTACATAGAAAAGGGCGAAATTTCGACAAACAAGCCGTCCCTATTGTATCTGCCTATAAGACCCTTTATACTAAAAGAACGTGTGATTTTGTCATAACTCACAAAAACCTTTAAAATGAAATGACTTATTGTTTTGAAGCAAACCTTAACAGGTTTCGATAGAAAGGGGATTTTCTCATGAACGAAGAGCAGCGTCTAGCAGGCCAGCAAGCCTCAGTGACACCTGCCAAGGGCAAGAAAGATAAAGACTACAGTCAATACTTTCAAACTGTTTACAGCCCTCCTTCTTTAAAAGACGCTAAAAAGCGTGGAAAAGAAGAAGTTAGTTATCATAAAGACTTTAAGATTGATGCTGAATTTGAAGGAATGGGCAAAGGCCGTAAATTTTATATCCGTACTTACGGCTGTCAAATGAATGAACATGACACTGAAGTAATGGCAGGAATCTTTTTGCAGTTGGGCTATGAGTTAACTGACTCCACAGCAGATGCAGATGTCATCTTATTAAATACATGTGCTATTCGTGAAAACGCTGAAAACAAAGTATTCGGTGAAATCGGTCATTTAAAACCGCTTAAGCTTGAGCGGCCTGATCTGCTGATTGGTGTATGCGGTTGTATGTCGCAGGAAGAATCAGTAGTTAATAAAATTCTGAAAACACATCAGCATATCGATATGATTTTTGGAACGCACAATATACACAGACTGCCTAATATTCTAAATGAAGCTTATTTAAGTAAAGAGATGGTCGTAGAAGTATGGTCAAAAGAGGGCGATGTAATTGAAAATCTCCCTAAAGTCCGTAAAGGTGCCATTAAAGGCTGGGTTAATATTATGTATGGCTGTGATAAGTTCTGTACGTACTGTATCGTCCCTTACACACGTGGTAAAGAGCGGAGCAGACGTCCTGAGGATATTATTCAGGAAGTGCGTCATTTAGCTGCACAGGGGTATCAGGAAATTACTCTGCTTGGACAGAACGTTAATGCGTACGGAAAAGATTTTGAAGATATTGAGTATGGTCTCGGCCAGCTTATGGACGAATTAAGGCAAATTGATATCCCCCGTATCCGTTTTACGACGAGCCATCCGCGCGACTTTGATGATTATCTGATCGAGGTTCTGGCTAAAGGGGGCAATTTAGTTGAACATATCCATTTGCCTGTTCAACATGGTTCTTCACAAGTGCTTAAACTGATGGCCCGTAAATACACACGGGAACACTTCATAAATCTTGTGGGGAAAATTCGCAATGCTATACCGAATGCAGTACTGACTACAGACATCATTGTCGGTTTCCCGAATGAAACTGAAGAGCAATTTGAAGAAACTTTGTCATTGTACAAAGAGGTGGGGTTTGAAACAGCCTTCACTTATATTTATTCTCCCCGGGAAGGAACTCCGGCAGCTAAAATGGAAGACAATGTTCCGCTTGAAGTAAAAAAAGAAAGATTACAGCGGTTAAATAATTTGGTGAATGAGATGTCCAATGCAGCGCTCAAAAAACTGGAAGGCCAAGTAATGGAGGTTCTGGTTGAAGGAGAAAGCAGAAAAAATCCAAACGTATTATCCGGCTATACACGCACGAGTAAGCTGGTTAATTTTGTTGCTCCAAAAGAATCAATTGGAAAGTTAGTTCAAGTAAAAATAACGGATGCCAAAACATGGAGCCTGAATGGTGAAGTGATTGAAGCGGAAAACCCGGCAGAGGTGAAGGTATAATGGAACAACGCTACACAAAAAAAGACATTATTGCAAAAGCGAAAGATCTCGCACAAATGATTACCACTACTGAAGAAGTTGATTTCTTTAAGCGTGCTGAAGCACAAATACAGGAAAATCAAAAAATTCGCGAAAAAATTGCCAGCCTGCGCAGTCTGCAAAAGCAGGCAGTTAACTTTCAGCATTACGGAAAACACGAAGCGTTAAAAATGATTGAAGCTAAAATTGAAAAGGTTGAAGCTGAAATCGATGACATTCCCATTGTACAGGAATTTAAACAATCTCAAGTAGAAGTTAATGAACTGCTTCAAATGGTAGCCAATACAGTTTCGAATTCTGTAACAGATGAAATTATCCGTCAAACTGGCGGAGATATACTGAAAGGCGAAACAGGTGCTCAAGTCCGTAAAGGCGGCGGCAGCAGCTGTTCGTAATCTCCATAGAAAACTTCCTTTAAAAAGGAAGTTTTTTTCTTTATCTTTTTTCTGAAAATTGACAATGAATTGAATGTTTGATAAAAAGAGAGTAAGCGTCTGTAAGAAATTATTAATTTACGAAAATATGAAAGCGATTACAAATAACTAGGGAGGTGACTCGGTCCTTTGTTTCAATGACAGGTTTTAAAATAAGTATATCTGGAGGAAAACACATGACATATGCAAATCCAAATACTGAAGGCTCAATCGTCCAATATAAAGAAAAGTATGATAACTACATAGGCGGGGAATGGGTTGCTCCTGCAAGAGGTGAATACTTTGAAAATCCATCACCGGTTAACGGGAAAGTATTCACACAAGTAGCAAGATCGACCGAAGAGGATATTGAGAAAGCGCTTGATGCAGCCCATAGTGCTAAGGATGCCTGGGGTAAAACTTCCGTCACTGAACGGTCTGTTATTTTAAATAAAATTGCAGACCGCATGGAAGAGAATCTTGAAATGCTGGCAGTTGCCGAAACATGGGAAAACGGAAAAGCAGTCCGGGAAACACTGAACGCAGATATTCCATTGGCAATTGATCATTTTCGCTATTTTGCCGGTGTAATAAGAGCGCAGGAAGGCACATTAGGTGAAATTGATGAGGACACGGTTGCCTATCATTTTCATGAACCATTGGGGGTTGTAGGACAGATCATCCCGTGGAATTTCCCTATTCTAATGGCGGTCTGGAAACTTGCACCAGCGCTCGCAGCGGGTAACTGTGTTGTGTTAAAACCAGCAGAACAAACTCCTGCATCCATTATGCTTGTAACTGAGTTAATTGGTGATCTGTTGCCGCCAGGCGTACTCAATATAGTAAATGGGTTTGGCCTTGAAGCTGGCAAGCCGCTCGCTTCCAGTAAAAGGATTGCCAAAATTGCGTTTACAGGCGAAACGACAACCGGGCGTATGATTATGGAATATGCTTCTGAAAACTTAATTCCGGTAACGCTTGAACTTGGAGGGAAGTCGCCTAATATATTCTTTAAAGACATTCTTGATGAAGATGATGATTTCGTAGATAAAGCCGTTGAAGGACTTTTAATGTTTGCCTTAAATCAAGGTGAAGTATGTACTTGTCCATCCAGAGCCCTTGTTCACGAGGATATTTTTGACCGGTTTATGGAAAAGGTTATTGAACGCGTTAAACAAATTAATACAGGCAACCCGCTTGATCCGAATTCAATGATGGGTGCACAGGCTTCAAGAGAACAAATGGAAAAAATACAATCCTATCTTCAAATAGGCAAGGATGAAGGTGCGGAAGTACTCGTCGGTGGAGAAGTCAATAAACAGGAAGGAGAAAATGCAGAAGGATATTATATTCAGCCAACCATTTTTAAAGGAAATAACCAGATGAGAATTTTTCAGGAAGAAATTTTTGGACCTGTTTTATCAGTGACAACATTTAAAACAGATGAAGAAGCTATGGAGATCGCAAATGATACTTTGTATGGTCTAGGTTCAGGCATCTGGACAAGAAATATTAATACGGCCTACCGGTTCGGACGCGGAATTCAGGCAGGGAGAGTCTGGACAAACTGCTACCATCAGTACCCGGCACATGCTGCATTTGGCGGTTATAAAATGTCAGGAATTGGCCGTGAAAACCATAAAATGATGCTTGAACATTATCAGCAAACGAAAAATATGCTTGTTAGCTACAGCCCTAAAAAATTAGGTTTCTTTTAAAATTGAAAACTGCATTTTCTCCATTGGCCCGATGTATGGTAACTTCTAATTTATGATGCTGTTAATGATTGGTTTATTTATGCTTGACAGGGGTAAAGTTTTATAAATAGCTGGAAGGATGATGAGCAATGTTGCAGCATGTTCAAACCTATTTTCAATCTGAAAATGACGCGGAGTCAGCAGTGGTGAAATTAAAAAAAATACCAATAAGTGATGCCAGGGTGGATCCTATCCCGGATGGTGATCTCAATCTGTTGGTGGTTCCCGCACTAAGCTTCTCAGGAAATACTACGCCCACTGCAGGCGTAGTGACGAATGCAGACCTGACTCAGAGTCAATCTTCATCTGGAGACTTTACCCATGTTCTTGAATTTTATGTAGCACCAGAAAATATTCCTGAGACAATGAAAGTGCTTGGAGAGGTGAATGCACACCTTGATAAGGAATTAGCTGAACAGTTAAAAAGTTAAATAAAAAAGATGGGCTTATGGCTCATCTTTTTTATTTTTTATTTTATTCCCTGGTTTATCAACTCTGGACCATCCTGCGTTTCGTTTAATTAATTATTTCGCGTATAACTAATTAATAAAACAGACATTCAGAACATATCTTGAAAAAAAGATAGGTTTTCGCACATCTCCTAAACTTTCTGCATAGGATAAAAGGAAATGAAAGGAGGCCGCATGAATGTCGGAGTACAGAGAAATTATCACCAAGTCCGTCGTGGCCAAGGGCCGAAAATTCACGCAATCGCATCACAGCATCCATCCACCCCATCGTCCAACCAGTATTTTAGGCTGCTGGATCATCAACCATAAATATGATGCTAAGAAAGTTGGAAAAAAGGTTGAGGTCAGCGGTACGTTTGATGTAAACGTTTGGTTTTCTCATCATGATAATACGAAAACATCCGTTGTTATCGAAAATGTTTCATACAAAGATGTGATCAAGCTCAAGTATCGTGATCCAGATTGTTATGATGACAACGAAATTATTGCCAGAGTATTGCAGCAGCCGAACTGTCTTGAAGCCTCTATCTCGGAAAATGGATTAAAAATCGTCGTACAAGTTGAACGGGAAATACTTGTAGAATGTGTTGGAGAAACCAAAATGTGTGTTATTTTCCATCGTGATGAAGTAGAAGCTGATTGGGATTATGATGAAGACGATTTAGATGATGAAGAAATTGATGAGATTAAAACGGACTTTTTAGGATTCGAAAAATCAAAAAGACATTAAGTCAGGCGATTTATTGCCTGGCTTTTTTTCTATAAAAACAATAAATGTTTTAACCGGTCCTTAATGTGCTACATATAACTAACACGAGAGGAGACCGTTTAATGATGGATGCGGAATTGTTTTGGTTTGCCTTAATTATGTTTATTATTACTTTTGCCATTCTTGTACTTGTGCATTTTTCCTTTGAAAAAAGGCTTGCTCCGATCATAAGACCGTATTTAACAATCATCCTGGGCGTCGCTTGCGGACTGCTGGTAATTGGGATACTGGGTGTAAATTCCTCCAGGCATATTTATGCAATGATCATTGCAGGGATACTGATCTCGTTTTTTGCTTCCTGGTTCTCAAAAAATATAATTAAAGCACCCACCTTATAGGGCGCTTTTTTTGTTTTGAGGGAAAATCGTTACATGAGGAAATGTTCATCAATATGATATACTGTGAACAGGAATTTTTAATTTAGAACGGAGAGGTTTTTAGCATTATGAAAACTTATACACCAATGATCCAGCAGTATTTAAAAATTAAGGCGGAGGTTCCAGATGCTTTTTTATTTTTCCGTTTAGGTGATTTCTATGAAATGTTTTTTGACGATGCATTAAATGCATCGAGGGAACTGGAAATTACATTAACCGCCAGGGACGGTGGAGTGGCTGAAAAAATACCGATGTGCGGAGTACCGCATCATGCTGCTGCTGGATATATTGAGCAATTAATTGAAAAAGGTTTTAAAGTTGCGATCTGTGAACAAACGGAAGATCCAAAACAAACAAAAGGGGTAGTGAAAAGGGAAATCGTTCAAATGATCACCCCTGGAACGGTAATGGAAGCACGCAGTCTCGATGAAAAAGAAAACCATTACATAGCAGCTGTTACCGGCTTTGAAGATCGTTCCTACAGTATTGCCTATCTTGATTTATCAACAGGTGAATCAAAGGCAACCGTTGTGGATTCCAAGGAAGAAGCGGTTAACGAGCTGGTCAGCATTCAGGCTCGTGAAGTTGTTTTTTCCTCCAGCGAAGATCCTGCTATAGAAAAGATGCTTCGGGAAAGAAATATTCTCTCGTTATCCACTATGGATGATTGTGATATGGCATCTTCATTTACTTATGTGGTTGAAGACTTAAAAGAAGACAAACTGCTTCGGTCAATGAACCGTCTGCTGCATTATACAATGTCTACTCAAAAACGTGCGCTCGATCATTTACAAAAAACAGCACCTTATCAAACAGCTTCCTTTTTGCGAATGGATCCGAACTCAAAACGCAACCTTGAATTGACAGAAACAATCCGGGGCAATGGAAAAAAAGGTTCCCTTGTATGGCTGCTTGATGAAACCATGACAGCAATGGGTGCCAGACTGCTGAAACGCTGGATAGAACGTCCGCTGGTGGATCAGAAGGCTATTAAGCACCGTCTTGAGGCGGTAGAGGGGTTTGTTGATTGTTTCTTTGAAAGACAAACACTAAGAGAATTGCTAAAAGGCGTTTATGATCTTGAGCGTTTAGCCGGCAGGGTGGCATTTGGGAATGTTAATGCCCGTGATCTGGTACAGCTGAAGAAATCCCTTCAGCAAATACCCGGAGTCCGCCAGACATTGACAGAAATGGACCACCCGGTTATACAGGCTATTTCTGATTCACTAGATCCATGTGCGGACCTGGCAGATGAACTTGAAACAGCGATTGTTGAGCAGCCTCCTCTTGCGATTAAGGATGGAAATTTTATAAAAGATGGTTTTAATGCAGAACTTGATGAATACCGGGATGCGAGTCGAAACGGAAAAACCTGGATTGCGGAACTGGAGCAGAAGGAACGTAAAAAAACAGGAATCCGTTCTTTAAAAATCGGATATAATCGTGTGTTTGGCTATTATATAGAGGTAACCAAGGCCAATTTATCCGCCTTGCAGGAAGGCATGTATGAACGACGTCAAACGCTGACCAATGCAGAACGGTTTATAACGCCTGAATTAAAAGAAAAAGAAGAGCTGATTTTACAGGCAGAAGTCCGTTCAACAGAGCTCGAGTATACGCTATTCCAAGCTTTGAGAGAAAAAGTGAAAGTAGAAATTCCCCGTCTGCAAAAATTAGCTTATGAGATTAGTAAGCTCGATGTTTTGCAGTGTTTTGCGACAGTTAGTGAAAATCGCCACTATGTTAAGCCAGCCTTTAACAGTGAGCGCAAAATAGAAATAATCGAGGGACGCCATCCGGTAGTGGAGAAGGTTATGGATTCCCAGGAATATGTTCCAAATGATTGCACAATGAACAAAGAGTGTGAAATGCTTCTTATAACCGGTCCTAATATGTCAGGTAAAAGCACCTATATGCGCCAGGTTGCCCTGACTTCTATATTGGCACAAATGGGCTGCTATGTTCCGGCAGCTAAAGCGAATCTGCCGATATTTGACCGCATCTTCACAAGGATTGGAGCAGCAGATGACCTGGTATCCGGGCAAAGCACATTTATGGTTGAGATGTTAGAAGCTCAGCATGCGTTGAGTCATGCAACACAAAACAGTTTAATTCTGTTTGATGAGATTGGAAGAGGGACATCAACATACGATGGAATGGCGCTGGCTCAAGCCATAATTGAGTATGTGCATGATAAAGTGGGGGCTAAAACTCTTTTTTCCACTCATTATCACGAGCTGGTGGATTTATCAAATGATCTTAATAATCTGGTCAATGTACATGTTTCAGCTGCTGAGCAAGATGGCCATGTTGTCTTTTTGCATAAAGTGAAGGAAGGTCCCGCAGACAAAAGCTATGGTATTCATGTTGCTCAATTAGCGAATTTACCTACATCGCTTATTGATCGTGCCAATTCATTGCTGGCAGGCTTTGAATCCACTGAGGAGAAAACGGGCAATAAGCAAATCGGGGATCTTTCCACAGGACAATTATCTCTGTTTGAAGAACCTGAGATAAAAAAAGAAAAAAAACCAGACAAAATCCAGCGGGAATTACTAGCGACCAATGTGCTGGATCTGACCCCGCTAGAAGCAATGAATGAATTGTACAGGCTGCAGAAGCTTGCTAAATCACAATCGAAATAGCTGGAAAATGAGGTGATGAAAATGGCCAAAATTCGTCAGCTGGATGAAGCACTGGCAAATAAAATAGCAGCTGGGGAAGTTGTTGAGCGGCCTGCCTCAGTTGTGAAAGAACTTGTAGAAAATGCAATTGATGCAGAGGCCACAATTATTGAAGTGGATCTTGAAGAAGCAGGATTATCCAGTATTCGGATTAGAGACAATGGAAATGGAATTGAGCAGGATGACATAATGGCTGCTTTTTCACGCCATGCCACAAGCAAGATTTCCAATGAGCATGACTTGTTCCGTATAAGAACATTAGGCTTCAGAGGAGAGGCGTTGCCAAGTATTGCTTCCGTTTCAAAAGTTGAATTAACTACTTCCACAGGTGAAAACGGAACTTATCTTAAGCTCATTGGCGGTGAAGTAGCGGAGCAAAAACCGGCTGCCTCCCGTCAAGGGACTGACATCCAGATAACTGAGCTTTTTTTCAACACGCCTGCAAGGCTTAAATATATGAAGACAATTCATACGGAGCTTGGGAATGCAACTGATATAGTAAATAGAATTTCTTTATCACATCCAGAGATATCATTCCGATTGAGGCACAATGGTAAAATACTCCTTCAAACGAATGGCAAGGGTGATGCCAGACAGGTGCTTGCTGCAATTTATGGTATGCATACCGCGAAAAAAATGGTTCCGTTTAATAAGGAGTCTCTTGATTTTGAGGTGGAGGGTTATGCAGCTCTGCCGGAAATAACGCGTGCCTCAAGAAATTATATATCGATATTAATTAATGGCAGATATATTCGTAATTACAGCATAACAAGAGCTATTCAGGCGGGATATCACACCCTGCTGCCAATAGGCCGTTACCCTATTGTCTTGCTTTCAATTAAAATGGATCCGGTCTTAGTGGATGTAAATGTTCATCCCTCAAAGCAGGAAGTAAGATTTAGCAAGGAACAGGAGCTTACAGAAATTATTACAGAAGCGATTAAAGAGTTATTTAAGAAGCAGGAGCTTATTCCAAGCGGTAAAGTGGAAAAAGTGAAAAATTATCACAAGCCCACAGAGCAGACACACTTCTCCTTTGATGAGCCAATTAAAGAGCAGCATCCAGTTCAGGTAAACGACAAGAGCAAACTGGAAGAGCCAGAGCCGTTAGGGTTGAATGAAGAACCTGTTGCTCAGGCAAGGGAAGAGAAGCCCACTTGGAATCAAGCAGCAAATGGATTGCCGGCGTTTTCTTTATCCTCTGATCATTACGAAGCAGAAAAAGAAGCGCCTGAGAATCAACAGCCGCAAATGCAGGAAGCATCACGTGTGCCTCCGCTTTATGCAATCGGGCAAATGCACGGAACATATATTCTATCTCAAAACGAAATCGGTTTATATATAATAGATCAGCACGCTGCACAGGAGCGCATAAAATACGAATACTTTAAAAATAAGGTAGGACAGGTTGAGTCAGAGCTTCAAGAGCTCCTAGTCCCATTAACTCTTCAATTTTCAACAGATGAATGGATTCGAATTCAGGACCATGAAAAAGAGCTTGAAAAGGTAGGTATATTTTTGGAGGATTTTGGCGGTAACGGTTTTATCGTTCGGGCAACGCCAACCTGGTTTCCTAAAGGAGAAGAAGCGGGAATTATCGAAGATATGATCGAGCAGCTTCTCCGGATGAAAAAAGTAAACATTGCTAAATTAAGGGAAGAAGCAGCAATTTTGATGAGCTGTAAACGTTCTATAAAAGCAAATCATTATCTAAGACATCAGGATATGCAGCAGTTATTAGATGAATTAAGGGCAACAGCAGACCCTTTCACCTGTCCTCATGGAAGACCGATTATTATTCATTATTCCACGTATGAAATGGAAAAAATGTTTAAAAGAGTCATGTGACTTAACCCAAATGTTGACTGCCTCAAAAAAGAAAATCAGTACAGTTTGTGAAATTCAGGTGGAGGTGGGGTCAATGGAGAAAATGCCTGAGAGTAAAGTAGGCTATCTTCCGGTTATTGAAGTTGATGGAACAAAATATCCTGTTGAATTAGATGAATACAGGGATTATTATGTTCTGTCCGTAAAAGTGGATACCAGTAAAACCGTAGCTGTACCGGGATTTAATATTAAGGAAATGCAGATTAAGCTGGTGCATAATATCCGATATTATCTTGAACACAATAAGTAGATTTTTTTCGCCTGCTCCTCATAAGAGCAGGCTGATTTTTTTAATAATGTATAATAGAGAAACAGCAGAATATAATTTTATTTAAAAGACACAGATTTTTGGGGAGTACATGTATTCGCGTTAGGGTACCAATATGGAAATAGGGGTTTTTTGTGATGGGGAGGTTGAAATCAAATATGCTGATAAAGAAAATAAACAGGTTAACATGTTTATTTATTATTTTGGGCACACTTTCAATGGCTGTTTATTATGCTAACTCCTTTCAAATTTCACTTCTGTCAACACTCTTCCTGGTAATCTCTATCTTTTCCTGCTTAGTTTTGATCATTTTAGGGTGCGTGAAACTTTATCTATCCCAACAAATAAATGAGGAAAAAGATGCTCGAAATTTTGAATAGATTTTTCATGAAAGATCCGAAAAATTAGAAAGGGTGCTCCTTTTGAATGAGTATCAGTATTTGGCAGAAAGTGTAACCTTTGAAGTAAGACGTTCAAAAAGGGTTATTTTATCTCAGCATCCACAATTAACGCTTATAGGGCTTGGGCGAAGTGCTGCGGCCTATCATATTAAAGATACTGCTCTTGTGATTAAAGTGTACTTTCCGGAATTCGCCGGTATATCACAGGAGGAAGCAGCGATATACCGCTTGCTGTCAGGCAGCGACTATTATCCAAGGCTGCATGAGGGAGGGAATAATTATATTGTGATTGATTATATCAGCGGCAGCACGCTGTTTGATTGTTTGGTTGACGGGCAGGTAATTGATCCTGCCTGCATTACTGAAGTAGATAAGGCATTGGCTGAAGCAAGTGATCGAGGACTCACGCCTTCAGACATTCACTTGAGAAATATCCTATTAACAGATAAAAAAGAAATTAAATTGATAGATGTGGCGCGCTTTCGGCAAAAGAATGTTCAGGACAGCCAGTGGAAAGATTTAAAGAAAGCCTATCTAATGTATCAAAAACCGTATTTCCCCAAAAAATTGCCTTCCTACTGCTTAAATCAGATTGCTTTTTTGTATAAAATCAGCGAAAGATATATGATGAAGTTAAGGTAAATTAGGGTAATTAAGGTTGAAAGGAGAAAAATTTATGCTTTTCGGTGGTCAGCAGATATTACCGGCAATTCGTTCAATGAAAGATTTTGATAAAATGCTTACTTATTCTTTTAAATATGGAGTTTTCCTTGATCTGCACGTGGGTATGTTAAAGAGTGTATTTGAATATGCACGTTCAGAGGGCAAGGAAATGTTTTTACATATGGATTTGATTCAAGGTCTGGCAAACGATGAACACGCTACTGAATTTGTGTGCCAATCTATTAAACCCTACGGAATTATTTCTACTAGAGGAAGTGTAATTAAAAAAGCCAGACAGCTTAATGTTCGTGCTATTCAACGGACGTTTGTCATTGATTCAAATGCCTTAAAAAGAAGCGTACAGTTAATTCAAAAGAATGATCCGGATTATATTGAACTTTTACCTGGGGTTGTTCCAAAAGTGATTGAACGGATCCGTGACAGCACAGGGAAACCGATTATTGCCGGAGGTTTAATTGATACGCCAAGTGAAGTTGAAGCAGCTATATCAGCAGGTGCAAGTGCAATTACGACCTCTTCGCATACTCTATGGAAATATTTTTCAGATAGATCGGAATAAAAGAATAGTTGACAGCGTTTTCATTTGTTGATAAGCTATTTTCAAGTTAATATTCCGTGCAGAGATGAAGAGACTCACAGGTACTTTTACACTTAAAAAGGTAAAGTCGGTGGGTCTCTTTGTCTGTATAATATGGAAAATATTACTATATGGTAATGGGAGGTTTTAAAGTTGAGTGGATTTTTGGCGGAAGTAATAGGTACTGCAATATTAATAGTTTTTGGTGCAGGTGTATGTGCAAATGTAAATTTAAAGAAATCATTCGCTTTTAACGGCGGCTGGATTGTTATTGCCTTCGGCTGGGGATTGGGTGTAGCGATGGCGGTTTACGCCGTTGGTCAGTTTAGCGGTGCTCATTTAAATCCTGCTGTAACACTTGGTCTTGCCTTTAATGGCGACTTCGCATGGAGCGGCGTACCCGGTTATATTACAGCACAAATGATAGGTGCGATAATTGGAGCGACAGTTATATGGCTGCATTTTTTACCTCATTGGAAGGTAACAGAAGAACCGGAAACAAAACTTGGTGTCTTTTCAACGGGACCTGCTATCCCACACTTTTTTTCCAACTTGTTAAGTGAAGTTATTGGAACGTTTATACTGGTTTTGGGGATCCTATCAATCGGAGCCAACCAATTCACAGAAGGACTTAATCCGTTCATCGTCGGTATGCTGATCGTGGCCATTGGATTGTCTTTGGGCGGAACAACAGGATATGCAATCAATCCTGCGCGTGATTTAGGTCCAAGAATAGCTCACTTCTTACTTCCTATTGCAGGAAAAGGGAATTCTAATTGGGGATATTCCTGGGTGCCGGTATTAGGACCGGTTCTTGGCGGATCACTGGCGGGAGTTTTTTATAAAAGCGTATTCATCGGAGAATTTACTGTCTGGCTTTGGATTATTCTAGCTGCAACAATTGGCTGTTTAGTGTTAAGTTTACTTATCGATAAAAAGGAAAACCAGGCAAAAAAAAATAAGCAGCTTACAGCATAAGGAGGAAATATTATGGAAAAGTATATTTTATCTTTGGATCAGGGAACAACGAGTTCAAGAGCAATATTATTTAATAAAAAAGGGGAGATTGTTAAAATTGCCCAAAAAGAATTCCAGCAGATTTTTCCTAAGCCAGGCTGGGTTGAACATAACGCCAATGAAATTTGGGGTTCAATTTTATCCGTTATTGCTTCTGCATTATCTGAAGCGGGTGTAAATGCCGAGCAAATAGAAGGAATCGGCATTACAAACCAGCGTGAAACAGCAGTGGTGTGGGATAAGGAAACTGGTATTCCGGTTTATAATGCCATTGTCTGGCAGTCCAGACAGACATCAGAAATTTGCGATGAACTTAAAAAACAGGGTCATAACGATACGTTTAGAGACAAAACAGGTCTTTTAATTGACGCTTATTTTTCGGGAACGAAAGTAAAATGGATTTTAGATAATGTAGATGGTGCAAGACAAAAAGCAGAGGATGGAAAGCTGCTGTTTGGAACAATTGATTCCTGGCTGATTTGGAAACTTTCAGGCGGAAAAGCACATGTGACCGACTATTCCAATGCTTCCCGAACCCTGATGTATAATATTTATGATTTGCAATGGGATCAGGAATTGCTGGATATTCTTGGAGTTCCGAAATCGATGCTTCCAGAAGTAAAACCTTCTTCAGAAATATACGGTAAGACTGTAGCGTATCATTTCTTCGGCCGCGAAATTCCGATTGCGGGAGCAGCGGGTGACCAGCAGGCAGCTCTTTTTGGACAGGCGTGTTATAAAGAAGGGATGGCCAAAAATACATATGGCACAGGGTGCTTTATGTTAATGAACACAGGGGAAAAAGCCGTAAAGTCTGAGCATGGGCTTTTAACCACTCTTGCATGGGGAATAGACGGTAAAGTTGAATATGCTTTAGAAGGCAGTATTTTTGTTGCAGGCTCCGCAATCCAATGGCTGCGTGACGGACTAAGAATGCTGAAAAATGCACCGGCTAGTGAAGACTATGCCAAACGGGTAGATTCTACTGATGGCGTTTATGTTGTGCCTGCTTTTGTTGGTCTGGGCACACCTTACTGGGATAGTGATGTTAGAGGAGCAGTGTTCGGGTTGACAAGAGGAACCTCAAAGGAGCATTTTGTCCGTGCTACACTTGAGTCACTTGCATATCAGACCAAAGATGTACTTGATGCGATGGAAAAAGATTCCGGCATTGAGTTGAAAAAATTACGGGTTGATGGCGGAACGGTGAAAAACGACTTTTTAATGCAGTTTCAGAGTGATATTTTAAACGTCCCTGTTGAAAGACCGGTTATCAGTGAAACAACTGCACTTGGGGCAGCCTATCTTGCCGGACTTGCAGTTGGCTATTGGGATAGTCGTGAAGACATCGCTGATATGTGGAAAGTTGAAACAGATTTTGATCCATCAATGGACAGCAGTGTGAGTGAGGAATTATATTCCGGCTGGCAAAAAGCTGTAAAAGCAGCAATGGCTTTTAAATAAAAAAGAATTATGGTATAGTGTAAACAAGTTAATAAACGGGTAGAGATGGAGAGAGGCCTGAATTCATTATGATAAATAAGCTCATAATGTAATTCTGCCTCTCTTTTTTTGCATGGCAAATATGATGCTAATTACCCACTTGCATCATGGTAGATATAAATTAAAGGAGGAAATTACAGTGAATATATTTTCAAGCGAAAACAGAAATGAAAAATTAGCGCAAATGAACAAAGAAATTTACGATATTGTCGTAATTGGCGGAGGAATCACAGGGGCTGGTATTGCACTTGATGCAGCAACTCGAGGCATGAAAGTAGCAGTTGTGGACATGCAGGACTTTGCAGGAGGTACCTCGAGCAGATCCACTAAACTTGTTCATGGCGGTCTGCGATATTTAAAACAATTCGAAGTAAAGCTGGTCGCTGAAGTAGGCAAAGAGCGGGAAATTGTATATGAAAACGGTGCTCATGTTACAACGCCTGAATGGATGCTGCTGCCTATTCATAAAGGCGGGACATTTGGGAAGTTCAGCACGTCCGTAGGATTGCGGGTATACGATTATTTAGCAGGAGTAAAGCGCCAGGAGCGCCGCAAAATGCTGAATGCGAAGCAAACAATTGAACGTGAACCCCTTGTGAAAAAAGATAATCTTCGCGGTGGAGGTTATTATGTTGAATACCGTACAGATGACGCGAGACTTACTTTGGAAATTATAAAAAAAGCAGTTGAATTCGGAGCCGATTTTATAAATTATGTAAAAGCAGACCGTTTTACTTATGATAAAGAAAAAGTTTCGGGAATCCAGGCCACAGACTTAATTACGGGAAATCCGCATACAATTCTAGGGAGAAAAGTTGTCAATGCAGCAGGGCCTTGGGTTGATGATGTCCGCAATAAAGACTACTCAAAAAATATGAAGCAGCTGCGATTGACCAAGGGAGTTCATTTGGTTCTTGACGAGTCTGTATTTCCGCTTAAACAAGCACTGTATTTTGACACGCCGGATGGACGGATGATGTTTGCTATCCCTAGAAACGGCAAAGCATATGTAGGAACTACAGATACTTTTTATGATAATTCTCAGGATACTGCAAATCCTAAAATGACAGTAGAAGACCGCAAGTATATCCTTGATGCTATTCATTATATGTTCCCTGAAGTAAATATCTTGGAAAATGATGTAGAATCAAGCTGGGCAGGCGTCAGACCGCTGATTTTTGAAGAAGGGAAAGATCCTTCTGAAATTTCACGAAGAGATGAAGTGTGGGAACATGACAGCGGACTTATTACGATTGCAGGCGGCAAGTTAACAGGTTACCGTAAAATGTCTGAACATGTCGTTGACTTGGTATCCAAACGCTTAAAATCGGAAACAAAACAAAGTTTTAATAAGTGTATTACGAAAGATCTGCCGATATCAGGAGCTGATTTTGGAGGTTCCAAAATGTTTGAATCCTTTGTCAGCAAAAAAGCGAAAGAAGCGGTAAAATATGGTCTGACAGAGGAAGAAGGAAGAAAGCTGGCATCTTTTTATGGCACCAATGTTGATAAATTATTTACTATTGCCCATGCCGCAACCGGTCTGAATATCGGTAGCGACATAACGCCTGCTGTGTATGCTGAAGTTGTTTATGCTGTGCAGGAGGAAATGGCAGTAAAACCAGTAGATTTCTTCATAAGACGAACTGGCAGACTATATTTTGATATAAATTGGGTACAATTATATAAAGAACCGGTTATGCGTGTAATGAAAAATCTTCTTAACTGGGATGAGGAAACGTATCGTGCATATCAATTGGAATTAGAAAAAGAAATACATGATGCCGTAATTCCGGTTGGTCTTTCTGCCCGATCATAAACATGGGGGTGCATTTGTTGGAAGCTTCTTATATTCGTGCGTCAGATGGAATTGAAATTTATTTATGTAAATGGCTGTCTGCCAGCGAGCAGGTAAAAGGAGTTGTCCAGCTAACCCATGGAATGGTGGAGCATATTGGACGTTATGACGAGTTTGCCCAATTTTTAACCACACAGGGTTTTCATGTAATCGGTCATGATCACAGAGGGCATGGCCGAACTGCAATGCGAAATGGAATTCAGGGTTATCTTGATAAAAGAGATGGATTTCATCGTCTTGTTCATGATGTTAAAGATATAAATGAAGCGATAAGGAAAAAATATGATCTGCCTGTATACCTATTTGGACATAGTATGGGCTCATTTATCGCAAGAAGATTTATACAGATGTTTCCAAACGCGGTTGACGGGACAATTCTGTCCGGAACTGGAGGACCTAATTGGATTTTAGGTGAAGTGGGCAAATTAATTGCCAACTCAGCAAACTTGCTTTGCTCTCCTCTGGCCCCCGGCATCTTTTTAAGCAAAGTAACATTTGGCCAGTATAATAAGCGGTTTGACCCCTGTAAAACTGAGCTCGACTGGTTGAGCAGGGACGGCACAGAAGTAGAGAAATACTTAGAGGATCCCCTCTGCGGCTTTACGTGTACAAATAAATTTTACCAGGACCTATGCATTGGGCTGTCTTTTATTCACAAAAAAAGTGAAGTAAAGAAGGTTTCTCCCAATATGCCTATATTTCTTATCAGTGGTGCTTTAGATCCTGTAGGCAATCAGGGGAAAGGTGTTTTTGCTGTAGCGAAGCAGCTCGCAAAAGCCGGTGTAAAGGACGTCGAAGTAAGGCTCTACGATGAGGGACGGCATGAAATGCTTAAAGAACTAAACCGTCAGCTGGTTTTTAATGATGTGCTTTCAAAGTTGAATAATTGGGCAGGTCGCCTCGATAAAGGAATTAAGAACAATATCAGCCTTTTTCAATCGAGAGGTTCATGATATGATCGTATCTATCTCGTTAGAAAGATGTGAGCAATCGTGAAGCGTAATAAAGTTATTGCAATTGTCGGACCGACTGCAGTTGGAAAAACTGCTGCCAGTATCGCAATTGCAAAAAGGTATAATGGTGAAGTTATAAATGGCGACTCAATGCAGGTTTACAAGCGGCTTGATATTGGCACTGCTAAGATCACGCATGAGGAAATGGATGGGGTCCCCCACCATTTATTTGATATAAAAAGCCCAGAAGAAATGTTTTCCGCCGCTGAATATCAGCAGTTAGTCAGAGAGAAAATAGAAGATATAACCGACAGGGATAAACTGCCAATTATAGTCGGCGGTACAGGGTTGTATATACAATCCGTACTTTATGACTACCATTTTTCAAGTGAAGGGAAGGATGCAGCAGTCCGCACTTCACTTGAAAAAAGGGCCGATAAAAATGGGATAATGACTCTTTATGACGAGCTTATGGAAATAGATCCTATATCCGCCGAAGGAATTCACCCCAATAATGGAAGAAGAGTAATCCGTGCGCTGGAAGTTTTTTATACTACCGGTAAAACACCTTCAGATTGGCAGCGGGCACAAGTGAGAGAATCGTTGTATAAGGAACAAATTATTGGCTTAACAATGGACAGGGACCTTTTGTACACTAGAATCAATTTTCGTGTGGACAGGATGATTGAAAAGGGTCTAATAGAAGAAGTGAAAAATCTTTATGATTCAGGGCTGCGAAATGCCCAATCTATTCAGGCGATCGGCTATAAGGAGCTGTATCAATACTTCGATGGAATTATAACTCTTGAGCAGGCGATTGAACAATTAAAACAAAACTCCAGGCGTTATGCGAAACGCCAGCTAACGTGGTTTCGTAATAAAATGCAGGCAGAGTGGTTTGATATGTCAATAAAACCTGATGAAAAAAAAGAGAGTATTTTGACTTTTTTAGCAGGAAAATAGCTATATATAGAGAATACTAGTTACTAGAGACCGAGTGAGGAGGCGTATAGATGAAACAAGCCATCAATATCCAGGACCAAATACTGAACCAGCTTCGCAAGGATGTCACGTATGTAACAGTATTTCTTTTAAATGGCTTTCAAATCCGCGGACAAGTTAAAGCGTTTGACAACTTTACAGTATTGTTGGAGTCAGAAGGGAAGCAGCAATTAGTATACAAGCATGCAATTTCAACATTCGTACCTGCGAAAGCAGTAAAAATACAAACAGCTGAAGTTGATAAGTAAAGGCTAAAGTGTTCCTTTTGCGGAACGCTTTTTTCTTTGCTCTTTTTTTATGCTGCGTTACATATAGTGTTAAAGAGTGTGGTTAAAAGAGTGGGGTGAACAGAATTGACCCGCCAAATTAATAGCGCAAAGAAAAATCAAATTAAACTGGTTATTCAATCAGAGGTAGAGAGAACGATGGAGAAAACCATTGATCCGCCGCCGCTTCATCCAACCTGGAGCAATATTGAAAAAGAGTTCTCCCAGCTGGTCGGTCTTACAGAGGTCAAAGAAATGATTAAGCATATTGTAGCGTGGAGCATTATTAATCAAAAAAGAAAAGAAGCAGGGCTATTTGCAGATCATCATGCGCTGCATATGCTGTTTAGGGGTAATCCCGGCACAGGTAAAACGACTGTGGCAAGAATTATGGCAAAACAGCTTTGTGATTTGAATATATTGTCAAAAGGACATCTGATTGAAGTTGAACGAGCTGATTTAGTTGGAGAGTATATTGGCCATACAGCGAATAAAACCAGGGAACTGATTAAGAAATCAATGGGCGGAATTTTATTTATTGATGAAGCCTATTCACTTGCCAGGGGAGGAGAAAAAGATTTTGGGAGAGAGGCTATCGATACACTGGTCAAGCATATGGAAGACAAAAAGGACGATTTTATATTAATTTTAGCAGGCTATGGTACTGAAATGGATAATTTTTTAAAACTAAACCCCGGTCTCAGAGGCAGGTTTCCTCACGTCGTAACTTTTCCTGACTACTCTGTCGATGAGCTGATGGAAATTACCAAAAAATTCTGCAGAGAAAAAGAGTTCACATTGACATCAGCTGCTTTAGACAGAATTTCTGTTTATCTCCGCAGCTCCATTTACAGTAAAAATGCTGCTGCAAAAGATAATGGACGTTTCGTGCGAAATACAATTGAGTCCATTATACGCGCACAGGCAGTCAGATTATTAAAAAATCAGCTGTTTACTCGTCAGGATCTAATGATGCTTACGGATAAAGATGTTTTAACTGCTTTAAAAGAAAACGATTAAAAACCTACACAAACAAGCTGTGTAGGTTTTTAATTTATTCTTATTTGGTTGCGGATAACGCCTCCAGCTTACGAAAAGGAAGTTTCCAATTATACATATAAGAACACACTCGCAGTGCGGTAGTTAGGACAAACAAAACATAAAGCTGCCAGGGATCTGCAGCGATTCCCAATCCTACTGAAAATCCAGCTAAGATAGCCCAGACTGCATATATTTCGGATCTTAACACCAGTGGTTTCCTGCCTGCAAGAAGATCTCTGACAATCCCTCCGCCGCTTCCTGTGAGAACGGCTGCAACAATCACAGCGCTCATGGGGTGGTCCATATTAACTGCATATAACGCTCCCTGTATGGCAAAAGCTGAAAGACCCATCGCATCGAAAAAATTTCCCCATCTCCGCCAATGCTTTAGTAAATTGTTCGGAAATAAGAAAACAGCCGTTATGGAAAGTAAAGCTATCTGAAAAAACATTCCTTGCTCCCATAAAGCAGAAACAGGCACTCCAATCAGAAGGTTTCGAATGGCACCTCCGCCAAATGCGGTTACGATCCCCAAAATGTAAACCCCTAAAATATCGTACTCTTCTTCCATCGCTATAATAGCACCGGAAACAGCAAAAGCAACGGTTCCGATTACGCTCAGTACTTCCCAGGTCATAACAATTTCACCTGGCCTTTCATTAACATAAAACCATACATGATTGTACCATGTTTCATGGTTTATTCAATGATTTGTGTCCGGTTCTTCGAGGTTTATCTTTATTTTTGTTATAGATAAGATAAAAAGTGGTAAACCCTAATTACAGCAATGTTTTATCTCCATCCCAAATCATTGTTTTGTCAAAAGATATGGTAAAATAATAAAAGGTTGATTCATGGAAAGTAGGGGTGCAATTGACACAGAAGAATAAAAAAGAAGAACAGGCAATTCTGGTAGGCGTTCAATTAAATCAAGTTGATTCCCATTTTGACGAATCAATGGAGGAATTAAAAGCCCTGACCAAAACTGCAAATGGGGTTGTTGTTTCCGTTTTGACTCAAAATCGGGACCGAATTCATGCAAGCACATATATTGGTAAAGGAAAAATAGAAGAGCTTCAATTATTGGAGGAGCAGTTTGAACCGGATTTAATTATTTTTAACGGAGAGCTGTCCCCCAGTCAAAATCGCAATTTATCCAAGGTTCTGCAAGCTCGTATCATTGACAGAACTCAGCTGATTCTGGATATCTTTGCACAAAGAGCGCGTTCGCGAGAAGGGAAACTTCAAGTTCAGCTTGCTCAGCTGGAATACATGCTTCCGCGATTGGGCGGTCAGGGTATAGAGCTATCCAGACTTGGAGGTGGTATCGGCACCAGAGGACCGGGTGAAACAAAACTTGAGACAGACCGCAGGCATATTCGTAATGAAATATCAGAGATCAAAAGACAGCTTAAACAAGTAGTAAAACACCGTGAGCAGTATAGAGAACGCAGAAGAAAAAACAGTGTTTTTCAAATTGCACTGGCTGGCTATACTAACGCGGGCAAATCAACCTTATTTAATCGTCTGTCTCATGCGGAAGCATTTGAGGAAGATCAGCTTTTTGCTACGCTCGATCCCATGACAAGAAAATTGATGCTGCCGAGTCAGTATACGATATTAATGACCGATACAGTTGGATTCATTCAGGATTTGCCGACCACCTTAATCGCTTCGTTCCGTTCTACATTAGAAGAAGTGAATGAAGCAGATTTGCTGCTGCACGTCGTAGATGCGTCACATTCAAATTATGTCGAACATGAAAAAACAGTTCAGCGATTATTGCAAGATTTAAAAATGGATCACATCCCGCAAATTACCGTTTATAACAAGAAAGATATGATTACGGAGGATTTTGTACCGTCGCCAAACCAGGATTCGTTGCTGATTTCGGCATTGAATCCAGAGGACTGTTTAAAGCTGAAAAAGAAAATAGAAAATACAATGATGGAGCAAATGGTCCCTTTTGATATACAGGTTTCTTCAGGCGAAGGCAATACCATCGCCAAATTAAAAAGAGAAGCAATGATAACAGAGCTCTCATTTATGGAAGAAAAAGAAGAATACCATATAAAGGGCTACGTTTTAAAAAACCACCCTGTTATAGGACATATCAATCAGGTGCATGAATAAAGGAGCTTTTTAATTAATGACAACGTATTTGAAAAACAATAAAATTTTACAGCCGCTGATTAAAAAAACAGAAGATAAAATTGCTTATAAACACCGGGAAATAGAAGAGCTGGCTGAGCAAAACCAATACCGTGTGTTGAAAGCTTTCACAGACCATAAAGTAAGTGACAGCCATTTCACACCAAGTACAGGCTATGGCTATGATGACCAGGGGAGAGACACGCTGGAATCAATTTATGCACAGGTATTTGGAGGAGAAGCAGGCTTGGTACGACCACAAATCATTTCCGGTACTCATGCTATTTCCATTGCCCTATTTGGAGTACTGAGACCCGGAGATGAGCTGTTGTATATTACGGGGAAACCATATGACACTTTAGAAGAGATTGTTGGAATAAGAGGGGAAGGCCACGGCTCATTAAAAGAGTTTGGAATTGGTTACAGTCATGTTGATTTAAATGAACAGGGAATGGTCAATCTGGACGAAGTAATGAAACGCATTAAACCAAATACCAAAATGATTGGTATTCAGCGGTCAAAAGGCTATGCCATGCGGCCTTCATTTGAAATAGCAGAAATAAAGAAAATGATCGACTCGATAAAAAATCTGCACCCTTCTATTGTTATCTTTGTCGACAATTGCTATGGAGAATTTGTTGAAACACTTGAGCCCTGTCATGTAGGTGCAGATCTCATGGCAGGCTCTCTTATAAAAAATCCCGGAGGAGGAATTGCTAAAACAGGGGGATATATTGTTGGCACAAAGCATTTAATTAAACTGTGCTCCTACAGAATGACATCACCCGGTATTGGTGCAGAAGCAGGAGCTAGTTTGTATGCATTGCAGGAAATGTATCAGGGATTTTTTCTTGCACCTCATGTTGTATCACAATCTCTTAAAGGAGCTGTCTTCACCGCAGCAATGCTAGAAGAAGTTGGAATGAAAACCATTCCTTCCTGGTCAGCAGCCAGAACAGATTTAATTCAGGCAGTTGAGTTTGGGGACCGTGACAGAATGGTTGCTTTTTGCCAGGCGATTCAATTTGCTTCACCGGTTAATGCGCATTTCACTCCGTATCCGGATTATATGCCTGGATATGCTGATGATGTTATTATGGCAGCCGGCACCTTTATACAAGGAGCAAGTATTGAATTGTCGGCAGATGGACCGCTGCGTCATCCATATGCGGCTTATATTCAAGGCGGACTAACCTATGAGCACGTAAAAATCGCTATTTGTTCAGCAATTGACCAATTAGTTGAAAAAAATCATATTCAATTACCCTAGCAGTAAGGTAAAATAATGTCAGAACATTATAAAATAAATAATTACTCAAAATAATGAATGATTACTATAAAAGTGGGGAATGTAAGTAGTGGCACGTTATTCTATGAACATCGATGTTAGTAATTCTAACATACTCTTGACACCTTTCCTGCCATGCGATATGATAATTATGTCGATAGGGAACGAAAGGGGATTAATTAATGGGAGGTAGTGAGATTCGACGGACGATGCCGTTATTTCCAATCGGAATTGTTATGCAATTAGCGGACTTATCAGCTCGGCAAATTCGTTACTACGAAGAACACGAGCTCATTTCTCCAGCAAGAACGGAAGGAAATCGCCGATTATTTTCGCTAAACGACATTGATAGATTGTTAGAAATAAAAGATTTACTTGAACAGGGGATTAACATGGCTGGAATCAAAAAGATTTTTGCCGTGAGTAAAATGGAAAAGGTAGAAGGTGATCCATTTGCCAAAAAGCCTGAGCTGACAGATGACGAACTCAGAAACCTTTTGAAAAAGGAAATGCTGAGTCCGGGTAAATTAAGCAGATCAAGCATTCGGGCAGGAGATTTATCTCGCTTTTTCCGATAAAATATACATAATATACAGGAGGAATTTAACCAATGAGCAGCTACACACGTGAAGACATCCTTCGATTAGCGAAAGAACAAAATGTAAATTTCATCAGACTTCAGTTTACAGACATTCTAGGTACAATCAAGAACGTTGAAATCCCGGTAAGCCAGCTTGAAAAAGCACTGGACAACAAAATGATGTTTGATGGTTCTTCCATTGAAGGATTCGTTCGCATCGAGGAATCAGATATGAACCTGTATCCTGATCTGGACACTTGGGTAGTATTCCCTTGGACAGCTGGAGACGGAAAGGTAGCCCGCCTGATTTGTGATATCTACAATCCGGATGGTACGCCATTTGATGGAGATCCTCGTAACAACCTGAAACGTGTATTAAAAGAAATGGAAGAGCTTGGATTCACTGATTTCAACTTGGGGCCAGAGCCGGAATTTTTCCTTTTCCAGCTTGATGTGAATGGTAATCCAACGCTGAACCTGAACGATAAAGGTGGATATTTTGACCTTGCACCAACAGATCTTGGTGAAAACTGCCGCCGTGATATCGTAATTGAGCTTGAAGCGATGGGTTATGAAATTGAAGCATCTCACCACGAAGTAGCACCTGGTCAGCACGAGATTGATTTTAAATATGCTGATGCAATTTCAGCTTGCGATGATATCCAAACGTTTAAGCTGGTTGTAAAAACCATTGCGCGTAAGCATGGACTTCATGCGACATTCATGCCAAAACCTTTATTTGGTGTAAATGGATCAGGAATGCACTGTAACATGTCCCTTTTCAAAAGCGGCGTAAATGCTTTCTTTGATGAAAAAGCAGATCAGCAGCTAAGCGAGACTGCATATCAGTTTATGGCAGGAACTTTAAAACACGCTTCGGCTTTTACAGCTGTAACGAATCCTACCGTTAATTCATATAAGCGTCTGGTACCAGGATATGAGGCTCCTTGTTATATCGCATGGTCAGCGCGTAACCGCAGTCCATTAATCCGAATTCCAGCATCACGGGGGTTAAGCACACGTGTTGAAGTTCGTTCCGTTGACCCGGCTGCAAACCCTTATCTTGCAATGGCAGTATTGCTAAGTGCAGGTCTTGATGGAATTAAAAACGGCCTTACGCCGCCAAAAGCCATCGACCGTAATATCTATGTAATGGACAAGGAAGAAAGAGAAGAAGCTGGCATTAAAGATCTTCCTGCTACACTCTTTGCTGCCCTTGAAGAATTGAAAAAAGATGAAGTTATCATTAATTCACTTGGCGGCCACATTTTTGAACACTTTGTGGAAGCAAAAGAAATTGAATGGGATATGTTCCGTACACAAGTGCACCCATGGGAGCGCGAGCAGTATTTGGAAATGTATTAATATTGATTCCCCTAGAGCCATATGGCTCTAGGGTTTTACTTTATATAATTGATTATTTTGAAATACATAGAGCTGAGCATTGCTGGAATAGATCAATTTAATAATAACTTAAGCCCTTAGATATGATGGTCTAAGGGCATTTTTAGTATTGGGAGAAGTGGGTGCTGCTAATTTCACCATCTCCTTAATCGTACTTTTTTGGTGCGGAACCTTTTAATTTTAGCGTCTTCCTCAAACTTTCTCCTTGCTTCAAAAAACAAAGTCCGCATATTAAACAACTCCTTTATATGGTCTCTTACATACTATTTTTACGTTTTCAGATAATTTAAACTTCGAATTAAATTTTTCTATTTTCTTGCACCGAATGGCCCAGTTTTTACATAATTACGGTTGGGATTTTTGCTGCTTTTAGCGCCGGAAGCAGGCTGGTAGCCGCCTGGGTATAATCTTCCGTCCCGTACGCCGATTTTTGCCTGCACTTCATTTAATGTTGATAGCCCGTGTTGTCTGCACGCATCCATCATAATCTTGGCTGCTGCTCTTGCATCATCGAGTGCATGGTGATGATTAAGAGGGATATTGAGCAGTGCTGACAGCTTAGACAGCCGGTAGCTTGGCAACCCGGGGTATACTTTTTTCGCTATCATATAAGTACAACTATACGTAAGCTGAGGGTATGGTTCTCCCATTCTGTCGAGGCTTGCCCGCAGAACACTCATATCAAAACTCGCATTATGAGCAATAATGATATTACCACTTAGCTGGGATTCTAATTCCGGCCAATACTCAGAAAATGTAGGAGCATTTTCAACGTCCTGCGGGTAGATGCCATGAACTGCAATATTTCTGCTGTCGAAATTCTGAAGAGGATTAATTAACGAGTAGAATTCTTCTGTGATTACTCCATCGTCAACTTTAACAACACCAACTGAACATACACTGTTCCGGCTGCTGTTAGCTGTTTCGAAATCGATCGCTGCAAATTTCACTCTGTATACCTCCTTAAAAATATAGTCACAAACTTTCAGACTGATAGGATAATATTATGTCACTGTAATGGTACAATGGAAATGGAGAAATAATGAAGCTTTTATTTTTACAGGGAGTTGGGTTTATGTCTGAAGAAAGTCCTTATGATAAATACAGGCTGATTAAGCTGCTGATTACCGTTATAGCAGCGCTTGCCGTTCAAACCATTGTCTTAAAATTTATTAGCACTGAGTTGAGTGGGTTTCTGGAGTTTATCCTCTACGCAATAATTTTTACGATAATGTACGGCTTATTGTTCAGCATTAATTTTAAACGTACAGATAAGCAAAAATAAGATACAAGGAAGAGCACATGGATGATGTCCGTGTGCTCTTTTTATGTATATCTATTGGACAAGCAGAATAGGCTTAAAAATGATTGAAAACCGGCTGGTATACCGGTTTTCAATTTAGTGGACCTGTCTGTAAACACCGATTACTTTTCCTAATATACTCACAGAATTTAATATGATAGGTGCCATTGAGGAGTTTTCGGGCTGCAGCCTGACGTGGTTCTGTTCTTTAAAAAAACGCTTGACTGTTGCTTCGTCCTCATCCGTCATAGCTACAACAATTTCGCCGTTATTAGCAGACTGCTGCTGCTTTACAATAACATAATCTCCATTTAAGATACCCGCTTCAATCATTGAGTCTCCCATGATTTCGAGCATAAAAACGGCTTCATCTGAAGAGGCAAGACGTTCTGGCAATGGAAAATATTCCTCAACATTCTCAATTGCAGTAATCGGGGAACCGGCGGTTACTTTACCAACTAACGGTACATTGACCACGCGCTGAGTTGGAATAGCTTCCTCGTCCAAATTCATTACTTCAATTGCTCTCGGTTTTGTTGGATCCCGTCGAATGAGTCCTTTGCTTTCCAATCGGGCCAGGTGCCCATGAACCGTTGAACTTGAAGCCAAACCAACAGCCAGTCCAATTTCACGGACAGAAGGCGGATAGCCCTTATCCCGAACTTCTCTTTTAATAAAATCAAGTATATCAAGTTGTCTTTTAGATAATTTCTTCATGGGTGCACCTCTCTTTTCAGTATCCAAATCTTACCGTAATTATAGCATGTGTTTTCCAAAAATACAAACATAAGTTCGAATTTTTCCCTTGACCCAAAACAGGTGTTCTGTTTATACTTAAATCAAATAATACGAACAAGCATTCGATTGGAGGAAGTAAAATGTCAAATTTGGTTAGTAAATATTCATTTGTTATTTTATTTATTGTGGTGACCCTGGCCTTTGGGTTATATTTAACTTTTTCCCTCGCAGATGAACAGCAGGAAAGTTTTATAAATGTGGAAGTCGAGCAGGGAGATTCGCTTTGGAGTCTATCTAAGGAATATTCAGAATCATTGTCGATGTCTGAAAAAGCATTTATCGAATGGGTAACAGCCGAAAATAATCTGGCTTCTTATTCAATTTATGAAGGCGAACAATTAGTCCTTCCTATAACTGAACAGGACAAAGAAAAATTTTTGCAGGATGATGTTCAATTAGCATCCGAAAATTGATTACATTTATGATAATGAGGTGGCAGTGTCGATGAATGTTATAATCTACTGCCGGGTAAGTACGGATAAGGAATCACAGGAAACTTCTTTAATTCGCCAGGAAGAAGAACTGCTTGACCTCGCTTCCCGAAATGGTTTTACAGTAGTTGAAAAAATAATAGAGCAGGCAAGCGGTTTTGATCTTGATCGGGAAGGTGTTTTCAAAATGCTTGAACTGATTCAGCATAATGAAATTAATGGTTTGCTGATACAGGACGAAACAAGAATTGGCAGAGGCAACGCAAAAATTGCGCTGTTGCATAATCTAATGAAGGAAAATATCCGTATTTTTTCGGTAAGTCATAATGGTGAATTACAGCTTTCGGAATCTGATACCATGATTTTACAAATTGTCAGTATGGTAGAAGAGCATCAGAGAAAACTGCATAACTTAAAAATCAAACGCGGTATGAAGAGAGCTGTAGACAGAGGGTTCCGACCGGAGAAAAACTTAAAAAACAGAGGCAACAAAGAGGGCAGGGAGAAGATCATTGTTCCTATAGAAGAAATTCTGCGATTGCGAAAAAACGGACTGACGTTTCACGATATTGCCGCGACATTAAGGGGATTAGGCCATGATGTTTCGAAAGCAACAGTCCATCGGCGCTACCGGGATCATATTGATCAATTGCAGGATTAAATCAACTTTCTTGAATTAGCTTTCTATTTTTTGTACGATGTCTGTAAAGGTTTTTTGTGGATTTGAAAGGATGATTATAATGTTATCAAATGAAAAGATGGCTCGTATAAATGAATTATCAGGGAAGTCAAAATCAAATGGGCTAACGAAAGAAGAATCTATTGAGCAGCAGACTTTAAGGCAGGAGTATCTTAATGCATTCCGCGGTTCAATGAAACAAACGATTGAGAACGTAAAAGTGGTTGATCCAGATGGAAATGATGTAACTCCAAAAAAACTGAAAGAAGTTCAAAAAAGAAAACGGATGCATTAAAGTTTTAAGCACTAACAGCAATTAAATTGACAGTTCAACCTCAAACATCCTTAGCCAGCGAGCAGATTATTACGTTTTTTGTAATGTTCTAAGCTGGCTTATTTCTGTTTGAAAAGGAGGAGTGGATAGATGACAGAGCTGGATAGATTATTCAGACAACGGATCGGATTTTCAGAAAAGGTCGAGATCACAGTGGAAACCTTGCATGAATTACTCGAAAAGACTGCAAATTCCATTCCATTTGAAAACCTGGCAATTATAAGAAATAAGACGAAAGAGATATCAAGAGAGAATTTAATTGAAAAAATGCTCATTAATAATCAGGGAGGACTGTGTTATGAATTAAATGGTCTCCTCTGCTTATTTTTAATAGAAAATAATCTGGATGCAGCATTGGTCCGGGGGGTAGTCTATAATAACGAGACAAAAAATTGGCACAGTCTTGGAAGAACGCATGTTGCTATTATTTTGACTTTAGGTGAAAGAATGTATCTGCTGGATGCCGGTTTTGGAACAAACCTTCCGTTAAAGCCCCTTCCTTTAAGTGGAGAAACGGTTTCATCTGCTTCAGGTGAATTCAGAATAATAAAGGCAGAACATGAATTTGGAGACTATGTATTGGAAATGAAGTTGAAACACAAAGATAATATTTGGAAAACAGGGTACATCTTTAATTCTAAACAGTTTGTCCACGGTCTGTCAGAATTTAACGAGATACAGCAACTTTTAATGGTGAGGGAAGAGTCCTCTTTTAATAAAGCCCCTTTAATCACTCAAATAGCATCAAATGGTCATAAAATTCTTACTAACACGTCTTTTACTCAAAATGTTAATGGCATTATTCAAAAAGAGGAAATTGATGAAGAAGATTTTAACATCCTTGCATCTAAGTACTTTGGGCTAAACAGCAGCTTAAGGTAAAGCTGTTTTATTTAATAGTGATGCTCTCCCCAAGTGCTGGTTATAAAACGGGGTCTGCCATCCTTATTGTCTTCTGATAAAAGAAAATTTTAACCGAGATGTTTGTACATCTAACTGATTTTGCGTACAATAGAGTACATATTGAAGAAGATAGAGAGGATGTTACGATGTTTACAAAAACTGATGATTTAGCAATTAATGCAATACGTACTCTTTCAATTGATGCGATTGACCAGGCGAATTCCGGTCACCCTGGTTTACCGATGGGAGCGGCACCCTTTGCTTATACGCTTTGGACCCGTTTCATGAACCATAACCCTAAAAACCCAGATTGGTTTAACCGTGATCGCTTTGTTCTTTCAGCTGGTCATGGATCAATGCTTCTATATAGCCTGCTGCATCTTTCCGGTTATGATCTTCCTATGGAAGAAATTAAAAACTTCCGTCAGTGGGGATCGAAAACACCAGGACACCCAGAATACAAGCATACTAAAGGTGTAGAGGCAACAACTGGCCCGCTTGGCCAAGGGTTAGGAATGGCTGTCGGAATGGCGATGGCAGAAAGACATCTTTCAGCTAAATTTAATCGTGAGGACCATAACATCGTTGATCACTATACATATACTCTATGTGGTGATGGAGATTTAATGGAGGGTATTTCATCTGAGTCAGCTTCGCTTGCAGGCCATTTGAAACTGGACAAGCTTATTGTGCTTTATGATTCAAATGATATCTCCCTTGATGGCGATCTTGACCGCTCATTTTCAGAGAGCGTTCAAAAGCGTTTTGAGTCATACAACTGGCAATACATCCGTGTAAATGACGGCAATGACATTGGTGAAGTGGCTGATGCGATTGAAAAAGCAAAAGCTGATACTACGCGTCCTACAATGATTGAAATTAAAACAGTCATTGGTTTTGGTTCTCCAAATCGGGCAGGATCATCAAAAGTTCACGGTGCACCGCTTGGAGCAGATGAGACTACGCTAGTTAAAAAGGCTTACGAGTGGATGTATGAAGATGCATTCCATGTTCCGACCGAAGTGTATGAACGCTTTGAGGAACTCGTAGTTAAAAACGGTGCTAAAGAAGAAAATGATTGGAATAACCGTTTCTCTTCTTATAAGGATGCTTATCCTGAGCTTGCACAGGAACTGACAGATGCTATTGAGGGTACATTGCCTTCTGATTGGGAGTCAACTTTACCTGTATTTGAGGAAGGAAAAAGTCTTGCAAGCCGCGCTTCTTCGGGTGAAGCCGTAAATGCTCTTGCAAAATCACTGCCGACATTATTTGGCGGTTCTGCTGATTTAGCCGGTTCAAATAATACCATGATGAAAGAAGAAAAGGATTTTACTCCTGAAACACCGGAAGGCCGTAACATCTGGTTTGGGGTACGTGAATTTGCAATGGGCGCAGCCCTCAATGGCATGGCGTTGCATGGCGGTTTACACGTATATGGCGGTACATTCTTTGTATTCAGTGATTATGTGCGTCCTGCTGTACGTTTATCAGCATTGATGGGAGTGCCGGTAACGTATGTGTTTACTCATGACAGTATTGCTGTAGGGGAAGACGGACCAACTCATGAACCAATTGAACAGCTGCCATCGCTTCGTGCAATGCCGAACCTGTCCGTTGTACGTCCGGCGGATGGCAACGAAACAGCTGCAGCATGGCGATTATCTATTGAAGCAACGGACCATCCGACAGCTTTAGTTCTAACCCGTCAAAATTTGCCTACCCTTCCTGGAACAGACAAGAATGCTTATGAAGGTGTTAAAAAAGGCGCTTATATTGTGTCACCTGCTCAAAAGGAAACAGCTGACGCATTAATATTAGCTACCGGTTCAGAAGTAAGTCTTGCATATGAAGCACAACAGGCATTGCAAAAAGAAAATATTGATGTAGCGGTTGTATCTATGCCTTCTTGGGACCGATTTGAAAAGCAGTCGAAAGAATATAAAGAATCCGTTTTACCAAAAACGGTTAAAAAGAGACTGGGAATCGAAATGGCAGCTCCGCTTGGCTGGGAAAGATATACTGGAGATGAAGGCGATGTGCTGGGTATCACAACCTTTGGTGCTTCCGCTCCAGGTGGAACAGTCTTAAAAGAGTATGGATTCAGTGTAGAAAATGTTGTTGCACGCGTTAAAACACTCTTAGGATAGCAAGTATAAAAAGCTGAAGGCAATCGTCTTCAGCTTTTTATATGATGGCAAAGGAGTAAAAACGAATGGTTGAGCTTCAATTGATTAAGCGTGAAAACTACTTGAGTTTCATTCATTTATTAAAACTTGCCGATGACGATGAACAGGCAATCCAATCTTATCTGTATAATGGGACATTGTATTCAATTCATTGGAATAATGCCTCAGTAGGTGTTGTCCTCCTTCAGTCGGGAGCCAATTCTGATCTTGAGATTAAAAATATCGCTCTTGAAGAAGCCTTCAGAGCAAAGGGGATCGGAAAGGTGGTCCTTCAGTTAGTTGTTGACCTTGCAAAAAGCTCCTCTTATAAAACTGTCAGGGTGGGCACTGCCAACTGCAGTATTGGAAATATCATCTTTTATCAGAAATGCGGATTTAGAATGAAAGAGATAAAAAGAGATTTCTTTGCCGGATATAACCCGTCAGTCATCGAGAATGGTATAATAGGGTTAGATATGATTGTCTTTCAAATGGATTTGGACAAAAGTGGACAAGTCACTAAATCATGAGAGCAATTAGAAATAAATCATTGTATAATATGAAGTGTTCTTGTACACTTTTATAGAGAGAAATGATAGGAGGAAAGAAAGATGGAATTATGGCTTGCGATTGTACTGATAGTCGTAGCTTTGCTAGCAGGTGTTGCGCTTGGATTCTTCATCGCCCGTAAATACATGATGACGTATCTTAAGAAAAATCCACCGATCAATGAGCAAATGCTTCGAATGATGATGATGCAGATGGGAATGAAACCATCCCAAAAGAAAATTAACCAAATGATGAGTGCGATGAATAAACAGCAAACTAAATAATAGGCATTAAAATGCTGAAGTTTAAGTGATTGCAGATAAAATACTGGAAAATTAAAAGTGAAAAGACTTTTATTTTTCTGGTTTATCTTTCATCGAACGATATAAAACCACTTTTTTATGGGAGACCATTAAAAAAGTGGTTTTTTGTTTTCTGGTAAAAAAGATTTATTAGGTAAGAGATTATCTATGCAAAATAAGGAAAAATAAGCCTTCTCTCTTATATTATAATTTGGTACAATATGGGGGTTGTAATAGGTTTTCGGTAACTTTTATCACAGAAAGAAAGGTGACGCCATGAGAGTGTTTATGTATTTGATGTGGTTTTTTAAGCAGGAAAAAAAAGCTTATCTGACTGGAGTTGGCTTGCTTTTGATTGTGGCGATGCTGCAGCTGGTACCGCCCAGATTGATCGGGATAGTCGTAGATGCCATCGATACGAATACGCTTACTGCATCGGAACTTGTAAAGTGGATGGCCATTCTTTTGATCTCGGCAATCGCTATGTATATCTTAAGATATATCTGGAGGATTATGATTTTTGGTTCTGCTGTAAAATTAGCCAGACAGCTGAGAGCAGACCTTTACAAACACTTTACCCATATGTCGGCACAATTTTATCAAAAAAGACGGGTAGGGGACCTGATGGCCCACGCCACAAATGACTTATCGGCTATACAACAAACAGCTGGTGCAGGGGTTTTAACGCTTGTGGATTCACTTGCAACAGGATTATTTGTTGTGGCAGCGATGGCGATTACAATCGATTGGAAACTTACATTAATCGCACTTATTCCAATGCCGTTCATGGCAATTATGACAAATTACTATGGAACTCTTTTACATAAACGCTTTCGGAGAGCACAGGAGGCGTTTTCTGATTTAAATGATAAAACGCAGGAAAGTATTTCGGGAGTAAAGGTGATTAAAACATTTGGTCAGGAAAAGGAAGACGTCGAATCCTTCCGTCAGCTGTCCAGTGACGTTGTAGAAAAAAACATATCTGTGGCGCGTGTGGATTCACTTTTTGATCCAACCATTTCGCTGGTTGTTGGAGCTTCTTATTTTCTTTCGCTATTTTTTGGCGGACAAATGGTAGTGGCAGGGGAACTGTCAATTGGCCAATTAATCTCTTTTACAACTTACTTAGGTCTATTGGTGTGGCCAATGCTTGCGTTTGGCTGGCTGTTTAATATCGTTGAGCGGGGTCGGGCGTCCTATGAGCGTGTGGAACAATTAATGAACCACCCGGTAGATATTCTTGAAAAAGAAGATGCGGTTAGAACATCCCCTCAAGGAGATATACAGCTGAGCATTGAGGAATTTTCATTTCCAGGAGATAATGCCTTCGAATTAAATCAGGTTGACTTTACGGTTGCCAGAGGGGAGACGCTTGGTATTGTGGGGCGCACGGGTTCAGGTAAGACCACGCTATTAAAACTATTAATGAGAGAGTTTGACGGCTATTCCGGATCAATTAAAATTGATTCCATTCCGATTGAAAATTATTCTTTAAAAGCACTGCGGTCAGCTATCGGTTATGTTCCTCAAGACCATTTTTTATTTTCAGCGAGCATCCGTGAAAATATCGCGTTTACGAATCCTGTTATTTCACTCGAAGAAGTAGAGAAAGCATCGGCGCTGGCACATGTTCATCCCGATATTCTCGGCTTCACATACGGCTATGATACTGTGGTTGGAGAAAGAGGGGTATCCCTTTCAGGGGGACAGAAGCAGCGGATATCCATAGCAAGAGCCCTCTTAATGAATCCGGAAGTTTTACTGCTGGATGATTCATTATCAGCGGTAGATGCAAAAACGGAAGAAGCTATTCTGGCTTCATTAAAAGAAACCCGGCAAGGGAAAACAACCCTTATTACTTCCCATCGTTTAAGTGCTGTACAGCATGCAGAGCAGATCATAGTTTTAGATAAAGGAAAGTTAGTAGAAAAGGGAACGCATGAGCAGCTGATGGAAAAACAGGGCTGGTATTACAGCATGTATATTCGTCAGCAGCTTGAAGACTTAGTAGAGCAGGGGGGACATGCAGAATGAACGAAGAAAAACAGCCCGTCCTCACTGGCCGCGATCAGTGGAATGTTCTTATCCGGCTGCTCAGGTATACGGCACCATTTAAGAAATCCATCCTAATTGCTTTTTGTTTATTGCTGCTTATGACGATTGGGGATGTTATCGGACCAATTTTAATTAAAGTGTTTATCGATGATTTTTTAACTCCCCGGTCCTTTCCATTTGAACCATTAATGACACTGGCAGCAGCTTACATAACGATTCAAATTGGAAATATTTTCATCACTTATTTTCAATTAATGAAATTTCAGGAAATCGCGCTAAAAATAATTCAGCAGCTGCGTGTGGATGTTTTCTCACGGGTGCAGACACTGGGGATGCGTTATTTCGATCATACACCTGCCGGATCGATTGTATCAAGAGTGACAAATGATACAGAAGCGATTAAAGAAATGTTTGTCAGTGTACTTGTCGGATTCATTCAAAGTACAGTGTTGGTGGTTGGGATCTTTGCTGCCATGTTTATCTTAAATGTACGACTGGCTTTATTTTGTCTTGTGATACTGCCTATTATTTTTATTATAATGAAAACCTACCGAAAATACAGTTCAGTATTTTATCAGGATTTACGTGAGCGGCTAAGCCAATTAAATGCCAGGCTTGCTGAATCGATCTCCGGGATGACCATGATCCAGGCTTTTCGCCAGGAAAAAAGAATGCAGCAGGAGTTTGGTATTACAAACCAGCTTCATTTTAATGCAGGGATGAAGAATATTAAAATTGACGGACTGCTGCTTCGCCCTGCAATCGATCTTGTGTATGCTTTGGCTTTATTGATCGTGTTAAGCTTTTTCGGTATCACCTCTTTTAATGCAGCAGGAGGAATAGAAATTGGGGTGCTGTATGCATTTATCAGTTATCTTGATCGTTTTTTTGAGCCAATCAACCAGGTGATGCAGCGTCTGTCTATTTTTCAGCAGGCCATTGTGGCGGCATCGAGAGTATTTAAACTATTGGATGAAAAAGAGACTGCGCCAAACCAACTGGAAACATCAAACCGGAGCATTGCAGCAGGTGAAATCGAGTTTAAACAGGTCACCTTCTCGTATGACGGTAAACAGGATGTGTTAAAAAATATATCCTTTAAAGCCAAACCGGGGGAGACAGTTGCTTTGGTGGGGCATACAGGGAGCGGAAAAAGCTCTATTATAAATTTGCTCATGCGGTTTTATGAGTTTAAACATGGAGAGATATTAATCGACGGAGCTTCAATAAAGAATTATCACAAAGATGTACTGCGCGAGAAAATCGGGCTGGTATTACAGGATCCATTTTTATTCTATGGAACTGTAGAAAGCAATATAAAATTATATGATGAGACGATATCAACTGAGGATGTAAAATCAGCAGCTCAATTTGTACAGGCCCACAGCTTTATTGAAAAGCTGCCTGATCAGTATGAGCATCGGGTAGTGGAAAGAGGGGCTACATTTTCTAGCGGTCAAAGGCAGCTGATCGCATTTGCCCGAACAATTGCAGCTAATCCAAAAATGCTGATATTAGACGAAGCGACAGCGAACATTGATACAGAAACTGAAGAAGCAATTCAAGTGGCACTGGATCGTATGCGTAAAGGAAGAACAACGATTGCCATCGCCCACCGATTATCCACCATCCAGGATGCAGAGCAAATATTGGTTCTTCATCAAGGAGAGATTGTGGAAAGGGGAAATCACCAGGAGTTACTGAAACTAAGAGGACTGTATCATAAAATGTACTTGCTGCAAAATGGGATACCCGATGAGCAGGAAATCAGTTAACCAACATAAAATATACACCTGGAAATTCAAAAGGACCGGCAAAATTGCCGGTCCTTTTTATTGTTCAGTTGATCTTCTTGAGCGTCGAATTGTATAATTACACCGATTACGCTTGAATAAAAGAAGTCGGAGCAGTTGTATTATTAGTAAATAAACGATCATAACGATTAAGCAAATCATCTAATTCCTGAGAATATTGAACTGCTAAAGGTGAAGTGAGACCTTCTTTGGCCACTACATAGATCAGTACTTGTCTTTTCTTTTCAATTTGATTGAGCAGTCGGTACTGGTCAGCCATATAGGTTGTCCTTTCGATGAGTAATTAACTGTTCAATCACTCATACAGTTTTTGTCATTCCTGTAACTTGTAGTCTAGTATACAAAAGAATCTGGTAGATTTCAAAACAAAATTGCGCAGATGAGAAATTTTTTTCGATTATGACAATTTCCATTTATGGAAGTAAGTAATTGGAAAACTGACTGTCACAAAATGTTCTGAAGTGGTCTAGTGCTAATCAGGGGCAATGTCTGATAAAATAGGAATAGCGTACAGTTACATTGGAAAGAAAATTTTTTAGGAGGAATAATCTTGACCGATATAAATATCTTTTTAGCTTTTGCTGCTGGGTTTTTAAGTTTTATTTCTCCATGTGTTTTACCATTATACCCAGCTTTCTTATCCTACATAACAGGCATGTCGGTAAAAGATTTGTCCAGGGAAAATGGCATGATGCAAAAGCAAAGCCTTCTCCATACGATGTTTTTTCTTTTAGGTTTCTCGTTAATTTTTATAGCGCTTGGCTTTGCAACTACCTGGGTTGGCGAATTTTATGTTACCTACAAGGATCCGATCAGGCAGCTTGGAGCAATCTTAATTGTTATATTCGGTCTGATGACCGTTGGAATCTTTTCACCTGAATTTATGATGAAAGAGCGCAGGTATGAATTTAAGAGCCGGCCTTCAGGATACCTTGGATCATCGTTAATTGGCTTGGCTTTTGCTGCTGGCTGGACACCCTGCATGGGACCGATATTAGGTGCGGTCATTGCCTTAACAGCCAGTAATCCGGGCTCCGGAATGATTTATATGCTGTCTTATTTTTTAGGTTTTGCGATCCCGTTCTTTGTATTATCTTTTTTCCTCGGGCGCTTAAATTGGGTAAAACGGAACAGCAGAAAGATTATGAAAACAGGTGGATGGATTATGATCGCCATGGGAATTCTTTTATTTTTCGACGGATTATTCCATATCATTCGATTATTAAGTCCGATATTTGGAGATTTTCAAGGTTTTTGAACGCATGAGTAAAAAACCGGTTCTCTATTGAACCGGTTTTTCTTTGTAATGGAAACCGTAAATTCTGTTTTTACAAAGTGGACAATTTTATATATAATAGCTTTATTAAGATATAGAGGTGGAGTTTACATGCCAGTCATCTGGTCAACCATTGCTGCGGTCATTATGGGTTCAGTTGTTTTAATGATACGAATGAAGGCGGCTAGACGGCCTGTTTCAGCAAAAAAAATAATTTTGCCCCCTTTGTTTATGAGTACTGGGGCATTAATGTTCATTTTTCCTTTTTTCCGTGTAACGCCGCTCGAATTAACAGAAGCTTTACTGGTAGGAATGATTTTTTCTATTGTGTTAATAAAAACGTCTAATTTCGAAGAACGTGAAGAAGGAATATTCATGAAGCCTTCAAAAGCTTTTCCTTTTATCCTGATTGGACTTCTGGTTATTCGAATTATTATGAAGCTGGTTCTCAGCTCTACGATCGATGTCGGAGCATTAAGCGGTATGTTTTGGATACTGGCTTTTGGTATGATTGTTCCATGGAGAATCTCAATGTATTTGCAGTATCGTAAGCTTGTCAGTGTCAGGGGAAAGGCAGCTTCACAATTCGCATAAAAAAACAATCTCCAATTAAGGGGATTGTTTTTTTATGCGAATAAGTCCTCGTATGGCTGAAGGTCAATATTCAAATCGCTCATTTTTTTTCTTAAAAACTTGTGATCGCGTTTGGGGGTAGCGACAATATAGCCCCTGATAACTAAATCCAAATCGATTGTTTCGGCTTTTTCTCTTACAGCAAGTTCGCCGATCTTACCGGCTATTTTTTGTTTAGCAACATCTCTGAATAATTCAGGGACGGGACTGACGAGGTCTTCAAGGAGTAAAAGTTCTTTTTTATCCCATAAGTGGACCGTTTCTTTGACATAATGTTCTTCCCAGTCTAAATCAGACTTTCCATCCTGTTTAGGCATGCGCTTAAGAAATTTGCGAAACATAAAAAATCCGCCAATAGCAAATAAAGAGATAAGCACTACAATCCAAAACAGAATAAACCATAAAAACCAGCCATCAAGCATGGTATTCACCTCAACGTTTACCTTATTGTTGCTTCTATTATATAGGAGGCGCTGGCAATCGGCAAGATGTTGATGGATGAGACACAAAACCGACTTGTTTTTCCACTAAAAAAGGACCAAACAATTTTATGCTGGTCCTTTTCATCCATTTATCATCCGAAGGCCGTAATTACTCAATTTTTTTATACCCGAGGGAAACGAGCTGGTGTAAATTCTCGCGACGAATGTTATAGAAGTTTAAGTCGTCCGCCGTCACAGTCACATAATCATCTGCTTTTTGTTCCAATTCATCAATAAATCCATCTTCAATTTTACGCATACAGCGTCCCTCCTTTCAATGTATCTCAATGTTATCTGAAAATTAAAAATAATACATCCGCCTAAAGTATGAATTTTTATACGGATATCATGATAAAAAATCATTAAAAACAATAATTCCTTCTTCATTCAGAATCGAGCTTCTGGCAATAAGGCAGTTAAGGTGTTTAAGAGAAAGATAATGTAAACATTTGATATACTATCAACAATGAATCTTGAGAAATGAGGAATAAACAAATGAAGTTCATACATACTGCCGACTGGCATCTTGGGAAACTTGTACACGGTGTTTACATGACAGAAGACCAGCGAGAGGTGCTTCAGGAATTGATTGAGATCATAAAAAAGGAAAAACCTGATGCATTGATTATCGCAGGTGACTTATATGACCGTTCAGTTCCGCCCACCGAGGCTGTAAATTTATTAAATGATACTCTTCACAAAATAAATACCGAGCTTAATACACCAATCATTGCGATATCAGGCAACCATGACAGTGCTGACCGGCTGGCTTTTGGTTCGTCATGGTATCAGCGGTCCAATTTATTTATGAAGGGCAGATGGCAGCCGGCTAAGGACATCATCGAAATTAAAGGGGTGCACTTTCATACAGTGCCATTTTCTGAACCAGGACCTATCCGTGAAATTTTTAATGGCAGCACTATTACTTCTCACCATGAAGCGATGAAGGTGTTAATCGAGCACATAACCAATGAAATGGATACGTCTGTACCCAATGTTTTTGTGGGACATGCTTTTGTATTGGGAGGAAAAACCACAGACTCTGAACGAACACTGTCTGTTGGAGGATCAGGCTGTGTAGGAGGGGAACTTTTTACCCCATTTAATTATACTGCCCTAGGTCATTTACACAGTCCAGATGCAATTAGGCATGACACAATTCATTATTCTGGCTCACTTATGAAGTATTCTTTTTCAGAAGCGAAGCAGCGCAAAGTGGTTAAAATTGTAGAGATTAATCAACAAGGTTTCGCCAGTGTCAGAGAGGAGCCGTTAAAAGCAAAGCGTGATATGAGAGAAATCGAAGGGTATCTTGACGAGCTGATGGATCCAGCATTTTATGATTTGCAAAAGCTGGACGACTATCTGAAAATCACCTTGCTTGATGATGGCGCACTTATCGATCCAATGAATCAGCTTAGACAGGTATATCCTAATATCCTTCATTTGGAGCGAAAATCTGCACAGCGTGATCAAAAAAGAAAAATTAAATCATCCACTGTGATATCAAAAAACAACTCAGATATTGATTTGTTTAAACGATTTTACGAACAGGTAACGACAACAAATTGGTCAGATGAAAAAGAGCAAAAAATTATGTCAACCATTCATCATATTAAAGGAAAGGTAGATTAATTATGAAGCCGATCGAATTGAAAATGCAGGCCTTTGGGCCGTACGCAAAGGTTGAAACGATAGATTTCAGACAGCTTGAGAATCGGACAATGTTTGTTATATCCGGTAAAACCGGTTCAGGCAAAACAACTATTTTTGATGGCATTGCATTTGCTATATACGGCAAAACAAGTGGAGAAGAGCGAACTGGCACCGACTTAAGAAGCCAGTTTGCCGATCCTTTCCTTCCAACAGAGGTGTCACTTGAATTCAGTTTAAAAAACAGCATCTATAAAATTATCCGTTCACCGCAGCAGGAAAAGAGAAAAGCCCGTGGAGACGGTTATACCACTATTAATACAAAAGCAGAGCTTTATGCTGTTATTGACGGGAAAGAACAATTACTAGCGGGAAATGTGAGAGAGGTTGAAGAAAAAATTCGTGAAATCATGCAGTTGGATTTTCATCAATTTAAACAAATCTTAATGATTCCGCAAGGTGAATTTAGAAAACTGCTTACTTCTGACAGCAAAGATAAAGAACAGATTCTTCAAAAACTATTCCATACAGATATTTACACAAAATTCCAGGAACAGCTGAAGGATGAAGCTGTGTCATTGCGAAACAATGTCATTCATGCAAGACAAGAGAGGTATAAGTGGATTGGGTCTATTGAACCACTTGACGAAAAAGAGCTGCAAGATCTTCTGTTGGAAGAAACATTGCAGGAAAATAAACTGATATCGCTAGCTAAAAACTTAGTAGCAACTCAGAGTAATGAAAAATCAAAAATAGAAAATAATCTATTGATCAACAGGTCCAAAAAAGACCGGCTTATACAGGAAATCGAACGCGCATCATATATCCATAAAGCCTTTAAGCAGCTTGAAGAATTAAAGGAGACGTATAACTATTTAACAAGCCAGCTGGATAAAGTATCCCAATTGAAAAACAAAAAAGAACGGGCAAAAAAGGCGGAAAAAATATGGCCGGCTAAAATTGATTTTGACGAAAGAAAACAATTGGTCAACAAAAGAGAGTCAGATATAGAATCATTTAAAAACACAAAAGTTATTGCACAGGAAAATCTCGAAAAAGGAATGAATGAATTACAGGAGCTTAAAAACGCAAAGGAGGAATATGAGGCCCAAAAGCAGGAACTGAGGGAAATGTCTGTTCTCGAGAAAAAAATCACAGAAAAAACGGAAATTGAGAAATGGCTGTCTTCAATTCAGAGCGAAGGAATTAAAGAAAAAAAATCACTTAATGAATTTGAAGAAAATAAAGAAAAGCTCCTAAAAAAACTGTCGGATATCGGCCAAAAGACAGCTGCGCTCCAGGATGCAAAAGTTAAATTATCTGAACAAAAGCAGCTAGTTGAATCAAGCCGATACCGTTTGCAAACAATCAATCGCGCAGTTAGACTCGACCAGCAAATTTTTTCACAGAAAGAAAACCTGGTTCAGATTGAGAAGCATCAACAGCAGTTGGAATCAAAAGTGGATCAGGCCACCGAAACGAAAAAAAGGCTTGATCAGCAGTATATGGCCTCACAGGCACTCTATCTTTCACATAATCTTAAGCCTGGTGAACCTTGCGCAGTGTGCGGTTCAACTGATCATCCAAATCCAATAAGGGAGGAGGTTCATTCTGTTTCTGAAGATGAAGCAGCAAAAGGTGCGCAAGATCTTCAAACAGCCGTCTTGGAGCGAGACCGGCTATTACTTGAGCTGAAACAAAAAAATGAAAGACTCAGTGAACTAATGCAGGATAAGGAGGAGCTTACGGTCGAACTGGAAAGAGGCCATTTGTCATTTAAGTGGAATCAGTTAAGTCACCTCCACAATAAACTCAGCCAAAACATAAAGGAAATAGAAGAAAATATTGGAAAGATGACACAGGCCATTTCAGAAGAACAAATGCTGAACTCCAAAAAGGAGGAGCTTGACCGGGATTTAGCTGCTGTTGAAGAGCAAATTGGTTTAATGACGATAAGTGTGCAAAGGAAAAGAGAACAATATGTTGAAATGAATGGGCAACTAAAACGACTTAAGACAGATATTCCTGAAAAGTATTTAGATAAGGATTTTTATCAGCAGCAAATAAAAACGATCACATCTTCAATACAGCATTATGAAAACCGATTGGCGCAAACAGAGGAAAAAGTATTCGGTTTAAAAGAACAGTTATCTGCTATAACCCACCGCTTACATCAAACAATAGAAGAATGTGAAAAAGAAAAAGGTAGAGCAGAGGAAGCAGGCCAAAAATGGGAAAATGTAATGAAAGAATCTTTGTTTACCAGCGAAAGTCAGGTGGTTGAGTCACTGCTGAATGACAAACAGCTGTCAGAGATTGAACAGCAGCTCACAGAATTTGAAAAAAAATATTATGCGACAGAACAGCAGCTGGAAGTTAAAACACTGGAGTTAAAAGATCAGGACAAACCCGAGATTGCCGTTCTTGAGAATCAGCTTAAAGAAGCAGATCAATTGATTAATGAATTGGAAACAGAATATCAAAAAGTGTCATCTTATATTGAACGGCATGAAACCCTTTTTGAAAGAATGGAGGAAAACATTAAGGAAACGAAAAAGCTGGAGGAGGATTATGAGTTAGTCGGTCATTTATCGGACATGGCCAACGGAAAAAATCACTTGAGAATTACATTTGAGCGATATGTTCTGGCATTTTATCTGGAGGATATTTTAACAATTGCAAATGAACGGCTAAGCAAAATGACCTCCGGTAGATATCAGCTTCTCAGAAAAGAAGATAAATCAAAAGGAAATGCGCAGGGAGGTCTTGAACTGCTGGTATTTGATCAGTATACAGGCCAGGAACGACATGTTAAGACTTTATCTGGAGGAGAAGCTTTTAAGGCCTCGCTATCTTTAGCTTTGGGTCTTGCTGACGTGGTTCAGTCTCATGCTGGCGGTGTTTCACTTGAGACAATGTTTATTGATGAAGGGTTTGGCACACTGGATCCTGAATCGCTTGATCAGGCAATTGAATCACTAATGGATATTCAAAGCAGCGGACGTCTTGTGGGAGTGATTTCACATGTTCCGGAATTAAAAGAGCGAATTGATGCAAGGCTTGAAGTGGAGTCAACAAAAGCAGGGAGTACGTCATCCTTCTACTTTACAGCGTAATCCTGTCACAAAATCTACAACTTCCATGAAGTTCATCCATTGTACATGATATCAAACTTTTGTACGATGGATAAGAACTGGAATAGATTTGAAAAGTACGGAAGGAAGGGTTACATGAATAAAAAGGTATTACTGTTCATTGCAGCTGCGGTTACTTTGATGCTTTCGGCATGTGCAAATGGATTTGAAGGAAACATGGAAAGGGAATTAAATAATTTTTCGTATACCAATCAGCAAAATGACAAGGTTTCTTTAAACGATGTAAAGGGAACACCCACTTTGGTGAATTTTATATTTACAAACTGTGATACAGTCTGTCCGCCTATGACATTTAATATGAAAGAAATTCAAAGCGCCATTGAAAAGGAAGGAATTACAGATTATAGAATTTTGTCGTTTAGTGTAGATCCGGAAAATGATTCTCCAGAAGTATTAAAGGACTTTATGGAACCATATACTATTAATGAAGACAATTGGGATTTCTTGACCGGTTATTCTCAGGAAGAAATAACGGACTTCGCATTAGATTCCTTTCAGGCGATTGTGCAGGATGATCCCCAGTCAGATCAGGTGATCCATGGTACAAGTTTTTATTTAGTTGATCCAGAAGGTACTGTGGTAAAAAGTTATGATGGTATTTCCGATGTGCCAGTAGAAGAAATTGTGGCTGACATTAAAACTTTAGGGAAATAATTACAATATTCAAATGATCTACCTGCTTGTCAAAGTGTGTCGAAAAGACTAAAATGAAACAATGAAATCGGCATCTGCGCAGGAGGAAACAATTTGTTAATTAAAAATAAGCCATGGAAAAAAAAGAGATGGTACATTTTACTTTTCTTAATTATCTTTTTTTCGATTTTAATTTACCATCAGTATAAGCCAATTCCTGATGGGGTTTCCTATGAAAGTAAAGAATATGAGGTCTCGGATGTTAAATTTTTTCGCGATTTAACTTATTTGCAGGGTGAAAAGCAGGTGCATGACCAGGAGATTTTTTCGCGAGTGGAAGAAATGATTACGGAAGCTGAAGAATTTATCATTATTGATATGTTTTTAATGGATGGAAGAGTGAATGAAGACAAGGGCTATCCGGATCTTAGCGGAAACCTGATGAAACAGCTAATCGATAAAAAAGCTAATCATCCTGATATGCCCATTGTGTTTATTACTGACCCCGTAAATACAGGCTATTACTCTTACGAGGGAGACTGGCTTAAACCCATGGAAAAGGCCGGTATTGATGTGGTAATGACAGATCTGGATCCATTGAGGGATTCAACTCCATTATTCTCAACCGCTTGGCGTATGGGGCTTCAATGGTTCGGTCAAAGCGGGCAAACCTGGGTGAGAAATGCTTTTGTTGATGATGGACCCAAGATGACGGTCCGTTCCTATCTTATGATGGCTAACGTGAAAGCCAATCACAGAAAAGCATTTATTACGGATCAGTCTGCGCTCATATCCTCTGGAAATGCTCATAATGAATCCGGATTTCACAGCAATGTGGCCTTTGAAGTGGGAGGACCAATCATTCAGGATATGATTAATACAGAACAGGCGGTAATCGATTTTTCCAACAGTAATGTAAAGCTGCCTGATTACAGCGGCTCTGAAATCTCTGAAGGTGAATTGACTGCCCGGTATACAACTGAAGGTAAAACCTGGGAGCAGATCATCGCTGCGATACAGTTTGCTGATAAGGGGGATGAAATATGGATGGCCATGTTCTACTTATCAGAAAGAGAAGTAATCAATGCGCTGCAGGAAGCAGCTACACGGGGGGTCAATATACAGCTGATCCTTGATCCAAATGAGACAGCATTTGGAAACAAAAAAACTGGTCTACCTAACCGTCCAGTTGTTAATGAACTTCTTGAAGATACTGATAATCAAGTTAAAGTACGATGGTATAACGTAGTGGAGGAACAATTTCATCCGAAAATGATGCTGGTAAAAACCGATGAAACCTCAACAATTATCAGCGGCTCGACTAATTTCACTAAAAGAAATCTGGTGAATTATAATCTTGAAAATAATCTTGTCGTTCAAGGTCCCGGTGACTCGGCAATTATGACGGAAGTCGACCATTATTTTAAAGACCTATGGAATAATGATGGCGGAGAATATACAGTGGATGTTTCCAAATACCAGGATACACTTACATTTTGGCAGCGGGGAGTTTATGGTTTGCAAAAATTGTTAGGTTTGACCACCTATTAAATAAAAGGCTTCATCTGCTGAATTCCAGTAGATGAGGCCTTGTTTTATTTCTCGAAAAATACAGCTTAAACGAATAGGTAGGTATAATGTATTGTTTTTTAGTATATTTAATTGCTGTATTTTACTCCATTACTTTAAGTTAGTTAATTTGTACTAGCAATGATCTTCCTTTAAATACCTATTTTATAGAAATAAATCCAAAAAAATGCGACAATATTTGTCAAATTACCAGATAAAACACTATCATTCCTCTAAATTCCTGCTGCTAAATTTAAAAATTTGTCTTTTGATGTTAGTACCTGAATGAAGTTTGAATTATATTTCTAATCATGTTACGGTTAATATCGTGTTTTTTACTCATACTTTTGGGTAAAGATAGATAGTACCTAGAGACTAGAGAGAGGAGAATATTATGAAACAGGTATCTAGAGTTTTTTGGATTACAATTTCCATTGTTGCACTTGCAACTATTTATGCCATTATTTCCCCATCAGGCTTTGAGTCTGCTACCTCCAATATTCAAGCATTCATAACTTCTACATTTGGATGGTATTACCTGATCCTTGTATCAGTAATGGTTATTTTTTGTATCGTTTTAGCAATTACACCAATCGGTCAGATTCGTCTTGGAAAACCGGAGGAACGGCCGGAATACTCTACCGGATCGTGGTTCGCCATGTTGTTTAGCGCCGGTATGGGAATCGGTCTGGTTTTTTGGGGAGCTAGTGAACCAATGCTTCATTTTGCAGACAGCCCGCCTATGGCAGAACCGGGAACGGATGAGGCATTAAAGGAATCAATGCAATACACATTTTTCCACTGGGGGCTTCATGCGTGGGCAATTTATGCTGTTGTTGCTTTAGCGCTCGCTTATTTTAAGTTCCGCAAAGGGGAGCCTGGCTTGATATCAGCTACACTTGTGCCGCTTTTTGGTGAAAAAATGAGAGGCGGCTGGGGGACAATGGTCGACGTCCTTGCAGTATTCGCTACTGTTGTCGGTGTTGCAACAACGCTTGGATTTGGTGCTATTCAAATAAATGGGGGGTTATCCTACTTATTTGGCATCGACATTAGTTTTGGCTGGCAGCTCGGTATCATCGCAGTTGTCACTGTATTATTTATGATCTCTGCCTGGTCAGGCATCAGCAAGGGTATCCGTTATTTATCCAATACAAATATGATATTGGCTGTTGTACTGCTGCTGGTTATGCTTATACTCGGACCAACACTGTTAATTCTGAACCTGTTTACCAACACGCTTGGATCTTATGCACAGAATTTACTTGAAATGAGCTTCAGGATGGCTCCGCTGGATGCGGATAATCGTTCATGGATAGATGCCTGGACTATTTTTTACTGGGCGTGGTGGATTTCGTGGTCACCATTTGTTGGTATTTTTATTGCACGCGTCTCAAGAGGTCGTACAATCCGTGAATTTATGGCAGGTGTTTTATTGCTGCCGTCACTTGTCAGCTTCTTCTGGTTCGCTGTATTCGGTTCAAGTTCCATTAATGTTCAGCAGGCGGGAAATATTGATCTAACAGGATTGCTGACTGAGGAAGTATTATTTGCAGTCTTTAATGAGTACCAATTCGGTGCTATATTATCAGTTATCGGTATTTTGTTAATCGGTACATTCTTTATTACTTCCGCTGACTCAGCAACATTTGTTTTAGGTATGCAAACAACATACGGCTCCTTAACGCCTTCTAACTATGTTAAGCTGACATGGGGCTTGGCGCAGTCAACAGTTGCAGTTATTTTGTTATCTGCAAACGGACTGCAGGCACTTCAAAATGCTTTAATCATTGCAGCATTTCCATTCTCATTTGTCATGCTCCTTATGATGATATCAACATACAAATCCTTAAATCAGGAAAGAAAAGATCTGGGATTAATGCTGACGGCTAAAAAGAAACCTAAACAGGTTAATACAAAAACTGCAGCTAAGAATGAAAAATAAAGCAGGAGCCCTGATCATTGCAGATCAGGGCTTTTTTTTTACTAGCTTTGTTGAACTCGATTGTTAGTATTTGCACACTGTTGATTGGAGTTGAAGGTATGAGACTCCCGCGTGATGTAGCGGGCAGGTGAGACCTTGAACTGAATTCCTTTGAAGAAGGCTCACTCCCGCCCCGCGTGTCGCTGAGCGCCTTCGTGCTGTAATCAACAGCCTCGTTTAATAAAGCCTTCTTATTAAACAAAGAAGCACTGATAACCTCAAGACGTCTATACCGGCACCCCCATAGAGCGGGAGCGGCTGACCCGAGCTGCTAAAGCCGGGATTGACTAAGAACCTTCCTTAAAACCATATGAGAATTTAAAGCTGACGGTTCACTTTAGGTTTAACCTGTTATTGCCCTGTGAAATTCGGTACAATGTAGATAGAATGTAAAGTAATATTTATGTGCTTTTAAAAGAGGAGTACCGACTATGTCAAATAAGAAAAGAAGAAAAAGAAAACGTCTAAAGCGGGGTTCAGTTTTGATTGCCTTTTTCACCCCAATATCCATTATTTTAATCTTTTTTATTATCTGTGGATACATGGTCATTCAAAATGAGGAATGGAAAGGGAAAGCTGCAGATTGGCTGGAACAGGCAGGAGCACCTGTAGAATTGACCATACCAGAAGAGTATATTGCAATCTATCAAACTGCTGAAAAGGAATACGGGGTGCCCTGGACCCTCCTTGCAGCACATCATAGAGTAGAAACGCGTTTTTCCACAATGGAAACAATGGTATCCCCGGTTGGAGCTGAAGGTCATATGCAATTTATGCCTTGTACATTTGTCGGGTGGAGTCATCCAACCTGTGAAGGACTTGGGGAAGGGGACATCCCATCAGATGAAATGACTGATCCCGCCGTTATTAACCGGCATGGTGGATATGGAATAGATGCCAATGGAGACGGTATAGCTGATCCATGGGATATCGAGGACGCAGTGTTCAGTGCTGCTAATTATCTTGCTAAAAACGGGGCAGCCGAAGGGGAGCTAAGAAAAGCTGTGTATAATTACAATCATAGTGAGGAATACGTTGATGATGTTCTCCACTATTATCATCAATACGAACAACAATTGCAGTCTACTGAAGAATAGAGGCATCTACTAAAAAGGGAGAATGAAATGAAGAAATTGTTATTATGTGTGGTGCTGTTATCCCAGGCAGCATCTGGCTGCAATCTTGAAAACGACTCAGAAAGAATAAATGCTGTTGTAATAAATGCAGTAGACGGCGACACTGTTGATGTGGAATTAGAAAATGGTAAAACGGAGCGGGTTCGACTGCTTTTAATTGATACGCCGGAAACCAAACATCCGCAATTAGGTGTGCAGCCTTTTGGTCCGGAAGCATCTCAATTCACAAAAGAAACGTTGGAAGGAAAAGAAGTAGAGTTGGAATTTGATGTAAGCGAGCGTGATCGCTATGGACGCGTACTCGCATACATTTGGCTGGAAGAGCAGCTTTTTAACGAAGATTTACTTCAGAGGGGGCTGGCGCGATTATCCATTTATCCTCCTGATATCAAGTATGTAGATGAATTTGAAGAGACTCAAGACGCTGCACAAATGAACGAGATCGGAATCTGGTCGATAGAAAACTATGTAACGGACAAAGGCTATTCACATCAGAATACTATGGATAAATCAAATAGTACCGTTCAGCCGGAGGGGTGTGAGATTAAAGGCAATATTAATTCAAAGGGTGAAAAAATATATCACGAGGCTTCGTCAAGGAATTATAAACAGACGATACCGGAAGAATGGTTTTGCTCGGTATCAGATGCAAAAAAAGCTGGATACCGAGCGCCTAAATAACAAGTGATATGAAAGAAAATCTTGCGGGAGTGTGAATGAATGTGGACAATCTGATACGTAATTTAGACGCAGTTGGTCAGGCAGAACTGATACATACGAAGCAGGCTTCTCCTCGTGAACTAGTAGAAGCATCCATCATTTCAATAGAAGAAAAAAATCCTTCACTAAATGCACTTGTGGCGACAAGGTTTGAATCTGCACTTGCTGAAGCTGAAACCGTGGATATCAATCTGCCTTTTTCAGGAGTGCCGATTGTACTGAAAAACATATCTCAGTCAGTAAAAGGTGAGCCTTTGACGGCCGGTTCAAAGCTTTTGGAACACAATGTCTCTACAAGAGATAGTAACTTTGTAAAAGCGCTGAAAAAAGCCGGATTTATCATTATGGGCCATTCAAATACACCTGAATTCGGTTTGAAAAATATAACAGAACCAAGGCTGCATGGTGCTTCGAGAAATCCATGGAACATAAATTATTCACCTGGCGGCTCAAGCGGCGGAGCAGCGGCAAGCGTTTCTGGGAACATGGTCTCCATTGCGGGAGCAAGTGATGGGGGAGGATCCATTCGAATTCCCGCTTCTTTTTGCGGGCTGATTGGTTTAAAGCCGACCAGAGGAAGAATGCCGGTTGGTCCGGGAGTGGGGCGTCAGTGGCAGGGGGCTGCAGTGGATTTTGCACTAACGAAGTCTGTTCGTGATACCGCAATTCTGCTTGATCAGATGCAAACAGTGCAATCAAGTGCGGCTTTTCATACTCCGCTTTATACGGCAGGTTATATGAATAATTTATCCCAAAATAATCCCAAAACCTTTCGTATTGGCTTTATAACTGATTCTCCTGTTGGCACCCCGGTAAGCACAGAGGCAGTAAATGCAGTTAAAGAAATGGCCATTTGGCTTGAAAAACAGGGACATAGCGTTGAAGAGGCGGTGCCTGATATTAATGGAAGACATTTAATGGAGCAGTACTATCTAATGAACTCAGGTGAAATGGCTGCTCAAGTACTGTTGATGGAACGGTCACTGGGACGGCCGCTAACTCATAAGGATATGGAAATTGAAGGATGGGTGCTTGCAGAAGCAGGGAAAAAGCTATCGGCAGGAGAATTTTCACTTAGCCTTGCTGCATGGGACGAAGCGGCTGAAAAGATGAATGAATTTCATCAGTCTTATGATTTGCTGTTGACGCCGTCAACCGCGTTTACCGCTCCTGAGATTGGCGAATTAACGCCTGATGAAGAAAAAATAAACCAGTTGCTGGAGGTGTCAGCATTAGAACCGCATTTACAGCAGTCCTTAATATATGAAATGTTTGAACCTAGTCTTGCTTACAGCCCTTATACCCAGCTTGCTAATCTAACGGGTCAGCCCGGCATCAGCCTTCCGACTTATTTATCATCTGAAAAACTTCCAATGGGCACTCAATTTATAGCACCAAAAGGTTGTGAGCACTGGCTGTTTGATATCGCCCGTTCAATGGAGCATGCAGGGTTGTTTAAAATGAGGTGGAACCGTTAGCAGGTTATTATTTTAAAATAACATTTGCATCATCCCTGTAGCGACATTCTAATTGAGAATCATTATTATTTATTGGTTTAGTAAGTAAAGTGCATTGAAAATAAGAAATATCATAAGCAATACTTATCACCTTACATAACTTTATTGATATTTACTTATCATGTTCAGTGTATTAAGATGGTAATGTGCGCGAGGGTTACATAACATATTTTAAATCTAGTAAGGGGGAAAAAAGATGGCTAATCAAGATTTGTTTCAAGCAAAAAAATCATTTGAGCTTGAAGGTAAACGCTATCATTATTATGAAATTAAAGCCCTGGAAGAAAAGGGACTAACTAAAATTGCAAAGCTTCCATATTCAATTCGGGTTCTTTTAGAATCAGTACTTCGTCAATATGATGGAAGAGTAATCAAAGAAGACCATATTAAAAATCTGGCAAACTGGGGTTCAAAAAAGGTAAAGGATTCTGAAGTACCTTTTAAACCTGCACGTGTTATTCTACAGGATTTTACGGGTGTTCCCGCTGTAGTGGATTTAGCTTCATTGCGTGATGCAATGTCAAAAATGGGCGGTTCACCAGACAAAATTAATCCTGAAATTCCTGTTGACCTTGTTATCGACCACTCTGTACAGGTAGATAAATATGGAACAGCTGATTCACTGCAAGTTAATATGGATTTGGAATTTGAACGGAATGCAGAACGTTATGAGTTTCTAAGCTGGGCTCAAAAAGCATTTAATAACTATCGTGCCGTGCCGCCGGCAACAGGAATTGTGCATCAGGTAAATCTTGAGTATCTGGCAAGTGTTGTAATGAATACTACCGATGCTTCGGGTGAAACAGTTGCTTTTCCGGATACATTAGTAGGTACTGATTCACACACTACGATGATTAATGGTATTGGTGTTCTAGGCTGGGGTGTAGGAGGAATAGAAGCTGAAGCCGGAATGCTTGGTCAGCCATCATACTTCCCAATTCCTGAAGTAATTGGTGTACGTTTGAGCGGTGCACTTCCTCAAGGTGCTACGGCAACTGATCTTGCTTTAAAAGTAACGCAGGTTCTCCGTAAAGAAGGCGTAGTTGGAAAATTTGTTGAATTCTTTGGCGAGGGCGTACCTCAATTGCCGCTTGCAGACCGTGCAACGATTGCAAATATGGCACCTGAGTACGGCGCAACATGCGGTTTCTTCCCTGTTGATAAAGAATCCCTGGAATACATGCGATTGACCGGCCGTGAGGAATCAGAAATTAAACTGGTTGAAGAGTATCTGACTAAAAACGATATGTTCTTCACTACAGATAAAGAAGATCCTACCTATACTGAGGTTATTGATCTTGACCTGTCAAAAATTGAACCAAACCTATCAGGACCAAAACGTCCTCAGGATTTAATTCCTCTTTCTGCAATGAAAAAAGAATTTCACAAAGCTTTAACAGCGCCTGAGGGTGTTCAAGGTTTTGGGCTTGACAGTGCGGAAGTTAAAAAAGAAGCTGTGGTTGAGTTCTCAAATGGAGATCTTGCACCAATGAAAACAGGTGCAATAGCAATCGCTGCCATCACAAGCTGTACAAATACTTCAAACCCGTATGTTATGCTGGGTGCCGGTTTAGTAGCTCAAAAAGCTGTTGAACTGGGCATGGAAGTGCCTGGGTACGTAAAAACCTCTTTAGCACCAGGATCAAAGGTCGTATCAGGCTATCTGCGTGATGCCAATTTGCTTGATCCATTAGCTAATCTTGGCTTTGATTTAGTAGGTTATGGCTGTACTACCTGTATCGGTAACTCCGGACCGCTTCTTCCTGAGATTGAAAAGACCATTGCAGATAGTGATCTTCTGGTTTCTTCTGTATTGTCAGGAAACCGTAACTTCGAAGGGCGGATCCATCCTTTAGTACGTGCAAACTATCTTGCTTCACCACCGCTGGTAGTTGCCTATGCTTTAGCTGGCACTGTGGATATCGATCTTCAAAAAGACGCAATCGGCAAAGACAAAGCCGGGAATGATGTTTTCTTAAAAGACATTTGGCCGACTACTGAAGAAGTGAATGAAGTAGTGAAGAGAACGGTAACACCTGAATTGTTCCGTGAAGAATACAAGCGTGTATTTGATAATAATGAACGCTGGAACGAAATTCAAACAAACGATGATGATTTATATGCTTTCTCTAATGACTCAACATACATTCAAAACCCTCCTTTCTTTGAAGGATTAACTGAAAAGCCATCCAATATAGAAGGCCTTGACGGACTGCGTGTAGTTGGTAAATTTGGAGATTCAGTTACAACAGACCATATCTCACCTGCAGGCGCAATTGGAAAAGACACTCCTGCTGGCTTATATCTGCGTGAAAATGGTGTTGCAATTCGTGATTTTAACTCCTATGGTTCACGCCGAGGCAACCATGAGGTAATGATGCGTGGTACATTTGCAAATATCCGTATTCGCAACCAAGTGGCACCAGGCACTGAAGGCGGTTATACCACTTACTGGCCGACTGGCGAAACAATGGCCATTTACGATGCCTGCATGAAATATCAGCAGCAGGGAACCGGGCTGGCAGTGCTTGCCGGCAAAGACTACGGAATGGGTTCATCAAGAGACTGGGCAGCAAAAGGAACCAATCTGTTAGGCATTAAAACGGTTATTGCTGAAAGCTATGAGCGTATTCACCGTTCAAACCTGGTTTTCATGGGAGTATTGCCGCTGCAATTTAAAAAGGGCGATAATGCTGAATCACTGGGTCTGACAGGGCGTGAAACCATATCTGTAAATGTCACCGATAATGTCAAACCGCGTGATATCCTGACAGTTACTGCAACTGCTGAAGACGGCACTGTGAAGCAATTTGACGTGCTTGCACGATTTGATTCCGACGTCGAGGTTGATTATTATCGCCATGGCGGTATCCTTCGCATGGTTCTGCGAGATAAACTGACTGTTTGATAGTAAGTAGCAACTCCGAGAGTGTAATTTACACTCCCGGAGTTTTTTTATGAGTTTGATCAAACAAAAGATGATAAAATAAATTGTCACAATTTTTACTCTTTTTATGTTTAAAAAAGTTACTTGTGTGCGATACTAGTTATAGGAGGTGTGGATCATGAGAGTAAAAGGGAAAACCCTTCAAGAGCTTGTTGCCGAAAATCGGTCGGAAATTCAAAAAGATCCCATTAAAATGGATCGTATTGAAGACCGGCTCGAGAAAAAATGGATGGCTTGGCAGGCACGCAAATAATTCTTCGCATTCTGTCCAACCGGATAGAGTGCTTTTATTTTTGTTGGAGCTGATCGATATAATGCAATTGGTAATCACATTTGCTGTAATCTGCATACCAGGGTTTCGTTATAGAGCTAAAATCCTTTCGGTAGGGACTAACCCCTCAATATGGTAAACTGTATAAAAATGCTTGAAAGGATTGAAGCTTTCCAATGAAAGTAGCAGAAAAAACAATTGAAGTGCGTTACGCAGAAACAGATCAAATGGGTGTCGTCTACCATGCAAACTATCTGGTGTGGATGGAAATTGGGAGAACGGCATTAATTGAAGAACTTGGATTCAGATATGCCGAAATGGAAGAGCAGGGGATCCTGGCGCCGGTTATGGATATTCAGGTATCTTATAAAATGCCGGTAAGGTACGGCGAAAAAGCGACCATTCGGACATGGATTGATCATTATGATGGACTTCGCACACACTACGGATATGAGATTGTGTCGGATTCAGGTCAGCTGGCAGCTTCGGGATTATCAAAACATGTTTGTGTTAAAAAAGAATCCTTTCGTCCAATTTCAGTGAAAAAATTCTTTCCAGAATGGCATCAGGCATGTGAGGAACATAAAAAACACCAACTAAACCCTGTAAAAGGGTAACGGGGGAACAAGATGGCTTTTGGTATTAATAAAAATCATATTACAGAATGGAAACACGCAATTGATAGAGGAGAAATTGCTTTTTTAACTCATTACTGGTTAGACGACCGGTTCCCGGATTCTAAAACGGTCACCAAGGTAGGAGCAAAGAATCTTGAGAAGCTGGCAGAATGGGGAAAGAAATACCAATTAAAGAAGCAGTGGATTCATATTAGAAAAGATGGATATTCACACTATGATTTGCTTGGGGAAACTCAAATTCTTATCCTGGAAAAAGAAGGATTGGACGAACATCTCATCCGATTTCAGATAATAAAAAGGTGACAGCCGGAGCTGTCACCTTTTTATTCGTCTTTGTGATAATCATAAGCCGGACCATCAATTTTTTCACTGTAATCAACTTCAAGATTGTGACCATCAAAATACCATACGTCTTTTTCTTCAACATAAAAGGTGATGCCTTCTTCCTCCCGGATAACAACGGCTTCGATCGGATCATCTTTGCTGACACCCAGTGAAAAGCCTTCTTGAACGGGACTGGATCCTCCGTATTTTACAAAAAAGCGAACATGGTCACCTTCTTTAATCATCATTTCATTTTGAAACCATTTTACTGCATCTTTTGAAAGCTGGATATCCATTTCGCTTTCTCCTTTCTTTAATAAATCCTTTATTTTTATTATAATGGATAGGTGGAACGAACAACAATAATTGAACTTGAAAGGAGTCTTTATGGAAAAACGTATTTTCTCATGGATTGGACTGGTCATTTTTGGCGGTATGCTTATTCAGACCTTCCTGCAATTAAAGTCTTCATACTTTATGGAAGCTTCCCTATTTATTGCTTTCTCAGCTGTTGTATACGCAGCACTGTTAATGCTTAAGAAAAAGAATTTCAGTGGCTATCTGATAACAACGGGAGCAATCGCAGCGGCTGCTGTGATTATGATCTTTCTATATCCTGTTATATTGCCTGCCCATTAACTTTCTAAACATGTTATCGGTGAAAAGAAGTAAATCGAGATTGGGACAAATCATTAAGAAAAAAGCCTTCATGAACAATATTCTTGTTCGTGAAGGCTTTCTTTGGTTGCCGCTAAAGAGGCTGGGTCTGTTCAGCAGAAATTTTTATGCATCGAGCTTTCTTTTTTTATTCATCCATGTAATCTTAGGTTCAGTGCCATTTTTTATTCGTATAATATTTGTCCGGTGTCTGATAATAACAAACGCTGACATTACACAGACAATGGCGATCAGCGCCGGATCATCTGTAAATAGGACGCTGTACAAAATAGCAAATATGCCAGCAATCATAGAGGATAAGGAAACGTATTTAGATACATAGAGTGAGAGAAGGAAACAAAGTACGACAAGGACAAATAAAAGCGGTGCATACCCCAGCAGTACTCCTGAAGATGTTGCTACTGCTTTTCCCCCTCTGAATCCAGCAAAAATCGGAAACATATGGCCGATTACAGCAACGATGCCTGCCACAAGCATCAGATCCTCCCTTGAGAAAGAAAGAGCAATTAAAACAGCGGCAGTTCCTTTTAAAATATCCATGACAGTAACAATTGCGCCCGCTTTAACCCCAAGGACCCTGAAAGTATTAGTAGCACCAAGGTTTCCGCTTCCGAAATTTCTTATATCCTTGCTGTAAAAGGCTTTTCCGATCCACAAGCCAGATGGAATTGAACCAATTATGTATGATAAGAAAAAAATAATGGCAGCCAGCATAGTAGTACTCCTTTTAATTATTTTAGGTAAAATATGTGTAAATCGTATGCGTACAGTTATTTTATCATGAAATGTTTCTAAACGTGTATTTAATTAACATCTTAAAAGAGAATTTAAGTTGAATAGACTAAAAGGATATTTTTCCTTTTTCCTGTATTTCTGTGCTACGATGACCACATGATTATTTAAAGGAGTATAGATAAATGAAGACGATGTTAAGTTCTTTTCAATGGTTTATTTTTATGATCGCAGCATCCATCGCAGCACCGATAGCAATTGCTGCAGTGTTTGAGCTTAATCCGGCTGACACAGCAGGGTTTGTCCAAAGAACTCTGCTGGTTCTTGGAATTGCGGGAATTACTCAGGTTCTGTTAGGCCATAAGCTGCCGATTAGTGAGGGGCCGGCTGGCTTGTGGTGGGGTGTGTTTACCATTTACGCCACATTTGTAGGTGTTATTTATACGACACCGATCGAAACGCTGCAAATACTGCAATCTGGTCTGCTCGTAAGTGGAATCATTTTCTTATTAATATCCTTAACTGGAATAATGGATAAAATTACAGTCCTTTTTACCCCGGTCGTAACGTTTACTTATTTAATGCTTTTGATTTTTCAATTAAGCGGATCTTTTTTAAACGGTATGATAGGCCTTCCAAATGAAAAAGGGACAATACAGGGTTTTGTGATTTTTGGTTCTGTTATCACTGTCATGCTTGCTTTTTGGCTTGGCAATCAAAAAAAGATTTTTATGAAGCGTTACTCCATTATCTTATCCATTGCAGCAGGGTGGATCATCTTTGGTTTCTTAGGCAAAGCTCCGTTTGACATGCCATCGACAAATGCGCTAGTCACATTGCCTGATTTTTTTGCTTTCGGACCGCCGGTTTTTGACAGCGGAGTTATTGTTACTGCATTCTTCATTACTTTTTTATTGACTGCGAACATGGTTGCTTCGATAAGAGTGATGGAATCTGCTATGAACGAGCATTTTAATGAAACGCCAAAGCATCGCTTCCGGCAGGCTGGGCTGGCAGCGGGGGTTAACACTCTCTTTAGCGGAGCCCTCTCGGCCATCGGTTCTGTACCGATTGCAGGAGCTGCTGGCTTTGTAGCAGCTACCAAATCACAGAGCAGAACTCCGTTTCTGATAGGGTGCATGATTGTAGCAGCGGTCAGCTTTTTTCCCCTGATTATTAATACGCTTTCCCAAATTCCCGCTGCCGTCGCATTTGCGGTTACTTTTGTTATTTTTACCAATATGATTCGTCTTGCTTTTTTAGAATGGCAAAAGGAACAAAACACTGAGCGCGGATTAACGGTTATTGGTATTGCGTGGCTTATTGGTGTCGGCCTTATGTTTGTGCCTTCAGAAGCCTACAGCGGACTTCCTGCTGCTGTAAGCTCCATATTATCAAACGGTTTAATTACCGGCACTGTGACAGCTGTAATAGTGGAGCAATGGCTGATCATGAAAGAACAAAAACAAACTGCAGACAAGTAAACCTGCAGTTTGTTACAATTTCATTACTTAATGAGTTTATGCTCAGAAAAGTGGGGGAATCTACTATTAGTGTGAAAGTAAAAAGGCGGTGTAAAGATGATTACATTTAAAAATGTAAAAAAGACCTTTGAAGATGGAACCGAGGCAATTAAAGGGATCGATCTACATATAGAAGAGGGTAAGCTGGTTGCATTGATCGGCCCAAGCGGCTGCGGGAAAACGACCACGATGAAAATGATAAATAAATTAATTGAGCCAACATCCGGTGAGATTTTGATTGGCGGAGAGAACATAGCCCGTCAAAAAGAAGTCGATCTGAGAAGAAATATTGGATATGTTATCCAAAGAATAGGCTTGTTTCCACACATGACAATTGAAGAAAATGTTGGCTTAATTCCGAAATTGAAGGGGATGAAAAAAGAAGAATACAATCAAAAAGTGGACGAATTATTGAATCTGGTTGGCTTAGATCCATCTGTATACAAAAAAAGATATCCGCTTGAGCTAAGCGGAGGGCAGCAGCAGCGGGTAGGCGTGGTTCGTGCTTTGGCGGGCGATCCGCCTATTATTTTAATGGACGAGCCATTCAGTGCACTTGACCCGATCTCCAGAGACCAGCTGCAGGATGAATTGAAACAGCTCCAGACCAAAATCAAAAAAACAATTGTGTTCGTAACTCATGATATGGACGAGGCACTTAAGATTGCTGATCAGATTGTTGTATTGAAGGACGGCCTGATTGAACAGGTTGCAGCCCCTAAGGAGCTGGTGCAGACGCCGAAAAATGAATTTGTCCGCTCATTTATAGGAGAAGATCGCATCAATGCTTTTCTTAACCTCCACACCCCATTATTATCACCTGTAACTTCGATAATGGATCCATTAACAGAAGAAATTAAAACTGAATTCCCAACGATTGATTCAACGGCTGATCTTAAACTTGCTGCAGGAGAAATGACCGGGCGCAATATCATCTCAATGTATGTAGTGGAAAATGGAAAGCCTATTGGTATTATTCATCAAAATCTGCTGTTAAGAAAACTAGCCGGATTTGAGAAAGGGGTGTAGGCATGGAGATTTTTCAAGCGTTTTGGGACACAATCCTCCAAAGGCAGGATTTGATTATTGAGCGTACCATCGAGCACTTGTATTTATCCTTTTCCGCTATTTTAATTGCAATTATAATCTCGCTGCCTCTAGGGATATTCATTTCCAGAAAACAGAAACTAGCAGAATTTTATATTGGAATCACAGCGGTTTTTCAAACGATTCCAAGTCTGGCTCTATTCGGGTTTTTAGTTCCTTTAATTGGAATCGGTTTTGAAACGGCATTAATCGCTCTTATTATTTATGCCTTGCTGCCTATTTTACGCAATACCTATACAGGGATTACAGGCGTTGATCAGGCTATAATAGAAGCCGGGCGCGGCATGGGAATGACAAGCTCACAAATATTATTCAAAATTGAACTGCCGTTATCCCTGTCTTTTTTAATGGCTGGCATCCGAACAGCAACAGTTTTAACAGTTGGAGTGGCTACACTTGCTACATTTGTAGGAGCTGGCGGGTTAGGTGACGTCATTTGGCGGGGGCTTCAATCCTACAACAATAATCTGGTTTTAGCCGGAGCCATCCCTGTCGCACTTCTTGCTCTTGGTTTTGATTTTATCTTGAAACTGATGGAAAAAAGAACGACCCCTAAAGGCCTGAAAATGAAATCCTGAAATTAAAAAATTGACAATGAGGGAGAAAACTATGAACAAATCAAAAGGATTGTTATTAACATCAATGAGCTGTCTTCTAATCCTGTCTGCCTGCAGCAGTGGGGAAAGAGACAGCAGCGACCCGATCGTTATATCCGGCAAAGATTTTACCGAACAGCTCATCCTGCCAAACATACTGGAGCAATACATTGAACACCGCTCCGACTATGATGTTGAACTAAACGAGGGGCTCGGTGAAGTAGGGATTTTAACTCCTGCGCTGGAACAGGGGGAAATCGATCTCTACGTGGAATACACCGGAACCGGTCTGGAGGCTGTTTTAGGTGAAGAAGCCAAAGAAGGAGAATCAAGTGAAAGTATTCTTGAAAGAGTCCGCAAAGGCTATGAAGAAAAATATGAAGTCACCTGGCTTGAACCGTTAGGGTTTGCCAATGATTACACGATGGCATTTGCACAGGATGCTGATTTTGAAGCAACCACATACTCAGAGCTTGCTGAGATATCTGATCAGTTGTCATTTGGTGCTCCGCACGCCTTTTTTGAACGGAAGAATGATGGCTATGAGGCGCTGGTCAAAGCATATGATTACAGCTTTGCTGAGACTAAAAGCCTGGATGCCAATATCATGTATCAGGCAGTTCAGGATGGACAGGTGGATGTCATTTCTGCTTTTACAACAGACGGACGAATTGAAAGATTTAATCTTCAAACAACAGAAGATGACCTGGGATTTTTCCCTAAGTACGATGCTGCCCCTGTTGTCCGCCAGGATGTTTTAGAGGCTTATCCTGAATTGGAAGGAATTATAAACGAACTGTCCGGAAAGATTACAGCAGAGGATATGCAAAAGATGAATGCAGCTGTTGATATTGACGGCAAAGACCATGCTCAGGTAGCGAAGGAATTTCTTGAGTCAAAGGGTCTTTTGGAATAATGGTTCAAAACAAAAAGGAGTGAGCACATTGATTCAAAATCCATCTAGAGAAGAAATAGGCTCAATATTAAACCAGTCGAAAAGAATTGCGGTTATTGGCTTAAGTGACAATCCGTCCAGAACATCTTATGGTGTTTCAAAAGCAATGCAGGATGCAGGATATGAGATTGTTCCCGTTAATCCCACGATAACAGAAGCACTTGGTGTAAAGGCAGTTTCCTCACTGGATGAGGTTGAAGGTAAAATTGATATTGTCAACGTTTTTAGAAGATCGGAATTTCTTCCTGCACTTGCCGAAGAGTTTTTAAAAACAGATGCACCTGTTTTCTGGTCTCAGCTGGGGGTAATGGATGAGCAGGTCTTTGACGAGCTGCAGGCGAAAGGAAGAACGGTTATCATGGATCGATGCATCAAGGTGGAACACGCCATTACCAGATAGAAATGAGTTAAAAGGATTTGACGAAATAATCGTCAGGTCCTTTTATTTTGTCTGTGTATTGGTTTATGATAAGACTAATTTTCGAATTTCACCCGTGAATTCAAATTAAGTGCTATGATCATACTAGGTCAAAATAGTGAACGTGAGCGAGAGTAAAACAGCTTATCTGAAAATGATACATTGAAAAAGAGCATGAAATAAGTATAGAATATGATGGGGAAACTTGATTCTTTATGATACAATGGAATAAACGAACATATGTTTGTACAGTTTGGAAGGGGAATATCAATGGCAAAAAAAGCAACGATGGAATATAACGACGATGCCATTCAGGTACTCGAAGGACTAGAGGCTGTAAGAAAGCGCCCTGGTATGTACATTGGTTCTACAGATGCGCGCGGTTTGCATCATTTAGTATATGAAATTGTAGATAATTCAGTTGATGAGGCACTCGGTGGATTTGGAGACACAATTCAAATTACACTTCATAAAGACAACAGTATATCCATAAGGGATTATGGACGGGGTATGCCCACAGGAATTCACCGTTCCGGAAAGCCGACACCTGAAGTCATATTTACTGTTCTGCATGCAGGCGGAAAGTTTGGCCAGGGCGGATACAAAACGAGCGGCGGTCTGCATGGTGTTGGGGCATCGGTAGTAAATGCCCTCTCCGAATGGCTGGTAGTGACTATACACCGAAATGGCACCATCCATGAAATGCGTTTTGAAGATGGCGGTAAACCTGTCACGTCCCTTGAAAAAAAGGGAAAAACAAATCAATCAGGGACGTTGATTCATTTTAAACCCGACGCATCCATCTTCAGTGTAACGCATTTTAATTACGACACATTGTGTGAACGATTGCGTGAAAGTGCCTTTTTGCTCAAAGGATTTAAAATCGAGCTAAAAGATGAACGCGATGACAGAAATGATACCTTTCAATTCGACACAGGCATTGAAGCTTTTGTATCGTATTTAAACGAAGAGAAAGATGTTCTGCATCCGGTTGTTTCTTTTGAAGGCGAACAGGACGGCATTGAGGTGGATTTTGCTTTTCAATTTAATGACGGATACTCGGAAACGATCCTTTCATTTGTTAATAATGTGCGAACAAAAGACGGGGGCACTCATGAAGCCGGGGCTAAAACAGCCGTTACGCGTGTGATAAATGAGTACGCCAGAAAAGTGAGCTTATTAAAAGAAAAAGATAAGAATTTAGATGGATCTGACATCCGCGAGGGATTTGCAAGTATTATATCGGTCAGAATTCCAGAAGGCATTTTACAGTTCGAAGGACAGACCAAAGGGAAACTCGGAACAACTGAAGCAAGGTCGGCTGTCGACGGTGTAATTGCCGGTCATCTGCTGTACTTTTTAGAGGAAAACCCTGAAATCAGTACACTCCTTATTAAAAAAGCGATTCGTGCACAACAGGCGCGTGAAGCTGCCCGCCGTGCACGTGAAGACGCGAGAAACGGTAAAAAGCGCAAGAAGTCCGATACCATATTATCCGGAAAATTAACGCCGGCACAATCCAAAAATGCTGCCCGCAATGAGCTTTATTTAGTAGAGGGTGACTCAGCCGGCGGTTCTGCCAAACAGGGGCGTGACCGTAAGTTTCAAGCAGTACTTCCGCTCAGAGGAAAGGTAATCAATACAGAAAAAGCAAAGCTTGCAGATATATTCAAAAATGAAGAAATCAACACGATTATTCATGCAATTGGAGCAGGTGTAGGCGCTGATTTTGAGGTCGATGATATTCAATATGACAAAATTGTCATTATGACAGATGCCGATACCGACGGAGCACATATCCAAGTACTGCTGCTTACTTTTTTTTACCGGTACATGAAGCCGATGATTGAAGCCGGCCGTGTATATATTGCTCTGCCTCCTCTGTATAAGGTGAGTAAAGGAGCGGGGAAAAAAGAAGTAATCGAGTACGCGTGGACCGATGATGAATTGGGAGAAGCGACTAAAAAAGTTGGCAAGGGCTATATTCTGCAGCGGTACAAAGGTTTGGGCGAGATGAATGCTTCCCAGTTATGGGAAACGACAATGAATCCTGAAACAAGAACCCTGATCCGGGTAAGAATTGATGATGGAGCACGCGCAGAACGCCGTGTTACTACGTTAATGGGAGACAAAGTGGAGCCTCGAAGAAAGTGGATTGAATCCAATGTTGCATTCGGGCTTGACGACAATGAAAACATCCTGGATAACGATCAGATTATGGTTTCAGAGGAGGAATAATTCAATATGACTGCAACAGAACGTTTTCAAGACCTCCCGCTTGAGGAAGTAATAGGCGACCGATTCGGGAGATACAGTAAATACATTATTCAGGAACGTGCCCTGCCCGATGCCAGGGACGGGCTAAAGCCTGTACAGCGAAGAATATTATATGCAATGCATTTTGAAGGAAACACACAGGAAAAAGGATTTCGTAAATCAGCTAAAACGGTCGGTAATGTTATCGGTAATTATCATCCCCACGGTGATTCTTCTGTATATGAAGCAATGGTGAGAATGAGCCAGAGCTGGAAAGTGCGCAATATGCTGGTAGAAATGCATGGCAATAACGGTAGTGTGGACGGGGACCCTGCAGCCGCAATGCGTTACACTGAAGCCAGATTATCTGCTATTGCAGGGGAACTGCTCAGAGACATCGAAAAGCAGACAGTAGATCATATTTCTAATTTTGATGATACGTCGGAAGAGCCAACTGTTTTACCCGCTCGTTATCCAAACCTTCTTGTAAATGGTTCAACAGGAATTTCCGCAGGTTATGCCACTGAAATACCTCCTCATCAAATTGGTGAAGTCATTGATGCCACTATCATGAGAATGGATAAACCTGACTGTTCTGTTGAGGAGTTAATGACGGTTATTAAAGGGCCGGATTTTCCAACCGGAGGCATTATACAGGGAATTGACGGGATTAAAAATGCTTATGAAAAAGGAAAAGGCAAAATCGTTATCCGTGGAAAAGTGGATACTGAGGATGTCAGAGGCGGAAAACAGCAGCTGGTTATTACTGAAATTCCGTTTGAAGTTAACAAAGCCAATCTTGTTAAAAAAATGGATGAACTGCGTGCCGATCGCAAAGTTGAAGGAATATCAGAGGTTCGCGATGAAACAGACCGAACAGGACTTCGTATCGTAGTGGAACTGAAAAAAGATGCAGATGCGAGCGGTGTGTTGAATTTTCTATTTAAGAATACGGATCTGCAAGTGCACTACAATTTTAATATGGTGGCGATCCATAATAAAAGGCCCGTGTTAATGGGGCTGTCACAATTACTTGATGCTTACATTGAACACCAAAAAGAAGTTGTTACAAGAAGAACAGAATTTGATCTGAATCGTGCAAAAACACGGCAGCATATTGTAGAGGGCTTAATTAAGGCATTGTCCATTCTGGATGAAGTCATTGAAACAATTCGCGGGTCTAAAGATAAAAAAGATGCAAAAAATAACCTTCAAATGCGATTTGAATTTACAGAACCCCAATCTGAAGCGATTGTTTCATTGCAGCTATATCGGTTAACCAATACTGATATTACAGCGTTACAAAAAGAAGCAACGGAACTTGAAAAACTGATAAAAGAGCTGCAAGCCATTTTAGAAAGTCCTAAAAAACTGATTTCAGTCATTAAAAAGGAACTCAAAAACGTTCAAAAACAATACACAGACGAACGCAGATCTGTTATTGTAGATCAGATAGAAGAGCTGAAGATTAACATGGAAGTGCTGGTGGCGAGTGAAGATGTTATTGTAACGGTCACAAAAGGCGGTTATGTTAAACGAACGTCACTGCGCTCTTATGCTGCTTCAAATGGTCAGGATTTTGCGATGAAAGAATCCGACAGACTTTTAGTAAAACTCGATGCCAATACAACGGATGTTTTATTGTTATTTACGAATAAGGGCAACTACATCTCAATACCGATCCATCAGCTCCCGGATATAAGGTGGAAAGATTTAGGTCAGCATATTGCAAGTCTCGTAACGCTTGAAAAAGATGAACAGCTGATAAAAGCGATGCATGTCAAGGATTATCAGGAAAATCAATATTTGGTTTTTATCACTAAAAACGGCATGGTGAAGAAATCAGAATTCAATCTTTATAAAGCGCAGCGACACTTTCGTGCATTGGTTGCATTGAACGTAAAAGCAGAAGACGAACTGATAACTGTATTTTTAACTGACGGATCAAAGGAACTGCTGTTAGCTACTTCTTTTGGCTATGGTCTGCGGTTTAGTGAAGAGGATGTTAATACTGTCGGTCCTAGAGCGGCAGGAGTGAAAGGCATCAATCTGAAGGAAGATGATTATGTGGTGAGCGGGCTTATGGTTAAGCCTGAGGATCAGCTGATGATGATTACTCAGCGCGGAGCAGTTAAAAAAATTGCCTCAGCGGAGTTTGATCTTAGTACGCGGGCAAAGCGCGGACTAATTATGCTGAGAGAGCTCAAAAAGAACCCTCATCGTGTCATCAGTGTATTTGCAGTAAAATCAAGTGAAGATCTTTTTGTATTGGAAAGTAAAAAAGGCATGCGCCATACAATTCATGCATCAGCATACCGGTTGAATGACCGTTATTCAAATGGTTCTTTTGTAATCGATGAAAGTGAAGTAGGGACTATTGTCTGCGCATGGCAGGAAACGGCTATTCCAGACGTTTAATATCGATTGAATGGGGAATGGAAGAAGGAACCTCTTTCTTCCATTTTTTCATATATTTATTTTATACCCAGGAGGGATTTAATTGGAGTATGGTACGTTACAATTTGTAGCTAGGATCGATTCAATTGCTACAACATTAAATGGGTTTTTATGGGATTACATACTGATAATCGTACTGATTGGCTGCGGTTTATATTTTTCCGTTCGAAGCGGCTTCATGCAGTTTACGAAAATCGGAGACATGGGCAGGCTGCTGACTGAAAAATCAACGATATCAGCGGAAGGCCAAAGAGGAATATCTTCTTTTAAAGCATTTACTATTTCAACTGCATCCCGCGTAGGAACAGGAAATCTTGCAGGGGTTGCGACTGCAATTTACTTAGGAGGACCCGGTGCTGTCTTTTGGATGTGGATTATTGCTTTAGTAGGTGCGGCATCTGCATTTGTTGAATCCACACTTGCGCAAGTGTACAAAGTTAAAGATAAGGACGGCTTTAGAGGCGGTCCAGCTTATTACATGGAAAAAGGGTTAAACGCGCGCTGGATGGGCATCATTTTTGCAGTCATTATTTCGATTACCTTTGGTTTAATATTTAACTCAGTCCAGTCCAATACGATTTCACTGGCGCTTGAAGGTTCATTTGGCTGGGACAGATCTGTTGTAGGAATTGTACTGGTTGTTATTACCGGAATTGTGATTTTCGGAGGAGTAAACCGGGTGGCAGCAGTAACAAGTGTTGTGGTACCGGTAATGGCCATTTTATATATTCTTTTAGCACTTTTTATTCTTATTACAAATTTAAATTTGGTACCAGAAATGTTCACAGTCATTTTCAGCAATGCCTTTGGCATTACTGAACTTGTATCAGGCGGCATTGGTGCTGCAATTATGAACGGCATAAAAAGAGGTCTTTTCTCCAATGAAGCCGGTATGGGTAGCGCCCCGAACGCTGCTGCAACCGCTGGAGTTACGCACCCGGCAAAACAAGGGCTAATTCAGACATTAGGTGTTTTTGTTGATACGCTTGTAATATGTACTGCGACAGCTTTAATCATTATTATGTCCGGAGAGTACCTGAATGGAACAGAGGGGATTCAATTAACACAGGATGCGCTTGCTTTCCATGTAGGCGATTGGGCTGCGGCATTTATTAGCATTGCAATATTCCTTTTTGCTTTCAGTTCTATTGTAGGAAATTATTATTACGGACAAACCAATATTGAATTTATTAAAAACAGTCCTCTATTCTTAAATTTATACCGGTTAATTGTAATGGGCATGGTGTATTTCGGTTCTGTTCAATCATTCGGTGTTGTGTGGAACCTGGCGGATGTTTCTATGGCTACCATGGCACTCATCAACCTTACAGCCATTAGTCTTTTGTCTCCGCTGGCGTTTAAAGTATTAAAGGATTATCAGCGGCAAAAACAAAATGGTCTTGATCCTGTATTTTACAGAAACAGTATTCCCGGATTGAAAAATGCTGACTGCTGGGAAGATGGCCCAGTAGAAAAATAAGAAAACAAAGCCTCCTGAACTTAATGTTCAGGAGGCTTATTTTGTTAGCCCAATAAAGGCACATGATGGCGAACAGATGGAGCTGGAATTGGACCTAAAGCTGCACCATCAGTTCCTTCAATCCCTTGTTCAGGGCCATCCTGATTATTTTCCTGAATTGGTGCTGATTCCTGTGGATCAGAATTATCTTCCGGTGACTCAGCCGGGGTTTCTTCATTTCTATCAGATTCATTTTCAGCCGGACTTTGCCCTGCTTCATCCTGGTTAGAGGGCTGGGTTTGACCGCCATTTGATTGCATCAGCTGTTCTAAAAAAGGAGACATGCCGGGATTTGGCGGAACATCATTTAAGGAAACTTCAATGCTTGGTTCCACCTGTTCAAAGAAGGAACTTGCAATAGCAGTATACCCTTCCTGATTCGGGTGAACATCTGTAGGATTAGGCACATATTCATTTCCATTTTTATCAAAATCTTCTGCCACATCGATAAACTCAATGTCTCTTGCTTCTGCTTCGTTTTGGATAATGGTATTAACCGTTGCCAGCATTTTTCTCACACCCTGCTGCTGAGTCTCAAGGACATGAGGGTAGGGGAAGTAATAGCCGATCGCATAAATGGCCGCATCGGGATTTATCTCTTGAACTTCATCCAGTAACTCCCCGTACTGAATGCGCATCTGATTTAATACGGCATTTGCTGTAAGTTGATCATATGCTACTGTCCGGCCGCCTGCATCCTGCTGAACCAGGCCAAGCACATCATTGGCTCCAGCTGAGAGAGTAATCATAGTCGCTTGTTCAACTGCCTGCCGTACTTCAGCGGTGTCAAGAAGTTCAATAATATTAGATGTAGCAAAACCAGGCACAGCAAAATCCTTGCTAAAAGCCGCTAACAGACCATTTTGAGCCAGCTTGTTTGCAATAATATCAGTGTAGCCTGCATCAAGTTCATCATAGGGGGTTGCGCCTGCTGCTACCGAATCCCCAAGTGCAACATAGATTTCCGGTTTATTAATTTCAGCCTTTGCAGGGGATAACGGAAGAGCTAACAGGGTAAGTGCCATGCCGATGCATGCAGTTTTTTTAAGATGTCTGGTCATGTAGCTTATCGACTCCATTCTTATCTTTTAGAAAATTAACACGGGTTGATTTTATAGATTCAGTTTATTACTGTAAGTATATCGGATTTTTCAGGAGATTATTATGATGAAGCATTACGTCTTTTATTGTAAGCATCAATTGTATCCAGCTCTTCGTTCACTAAACGCTCAATTTCCTTCAAATCACAGTTTTCCACAATTGGGTCCCAATCATCCCATTGGATATGGCGTACGAAGTAAAACCCGCGAATCTTTGACAGGTGAACGGTTGAGTTGGGGAACATATCGACGTATGCTCTTATTCTGCCTCTTCCTGAAAACGTCCATCTTATTAATTTCATTTTAATCACCGCTATTACTATAGCACGAACGCATGTACGTTGTCTGTTACAAACTGGCTACAGATGGAGGAATTGGATGAAGAAGCTGCAAGAGGAAATAATCGAATTTCGTAACAAACGGGGATGGGATGAAGTTCATCAGGAAAAGGATCTGGCATTATCAATTGTGCTGGAATCTTCCGAGCTGCTGGAGCTGTTTCAATGGAAATCAAGCGAAGAAGCCGTCAAACAAAATAAGCAGGAAATGAAAGATGAGATGGCGGACGTGCTGATTTATCTTATTCAGCTGGCATCAAAACTCGAAATTGATCTGGAAGAAGCAGCTAAGAATAAAATGAAGAAAAACGCAATAAAATATCCTGAACCGGCATCCTTAAGATAATAACTTTGCTAAACAAGGCTGTTGATTTCCGAATCAACAGTGTGTAAAACAGATCTAGGATAATAAAAAGGAGTTTGAAAATAGCATGTATATTTTTGTTTACGGCACATTAAGAAAACACGGAAGATATCATTCTATATTGGAACCACAGCCGCTTATTTCTTCACAGGCATGGACTGAAGGGACCATATACGACTCAGGAAAGGGTTATCCCTATTTTGTACAGGAAGAACGGGGAAGAGTTTATGGCGAAGTGTATGAAATTTCTCCTGCCCTTTTAAAGAAACTTGATCATCTTGAATCGTATTCAGGGGATGAATTAAAAGATGAATATCAAAGAAGGTCCATCACCATTCATACCGATCATCTGGGAAAGCTGGAGGTATGGACATATATTAATAAAAAAGACCAGGTTAATGGTCTTGTTCCTCTTGAGTTTGGAGACTGGATCGTCCATCAGGAGCTGGACAGAAAAGTTCACACTTACTTTGCTTATGGATCCTGTATGGATGACGAACGCTTTAAGCTGGCCCAGGTAGACCACCTGTTTATTGACCGGATTGGAGGGGCCATTGTCGATCGTTTGGAAATGAATTATTCATTGTCGGTTCATGACGGAGGCAGGGCCAATATAATCGAAACAGGCAATAAGGGAGAAGGTGTACTGTACCGTGTGAACGAAGAAGCTGTATCGTATTTATTCAACCGGGAGGGTGTTCATAATGGCACCTATCGGCCAGCTTTTGTCGATGTGGAAGTGAACGGTGAAAAATATGAAAAATCGCTCACCTTTATCGTTCTTAACCCGGGAAAAGAATGTGCACCGCCGATGCATTATGCTACAGAAATTATCAGGGGCTCCTATGGAGTTGTCTCAGACGAATATCATAAAAAGTTGATTCGGAATTTAAAGGAAAAATTTAATTTAACTGTACCTGGAGACGAGTAATTTCGTCTCTTTTTTTGTGCCAAAAGGGATTAGAACAGCAATTGGATAATTAATGAAAAATTATATATCTCTATATTTTAAGCTCTCAAGCTCTATATGGCTGAATTACAGCATTTAATCAAATTACTATCCCCTTGATAACGCTTTCACTCCTTTTAACACCATCTAGCTCGCTACCTTCAGATATACCCTTGAAGTCTATTGCCTACATGTTACGATAATTAGCGTGAAAAAAATTGAACGTACAAAACCGAACAACTTAATTCAGAAGGAGATGGAATAACTATGTCAACGAATTTACGAGTAGCTTTTATCGGAGCAGGAAACATGGCAGAAGCCATGATTTCAGGAATCGTCCAAACAGGGACGCTGGCACCTCACCAAATTACAGCAACAAATAGAAGCAACGGCGAGAGGCTGCTGGAACTGCATAACCGATACGGGATACAAGGGATTAGACGAGACAAAGTTCAGCTGTCTTCTTATGATGTCATTTTCATGGCAATGAAACCAAAGGATGCTGAAGCGTGTCTTCTATCCATAAGAGATGAAATAAGACCTGACCAGGTTGTAATGAGTGTGCTTGCAGGCATTTCAACGGATTTTATGGAAAATATTCTGCAGCAAGAACAGCAGGTCATTCGAGTGATGCCGAATACATCGAGCATGCTTAGAGAATCGGCAACTGCAATTTCTCCTGGTCAAAATGTAACGATGAAAAACGTTAAATTAGCAAAAAGCCTTCTGGCTTGTATCGGAGAAGTATATGTGATTGAAGAAAATCAAATGGACCTATTTACAGGTATTGCAGGAAGCGGACCAGCTTACTTCTATTATCTAATGGAGCATATTGAAAAAACAGCATTCGAAAATGGAATGGATATCAAACAGGCACGGGAAATTGGTGCTCAAACCATCCTCGGAGCTGCAAAAATGATGATCGAACGGGATGAAACGCCAACTGAGCTGCGTCAGAATGTAACTTCACCTAATGGAACAACTGCGGCAGGTCTGGAGGCACTGTCAGACAGCGGAGGCGGTACTGCCATTAAAGCGGCAATAGAAGGAGCAATGAACCGTTCTAAAGAAATAACAAAGGATCTGGAGAAAGTACCTGCAGAAGCCTGAAACCCAATAAATAAATTTAAATTCTTATATTAAAAAGCCGACTATTTTTAAAAACTAGGAGTGATAGGATGACATCGGATAATCAAAAAAGAGTTGTAATTAAAATAGGAAGCAGTTCATTAACAAGTCTGTCAGGAGATATCAGCAGAAGAAAAATTCAGCGTTTGACAGACCAGGTAGCGGAATTAAAAGACCAGGGGCATGAAGTCGTACTTGTATCCTCCGGGGCGGTTGCAGCTGGTTATCGTACTTTGGGGTTTGTGAACAGACCAACCTCATTACCGGAAAAACAAGCAGCCGCAGCTGTTGGACAAGGCCGATTGATTGAAACATACTCGGAGCTTTTCTCATCTCACGGCTATGCTGCTTCTCAAATTCTAATTACAAGAAGCGATTTTTCCGATGAAACACGTTATAACAATGTAAGAAATACGATTAACGTGTTGTTAGAACGCGGTATTGTTCCGATTGTTAATGAAAATGACACAGTGACAACGGACCGTCTGAGATTCGGAGATAATGATACACTTTCTGCAAAGGTTGCAGGACTGGTAGCGTCTGATCAGCTGATTATCTTATCTGATATTGATGGGCTGTATAGTGCTGATCCAAGAAAAGATCCTTCAGCAGAGCTTTTAAAGGAAGTAGCGGAAATAACACCGGACATAGAAGAAATGGCCGGAGAGCCCGGATCTGCTGTAGGAACCGGCGGAATGCGCTCGAAAATCGATGCGTTTAAAATATCAATGGCTTCAGGTATACCATCATTTCTTGGTAAATCAGGAGTGAAAAATATTCTAATTGATGCTGTAAATGAAGAGGCAAGAGGAACTTATTTTGATGTGAAGGAACCAGAGCAGAATCTTGATCACTATCGTCAGTGGATTGCATTTAATTCTGGACCAGAAGGTGAAATTCTGATTGAAGATAATGCAAAAGAATCCATTGTAAACGAAAAAGGAAGCTTACTGCCGAGCCAAATCTATCAAATAAACGGTTATTTTAAAAAAGGCTCTGTAGTGCGGATTCTTGATCTGAACAACAAAAAACTAGGTCTTGGTGTCGTAAACTATTCATCTGTAGACCTGGAGAAAATTCAGCTTAAAAATGAAGAAACTGAAGATTCTCAGGAAGCAGCCATGCATAATGATTCATTTGTGTGTGAGCTTGAAGTTGCGATCCCAATCGGAGTTTAATCACAAATTAAAAAATAAATTCTTGAAAGGAGTGGTTGGATGACAACCGTCATTGAACCCGTAGATGTAAAACAGCAGGCAATTCTCGCTCAAAAAGCTTCAAAAGAACTAGGTCTTTTATCCACTGAAGAAAAAAATGCTGCTCTTCACACACTAGCAGATGCACTGGATCTGAATGTTAAAAGCATTTTGAAGGCAAACAAACAGGATTTAGACAGCGGCCGCAAATCCGGTTATGACGATGCATACATGGACCGCCTTTCATTAAGTGAAGAACGCATAAAAGAATTTGCAGAGGGATTGCGCCAAGTAGCAAAGCTGGATGACCCAACTGGTGAAATTGACTCTCAGTGGACACTTGATAATGGTTTGGATGTTCAAACTGTCCGCGTGCCTCTCGGTGTAATCGGAATGATTTATGAAGCACGTCCAAATGTTACAGCCGATGCAACAGGGCTGGCATTAAAGTCAGGTAATGCAATCGTGTTAAAAGGTGGTTCTTCAGCCATTCATTCAAATCGTGCAATTGTGAAAGTAATGAAAGGAGCATTGGTATCAACTGCTATCTCTGCAGATGCGGTACAGTTTGTAGACAGCACTGACCGGGCAGCCACTGAGAAGCTTTTTACCATGAAAGAGCATATTGATGTGTTAATCCCCCGCGGAGGAGGAAAATTAATCCAGGCTGTTGTAAATAATGCCACAGTGCCTGTACTTGAAACGGGTGTTGGCAACTGTCATATTTATATCGATAAGGATGCTGACCCTGAAAAAGCGATCAATATCTTCATTAATGCCAAAACAGACCGTCCAGCAGTTTGTAATGCAGCAGAGACGCTGATTGTGCATGAATCATTTCTTGCTTTGCATAAAGACAAATTGATCGACGCAGTTAAGCAGAACAATATAGGGGTATATGGGGATGAAAAAGCACTTTCAGTATTCCCTAATGCTGTTCCTGCACAGGAAGAACATTGGAAAAATGAATTCTTAAGCCTGGATGTGGCGATAAAAGTTACTCCATCTATTGATGAAGCTATCTCTCATATCGACCAGTATGGTACAAAACATTCAGAAGCGATTGTAACAGAGGACGCTGATGTTGCTAAACGGTTTAAAGGTCTGGTGGATGCAGCAGCAATTTATCATAATGCTTCAACTCGTTTCACTGATGGCAGTGCTTTGGGATTTGGAGCTGAGATTGGAATTTCAACACAAAAACTTCATGCCAGAGGCCCAATGGGCTTGCCTGCACTGACGACAATAAAGTATGTCATGAGTGGAAATGGCCAAATCCGGTAATATGGCAAACAAAAAAGACAGCTGAGGAGCTGTCTTTTTTGTTTGGAATTTAATTCCTATCAAGTGATATAGATGCTGGTGCAGGTTCTTCGGGAGGCAAATCCAGCTTTTTCCCAGTAATCGCATACTTAATATCGAAGAATTTCTTTGTTAATTTTGGTAATGGACCATCAAATAATTTCTCTCTCCAATAGACATCCGCAGCTCTCTGCAAAGCTCCTGCTTTGGTAGGGTAAGAATAAATCATGCGGGAAAGACTGCCGATTTTCTTTTTGTTTTTCATGGCGAAAACAACTATTTGCATCCACTCTCCTGCCTCCAAACCAGCTGCATGTGCACCCAGGATGGTGCCCCTTTTATCGGTGATGATTTTGACGAAGCCTCTGGTTTCATGTGAGGTAATAAAGCGGTCCACTTCTTCCAGATGAGCTCTGTAAACCCGATAAGAAGTTCCGGCTTCTTTTACCTGCTTTTCTGTTTTGCCGACATGAAAAACTTCTGGTGAAGTAAATGTCACCCATGGGGTAAATTCATGATTTAAGGTGTTTTTTAATCCAAATAACACATTTGATATAACAGTTTTTGCTTCTTCACCGGCTGCATGGGTAAAGGGGAGCGTGTTAATGGCGTCCCCAACAGCAAATATATGCGGCTGTGAGGAACGAAACGAATCATCAATTTCAATAAAGTCTTTTACAGTAGCCACACCCGCTTGAGAAAGCTTAAGAGAGGAGGTATTCGGTTTTCTTCCCGCAGAAACAAGCAGCTGATCGACCGTATACTCTTTTTCTTCTCCATTTCGCAAAGCAATATGAACTTTAATTTTACCCTCGGTATTTTCTACTTTTGTTACGCTTGAATATAACTCAATATTTATTTCTTCTTTTAGAAGATTGTACATAAAAGTGGATATATCGTGATCCTCTTTGGCAAACAGTTGATCAGACCCTTCAAATACAGTTACTTTAGTTCCCATTCTGGCAAATGCCTGAGCCATCTCGAGACCAATCGTTCCTCCTCCGATAACACCCAATTCTTTTGGCAGTTCCTCAAGATCAAAGATGGTTTCATTCGTTACATATCGAATTTGTTCAATTCCTTCGATAGAGGAGGGAACAACTGGAGAGGAGCCTGTCGCAATGATTACCTTCTCGGCCCAGATGATCTGCTTATCCCCAATGCTTATTTCGTTTGGCGATTGAAAATGGGCAGCTCCAAAAAAGAGATCAACACCTAAATCGGTGAACCGCTTGTTCCCGTCATGCTCCTGGATAACAGATTGAGCGGATTTTACATGCTCTTTTACCTTGTTAAACTCAAGTTTTCCTGATAATGAAAATCCGAATATTTCAGCGGAATTTTTCATTGTATAAATTCTGTTTGCTGCATCAATAAGCGATTTTGAAGGCACACAACCATAATGCAGACAATCTCCGCCTAATGAATTTTTTTTCTCAATAAGAGCCGTTTTAGCTCCCAGATTAGCTGCACCGGCAGCAGCGGTCATACCGGCAGAACCGCCGCCAATCACAACAACTTGATATCGTTCCATCTTATTTACCCTCCTTGTATTCATCAGAAATCTGCTCCATCCGCTTCCGGTTAACCCCGAAGTCATAATGGCCTGTCCTTGAAGCAGATCGAAAATGAACAAGGTTGGTCTGTTCATCAAATAGAAATTCTACATCATCCTTAAATTTAAAGAATTTCGATTTCACTATTGCATGTAAATAGTCTGCGGAATCTGTTTTAATCTCCACCCTGTTTAATGAGAGGAGGATGCGTTTAATTCGTTCCTGAGATTCTTGCATGCCGCCCTTAAAAGGCACTGGTTGCATTTTTTTATCGTGTTGATCTGTCTGCGTTGACACGCAGTTTGGTTTTTTTGGCAGCGGAAGAAGCTGCCCATTTCGTATACGGTTTTTTTTACCCATAACGCACCTCTTTTTTCTATTATGTATGTACTTATATTTTTTCAAGCGGCTTTACATAAGGGAAAAACACATACCCCCATTGCTGAACAACCGGCAAATTACCGATGGAATGGACTGTGCCTCTTAAATGTTTTGGAATGGAAAACTGACAGTGATATTCACCTTCAGTATCTTCCACATAAAAATGGTACTGAAGATCTTCTTCAAACCCTGATTTTTCTACCTGTTCAATTTCGACTACTTGTTCAGGTTCCAAATCGCCTATATGTTTCTCTTTTGAAAAGGCGGTTGAAGTAGTGCCATTAATATTACCGGTTCCTGCAGTTGTGTAACGTAAATTTTTGATCGTCCTCTTTGTTTGATTAACAAAGCATATACTATACTGGCAGCTTTCAGCATCAAATTGACGTGCATTAAGTACTGTAAGGAACCAGGGGGATTGAATTTTCATAATAAAGTACTCCTTTAATAATAATTTAAAATAATCTCCAATGTGTCCCTATACCCTTTATGAGCCTCTGAATAAACCGAATAAAGGCAAAAACTCTTCCTAAATTAATAGAAAGAGTTCAATTTATTTTATTTACTGTTATTGTTTAATAAAAGTAATCAAAATAGACTGTAATAACAATTAACAGGGATAAAAGCGTATACGTAAAACAGGCATTTAGGATAATATTAGGATATATAAGTATTCGCTGTTCAGTAAGCTGTACGGTTTCCATGCTGTTTACAGTACCAGTGCGGTTGGCCTTTGCAAAGTTGCCGGGAGAGGTGAAGGACCTTACCAATACGATAGCTGCAATACCCGCCGCTACTGAGATATCAATAAAAGGCACGTTAAAAGCAAGCATTAGCAGAAGATTAACTCCTGCCAGAAGGATAATAGTTCCTCCAAAATTCAGGAATTTAATAATGTCGTACACAACCTTTCCTATCTGTAGATCATTTTTATTTTGCCATACTATAGCGGAAGTATCTAGATAATTCGAATTGGGGTAGATCATATGCTGAAATTAATTATTAAGGGTGTACAGCCTTATTCACAATATGAAGCTTCTTTATCTAAAAGAGGAATAAAATCAGCATGCGGACCAACTGCTATCGCCACAATCATTAATTATTATTTTCCCACCGACAGCAAACCTCCGCTGTGGATCAGGCGGTGGTACACTGAATCAAAGACAGGCTGGTTTGGACTATCTGCCGGCAGGCTTGCCCGCACGCTTGACCGTTATGGCACATCCAGGAAAATAACAAAAGTGCAAATGTGGGAGTATTATATGGAAGAAATCGATCATCAGCGTCCGGTAGCAATAAAATTCGATCAGTGGTCTACTTTTAATTGGTTTGGTAATCAATTTCAATATAAATATCACTGGGTAACGGGAATTGGCTACGAAATAAAAGAAAACAGGCGTTACCTAATCGTGCTTGATCATGGCAAAAACAAAAATGCTAAAAAGCGAATCCTTTTTGACAAGAACAGCCCTGTACTCACCATGATTGCTTTTACTCCATTTGCAGACAGATTAACAGATTAGCGTTGTAAACGATTACACTAAAATCGCAAACTATTATTCTGATAAATTCATTAATTTGGGTTGTCACCAGTAGCAGTAATCGTTATAATTGTCCGTATATTAAAAACAATTGTCCTCGTTAAACATACATATCGAGGTGGAAGCAGGTGCCACATGACGAAAAAAGATCTTACGATTGGAATGCTTGGTTTTGGTACAGTAGGAAGCGGAGTTGCAACGATGATCCGCGATAATGAAAAAGAGCTTACTCAGCGTCTTGGAGTAACAGTAAAAATAGGTAAAATAGTCGTACGCGACTTGGATAAAGATAGAGGGACAGACTTTGATGGAGATAAGTTATGTACAAGTGTAAGTGAAGTAATTAATGACCCGTCAATTGACGTCATTGTTGAGGTAATGGGTGGAATTGAAGAAGCCCGGGAAGCAATTGAACAAGCACTTTCTGCTGGAAAACCTGTTATTACAGCAAATAAAGACTTGATGGCCCTGCATGGCCACTCTCTTTTAAGACTAGCGCATGATAATAGCTGTGATTTATATTATGAAGCAAGTGTGGCTGGAGGAATTCCGATTATACGCACGCTGGAAGATGGACTGGCGTCAGACCGAATCTCAGGAATAATGGGAATCGTCAATGGAACCACCAATTACATTTTAACAAAAATGAAAGAAGAAAACTGGTCATACGAAGAAGCTCTGTCGAAAGCGCAGGCACTGGGCTTTGCGGAAAGTGATCCAACTTCAGACGTTGAAGGTCTGGATGCAGCAAGAAAAATGGCGATCCTGGCATCATTGGCATTTTCGATGGAAGTGGAGCTTGAGGATGTCGCCGTCAATGGGATGACAGCTATTACAACAGAAGATCTACAGTTGGCTGAACAATTCGGGTATAGTGTAAAAATGCTTGGTTTTGCCGAAAGAGACCAGGATGGCATTGATGTATCAGTTGAACCTGTGTTTTTGACTTCTTCTCATCCTCTTGCCTCGGTGCGGAATGAATATAATGCCGTATATATTTATGGCGATGCTGTAGGAGAAACAATGTTTTATGGTCCGGGAGCAGGCTCTATGCCAACTGCGACATCAGTCGTATCAGATATTTTAGCTGCCTGTCGAAATCTTCTTTTAGGTGTAGGCGGCATGAGAAGTCACGACGCGATGAACCCACGCTTAATTAAAGGAGAAGCTGAGCAGCACGCACAATTTTTCCACCGGCTGTTAGTAAGAGACGAGATTGGGGTGTTTTCAGAGTTAACCTCAATCTACAGCAGGCATCATGCCAGCCTCGGATCCATTATTCAGCGGCCGGGTGAAAAAGCAGGGGAGGCTGAGGTCATCCTGATCACGCATTCACTATCGAGAAAGAATCATCAGTCCATTATTTCTGACCTGCAATCGTCTGGTTCAGTTAAAGAAATTATTAGTCAATACCGTGTAGAAGGAGGGGTCAGAGCATGAGATGGAGAGGATTAATTAAAGAATATGAAGGGTGGCTTCCCGTAACTGCACAAACACCTGATGTTAGTCTTTTAGAAGGCAATACACCTTTAATTCCGCTTCATCATTTATCTGAAGAATGGGGAATTAATCTCCACGTCAAACTCGAAGGCGCGAATCCCACCGGGTCTTTTAAAGACAGAGGCATGGTAATGGCAGTAGCAAAAGCAAAAGAAGCAGGAAGTAAAGCAATCATATGTGCTTCTACTGGAAATACTTCAGCAGCGGCAGCGGCTTATGGAGCACGGGCTGGACTGCGCACCATTGTAGTCATCCCAGACGGCAGAATTGCCCTTGGTAAACTGGCTCAGGCCAGAATGTACGGGGCTGACATTGTTTCGATTGATGGAAACTTTGACGAAGCATTGACACTTGTCCGTCGAATAAGCGAAGAAGAAGATATCACGCTTGTTAATTCCGTTAATCCATTTAGGCTGGAAGGTCAAAAAACGGCTGCTTTTGAAGTAATTGATCAGCTGGGGAAAGCTCCAGACCTTCTGGCTCTTCCGGTCGGCAATGCAGGAAACATTTCAGCTTATTGGAAGGGCTTCACGGAATACCAGGCGAAAATGGGAGGAGAGCGTCCTGAGCTGCTGGGTGTGCAGGCTGCAGGGGCAGCACCTATTGTCAATAACAAAATTGTAGAGCAGCCGGAGACTGTTGCAACCGCAATTCGAATTGGACACCCTGCCAGCTGGAAATTGGCCCTTGATGCGTTAGAAGAATCCTCGGGTAATATTCTTGCGGTGACAGATGAAGAGATTTTAGAAGCTTATCAGTTAATTGCAAAAAGGGAAGGTGTATTTGCAGAACCAGCTTCCTGCGCACCAATTGCTGGCTTAAAGAAACAAATAGCAGCGGGCTTAATAAAAAAAGGAAGCACAGTGGTGGCGGTATTGACAGGGAATGGACTTAAAGACCCTGAAACTGCGATAAATGTAACTGATCTTGAACCGGTAAAAATTAAAGCCAATATCCATGAGCTTAGAAATGAGTTAAGAGGGGGAGTAAAGCAATGACGTTCACCCCATTTCAAGTTAAAGTCCCGGCTACGACTGCTAACTTGGGTCCGGGGTTTGATTCAATCGGTTTGGCAATTAATTTATATCAGAACGTATATGTGCAGCCTTCATTCAAATGGGAAATAAAATATGAAAATGAATCACATCAGCTACTATCAATCGGTGATGATAATCTTATTATGTCAACCATTAAGAAAGTTGAAGCAATATTCAATAAAACAGCACCTGAAGCTTCTTTGACAGTTCATTCCTCCATACCATTATCGAGAGGGCTTGGAAGCAGTGCTGCTGCAATCGCTGCAGGCATTACCATTGCTGAACAACTGCTTGGACTGGATTTAAGTGATGAAGAAAAAGTGAAAATAGCAAGCGATATTGAGGGCCATCCGGATAATGTTTCTGCAGCTCTTGTAGGAGGATTAACAGTCAGCAGATATGAGGAGCATGAGCTTGACTTTGTTAAGCTGCCTGCTTACTCAACGGGCATATTAATTTTAATTCCAAATCAGGAATTGTCCACTGCTACTGCACGAACGTCAATACCTGCCCAGCTGCCTCATTCATCTGCTTCATCATCAAGCGCAGCCGCCAATGTAATGCTGTCAGCGATCATGACCGGTGATTGGAAGGTGGCGGGAAGGATGATGGAAAAAGATAAATTCCATGAACCATACCGAATCAAGTGGATCCATTCTTTTGAAAAAATCCGGGATTATGCTAAATCACTTGGAGCCTATGGCTGTACAATAAGCGGGGCTGGTCCTTCCATCATTTTGTTTGCTGAAAAAAAAGCAGTGCCGTCTTTACAAACCGAACTCCAAGCTATCTTTCCTGAATATTCATGTATTGAAACAGAGGTGAATACAGAAGGAACGACGGTCACTCCCATCTTTTTAAAGCAAAATCTTCAGCCGCCTATTTAGAATAGGTGGTTTTTCTTTAGTCAAAAAAGGGAAGTACCATACTATTCCAATAAATTATTATGAAGGAATTTGGAGGTTGGCAAGTGAATTGGTCTAAGTTTCAGTTAGGAAAAGCATTAAAAATAACCATTCCATTAGCACTTATTATTATAGGAGGTTTAATTTTTTTTGAGTTTGCTGATGGATTGGTGGAAAACGAGCTTCACGAATTTGATCATTCAATCATTTCAGTGATAGCTCAAGCTGAATCCGAAAACATGACAAAGATCGGGATATTTATAACCAATATGGGCGATGCAGTTACATTAACTGTTTTAACGATTCTATTGTGCGTTTATTTACTTGTTAACAAGCGATATGCGCTGGCTGTTTTTGTAGCATCTGCCAACCTTTTAGGCGGGGCAATCAATTGGATATTAAAAGCTTCTTTTGAGCGGGAGCGGCCCTCGCTTAGAGTATTTATTGAACAGGGAGGTTTTAGTTTCCCAAGCGGCCACGCGATGGGATCGATGATCATGTATGGCTCACTGGCCGTTATTATCGTTATGCTGGTAGACAGGCTCGCAGTCAGTATTTCGTTTTCAATTATCATTGCTGTCATTATTATGTTAATTGGAGTTAGCAGAGTATATCTTGGCGTACATTTTCCATCAGATATTTTTGCTGGCTTTGCAGCGGGAGCAGCATGGCTTACCATGTGTTTTAGTTGTTATCTATTTTATCAAACAAGGAAAAACTAACAATCGAGAACAAGGATTAAAAATACAAAGGAGATGCTTATAATGGAATTTTCAAATCGACAAACGGATGGACAGCCGGCACAACATCAAAACAAACAGCCGGGCGAGACTGCTAAAATGAATCCAGAACCTATTCACAATGATCCGGATTATAAGGGATCCGGTAAATTAGCTGGCAAAGTAGCGCTAATTACAGGCGGAGACAGCGGGATAGGAAAAGCTGCAGCCATCGCATATGCAAAAGAAGGAGCAGATGTTGCAATTGTGTATTTGGAAGAACATGATGATGCAAAAAGCACGAAAGAGGAAATTCAGCAATATGGAGGCAAGTGTGTTCTGCTAACTGGTGATGTAGGAAACGAAGAGTTCTGCAAACTGGCTGTTAAAAGTACTGTGAATGAATTAGGCACACTTGATATATTGGTTAACAATGCTGCAGAACAGCACCCTCAGCAATCGATTGAAGATATTTCGTCTGAACAGCTGGAAAAAACATTCAGAACAAATATTTTCTCTATGTTTCATATGGTAAAAGCTTCGCTGCCTCATTTAAAGAAAGGAAGCACAATTATTAACACAAGCTCTGTGACAGCTTACGATGGCAATGAAACCTTGATTGATTACTCAGCTACTAAAGGAGCAATTACTACATTTACACGTTCTTTGTCAAAATCATTAATTGATAAAGAAATCCGCGTTAATGCTGTTGCACCAGGACCGATTTGGACGCCATTGATCCCATCCACTTTTGGTGCGGATAAAGTCGAAAAGTTTGGCGTCGATACACCGATGAGCAGACCTGGTCAGCCTGCAGAACTGGCTCCGGCCTATGTATTGCTTGCCTCGAATGATTCTTCCTATATGACAGGTCAGACCATTCATATAAACGGTGGAAAATTTGTTACAAATTAAAGATTATTACAAATGACGTAAAAACGTCCCTGCAGGAAAGATGCAGGGACGTTTTCATTTAAGCCATCTATTCAATTTAATTATTTCCCATTACTTTAGGGTTCGTCAACATACTCCCAGCCGTCGTCTCGGTATTCAGCCAATTCCTGCACTTCATCTTCTTTCATGCCAGAGCTAAGAAGTTGATGAGCCTTAACCGTGATTTCAGATTTGTCGTTGTCCTGCTGCAAGTGTGATTCTTCTCGCTCGATCCGGTTCATCCTATCACCTCCAGGAAGATAATAGATACACGCCAATCAGACGATTACCTACATATTATTTTATCACAGTAAAACAAAAATATGCAGAATGAAAATAAATTCATTCTGCATATTTTCTATTTTTTTGTTGCAGATGACTTCTCTGATGAGGAAGTAGACTTGGTTTTGGTTTTATTTTTTTCTTCCTTCATTTCCTGTCCCAAATCTTCGACCGGTACCGGATCAGTCATTTGTTCATCTTCAACTTTGTCTAAAATACTTTCTTTATCACTGTTAATGCGATCTGGCTGTTTTAGCTTTTGAGAAGTCCGATTTGAATTATTCTTAGTCATTTCAATCACTCCTTAGTGTGATATATTCCCATTTTACAGCCGCTTAAACTCAATCTGATCAGGAAGGCAAGTGAATTACTCTACATAGTAGCAACTGCGAATATCAAATTGAAAATTTCCAAAACAAATATGGTTTAATGCATACCAAAAAAGGAAATACACTAATATGAACCAAATAGGAGGTCATTGATTATGGCGTTAAAACGATTTGCACTACTGGGTCTTGGAGCAGCAGGGTATGCTTACTTCAAAAATAAAGACAACCGTGATAAAGCGATGGTTGCATTTAATGATTCTAAAGGAAAAATCAGCGAATTAGCCGGTCAAGCTAAGCAATCGATCAGCGATTATCGCAACAAAAGTGAATCGAAAGAATATAATGTTGAAGACAGTAAAATGATGGAAGAAGGCGCACAAACTTCTGTCCAATATTTTAATGAAAAACAAGAAGACACAGCCGAAAATAAATCATTGTAATTAGTTAAGCAAATAGTTATGAGCAGTTCTGAACTTTCAGAGCTGCTTTTTCTTTTACGTGGATAGCCATGCAGTTTGACAATTACTGTCCAATCTAGTACAATGGTTGTAGGCGCCATTTGCATAAAAATAACGTTTTCACTTAGGTTAAAGCTTGATTATATCTGGGCCTTAACAGTAGGTGATTTATTTTTTGATTTCAGATCAAACAAATGGTCTTGGACCAGGGTTCGTGAAGGGAGACTATCATATGTTTCAACGTAAACCAACAGAAGAGGTTGTTAAAGAAGACACAGCTGTCTGGGAATGTTCATCTGATGAATGCAAAGGGTGGATGAGAGCTAATTTTTCCAGTCATAGCGAAGGATCTCCAACCTGTCCTATTTGCGGAAGCAAAATGGACGAAGGTACACGATTGCTAGAAGTTATTCCAAATCCACGTAAATTTTAATTAGAAACAGTCGTTTCCTTACAAGAGGGAATGACTGTTTTTTATTGAAGATTAGGTAAAGACAGCCTGAGAATGCACAAAGGTACGTACATGTGGTATCATAAGACAATAGAAACTAAATGGATTGAGACAGAGGTTCGCGACCATCCCTCTATAAAAAACTAGGGACTATTAACAGGGCAGCCTGTTTTTTTAGTGCTTACATTTCGTGAACACTCTTTCTTCTTTCAAACGGCATAAACCGTATAAGGAGAGGAGATTTTTTTATGGACAAAAATAAAAAGGCATTAGTTGTTTTTAGCGGGGGCCAGGACAGTACAACCTGCCTGTTCTGGGCTTTACGGAAATTTGATGACGTAGAAGTGGTAACCTTTGAATATGGTCAGCGCCACATTAAGGAAATTGAAGTTGCAAAGACTATTGCCAAAGATCTTGGTGTTAATCAGCATGTTTTAGATATGAGTCTTTTAAACCAGTTGGCTCCATCGGCACTTACGAGAAATGATCAGGAAATTAAACAAAAAGAAGGAGACCTTCCTTCTACATTTGTACCCGGAAGAAATCTGCTTTTTATGTCATTCGCTGCAGTGTTAGCAAAGCAGATCGAAGCACGCCATTTAATTACCGGTGTTTGTGAAACGGATTTTAGCGGATACCCTGATTGCCGGGATGTCTTTATGAAATCATTAAATGTGACAATTAATTTATCAATGGAAGAAGACTTTGTCATTCATACACCATTGATGTGGCTAGATAAAGCTGAAACATGGGAATTGGCAGATAAACTGGAAGCATTTGATTATGTCCAAAAAAACACATTAACTTGTTATAACGGCATCCAGGGTGAGGGCTGCGGCACCTGCCCTGCATGTGAATTGCGCAACAGAGGAATGAAGATCTATTTAGAAAAAAGGGAGGCGAATACAGATGATACAGCAAATCTATCCCGCTCCCACACATGAATATTCCTATGAATTAAACAAAGATTTCCACTTTGCTGCGGCCCATTCAATTCCTGACGACGAGGCTGGCAAATGCCGGTATGTACATGGACATACCTACTATGCCAATATTACTGTTGCAGGAGATGAATTAAATTCTTCTGGCTTTCTTGTAAACTTTAAGACGATAAAGGAACTGCTTCATGATCGGTTTGATCACGGGGTTTTAAATGACGATGAACGGTTTTCCCATGAAGAAAGCAATCGGTTTCCAACTACAGAAGTGGTAGCAAGAGTCATGTATGAAATCATTCAGGAGCATTTGGACTTAACAGCTAATAAACCGACGTGCTTGCAAATTTTCCTGAGGGAAACGCCTACCAGCTATGTTATTTATCGTCCTAAAAATGGAGGAACGTCATGAAACAGGTAACGCGAGAAAAGAAAATTCCTGTGATGGAGATTTTTGGCCCAACGGTTCAGGGCGAGGGAATGGTCATAGGCCAAAAGACCATGTTCATTCGGACTGCAGGCTGTGATTACAGCTGTGCCTGGTGTGATTCAGCTTTTACATGGGATGGCACGGCAAAAGATGAAATACGGCAATTAACCGTTTCCGCTATATTACAAGAGCTTATCGAAACGGGCGGCGAATCTTTTTCTCACGTAACGATTTCCGGGGGAAACCCTGCATTAATCCGTCACATAGGACTGTTAATAGATGCCTTGCATGATAAAAAGATTGATGTGGCTCTGGAAACACAGGGAAGTTTATGGCAGGACTGGTTCCTGAATATTGATGAGTTAACATTGTCACCCAAACCGCCAAGTTCTAAAATGAAGCCTAATATGGGTATTTTAGACGACATCATCGATCGTCTCTCAGAGGCATCGTCAAACTTTTCATTAAAAGTTGTCATATTTGATGAAGAGGATCTTAATTTTGCTCAAATGCTGCATGAACGCTATCCCCAGGCTCCTTTTTATATCCAAACAGGGAATGACCAGGTACAGGAAGCGGACAATCAACGACTGGTTACTGATTTGATCAACAGATATGAATGGCTGATTGACCGGGTTATGGAGCGCCCGGCATTAAATCGGGTTCGCGTACTGCCCCAGCTTCATACTTTTGTTTGGGGTAATAAGCGCGGCGTATAATGAATGATTAGGAGGGTGATGTGTCAATGCTGGCTGGCTTAGCACTTACCGTTCTTGCCTTACTGTCATTATGGTGGCAATTAAAGAAAAAAAATGAAGATCGAAATGTCATTATTTTATTTTTTTCCTTTGCAACGGGATTAGTTGGGCTTTGGATGATCTTTGATTGGATTATTTTAAAAACCTGGCTGTAAGACAAAAAATAGCGATAAACTAAAAGGACCATCTTATCATTTTTAAAAAGTGATAAGACGGTCCTTTTGTTATTCCTTAAACTGCCAATGTTTATTTATAAAATCATCCCTGCCGGATTGCGCACGGTCCTGCTCGTATTCATCCGGACTTTTTCTGTAAAAGTCCTGGTGAAAATCCTCTGCTTCATAAAAGCTGCCTGCAGGGACGATTGGCGTGACAAGGGGCTTTTTATACCTGCCGCTTTGAGCTAATGCTTCTTTAGATTTTTCTGCTTTGATGCGCTGTTCTTCGGTGTGGTAAAAGATGCTCGCCCGGTAGGACTGTCCCCGGTCCTGAAACTGTCCTTCATCATCAGTAGGATCGACCTGTTGCCAATATATTTCAAGTAATTTATCATAAGAAAATAAGTGCGGATTAAAGGTGATTTCTACTGCCTCCTGGTGGCCTGTCATCCCTTTTTTCACCTGTTCGTATGTAGGATTTTCCACATGGCCGCCAGTGTAACCGGAAACTACTTTATGAATTCCTTCATACTGGTCAAAGGGCTTCACCATACACCAGAAACAGCCGCCGGCGAAGGTTGCTTTTTGGGGTGTGCTCATTTCAAATTCCTCCCTGTCTTCAATTAGCTGTTATCAGCGTATTTTACCATTTTTACCTGCACCGGACTATTTATTTGCTTTTAAATAAAAGTTGCAAAATAGTTAAAAGGATTGTAAAGTGTAACGAATCATAGTACTTTTACGTCTAATAAATGATCTACAATAAAACCTACGTGCAATTTCAGGAGGAACTATGGAAACAAGACAGAATCGCAGAAGAAAAAAATTAAGAAAAGGTCGAGTGTTTTTTGTTCTGACCATCTTATTTACCATTGGTATAGTAGCATTCTCAACCACCCAATACTGGCTGGGTACACAAATGTCCAAAGAGGCTAAAGGATTGGATATGAGTTTTGAAGAAGAATTTCAAGGAGTCAAATCCAGTGATAGCAAAGTAAATGTTTTGTTAATAGGGGTCGACAGCAGAGGAGAAGAACAGTCACGTTCTGACACTATGATGATTGCCCAGTGGGACGGCAAAAATGATGAAATTAAGCTTGTTTCTCTAATGAGGGATATCTATGTTGATATTCCAGGCTACCAAAGCTATAAACTAAACACAGCCTTTTATTTAAACGGGCCTGAACTGCTTCGTCAAACCATTAAGGAAAATTTTGATATCGATGTTGAACACTATATGTTGATTGACTTTGGCGCTTTTGAGGGCATGGTGGATGCTCTGGCTCCGAACGGAGTAGAGATTGATGTTGAAAAGGCAATGTCTGAAAAAATTGGTGTCAGTCTTGAGCCGGGACGTCAAAAACTGAATGGCAAGGAACTGCTGGGGTATGCAAGGTTCCGAGCGGATGAGGAAGGAGATTTTGGCCGCGTCAATCGTCAGCAGAAGGTGATTGAAGCTGTCAAAGATCATGCTGTCAGCTTAAGAGGGGTAATGAATACACCTAAGTTATTAGGAGTAGCACAGCCGTATATTCAAACCAATATGACCAATACGAAACAAATAGAAATTATGAGCCGTATACTTTTAAGCGGTGGCGCAGATGTTAACCGCCTCACCATACCCGTAGAAAATGGGTATTGGGATGCATCTTACCCCGGGGTAGGTTCAGTTCTGGAACTCGATTGGGAAGCAAATAATGCCGCGTTAAAAGAATTTCTTGATGAAAAATAACAAAACGCCTTAAGGGAATACAATCCCTTAAGGCGTTTTGCTTTCTCTACAGTTTTTTACGACCTGTTATCAGGTTGTAAATAACCAAAATAATTGCAATTACAATCAAAACATGAATAATGCCGCCTGCAACATCAAGTAGGAATCCAGCAAGCCAAACAATAATTAAAATAACAATAATCCACCAAAGCAATCTCATCTTCTACACCTCCCAACGACCATTTAAAATGTGTCTAATCATACTCTACCCTAACAATATCCGAGTTAATCCTGCCAAAAAAAATTTTTTTATTGAATAAGTCATTAATAAATGAAATTATTGTACAATAAAGTACCTTTAAGAAGGAAGGGTGAACACATGTCATATACATTTGTCAGAACGACAAACTCAGAAAAACCTCTAATCATTATCAAAACGGTTGCGAGCTGGCTTAAGGGGCGGGGAAGCAGTCAATGGGATACGTATCTGCTAGGGGAAGAAGATCGAATAATCGCATATGCTGCAGAGAGAGGTGAAACGTTTCTTATATTCCATGCAGACATTCCGATAGCAACATTTAATGTATCCAGGCAGCCGAATAAATGGGACCTGTCATTATGGGGAGAAAACAATGATCAAACTTTTTATTTACACCGGGTAGCAGTTATTCCATCCTATATGGGTCATAGTATTGGCAATAAAATAATGGAATATGTAGAGGAATTGGCAATGGAAGAAAATGTCCCTGCTATTCGGCTGGATTGTTCTATGGATAACAAAAAATTAAATACTTTTTATGAAATGAATGGGTATAGTAAGATTAAAAGCATAAACGGAATGACCCTTTATCAAAAACAACTGGGGGCGATTACATGTTAGAAAAATTCTTTTCATCCATTGGTTTTGAAGGAGCAGAGGTAAAGACGTATATTCAATCCACTGCTTATACACCCGGAGATACGATCATCGGTACAATTTGCGTAACAGGAGGACAATCTGATCAGGAAATCAAGGGTATTGAACTGACTTTGTTTGTAACGCATGATGGTCAAGTAAGGGAAGATAGTGATTTTTCTTATTACGATGAACAAATTACTCAAGTAATCCTCAAAGACGTGAAAAGTATTAAAGCTGGAGATAAAAAGGAAATTCCCTTTGAACTCAAACTGACCGCTAATCACCCGCTGACCACTGAAAAGGACGAGACCTTTATTCAGACAAAGGTGCTTGTTTTAAATGGAGTAGACCCTAAAGATAAAGATATCATCCACATAAAATAATTCGTTTATCATCAACTTTTCTGGCAATAAGATCATATGTTCGATATAATGGAACGGAACCATGATTTTAGTAAGAATAGGATGATGAACAATTATGAAAGGGACTTCTCATTCATTAGTAGGAGCAGGTGCCGGACTGAGTGTAGCAATGCTCCAGGATACTGCACCGGCAGCTACTGGATTATTGATTGTGCTCGGCTGCGTTTCAGCACTTGTTCCGGACCTGGATACAAATGGCAGGCTTTCCAACAGAATATCGCTTCACAGAAAATGGCTGTGGTTCGCGCTGGCTTCTGTTGGTGTACTGCTTGGTACATACAGCTTAATCATGTTAGAACATATTATGCGTCTGATTGGCATTGCTGTAGCCTTAGTAATGATTATAGTACCGCGATATTTAATTAATCAGCGATTTATGATTTTTTTGTCGGGTCTTGCACTCATCGGAATAGGATGGTACTGGGACCAGCTATGGTTACTTTTATTTGGACTTTATACAATAACCGCTACTTTTCTATCGCACCGAGGGCCGACGCATTCTTTTGTCGGCTTGTTTCTTTACGGAGTAATCGCTTATTACTTGGAGCAAAGCATTCAGATTAACGGGGTTGTATTTGCATGTGCAGCGGGTTATTTGAGCCATTTGATCCTTGATATGAAATGTCTTCCGTTTAACAAAAAAGGGGTAAGATGGTTCCAGCCACTTTTTAATCGGGAATTTTAACACACAACTCCCTATCAACCGACCCGTAAAAGTCAGAAGCCAATCTGACTTTTACGGGTTTTTTTATGCAGTCTGCACTTGAAGATAGAGTTAATGGATAAAGTGAGGTAAAATGGAAAGTAAAAACACATAAGTAATAATTTATAAGTAAAAATTTGCACAGTAGATGACAAAAAGCTTCATTTTTTTACAATTTAACCGATAATAGAAGTAAATGATAGAAGGATGTGGGCAGCGTGGATCGTTATTCCCGATTGGCAGATATCACAAAAATGATTCATACAAAACTAGATAAACGCACGGTGCTGGAGCAGGTAGTCAAAGCGATTTCGGAGGAAATTGTCCGTTGTGATTCGGTGGGAATCTATCTGCCCATTGAAAACAACTGCTTTCAAGGGTATGTAGGAAAGCCGGTTAACTTCAATGGTATCACCCTCGATAAAATGATTATTGACACCAAATATGATCATTTGGCTCAAGAGATTTTGGATACCAAAAAAGCGATTTATATTCCAGACACCTCCAAAGACTCCAGACCCGATCCGCGTCCTATTAATTTGTTTAAAATTAAATCGCTTTTTGGGATGCCGATTTATTACGAAGACTCAATGTACGGTTTAGTGTTTCTATTTGATTATGAGTCCCCGCTGCATTTGAGTGATGAAGAGGTAGAAGCGCTTGAATCTTATGTTTCCATGGCAGCGGTGGCGATAAGAAATACAGAACTTCTGGAAAATTCTCAAAAGCTGGTTCAGGATAAACAGCTTTTGCTTGATGCCACAAAGTCTCTCGCCAGCTGCAAAACGATTCATGAAGTGCTGGAAACCAGTTTTAAATACATTGGACAAGCATTAAATAATAAAAATGTAGCTGCTCATTTAAGAGACTTTAAATCTAAAACCCCTCTCCCGCAAAAACTCAGCCATGAAAGTCATTGGAATGAAGAAGAATGGAAAAAAACACATTCTGAAGTCAACCTCGATTTTACATCTGATCCTGTGTTTACCGAAGTCGTCAGAACTAAGAAGCCTGTTCTAATTCCTGATGTGACAAAAGATTCAAGACTACATAAGCAAGCGGTTGCAAGGTTTGGTTTTACATCAATGTATGTTATTCCAATGGTGTCGCGTGGGGAAGTACTGGGGACACTTGGGGTTGTTGAATTTTCGGGTCCTAAAACCTATGCTGAATCGCAGCAGCGGCTTGCAGAATCAATTTCAGATGCCACTGCAAGTGTGCTGGACAACCTTCTTCATTTGGATCAGCTTGAAGAAATAATTGAATCACGTACATTTGAGCTGCAGGAAAAAAATGAAATCCTGGAGCAAATGAATGAAGATCTTCGATTATTGGGGAAAAAAAATGAATCGATATTAAACTCAGCGGGTGAAGGCATATATGGGCTGAACAGGCATGGCTTCATCACCTTCTGCAATCCCATAGCTGCAGCGCTTTTGGGCTGTGAAGTGGAGGACATGGTAGGCAAGCATCAGGACGAGGTGATCTATCACTTCAATGAAAAACAGCAGATCTACGATTCTATGGTATCTCCTATCTATCAATCATTGAAACTTGGAGAAAAAGTACACTCTATGCAGGAAAAATTTTCAGGTATAAATGGTGAAATTATTGATGTGGAGTACGTGGCGGTGCCGATAGAAAGTAATGGTTCCCACAGTGGAGTGGTCGTCACATTTCGTGATGTGACAGAAAGAAAGCAGATGGAGAAGAAAATTCATCATCAGGCTTATTATGATCTGCTGACTCACTTGCCAAATAGAAGTTATCTAACTCAAAAAATGAAATCAGCCATAAAATACAGTGCAGAAAAAGCAGCCAGAGCGGGAGTTCTCTTTTTAGACCTGGACCGGTTTAAGCTGATTAATGATTCATTGGGTCATAAAATTGGAGATCTAATATTGTATGAGGCAGCAGAACGATTTCGTCAGTTTGTATCCGAACGAGTAACGGTTGCTAGAATAGGCGGGGACGAATTTATTATTCTTGTTGAAGATGTCAAAGAACCCTCAGAACTCGGACAGATCGCTGCTAATTTTATTAATGTGCTGGAAGAGCCATTTCGCATTCAGGGTCATGAACTGTTTACCAATGCAAGTGTTGGAATCAGTATTTTTCCAGATGATGCGTGCAATGAAGATGAACTCGTTCAAAATGCAGACACCGCTATGTACGTGGCAAAGGAACAGGGTGGAACGTATCATTACTTCACAAGCCTGATGAGGGAAAAAAATATCGAACGATCAAATATATTAAATGCTTTGTATGCAGCAATTGAGCGCAATGAAATCGAAGTTCACTATCAGCCTAAAATAGACTTTCGACATAATGAAATTGTTGGTGTTGAAGCCTTAATGAGATGGCATCATCCCGAATGGGGAAGCATCAGCCCGGAGAAATTTATACCTATAGCTGAAGAAACAGGCATGATTTTAAAGCTGGGTGAATGGATATTAGAGAAAGCGGCTTTTCAGCAGAAAGAATGGTCTAATATGGGCTACGATTTAAATATAGCCGTTAATTTTTCAATGAGGCAAATCCAGCATCCGCGTCTGGTTGAGACAATTAAACAGATCATTTCTAAAACAAATATGAATCCAGCCTCCCTTGAAATTGAACTGACCGAGCATACATTACTTCAATCGCAGCATGTGGCCAAGCTAAAAGAATTAAAAAAGCTTGGTTTGAGATTATCGCTTGACGACTTTGGGACTGGCTACAGCTCACTGCGCTATTTAAAGGACTTTCCAATTGATGCATTGAAGATAGACAGATCCTTTGTGGAAAATATGACTCATCAGCCTCATGTTGCTGCACTTAACTCCACCATCATTTATCTTGCAAAACAGTTGAATTACGATGTTATTGCAGAAGGCGTTGAAACTAAAGAACAAATAGATCTTTTAATGGACGGGGGCTGTTACTTAATGCAGGGATATTATTTCAGCAGGGCAGTGCCGGCAAAAGAACTTTTAGAGCTATTGAAAAATGGCTTATTCATACAGGAGAAGGTGACAGAGTGAAAAACGCAGCACATATTGTAGATTATTTATTAAAAGGCCAGATAGACTATCTGTTTGGAATTCCCGCAGGATCTGTTAATGCAATTTTTGATGAATTATATGATCGTCCCAGTCTTACACCGGTAATCGCAAAGCATGAAGGAGCGGCTGCATTTATGGCCTCAGCCTATGCAAAATACTCAGGCAAGCTTGGAGTAGTAATTGGATGCAGCGGACCTGGCGCTATGAATCTCGTGTCAGGTGCAGCAAACGCATCAAGGGAACAAATACCCTTGCTAATATTAACCGGTTCTGTGCCATTATCGACTCTGGGCTGGAACGCCTCCCAAGAGCTGAATGCCACACCTGTTTTTTCTACGGTTACAAAATACAGTAAAACCGTAACTCACGGCAAAGACCTGGTAAGTGAACTTGAAAAAGCGGTGAATATAGCTTTTGACGGTGTGCCTGGTCCTGTCCATCTGGCACTCCCAATCGATGTTCAGCTTCAGCCCTCTTCTCCAGTAGAACTGCCGGAATTTCCAATATACTCACCATGTATTCCATCTAAAAAAGACGTTGAGGCAGCAGCTGATGAAATAAAAGATAAAAATGGTGTACTGTTTATTGGAAACGGTGCCAGAGGAGCAGCCCGGGAAGCTGTACAGTTAGCAGAATTATTAGACTGGCCATTTGTCACCACCCCGCAGGCAAAAGGCCTTATTCCTACTGACCATCCGCTTCATAAAGGGATTTATGGATTTGCCGGCCATTCAGAAGCAGTAAAGCTCATACATGAAGGCAGCCATGACATTATATTAATCATCGGTTCAAGCCTTGGGGAAACAGCTACGAGTAATTACCAGGATCAATTAACTGCAGGCAGAAAAGTGATTCAAATTGACCGCGATTCAACGGTGTTCACCAGAAAATACGACATCCATCTTCCTGTGTTGGGCGATTGTAAATTAACGATAGCAGAACTGCTTTTAAAGCTTCCGCAGCGGGAGGATTGCCAAAAGCATATGATTACTCCCAAATTGGAGCGGACATGCAATGAACCATCCTATGATACAAAAACGGTGCTTCCTTTATTGCAATCCATTCTCCCTGAAAATACAAAATATACTGCTGATATTGGTGAATTTATGTCTTACATTCTACATTATATGGAGGTGAAGCAGTGGAACACATTTGATATAAATGTGCACTATGGATCTATGGGGACAGGCATTGGGTCAAGCATCGGGCTGGCACTCGCGAAACCGGAGGAGGAAGTCGCCTGTATAACTGGAGATGGATGTTTTTTCATGCACGGCATGGAGATACTGACTGCGAAGGAATACAATCTGCCAATTACATTCATCGTTATAAATAATTCCCGTCTTGGAATGGTGCATCACGGACATGCTCTGCAATATAAAAGAGTGCACCCCCGATTTTCACAATCAAAAACTTCTATTGCAGCCTTAGTGGACTCTTTTAATATACCGGCTGTCCGGATTACATCTTTAAAAGACCTCGAGAATGAGGACATTGAGGGATTATTGTCACATAAAGGACCGAGGGTCATTGAATTTGATTTGGTAGATAATAATGTGCCTCCGATGGGCGATCGAGTAAAATTTTTGTCATCCTTTTCGAAATAAATAAACTACTTCGTAGCAACTCAGAATTGTATCTAAATTCCTAAATCATCATACCTAAAAAAGCAAATTGTGATAAAATAGTATAAAACCATTCTATATAAGAGTGAGTGTGATGATTTATGGGATTTATCACCAAAGATTTGTTAATTAACTTTTTATTTGTACTGCTTCCATTATTTTTGGTACAAATGTTTTATTTATTAAAATATACACAGGAAACGGATAAATTAAAAAACTGGATGCTGATTTTTTTTCCTGTAATGTCCATTATTTTATGTATGGCGTTCCCGGCCAACATAGCAGAAGGGCTGATTGTAGACTTCAGAAGAATCCCCTTTGTGCTTGGTGTTTTATATGGCGGGTGGCCAGCCGCTTTGCTGCTGTTAAGTACTATTTTGGGTATTCGCTTTATGATTGGCGGCTCAGGTTTTTTTATTGCATTAGTGATGTATCCTTTACTGACTGTCATTTTATTGTTGATAGCAAATAAATACAAAGAGCTGAGTATCTTCCAGCGAATAGGAATAAATGTTCTACTGCTGCCCTTATCAGAATCATTATTGCTTTATATAGCTGATCTGTATTTTTCTTTAGCTATTCCGCTGAACGTTCAGCTTACTTTCTTTGTATTAAATGTAACCGGTATGCTGATAGTTATCATTTTATGGGAAACCGTCTCCAAAAACTTTGAATTGCTTGAACGGGTGGCAAAAACTAAGAAACTCGAAGTGGTGAGTCACCTGGCAGCCAGCATGTCGCATGAAGTCCGTAATCCGTTAACCGTTACAAAAGGTTTTATGCAGCTGCTTCATGCACAGGATTTAACGCACGATACCCGAAAAAAATATTTGGATCTCGGTCTGCAGGAACTCGATCGGGCAGTGGATATTATAAATGACTACCTGATGTTTGCAAAGCCTGCTGCTGAAAAAAAAGACCACGTGAATGTTTATGAAGAACTTGAGCAGTCAATCAAGGTCTTGGAACCATATTGTAAACCACTGAATGTTCATTTGAAATTAAAGGGTGAAGAAGAGCCGTCATTAACCGTTTTAGGAGAACACTCGAAGCTGGAACAATGCTTCATCAATTTGATTAAAAATGGAGCAGAAGCGATGTCAGATGGTGGTATCGTCCTTGTAACGATTTCATATTCAAAAGATGCTGTTTTGGTCACGATTGAAGATAATGGTGAAGGAATGACAACGGAACAAATATCAAAACTTGGTGAACCTTATTACACAACGAAAAACAAAGGCACGGGATTGGGCATGATGGTAAGCTACAGTATTATTCAAAACATGCAGGGGAAAATAAAAGTTAGAAGCAAAAAAGGATCAGGTACATGCTTTATCATTAAGCTGCCGCTTTCAAGTGCAAATATATAAGAACATAAAAAAGACATTGGAAACCAAAGTCCCAATGTCTTTTTTATGTTCTTTGAATTGAGATATCACTAATTAAGATGGTATGATAATAAAGTTAAATGAAAATAAGCGTGTTCGTTTAGCGAAAAGACAAAAGGGTAAAACAAATTATACACAAGCAAGTAGAAGGAGTTATTGCCATGAAACTTTCCCAGGAAAAACGAATACAATTGCATGAATTTAATAATTTAACTAAATCCCTGAGTTTTAATATGTATGATATATGTTATACAAAGTCCAAAGAAGAGCGCGAGGCTTATATCGAATACATTGATGAGCAATATAATGCAGACCGTCTGACTAAAATTCTGACACACGTGGCGGATATTATCGGTGCTCACGTATTAAACGTAGCTAAGCAGGATTATGTCCCACAGGGAGCAAGCGTGACTATTCTGGTTTCAGAAGGTCCCATTGTTGAGGTGCCTACTGAACAATTTGAGGAGTCACCTGGGCCGCTGCCGTCAATTGCCACCCTGCAACTGGATAAAAGCCATATAACGGTTCACACTTATCCGGAATATCATCCTCATGAAGGGATAAGTACTTTCAGGGCAGATATCGATGTGTCGACTTGCGGAGAAATTTCACCTTTGAAAGCATTAAATTATCTGATTCATTCTTTTGATACAGACATTATGACGATGGATTATCGTGTAAGAGGTTTTACACGGGATGTGGATGGTCATAAGCTGTTTATTGATCATGATATTAATTCAATTCAAAATTTTATTCCTGAAGAAATTAAAGAAGACTATGACATGATCGACGTCAATGTGTACCCAGAAAATATTTTTCATACAAAATGTAAACTTAAGGATTTTGATTTAAATAATTACTTATTTGGCTATAAGAAAGACAAGCTTGATGAGGAAGAAACAAAAGAAATTACAAGCAAGCTTAAAATGGAAATGGACGAAATCTTTTATGGGAAAAATATGCCACGTATCCCCAGATAAACAAAGCGCTCTGATCTATTGATCAGGGCGCTTACTTTTTTACATGTCATGTCCGCTATTTTTATTCTGTCTGGAATGATTTTTATTTTTCACTTTATGAGAGCCGCTTAATGGTTTCGGCTGTGAAGATTTTTGATCATTTTTGTTCGTGTTTTTTTCATTCATCATCATTCACCTCCATCAATAGCTTTCGCAAAAAACAGCATATTAATCGAAGCATCCATCTTTTTTTGCTGGATAAAATCTTCTTGAAACATCCAAGTGATTTTCTTTAACTGTTCAATAAATTTTATAACCCCATTAGTGCATACTACATCTGTGCAAAATTATAACCGATAAGGGGGTACGATTATGGCAACCAGGCAATCAATAGATGACTGTCTTTTGCATTGTGAAGAAGCAATCGATTTTGCAGAGAGTCAATACAAAGAAGCATCTCTGCAGGAACATAATAACGCCGAAGAATTCGCATCTGCACAGCAGGAGCTTGAAAAGGCTTTTTTGGAGTTGGAAAAGATATTAAATTATGCAACCGAAGAACAGGAAGACTTGTTGCAGCGTAAAAGAATTCAAATTCAAACGATGCAAAATAAAATGACTTTGCTTAAGCATTAAAAAAACCCCGCTTTTTTATGCGGATTCATACAAAGTGAAACTTCCAACATTTTCATCCGTACCTATAGAAAGGAGGGATGAAAATGTGGAATCATTTGAATGAACAACAGCTGGCGATACAGTCAGAAATAAACGCCAGAGACAAATTAATACGCAAAAAAAACATTTTAGAGAAGCAACTGAATGCTGAAGAAATAAAAAAAGAAACCTGCTATAAAAAATTCTCCAAAGAACAGCAGGAAGTACATGATCTCGATCACTTTTCTTTTATAAACACTTTTCGCAAATTGTCGGGCAGTATGGAAGAGGTAAAAGAAAAAGAAATAGCAGAGGCAGCAGAGGCTGAAATTAAGTGGAATGAAGCAGTAAAAATGACAGAAGATTTGAAGCATGAACTGGCGGACATCAACCAAAAAATTTCTAATCCTAAATGGGTAGGCCTGGACAGTGAATGGAAGCTGCTCATGGAAAAGAAAGAAAATTGGCTTAGAACTAATTCACAGAAAGATCGAAAGCAACTGGATTCACTGTATGACATAAGAAACAACCTGGAATTACTTGAGACCGAAATTTCTGAAGCGCATGAAGCAGGATTAAAGTCAGTTCAGGCTCTAAATAAAGCAGCCGGTTATTTAAACTCGGCTAAGTCCATGTCAACATGGGATACTTTTTTAGGCGGCGGGTTAATCGCTACAGCGATGAAACATAGCTCTTTAAATGAATCAGAGGACGCGATACATAAAGCCCAGCTTGAATTACATCGATTTGAAGCTGAATTGCAGGATGTGAACGAGTCGGTGACTGAAGGGTTAAAAGTGGATAGAGGATCATTCTTAACATTTGCTGACTACTTTTTTGACGATATTTTTACAGAATGGACCATGCATTCAAGGATAAATTCTTCCATTAATAATGTGAACAAAATGATTGACCAGGTAGAAACCATATGCCGGGATCTAAAAAGCCAGCAAACTCAAGTAAATCAGCAGATTAATGAAATAAAACAAGAACTTACTGAGATAATTCAAGGCTAGCATGAAAAAAATAGTAAAAACGCAAGCATCTCATCAAAGGGATGCTTTTTTATTTTCTCTTTACGAAACAGATTTCATCAGGCTTTTTGTTTTTGAACGATGACTTACTGCTTCAAGAATAAACAGCTTGTCCTGACTACTTAACATTCTCCAGCTCTTCACTTTAATTTTCATAAATAAACCCTCCTGTATTATTTAATATACTGAACTATACCTTGATTCCTGGTAAATGAAACAACAAAAGTTTCTACAATTAGTTGCGGCGTACTCTTACATATGTCATTTTTCGATGGCCTATACAAAATTATATGTTTAATAGATGATAATTATGTTATAAATTAGTTGAAGTTTTTGGGGAATTAAACATTTATACTAAAATTGCCTTATTTTGCGGTACCTTGTCCTAAAATACTGGCTGATGTGACGCTTTATTAGCAATAGCCCAATATTAATTATTTCATATAGACGTGTGTATTATCATTACCCTATGCTCAATGTTAACGGAAATGAACTAAATTAATATTTTCCAGGTATTCTGTCCGGATATATCTCCCGGATACATTTTCAGATTTGTATCAAAGGCATGATTCTCTCATTATTATAAAAAGATAAATATTTATCTTGAATCCTATATCCAGTTTCTATACGATGATTGTATAGAAGAAATTGCCAGGAGAAAGGGAATGGGGATGATGAAAAAAACAAGCTTAATAGCAGCTGGTGCTTTTCTCCTTTTGGTTGGCACGATCATAGGTACTTATTTGTGGTTTAGTCAGGATCAGGCCGGAAGTGAGATTAATGAGGCAGAGGTATCAGGAGAAGAAATGTCTAAAGAAGATGCGGAACAATTGCTTGAAGAATCCAGACCATTTTCTGCAGGAACAATAACAGATGAAGACCTTGAACAGTATGAAAAAGAAGGGTTAAATCCATTCAAACAAAAGGTCAGCAAAAATGAGTTAAAGGATTATCATTATCAGGAATACATTCATGGTATGTCTCATCAAAAAGTAAAAGCAAAGAAAAAATGGGGTTTTTACGAAATTCACCCTGCCAGAATTCAATGGCTGCTGGACGGATTGGATGAATCTGCTCAAATAAAGGATAAAAGCATATACCGGAACATCCTTGAGAAATGGGCTGCCGGAGATTTTTCCCGGGTGGATGATGATCATAACAAGATATGGAAAATGCAAGATGGCACTGTCGGAGAAGCGACAGGAATACTAAGTGAAAAAGAAGAAAAAAAATACGTGGATAAAATGGCACCTTAATTGAGATCCGCGGAAAAGCAAACGTACATTGAATGCGAACCTTTGATCTGTTTGAACACAGTCAGCTCAAAGGTTTGCTTTTATTTTACTATGGGTCTTAGCAGATTTAAAAGGAGAGTAGACACATGAAATGGATTTATTTGCTTCTCGCAGTCGTTGGCGGCATCGCTGTTGGGATTCAGGCTGTTGTAAATGGCGGGCTGGGGAAAAGAATTGGCATAATTGAGGCATCCTTCATGTCTTTTTTAATAGGAACCGCTGCATTGTTTTTTGTGGTTCTCTTTTTTGGGAAAGGGAATTTTCTTGCGATTTCTGAAGTGCCCAAAGGCCAGTTAATCGGCGGGTTATTGGGTGCTTTTTACGTGTTAATCATGGTAATGACTGTACCTAAGATTGGTGTAACGGCTGCATTTTTCTCCATAATTGCAGGACAAATTTTTATCTCTGTTATTATCGATCATTTTGGTTTATTTGGCGGTCAAACCTTCCCCCTGGATGCTAAAAAAGCTGCAGCGCTTCTGTTAATGATAGGATCTATCTACTTATTTAATCACAAGTAATGAATGTAAAAGGAGGGGAGTTAATTGTTTATTGAACAACCATTTGATCAGTTTTTGCGTTTTGAATATGAACGGCACTCAGATACCCATGTGACAGTATCCATGCCGGTCGAACCTTTATATTTAAATAGTTTAGGTATCATTCATGGAGGGATTATTTCCTCACTGGCAGATGTTGCGATGTGCAATACAATTGAATCAGATGAAGATAATAAACAAAAAGCAGTAACAGTAGATTTAAATATTTCTTTTTTAAAGGGAGCAAGAGGGAGCAGGCTAATTGCTGAGGCTGAAATCATCAGCTCAGGGAAAACACTGACTCATGCCCAATGTTTAATTTATGACGAAAATACGCAGCTGGTAGCGAAAGCAAAAGCGGTTTTATTTAATAAGCAGTAACAATAAAGCTCCATCAGAAAGGACCATCTACCACCATGATTACTGTAAGTTTCATTATCGCGTTATTACTTTACGGCTTATTGTCCTTTTATGCAGGCTACAACGGCTGGATTTGGCTGAAAAGTTCATTCCTGCCGCTTCATAAACTGCTTTACATAATATTTATCAGCATTATGGCAGCATCATTTTTTATCGGGCGTTTATTTTCATTCCTGCCGCTTGAACTGGTCGGTAATGTGTGGTTTGTGATAATCGGTTACAGCATCATTCTGCTGCCTGTCTCAAATATAATCGTATTCCTATTGAAAAAGAAAAAAAGAAAAAACGGCATTTTTTGGACTGGAATCGGTGTGTTAAGCCTTTATTTTGTTATTTTTGTGTATGGATCATTTAATGCATGGAGTCCAAAAATTAATACATATACGATAACCATAGATAAAAAATCCAACTTTGATCATTTGAAGATTTTAATGGCTTCTGATCTTCATTTAGGACCCATTGTCGGAAAAAATCATCTGCAGCGTCTGGTTGATCTATCAGAGGAGGTTAAACCGGATATTGTTCTGCTTCCCGGTGATATCATCGATGATGATGTAGATCCTTATATAAAAAAGAATATGGGCGAAGTTTTTAACACCATGCAAGCACCGTTGGGTATTCATGCAGTACCTGGTAATCATGAATATTACGGCAATGATTTAGACGAAATAATCCTTGAATTAGAACAAGACGGCATCAACTTTTTGATGGATGAGGCCTTGCTGATTGAAGATGATTTTTATATTGCAGGCAGGAAAGATCTTACAGACTCAAATCGTAAAACGATAAATGAAATTACCGGCAGTCTGGATCATACTAAGCCGGTCATCATGCTGGATCATCAGCCTTTTGAATTAAATGCAGCCGCTGAAAATAAAGTGGATGTTTTGTTGTCCGGCCATACCCACAAAGGCCAATTGGCACCTGCAAACCTTGTCACCAGTATGATTTATGAAAATGATTGGGGATATCTAAAAAAACAAAATATGCATTCCTTTGTGTCATCAGGATTTGGCACATGGGGACCGCCATTTCGAATCGGAAGCAGATCAGAAGTTATGGTGATAAATATTAAATTTATTGGCGATTGAGCTGTAACTTGGAGAGTTTCGAAAAATAGAGAATTAGAAATGGTAATAGGGTAAAAGGGGTCATAAGTATATGGCTCTTTTTCATTTTTTCTTTTTAGTTTACATAATATATATTATAGGACGCTAGATTATTTAAGCTGATTCTGTATCATAACCTAAGTAAACTATTAATATTGAGACGAAAAAAAAAAACAGTAAAATTACTGCATTAATAATCTTACTGTTTTTTATTGATTCAGCTTCTTTGATCATGGATTTTGGCTATTTGGTATCGTCTTATGGCAATAAACGCATTGACGATGCAAATGATCCCAAGTAATCCGGCCATTGCGTATTCACCGCGAAAAATGTTTTGAACGGTCCAGAAACCTGTTAGTGCCGCAAAAATAACATTGATAGCAATCATTGCCGGTTGAAATCTCATACATAGCCTCCTCTATTTTATGTACAATCCCGTAAACCCTTTTTGTTCCAATTGATTTAAAAATTGATCTTCCAGTTCAAGTAACAAATGAATGGCTTCTTCTTTGTTGATTTTGTTTTGCTTAAGACGTTGCTCCACTTCATTACGGGCTAAGGTTGCTGCGATTTGGTCAGGAAGGATTTCCTCTTCATATTTTCTCATGCTGACCTCAAATTCCTGCTCCATTAACGGAGTTGGGAAAAACTGGCCAAGTGATTCATCGTATTCAACATAATCCTCAAAACCAAAATCCTTAGCTAAGGACATCACATATTGTTCAGTGCTTATATATTGATCGTCATTCTCTTCATTGTCTTCTTTCATTGAATGAAGCACTAAATCACCTAAATAAAAGGCCTTAAGCATTTTTTTATACTGGTCTTTTGTCATTTCCACTTTCACAAAAGCACACTCCTTTGCTGATAATAAGTTTAGCTTACATGTAAATTGCTTTAGATTCAATTTTACAATTAAAAAAAGGATGAGTTTTTCTCATCCTTCGGAGTTTATACTAAATAGGTATTTCCATTTTCCTGCTTAATTTTCTTCTCTTTATAAAGCTTGCCTAATGCACGCTTAAATGCCCCTTTACTTATTCCAAATGTTTCAGTAATGGCTTCTGGGTCGCTTTTATCCCCGAATGGCATTTCACCGTTATGGCTGTTTAAATAGTCCAGAATGATGCCGGCATCATCGACCATTTTATCCTGTTTTCTTGGAATAAGGGATCCGTTTAACGTGCCATCTTCTTTTTCGCCAATGATCCGTACGGTTACTTCTTCACCAAGCCGGGGCTCTTCGTAGCGCTCGCTTTCATGAACAAAGCAAAGATAGCCTTCTTCCGTTAACAAAAATGTGCCTACACGAAGCAGGCGATAAGGACGCGCTTTTAATTCCTTATTATGAAGATTAGGCTCTGCTCTTGTGGAAAGAACCTGCACAACCTCTTCTGTAGCAAGTCTGGCAAACATATTGCCTTCCCGATCCGTTCTAAGCGTCACATACAAGTAATCTCCCGCTTGTGGCCATACATGCTTCGCTGCAGGCAGGTCCATTGAAACGACAGTAACTTCCCGTGAGATGCCAATATCAAGGGCAGCTCCATCCCGCTCATTTATTTTTATCACTTTTGCCCAGCCATAGGTTCCTTTGCGTATCTCCGGTATGTTCATCGAAGCAACAACACGGCCTCTGCGGTCTGCGTATAAAAAGAATTCATATGTTTCGCCGACTGTTAATTCCCCTGTAATTTCTGATTCATTTAGTGGGTATTCTTCCGAGCCTCTGATTAAGTAGTAGCCAAATGGCGCTTCACGGTCTACGGTTAAACGCTGGACGGTTCCTGTAATGGATTCTTCTTTTTCGTACATTTCATGTTCCTCCTGTTTTATCCTCAATGCTCTTAAATTTATCATGAAGATGGCTAAATGTATATGATCATACGAAAATGCAGAGTAAATCCTTAAAATCTTTTGGTTCTTTTCATTATTTTAATGGAAAAAGTCACGTTTTTTGATTCACCTGGTTTAAGGACGGTTTTCAGTTTCAATAACCGTGCTGATTGATAAAAGACTTCTTCAGACGCCTGGACTAATTCCCATGTATTTTGATGTATGGGATATTCAATAATTAGTTCTGCTTCCTGTTCTTTTCGATTCGTTAAGCGGAAAACATGATCCTCTATTATATCCTCACCAACGGCATAACTTTTTATTAATTCATGTTCACTGTCAATGTCTACTGCCCGGCCTAATTCCAATTGAACCTCTTTTGCTTTTGGTGTATATGGAAGAAGATCCTCTCCGGCAAACAGTTGTTGATTCTGGTGCTCATAATAAAATGTAATTTTCCCTTTAGCAAGAGGTACAGCACTGGAATGTGTCCATTCTATTGTCGTAATCGGATGATCAACTGAAGGAGATGTCACATAAAATATCCGGTACGATTGGACGGATTGAATAAAAGGAAATACATTAGATTCCCGCGGCTTTAGCGTAACAGCGTATGGAATGGTATAAAGGTGGAGATCCCCCTGCCCTTCTTCACTAATTTCCTGTCCACTTTCCATCATTCCCATTAGTTTAGGTTCTCCAGGATACGCAGCCGGTTTTATTTCACGCATTCGATTTGTTTCACCGGCCATAGTCTGAATTGAGACGCCAGGAAACTGAGAACCGGTATCATTTTCTACAACAATTGTTCCTTCCAATGTCATGGCAGTGCCGTTTAAAACTGCAATATAGCGGGCATGCCAGCTAATATCATTGAGAATATAAGTTAAATCATATGTCTGTGGCGCTTGTTTGGGGTCGATGTCAAACTGATAATGAGGATTTGAATGTACTGAAAGTGGTAAAGATAAAACCGATATTTCTCCCTCGGGATTAAGCAATAGCTCCTTTGTGGCCGGGTTCTGGATAATGAGATCAGGTGTATAGGAGATAAGCTGATACTGTTTTTTTTCACTGTCATGAGGACCAAATAAAATGATTTCACCTTCAAGCGTTTTTAAAATAGCTTCTTCACTTATTTGAGAGGAGAGTTGAATGGTCCATTTTTTTACTTTCAGTCCTTTTAAAATTACACTTTGCTCGTCAATTTTAGCCGGCAAATTACTTATTTGAAGCCGGTCAGTAAGCGGATGGGGAACGCTTCTTTTTTCCCTGACAACAGCGAAATTATTTTCATAAATAACCAAATGCATGGAAGATTCACTATTTGCTTTAGGCAGTACCATCTCTCTTTCACTCCTTCTGCCAAAATTATTGATATTTTTCTATTGTCTCACTTTTTGTTACAATGTTGAAGATCAATGACACAATGAACGATACATAGAAATGAGGGATTTCTGGATGGAGTTTTCACATGCAAAAAGAATGGCAGGATTTAAGACACTTATTTTTAGTGAGCTTGCCGCCTACAAACAGCAAAAAATGAGTGAAGGCGCCGACATGATTGACTTGAGCATTGGCAGTCCGGATCTTGCACCTCCAGCATTTATTAGAGAAACAATTTCTGCTCTGGCAAAGCAAGAAAACCAATATGGATATACCCTGACAGGGATTAAAGAATTTAATGAAGCAGTCGCATTTTATTATAAAGAGCAGCATGATACTGACTTGCATTCTGCCTCGCAAATTATGCTGTCAATGGGGTCGCAGGATGCGTTGGTTCATCTGCCTATGGTCTTTGCTGATCCAGGGGATTACATACTCGTACCCGATCCTGGTTATACAGCGTATGAAACCGGCATTTCCATGGCTGAAGCAACACCTTATTACATGCCGCTATCTTTTGAAAATGGTTTTTTGCCTGATTTGTCTGCTATCCCTGAACAAGTAGCCGATAAGACGTCAATTATGATTTTAAACTTTCCAGGTAACCCTGTTCCTGTCCAGGCAACAGAAGCCTTCTATAAAGAAGCCATTACTTTTGCCAAAAAACATCATATCTTAATCGTTCATGACTTTGCCTATGGCGAATTATACTATGATGGAAAAAAACCGATCAGCTTTTTATCTGTTCCGGGAGCTCTGGAAGTTGGGGTTGAGACGAATTCGTTATCCAAAAGCTTTAATATGGCAGGCTGCAGAGTGGGTTATTTGGCTGGAAATGAACAAGTGATTCAATCAGTGAATCAGATGAAATCAAATCTTGACTACGGGGTATTTATGCCAATTCAGCTAGCAGCAGCAAAAGCGCTGACTGAAGGAGGCTGGTTTGGAGATGAAGCAAGAACCGTTTATCAGCGCCGCAGAGACCAGTTTCTGACTCATACAAAAACGTTTGGCTGGGATATCCCATCACCTGAGGGCGGAATGTTTGTTTGGGCGCCCGTTGCAAAAGGCATGACGTCGATGGAATTCAGCCAGTTGTTAATGGATGAAGCCCATGTCGTGGTAACCCCGGGGAATGCATTTGGTCCAAGCGGCGAGGGTTATGTGCGAATAGCGCTGGTGCAGGATGAAGAACAGCTTGTTAGGGCTGCACAGCGTATAGAAAAGCTTTCAATTTTTAAACGGCATGCACTTTTATAACAAAGTAAAAGGGAAAACGACATATGCGTTTTCCCTTTTAATATACCGTCTTCAGAATATTTTCGAGTATTCTTTTTTGTTCTTCAAATAATGGAAGAAATTGTTTTTTCATTAAGCTGAATTCTTCCTTCCCCTGATCCGTTAATCGATACCAGTACACCTTTTGCCGTTTTTTTTCATGTGATTTATAATCATCTGTTCGATGCAGAAAGCCCTCATCGGTCATATCGTGGAGCGCATCGAGCAGCGTGCTTGGCGCCGGTTCCCAATTCCCGCCGACTTTTCGGAACTCCCCTTTAAAATGTTCACTGATCATGCCTGAATGCTGGATGGATAACAAATGAAGAATATAAAATTTTGTGAATTGAGAAGCGCTCATATTAAGGGCAAATTTTTTCGGGTTGTTTTTATTGCTCATCATGCATCTCCCCCATCTCCAAATCATAGATCCTTTACTTAATTTTACCACATTACATGTCATGAGGCTACTTATAACGATCATATGTTCCCTGTGTGTGATCACTTCATAAATATGATACAGAATCACTTAACTATTCTATGAAAATCGGGATAGAATTAGTATAGAAACGAAATAATGTTCGCTAATTATCTATATTTTTAATAAAAAGTGCGGTTTTTACAAAACAGAACATTTGTTCTATTTTTTTTACATTACACTTCTATAATGTAAAAAAACCTGAACACTCATGCTGAGGTCAGGCTTTCTTTGATGATTAATTCTGTTTTTTATACCATAGTTGAGCCTCTTGTACTTCGTCCTGTGTCAGCTGATGGCCATTTTTGTGCCAATATACTTCAGTTGCAGCTCCGGCACCTTTTAATAACGACTCCAGCTCGTTCGTTTCCTCGGGAGGGCAGATCGGATCATTGATTCCTGCTGTAATAAATACAGGGACATTTGTCAGATCAGGCAGCTTTTTATCTCTGAGGGGCACCATTGGATGATGCAAAATCGCCCCTTTCAATGCGTTTTCATAATGGAATAATAAACTGCCGGCAATATTGGCACCATTTGAATAACCGATTGCCAGAACATTATTTCGGTCGAACCCGTATTTATCTGCTGCCTGCCCAATAAAGTCGTAAAGTTCCTCTGTGCGAACGGCCAGATCCTCTAAATCAAATATTCCTTCAGCAAGCCTTTTAAAAAATCGTGGCATGCCGTTTTCAGATACATTTCCACGAACACTGAGTACACTTGCCTCAGGATCAATTAAGTCGGCCAGGGGAAGCAGATCCTGTTCGGTCCCTCCTGTTCCGTGTAACAGCAGCAGTACAGGTTTACTTGGTGAACCCTTCTTAAAAATGTGTTTCATTAACAATCAGTCCTTTCATTCTTTACCTTATAACTAATCTTTCATTCTTTACCTTATAACTAATTGTACTTGGATGGTGTTATTATTTCAAATTTATAATACTTTAATTCAAGATAATTAATCTTTCGTTTTTCCGTACGATTTACAAGCAAAATAATATCTTTAATGATATAATTCATTGATACGTATGTGTTATGGAGGGAAATTAAATGATTCAAGTTACTGATGTCAGCTTGCGATTTGGTGATCGGAAGCTGTTTGAAGATGTTAATATTAAGTTTAACCCAGGGAATTGCTACGGGTTGATTGGTGCAAATGGAGCGGGGAAATCAACGTTTCTTAAAATTTTATCTGGTGAAATAGAAGCGCAGACCGGCAATGTGTCATTAGGACCTAATGAACGGCTTGCCGTCTTAAAGCAAAACCACTTCGAATACGAAGAGCAGGAAGTTATGAATGTCGTATTGATGGGACATGCAAGACTTTTTGAAGTGATGCAGGAGAAAAATGCCATCTATATGAAAGAGGATTTCTCTGACGAAGATGGTATCAAAGCAGCAGAGCTTGAAGGCGAATTTGCTGAAATGAACGGCTGGGAAGCTGAATCTGAAGCAGCTATTCTTCTTCAGGGTCTTGGGATTCAGGAATCAATGTTCACAAAGAAAATGTCTGAGCTGACAGGTTCTGAAAAAGTGAAGACCCTTTTAGCACAAGCATTATTTGGCAAACCTGATGTTCTTTTGCTTGATGAGCCGACCAATGGTCTTGATATTCAAGCGATTCAATGGCTGGAAGACTTCCTGATCAACTTTGAAAATACCGTTATTGTCGTATCCCATGACCGCCATTTCTTGAATACCGTGTGTACACACATCGCAGATCTTGATTTTAGCAAGATCCAGGTATATGTCGGCAACTATGATTTCTGGTATGAGTCAAGCCAGCTGGCACAAAAAATGATGCATGATCAAAACAAGAAAAAAGAAGAAAAAATTAAAGAGCTTCAAGCCTTTGTAGCAAGGTTTAGTGCAAATGCTTCTAAATCCAAACAGGCTACTTCCCGTAAGAAATCACTTGAAAAAATTTCTCTTGATGATATTAAGCCATCTTCCCGGAAGTATCCATTTGTCAATTTTGAAATTGAACGTGAAATCGGCAATGATGTTCTTCAAGTAAAAGATCTTTCTAAAACCATTGATGGTGTTAAAGTGTTAGATAACATTAGTTTTACAATGAATAAAGAAGATAAGATTGCATTAGTCGGTACGGATGAAATTGCAAAAACGACATTAATGAGAATCTTAACAGGTGAGATCGAACCCGACAGCGGAAGCTTTAAATGGGGTATTACAACATCACAAGCATACTTCCCGCATGATAATGGTGAGTATTTTACGGGCAATGAATCAGACTTGGTTGATTGGCTTCGCCAGTATTCACCTAATGACCAAAGCGAAACATTTTTGCGCGGATTCTTGGGCAGAATGCTGTTTTCCGGTGAAGAAGTCCGCAAAAAGCCTAATGTTTTATCCGGTGGAGAGAAAGTTCGCTGCATGCTGTCCCGTATGATGTTAAAGCAGGCAAATGTGCTTTTGCTTGACGAACCAACCAACCATTTAGACCTAGAGTCAATTACTGCGCTTAACAATGGACTAATCAATTATAAAGGCGCGATGATCTTTACTTCACATGACCATCAATTTGTTCAAACTGTTGCCAACCGTATAATTGATATTAAAGACGGCGGCATCACTGACAAGCAATTAACTTACGATGAGTTTCTTGAATGGAACAAATCAAAAGTATCTTAACTGTTATAATAAAAGACCTTGCATTTACGCAAGGTCTTTTATTATTTTCTGAATTTCTTTATTATTTTTGGCAGGACGCCTTTACCCATCACTTTTTCGGAGAGACCTGCTGCTTTGTTTATTATTACCAGTCCATCCTCATCCCCTGCCCAGTGATCTTGTATAATATCCGGAGACAGGTTATTGACGATGGATTGCAATACAAACGACGCAACGATCAAATCATCAATATACCCTCCAGGGCCAATAAGCCCCTCCGGTATAAGGTCAAATGGCAGAATAAAATAGCCAATTGCTCCTGCGGCTATCGCTTTGTCTTTTGTTGAGACTCTTTTATCTCTCACCACATTAATCAGCAAATAAAAAATATCGGGTGCAAACAACAGATATTTAGCATACTTATGATTTTTCCCCGTTTTTGTTTCCAACCAATTGTTTATTTTTGAACGTAAAGTGTGATAAAAATTTTTCTGTTCTTTCAAATCTTCCAAAGCATCGGCCTCCTAATTTATGTTTTCCTGTTCTTTTCCCTCTTCCTGTCCATTATAACCGACTCAAATGAAAAATTGTGCTGAATTTAGTTTGCATAATAATATTAATTCATTGTCGATCTCGTGAATTTGCATCTATTTTTCTTCTCATTCTGCTAAAATAGAGTCATTGAAACACAGGAGGTTTGAATATGTTAAAGTCACCTATCGGACGCCTTCGATTTATGGGATTTTTTGAAGGTTTTTCATTGTTAATTCTAGTAGGGCTTGCCATGCCATTAAAATACTTTTTTGGCGTTCCTGAAGCTGTCACACTGGTAGGATCCATACATGGTTTTTTGTTTGTCATCTACTGTCTGGTAATTGCCTATGTAACGTTTGTTACCCGCTGGAAATGGTATTGGCCTGTCATTTCATTTATCGTTGCCTTTATTCCCTTTGGAAATCTGGCACTGGATACAAAGTTAAAGCAGTATGAAGCAGGACATGAGGCAGCATAAAGTAAGTGAGGTAACCATTTGGCGGTGACAAACGGTTGTTTTTGAGGTGTCCCCTCTTGGTTACTCTTCCCTGCCATAATTTTTGGCAGATCAAAGTGTCGGTCCGTTACGCAGGCTCGAACGTTCGTCCGCGTTACGGGCACGGCTTTTTCTATTTAAACAACATGAAAAAATCATCGTCTTGGACGATGATTTTTTCTCACTTAATGGTTTTGACTTTTTACCACCAGAATGGGCGTTTTTTTTCATCATCAGACGGCTCTTCTTTTTTATCCGCTTTATTTTCTTCTCTATTCTTATGGAACTGCCAAAAAGAGTCGAATGGATGTACTCTTTCTTCCTTCACTTCTTCTGACACTTCTTCTACTTTCTTTTTTGGTTGATTGGACATGCTTTTCACCCCTTTTGACGTATTGTATTCATCATTGGGTTTCATTGCGTGGGCATCGACCCAAAAAGGAAAGTGCCGGAAGCATGAAAAAAGCCATTCCCCCTAAGGAGAATGGCTTTTTTATATCAACAATTACAGTTTTACAACGTTAGCTGCTTGTGGTCCACGGTTACCTTCAACCACTTCAAACTCAACCTGTTGGCCTTCGTCAAGTGATTTAAAGCCTTCTCCTGTGATTGCAGAGAAGTGTACGAATACGTCGTTTTCTCCTTCAACTTCGATGAAGCCGAAACCTTTTTCTGCGTTAAACCATTTTACTGTACCAGTTTTCATAATGAAAAACCTCCAAAATATTAATTGACAATATGCAAACTTTACCCATAGTAAAAATTCACATATTACAAAAAGTACCGTGCGTTCCGATCACTTTTTGTAATATGTGAATCTCAATTTGCAGGTATTATTGCTATTGACTTGTTATCCTTATTATACATCGTTCAAATTAAATGTCAAATGGAATGTGAGGAATTTTTCCATATAATCTGACTTCTTCATATTTTATGGGAATGTGATCATTTACTTTAAAAAGTATTCATACTTATCTCTGTTGCCACTCTACTCTTTTTAGAAATACGTTTAAATTTGGCTAATCCCAATATAGTGATGTATGATAATACCAATCAATTTATTTTCTATTTATGGAGGGATTTGTTTGACAGAACTCACTAAATCTAAATGGTTCAGATTAGGATTTGCCATCATAACTATTTTAGTGATCATTTATTTAATGGATCGTGTAAGTTTTATTTTTACACCCATCACCATTATCGTAACTACATTATTTGCTCCTATCGCAATAGCGGGAGTATTATACTATCTGCTTCGCCCTGTAGTGGAAATTTGCGCGAAATACATACCCAGAACGGCCGCTATCTTATTAATTTATTTATTGGGCATCGGATTAATTGTCGGCCTTGTATTTATCGTTGGTCCGCCGTTGTCCCAGCAGTTTAATTCATTAGTTGATAACATACCTACAATTTTTGATGAACTGACAAATATGGTAACGAACCTGCAGCAGTCAAACTGGTTCCAAAGTGTTCAGCAAAGTCAGGATTTCTCCTATCAGGATATTGCCGACCGCATCACAAATTATCTCCAGGGAGCATTAGATTCGATTGGATCGAATGTCGTTTCGTTTATTGGTATCCTGACGAGCATAGCGGTTGTCATGGTTACTATCCCGTTCGTTCTTTTTTATATGCTGAAGGACGGCCAAAAGCTGCCAGACCAATTTTTACGTTTTACGCCTGAAGAATTTCGTCCTGAAGGCAAGCGAGTGCTGGAAGATATGGACATCGCGCTAAGCTCTTATATTCAGGGTCAGATCATTGTAAGCTTTTGTGTGGGTATATTGCTTTATATCGGATATTTAATTATCGGATTGGAATATTCGATCGTTCTTGCACTAGTGGCTATGCTGACTAATGTCATTCCTTTTATCGGGCCATTCATCGGCACGATTCCAGCAGTTATTGTGGGCTTTATTGATTCGCCAATTACAGCGATATGGGTTATTTTAGCTGTTATTGTGGCACAGCAAATTGAAAGCAACCTAATCTCTCCTCAAGTTATGGGGAAAAAGCTTGCAATCCATCCGTTAACGATAATTTTTATCCTGCTTGTTGCGGGAAGCTTTGGCGGACTGCTTGGTTTAATTATGGCAGTACCAACTTATGCTGTAGGGAAAACGATTGTCGTTAACGCCTATCGTTTTATTCGATTAAGAAATCGATACCATGAGAAAAAAATTAAAAAAAGCGATATGGTATAAAAAAAAGACTGAGGCGTCTTCATTTCGCCTCAGTCTTTTTAATTGCAGGGAACAATCCTTCAAAAAATGTCCGATCTTCCTCAGACATATGGTCCTTTGTATAGGGAACTCCGTTTTTTAATATTAAGAAGCCGTGATAAAGTTGAAGATCTTCATCGCATGAATCACAAAATAATAATTCACTCTCGCACCAAAAAGCTGCCTGGGTGCCTCTTTTCACACGGCAATGAGGGTAGGATTCAGCCATTTCAGTTGTTTTTTCCTGATAGCAGGCAAACGCTTCTTCTTTATTCGTATATGTCCATTCGTGTAAAATATCTTCATGCCAGCCTTCTAAAAACCACCAGGGCTCAGCATCACTTTTTGTCTGAACGATACTCCACATTTACAGGACCACCTTTCTGCAAAATCATACACTCATCATACAGAAAAATGGATGGTAAATAAAATGATCTGCTTTAAATTGCAGCCAGTAAATACCCGGCAACTGCAGCTGCAAGACTCCCGAGTAAAACGGCTGCTGAATAACTAATTCCTTTTAAGAGTTTTCCTCCGGTTATCATCTTCATTCCTTCTGTTTGAAGAGTTGAAAAAGTAGTAAAAGACCCCAGAAAACCTGTAATAAAAAACATTTGAAATGATTCTGTCATTGATAAATAAAGTAAGTATCCGCCAATCAGGGATCCAGCAAGGTTTACTGCGATGGTCCCTCTAATGGAATTTAACCAGCAGCTTATTCCCCATCTTGCTATTGCACCAAGTGCTCCGCCTGCAGCAATAAAAAGCATTATGATGTCCCCTTCATCTGAATAATTTCTGCCAGTTTAAAACCTGACCAGGCAAAGAAAATACCGCCTGCAACAGTCGATCCCGTATACAGGAGAGAATAAATAGCATGAGATTGAAATAAGGTTATATTTTCCATGCTGAAAGCGGATACCGATGTAAAGCTTCCGAGTACACCGGTCCCAAGGAAAAGCATCATGTTTTTATGGCGATGTAAAATGCTGAAAGTCAGATAAGACAGCAGCAATGTACCAGCATAATTTGCAAGAAGCGTACTTAGTGGAAAGGGTGCGGCAAATGGCACAATATTATGCAAGCCAAATCGCAGCAATGCCCCAGCTGCTCCGCCTAAAGCGACTAGAAATAGGTGCATCACAACAAACTCCCCTTCGATTTATTATCACTTAAACATAAAGAAAAATGCAGTGATTGTCCACTGCATTTTTCTTTAATTAACGCTGATAAGCAGCTTCTGCTTCATAGCTCGGGTTATTTTCCTGTTCAATAATAGGTTCAATTAATTGTAAGATTAACGGATAATTGCGTGAATCAGGATCAAGGCGATATAAAATCCTTTTGCCATCCCTTTGTTCAGATATTAAGTCGGCATCTTTTAATTTTTTTATATGCTGACTTACCAGCGGCTGGCTTATTTTGAATAAGTCAACAAATTCTGATACTGTCCATTCATTTTCTGAAAGTTTTTTGGCCATTAAAAGACGTGTTTTATCCCCAAACAATCGATAAATTTCTGCTAATTCATCCGCAAAACAGTTATATTGACTCATTCAATCCCCCTCACTTCCTATAAAATCAATTTTTTTATAGTTAATTAGTTATACATCACTATTATATACTTAATTCAAGAGAAAAAGCTATTCATAATGGAATTATTTTCGTTTTTACTAGTCTTTTAAGGCTATGATTCGTTTTGCAGTCTGCGCCGCTTGCTATCGTTCGATTAATCGGAGACAATATAAATAACAAAAAAATATATCTTATTTTAATGAAACTAAAGCATATGGTCGCTCGTATTTATAAGACAAGCCTAAGTGAGGAGCAGATAAAATGAGAAATTTCCTATATTTCATGGCGAGATTGGGCGTTGCCATTCCATTAGCCTTATTGACTTGGATTATAGCTGTATTTTTTGTGGATCTGAATATTATGCTTGCAGGACTGTTTGGTCTATTGGGGGGATTGATTCCTTTTTATATCATCAAATGGTTCCAGAAAAGAGCAATGTTGAAAGATTACAACCTTAGTTCACAGGAATACCAGTACATTCAGCAAAATCTGAAAGAAGGTCAAAAGAAAATTTCAACCCTTCAAAACAGAATGTTTCAGGTTCGTTCGCTTTCCGCGATGAGACAGCTGAATGATATGGTAAAGCTTTCAAAAAGGATTTTTGTTCTGGTTAAAAAAGACCCCAACCGATTTTATGTTTCAGAGCGGTTTTTCTTTTACCATCTGGACTCAGCAGTTGAATTAACGGACAAATATACGATGCTGGTGACACAGCCTATTAAAAACAAAGAGATATTAATGTCACTTGAGGATACTAAAAAAACGCTGCATGACCTTAATTCTTCCCTGGAAGAAGAATTAATGAAAGTACTGGCCAATGATATTAATTCTTTGCAGGTCGAATTGGATGTGGCAAAAAAATCATTACGCGCCGAGCGTCTTGAACGCTCCAGAGAGGGGATTTAAAGATGGAAGAAAGCCGTCAAACCGTTAAAGTAAAGGATCAGAATCAAACAATTGATGATTTGCTCGCAAACCCTTTCGGCGATAACGAGTTAACTGAAATTCTCCCAGATCGAAGTGCAGAAAAGGCACCAACCCGGCTGGTTGATGTCATACCAGAAAAAGATCGTGAACAAGCTGAACAAATTGCCACACAGATCGATCCGACTGATCATCAGTCCATTTTGCAATATGGCACAGCAGCACAATCGAAGCTGTCAAATTTCTCTCATACGATGCTTGATCATGTTCAGCGAAAAGATGTCGGTCCCATAGGGGATATATTAAAAGAGCTGATGGATCGATTGGAACAGATTGATCCAGATGAATTATCAGATCAGAAAAAAGGCATGCTGTCGAAGTTATTTAATCGGGTCAGCCGGTCTGTCAATGAGATTTTATCAAAATACCAAAAGCTTGGAGCTCAGGTAGACCGTATTAGTGTAAAACTGGATCATTCGAAAAAGTCCCTCATGGATGACATTGGTATGCTGGAGCAGCTGTACCAGCAAAATAAAGATTATTTCCATGCGCTAAATATTTATATTGCTGCTGCAGAACTTAAACGTGAAGAACTGGAACAAAAGATCATTCCGGAACTTAAAAAGAAAGCCGAAATCAGCAATGATCAAATGGCTTATCAGGAAGTAAATGATATGATGCAATTTATGGACCGGCTTGAAAAACGACTTCATGATTTGCAATTGAGCAGGCAGATTACGATACAAAGTGCACCGCAGATTCGCATGATTCAAAACATTAACCAGGCGCTGGCTGAAAAAATCCAGGCATCCATCTTAACTGCCATTCCACTTTGGAAAAATCAAATAGCCATTGCTCTTACGCTCTTCCGTCAGCAAAGAGCTGTAGAAGCACAAAAACAAGTAACCAAAACGACTAATGACCTTATGTTGAAAAACTCAGAAATGCTGAAAACAAACAGTATTGAAACAGCAAAAGAAAACGAGCGGGGAATTGTAGACATTGAAACATTAAAGACTACCCAGGCAAATTTGGTATCAACCCTGGAAGAAACATTGCGTATTCAGCAGGAGGGCCGTGAAAAGCGCCGTCTGGCGGAATCAGAAATTCAAGCAATGGAAAGTGAATTAAAGCAGCAGCTGCTGCAATTACAAAACAAAAAACAATAAAAAAATGGCTGCAGAAATGCAGTCATTTTTTTATTGCGAAAAAATAAGATTATATACTTTTATAAAGCAGTCGCTTTAACAGCGGAAATAATATGTCAGGCAATTCTTCTATCTGCGGGATAAACAAGCTGTATTTTCCGTACATATTCTGAATCACTTCTTTTTGTGATTCGGGAATTTCTTCCTTCGATAGAAACACATTCATCACTTCTATGCCATATTTTCTCGCTTCCACTACTGCTTCATGCGTATCCATAATGCCATTTTGTTCATAATTCATAGCTGCTGGTTCCCCATCAGAAAAAACAAGTAAAAACCGCTTATTTTCTTTTCGTTTAATTAATCTCTCTGTCATATGGCGAATGGCAAAGCCATCCCGATTGTCTTCTTCCGGCTGCAGCTGCATGATGGCTGCACTTTGAGTTGAATAAACCGATTGATCATATTCGACAACGGTTTTTAAGTAATTCGGTTGATAGCTTTCACTCGTTTGATCCGTGTCCTCCCAAAATCCAACAATTTCATGCGGCACTCTGACGGATTTTAACACCTCATGAAATAGTATCAGCCCTTTTTTTGTTTCCTCCATTTTATCATGCATAGACGCAGAACAATCGAGCAGCAGCGTAAATGTCGCATCAATCTCAGGGGATTTTTCATTTTTTTTATAAAAAACCTTTGGTTGTTCTTCTGTGAAAAATGGGATAAGCTGTTTGCTCAGCCGGCCAAAAACCAATCGATTTCTGGGCTGAATTTTCTTATGATCCAATGTCTTTTCAATAATTTTTTGAAGTTTTTTTTGATAAAAGCCAACTTCTTTTTTTAATCGATCATACTGGCGCTGATCTTCAGGCATTACCACTGAAGCCGGCTTAAAAACAGCATGAGCAAACCGGTTTTCTCTTCCGTATGCATCACTGTTGCCTGAGACAGCTTCTTCCTGCTTTACTTCTTCAATTCCGCCATCATATTGCTGCTGAGCCGTTTTTTTACTCTTGCCCTGCACCATGCCAAGTGCTTGATCCCCATCTTCTCCTTCGCGTGCTGTGTCCCCTTTAATATTGGTTTTTGCCCCCTGGTCCAAGTCGAATTGAAGGAACGACTCACCCTTGTCAGATGATTCCCTGTGCCAGGTTCGGAATTCCTCTTCAAAAGTTTCCTCCTCACCTGTTGCTTTTTCTTCAATTTCATCTTCATTTACAAGAGGATCTTTTCTCTTTAATTCATTGAATGTAAGATTGTTTTCCCATTCTTCCATCGTCTTCTCAGGGAGATGGAAATATTCGTTTAACATATCTTTTTTAACGATTTCCTCCAGCACACTCACAACTTCAAAACTGATGGCTGCTGATTGAGCGGTTGAGCGAACATCAAACGCCAGCTGCATTTGCTGCCGGATAAATGGCTCAGCCCGGCTGATATCCTGGTGAATATCCGGCCATTCACTACTTGGAGACTGAGCGTTAAGAAGCAGGTATAAAAAATTAAACAGGGCATCAGTATGAACACCTTTTACGAGATGAACCTTTAATTGCGATTCAAAATACTTTGTATACAGTGCCCTTCTCATATTAAATGCCTGTGCAGTTCCTGGTCTCAGGCGTTTAATTTCTTCTTCTATTCGTGTGTCTTCAATGATCATAAAAAGCTGCTTGGCAAACGATGAAACCCTGCTGCCTGTGACCTTTTTAAGATAGCGATTAATTTCTTTTACATTTGAAAAACGAAAAGTACCGATAGCACGCAAATAGATATCAGAGGTTAGCCCAAGCCACTCTTCCCTATCTTTCCGGTGATCCCAAAAGTGGCTGACGATTATTTTTTGATTGGGCAAATCCAGATAGTTTAATGGTCCGTATTCCACGTCCATTTCTTTTTCTTTTGTTAGTGTTTTAGCTAGATCGATTAGTTCCATAAGCTTAAATGAATTTATATTTTCATCGTTAAACTGAATAAACCGTTGCATGATGACCCTCCCTACCCAAAGATCGTCTCTGCTGCATTACGGATAGCCGCTTTTTCCCGTTCGTCCTCAACTTTATCAATGATTCCGCGCTGAATAGCCCTCATTGCAGGCACATAAACCGCTAAGTCGCATGTATCCAGCAGTGCCCGTATGGAAGCTGCTTCTTCAGCTACCTGCCCGTTTTGAACCTGTACTAATAAATCCTCTGACAATTGAACAAATGAAGCAATCAGAGAAGGATTAGTAAGCTTGCTTTGGCTAATAATGACAGACTTTAGTGTTTCTCCTTGAATATAAGGCACATCAATGACGATAAAACGATTTTTTAATGCTTCATTCAAAGGAACAGTTCCCACATATCCTTCATTAATTGCAGCGATGACGCCAAAGCCTTCTTTCGCAGTTACTACTTCGTTTGTAAATGGGTTTGTTATGGTTCTTCGATAATCAAGCACTCCGTTTAAAATAGGAAGTGTTTCAGGTTTTGCCATATTAATTTCATCAATATACAGCAGCTGCCCTTTTTTCATTGCCTGTATCACAGGTCCTTCAACAAAAGTAATAGTGGATTTACCCTCTATTTGCTCGATCGTTTTATATCCAAGCATAGCCTCGGCATCTAAATCAATAGAGCAGTTAATGCTGTACATAGGCTGCTGAAAAAGATGGCTGATTGATTCGGCTAATTTTGTCTTACCAGAGCCCGTAGGCCCTTTCAGCAAGACATTTTTATTTAGAGACAGACTGATAACTGAATCTTCCATGATGGATTGATCCTCTGCAGTATACCCTCCCTGGCCGATTCGCTGCTGATCTAATGGTGATTGTAGTTGGTTCCGTTGTTTAGTTATTTTCTCCTGGATTGGTGCTGGTAATTGATTTACTGAAACTGACATGTATGCATTCAACCTCGCTCATTAATATTTTTTCCGATCATTTATTTTAACGTGTAGGAGCTTGAACAAGCAAATGATACTGATTTTCACAGAGTGTAAACATATTTATATGAAAATACCGATTATCAACAGGAATGAATGGCAGATTCACTTGCAATGAAGTAGAATAAACTGTGGATTAAGTGAAAGGAGAGATTCAGTAGAATGCAGGAAGTCAGAAAAAAATGCTTGTTGATTGCAAATCATCCATATTTTACAAATTTCATTATTGGATTGATTTTATTAAATGCTGTAATTATTGGATTAGAAACCTATTCAGGGGTGTATTCAAGCTATAAAAACTGGTTTATTGCAGCTGATCAAATACTGCTGTGGATTTTCACAGTTGAAATTCTGATTCGCATGTTCGCCAGCCGCTCTCTTACCTCCTTTTTTAAAGAACCGTGGAATTTATTTGACTTTATTATTGTTGCAAGCGGTCATCTATTTATCGGGGGCCACTACGTCACAGTTTTACGAATTCTCCGTGTACTGCGGGTGCTTCGAGCGATTTCCATTATTCCTTCTTTAAGAAAAATGGTTAACGCCCTGCTGATGACGATCCCTTCAATGGGAACGATCATGCTCCTGCTTGGTATATTCTTTTACATATACGGGGTTATAGGAACTACTTTATTTAAATCAATCGCGCCTGAATATTTTGGCACACTTCATTCCTCTTTGCTGACACTGTTCCAGGTAGTTACGCTTGAATCCTGGGCAAGCGGTGTAATGAGGCCGATTTTGGCTGAGGATCCTACTTCTTGGTGGTTTTTTGTGACATTCATTTTAATTGGTACATTTGTCATTTTTAATTTGTTTGTCGGAGTGGTTGTCACAAATGTAGAAGAAGCCAATCAGGCTGAGAATCCTTCCCCGACTGATGTAAAATTAAGGGAAGTACAAAATGAATTAAAAGAAATTAAACAGATGATAAAAGAAAGTCAAACCAATAAATAGCAATTAATAAACCCCCATTTTCATATGAATGGGGGTTTATTAGCTATAAGTGGGTATTTTGAGGAGATATTCACGATTCTTTTTCAAATATGTACAGTCCACGGTCCAGTTTGCGGACCTGTTTTTCTTTTCGCTGGATTGTTTTCATAAAGGTAGTCATATTGGCTACTTTAAATCCGGTTTCATTAAAAATAAATTCCTGAATCTCTGTTCCTTTTACAGGCTGAAGCCGCTCACGTAAAATCTTGAATGCTGCTTCATGCATCTGCCTTGATTTACCAATTTTTTTCGTTTTAGGAATGCGTTTAGTGGCAGGTCGAGGAACATTTTCTGAGTCATTTAGAGAAGATAATGGGACAATGTCGGGTGTGTAATGGGATTGAAGATCTTGACTGCCGTTTTCGCTTTGTATAGAATCTAATTCTCTTAAGCGTTCCAAAATCGTTTCTCTTTCTTTTCTAAATTCCTGAAGAATTCGTTCCTCTGCATCCACCATTTGTTCAAGCCTGATTTTTAATGCGATCCTTTCATTGAACATAGCGTTTTCCCCTTTATGTGAAGTTCTTACTCCAATTATAATGGGAACAATTCTAATTGAAAAGAAGGAAACGCCAGTTTATTAAAATAACTGGCGCTTTTCATTAAGCATCTTTAAAGTAATCTTTGTAAAATCCTCCCACTTTACCTGTGTTATCAATAATAAAGATAAATTCTTCGGTTTCATTTTGAACTTCATAAGTTTTGCCTACTGTTAAAACAGTATTCACTACATATTTTTCTGCTTTATCGTGAACACAAACAACCTTTTTTTGGGCGGGTCTTGTATTCCATTCCTGATGGATCATATTTATTCACTCCTTCCTCTACTTCATGAGTATAACGCGTGCTGCAAACTGTTTCAATAAGCCGTTGGAATGCTGAATTAAGTTATTGATTGGTGTGATGAAAGCGTTCATGACTATCAATTTTACCAAAAATTTTAGTTATCGGAAAGTTACCTGAATTTAGCCATTCTTTAAAATCGATGGATACAGGCTGAGCATTCTCTCCTGCCCCGAAGATCATCGTTAAATTCTTGGGAACGTATACAGCAGTATGAATTGTCCCTGCCCAGCTGCCATAGTTTTTCTTGAAAATCCCATGAGAGGGATCGTTAAAATAGTAATATGCTTCTAGCGGGGTCATTTTTGTATTTTGGCGCTGTTCTAATTTTTGCAGACGCTCCTTTGATTCTACAAGATGATAACGGTTTTCAGCAAGCTGACCTGCGGTTTGAAAATGATTTGTACATGCCATGATCCCTGCTCTTCTTACTGCGGTTCCCCTGCCCGATGCTTCTACTACTACTGCTTCCCCAGCAGCATCGTATAGAGAATAATTAAAAGCATGACGATGAGGAAGCTGTTTAAGCATGGCAACAGCTTCTTCTGTGTTGGCACAGGAATCCAGTAAAAACCGGGCGACCGTTGCACAAATAAAACCAGCCGCAGGATTTCTCCGGTTAACAAAATGATAGCCGACGACTAGGCCCTTTTCATTCATCCCGTCAATGCGGCCAATCATTCGTCCACTTGTTCCAATAGAGGCATATCCCCCCTCAGGCCTCCACAGGATTAGACGGCCTTCATACGTTTTAGGATGATAATCATAATTTCGTGCATAAAAGCCATCTTTCATTAACGAAGAACAGCCGGATTTAATCCAGTCCTGCTGATAACCCGAGTATTCATGCAGAACAGCTTCTTTTGACCAGTCCACTGCTGACGCAACTCCCTCAAGCTCCTGCCATAATCCGGGTGAAAATTTTTCATAGAAGTATTTGGCTTGCTCAAGGTCTGCCGTATATTGTTTTTCTGATCTGGCCCTTCTTATGCTATGTGTTTTATATAGAGGAGTTTGAATAAATTTTTCAGCCTGAAGCTTTCCGAGTTCATAGTATGTAGCAGAACCTTTAATGACATCAATATGAAATCGCTGCAAATAATCACCGCCTGAAAAAAACAAAGATCCTTTGATTTCACAAGGATCCGTTTTCTTTTTGTTTTATTGTGCGTTTACGTGCCTGTGAAAAAAATAATACAGTGCCTAGCAAAACAGCAGAGGCAGGGACGATATATTTTAGGTTTTCAATAATATCGGGATAAATCAAAGGAAAAGCACGGCCGATTTGAAAATAAATCATTGCCCAAATAAAAGCTGCAGGGTAGGCAAACAAACAAAATTGCCAAAAACGCTGTTTCGTAACCCCAGCGATATAAGGCATTACCCATCTTACTCCCGGGACAAAGAAGCTAAGCGCAATAGCCCAACCGCCAAACCGGTTAATAAAAGAAATCCCCCGATCCCATTTCGTATGCAGCTTTGATTTTTTAATCAGATGTTCAATTTTCGGTCCCAGTAACCGCCCGATGCCATAAGCCGCTGAGGCGCTGGATATTAACCCTAAATAGGTTGATGTAAAAGCGATGACCGTATTATAGGATGGGTCTGTCGACATCATTCCTGAAAAAGCTGCTGCCAGTTCATTGGGCAAAGGAAGCCCAAAAAATAAAAGCCAGCTGAAAAGGAACATGCTCAGGTAACCGAATTGTTCTGACAGTTCATTAAAAAGGGTAAACTCCATTTGAATTCCTCTCTTACTGCCGATGATTTGTTTTTCATCATTTGTCTTATCACCTATTATATCGGAAGAAAACGCCTACGCATAACCTGGAGTTTTTTTATTATTTTATTTCATTAAAATTGAAGTGACAGCATATTTTTTTATGGTATGTCGCAAATAATACAGTTTCATAACATTAGAGGTTATTGGTTGTATCCTGATAAGTTTAAAGATATAATTCTGTTAATGGAATAATAAGAATATTCCATTATTACTTAAAGGAGGTCGATATGATGAAAATTTTAAGTAATGAACAGCTTATGGCCGCATACAGAGATGCAGAAAAGCATGGGGAACAGGACACTCAAAACATTTTACGCAAAGAAATTAAAAAAAGAGGCATTCATGCCCGCAGAAGCAAAAGATAACGTTTTACATAGCATCCAATCCTTTAAGGGCTGGATGTTTTTTATTTTACACACAAAAAAAGCCGGCTTTTAAGCCAGGCTTTTTTTGTGTGTTTATCATCCTTCAAGAAGCAGGTCTTCCGGATTTTCAAGCAGTTTTTTCACCATAGCGAGGAAGCTTACTGCTTCTTTGCCATCAATAATTCTGTGGTCATAGGATAACGCGATATACATCATCGGGCGATTTTCCATACGCTCAGCATCGATCGCTACAGGGCGAAGCTGAATCGTATGCATGCCCAAAATTCCGACCTGAGGTCCATTTAAAATAGGTGTTGAAAGGAGTGATCCAAAAACTCCGCCGTTTGTGATCGTAAATGACCCGCCTTGCAAGTCGCTTAATTGAAGTTTTTTGTTTTTAGCTTTTTTAGCCAGTTCAACAATTTCTCCTTCAATTTCAGCGAAGTTTTTACGGTCGCAGTTACGAACAATCGGTACAACCAATCCGTCGTCAGTCGATACTGCTACACCTACATCATAATATTTTTTTAGAACGACTTCATCGCCATCAATTTCAGCATTTACGTACGGATATTTTTTCAGTGCTGCTACAACCGCTTTAGTAAAGAATGACATAAAGCCTAAGCGCACATCATTTGTTTCAAAGAACTTGTCTTTTTTGCGTTTGCGAAGATCCATCACATGTGTCATGTCAATTTCGTTAAACGTTGTCAGCATCGCTGCAGTCTGTTGTACTTCTACCAGTCGATTAGCAATAGTCTGACGGCGTCTTGACATCTTTTCACGAACAACCGGTTTAGTGTCCTCTTTTTTAGGTGCTGACTGTTTCGCTGCAGCCGGCTTTGATTCCTGTTTTTGAGGTGCTGCTGGTTTAGAACTATGAGATTCTACATCCTGCTTGCGTATGCGGCCCATAGGATCGACTGGAGACACCTCTGAAAGATCAATGCCTTTTTCTCTTGCCAGCTTTCTTGCAGAAGGTGAAGCAATGGTTCTGCCCTTTTTCACTTCTTCTGCTTCTTCACCCGAATTGTCGGGAGTGTCTGATTTTGTTTTTACGGCAGTGTCTGTATCCGCCGGCTTTTCTTCTTGTTTTGGCTCTGCAGAATCTGAAGAAGGCTCTTCGCCTTCACCAGCCTGAACGATCGCGATGACCTGGCCAACCTCTACTGTATCGCCTTCGTCTGCTTTTAGTTCTTTAATGACTCCCGCTTCTTCAGAAATCACCTCAACGTTTACTTTATCCGTTTCAAGCTCAACGATATATTCGCCTTTTTCAACCTGTTCACCCGGTTGTTTCAGCCATTGTGCAATTGTTCCTTCTGTAATTGATTCTGCTAATTCCGGTACTTTAATCTCTGCCACTGCGACGTCCTCCTCTATTGGATCATTATTGCTTTGTAATTGAGTCGTTTAGAATTCTGGTCTGTTCTTTTTTGTGCACAGTCGGGTCGCCCTCAGCTGGACTGCTTCTTCTGCGGCGTCCAATATATTCTACTGCAACATCTTCTGGAGCCAGCTTTTGAAGACGCGGTTCCACAAACGTCCATGCACCCATATTTTTCGGTTCTTCCTGAACCCATTTAATTTCCTTCAGGTTCGGATAGCGCTCAATAATTTCCTGCACTGCATCCATTGGGAACGGATAGATTTCTTCTATACGAATCAAATGCAGCCAGTCATTATTTTCTTCTTTCGCTGCCCGTTCCAGCAGATCAACACCGACTTTCCCTGTTGAGAAAACGAGGCGTTCCACTTTATCCTTCTGCTGGCCATATTCTTCATGCTCAATTAATGGTTTAAATGATCCTTCAGTAAATTCATTAATTCCTCTTGATACGATTGGGTGACGAAGAAGACTCTTAGGCGTCATGATGACAAGAGGTCTTACTTCTTCACGTTTCAGGATGGCCGCCTGTCTGCGCAGAATATGAAAATACTGTGCTGAACTCGTTAAATTTGCAACTGTCCAGTTGTTCTCGGCTGCCAGCGTTAAGAAACGCTCCATTCTCCCCGAGGAATGCTCAGGTCCCTGTCCTTCGTAACCATGTGGAAGCAGCATAACAAGTCCGGATATTTGCCCCCACTTCGCACGGCTTGAAGAAACAAACTGATCGAACATGACTTGAGCCATATTTGCAAAGTCTCCGTATTGCGCTTCCCAAAGCACAAGTGTTTCAGGAGACGTCACATTATAGCCGTACTCATAGCCGACAACTGCTGCCTCTGTTAATGGAGAGTTATACACCACAAATGATGCCTTTGCTCCGTCAACATGATGCAGTGTAGTGATTTCTTCCCCAGACTGTTCATCATGGAGAACCAGATGACGATGAGCAAAAGTTCCCCGCTGAGAATCCTGTCCGCTCAACCGGATTGGCACACCGTCTTGAAGGATGGCGCCAAATGCCAGTGTTTCAGCATGTGCCCAGTCAATCTTGCCTTCTTTTGTAAATGGTTCAAGACGCCGTTTCAGGATTTTTTCTAGCTTCTTAAACACATTAAACTCTTTTGGCCATGTAAGTAAATCTTCATTCATTTTCATTAGACGATTCAGTTCTACTGAAGTAGTAATATCATTCAAAGGTGATATCACCTTTTTAGGAGGATCCATGATCGTATCTGGATCTTTCTCTGATTTTGGAACAGAATCGTACGCTTTTTGTAGCAACTCCTGATTTGATTCTCTCATGGAATTTGCTTCTTCCGTCGATAGTACCTCTTCTTTTACAAGCTGTTTTTCATACAATGCCCGCACATTGTCATGCTTTGTAATGATGGTATACATTTTTGGGTTTGTCACCATCGGCTCATCCATTTCATTGTGACCGAAACGGCGGTAGCCGATTAAATCAATAACAAAATCCTTGCCGAACTTAGAACGGTATTCTGTTGCCATAATCGCAGCTGCCAGGCAGGCTTCAGGGTCATCTGCATTCACATGAATAATCGGAACTTCAAAGCCTTTTGCTGTATCGGATGCATATTGAGTTGACCGTGAATCAAATGATTCTGTCGTAAAACCAATCATATTATTAGCTATAACATGAATGGATCCCCCTGTATGATAGCCTCTTAACTGGCTCATATTTAATGTTTCCGCTACAATTCCCTGACCCGGAAACGCTGCATCCCCGTGTATCATGATTGCTAACGAGGATTTAGTGGAAAGTTCAGGATAGCCTGCCTTTTTGCGGTTTTCCTGAGCCGCCCGCGTATAGCCGGCAACAATTGGACTAACTACTTCAAGATGGCTTGGATTGTTGGCTAAAGTAATCCGGGTAGTGACTGAATCCTCTTTTTTCACATTTCGATCAGCCCCAAGGTGATACTTTACGTCTCCAGTCCAGCCATATGTAATCCCTATGGAACCCTCTGAAGGAATCAGGTCTTTGCTTGGAGAATGCTGAAACTCGGCGAAGATCATTTCGTAAGGCTTTTCGATGACATGAGCCAGGACATTAAGACGGCCTCTATGAGCCATGCCGATATTAATTGACTCAGCACCTTTTTCAACTGCTGTTTGAATGATTTCATCCAATAGAGGAACCATCGCATCCAAACCTTCAATAGAAAAACGCTTCTGCCCTACAAACGTTTTGTGGACAAAGTTTTCAAATCCTTCTACTTGGATTAATCGATTAAGCAATGCTTTTTTCTTTTCAGTAGTAACGGTTTCATCAAGAATTCCGGTTTCAATGTAATTCTTGAGCCATTTTTTTTCTTCCTGGTTATGGACATGCGCGTATTCAATCGCAATTGATTTGGTGTACATCTTTTTTAAATATTGAATCGCTTCATATCCGTCTGTTACTTCCTGCGGTGAATTTTCAATAATTACACTTTCAGGAATCTTCCTAAGGTCTTCTTTAGAGAGATTATACGAATCAAGTTCAATTCGATGGGTGTCTTTTTCACGATCTTTTAAAGGATTTATATCTGCTGCTAAATGGCCGTATGTACGTATGCTTTCTGCCAGTTGAACAGCGGCTATCACCTTGCTGTAATCGGTTCCTTCAATCGTTACTTCCTTTGAAGCGTCTGCGCTTTTTCCTTTTACGGATCCTGGAGAGCCATGTTCTTTAAAATACGCCTGAAGTTCCTCATCTACCTGAGCTGGATCCTCCAGATACAAATCGTACATTTCGATCATGTATCCCAGGTTCGGACCTGAAAAATTGATAGTGGACAAATCTTGTTGTTCCGCCTGTTTTCTCATCTTGAAAACCTCCAACATGTTGGACATTTTTATACAAAATATTTATGTATAAAAACGCTATATAAAAATAGTAATTAAATTGAGCTAAAACGCTTACAGAGCCATTTTATCACTGTAAAGGAATGAGATAAAGCCTTTCGCGCTATTTTTTCAAATTTTTAAATAGGAACCTCCTTTATGAATCTTTATTCATTTTTTAAAAAGACATAATTTCAATCTGGAATTATCCCATCCTGTTGACAAGAGTCTTGGAATCCCGACAGCTGGTCTGTTCATAATTATGCCCAAACGATCATATACCACTATGTAAGGGGGTGAATTAGATGGATTTCTGGCAGTCGTTATTTCCAAAAGCAAACTCGCCAAATGAGTGGCAAAATTGGCTGCAGGATTATATGAAGCAGTCTTTTGAAAATCAGCTTCCCCCCAATGGATCATCCAACACTGATTCATCCTCTTTACCTTATACCCTGTTTGAATCATTTCACTATTTATTTATTCATGTGGAAATAGCCGAGTGCCCGCTGCATGATGTAAAAGTGCACCATACGTTATCGCATTTAATAATCCGCATCCCGGATAAAGCTGAAATAAAAATTGCTCTTCCTTCTCCAATCTCAAAAAAAGGGGCTTGTGCAGAAGCAAAAGATGGTGTACTTGAAATCACGATTCCCAAGAGCAAAATACAGTTTGAAAAAGAGCTGCCTATTGATCCGATTGATTAATAACCGGAAAGCGCATGGTCATTTTGGTGCCCATATTCAGCTTGCTTTCCACAGCAATGTCTGCGTTATACAGTGTAAGGAGCCTTTTTGCAATGGATAGCCCCAGTCCATTTCCTCCCTGATCACGGCTTCTTGCTTTATCAACCCGGTAAAAGCGGTCAAAAATATAGGGGATATGTTCGCTTGGAATTCCTGATCCTTTATCCTGAACCGAAATCTCAAAGAAATGCCCGCTTTTTGTGGTTTTTATCTCAATCGGCTTATCTTCTGAAGAATATTTAATGGCATTTTCAAGCAAAATGATTAACAGCTGTTCAAGATGATGGGGATCAATGGAGATCACTTCGTCCTCATCTTCCAGTGACACTGCCAGTGTTCTGTCCGGATGGATGTTTTTTATATTGGCGGTTACAGTCTGAATAATCTTATTTGGTACTGCAGTTGCATCAGGAGAAACTGCAACTTCCCGGTCCGTTTTTGATAAGATCAATAATTCATTAACCAGTCTTTTTATTCGATCCAGTTCCTGTATTGAAATTCCAAGTGATTCTTCCAGAACAGCGGGATCTTCTTTTCCCCATCGGTTAATCAGGGACAAATGGCCTTCAATGATCTGAATCGGTGTTCTCAGTTCATGAGACGCATCTTCTACAAATTGACGCTGCTTCATAAATGTTGATTCTAATTCATCCATCATTTCATTAAAAATTTCAACAAGCCCTCCAACCTCATCCTGTACGACTGGAATATCCAGCTGCTGCTGAAAACCCTCCTTTTGAGTTTTACGCATAGCCAGTCCTAAAGCCACAACAGGTGAAACGAATCTTCCAGCCATCAAGTAGGCGATGACACCGCTAAACAGCAATGCCCCTACCCCTAAAATAAGAGAAAGAAGAATCATGTAGTTTTGCATGGATTTATACATAGTCAGAGGATGAATTACTTCTACATAGCCATTAAACTGCTGGGAGCGAATGGGTGATCTGCCAACCAGCACGTCCTGGTTTTTTGACTTGCCTGCCGTTATTTCCTTTTGGCTGATCGGAGAAAATGGAACCGATAAAGGCGTCTGTTCATTTTGAATCGTGAACATTTCAAATCCGTCCTGATTATACAGGCGGATCGTCTGTCCTTTTTCATAAATCTGTTCCAGCAGATCACGGCTTTCATATACATCATCAATCGTTACTCTCGGTCCCCTGCTTTGATAAAAATCAGCGAGATCATTTAAAACGGCATCAACTGACGATTCCTCCTCCTGTATCATCCACTGGCTCATGGCTACAATCAATATCAGGCTGAATAAAGAAAATGCGAGAAAAATAGATGCCGCACCGGCAATGGTCCATTTCCATCTTAAAGATAAATGGTTCCAAAATTTTTTTAATTTTGTCATGAGCGAATCACATACCCGGTTCCCCGGATGGTTTCTATATAGCCCGGTCCATCAGGAGGATCAATTTTATGCCGCAAATGGCGGATATAAACGTCGACAACATTTGTTTCAACCTCTGTATCAAATCCCCACACTCGCTCTAGTATTCTGTCTCTGGTCAGCACAATATCTTTGTTCTCAATCAGCATGAGAAGAAGATCAAACTCTCTTTTTGTTAAAGAAATATCCATGTCCCCTCTTTGAACTTTATAGGATTCGGTATTAATTGCCAGTTCCTTGTGAACATATACAGACTGGGATTTCTCACCGTGCCGATCAGAACTTCTCCTTGTTAAAGCCCTCATTCTGGCGAGCAGTTCTTCAATGGCAAAGGGTTTAACAATATAATCATCTGCCCCGCTGTCGAGTCCGGATACCCGGTCCATAACTCCATCCTTCGCGGTGATCATGATGACTGGTGTTTGCTTTGCCTGCCTGATTCTCCTGCACACTTCCATTCCATTTAATGACGGCAGCATTAAATCAAGAAGGATAATATCAAAGTCTTCCTCAAGAGCAATCGTCAGACCTTCCCTGCCATCCAATGCAATTTTTACATCATAGCCTTCGTGGGCTAATTCAAGTTCAATAAATCTGGCCAGATTTTTTTCATCCTCAACCACCAGCACTTTTTTTTTCATCCTCGAATCTCCTTTGTTACAGACACTTTCTAATAATTTGCATTTTGACCTGGCAATTGATCTCCGGCGAAGGTGCTCTGAACCATAAAGTTCTCACCTCTCCCGCAGCGGACTAACACCTTCAGTGCCAATCAATGCCGTACAAATAACAACAACGGGGTTAAACTAAGCTGATCAATTAATAATCATATAGCCGTTCTACCGCATGCGCCAGTGAAAAGTCCTTTTCTGTTAAACCATCTGAATCATGCGTTTTCGATCGAATAATTACTTTTTTAAACTGAATAGTGATCTCAGGATGATGAGCTTTGTTTTCAGCTTCATTTCCTACTTTACCTGAAAAGTCTATTCCGCTTAAATAGGAATCAAATATAAATTCCTTTTCAATTTCCCCCTTCTCATTTATTTCCCAATTTATTAAAGTTGATAATCGTTCCTCTATTTGTTCATTGGACAACTTCATCATTCTCTCTCCTTTTTGTTGATCTGAATTTTGAATTAACTCATTATTAATACGTTCCTCCAATTGCAGGCAGCCAAACCAATATAAAAAAAACTGACTTCAGCAGGGAAGTCAGCTCGGATAATTAAACAGACGCTTGCATTTCTAACTTGCGCATTTCAAATGACAAGCAATTCAATCAGTCTGACAGGCAATTCATTTTGGAATTAATCAACATTCACTTCAGTATTGGCGGCAGCCTGGATCAGCTGGCGTATATCCTCCCGTTTGCCCTGATGCAGCAGGTCAACGATTCTGCTGCCGACAATTACACCATCCCCTAATGAAGCAACTTCCTTAACCTGTTCAGGAGTGGAAATGCCGAACCCGGCCAGTACAGGTACGCTGCTGTGTTTTTTTAATGTATATAAAAAGCTTTCCAGTTTCTCACTGACAGCAGATCTTGCGCCGGTAATGCCTGTCACCGTAACAGCGTATAAAAAGCCTTCCGATGCTTTTGCCAGACGCTCAATGCGCTCGATGGGACTGGTTAACGTGACAAGTTGAATTAATGCAAGATCTGTCTGATTCATATTGGCTTCAATCAGCGGTCTCTGCTCAAGCGGCACATCAGGAATGATTAAGCCGTCTACCCCCGCTTCTTCGCTGTCCTTAAAAAATCGCTGCAGACCATATTTGAACACGGGATTAATATAGGTCATTAATACAACGGGGATATGAATGTCCCCCCGGCATAATTTCAATGTTTCCAGCACTTTTTTAAGCGTTGTGCCGCTTTCTAACGCGCGTTTTCCAGCTTCTTGAATCGTGGGCCCGTCCGCAACAGGGTCGGAAAAAGGAATACCAAGCTCAACGGCTGTCGCACCAGCTTCCTGAAGGAAGAGGAGCTGATCTTTTAAATTCTCCAGCCCCGGATCTCCTGCCATAATGTAGGGTATAAACGCTTTTTGGCCATTGCTGACAACTTTTTCAATCGCATCTTGAATTTGTTTTTTACCCATTATCCCGTTCCTCCAATGCACTTTTTACGGTCATAACATCCTTGTCGCCCCGGCCGGAAAGACAGATAACAATGATGTGATCTTTTGGTGATTCTTTCGCCACTTCAGCTGCGTGATGAATCGCATGGGCGGTCTCCAGTGCCGGAATAATGCCCTCTGTCCGGCAAAGGAGCTCCAATGCCCCCAGTGCTTCGCTGTCTGTAACGGAGGTATACTGCACACGCTTCGTTTCATGAAGGAAGCTGTGCTCCGGTCCGACCCCGGGATAATCAAGTCCGGCAGAAATGGAATGAGCTTCCTGGATCTGACCGTCTTCATTTTGAAGAAGATACATTAAAGAACCGTGTAAAATCCCCACTTCACCAGCAGTAAGTGTCGCAGCATGCTTGCCGGTTTGAATACCTGAACCTGCCGCTTCCACGCCGATCAGCTTAACCTCTTCATCGTCTATAAAGGGATAAAACATTCCCATTGCATTACTTCCGCCGCCAATACAGGCGATGATTGTATCGGGTAAACGCTGCTCTTTTTCAAGAATCTGCTGTTTTGTTTCTTTTCCGATCACGCTTTGGAAGTCCCTTACCATTTGTGGAAACGGATGCGGCCCTAAAACAGATCCGATAATATAATGAGTATCTTCCACATTGGAGACCCAGTAACGCATCGCCTCATTAACAGCGTCTTTTAAAGTACCGCTTCCGTGCGTTACGCTGATTACTTTAGCGCCTAAAAGCTCCATCCGAAACACATTTAACTGCTGACGACGAATGTCTTCTTCTCCCATAAAAATGACACAATCCAGGTTTAATAGTGCACAAACAGTTGCAGTAGCTACACCATGCTGACCTGCTCCGGTTTCTGCCACAATTTTTTTCTTACCCATCCTGACAGCCAGCAGCGCCTGCCCGATCGTATTATTAATTTTATGGGCACCAGTATGGTTCAGGTCTTCTCTTTTTAAATAGATTTTTGCGCCGCCTAATTTTTGTGTCAGATTTTCAGCAAAGTATAATGGATTTTCCCTGCCGATGTAATCTTTTAAGTAATGTTCAAGAAGATCATGAAAAGCAGGATCACGCTGTGCTTCCTCATATGCTTCCTGAAGTTCAAGGACAGCCTGCATCAGTGTTTCTGGTACGAATCTTCCCCCGAATTGGCCGAATTGCCCGTTTTGGTCCGGCTGTATATAAGTTGTCATGCTGTTCCACTCCTCACGCTTTCGCTAAATGAATAAATGTTTTAATTTTTTGTATATCCTTTACTCCATTCGTTTCAACACCGCTTGATACATCCACCCCGTACGGTTTAACTTCATTGATTGCTTTTTTTATATTTTCAGAAGATAATCCGCCTGCCAGAAATAAATGACTGGGTTTGTTACCTTGCGGTATGAGCGACCAGTCAAATGAATGTCCGCTGCCGCCGCGGTAGCCGGTTCCAGGTGCATCCACAAGGTGATAAAGAACGTCGTAGTTTCCAAGGTTCATAACATCATTTTTGGATATAATGCTAAACGCCTTTATTACCGGCTTCACCTGTTTTGCGCAAAATTCGTTTGATTCTTCCCCGTGCAGCTGAATTATATCCAGTCCAGCTACGAGGATTGCTTCATCCAATTCATCCTGAGTCGGGTTAACAAACACCCCAACCCTTTTGACACGAGGCGGAATCAAGGATGCCAGTGCCGCTGCCTGTCTGGGTGAAACTCTTCTTTTACTTGGTGCGAAAACAAATCCGATGTAGTCAGCACCTGCATCGACCGCAGCCAGAACATGTTCCGGCTCCTGCAGGCCGCAGATTTTCACTTTCATATGTCATCACCTTCCAATGGGACCTGAAGGGAGCGAAGGAGTGCGCCCGCACTTTCTGACCTCATCAATACCTCACCGACCAGCACTCCTTTCGCACCGGAATTTGCTGCGATTTTTGCTTCTTTTTGGGTCAATATACCGCTTTCGCTAATGAAGTGAATTTCGTTTAGCGGCATTTTTGCGGCAAGATCTTTACTGATCGTCAAATCCACTTCAAAGGTTTTTAAATTCCGGTTATTCACACCAATCAGTGCTGCGCCTGTTTCGAGCGCTCTTTGTAATTCTTCTTCATTGTGAACTTCAACTAGAACCTCCAGGCCCAACTCGACAGCTTGAAGGTACAATTTTTGAAGCGTTGGCTGATCCAGTGCAGCAGCGATTAATAACACGATGGATGCACCTGCATTTTTGGCCCGTTTTAACTGAACTTCATCAATGATAAAGTCCTTGCACAGGACAGGGATCGAGACCGCTTCTGCAACATTTGATAAATCCTCCATCGTGCCTTTAAAAAATTGTTCATCCGTCAGGACAGAGATGGCTGATGCCCCATTTGCCTCATATAGCAATGCCTGCTTTACAGGATCAATGTCGCCATTAATCAGCCCTTTGGACGGGGACGCCCGTTTGATCTCAGCTATTACCCCCAGCTTATCGCGCTTTTCAAGCAACTCTTGTAACGTTTGCTTATGTGGAATGGCAGCCACGCGCTTTAACAATAACGCTGGGTCTGCATTTATTTGTTCAACTTCAATGGCTTTTTGTTCTAATATCGTATCCAGGATGGTTTTAGTCATTGGGCAAGCTCCTTTTGATTACTGAAACGAATTAATTCTTCCAAGCATCTTAATGCTGCTTTTGAATCAATGCTTTTTCTTGCCAATTCAATTCCTTTTTCAATGGTGTCGGCGGTGCCGTGTGCATATAGGGCAATGCCTGCATTTAACAGGACGGTGTCTCGGTATGCTGAGTGCTTGCCTTCTAAAATAGACCGAAGTATTTCAGCATTTTGCATTGAATCTCCACCCTTGATTTTTTCATTTGGAACCGACAGCAGCCCAACTTCTTCCGGACTCAGCTGAAGGGTGCTGACTTTTCCATCCTGAACGATGGAAAGGTGGTTGATGCCTTCAAGCGAGGCTTCATCCATATGTCCTGCCCCGCTGATCACAACACCTCTTTTTCGCCCTAATCGATTAAGGGCCTCAGCCATCGTTTCAAGCATATCTCTTCGATAAATTCCAACCAGCTGCGTATCCAGTTCGATTGGGTTTGTCAGTGGGCCGATTAAATTAAAAATGGTCGGCACTCCTAATTCTTTCCGGGCTTTCATAACCTTTTTTATTCCCGGATGAACATGCGGGGCGAATAAAAAAGCAATTTTATTATGCGTTAATAGATCCCTGACCTCAGCTGCTGAAAAATCAAGTCTGACGCCCAGATGTTCCAGCACATCGGCGCTGCCTGTTTTACTGGAAATACTTCTGTTGCCGTGCTTAGCGATGGGAACTTCCGCTCCGGCAATAACAAAGGCCGCACACGTGCTTATGTTGAAACTTTGAGATCCATCGCCCCCTGTTCCGCAGTTATCCATAATATTTTGAGTTGTAGCGTCAATCTGCAAAGCGTGCCTGCGAACGACTTTCACTAGACCCACAATTTCATCGACGGTTTCCCCTTTTTGCTTCAATGCCAACAGGAATTGTTTGATGTCTTCATTATCGGTCCGTTCATTAAACATAGCTTCACTTGCCTGCATCATTTCTGTTTCTGTTAAACTGCAACCCTGCTCTGCTTTTTGAATAAATTCTCTCATCTGTTCTCCACTCTCCTGCCTATTCTCGTCTATGCTGCCTACTTTGCTAAAAACAAAACTGCCTCTTTAACTAATTCTTTTCCTCTGCCCGTTCCCACTGATTCCGGGTGGAACTGCAGCCCAAGTATCGGCTGTTCCCTATGCTTGACTGCCATTATTTCATGATCATCTGCTGACGTGGCAATTTCCTCTAAGATTTCAGGTAAAGTTGAACGGTTGATCACCAGTGAGTGGTATCTCATCACTTCAATGGAATCTAAAGGTCCAAACAGCGCCGGTGCAAAATGATTGATTGTGGATACTTTCCCGTGCATGACATTACGGGCAATGTCTATTGCTGCACCAAATGCATAACCGATTGCCTGATGACCGAGGCAAACACCGAGAATCGGGATTTTTGTTCCAATCTTCTGAATTAAATCAACGCATATCCCTGCATCAGCCGGGTGTCCCGGACCTGGTGAAATGACAATCAGTGAAGGGTTCATGTCTTCAATTTCCTTAATGGTTATTTTATCATTTCGCACGACTTCCACATGATCGACTTCGCCAAGGTATTGATAGAGGTTATAGGTAAATGAATCATAATTATCAATTAGCAGAATCATGATGTCACCTCCAGCAATGACTTGGCTTTATTTAACGTTTCCTGATACTCCAGCTCCGGAACCGAATCGTATACAACACCTGCTCCAGCCTGCACATGGGCAATTTGATCTTTAATGACCATCGTGCGGATTGCCAGGGCAAAATCCAGGTTGCCGTCAAAGCCTACATAACCGACTGCGCCGGAGTATACGCCTCTTTTATGCGGTTCAAGCTCGTTTATCAGCTGCATGGCCCGAATTTTCGGTGCCCCGGACACTGTACCTGCCGGAAGCGTTGACACGAGTGCCTCCAGGCCGGACATTTGACCGGCTAATATCCCTTTTACCTCGGATACTATATGCATAACGTGCTGGTACCTTTCAATTAACATATACTTTGTTAATTCAACAGTACCAATCTCACATACTTTTCCTAAATCATTCCGTCCAAGATCAACAAGCATCCGGTGCTCTGCTAATTCTTTTTCATCCTGCAGCAGCTCTTGTTCCAAAAGCAGGTCTTCTTCTTTTGATATGCCTCTTTTCCTGGTTCCTGCGATCGGATTTGTTGTGACTTCAGAACCGTTTACCTTTATCAAACTCTCAGGAGAAGCACCTAAAACCGTATAATCGTCAAACTGGATAAAGAACATATATGGAGAAGGATTATCCTGCCGCAGTTTTCGATAAAAGGAAAAAGGTGAACCGGTAAATGGCGCGCTTAAGCGCTGGGACAAAACAATTTGAAAGATGTCTCCTTTTTGAATATGAGTTTTTGCTTTTTCAACCGCCTCCAAGTACTGACTGCGGGCAATGTTAGATGTGTAATGTAAGACAGAAAGCTGGTCCAAACCTGACTGCACATTTTCGTAGCTGGTGAGCTGCGATTTGATGCTTGAAATTTTTTCATCTATTTCAGCTTCCGTAAAAGTGTTTTTGGGATTTAGGACTGATATCGTAACTTCATGTCTTTTATGGTCATACATGATGGTAGTGTCATACAGCATTAAATGAATATCAGGCATGTCAATTTCATCCTTCGGAATCTGCCCGATGTCTTCATACAATCTAATTGCATCATATCCGATATAGCCAATAGCGCCGCCGGCAAATGGATGGTGTTTGGGCGGGATAATTCTCTGCTCATCCAACAGCGACTGAAGATGCTCCAGGGGCTTTCCTGTTTCCTGCCGCTTTTCACCTGTCCTGTGGTCTAATATAGCTGTGTTATTTCCTTTACCAATCAACTCCGCATAAGGGTTGGCAGCGATAAAAGAATATCTGCCTGTTTCTTCATGCTTTAATGAACTTTCCAGCAAACACTTTTTTTCACCCTTAATACTTTGAAAGATGGTTATTGGTGTCAGGGAATCACCATTTATTACTGCTGTTCTTGCTTCACTCTGCTCTACTCTGCTCACTATTGACACCTCTTCCAACTTGTTTAGAAAATAAAAAAACTCCGTGCAGAATAAATCTGCACGGAGGACGGGAAAACCCGCGGTACCACCTCGCGTTAGAGCCTTCAGCTCTCACTCTGAAATCCTGTAACGTGGATAAACCGTCTGCTTCTACTGTTATTCAAAGCAACTCTCATGGGCCCATTCAAGCTGGACGCTCTCCTGCTTTCACCTGCCGCAGGCTCTCTGTATCAGCGTTTCAGACTTTACTTTTCCCAATCATAGATTATTTTTATAAAAAGTTATACAAAAGGGCCCACCCATCCTCTGTTAAAGGACGGGCAGACCCGTGATACCACCTTTGTTGATTTCATTATGAAACCCACTCATTGCAGGGAGAAATAAAACTGCTCTCCTGCCACTATTATCGGTTGTGAACCGTCTTTGCCTACACCCTATAGTTTCAGCAAGATGCTCAGAAGTCCATTCATAAGGTCACTTTTACCGGTTTGCACCACCCACCGGCTCTCTTAAAAAAGCCAACCAGACTACTTCTCTTCGTCATCGCGTTAAAATATTTTGATTGTTTATTATATTAGTACGATCCCAATAAGATGTCAACCATATTCAGCCAACTGATTGGAATTTTTTAAAACTAACATTGTGATGGAGAAAGCAGATTTGGCTCTAAAGAAATAATATGTTCTTTTGCTGCCTGTGCCATTCGCTGATAAATGGATTCCTCATCAGTTGTTTTTACGAGGCTAACTTTAAGTGTTGACAGGTCGTCATCTTTTCCCACTAATTCGTAATAATCAGTGAAGGTAGCGTTGCCGATTAAATCAATATGGTCAAATCGGTCTCCATTTTTATGGATGACACACTTCACTCTGCCCCCGTCATTGTATACATCGATTGGTATGTCTGCTTCGCTTTCTCCTAATAACACCCGGATAAGGCTTGAAGAAGACATGGCTGTCCCGCATGCATTAGTAAATCCGACTCCCCGTTCAAATGTGCGGACAAAAATTTCATTCCGTCCCAATGGAACAACAAAACTTACATTAACGCCATCTGTAAACCAGTCATTTTTCGCATTAAACTGTTCAGCAAGGTTCTGCTGCAAAGGACTGTTTAACACATCTGAAGTGACATTTGTGATCAGATGCGGATTGGGTACAGCAAGCGCGGAGAATTCAAGATCCGGATGCCACTCTTGCATGGTCTGGTTCAGCAGCTTTTCCTGCGGAAGGTTTAACGGCAGAGCGTCGAGATTAAAGAGAATCGGCGAGATTTCAACAGCGTAAGTTGGAATATCCTCATAAATGGACTCCACTTTTTCAACTGTTAAAATAGCCTTCATCGTTTCCACATCAAATTTAGCCAGCTGATCTCTTTCAGAAATATATCTGGCGGCACATCTCAAGCCATTCCCGCACATCGATGCTTCAGATCCATCTGAATTAAACACTCTCATTTTTGCATGAGCAGAAGCACTTTCTGATATGTAAAGTATGCCATCTGCTCCAATTGATAATGTGCGATTGCATAGTAATTCTGCAATTAATGCACGCTTTTTATCATCTATACGAGTATTCAGATGCTTTTCATCCAAAATAATAAAATCATTGCTTGATCCATGACATTTAATTAAAGGTACATTCATCATTTTTCCCTCACCATCCATTCTAGTGATTTAAGGTTGCCATATTCTCATTTTTTTCGCAAGATTGATATAATTAATTTACCAACATAAAAGATCCGAGGTGGCACAATGTTTGAAGATTTTCGATTTTACTTTGATATTCATCAGGTAGTGGCTACAGAAACAGACGCTTATACAGTATACGTAAAAACCAGAATTCTGGATCATGAAAAAAAGGAATATTTTGAAGGAATTGTACGTGTAGACCTTAATCCGGTCGGAATATTCCCCAAACCGGCTGATATCGCCAAATCAGTTGCACCAAATGACCTGAGGCGAAAGCTTGGGATGGAAATCAAGCGGTATATTAAGCCTCAAAGAAGGTTTTTATATGAACTGGCATAAATAAAAAACCCAGGATCCTTCTGCAGTGCAGAAGAATCTGGGTTTTTTGTTATAGGAATGGCATGAAATGAAGAATGAAATAGAGCAAAAATAAGCCGGCAATAATCGTCAGTGTGACCGACACTTCTTTCGCTCTGCCCATAATGAATTTCATAAACGGATACAGGATAAAGCCAATGGCAATTCCATCTGCAATGCTGAATGTAAATGGAATCATCACAATCAGCATGATTGCCGGAATGGATTCTGTAAAATCCTCCAGATCCATATGCTTCATATGCTGTATCATCAGGATGCCAATAATAATTAAAATTGGTGAAATCGCGTGATCGGGAATATAGCCCATATACGGGATAAATAAAGCGGATACCAAAAACAGGATCCCCGTTGTTAAAGCGGTTAAACCGGTCCTGCCGCCAGCCGCCATAGCGGCAGTTGTTTCAACTGTTGCAACTGTCGGACTGGTCCCGAGAAGACCTGAACTGAATGCTGACAATGCATTAGCTTTTAAAGCGGGACCATAGGTGTTCGGCCGTTTAAGAAACGTCACATGCCCATGGATAAGACCGATATTTTCAAACACCAAAACCATGGTTAATGAAAAAATCCCGATCCAAAAGGGAATTTCCATCCATTGAGCGAATGACAACTGGAACCAGATAAACGACTCACTTGAAATTGCACCCTGACCTGCATTGGCCGGCTCAATATTCATAACAAATGAAAGTGCCGTACCGAATAAAATGGTCCATAAAAAGTGCCCCGGAACGTTTTTAACAAACAAGACGATCGCCACAACAAATGTGATAAGCGTTGCCACGGCCGCAGGATGAGCAAAGTCGCCGATGGATAGAAGTGAATTTTCTCCCTGTACGATCAGTGAACCTTTTTCAAGTCCGATGAGCAGCAGAAAAAATCCGAGGCCCACTGTTATCGCGTCCTTTAATGATTGAGGAATCGCTGTGCTCAGGATTGCAGACAGCCGCGTAAAAGCGACGATAATAAACAATATTCCTGATACGGTTACAATTCCCAGCGCTTCCTGCCAGGTGAATCCCATTGAATGTACGAGCGTGTACGTAAACATGGCATTAATGCCCATCCCCGGAACCAAAATGATCGGGGCGTTTCCGATAAAGGCCATGAGTATGCAGCCAAGTGCACATGCTGCAATGGTCGCGATGACAGCCCCTTCAAACGGCATTCCGGACTCAGATAAAATTAATGCATTGACTGCCACAATATAGACAATCGTAAAAAAACCGACAACCCCAGCCATCACTTCCTGTTTAACAGAAGTCTGATGAGTGGTTAAACCAAAAAATCCTCCTAATGCTTTCATATAATTGCCTGCCTTTGCAAGCGCCCTCTCCCTACCCGCTTAACCTCTAAATGAGGCCAGCCACAAGACTTCATTATACTTCTCCAGTGGCAGAATGTCATTAGAAAAAATTCGTCTTTTATTTATGGTCTTAAAAAAGCGCGAAAAAAATAGGAGCCAGCTGGAATAGCTGGCTCACTGGTTGATCTTTATATTTCCATGTTTTTGAAGAGGCTTGCCATTTCAATAGCAGCAGTCGCAGCTTCCCAGCCTTTGTTTCCTGCTTTCGTGCCGGCGCGTTCAATTGCCTGTTCGATTGTATCGGTTGTCAGCACGCCAAAGATAACGGGAAGACCTTCGTTTAAAGCTATATTTGCGACTCCCTTCGCCACTTCACCGCTTACATATTCAAAATGCGGAGTGGCTCCTCGAATGACTGTGCCGAGTGTGATAACAGCATCGTACTTGCCCGACTTCGCCATGCGCTGTGCAACGACAGGAATTTCAAACACACCGGGAACCCATGCGACAGATACATCATCTTCTTTAACCCCGTGACGGCGAAGTGCATCCTCTGCACCTCCTAAGAGCTTGCTTGTAATAAACTCATTGAAACGCCCTACAACAATTCCTACTTTCAGGTCCGTACCGACTAAATGTCCTTCATATACATTTTTCATTTTAAAATCCCCCTACAGATTAAGCATGTGTCCAAGCTTAGATTTTTTTGTTTCCATGTATTTTTTATTTTGTTCTTTCGTTGGCATCTGAATGGCTACCCGTTCAGTTACCTCTAATCCATATCCGTTTATACCGGCAATTTTTCGTGGATTATTAGTTAAGATCCGCATCTTCGTAACGCCTAAATCCTTCAGAATCTGTGCCCCGATTCCATAATCCCTCAGATCGGCAGCAAATCCTAACTTTTGATTTGCTTCAACGGTATCAAGGCCTTCTTCCTGAAGCTTGTAGGCTTTCAGCTTATTAATCAGCCCGATCCCGCGGCCTTCCTGTCTCATATATAACAGGATCCCGTGTCCTTCTCTTTCAATTTGAGAAAGTGCTGCGTGAAGCTGAGGACCGCAATCACAGCGGTTTGACCCGAAAACATCACCTGTTAAACACTCTGAATGTACACGCACTAACACAGGGCTGACAGAAGAAATATCTCCCTTTACCAGCGCGACATGCTCTTGCCCTGTAAGAATTTCAGTATAAGCGACTGCTCTGAATTCTCCGTATTCTGTTGGCATTTCCACATCAACTTCCCGCACAATCAGTTTTTCTTTATTTCTGCGGTAGGCAATAAGATCCTGAATGGTAATCAGCTTCAGATCGAATTTTTGGGCCATTTCGACCAGCTGAGGCACGCGCGCCATGGTACCGTCTTCTTTTATAATTTCACAAATGACGCCTGACGGCTTCGCCCCGGATAAAATGGCAAGATCTACAGCTGCCTCGGTATGACCTGCCCGCTTTAACACGCCGCCTGCTTTGGCAACAAGGGGAAAGATATGGCCGGGACGGTTAAAGTCAGCAGCCCTGGCTTCCGGGTTAATCAGTTCGCGAACGGTTAGGGCTCTTTCGGGTGCACTGATGCCGGTCGTCGTCTGGACGTGATCCACGCTTACTGTAAAAGCAGTACCGTGAGAATCAGTATTGGTGTCTGTCATTGGCTTTAACTGCAATTGATCAGCCCGTTCTTCCGTTATTGGAACACAGACAAGTCCTCTGCCTTCTGTAATCATAAAATTAATGGTTTCAGGTGTTACAGCTTCAGATAGGGCAATAAAGTCCCCTTCATTTTCACGGTCCTCATCATCCACTACAATGACTGCTTTGCCTGCTTTCAAATCTTCTATTGCTTCTTCAATCCGGTTGAACATACGGGAATCCTCCTTAATTCATAAAACCGTGTTTTTGTAAGAACGCTTCATCTACTCCACTTTTTGATGGCGCTTTTGCGGGCTGGACAAATCGCTGAATATATTTTGCGATCATATCACATTCAATGTTGACGAGGTCGCCGGTCTTTTTACTTCCGATAACCGATTCATCAACGGTCTGCGGAATTAGTGATATCATGATGGCTGATTCCTGTACATCAAATATCGTTAATGATGTGCCGTCCACCGCAACTGACCCTTTTAATATGAAGTATGGCATTAAAGAAGGATCCATATCGATATAAATATAAATGGCATTTTCTTTTTGCTGTCTTGAACGGATTGTACCTGTTCCATCAATGTGACCGGAAACAAAATGGCCGCCGAATCTTCCCTGCGCAGACATTGCGCGTTCTAAGTTAACGTGTGATCCGGCCTTCAATTGATGCAGGGTCGAAGCTTTTACCGTTTCCGGCATGACATCTACTGAAAAAAAACTTTTAGTAAAATCGGTAACGGTCAAGCATACGCCGTTAACGGAGATGCTGTCTCCCAAGCGGGCATCGCTCACAACTTTGGGTCCTTCAATGGTCAGCACCATCGATTCTTTTCCGCGGGACACCGATTTGACGGTTCCGACCTCTTCAATAATTCCTGTAAACAATCCCTTCACCTGCTTTCTTTCATAACAGCCGAGAGCTTAATATCCGGTCCAATCAATTGAACAGATTCAATCTCAAGCTCCGCAGCGTCGCTCATTCTGAACACTCCTTCTCCGTTAAAAACGGATAGTGCGCTGCCGCTGCCTACAATTTTAGGAGCAATGTAAACAATGAGGCGGTTGGCAAGCCGTTGATCCAAAAATGAACCATGGATTTTCGCACCGCCTTCCACATACACAGAAAGTATTTTTTCTTGTCCCAGCACCCTTAATACCTCTTTTAGCTGAATGGTTTCATGCTTCATTCTGATGATGCGCACATGCGGCTGCTGCAAAAACAGGTCCTCCCGTTCTTTTGAAGCATTCTTACCGCAAACGACCCAGGTAGGCGACGTGCAATCCTGCAATACGGTGGAACTTTCGTCAATTGATAAAGCAGTATCCAAAATAATACGGGTCGGTGAAATTCCTCCACCTGCTAAACGGGCAGTGAGAGAAGGGTTGTCTGATTTAATTGTGTTTGAGCCGACTAAAATGGCGTCATGCTGATGTCTGTCATAATGAACATCTTCCCTTGCTTTTTCAGAGGTAATCCATTTGCTGTCACCTTTTACTGTGGCAATTTTTCCATCAAGCGTCATCGCTGCTTTCAGCGTGACAAATGGAATATGTTCTTTCACATGATGAAAGAAAAATTCATTAAGCGCTACAGCCTCATCTTCCATTACTCCTGATGTTACTTCAAGTCCCGCTTCTTTCAGCTTTTTAATTCCGTTGCCTGCCACAAGGGGATTGGGATCAACAGTGCCGATTACGACCCGTTTAAGCCCTTTTTCAATGATCAGATCTGCACAAGGGGGCGTTTTTCCAAAATGGGAGCAGGGTTCAAGTGTCACATAAATCGTTCCGCCTCTTGCCTCTTCGCCCGCCTGCTGGAGCGCCTGAACCTCTGCATGACCTTCACCTGCTTTTAAGTGAGCACCCATCCCTATGGCACGCCCGTCTTTAACGACAACTGATCCAACTGAAGGGTTTGGCGATGTTTGCCCAATCGTGCTTTTCGCCAGCTCAATGGCCAGCTTCATCCATTTTTCATCCATCAAATCATCCTCATCGGATTAGTTAAAATAACAAAAGCCCCCTGCTTTTAGTAAGAGGGGGCTTTTACGCATAGATAAATAAACGTGTCTGAAAACATTCTTTCAACACGTATTTTCCTTCTCTCATCCAGACTTTAACTGTCGGCTTTGGAGTTTCACCAAATCCACCGGCATCGCCGGGTCACGGACTAAGGACACAAAGGGTCCATCACCGCCGGTAGGGACTTACACCCTGCCCCGAAGGAACACTGATTCAATTGTACTCTTATTATGTCTGATAAATCAGTGTTTTGTAAAGGTTTTTGTCTCTGGGTTCCTTTGATTACTTATGGTTCTCGTAAGTCATCAAACAACCCTCCTCTTCAAAACTTCATTTTTGCTATCACTAACAATTGTCTTTTTCCCTACAGCAGGAACCGTTAAAATGACATGACCAAACGGTAATTTCTGAATCATCAAAATAATACCAATCGTGATAAACATCACTACTGCAAACCAGATTGGAAATAGAGAAAGAGTCCATACTTCTGTGGGTAAATTCCGCTGCAGCATGTTTATTACAAACGGATGTATAAGATAGATCCCCATTGACATGGCGCCAAGTCTTGAAGTTACGGAATGCAGTAAAGGGTTTCTTGCGATTTTCTCAGTGATCGCCATCATAAACAAGACGATGATAGGCAGATTAATGATGTTTGTTATACGATTGGATCCTATATAACCGCCCCACTCATATTCAACTGCTGCCATGTAGAAAATGAGCAATACTGCTATAAATAAAAGAACTCTCATTTTATAAGCCCATTTTTTTGCAATGTCCCAATGATAAGCAAGAAACCCGCCGAATATGAAAAAGAATAGCCACTTTGGCAAGAAAGCACGTTGTTCAGCGATTAAGCCAAATAAACCTTCAAATTGACCGGATACCATATACCTCATTGAAAAGATATGGAGCAATGCAGACAGGACTAACAATCCAACCCATGCACCTTTGCCCTTAATAAACTGCAGCAATGGAAAAATTAAATAAAATTGCAGAACAATTGAAATAAAATAAAGATGGGAATACGTTTCTCCGAATGCAACTTTAAAGATAAAACGATTCATTCCGCCATCGAAAGGGTTAGCGCCAAAAACCAGCCAAATATAAACTAAATAAAATGCTGTCCATAATAAAAAAGGAATAACGATTTTATTTAACCGTGAACTGAAAAATTTCTTAAAGAAAAACCCTCTTTTTTTCACCTGAAGAAATAATAAAAGTCCGCTTACAACAGCAAAAACAGGGGTTCCGAATCGACTTGCCTGATTTATAAACAGGATTACATCTTCCCAGCTCCCGCGTTGAACATAATACAGTGCCGAAACATGAACGAGTACGACCATTAAACAGCCAATTGCCCGCAGAACATGTATATCAAAAATTTGAGCTTGCTGATTCATATAAATACACCCTTATTAATTATTTTAAGCGCATTTATTATAAATCTTTCTAACCAGGAGATTCAGCAAATTTACAAAATCATAATATAATTTACTAAGATTTTATCTAAAATAAATATCCCAATGATAAAACCTAAATTCATAAAGCCCCGTTTCAACAATTGTTGAAACGGGGCTTTGGTTTAACATGTATTATCATTTATTAACATTAAATACCATATTAATTAAATATTTTATAATCCCATTGACAATATCCCCCCTTATTAGTATAAATGATAGTGTTCATTGAAAATGATTATCATTATTAATGACTTATAATTTTTATTCTAAGGAGAAGATCAAATTGAAAAAGTGTTTCATCCCCTTCCTGCTGGTTCTGGTTGTTATTTTAAGTGCATGTGGAGACAAAGATACTTCGAGCAACGCTGCAAATAACCCAGAGAACAGCCCAAGAACCATTACATATCAGTCAGAAACAGGTCCTGTTGAGGTTCCGGAAAACCCGGAACGAATTATTGCACTTACAAACGGCCCGAATGTATTAGCTTTAGAGGGCAATATTGTGGGTATTGATGAATGGACAAATATGAATCCCCTCTTTCAGGACAGACTTGAGAATATAGAAGTCGTTTCTGAAGATGATTTGGAGAAGATCATTGAACTGGAACCAGATCTGATCATTGCAGGTTCTCATATGAACAATATTGATAAACTAAATGAAATTGCCCCAACCGTAGCCTATACTTGGGGAAAACTGGATTATTTATCACAGCAAATCGAAATTGGAAAACTTTTAAACAAAGAACAAGAAGCAAAGGACTGGGTTAGCGAATTTAATAATCGGGCGGAATTCATAGGGGAGAAAATCAGAGAAAAAATCGGTGAGGATGCAACCGTTTCTGTATTGGAAAACGGCGATAAAGAAATGTATGTATTTGGAGACAACTATGCCCGTGGAACTGAGATTTTATATCAGGAAATGAAATTAAAAATGCCAGCAAAAGTAGAAGAGATGGCGCTCGAAAGCGGCGTTTATACACTCTCCTATGAAGTAATTCCTGAGTTTGCAGGGGACTACATTATCTTAAGTAAAAATACAGATGGTGACAGTTCTTTTATTGAAACAGAAACCTGGAAAAACATACCTGCTGTTCAAAACGACCAGGTATTTGAAATCGATACGAAATCCTCCACTTACAGTGACCCAATCACGCTTGAGCATCTTCTGGAATTTTTCGAAAAATCTTTTCTTGAAAATTAATTAAGTAATAAAGCTGATATTCTCTTTATATAGAAGAAAACGAGAATGGGACATAATAGCGACACTACAACTTTTTCAAAAAGACCGGTTCAAATATTTTGGGTAAGCCAAAAAAGATTCTGAACAACAAAAAGAATGTCCTCAAATGTGGACATTCTTTTTGTTGTTCAACGAGTTTTGTCCCATCCCAAGTTGTTTGGGAAATATTTTTTAATCACTGCAGGGCAGCAGAATCGTAACAGTGGTTCCCCAGCCTATTTTGCTTTTCACCTTCATTTGCCCTGAATAATCCTGAATTAATTTGAAGCAGATGGTCAGACCGATTTCGGTCCCTTTTTCCTTATTTGTATAATAGGGTTCACCTATTCTTTTAAGCCGTTCTTTTGAAATCCCCTTCCCGTCATCAATTATGCGAATACGGATTGATCCGCCGACCTCATCAAGTTTTATTTTGATGTTGCCTTTAGCAGGAAGTGACTCCAGGCTGTTTCTTATAATATTAATTAATACCTGTTTAAAATGTGACCGTTGAAAAACAGTATGGGTATACGCCTGAAGTGCATTGGTTACATAAATGTGTTTATTCTGCTCATTCGCTACTGCTTCGAAAAGAAGTATGATGTTTTCTATTTCTTTAAATACATCTATAGATAATGACTCGGTTGCACCACTTGCATCATTTGCTTCCGGTTTGGCTAATAACAACAACTCTTTCAGCACATCATTAATGCGGTCAATTTCATCCAAGATAATGTTTTCATACCTGCTGTCTACACTTCTTTCTTTTAACAGCTGTATAAATCCCCTTACAGTAGCTAAAGGGTTTCGAATTTCGTGTGCGATACTCGCAGCAAGCTCCCCTATGACCTTTGATTTTTCAGTTGTAAGCAGCAACTGTTCGTTCTGCTTTTGGTTCGTGTAATCGATGCCATAAAAAAGCGTATATAATTCTTCATCATTATATTCTAAACTTCTATAACCCCATTGAACATAATGTATGTCTCCATTTGAATTAATCAGCCTCTGGATTTTTTGTGTTTCCACTTCCAGATTACTATGCTGTTTTAAGTAAGAGAAATGTTTTCCAGCCATGTCTTCTCTTTTGATGGACAATAAAGAACAGACTGAATCATTTAATTTTATCATTGTATTATTTTTATTTAATACTACAAGGTAGTTAGGATTAATATTCATAATCGTTTCCAGCAGACTGCTTTGCTTATAGAGTCTTGTATTGGCCTGATTTAATTTTTGTGACTGCATTTGAAAAAAACCTAAGAAAAGGATTATCGCGATTAAAATAGAATTAAAGCTGGAAAAATACAGCGGGAAAAATCCAAAAGCACTTATAGCGCCATTAAGAAAAACAAACAGCGCACCAAATGCTACTTTTGTATAGAATATCTTATAAAAATAATCTTTGAGTTTGATTGTAATGACCATTAAAAATAATGTATTCGTAAAAACGAACACAATATTGATTATAAAAGCGATATTCAGTGCTCCATACACAGGAATCAAATGAGATGGTGCAAAGGTAGTTTCAGGCACAAGTGAATAGGTCATGATACCTATATCTGTAAAGTTAATCATATAAACAATAATGCTAAAAACAACTAACGCGGTTAATCCATATTTATTAAAATAGATATGAAATGGTTTTAATTCACTATGGTTTAAAACCAGGTGGTACCCAAAATAATACATCAAAGGCATAATCATAATATTGCCGAACCTGAAAATACGAAAGACCAGATCAATTACTTCCTGGTCAAGGAAATCATTTGCATATAGAAACGCAATATCCACTTGCCACGCACACAATAAAAACAAAAAGACCGATAAAGCTTTTGTTATGCTTATCCTGGAATAAAACAGTATGGAAAATCCCAGGATAACCGGGATCAGAGATATAGCAATTAATAGTGTAAACTCCATTCAATTCCCTCCTCTTACTTGCTGCAAAGTTATTCATTCCGTACTCGCGGGAGGTAATTAACTTTTTAAAACCGTTCCATCGTTTCATCATGTAAATTATTATACAAGACTTTTAACAAAGAAAAACTATATTCAATAACATTCAAGTCAGATTAGTCATATGCACATGTATTAATCTTATAAAGGCCCGCATCATACAGTTTCCCCTTTATGTACATTTCCGTTAACAGTGCATAGGATACCTTATAAACTGTGAAGGGATTGAAAGCAATGTATTATGTTCCTTATGTAAATCCATATTCGTATAATCCATATACAAATGTTCCGGGGTATGCCCATGAAGCAGGATCTGGCTACGGGACTTATCCAAACGGGATGGACTATAGAAACAGCTATCAGTCAAATCCTGATTGGCGTATTCCTTTAAAGGATTACGGACCAGAACCATTTGTAGTAAATATCAACGAGGCTACCAAACAAAACAATACGTTTCGTACCGCCCTATGGACAGGCGAGCATTTGCAGTTAACGTTAATGAGCCTTAATCCCGGAGAAGATATCGGTTTGGAAATGCATCCTAATGTAGATCAATTTCTGCGTCTTGAACAGGGGCAGGGAATTGTGCAAATGGGGAAGGAAAAAAACAACTTAACTTTTCAGCGAAATGTTTCAGACGATTTTGCGATTATTATCCCTGCCGGAACCTGGCATAATCTCACAAATACAGGCAATACGCCCCTAAAGCTTTATTCCATCTATGCTCCTCCTAACCATCCTTTTGGCACTGTTCATGCTACAAAAGCGGCGGCAGAGGCTGCAGAGGAAAGTCACGGCCATGGCCAGGGAAATACAGTTATTTCCGGTAAGACGCCGGATGAATGGGTTCAGCACACTCAATTTTTGGTGAATGAGGGACTAGAGGACGTGAAAAGAGGAATAAATGCCACACATATTCTTCAGGAGTTTATCTTAATGGGCGTGCTTGTTGGAAAAGGCTATTCACCTGAGGAAGCTTATCAAACTGTTGAAGAATGGGAACGCACAGGAGTATCCAAAATTCTTCAGCAAAGCAAGAATATGTAGAAGCAGTTTTAAGTTCAACAAAAAAAGTCCTGTCCCAGACAGGGCTTTTTTTATATACCGTTTCCTCTTTAAATTTCAAATAACCTTCCATCTGCACAATAATCTATAATATCCGTATACACTTCCATATCCCACTAAATAAACAACAAATGTCCACCCAATGTTCCATCCGTTAGTGTATCTGGCTAAACCCAGCCATAAAAAAATCCATTCTATTAAAGTATTTACGATGGAAAAAACAAGAAACCAGCGAAAATCATTTTGTGAATTGATAACAATACTTATAAAAATTGAAGAAAAGACTGGAATGATACCTAAAACCATGGGAATGGATTCAAAATTTGTTTCAAAAGTGTACGGGGTCACATCAACCCAGTTGTATTCAACCGTAATCGTGTTTAATATGTTCGCCGCTATAGCAGCAAATGGAGCGATCACCAATATAATTTTTATGTCAATTCTGATAACAAACAAAGCAATAAGCCACGGCAATATAAAATAGAAAAGAGTATTAATGATCATGTTATCTTCTCCCTGCTTAAAATCCTTTCTGTATAGTATTAACTAAAACTTCTTAAACATTTCTCTGTACTAGTTAAATTTAAAAAAGATGGTTGGACGACTCATAAAATAGAAAAAAGAATGCTTCATGAAATTATCCATGAGAACATTCTTTTATGTGAGGGCAACATTATTTTTCTTTTTTCTTTCTAAACGTTGTCCCGGGTCTCCTGTTTCCAATTTCAAACAAACCTGTAGCGCTCAGTCCAGCAAAGCCTCCTGCCCAAAGCCTTAGGGCAAGGTCTAAATCAGTAAGAGGCTGCGCGAGAAACCCAATTAAAATCCCTGCTATAAGTGACATGAGTGGGACGAGATTTTTCGGCACGGACCATGTGCGCTTAATTAATTCAATAAATCCCAATACAACCGGTGACAGGATGGATGCAAAAATTAATACTTCATTCATAGCATTCCCTCTTCCCTTTATGTATTCCACAGCGATGGTCATCAAACAACGTTAAATGGATGTCATCCTCCGTATGTGTTAGAGCTAAAATATTCTTCTCCGGGTAATTAAATACCTAAATTACCGTTCATCCTCAAATAAAATTTTCAACCACAATTCAATGATTCCACTGCACAATAAATAAAAGAGTCAGAAAATCTCTGACTCTTTCACTCTTCTTTTCATTTCATACTTATCCTAGTTTTGCCACGAGCTGAGCAATCAGCTTGATAACCGTTTGAACAACTACTTCTGTCTGTACTTCTGTTTGTCTGATCGTGATGCCGTCTGAATCTTCAACTACGACATTCTGGCTATGAAATTGAACAGCTGTTACACTTTGTGCAATTTCTTCAAGTTTACTGGTATCTATTTCTTTTTCATGAGAAGCGAATACTAAAACAGCCGCTTCAATTGCAGCCTGAAGAGAAGTCTGGACCAATACTAATGTCTGAACTTCGGTTTGAGTTACCTCAACATCATGGCTATTGCGAATAAACAAGCCTTGTGTTTCGGTATTAATACCTGCAGCACTTTGGACGTTAGCATATTCTTCTTCAAATGATGGTCCATATCCAACTCCATATGGATAGCCATTCTCAGAAACAGAACGTCCATTTTTAGACTTTGGTGTATTTTTATCCATATTAAACCTCCTTTATCATTTTTTGCCTTACGCTATAGCGTATTCAATTTGGCAAAAGGTGTATAGACCATGCAACTAGATTGCTAGATTTATGAAGAGTTCTCCCAGTGGAGAGTTACATGTTCAATAGGTAAATACCCAATCACAAACTTTTTCTGTGCATATGATGGATTATGCTTACTATAAGAGGAGGTGTTTTACTATGGGTCAAGGTCTTGGTGGAGGATTCGCATTATTGGTTGTCTTGTTCATCCTTTTGATTGTCATTGGATCTTCTTATGCTGGTGGAGGTCATCAAGGTGGCGGAGGATGGTGTTAGTCATTCGCTAAAATAAAAAATGGGGTTATTACACAAACTTGTCTTTTGAGTTGAGTACCCATGATTATTTATCAATGTGATCAATAGCTGAATCACACCGTTACAATAACAATCGTATTTACTCAAAAGGGGCCCATTTGGTCCTTTTTTGTTTGTTTAATTTGATAAAAATTATAATTTTTGCAATAAACTGAAAAGTTTAAGCTTAAATCAGTTGGGGAATTTTAAAGCCATCAGGAGGGTACATATGAAAAAAACCATTATAACAGGACTATTGATCTTTGTATTCATTATTGGCATTACCATTGCTATTGGTTTCTCAAAAGAAAAAGAAAGTAAGGATAAAGCGGTTAAACACGAGGAGCTGGTTGCTTTAGGCGACTCTTTGACCCATGGAGTAGGCGATGCAGGTGCTGGTTATGCCGGCAATCTACAGAAAGCGCTGACTGAAAATCAGCATAATACTGTAACAGTTCATAACTTCGGTATACCAGGGCAGCAATCTGACGGTCTTCTCGATCAGCTCAAGGGGGAAGATATCAGAGAACGGATTAACAAAGCTGATTATATCATCTTATTTATTGGTACAAATGACTTGGTCAAAACGAACGGCGGGGATCTTTCCCGTATTTATGAGGATCGTATTGAAGTGGGCAAAGAAGATTACACAAGGAATTTAAAAGATATATTAGCGATTATTCGAAAAGAAAATGATGACGCTCCTGTGTTGCTGCTGGGCTTGTTTAACCCTTACCCCTCTTCTGAAGAGATTGAAGAAGTTGTAAATGACTGGAACAGTACAAGCAAGGAAATTGTCAGTCATGACAAAAGAGTCAAATATATCCCTACTAACGGACTTTTTAAAGAAAAATCCAAAACCTATTTTAGTGATGCCCTTCATCCAAACAGTGAAGGTTATGAACTGATTACGAAGAAAATCATAGAAGAATATGACTTTTAAAGCATAGCTGCCTTCTTTATGAAGGTGGTTTTTTTCAGCTTTCAGGCAAAATAAAATACCCGGCATACTGCACGGGCAATTAATTGTATGAGTTATTTAAATATCCGAAATTTTAATGAAGGATTTTACCAGTGAATTAACGGTTGCAGGATTTACATACCCTTCTTCATCTTTTTCTATATTGTGAATAGCAGTAATGGTCGGATCATTAGGACTAACAAATTTAATACGCCCGGAATCAAGTTTTTCAATAATCGTTGTAACTTTTTTAGTGAGCTCAATTTTATTCAATCCTTCCACCTCCATCTTTATTATACCAGAAAAAGTAATGTAAATGTTTTCAATAAGGTTACATTTATATATCCTTCGGGTTAATATAATGTAAATGACAGCACACAAAAAGATCAAAGTAAAGGGCAGCTTTACTTTGATCTATGGATGTAACTTTCTTATATTTAAGTAAGCTTCGTCAAAAGGCAGACCCAGCGCCTTTCTTTTTTCGTTGTATCGAAACAGTACATGCTCTAATAGTTTTCTGTCTTCATCAAAAATGAGGTTAATTGGCGGTATTTGATTAAGAAATAATTTGCTCAAATTGGTAAATTCTTTTTCCAAAAAGTTATATGTGATTTCTTCCAGCGCCCGATCTACAATAAAGGGGTTTTTATCCATAATATTGCGTATTGCTTTTAGCTGATCCTGATCAATCCCCTGGTAGCCTTCTCCTATAATTATCTTTTCTCCCAAAATGTTAAAGATAGGCCCATACAAATCCCTGATAATTTTCTCATCTTTTTTTCTTCGTTCTATTTTCAATTGAAAAAAATAATGTAATGCAGTGCTGACAATTGCTGCTGTAACTCCTGTCAAGAGGATGGAAAACCACTCATGCACAGATAATCAGCCTCCACATACTGCTCATTATTCCTGCCTGCTAACAATAAGCGAAGTCGTTAAGCCTACAATGCAAATCACCACGCATGAATACAAAAAACCTTCAAGTCCAATCACTTTATACCCCAGTAGGACAACAATTCCATCAACTAAAAAAATCACCGCTCCTACATTTAATTTCATAGCTTTTGAAATCATTTGAGCAATCAAATCAGTACCGCCCGTGCTGGTTTCAAATCGAAGCATTAATCCTATGCCAGCTCCAATAAAGAGCCCTCCTGCTAATGAACTGAGGGGAAGCGGAAAGCTAAATGCATACCTTAAAGGGGACAGCCAGTCAATCATCAAGGAAGAGACAAGCAGACCATGTAAGCTGTTATAAAAATATGTACGCTGCTTAAACCAGGCATAGATAAATAAAGGACAGCTTAACAAAATCATAGCCAGTCCTGCTTGTACATCCCAAAAATAATGAAGGATAAGAGCTAAACCGATCATTCCGCCATCAAGCAGATGAAATGGCACCAAAAAAGCATTGATGCCAATACTTAAGATCAGGCTTCCAAAGACAATGGCTAAACTTTTCTTAATCACGGAATTCTCCTTTTACTTCTCATCCTATGCCATTTATAAAAAGATATGAAAGAGTCTGTCCGCAAACAATTGATTACTGAAGGTTAATTAAAAGCAAGCCCTATCCTCTTCAATGCTAATTCAAGGTTTGATTCAACAATAATATCATTAAAATCAGCTAACGAAAGCTGGGTGATTTTTAGAGCAAGGTCTGGTCTGACTCCTGTCAGAACTGGCGTCGTCCCAACCAATCTAAGCATAGAGACCATTTTTTCAATGGAAAATCCGATCGAATCATTAATGTGCAGAATACCGGATAGATCAATAACCAAATAATTAAGATCCATGATTTCACAGCTTTTCAGAGCTTTACGCGTGATGATTTCGTATCTTTCATCGGTAACATCACCTATAATCGGCAGTACCGCAATCCCTTTCGTTATCGGGACAATGGGGGCTGATAAAGATTGAATCTGGTTATGAGCATGCTCCAGTTCCAGCACATATGTCAAAAGTGAGGATATAGTAGTAAAGAGTTCCACATGCTTTTCGTCGAATTCAAAATGTTTATTATCCAAACCGCAGATCGTTCCATAATTTTTTCCGTCTTCATAATAAATAGGAATCCCGATAAATGAACCCCCGCCCAGATTTTTTGTAACCTCCATATTTCTAGTCTTCTCGTGTTTGTTTATGTCATCAATTAATAATATTTCATTTCCACTGTCAACACTTAACCGGCATAACGTTTCTTGAAAAGGCATTGTTGAACCTTCTTTTAGAAGTTCATCTTCCCGGTTCATTACCTTTACAATTTGATTTGTATTTAAATCATTTTTGGCAATAAAAAGAGTGTTAATATTTATAAAATGACTCATTAATTTTAAAACATTCTCGGCTGCTTCACTAAAATCAGTATAGGATTGCGGCTTGATATCTTCAAATGTAATCAATATTCTTTTCCCCTTTTGTTTAACTACTTTATGTCTATATCTATTTTCCAATCTAATTATAGATGATTAAAACAATTTAGTAAAAAATACTCACTTCATCCCCCGAAAATTTTAGGGATGTTTAAACAGTATGAGCAGATAATACGGTAAGCCTTTTCACTTTTTGTATCATACAGTAAAATAAGCTAAAGAATGAAATAAAAACAGCAAGAGGTGCCTCATGAGTAAACTATTGTTAAAAAATGCACTCATCTATCCCATCACATCACCCATGATCGAATATGGTGATGTGTTAATTGAAAACGGATTAATTTTACAAGTAGGAGATTCCATTAAAGCTCCCTCCGGATGTTTTGAGTATGATTGCAATGGACAGCATCTGATGCCTGGGATGATTGATGTGCACACCCACCTTGGCCTATATGATGAGGGAACAGGCTGGGCTGGCAATGACGCCAATGAATCCATTGAGCCTTTAACGCCTCATATACGTGCAATTGACGGGATCTATCCATTGGATGAGGGATTCCGAAATGCGATTGCCCATGGCATTACAACCGTTAATGTTCTGCCAGGCAGTGCAAATGTTATCGGAGGGGTAAGTACAGTAATTAAAACCAACGGAAATATCATCCAATCGATGATTGTAAAGGAATCCTCAGGGCTTAAAATTGCTCTTGGAGAAAATCCAAAAAGAATGCATTCCAATGGCAGCAACGACTCCATTACCAGAATGGGGATTATGGGGATGCTAAGAGAGGCATTTTACCACGCGAAACATTCTGCCCATCCCGAAGATATTCGAATAGCACCGATTAAAAAGGCATTAAACAGGGAGATTCCAGTAAGAATTCATGCTCACAGGGCAGATGACATTGTTTCTGCGATTCGATTTGCAGAAGAATTTGACTTGGACCTTCGGATAGAACATTGTACAGAAGGCCATTTAATTATAGATGAACTCATCCGGTCTAAAAGCAAGGTTTGCATAGGTCCTACCATTACGCGGAAATCAAAAGTCGAGCTCAAAAATAAATCTTGGAAAACATACCATAAATTATCAGATCAGGGCATCGATATTTCCATTACAACCGACCATCCTTATACCCCAATCCAGTACTTAAATGTTTGTGCAGCCATTGCTGTGCGGGAAGGGCTCACAATTGAAAAAGCGCTTGAAGCAGTAACGATGGGACCTGCCAGAAACCTTGGGATTGAGGACCGTGTGGGGAGTATTGAAGCCGGAAAAGAGGCCGATTTAGTACTCTGGAGCCAGCATCCGTTTCACTTTATGGCAAAACCTTCCTTTACAATGATTTATGGGGAATTCGTCTATAAAAATTCTTAAAAATCTTTACACATTTCATACAAAAAAACTATTTTCAAACCCTGATTTTTTTTGTATGATTTAATTGCAAATATGTAGAACAAACTGTCATTAGTTTTAATACAATGATGCCATGGGGCTATTTTGAGGGTCTTTAATGGAGGGAAGGCAAATGGTGCGCCACCAGGTTTTTGACTGGTTCTAGTGGGTTCGATTCCCACCCCGAAATTTTTTATGAACGTTATGAAAAATTTCGAGGGTGAGTATCGCAGTCCTACTAGGATACTGCCCTTTTATGGAGGGGTAAACCATGATCAAAAAACGGGACATACACGAAAGCCAAGCGCTTTTCGAGTTGATGGTGCATCCGGAAGTCTTCCCTTTTGTGCGCCAAAAAGCCCAGTCGCCTGATGAGCTTGTTTTCTTAACGAAACAAACCATCGAAGCCGAAGAAAAAGGCGAACTTATTTCGAGAACGATCATGGATGAGTGGGGTTCTCCCATCGGCACGATCAATTTATTTGATGTAGAAGGCGACGCAGGATTTCTTGCCACATGGCTCGGAAAACCGTATCATGGCAAAGGATATAATCTGCTTGCCAAGGAAGCTTTCTTTAAGGAATTATTTTATGAGCTGGGGATTGAAACAGTTTATATGAAGATCAGAAAAGCAAATGTGCGTTCTCAAAAAGCAGCAGAAAAACTGCCTTATACCGTATTAGCGAACGAATCAAAGCAGCATATTTATGATCAGATCAATGCTGAAGAAAAAATGTACAATTTATATGAAATCTCCAAGGATCTGTATACCTTCCATATTATGCGAAAGCTCGATGTTCAGGAAGAAGCGCTTGAAGCATAAAAAGTCCACGCGGTCTCTCGCGTGGACTTTTCCTTATGCTCTATTAAGAGCAGTTATTATATCTGTTTCGTCGTTAAGGATTTCAATTGCTTTATTGTTAAGCCCGTCCATGTTAACTGCTTGCACCAGTACAGCTGCAACATCTGCCCGGGTAATGTCCCCATCGCGGTTTTCAAGAATCTCTTCTGCCCGAATTGTCCCTTTTGCATCTTCATCTGTCAGCGCACCCGGGCGAATAATTGTGTATGTTAAACCACTTTTTTCCAAATGGACATCAGCGGCGTGCTTGGCATCATAATACACTTCCATGCTTTCGTCGAGATCAAGCTGGGAAGGATCTTCTGCTCCGAGGGCACTCAGCATGATAAACTTCTTCACACCATGCGCTTTTGCATAATCAATTGCTTTAATGGCCCCTTCTTTATCAACCGATTTTGTTTTATCCGGTCCGGTATTTCCTCCGGATCCTGCAGCGAAAATTACAACATCTACATCTTTATATGCGCTGCTGAAATCTTCCTCCAGATTTCCCAACACTGGTAGTCCTCCAAGCTGTTCAATTGTTGCTTTTTGTTCCTCATTGCGAACCATGCCCATTGCATAATATGAGCTTTTCTTAGCCAGCAGGTCAACAACCATTCTGCCGGTTGTGCCGTTTGCTCCGATAACTAATACATTTTGTCTCTCTTTCATTTTCTTCAATCCCTTCAGATAGCTGTGTCTAATCAACTTTACCCCCGCCATTTTGTTCTAAACGTAAGAGTAGGCTATCTTAACTGTACCACTAAAAAAAGCACCCTTTCAAAAAACGAAAGAGCACCTTTTAGAACGGATATTATTTTGTTAGTGAAGCAATTTCATCCACCATCTGGTCAATCGTGTAGGAAGGCGGTGCTTCATCCATTTTTTCCACCATCGACCATTGCTGATCGCGAAGCTGTCTCACTGTTGTTATAAAACACTCCTGGGTCAAATGCTCTTCTTCTAATTTAAGCGCAAAGCCATGCTGGACAAAGGAGTTTGCATTTAGGATTTGATCTCCTCTGCTGGATTCTCTGGGAAGAGGAATCAGAAGCATCGGTTTTTTTAAAGCCAAAAACTCAAAGATTGAATTTGATCCTGCTCGTGACACAACCAGATCTGTGATCTCGAGCAAATGCGGCAGTTCGTCGGTTACAAATTCATACTGCACATAACCTTCTCTTGGCTTTTGCAATAAATTGCCCTTCCCGCATAAATGAATGATGGAAAAGTGCTCCAGCAGCTGATCAAGTGAATCCCGTACGATTTTATTTATCCCTTGAGCACCTAAGCTTCCGCCCATAACCATCAGCACGGGTTTGGATGCATGAAGCTCAGTTAGTTCTTCACCCTTTGCCCTCGAACCTGAGAATAAGTCTTCTCTGATAATTGCGCCTGCACAAGTGGAACGGTCAGCTGGCATAAATTGAAGCGTTTCTTTAAAAGTGGTGTATATTTTTGTAGCAAAAGGAATGGCCAATTTGTTTGCCAGACCCGGCGTTACATCTGATTCGTGAATTACTGCCGGGACCTTCGCCATCTTGGCTGCCAGTAAAACAGGTACGGAAACAAATCCGCCTTTAGAAAAAATAACATCGGGCTTTTCTTTTTTAATCACACGAAATGCCTGCATGACGCCTGCTAAAACCCGGAAAGGATCGGTGAAATTTTTCATGGAAAAATATCTTCTCAATTTACCGCTGGCAATCCCGTGATAAGGAACCGCAGGAAATTGTTTTGTAATCATTTCTTTTTCAATGCCATTATGTGAACCAATATAGCTGATGGTCCATCCTTTTTCTTTGAATCTGGGAATCAGGGCAACATTAACAGAAACATGTCCAGCTGATCCTCCGCCTGTAAATAGTACTCGCTTTGTCATAGTCTTACTCCAATCATCAATTGTTTACTTGACTATTATACACATTTTCTAGTAAATATACGTTTAATTATTTACTTTATTACTATATCATTCCTAAGCCTTATCGTTAAAGATGATTTTTTTTGCAACGTTTAACCCACTCAGTGTGACCATTGGCGACCCTCCGCCGGGATGAGTGGTTCCTCCGACATAGTATAGTGCTTTTATATCTTTGCTCTTATTTCTTGGCCTTAGAAATGCATCGCTTTTTTTATGGGAGGAAACACCGTAAAGTGCACCTTTATACGCGTGAAAAAGATGAGCAATGGAATCTGGCGTATACACTTTTTCAACCTCCAGATTTTCTCTAATATCAATACCTTCTTTTTCCAGTCGATCATAAATTTTATTTTTATAGCGGTCTATCTCCTCACCGCTCTTCATGTTAACGGCAGGGGCATTGACTAAAATAAATAAATTGCTTCCCTTTGATATGCTCCGGTCTGTATATGCGCTATGGCAAATATAGACAGTGGGGTCTTCCGGAAGCTGATTTTTTTCAAAAATATCACTGAATTCCCGCTTGTAATCTTCAGGAAAAAACACCTGATGGTGATGAATGTCCTGCTGATATTTCTTTAATCCTGCCAAAATAACAAATGCAGATATTGAAGGCTCATAAGAATCTAGTTTTTTATTGGGCAAAGAAGGTCTAAGCTCCTCGCTAATTAGTTGTTTAGTTGCCGTAATAAAATCACCATTGATAATTACTGTGTCTGCAGGAACCTCCATGCCACTGGCTAATTGCACACCTGCAGCGGTCTGATCACGGACGATAACCTGTGAAACCTCTTGTTCAAGATGCAGACTACCTCCTAATTTTTTAAATACCTCAACAAATGCTTGAGCGAGATTAGGATTTCCTCCCTTTATCGTAAAAACACCTTCAGTCATTTCCAGATACCCGATCATCGAGAAAGTTGCAGGGGTTTTATAAGGGGAAGAGCCGATATAGGTCGCGTAGCGATTAAAAACCTGAAGAATTTCTTTATTTTTAAAGTAGCGGGAGTGAAAATGATTCATCGTCTCTAAAGGCCTGACTGAAAAGAATGCCTTTGTGAGGGATGGAGACAAATAATCCAGCCAGCTTTGAAATGTGCGATGAAAAAATCCGTGCTCCGACTGCTTGTAAAGCCGCTGAACTTCCTTTAAGTAATCCCAGTACGTTTGAGCTGCTGTGGGATCCAAATCCGCGAGCTGCTTAATAACTGCATCCGGGCTAGTGGATTGAATAAATGAATCGCCAGAGTAAAATACATTCTTCGTATGATGATCCAGCCGAACGAATTCAATATAATCATCAAGTGATTCTCCTACATTGGACAGGACTTTTCGAAATACATCCGGCATGGTAATCGTATTCGGTCCAAAATCAAAGGAATAGTCACCGATTTTTACCGGCATCATTTTCCCGCCGGCATGTGCATTCTTTTCCACTATCGTTACGTGGTAACCCTCGTGTTGAAGCTGGATGCCGGCCGCCAATCCGCCCAGCCCTGCTCCGATAATGACAACTTTTTTCATTTATATATTCTTCCTTTCCAGACATATCCTTTTTTAAAGATGGAACGCAGCATTGAAGCCCCTAAAAGAATCGTTAAAGCGACAGCTGATAAAGGCATTAATAAAAAATGAAAAGGAGCTTGCTTTGCAGCCCTGTCAATGATGGCCGTCTGGACCCAAACTAAGAGAAGGGGTATAATCCAGTGCCATTCCAAGGTCCATATTGAAAGTATGGCGATTATAAGCGGAAGAAAATAAAATGACAGATAAAATATACTGACCAAAAGGGCTGTAACCGGCGACCTGCCCAAACCAACGTAAATATTTTTTAAGAACCCCTCCCAGACATCCTTGTTCGTATCATACATAAAACAGGAAACTGAGGGCGTGACATTTGCAAGTGTCGCTTTAAAGCCATGCCTTTTCATTGTTCTGGTGATATGAATATCCTCAATGAGCGAGTCTTTTACTGCCGCATGCCCGCCGATCGCGTCATATGCTTTTTTTTCAAAAAACATAAACGCTCCATGTGCAGCGGTAAAAGCAGGAATGACAGTGGTGTTGCCGATGATATTTGGCAGATGGAAAAAAATAAAAAAATGCTGAAGCGGGACAAGAAGTCTGCCGATAAAAGGACGGATTGGGAATTTTGGAAACCCCGTTACAAGCTTGGAGTTGTATCTTTCCATGACATGCATAGCCTGGTGAACTACATTTGGCTCCACTCTTACATCTGCATCCAGAAATAATAAATATTCTCCTTTGGCCCTTTTACCTAATTGCTTGCAGGCATGCACCTTCCCCACCCAGCCTTTTGGGAGTTCACTTCCCTCATAGACGGAAAAACGCTGATCGCCATTGATGGCTCTCTGCAGGCACTCTTCTGTTCGATCTGTAGACTTGTCATTTAGAACCAGTACTTCTATTTCGGGATATTGAATGCTTTTTATTGAATTTATAATCCCTGCTGCGTTCTCTTCTTCATTTCGCATCGGAATAAGAATGGACACTTTCCCTTTTAAGGAATGATCTGTTTGCTTTAATGTGGGCATGGATATGACATTTATTGTAGTAAATAATATGAAAGCCAGTAAACCAGCGATTAACAGAATCATTTTATACTCCTTTTATGTAGAGGGCTTTTCATCCACTGCAGCCATTCACTTGCCGTTTTTGATCCACTTTTAAACAAAGTGTATTGATCTGTTTGTTCATTAATTATATCTTCCCTAACACTCGAAACCAATTCCTCATGAATCACACGCAGATCATTTGTAATCTCTCCCCTGTTTAATCCGCTAAATCTGTCAGGAGGTACAGTATGCCCAATCCGTATGAACAGTTCTGGCCGCTGGTCATGCCTGAAGGTGTAATAAGCAGCAATCGGAATAATCTTCAAATTAGAGATTCTCTCTGCTAAATAAGCAGGGCCATTCATATAAGTAAATGGTCTTTTTTCTATATGTTCTTCTTTTCCTTGAGGAAAGATCCAGACACTTTTATTTTCTTCAAGAAGGGACAATGAAGTTTTTAATGAGCGCATTAAATCTTTTGGAGAGGCGGGATCAACAGCAAAAGCACCGATCTTGCCGAAAAAAGGGAAATCTGTCATCCCCTTTTTGCTCATCATGGCATAACTGTCCTCTTTCATTACTTTTCGATTTAAATAAAATATTAACAGCCCGTCCCACCAGTTTGAATGATTCATAACATATAATTTTGGTCCTGAGCCTTCAGCAGAGCGCTGATCATGGATATAAATTTTATAAAAATGCTTTTTAAACTGCAGGTTCAGAAAGCTTGTCAGCAAGATTTCTGTTTTGAGTGATTTTTTGGGCTTATTCATTAATAAGAATTCTCCTTCCTGTTTTCGCTGCGATGAATGTCACAGCTAACCCGGAGATTGTAATGAAAATAGCCAAATACAACCCTGCCATCAGTGAGGTTACAACAAACATGGCAATCATCATCCCGTAAAGCCATTTCATTCGTTTGGTCCATAGCTCATCCCATTTCGCGGATTTAGAAGTCATCCAGATGTACAGCAGGAACTGTATTCCAAATGATACAAAAAACCATCCGGCAAAATTTTGATTTGGAATGCCGTAATAAGGACCCGAATCCTCCCAAACCCAGTATTCTTTTGCTACAAAAGCAACAGGATCTATAATTAAATCCATACACACTGCAAGCATTGAGGTTATAAGCGGGTAGATAAGCATTCCAGGAACTGAAAATGATTGATTCAGCCATGGCCGAACCAGTGCCATTGAAGTAAATATCACCATAACCCAGGCAAAGCCGATGGTTAACGGTACGCCAAAAATCTGTACACCGAAGTCCTTTTCATAATGATAAGCGCCAAAAACCCAGCCATATTTAACACCAAGGGACTCAGCCCACATGGTAAATGCCATAATAATTACCGAAAAAGTAAGACCTGTTAATAATCCCAGTGTTTTTACAGCATAAATAACAGCCAGTGCCCCAGCTAAATAGAGAAAGACAGCGTTAGCCCATTCCAGAAAAGGAGGGAGCAGATCAAACCCCACCAAAATGATACCCACCGAGTACCACACTAAAAAAATTCTCCAAACCCATTCCATATACTGACCTCCATAAGCCTTAATATTCATTTTTGTGATATAATGCTATTTTGAATCTAGAACTACTTACAAAAGAAAGCAGTGGTAATATGGATCAAACTTATACGATCCGGGGAAAAATAAAACAGCTATCCATCATTCTAATTCCAATTCTGGTTACTCAGCTTGGCCTATTCGCAATGAACTTTTTTGATACCATTATGTCGGGGCAGTTTTCTACAACTGATCTTGCCGGGGTAGCAATTGGTTCATCGCTGTGGCTGCCCGTTTTTACAGGGCTATCTGGAATTCTGTTATCCATTACACCAATCGTAGCACAGCTTGTTGGTGCAAAAAAAGAAAAAGACGTCCCCTTATCGGTTATCCAAGGCGTTTATGTGGCAATTATTATGGCTTTAGCAATCGTAATCATCGGATCATTAATCCTCTCTCCAATCTTAAATGCAATGAATATTGATCCTGAGGTCAGGAGAATAGCCAAATATTATTTGATTGCTTTATCGTTTGGGATCGTTCCTTTATTTATTTATAACGTTCTACGATCGTTTATAGATGCACTCGGCCTTACACGGGTTTCTATGTTTATCACGCTAATGTCACTGCCTTTAAACGTATTGTTTAACTATCTGTTGATTTTTGGAAAACTTGGCCTGCCCGCATTAGGAGGAGTTGGTGCCGGGGTAGCCTCTGCTATTACGTATTGGCTGATCGCCATCATTTCCATTGTCATCATCCATCGAAACCGACCGTTTAAGAGCTACCAGATTTTCAGCAAATGGTATGGCGTGTCGTTCGCAAAGTGGAAGGAAATCCTTATTATCGGTATTCCAATCGGTTTTTCGATCTTTTTTGAGACAAGCATTTTTTCGGCAGTAACACTCCTGATGAGCAATTACTCGACTGAAGTCATTGCCGCCCATCAGGCTGCAATTAATTTTTCCTCCTTTCTTTATATGATCCCACTCAGCATTGCAATGGCTTTAACCATCGTAGTTGGCTTTGAAGTGGGTGCAGGCCGGATGAGGGATGCTAAACAGTACAGCTGGATGGGTGTAGGCATCGCTGCGTCCATTTCTTCATTGCTGGGAATTATCGTATTCTTTTTTAGAGAACCGATTGCCTCTATTTATGTAAATGATCCGGCGGTCGTTGACTTAACCGTTCAATTTTTATTTTTTGCTGTTTTATTCCAGTTATCCGATGCGATCCAGGCGCCGGTGCAGGGAATATTAAGAGGTTATAAGGATGTGAACATCACACTGATTATGACTATGATTTCGTATTGGGTTATCGGGCTTCCCAGCGGTTATCTGTTGGCTAACTGGACAAGCCTTGAGTACTTTGGCTACTGGGTTGGATTAATTGCAGGTTTGACAGCAGGAGCCGTTACGCTCTCCATCCGATTAATTAAAATTCAAAAGAAAAAAGAAACCGTATAAACAAAAAAAGCTCCCTCACCTGATTAAGGCGATGGAGCTTTTTTTATTGCTGCCTGTAAACTTTACCAAGAACATCTTTCCCCCCTGTTATGGGAACGACCGATCCTGTGATAAAGTCAGAAGCCGGGTCACACAAAAACAGGATCATCCTTGCAATGTCTTCCCCTGTTCCCGGTCTTCCTATTGGATTGTCAGGATCCTCTTTTCCAATCGCATCAGAAATCGTCCGTTCCTTCCACTCTCCTATAATATCTCCGGGACAAACCATGTTTACGGTTATTCCATGTTCTGCTTCTTCGAGCGCCAGTGTTTTGGTTAAGGATGCAGCACCGCTTTTTGCAGCTGCAAACACAGAACGGTACATCCATCCGGGAGCTGTTTCCACCCGGTCAAACCCATAGGTGATAATCCGTCCCCATTTATTGTTTCTCATCATAGGAATAACCAGCTTGGATAAACAAAAAACAGCACTTAAATTGCCATTCATTATCTTGTTCCATTCCTCAAGTGTATATTCAGCCATCCGTTTTCGTTCTTTAATAAAAGGACCTGCATTGTGAATGAGAATATCAACTGAGTGAAGGTCATTTTTTTTCAGAACATCTGAGATCTTTGAACATTCTTCCGGAATCGAGACATCTGCCTGAACAGCAATAATTTTCCTTTGGTTTGACGATTTAAATTGGCTGAGCTCTTTAACAAATGCTTCTGCTGCCCTTTTATCACTTCTGTAATTAATAATTAAATTAACGTCTTGCTGCGCAAATTCTTTGCAAACATTGCGTCCAATCCCTTTTACGCCGCCGGTTATCAGTACGGTTTTTCTCACTCATATCCTCTCCATCTTCCTTGATGACTTAAGTATGAATGAAACAGAGATAAATGCAACTTCGAACCCAAAACAAATTAATCAATGATGCCGGTACCTGTTAATTCTACATCATAGTCAACTTCAAACGGGATATTAGCAAATTGATTTTTCCATTCTTTTTCGTTCCAGCGTTTTGGATGAAAAGCAGCAACTCTGCGGCCGATAGCGAGTCCGTCAGATTTGGCTTCTTGCATGATTTGAGTTAATTCAAGCGTATCCTTCTTTAATTCCTCTTCCCACCACTTCTCGATTTTTTTTATTTTTTCTTTACCGACAATATTATTTGGCGCATATTCAGTCACAACGATCTTCAATTTTACTTTAATGGATGTTGTCAATAATGCATCATCTTTAACCTTAATGGATACATCTGCGTTGGGAATCTCAACAGTCATGTAATTTGCCACTTCTGGCTGTTTATCTTCCGTATACTTTTTAGTCATTCTGACTGAACCTTCCGTATTATCCATCAGTACATTAAAAAGCGTCCCCTGTTCAGCTGTTAAGTAGGTGCCTGTGTACTTGCGCCCATTAAACAAAGCAATCCCGCTCACTTCAGCTCTTGCCATTTCCTCATTGTACGTTAAATAAGGAAGATACAAGTCCCCGCCAGGATCAAACATCAGCGTACATGCTGTTTGAAGGCTAATCTTGGGTAAAACACCGACCAGTTCAGAGCTTTCAATAATATTTGCATAATATTGTGATATATCAAATTGCGTTCTGAGCGGATGATAAAGAAGTTCTGTTGCTTCCCCTTCCACAACCGCCAATCGTGAGCTCAGATTATTGGCGGCATTCCGGTACACTACGTCCAAGAAAGAATAGATATCTTCTTTTGCCAGTTCTTCTCCCAAAAGCATCATTTGCAGCTTGCTGTAATCTAGGTGTTCAGAAACATTTAAGTCCGCCTTATACCTTGCATCACGAAGAGTATGCCCAGTCTTATAAATATTGATATTTTTATTATCTTTGATATCAGGATTAACAGGGGGAACGACGGATGTAACCGCCACCTCTCCATTTTCCGTTTGATCATAGCCCACCGTAAACACAAGCTGGATTTCTTTCAGCAATCGCTCATCCCAGCATGAAGAAAGAAGCAAAGTAGAACAGCATAATATCAAACCAAATCGCTTTTTCATGATTTAATATCCTTTCCCGGTAATTTTCGGATGAAAGACAATAATAATGTTATTAAAGGGATCGCTGCTGTAAAGACCAGCGAAGTTGACAGCAATATACTCGTCAATTTATCCATAGAGGATATAGAAGTTGGCAACAGAGCGGCGATATAGGATATCACAATCGAAATGTAAACCATAAGCGTATGTTTGCCTTTTGAAAAAAATTGCTCCAGCGTATTTGCGGCCAGAAATAAAAAACTGATAAAGGATGATAGGGCGATAATCATCCAAATTGTGAGAAATATTAAATCAATTCTTTCAAGCAGGGTGAATTCCAGCGCTTTCATTATATAAAGAACGGGATACGGCACAATAATCAGTTCTTCTATATAGAAAAAAACCTGTGTGGTGATGATGGTAAATACATAAAATGAAGTTACAAAAGCTGTAGCAAATGCTGCTTTTCTCAGCTCTTTTTTTCTATTCATTTTGACATAATAGCCAAAAAACAAATATGCTTCAAAACCCATCAGGGCAAAAATAGCAGGTTTTATTCCTTCTAAAATTGCTTGTGTGCCTGTCCCTCCTACAGGAAGCAGGTATAAAAATTGTGGATGAAAATAAACCCATGACAAAATCACAAACAGCAGCGGCAGTAAAAATGAAATGAGCATTTTAAAACGGGCCAGAAGGACAACATTTTCTCTGGCCATATAAACAGCAGGAACAGCAAACAGCAATAAGATTACCCATTTTGGTGTTTCAAAAAAAATCCAGCTTGCAATGATTTGGTAAAAGCCGGTCATCGAGACGACTAATACTGATAGAAAATAGATAATATAAGCAAACATGATCAGCTTCCCGAAAATCGAACCAAAACATTTATTGACCATGCCATAGTAGGTGTCTTCTGGAAATTTTGAAAGCAGAAACATATACAACAGCACGATGATTTGTACAGTTATTCCTGCCAGCATCATTGAGATCCAGGCATCCTGTTTCGCAATCTTTCCAATATCTGTAGGCATAGACAGAATTCCAACACCTATTTGTGTTTGCACAATAATGAAAAAGAGCTGCATGCCTGTAATTTCATTTTTCGCGTTCATGAGTCCACCACCTGCTGTTTCCTTGTCGTTTTTTGTTTATCGGACTGGCATCAGCGGAGCGGGTATTTTGCTTCCAGGATGGCAAGCGAACGAATAAATCCTTTGCCCCTTTCCAATGAAATGGAGCTAAAGGAGACAAATAAGGAGATCGGAGCGATTCAAGTTTAATTAAATGTATGGTTAGCAGTGTTGCTCCAATTGCAATACCAAATAATCCAAACATCGAAGCAAGCACCATAAACGGGAATCGCAAAATTCTTACTGTCGTATTCATTTCAACGGATGGAACGACAAAAGAAGATATTGCCGTAAGCGCTACTACGATAATCATTAGATTGGAGATAAGGCCTGCATTTACTACCGCATCTCCAATAACAAGCCCCCCAACAATACCAATCGTTTGACCAATTGGATTGGGAAGTCTAATCCCGGCTTCTCTTATCAGCTCAATTGTCAGTTCAAGCACCAGAGCTTCTAGCAAAGGAACATACGGTATCCCTTCAACCGCGCGTTTAGCCGGCAGGGATAAATCATTTGGGATAATTTCAAAATGAAAACTTATGATGGCAATATAAAGAGCAGGCAATAAAAGCGCTATCAGAAAACTTCCTAAACGCAGCAGCCGGTAAAAGGAACCTACTAAAAACCGCCCATTAAAATCATCAGGCGACTGATAAAACGAAAAAAAGTTTACCGGTGCTAATAATGCGGTAGGAGACCCTTCCATCATCAGCGCAATTCTTCCTTCGCTTAAATTCGCGACTACACGATCCGGTCTTTCAGTATTTAAAAATTGCGGAAAAGGCGACCAGCTGTCGTCTTCAATAAATTCCTCCATATAGCCAATACTAAAAGCCATATCGCTTTCTATTGCCTGAACACGCATTATGTATTCTTCTACATTCATTTGATTGGCAACGTTATCCAAGTACATAATTACACAGGATGTATTTGATTCTTTTCCTATCGTTAAGTACCGAACAACTAAATGTTTTGTCCGAAGCTTTGTTCGGACCTGATGAATATTGGTAAATAAGCTTTCATTAAATCCAGCATGAGACCCTCTGACTATTTGTTCATTTTTAGGTTCTTCAATTGCACGGTAGTGCTCAACCGGACATTCTATCGAGACTCCCAGCCATTTGCCATCTTTTTTTGCCCATAGGAGGGCTTCTGCTTTTATAATTCTCAAGCCAATATCATTAATGGTTTCTGTTTCTGATACATATTTAAAATTGACGGTATGAGTAACGTCACCCACCGCCCACATGGAGCGCTGAAACCATTCAATTGCCTGTTCAAGTTTATTGCTGTTTAATAAGTTCTGAATATACATACAAACAGCTTCGCCGTCGTCATAGGAAATTGAACGCCTGATAAAATCCTGCGTGTTGCCAAGAAAAAAAGATACATCACTAAACAGGTCGTCTAACGAATCAAATTCACAAACTTTTTTATCCGGGTTATGGGTATTGGTTTTGTTATCTTTTTCCATTGGTCAACACCTCCGTTCATGCATACACCTAGTATGGAGAATATTTATCCATTTCATGCAAAATAGTATTGCAATAATTAATTATTGATTGAATAATGGATAGTTGAAAGGGGACTTTTCATGACGTTACTACTCATTAGCTTGACAGGTTATCTATTCGGCTGTCTTCATGGCTCTCAGCTGGTTGGTTTCATGAAAAAAATCAATCTGAAGGAAAGTGGTGTAAAAAATGCTGGCGCTTCTAATGCAACGATCGTACTTGGCTGGAAATATGGCGTTCTTGTAGCACTCATTGACATTGGCAAGGGGATGGCATCTGTTTTCCTCATTAGGACTTTATTAACAGACTCTTTTACTCCTGATACGCTGACTGCTTTATTATTTGTTAATGCATTATTTGTTATTATTGGTCATATCTTTCCTCTGCAAATGAGATTCAACGGAGGAAAAGGGACTGCATCCATTGTTGGTATTCTGCTTGTGCTCGATTGGAAAATAGCACTTATCTCGATTTCATTATTATTGATCGTCACTTTTGCAACTGATTATCTTGTTCTCGGTGTATTAGCTATGTATGCATCCTTTTTCTTATTAACCATTTTCTTTGCATACAGCACAGTACCTATTACAGCAGTAGGTGTGGTATGGCTGATCAGCAGCATTAAACATATTGAAAATTTTAAACGATTGAAAAATAAGGAAGAAACCCGCTTGTCGAGTTTAATCAGTAAAAAAGCAAGTTAAAAAGGCAGCCAATGATTTGGCTGCCTTTTGTGAATGAATTGTTTATATTAAATTATTTGCTGATGAACATTTGAGTCCAGTAGTTACCGTTCTCTACATGTCCCACACCAATGTGTGTGTATGAAGAGCTCATGATATTTTTTCTATGGCCTTCACTGTTCATCCATGCTTCAACCACTTCTTCAGGTGAAGCTTGTCCCATTGCAATATTTTCACCGGCACTGCTGTAGTCAATCCCGTATGATTTCATCATATCAAATGGTGAACCGTGCGTTGGGCTTGTGTGTGAAAAGTAATTGTTTTCCTGCATATCAGCAGACTTATCTTTTGCTACTTTACTAAGCTCTGTATCTAGTTCCAGTGCAGGCAGCCCTTCTTTAGCGCGTTCAGCATTTGTCAGTTCAACAACTTGCTGTTCAAAGTTGGATACATCAGATGCATCTTGCTTTTCTGCAGTGTCATTTTCTTTTACTTCCTGCTCTTGAGCTTGAGCTGGCTGTGTTTCTTCTTTAGGCTGTGCTGCCTGAGCTTCTTCCTTAGGCTGTGGTGCTTCTTCTTGTGCTTTTTCTGGTGCTTTAGCAGCAGCTTCCTTCTGCTGAGGTGCAGCTTGAGCAAGAGCTTGTTCTTTTAGTTCATTGATATCAATATTATATTTCTTCAGCTCTGCTGTAACCTTTTCCATCTCACCTTTGTTGAATTGACCTTGAGCAAGACAATCTGCCGCCCATTCTATATTTTGTTGTTTTTGAATTTGTGGTTGAGCATCACCTGATGATGCCTGAGTATTAGCAGCTGGAGAAATAAGAAGTGCGAATGCTGCTGCTCCTGAAATAATAAGTGATTTACCTTTCATAGTTAACTTCCTCCTTTTGAGTGGTTGTCTTTTCGACACTCTTATCCTATCATTCTTTTTTTGTCATAATGAAGGATATTATTGGGAGAAATTAAACTTTACGGTTACAACTTACAAGGTAAGGCTGCAACCGCGCAAATCATGCGCCTAATCCATTGCCACAAAAGAGTTTACCTTAATTTTACTTTAAAGTTTTTAATTGATAAATAAGGATTTGGCTTGTAGTCTTTTCTAATTATTGACGAAAATTTACTGTTGACATGTTTAAAACTAGCAATATATCGTTACAAATATGTCTAAAATGTAACAATTTATTCATTAATATTTTTATACAATAAGGCGTAAAAATGCAGTAAGTTAGCTTTTTCCTTCTCGGTTAAAGAAGAATGGACAATTCGATCGAAAGCCAAATATAATTTTTCCGAAGGAGATTTCCTTAACCGAGGATGGGTAAGCTCATCCTTTAATTCTTTTTTTACAGCTGCTGAAAGTGTCTCCGCAGGGGATTGTTCAGAGGGAATTGAGCGTTCCTTCCATAAAGATTTATATGCATGTAACAGTTGTTGATCGGAAAAGGTCACTTTTCTTCACTTTCCTTATTTTTCTCCAGTTTATTCAGCTCACTGAAAATAGTTTGTTTTGAAAGCCCTTCTCCAATGATCACAAGGTTTTTTGGCATCCGTATATCCTCTGATAAATAAATAGGCATACCAAATGAGTACTGAAACAGCATTGGATACTTTTCATGTGAAAAAGGAATATAGCCTTTCATTCGATAAACCGTTTCGGGTAAAGTTCTCATCCAGTTTTCAAATTCGAGCTGGTTTACCTCCTGTTCAAAGGTGTAAACGAGCGCCTGGATATTTAATTCCTGGTCAATTCTCATTTTTTGAGTTTCTTCTTTGGACACAAAATGAATTGAATTTAAAATATCAGGATTAATTTTAGCCCAGTTTGTCATGACTATGTTTGCATGTGCGTTAATGGACTGCAGCTCTCCGATTGCGTTTCCCTGCTGCATTTCATTTATTAGATCAATTTTGTTAAGAAGCAAAATGCCGGCGTGTTTTATTTGTTCGCGAAGAAGCTGAAGAATTTGCGGAGGAAGTTCACGTCTGTTAATCCATTGAACGGCATCTACCACCGTGATGATTCCCTTAAATTCCAGGCTGTCTGCAAACATCGGAGACATGATTGCGTCAACTACTTCCACCGGGTGTGCAGCTCCTGTTGTTTCAATCAGCAGGGAATCAAACGTTTCGTTCCACAAAAGATCCTGCAGCTGGGACTCAAGCTTATCTTGAATCGAACAGCAAATACAGCCGTCCAAAAGCTCCTTTAAGGGAAGATCCTCATCCACCGAGGCCGAATCAATGGAAACCTTCCCAATTTCATTCATCAGCACGGCTGGTACTTTATCATTGATCTTTTGTATTTTAATCATTTGCTTTAATAGACTTGTTTTTCCGCTTCCGAGGAAACCGGATAAAATATAAACTTCCTTTTTTTGATTCTGCATTTTCATATTACTCCCTTCCACATTCACACAGTTTTAAAACCGGTCATTAAAAAACCAGCGCATGCATGCGCTGGTTTCTTTTATGCTGCATCATCTTCAGGTTCATCATCAGCTTCATTAATGTCAGCTTCTTTGATAAGATATTTGACTGCAGCTTTTACTTGCGGATCGTTTTTCTCAAGTTCTTCCCGTAATGAAGTCATTAATAATGCAGCTGTTTCCTCATCTATAACCCCGGTTGACTCAAGGTCATTGTCTTCTTGAAAGCTTTGAACTGCTGTTACGGTTTCTCCATCAAATAACCCATCTACATTTCCAGGGTTAAGGCCGAGTGCCTTGAGCATCTGTTCTGCTGTTTTTACTTGTTCAGACAGCATAGACTCTTCAAGGTCGACTTCTACTTCCAGAAACGGCAGTGAAGCATATTCAGGCAGGCTCACTTCGGTATCCGGCTTGATTCCATCTTCATGAATCCAGTTGCCTTCCGGTGTCAGCCAGCGGGCTGTTGTAATTTTCATGTTTGACTTGTCGCTGAATTCTTCTGCCGTTTGAACTGTTCCTTTACCAAAGCTTGTTTGACCGATTAATGGAATATCAGTCGTTTCATTTACAGCTCCTGCAACGATTTCAGAAGCACTTGCACTTCCTTCGTCAATAAGCACAGCAACCGGGATATCAATTTTTTCCCCGCCTTCTGCTGTAATTACCTGTTTATCTCCGCTGCTTTCTTCAATTTGTACAATCGTTTCGCCCTCTGGAACGAAAAGATTGGCAATTGAAATTGCCTGAGGCAAAAGCCCACCCGGGTTTTGTCTCATATCTAAAACCATGGCCTTCATCCCTTGTGATTGCATCTCCTCTATAGCGGCTGTTAGTTCATCAAATGTATGGTCTGAAAAACTTGTGATTTGAATATTAGCTACTTTATTATCATCCATTTCTGCGTATACAGTGTCGATTGGAATATCATCCCGCGTAATTTTAAGATCCATTGTTTCCTGCATACCAGGGCGCTGAATCGTCAGTTTTACATCACTGCCTTTTTCCCCGCGAATTAATAAAACAGCTTCGTTAGCGCTCATTCCCTGAATGCTTTCATCATCCACAGCAACGATTTGATCGTTTGGCAATACGCCTGCCCGTTCAGCAGGTGAACCTTTAATTGGGGAAACAACTGTAATTAATCCATTTAAGGATTGAATCTCTGCGCCGATCCCCTGAAAGCTGGATGAAATGTTTTCATTGAACTGGGCAGCTTCTTCCTGATTCATATAGTCAGAATAAGGATCACCAAGTGCCTCCAGCATGCCGTTAATGGCTCCATTTACAAGATCTTCATCTTTTACATCTTCAAAGTAATCCTCATTAATTGCATCGTAGGCTTCGTACAGCTTATTAAATTCAGCCCGTTCCGGAACACCTACCGTCACTGCTTTCTCATCGCCAAAGGATAAGGCGAAAATAGAGACAGCTGCCGTCACAAGTACAGTCAGGAATAACAGCATGACAAAATGAAATTTCTTTATATTGACATACTTTGATAACGTTTCTTTGGCTTCTTCAACTTCCTGTTCTTTAGCAGTTTGTTCATGACCATCGCTTTGCTGGTCTTTTGGATCTTTTTCCATCGATTCACCACTTTCTAAGTCAGCACTATCATCTTTATTCTATTAATAACCTCTTATATCTTACCAGTTTTTAAACAGTAAGTAAAAGCGTAATCGTATGGAAAGGGCGAAACTATTAATCAATGAACTGGATCCCCGACATAAAAAGAGGGATTTGACATCAAAGTCAAATCCCTCTTTTCCAATTATGCGATTGCAGCATCAAGTGCTACAACGATCATATCATTGAATGTCAGCTGGCGCTCTTCAGAAGAAGTCGCTTCGCCGGTTAAAATGTGATCACTAACTGTCAGTACGGAAAGAGCATTGCGTCCATATTTTGCAGCAAGTGTATAAAGTGCAGAAGTTTCCATTTCTACAGCCAAAATACCATACTTTGCCCATTTTTCATGTTCAGCATTGTCATCATAAAAGATGTCTGCTGTAAATACGTTTCCAACTTGCAGGTTTAATCCTTTTTCAACTCCGGCATCATATGCATTCTTCAGCAAATTAAAGTTTGCTGCTGGTGCATAATCCACTCCTTTAAAAGTACGCTGGTTCATATTTGAATCAGTAGAAGCTGTCATTGCCAAAATAACATCCCGCACCTTTACATCTTGCTGGATCGCTCCACAAGTGCCTACGCGGATCAGATTTTGTACGCCATACTCTTCCATCAGCTCATTTATGTAAATAGAGATCGATGGCACGCCCATCCCTGTTCCTTGAACAGAAATACGTTTTCCTTTGTATGTTCCTGTGTAACCGAACATATTGCGCACTTCATTGTAACAGGTTACATCCTCTAAAAAAGTCTCGGCAATATACTTTGCACGTAATGGGTCACCTGGTAATAAAACGGTTTCAGCGATATCGCCTTTTTTTGCTCCTATATGGATACTCACTACTATTTCCTCCTTAAATTCCACTTCTAGCTTACCTATTGTAGCGCGTTTTGATAGCGAATTCAACTTATTCCGCAGGACAAAATTTGTTAAGTATATTGTTCAATAATTTGAAGTAATTTTGCTTTAAAATCACATGCATCATCCTGCCGAATTCTCATTCTGACGATTGATTCATCATCTCCATCTTCTAATGATGCTGTGCCGGTTTCGGCTGATTTTTGGTCTATTTCAATTAACAGCTCGTAGACTTCTTCCGACTCTGCGATAAATACAATTTCAAGATCATCCAGTTTATTCGTAAAAGGTTCACCTTGAGGATCAAATACAAATTGCTGAATATAACGCTGTTTTCTTTGAAAACGGGCAGGCGCTTCAATGCACTGAGTTGTCCTTAAAGAAAAGCCTAACGATAGAACCATTTCTAAAATTTCAGTCATAAAATAAGAAGGTTTGATGGTTAACGAATCGATATCTTTAGGATCTACTGCTTTTTTAATATCTGCCCCCGTTTTCACCCAAACTTTCGTATCATTCATCGTTATTGGGGTGGATAAAGGAATTTGAAAGGAAAATGGCAATTCGAAAATTTCATTTTGCAGGATATTAAATGGTTCCGACAGCTTAATCTGATCTATAACCGCCAGATCCTGATATAACTTTCCATTAGATTCCCTTATAAAATTCGTCAGAAGTGATACGTATATAGTATCAACTTCCTGCTCCACGTTCCCTCCTTTTATTACAACCACTCCTTCTACATCTTCCCCGCATCGGAAGGAAGGCCTCAATAGTCTCGTATCAATCTTTAATGAACCAATCCCGATTGTAGCCAGTGCTTTTGTAATTAAAGACATTTAGCCATCCTCCCAGTAAAGGTGATTTTGCATTCGGAGTTGCTACTAAGTAATGAAATATATAAATCATCTGTGAAATTAAATAGTAAATGGTATCTTTTGCATCAGCTGATTTGGTCAATTTTCGGAGTTGCTACTAAGTTACATTCCGTTATATAAGTTCCTGTTTTATATTAATTCTATACTCTTCCCACAAGTCATCAAATATTGAGATTTTATCAAAGTATATTTCGGTCAGTTCGATATAATTGCTCAATTCATGATAATCCTCGGACATTTTAGGGAAATCCAAATCGTCATACATCGAGTTTGCAAGTTCACTTTCCCTTGAATTCGGTTCTGGTTCTCTATATTTCATAACATAATGATAAAATGACCTTTTCATCGAACTCTTCCTTTCTAGTAAAGATACCACATTTATGAATCAACACTAGTGATTTTATCCTTTTTCCATCAATACCTCAAGCTCCTCCGTCATTAATAATTCATTTTCTCATACATTTTTTGTAAATTATCAACATATTTGATGCCAAAAAAATATAAAATTTCATAAAAAAAACGCGTGATCATTAGCTGATCACGCGTTTTTTTTATGATTTGGCCGTAATATCGATTAAAACATCTTGTCCGGCTGTTGTCGTTTGAACAGTCTTTTTGCTAATGGTTCCAAGGTCATCTCCGTTTGTAATAATTACTGGAGAGATAATGCTCTTTGCTTTTTCTTTAACCAGATTAAGGTCAAAAGTTACCAGGAGATCCCCCACTTTTACTTTTGATCCTTCTGAAATATGCGTTTCGAACCCTTCACCCTGCATCGAAACTGTTTCAAGCCCAATATGGATCAGGATTTCTGCTCCATTTTGTGCTTTTAGTCCAATGGCATGTTTGGTAGGAAACACTTGAAGTACTTCCCCTTCAATTGGAGAAACTACTTTTCCTTCTGAAGGTTCAATGGCGATCCCATCACCCATCATTTTTTGTGAAAAAACAGGATCGGGCACTTCCTCTAATGTAAGCAATTTCCCGCTGATTGGTGCAAATACGGAAATTTCTTTAGGTGCTTCTTCTTTTTTACCGAATAATTTTTTTAACATAGTATCACTCTCCCATTATACATATAGACGAATATTGATCGTTTAAAACCTCAGAACAGTTAGCATACAACATTTTAATCTGATCAATCAAACAATTTACGGTACAGTCCGTACCCTTCCTGCTCAAGATTTTCTTTTGGTATAAACCTCATGGCTGCTGAGTTAATGCAATAACGTAATCCTTCTGGACCTGGCCCGTCATTGAACACATGGCCAAGGTGGGAATCAGATGTTTGGCTTCTCACTTCTGTTCGTACCATAAAGTGGCTTCTGTCTTCTTTTTCCAATACTTCCTCATCCGTTATCGGTTTTGTGAAGCTTGGCCAACCGCATCCAGCATCATATTTATCTGCAGAACTGAACAAAGGTTTGCCAGACACAACATCTACATATATTCCATCACTAAACTTGTCCCAGTATTCGTTTTGAAAAGGCGGCTCTGTACCGTTGTTTTGGGTTACTTCGAATTGAATTTTCGACAGGTTGCTTTTGTCAAAGCTGCTGGTCATAGGTCTACTTCACACCTTTCATATTTTTAATCCAATCGGCTCTTCCAGATCCCTTGTAATAGGCATTATACCTTATAGGGTGCTTCTGGTAATAATTCTGGTGCTCCTCCTCGGCCTTGTAAAAGGGTTTTGCTGAAAAGATATCCGTTACAATTGCTCCGCGATAGCGATTGCTGTCCTGCAGCTTCTGCCGCGAAGTCAATGCAATATTTTTCTGTTCTTCATCATGGTAATAAATCGCGGTTTTATATGATTCTCCCCGGTCAAAAAATTGTCCGCCTGCATCGGTCGGATCGATCTGCGACCAAAATAATTCAACCAGATCCTCATAGGTAAAAACCGCAGGGTCGTATGTAATCTGGACGGCTTCCCGGTGACCGGTCGTTTCGCTGCAGACCTCCTGATAAGAAGGATTTTCTGTGTGGCCGCCTGTATACCCGGACACTACCTCCATTATTCCTGGCATCTGATCAAAGGGCTTAACCATACACCAAAAACATCCTCCTGCAAATGTTGCTTTTTTATATCCTGGTTTAGACATGCTTTTTACCTCCTCTTAGCGTGGTACATAGATTGAAAATGAAATATCGTCTTCACGCAAATTAAATTGATTCGTTTTTACATTAAGTCCGCCAGCCAGATCAATATTGGTAACTTCTACAATAATTTCCTGATCATTTGGCTGGATCGTTACCCATTCGGGAAACTTATACGAGTCTTCAATAAACTTCAATACATTCGCGACTGGCAGATTAATGGCACCCAGTGATAGGCTTTCCTGAGTCAATAACAGATTGCCGTTTTCCATTGCCTGAGCATCAAATGTCATCTGAAAGTCAATTTGAGAATTAAAAACCGGCAGTGAACCATTTAACGAAACTAAATCATCTAAAGTGACAGAGTAATTGATCTGACCATTAAGCTCTTCCTCAATAAACCTGTTCGCTACAATTGTCAGATCATTTTTTGTGGTGGTTACGTTAAATTCAGCCTGTGATTCAGGAGGAGAATCGGGCGACGACTGTACGGGATAATTCTGATCAATCGGTCTGAACAATTGATACGCTGCAAATAACATAAGGATCAAAATTATTGCCAGTAAAGACCAAAATGCTAATTTCCATTTATTCTTCATAAGAAACCTCTTTCTATTCTTCAGAATCAGCCAGGACGGTTAACAGCCCCTGCTCAATACGACCAGCAATCAGCCTGTATCCCGCATCGTTTGGGTGAAAGTAGTCAGTGTAAAGTAAATTTTCCTCAGTTTCACTAAATATATCTGATATTTGAACAAAAGCAGTATTATCCCATTGACCTGCAATGGATTCAGCTGTTTCGTTCCACTCATTTACAATAACGCCCATTTCTTCTATATCCGAGGACAGCATAATAAAAGGATTGTAAATACCCATCAGGACAATGGACGCATTCGGATTTATTGTTCTAATTTCACTAAATATATTCGTAAGTCTTTCTTCAAATTGAACTTGAGCAGCTATAAAATCATCGAACGTCAATGAAGGAAAATTTGACCTGAATACTTTCATAACATCATTTCCGCCAACCGTTATAATGACTGAATCAGCTTCATTAATAGAAGACCTGATTTCTTCTTCTTCCTTGACACGTTTTAACAATTGATCAGAACGATTGCCTCGTTTCCCGTAGTTGGCAATGGTGACTTCACCAAACTCTTCTTTATCTTCAAGGCTTTTTTCAAGAAGAGGAACATATCCGCCCAGCTCCTTACTATCCCCAACTCCTGCTGTGAGCGAATCTCCAAGAGAAACGATATTAACATCCGCAGGTAAAAATGAGTTGTCAGGCATAGGTTTATCCTCAACATTAAAGGTGCGTTCAACTTGTTCGGTCATGTTAGATGTTGTGCAAGAGGCAAGAAGAAGAGATGAAACCACGATCAGACTGATTCTTGAGAATATTTTCATCTGGTTTCCCACCCTCTTTCGCTTCCTATAGTATTATTATATCACTAGAGGTGAAGGATAAAACATTCCCCTGCTTATTCCCTCCACGTATTATATTCTTCATCAATAACTGGTTAGAATAACTAACAAAAAATAGTAAATGCCCCCCGCATATTGTGCGAAGGGCCACATCAAGATCATTATTCAGCATGATACATAAAGCCTATAGCTCCTTTGCCGGTATGGGTTGAAATGATTGGCGTAGTGTCTTCAATGGTAACATGCTGAAAACCTGATTTTTCAATGATTTTTTCTTTTAATGACTCTGCAAGATTCAATCCATCTGCATGGACAATGCCAACTGCCTGAATCGTTTTTCCTTTTACATCTGAAGTGAACTGATTGACCAGATATTTTACAACTTGGGTGTGGCTTCTGGCTTTTGACACCGGTGTATATTCTCCATTAGCAAGAGAAGCAATTGGCTTAATGTTTAGGAGTGAACCAATCATGGCTCTTCCTTTTCCAATACGCCCGCCTTTTACCAGGTTTTCCAATGTATCCACAACTACAAAAAGATGGGAGCCCTCTTTCACCGCTTCCACGCGTGTTAGGATCTCTTGAATGCCCCTGCCTTCCTGTGCCATCTTAGCAGCTTCCACCACTTGAAATGAAAGTGCTTTTGAAATAAATCTTGAATCCACAACAGTGACCTCAGAATCTGTCAGACCTGCTGCACTTTGTGCGGATCTAACCGTTCCGCTCATATTTCCAGTCATGTGAATGGACAAAATTGAACTGCCGTCTTTGCCCAATTCATCATAAACCTCTTTAAACGAACCTGCTGAAGGCTGTGAACTTTTCGGCAATTCTTTAGCTGCGCTCATTTTTTTCATAAACTCTTTTGGGGAGATTTCAACCCTGTCAATAAACGATTCCCCATCAATGGAAAGCGTGAGAGGGACGATTGTAATGTCATATTGTTTAATAATATCCTCATTTAAATCTACAGTTGAATCTGTCACTATTTTAACTTTCGTCATAAAAACACATCCTATCATCCAGTTGCTAATCATTATTATACAATTTACACAGGCTCATTCCCAACCGTAACTATGCTGCTTTGAAAAGTTATGACAAGTGTCATGTATTTTCAAACTTTGTATGATATGAAAGGGTTTATCTGTTAATTGCAACACATATTTCAAACATGATCACATCATTATTGACCAGTTAAATTGCATTAATTGTTTCGTCTGTATACAATAAATAGACGAAAATAATCTCTCTTATTTAGACCAACAGAGGGCAGGAGTTGAAATCCTTGCATACATTTGATTATAAAAATTCAAAAGAAGAATTAGCAAATGCAATCACTCATGGCATTGGTCTGATTCTCAGCATTCCAGCACTCATTTTCCTTATCCTTGTGGCAATTGAAAAAGGCACTGCCTGGCATGTAGTCAGTTTTACCATATTTGGTTCAACTATGCTGCTTCTTTTCCTTTGTTCCACACTGCTTCATAGTGTCCAAAAGGTAAAATTAAAAAAATTCTTTGCGATTATGGATCATTCGGCGATCTATCTTCTAATAGCAGGAACATATACTCCATTTGTTTTAATAACGATACGGGATACGTTGGGCTGGACAATTTTTGGCATTGTATGGGGCCTTGCTATTGCAGGCATCGTCTTTAAATGTTACTTTGTTGACCGATATCAGGTAATCGCAACCCTGTTTTATGTATTAATGGGCTGGCTTATCATTATTGCCATCGTTCCTTTATACAACGGATTGACCGGACCAGGCTTTGCCCTGCTATTTACAGGAGGGTTATTTTATTCAGTTGGCGCTATATTTTATATTTGGAGAAAACTCCCTTATAATCATGCAATATGGCACTTATTTGTCATCGCTGGCAGTGCTTTTATGTATTTCTGTGTATTAATTTACGCTTAATACCTACCGATTTTTTCCCGATGATGCATACGATGAAAACGAAAATAATATCAAATAATGCCCTTGCGATGAAATTTTTTCGCAGGGGCATCCTTCGTTTAATTTACCGTATTTTTTAATTATTTATTGGCCCGTTCATACATTTTGAAATAATAATCATAAGGATTTTTGTCATCTTTGATGCCTTTTACTGAAGAGATTTCTTTCCAGTCTGACGTATGATAATCGGGAAATACGGTATCTCCGTCCGTTTTGAGGTTGATAACCGTTATATATAAACGGTCAGCGTATTTCATGGCAGCCTCATAAATTTTGCCTCCGCCAATCACAAAGGTTTCTTCTTCTTTCTTCTGCAGCATTTTTATCCCTTCTTCTAGAGAATATACTACTGCAGCTCCTTCGTGATTCCATTGCTTATTCGACGTTACCACAATATTGGTTCTCTTCTTTAGCGGACCATTCATGGCTTCAAATGTTTTCCTGCCCATTAGCAGTGTCTTGCCAATTGTTTTTTCTTTAAAGTAAGCCAAATCTTTTGGAAGATGCCAGGGCATATCATTCTGATAGCCGATGACCCGATTATCGGCATGGGCAACAATGATTGAAATCAATTTATTACAGCTCCTTTACACGGCTACTGGTGCCTTAATCGCTGGATGCGGATTATAGTTTTCCAGCTTGATGTCTGATACATCAGTTTCAAAGATGTCTTTTCCTCCATTTTCCAGCAAAAGAGTTGGCAGAGTTCTTGGCGATCTTGATAATTGTTCTTTTACCTGCTCGAGATGATTGGTATAGATGTGGGCATCTCCAATGGTATGAACAAAGGTGCCTGGTTTGAGATCGCACTCTTTAGCAACCAGATGAGTCAGAAGCGCATAGCTGGCAATATTAAAAGGAATGCCCAGAAACAAATCTCCGCTCCTTTGATAGAGCTGGCAGGAAAGTTTACCGTCTGCTACATAAAACTGAAAAAGAGTATGGCAGGGAGGCAAAGCCATCGTTGGCACGTCTTCCGGATTCCACGCTGATACAATGTGCCGTCTGGAATCTGGGTTCTGTTTGATCGAAGTAATAACTTCAGATAACTGATCGATCGTTTCGCCGGTGGATTTTTTCCATTCTCTCCACTGCTTGCCGTAAACATTGCCCAAATCTCCAAATAATGCAGAAAACTCAGGGTCATTTGTAATCGCGGTGGTGAATGTTTTCATCTGCTCATCATATATTGCTTTAAATTCGGGGTCATTTTGGGCTCGCAGGCCAAAATCCGTCATATCCGGGCCATTATAAGCATCGCTTTCCACCCAATTTTTAAATGCCCATTCATCCCATATGTGATTATTATGATCCAGCAGATATTTGATATTTGTATCGCCTTTTAAAAACCATAAAAGTTCACTTTTAATCAGGCCAAAAGGAACTCTTTTTGTTGTTACCATTGGAAAACCTTCGGATAGATCAAATTTCATCTGGTGGCCGAATGAACTGATTGTGCCGGTTCCGGTACGGTCATTTTTTTCAGTTCCCTGTTCCAGCACCTTATGTAGTAAGTTTAAATATTGCTCCATTTTCACCCCTGCCTTTCTTATCTACTTCATTATAGGTAAGATAATAAAGAATCGCAAAGGATAAAAATAACTCCTGATGATTATCAGGAGTTCGTCATTAGTGGAGGTTTTTATTTGATCCAAATTTGGCTGGTGTGTCTTTTCCCCAGTACACATTGGCCAGCATATGATGGGATTCAAACTCATCTGAATGGGTATGATAATGAAAATTAAATGAGTACCCTTCAAGCGGAGGATGGTCTCTTCTCACATGAAAACACAAAACATCTTTTCCGGTGTCAGCGTCCATGATGTGAAAAATCCGTTCTCCGTCACCCTTCCCTATAGCAGGAGAAATCATTAAATCCTTGTATTCGCCATCATCGTATGTATTGACCATTTCTGTAATTGCCTCTTCCATTTTCGGAAGAATAGCACCCTGAAATTCCCGTTGAATTCTTGGCATGAGGCGATCTCCAATTTTCGCTCCAGTAATCTTTTGAGCCTCATCCATTAATTGTTCAATTACTTCGTCTTTTGATACAACTGTAATAACTTCTGTTGTCTCAATATAGTCACTTGGCAAAGATGAAAATGACTTAGTCGATTGACTGTCGTTTTTTGGCTGGTCGGCGAGCAGATCCTGAGGCGTAACCATTCCGAAAGTTATGATCGAAATAAGAACAACGAGTGATTTTTTCAACCAGTTTGGCATAAGTGGCAAATCCCTTCTTGTCTGATTAGTCTTTCATACATTATACTTGAATACGAAGAGAACTGCTAAAGGTTTCGAAAAAATTGAAACTTTTTTACTGCTAAACAAACCTATTTGGATTTGATTGGTTAGGAGGGCAAACCATGGAAAGTACAATGATCGGCATTGGTTTTTTATTAATGCTCGCATATTTCGTGTATGTACAGTTCGCTGAATAGTTTGATCAAAAAAACAAACCGCTGCTTGAGCGGTTTGTTTTTTTGTTTATCCTATAATTCAATAAATCCATAATGCTGTTTTGAGGAAGGTCTTATCATTTGCGTAAATCCGAATTCCTTAAACCTGTGTGATCTGAAATAATCCTTTAATACAATCCTTTTTCTGCCGACTCTTTTCGCCTCATTTACCGCAAGCTCCAATGAGGTTGTCGAGTAGGCGGCATGGGGCCTTAAATGGTTAATTCCCGAGGATGAAAGAACTGATTCTGTAAACATTGGATCAAAATAAATAACATCAAATGACTGATCCGGCTGCATTTTTAAATATTCAAGATGATCCATCGCATAAATATTAATTCTTTTCATCGCATCTTCCATTGGTTTTATTTCTGATTTCCAGCTTCTTAAGCCGTTCTGAACAAGGTAAGCCACAACCGGGTTACACTCAATTCCAATTACTCTTCCTTCTGCTCCTGCAGCAAGTGAAGCAATAATCGCGTCAGAGCCCATACCAGCTGTACAGTCTAAAAAAGAATCACCTTTCTGAAACTGCGCAGCACTTATTAATGGGTCCTTTTCACCGCCAAGCATTCTTTTAGCGCGAAATGCGCTTGAATTTGGATGAAAAAAGAATGGTTCTGAATCCGCGGAAAAATAATATTCGTACCGGTTCTCGGTTATCACAATTATGGGTTGCTGATATGTTTCATACATTTTGTTTATGGATTTTTTATTTCGTTTTATAAATTGGGCATTTAATTCCTTAGCAACCGCAATCGCCATTATATTGCTTTTTTCAGATGGTCTTCCTGCAGTGGTTATAATCATATGCCACCCTCCCTCGCTGATGACAGACTAAAAAAAGGCACCGGTTAAGGTACCTTAGCAGTGCTGATCCATCGCGCCTTTTAAATTGGCTACGATTTCTTCCACTGCATGATCTTCGATTTCCTCGCGCGGTATAAAATGAACAACCTGATTGTCTTTCAACAGCGCAATCGAAGGTGAAGATGGTTCGTATCCAGTCATGAAGCTTCTCATCTTCTGTGTCGCATCCTTGTCCTGACCCGCAAACACTGTTACAAGGTGATCGGGTTCTTTTTCATGCGTAATTAATGCCTGTGTTACTGCCGGACGGGCAAGCCCTGCCGCGCAGCCGCATACTGAATTGATTACAACCAGCGAAGTTCCAGACACTTGTGACATAAATGACTGAACATCCTCTTCAGTCCTTAATTCTTTAAACCCCGCCTGCGTTAGTTCCTGTCTCATTGGTTTGACCAGCTGTTTCATATATTCTTCATAAGCCATTGACATCTGTTTATTCCTCCTATAATCCTTGTTGTCTAGCTTCTGTCATTTGCTTCCACACTGAGCCTTTAGCCTCTTCGCCGCCTTCAATCCGTTCAATCGCCATCATCGCTTGAAGTTTCACTTCAAACTCGGGATCTTGAACCGTTTTCTGCAGCATAGGAAGTGATTTTTTTGTGCCTGATTCATACAGAAACATTGCCGCTCTCCAGCGTACAAGTTTATTTTTGTCTGACAATGCCTCAATCATCGCATCTTCTGCCTGAGCAAAACCGAGATCTGACAAGCAATCGCCCGCTGTACGCCTTACTGTAACCGTTTTGTCTTTCAGGCCTGTATAAAGTGAAGGAAGCACCCGTTCATCTTCAATCATGCCTAAGTAAACGACAGCCAGTCTTCGAATCGAAGGTTTTTCATCCGCTAGAGCTTCATTAAGCATCGGCAGATCATCAATGGTAGGTTCAGGCATCTGTTCTAGAAGCATGTATCTTTCCTGCCAGTTTTCTGCCGCTTTAAGCATGGATACTGTAACTTCTTTTAATTCTTTTCTTACAGGTTCTTCTTTTATTCCAGCTTCCCTGGCAGCTGTCACGATGCTTTGCACTCTGCTTGAAGGATAAGATGCCAGTAATTCATCCATTACTTCTTTGGCAATTTGATCAAGCTCGCCATATCTCACTCCATAATCTTTCCATTTTCGAAGCAATACCACATTTTCTCCTTCAAGCTGCGCCTCTTCCATTGCCTGTGCAAAATAATCCGGAAGACCGTATCTCTTTTCCTCGTTTCCATCAAGCAGTTTTACCTGAATAGGAATTCCTTTAAATTGAAGTATTTGAACCTGAACTTCACCAAAGTGTTCATCTATTTTAGGACTGTCATTCTCTTCTTCCAAATCTTCTCCAAAAATTTCACGTACACGGGGAAGAATGCTTTGCCAATCCATTTTCGGATGGCGTTCCACTGCTAAAAAATCAGCAACATGGTAAACGCCTTTAACACCCTCAATTAACAAAATATCTTTTATCTTAGCAGGCGCCTGTTCTGCCTCATCGCGTTTATAATTATTGCTTTTCCCCCCTGGAAGCGCTTGATCCACAATAACTTTCATTGTATTCGGGCTTGGGGTCGGTTCAATGGATACGATTTTCAAAAAAACACTCCTTTCTCCGTCATTTTAATTTAGTGTATCATATCAAGCGGTTTGTTTAAAAAAGACTGACTTATTCCGCTAGATCAGATAAATAACTCCAGCGCTCAATTAGTTTTTCAAGCTGGTCATTACTCTTCTGCTGCTCTTCCATAATCCGCTCTGCTTTTTCAAAATCGCTGCCAATCGTTTGAAGATCCTGTTCCAGCTTTTCTATATGCTTCTCAAGAGCTGCAATATGATCATCAATCTCATCCCATTCCCTTTTTTCCATATACGAAAGCTTTTTCTTTTTCTCCAGTGGTTCCTGGAGGGGTTTTTTTGCTGGTTCCGCCTGCTTTTTTTGTTCATTTTGCTCTTTTAAATAGCTGGAATAGTCCATTTGAAGGATTTTAACCTTTCCTGTCCCGGTCATAACAATCAAATGTTCTGCTATTTTATCAAGAAAATACCGGTCATGGGAAACCGTAATGACAACTCCCTGAAATTCTTCAATAAATTGTTCAAGCACCGTCAGCGTTTCAGTATCCAAATCATTCGTCGGCTCATCAAGCAATAACACATTAGGTTTTTCCATGAGCAGTCTCAGTAAATATAGCCTTCTTTTTTCTCCCCCGGAAAGCTTATATATAGGTGTGCCGTGGGCAGACGGAGGGAAAAGGAATCGCTCAAGCATTTGGGCTGCTGATGCAGTCCCGTCTTCTGTTTCAATGATTTCCGCTCCTTCGCGAATATACTCAATCATTCGCATATTGACATTCATATCGATTATTTCCTGTGAAAAATAAGCCATTTTCACCGTCTGGCCAATCACCACTTCGCCAGTATCTGGTTTTAGTTTTTGAGCAATGATATTAAGCAAGGTTGATTTCCCTGTGCCATTTCTGCCGACGATTCCGTAGCGCGCTCCTTGCTGTATCAGCAAATCTACTTCCTTAAATAATATTTTGCCGCCAAAAGACTTAGCTATATCATTAAGTTCAACAACTTGTTTTCCCAGCCTGCTTGATGTCATGCCAACTGACATTTGATCTTTTGCTGAATTTTTTTCAACCTCGTTTTCAATCGTTTCAAAACGCTGAATACGGGCTTTTTGCTTTGTCGTTCTTGCTTTAGCCCCTTTGCGCATCCAAGCAAGCTCATTTTTATATAGATTTTGCATCTTTTGCATCGATTGATTTTCATCTTCTTCGCGTTGTGCTTTTGCCTCAATAAACGCCTGATAATTGCCTTTATAAGAAAATGCCCTGCCGCGGTCAATTTCAATCATTCGTGTAGAAACCTGATCCAGAAAATATCGATCATGGGAAACTACGATTACTGCTCCCTGATAGCGTTTTAGAAATTCCTCAAGCCATACAATTGCTTCATAATCAAGGTGGTTGGTCGGCTCGTCAAGCAGGAGTAAATCGGGAGTTTCAATCAGTACCTGAGCGAGTGCAACTCTCTTTTTCTGGCCTCCTGAAAGTGTTCCGATAACAGCTGTGACATCTTGAATCCCTAGTTTGGACAGCACAGTTTTTGCCTGAGAATTTGCATCCCATGCGTCTGCTTTATCCATTTCCTGCTGTATCTCCATAAATCGCTGCTGGATTTTTTCTGATTGGGGATTATTTTCATATTCAGCCATAACACGCTCATATTCTCTCATATGGCGGATAACTGGCGCATCGCTTTGAAACACGGCATCAAGGACGGAAAGAGATTCATCCAGAATGGGCTCCTGCGGCAAGTAACGCACAATATAGTCATTTGGATGATCAAATCTTCCTGAATCGACACCGTCAAGGCCGGCTATTAATCGGAGTAAACTTGATTTCCCTGTTCCATTTACCCCAATAAGACCTATCCGCTCATGACCTGCTATGGTAAATGACAAATCATGAAAGAGTGTTTTTTCTCCATACGATTTCTCAATTTGATCAACTGCAAATTGCTTCATATATTTCCCTTCCATTCTTTTAAAAATTGTTTAACAAAGCCCTCCATGTATCGATGGCGATCTTCGGCAAGTTTTTTGCCTGATTCTGTTATCATTCTATCTTTTAATTTAAATAGTTTCTCATAAAAATGATGGATCGATGTTGACTGATTCGTACGGTATTCATGTTCAGTCATCGAATGGCGTATGTTAATTTCTTCATCATATAGTTTTGATCCCCTACTGCCCCCATACGCAAAAGCTCTTGCAATTCCGATTGCACCAATGGCATCGAGCCGGTCAGCGTCTCTTACAATAGCCGCTTCAATTCCCGTCAGTTTTTTCTCATGCCCTCCGTTAAATGAAACTGCTTTAATCGAATCGATCAGAAAATGCCCGGCATCCGCTGAGAGGTCCAACCTGCTGACAATTTTTTTTAACGCATCATCTGCCTGGCTGATCGTGTTATGAAGCTTTGGGTCTCCTGCATCGTGAAGCAGGGCAATAAGGTCCACACCATAAAGATTTTCGCATTTTTCCTCTTGGCAAAGAAAAAGAGCGGTCCTCCTAACACGCTGGATGTGGTCCCAGTCATGTCCTGAATGATCGCGCTCGAAAAAAGGGCGGGCATAGGCCTCTGCCAAATGGATATGATTCAGTGTAAATGTATTCATGTATTTAAACCCCTAACAAATCAGTGGTTTCTATCGTAAAATAAACCATTTCTTCTACATCGCTCAGCATATCCTCTGTAATCGTACGGTCAAATTGAATAATCATTTCACAATAAGTAGGATGAAGATTTGAGGAGATGGTCCGTAATTCATAACATCGCTCTTTTCCCCACTGCTCATTAAAGATGTTCAATTCTTTTACGTCCCACGACGACCCTTTCTTGCGAAAAATGATCGAGATAATGGAACCCGCAAACTCATTTTCTTCCTGACCGGGCAGCAGTTCGACTGCAAGTTTCTTTAAATCTGATTTCAAGCTCATTTCCGCTTCAATCTCTTTATTTGCTGTGTGAAAAGAAATGGAATAGGATCTGCTTAACGTAGCAATATCTACATAGTCGCTTCTATTGGTTATGGAAATAGTGCCATCCAGATCCCGATCGTAAATGGTTCCTTCAAGCACTGTCTTTAAATTATCAAATGCGGTCGGATCAAACAACCATAACACCTTCTTTTAAGTGGTTTTATCCATTCTATCACATGACTTGATAACCGCATGCATCCTAATGTTTAAAAGAGACCTGTCGCTTTCCCGTCTGGAGATACATTCATATTTAACGCAGCAGGTTTTTTAGGAAGCCCGGGCATTGTCATGACATTGCCTGCGAGTGCAACAATAAAACCTGCACCGATTTTTGGATAAACCTCTCTTATATGAATTGTAAAATCAGTCGGTCTGCCCAATAAAGCCGCATCATCTGAAAGTGAATATTGTGTTTTGGCCATACAAACGGGCATTTTTCCCCATCCGAATTTTTCAAACTGTTCAAGCTGTTTTTCTGCTTTTGAAGATAAAACGATATTTTTAGCTCCGTACACATTTGTTGCGATGTTTTTGATTTTATCTGTCAGAGAATCATTTAAAGAGTAAAGCGGTTTAAAATGATTGCCTGAATCTACCGCTTTTAACACTTCCCTGGCCAAATCCTGACCGCCTGATCCGCCTTTTTCCCATACCTCTGTTAAACCATAAGGTGTTTGCTGCATATCGCACCAGTTTTGAAGCAGTTCAATCTCCGCCTGTGAATCAGTGCTAAAACGATTGATGGCGACTACATGTGGAAGATTAAACGATTGAACGGTTTCAATATGTTTTTTTAAATTTTCCAGCCCATTTTCCAAAGCTGGTAAATGTTCATTTTTAAGGTCCTGCTTTGGCTGTCCACCATGCATTTTCAAGGCACGGATCGTTGCTACGATCACGACGGCGTCAGGATGTTTTTTGATCGCACGTGTTTTAATATTCAAGAACTTTTCTGCGCCTAGATCTGCTCCAAACCCAGCTTCAGTAACTACATAATCAGCAAGCTTAAGTGCCGTTTTTGTTGCCATAGCAGAATTGCAACCATGTGCTATATTCGCAAAAGGGCCCCCGTGCACTAATGCAGGGGTTTGTTCAATGGTCTGCACCAGATTAGGCTTCAATGCATCCTTCAATAATAATGTCAATGCTCCTTCAACCTGAAGTTCTCCTACTGAGACAGGTTCTCTGTCGTATGTATAGCCAATTACCATCAGCGAAAGCCTTCTTTTTAAGTCTTCCAAGTCTGTGGAAAGGCAAAGAACTGCCATGATTTCTGATGCTACAGTGATATCAAAGCCTTCTTCTCTTGGAACACCCTGAACCGGACCGCCAAGCCCGATAATAATATTTCTTAGGGCACGGTCATTTATATCCATGACCCGCTTCCATATAAGTCTTCTTGGATCAATTTTTAATTCGTTCCCCTGGTGGATATGATTATCAATAATGGCAGATAGCGCATTATTGGCAGTTGTAATTGCATGAATATCTCCAGTAAAGTGCAGATTTATGTCTTCCATTGGCAACACCTGGGCAAATCCGCCTCCCGTGGCTCCGCCTTTAACTCCCATAACCGGTCCCAAAGATGGCTCCCTCATGGCAATCATGGCATTTTTCCCTAATTGCCGTAATGCATCTCCAAGTCCAACTGTTACGGTTGATTTGCCTTCTCCAGCTGGAGTAGGATTAATGGAAGTGACTAGAATCAGTTTACCTTCTTGTGACGTTTTTACCCGGTCGATCGCCTCAAAACTGATTTTGGCTTTATACTTGCCGTAATGTTCAAGGTCATTCTCTGAAAGCCCAATGCCGCCTGCAATGGCTGTAATAGGTTCCATAGATGATTGCTGAGCAATTTCAATATCAGATGGTACTGCTTTATTCGTTGTCATGACGTCCCTCCACTGTTCTTTTACTAGATCAATCATATCATGAAAATCGTGGTAATTTTATCTTCAAATTTCTTCTTTTTTCGGTAAGAAAGCTATTTTTGATACACAAAAAATGTGAAAAAAGACAGGGATTGCTTCAACTGTTTCGGTAATAAGCGTACGGCATCATTCACTGAATGGTGATACACCTGATCTTTAAACACATAATGCTCCTCTACATAGATCCAGTTCAGCTTCTTAGCCAGACCGGTAAATTCCCAGGGCATCATTGTATTGCATATTACATTATCACCGATCAGCCGACCAAAGCTGTTGGCTCTTGGTCCGGCAGCAGGCCCCAGTATAGCGCAAAAAATCTTGCCGCCTTTTTTTACAAGCCGATTGAGTTTGACTAATTCTTCAAACGGGTTTTCGGTCCATTCCAGCGAATTAATGCACATCACAGCATCAAAGGATTCTTCTTCCACTTGAAGATCGTCCAGGCCGCCTGTTTGAAATACAGCCTGAGCCGAATTACTTTTCTTTATTTTTGCGTATCGGATCATTTCTTCAGATATATCAATACCAGTAACGCGGTAACCACAATTTGAAAGCATTAATGAACCTGTGCCATCCCCGCAGCCGAAGTCCAGGATCGCTCCCTGGCGTTCAAGATGCTTTGTAACGAGCGGAACAACATCTTTTCTGCTTCCCTCTGTCCACATATGACTGCTTTTTTTATGCCAGTCAGCCGCTCTGTTATTCCAGTCATGCAAAGATTTACTTTCCCAGGAATCAACCATATAGCACCGACCCTTCTATTTTACGTCTTCAGCCATTAATTATGTAATTCCCTCTAAAAAATGAAGCCACGACTAAAAAACCTCCCGCAGCAGCGACGGGGGGCTATAAGTCTTCTTTTTCCTGCAGTTTTCTCAGTTCCTCAACCAGGTCAGGACGATTTTCGAACATTTGAACCAAATCTCCAATCCGGTCAATGGAATTCCAGCTTAAATGATGCTCAATACCTTCAACATCCTCATAAATATTTTCATTTTTAACACCAATAATTTTCAGAAATTGTTCCAGCAGCTCATGACGGTAAACAAGCCTTTTTCCAATTTTAGATCCTTTTTTAGTTAATACAAGCCCTCTGTACTTCTCATATACTAGATATTCATCTTTATCTAATTTTTGTACCATTTTCGTAACGGAGGAAGGGTGTACAGACAATGCTTCTGCTATATCAGATACGCGGGCATACCCTTTGTTATCTATTAATAAATAAATTTGTTCAATATAATCCTCCATGCTGGGTGTTGGCATGTGGGGTTCCTCCTCATTCATCTCCGAAAAAAGACGTGATCAATAGAAAGTTTACTATAAGGATCACATGGATACAACTCGGTGGAACTAAATTTCATTTGTTTTATATACGCGTTTCGCTATTTGCCCATGTTTTGGAGCAAAAAAGTAACTGATCAGAAAGATCAGGCCGGTCGAAAAAGCCATTGAACCGGATATTGATGTATTCAGCCATATGGCAACCACATACCCCATACTACTTGAAGCGACCCCGAATAAGGCACTTAACAGAAACATATGAGACAAACGGTCGGTCCAAAGATTCGCGGAAGCTGCGGGCGTAATGAGCATTGCAACTACCATAATCGCTCCAACTGCATCAAAGGCTGCGACAGTCGTAACAGAAACCAGCGTCATAAAAACATAATGCATCAGCAATACCGGGAATCCCAGGCTTGCAGCAAGTGCAGGATCAAAGGTCGTTATTTTCCATTCTTTAAAAAACAGTAAAATAACCAGAGCTACAATGATTGTCACAATCAGAAGCAGCAGTGTTGCCGACGGCACCGGTCCGATCAAAGGCAATTCAATGACATTCCATGGGATAAAAGATATTTCCCCCATTAACGCATGATTTACATCCAGATGAACATTTCCGACACTGGTGGATATTAAAATAACACCAATGGAAAATAGTGTGGTAAAGACAACACCAATTGCTGCATCAGTATTGATCCCGCTCGACTCAAACCACTGTACCAGCCATGCTGTGAGCAAACCGGCCAGCATGGCACCTATCAGCATGCTTCCGCCATCAAGCGATGAACTTACAAGATACGCTGCCACGATCCCCAGCAAAACTGTGTGGCTTATCGCATCCGCCATCATCGCCATCTTTCTTAAAATCAGCAGCACACCAGTTAATCCACAACTGATTCCAACAAGCGCCCCTGTAAGTAAAATCCATCCGGCATAACTCACTTGTGATCACCCCCTTGCTTTAAATACCTTCGGTTAGCATGGAGCTTTTCTCCTCGAAACAGCAGCCCCTTCTTTGTACCGAAGAAAAGTGATAGTAAAAAAATAAGTGAACTTGTGACAACAATAAAAGGACCTGTCGGCAAATTGGAGCCTGACGAACTTATTAAAGTTCCGATCCCCCCCGAAACACCTCCAAAAACAGCAGAAAGCACAAACACAGTGAAGAGCGAGTGGGTCCAGTATCTGGAACTTATCGCAGGGATAATTAACATTGCTGCCATTAAGATTACGCCGACTGCCTGAATGCCTATTACGATAACTAAAACGAGTAATAAGGTATAAAGAGAAGAATATAAACGGACGGGAATACCCATCATCTTTGCATGTCTTGGATCAAATAAAACAACTTTCCATTCTTTAAAGGAAACAAATATCAGCAGCATTACAACCACTGCAAGTGCACCCATAATATACGCATCCATTCTTACCATGGAAGCAGCCTGACCGAATATAAAACGGTCCAGCCCGCTCTGGGAACCTCCTCCGACCCGGTTTGCAATAGACAGCAGCATAATGCCTCCTCCAAAGAAAACCGAAAGAATAATCCCCATTGCTGCATCTTCTTTAATTCTGGTTGTGCGTTTAATGGATTGTATAAAAAAAGCTGCTATCAGCCCGCTAATGGCTGCTCCGGTAATTAAAACCGGCAGCTGCTTTTCCCCGCTGATTAAAAAAGCCAAAATAACTCCCGGCAAAGCAGCATGAGAAATAGCGTCACTCATTAATCCCTGTTTACGCAGGTTGGCCATTGTTCCAACCATACCGGCTGCCATTCCGAGCAGAACAGCCGAAGTCAGCACCCACTGAAAATTACTGCTGGACAAAAGACCGGTCATTGTTGTCCCTCCCCAGCCATTGAATCGCACCGCCATAGGTTTGAGCTAAATAAGATGGCGTAAATGTTTCATTAGTAGGTCCATGCGCAATAAGCTCTTTATTAAGAAGTAAAACATGATCAAAATAATAAGGCACGGTCTGCAGATCGTGATGGACCACCATCACCGTCTTCCCTAAATCTATCAGTTCTTTCAACACCGAAATAATGGTTTTTTCCGTTTTAGCGTCCACTCCTGCAAAGGGTTCATCCATAAAGTACAGGTCTGCATCCTGAACCAGTGCTCTTGCCAAAAACACTCTTTGCTGCTGTCCGCCTGACAGCTGGCTGATTTGTCTGTGGGCAAAGTCTGACATGCTTACTTTTTCTAATGCCTCCAGGGCTAATTGACGATGCTTTTTATTTGGAAAACGAAGCCAGCCGATTTGGCCGTACAGACCCATCGTCACAACATCCAATACATTGGTTGGAAAATCCCAGTCAACTGCCCCCCGCTGCGGCACATACCCTACCCGCTGGTTAATTTTTTTCTCATTGCCATTAAAAAATTCAATTGATCCTGAAATTTTAGGCTGCAGTCCCAAAATGGCTTTTATCATCGTGGATTTCCCTGCACCATTCGGACCTACAATTCCTGTCAATGTTCCTTCGTTGACTGAAAATGTAAGTGAATCCAAAACAAGCTTTTTCTCATAGGCAGAAGAAAGATTCTGAACGGTTAAAACAGACATTTTTATTCAGCCTCCTTTTTTAGAGCATCGACAATCGTTTTTACATTGTGTTTATACATGCCAATATACGTGCCTTCCACTGTACCCTCTTTGCCCATAGCATCTGAATACAGCTCTCCTCCAAGTTCGACCTTCTGCCCTGACTCTTCAGATCCCTGAATCACAGCCTGAATGGAACGGTCACTAATGCTGCTTTCGATAAAAACAGATGGAATATTTCTTTCTACCAGAAGATCAATGGTGTCCTGAATATCTCTTATCCCTAATTCATCTTCCGTGCTTAAACCCTGTAAACCAATTACCTCGGTATCAAAAAGTCTGCCAAAGTAACCGAACGCATCATGTGCTGTAACCAACACTCTCTGCTGTTGATCAATGCTTTCCATTTGATCGTTTGACTCCTCTAGTAATGTATCTAATTCAGTAAAATATGTCTCTTTTTGACTTAGGATTTCTTCTTCATCTTCCGGCATCAGCTTTACCAGTTCATTTGCTGCTTTATCCAGTGATTCTTTCCACAGATTTATATCGAACCAAATATGCGGATCTACCACTCCCGGATTATCAGGATCTTTTAGTAACTTTTCTTCTGGAATCGCTTCTCCTAATGCAAGTACAGGTTTTGTTGCTGAAATCTGTTCAAAAATTTCATCCATTTTCCCTTCAAGGTGCAGCCCGTTATAAAATACGATATCGGCATTTTGCAGCGTTTGAATATCATTTTGTGTGGCTTGATAGGTATGAGGGTCTACCCCCGGCCCCATCAGTGAGGTTACCTCAATGTTTTCCCCCCCGATTTGCTGAACCGAATCTCCTATTTGAGATGTGGTGGCAACTACCTGTAATGGCTTTTTACTATCGGTTTCATTGGCATCAGCACAGCCTGATATTATTCCGCCAAATACAAACAGCATTACAGCTAATAAAAGCTTTTTCATTTTCAAACACTCCTTTTGGCCATTGCTTTATTTTTTGCACTGAGGCAACTTTTTTTGCAAAAATTTTATTGACTATACAACAAAGTATTCACCCTGGGTACAAAAGTTTCCTTAGTGCAACTTTAAATTTTTCGTTGTCGTTTGTCAAGATTTTTCGTTCACACACACACTTTTTAATAATTTGAAAATTCAATCACAATCTTGACGCCTGTTTTCCTTATGTTGTATAGTAAGAACATCATACGATAAAGGGTTGTTTTTCCGCCCTTTTGTTTGGGATGATAAATATAGGGGCTTGAGCACGGTACTGTGCTTTTTAGTTGTAGGAGGATGTTACATGCAAAATGGCAAAGTAAAATGGTTCAACAACGAAAAAGGGTACGGTTTTCTTGAAGTTGAGGGTGGAGAAGATGTTTTTGTACACTTTACGGCAGTCCAGGGAGATGGCTATAAGTCACTCGAGGAAGGTCAAGAAGTATCTTTTGATATTGTTGAAGGCAACCGTGGCCCTCAAGCTGCAAATGTAGTAAAGCTTTAGAACTCATACTATTTAAGAGCTGACGATACACCGTCAGCTTTTTTTTCAGGACAAATGTTTGCCGTACTGGTTGATTTTTTGGCCCACGGTACATTCCTGAATGCAAAACCGGTGTGCTTTTGTTTTTCCTCTTTCTACTCGGAGCTGTTTTTTCACCAAACAGTGTTGGCAATACGTAGCAAACAATTCCTCCACCTCATCAAAAACTTTTTTCCTTTCCATAGAGATCAGCTCCTTTCAAAAGTTTTTACCGTTCATTTCTGCTGTTTATGCTGATTCCTTCCAGCGCCTGAGAAGCTAATTTATCGGCTTCTTTATTGTCTCCCCTTCTTACAGCTTTTGCGTCTAATACAAGCATATTTTTTTGACCGATCGATTCAATTTTATCAATCCATTGATTTAAAGCCGGTTCATAACAGGGCCATTCTCCTGTAAGCTGGTTAATGACCACCAGCGAATCACCGATAATTTTAATTTTTTGATGACTGACGCCAAGTTCAGCGCAAAGATTCATTCCCTTATACAAAGCGGCATATTCAGCTTCGTTATTTGAGTTGATGCCATTCAGCTTGGCATTTTCACGAACTCGAATAAGATTGCCTGATTCAGAATAATGGATTACAACTCCTATTCCGGCTTCCAGCGTCGCGGGGTTAAAACTGCCATCAAACTCAATTTTGACATTGGTTTTTTCCTCTGCGGTTTTTTCCAATAATTTTTTAAACTCTTTTAACGTCCAGGTCTGGCCAAGATCATCTTCTATTTCAAGTTCCTTCATTCTTCCTGTTTTCTCTAAATCCTTTATAAACAATAAAGAATCATTTTCTGCCATCCAATCTGATGTTAAACCAACCGACGGGAGCTTTGGATGATTATATTGAAAATGTATGCGAACTTCCACCAGAAATCCCCCTTTTGTAATTTTACTATTCCTTCATTTTACTCTGATATTGTTCCCCTATGCAAGTAAGGCTATAATGAAAAAATACAGGGGGTGTCATTTTGATTGAACTTTTTATCGATGGGGCAAGCGCTGGAAATCCAGGTAAAAGCGGGGCTGGTATCTTTATCAAAAATGGCAGGGATACTCAAAAGCATGCTATCCCGCTGGGGGAACTTAATAATCATGAAGCAGAATACGAGGCTCTTCTGCACGGTTTACAGCTCTGCCTTCCATACAAAACCAGCATCATCTCTTGTAAAACTGACTCGCAGGCTGTTTTTGGGGCAGTGGAAAAGCGTTATATACGGAATAAACAATATGCCCATTACTTAGCAAAAATGATTCCGCTGCTTGATCAGTATGAGCTGTTTTTTATTAAATGGATTCCAAGCAAAGAAAATAAAGTAGCTGATGAGTTAGCAAGAAAAGCGATTCATTTAACATAAAAACCCCTCCTTGGAGGGGTTTTTTCAGATAGCTATACCTTTCCCGCGGATATGATTAAGTACTTTTCTTCGGGTGGTAAATTTAGATTGAACAATTTCTTCCAATACCGATATATAAAAACTTGAATCGAAACGCTGCTGAGATTTTAATGTAATTTCAATCGCAATTTTGACTAATTCATCGGTTGCATCTGTAAATTTACGTCCAAAATAGATGAATCCAATGGCTTCATCATTCAGCTTGAAGCCTTTAGAGTCTAAATCAGCTAAATAGTCTTCCAATGATCTCATATTAAAGTCCCTTTTGAATTGTAATTTACCAGAAAGCGATGCACAGATTTCAATTCATGCAAATCAATGATCTCATTTGCTGAATGGGGCACACCCAGCCACTCACCATATAATTCCTCCGGCAGAGGAACTTCGCAATGAATAGCAGCAAGGCTTCTTGACAGATGCAGCATATCAAGATCCGATTCAATCTTTTTCTTCTGTCCCGGTGTCAGCATGTGGAGATTTTCCAAGATGCCGTCAATTGTTTTGTGCTCCTGAATCAATTTAAATGCCGTTTTTTCTCCGATTCCTTTCACACCCGGATACCCATCACTCGTATCACCCATCAGCCCTTTAACATCAATAAACTGATCCGGTGTTATCCCATACTCACTTTCAAATCGTGATTGGTCAAACCGTTCATATTCACCATATCCTTTTTTTACTAGCCAAATTTCCACATTATTTTTTAATAATTGAAGCAAATCCTTGTCACCGCTGACAATGCTTACTTTGGTGCTGTCATCGGCAGCTTTTGCGATGGTGCCAATGCAGTCATCCGCTTCATAGCCGGAAACGCCAATATTAGTAAATGAAAAATGAGCGGCAATTTCCTTGACCAGATCAAACTGCGGGATAAGTTCAATGGGGGGAGCTTGTCGATTCGCTTTATAGTCCTGATAAACCTCATTGCGAAATGTTTTGCTTCCCATATCCCAGCATACTGCCACATGTGTAGGGTTTACCTGCTCAATTGCCGTTAGTGAGTGGCGAAGAAATCCCTGAATCGCATTCGTCGGATTTCCATGGCGGTTAATCATAAATTGGTTTGAAATGGCCGTTGCGAAAAATGAGCGGAATAACAAAGCCATCCCGTCAATTAATAATACGTGTTTTTGCTGCATACTTACTCCTTTCAAATAACCTTATTTCTCAAAATTAGTGGAATCACCAAGTTCAATTTCATTTTCGTCGTAAGAAACCCAATCACTGTAGCTGCCAGGGTATAACTTTACATTTGTAAATCCTGCCTGATTCAACGCAATAATATTTGGAGTGGCTGTTACTCCGCTGCCGCAATAAACAACAATAGGACGATCCTTTTCCCATTCTGAAAAGCGGTTCGCCTGTTCCTCATCTTTCAGGAAAAATCCCTTCTCTACTCCATTTACCCAGTCGCGATGAATCGCTCCGGGAATATGGCCTGCCACCCGGTCAATGGGTTCATTCTGACCAATATAGCGGTCATAGGAACGGGAATCAAGTAAAATCGAAGTTGTTTTTCCAGCGACAATTTTTTTAACTTCCTCCACATCCGCGATCATATGTTTTTGTGGACTGGGATCAAATTTACCCCTTTCAGGCCGGGGAAGCTCTTTATCTACAGGAAACTTTTGCGCCTCCCATTCTTTCATGCCACCATTTAAAACGAAAACATTCTCATGTCCAAAATAACGCATGAGCCACCAGCCCCGTGAAGCAAAAGCCCCTTCACCATTGTCATAGACAACAACAACGGAAGAATCTGATACACCCGCCTCTTGGATTTTTTCCTTAAAATCGTTTGTTTCAGGAAGCGGATGACGTCCGCCGTGCTCTTTGACCACTCCTGATAAATCTTTATTCAAATGAAAATAAACAGCACCTGGTATATGGCAAGCTTCATAATCAGATTTTCCCTGTTCAGGGTTTTGAAGAGAAAACCGGCAATCAATTATCACTACATTTGGATCATCTAATTTTTCAACAAGCCATGCTGCTGTAACGGTGTGCCTCATTTTAACTACCCCCTATAATTGTTTATCCATTAATTTTTTCACATGCGCCATCGGTACCCAGCAATCAAATTTATACTGGGGCTTTGTTTCAAAACCCAATCTCTTGCATCTATAGGTCATTCCATTGTCCCGCCTAACCGCTTGAAAATGGATGCATGTTGCACAGGCGTGAAAGTTTTTAGTCATAAATTAATGCTCCTGTTTTTTATAGACTCATAGGCAGCCATCCAATCATCAACTGCCTCGAATGATTGCAGCGCTTTTAACTGGCTGTCAATTTGTTCTGCCAGGTCATCCCTCCATTTAGTATACAACTCTTCTCCTTCTGTAGAAAGCTGTCTGTTCTTCCATTCCATTATGCGCTTCTTTTCTACGGGCATTAATGCGGAAACTTCCCTGCGTATTTTTTTCTCCAATGCTTCTCTCATTATTCTTTTTTCATTTTTCTCGAAAAAGTTCCGGGTATTTTTAAATAACCCAAGCTCGTTTTTAAAGTAATCCGCCTCCAGGTCTGAAAACCAGGGATCAAATGAAAGCAGTTCTAAATCGTTCAGCTGCATCGGCGGCTTTATTGCATCCGGGATAAGTGGTTCAAGTGATTCCCATTCAAGCTGAATTTGTTCTTTTAACTGCTTCTCTAAAAACAGCGCCATGCGGTGGTTGATTACACGCAATTCCTGGGCAAAGTCAAAGCCCGTCATTTCAAGCAGCAATGCGACAGCTTCCTGCAGCGCTTTGCTGTTTGACTGATTATAAAAAAGCGATGGATGAAAGGATTCTTTAAAAAAATCAGAGAAGCGGAAGAACACCCGCTGTTCCATATAAATTAACAACTCATCCAGTTCCTGCTCAAACCTTACGTTCAGCGAATCAAAAATACGAGCTGTAAACTGCTTCGATAAAACTTCATCCGCTCTGGTCAGATTTTCTATTCTTTTTGCTTTGAGCTGTTCACTTTCTTTAGATGTTTGAATTAAACTTTCAAGTCTTTTGACTACTGCTATTGTATCAGTTTTTGCTGCCTGCAAAGCGACTCCCTGGAGATCATTTTTTAGAAACTTTTGGAAAGAATTATTAAATGGAATGATACCCGATTCATTAACGTCACGCTCAGACGAACTTATTGCCTGTAGGCTGGAGACGCCATAAATTCGCGGAAATCGAATGCCAAATGAAACGAGCTGCTCTTTTATATACGAAAGAACTTCCTTTTTTTCCGATTCATCACGCGCCAGGTCCGCGGCATTTACCACAAAGAACATTTTGTCCATCTCGAAGCTTTCTTTTACACGCCCCAGCTGAATTAAAAATTCCCGGTCTGCGCGTGCAAAAGCGTGATTGTAGTAAGTAACAAATAAGATGGCATCAGCATTTCTTATATAATTAAATGATACATCGGTATGTCTTGCGTTAATAGAGTCAGCACCAGGGGTATCGACGATGGTAACGCCTTCAGCTGAAAGTGGGGATACTAAGTAATAATCAATCGATTCCACAAAACACGATTGATTTTCATTTGCCACATAGCCTTCAAACTCCTGTTGACTGACTGTTAAATTATGCCCGAGATGCTCCTTGTACACCGGCCATCCATGCCAGAAAGCAGAGAGAAAACTCTTTTTCGCATTCATGCCCTGAATATTTTTATCCAGTGCTTCAGCAACCATATTGTAGGCATCTTCCAGGGAAGCTGGTTTAAGGCTGAATTCTTCCAAAATTAATTCTAAATCTCTTAATAGATCTTTTGGCTGTTTAAAATGAACGCGGACTGTTCCATCTGGATTTTCCCGGGTAGGGGGCTTGATACGGTTGATGGAAGCAGTGGTTGGATTTGGTGAGACAGGCAGTACTTTTTTGCCTAACAATGCATTTGCAAAAGATGATTTTCCTGCACTGAAAGCACCAAAAAGAGCAATAGTAAAATCCTTGGATTCTATTTTGTTAATTCTCTCTGTTAAATAATCCCGTTGCCGCTGAAATCCGTTTAAATTCTCCAGGGCTCCTATAGCCGTTGATAAATTATGGATAATTTCCTTCTCATTTTGTGGTTTCTCAGAATAAGGCTTACTTTCAACCGCTTGTTTTTGAGCTGATTCCTTGTCATGAGGATTATTAATAATCTCCTCTATACAGGTGATCTTACGGGTATTATTATCATTTGAGACCCACTCGTCCTGCCAATTATTGATTATACTTTCAGAATCGATTTCCCTCCGTTGCTTCAGACTTTCAATACGATGTTCCGCCAGTTCAATATTTCTTAAGGCGTTTGCTTTTTTATTTAAATTTGTCCATTTGGATTGCGATTGAAAGGTATATTCTTCAATTTCATCTTCAAGTTCATTTAATAAAATATTTTTCATGGCGTCCATTTTTCGTTTCGCCGCTGATCGCAAGGACTTTGAAATATCTTCACAATAATTTAATAAGGATTCCCCACTTACTTCAGCACCCTTTTTTATATGCGACTGAACAAACTCTTCCGTCACCGGGACGGATAGTTTTTCTATTTCTTCTGACCATGACTGCCCGGCTGCTCCAGCTTCCTTCACACTCTCATAACAGCTGTTTTTCATATGCCATTCAAGCTGCTGCGTGACGATTTCCTGGAGGGAATCAACAAAGTTATTCGTTCTTCTGAATCGTTCTTCTTCTGTTTTTTTAGCGGAAAAAAGCAGGCCGACTTTAAATGAAGGCTGATTGGATTCAAGAAATAACTTTGCTTTATCCCGCACTTCTGCAGGCATCAAATAGGCGGCTTTAATCATTTTGCTACTGCTTTCATCAAAAGCCCGAATCCATTCTTCAGCAGAGTGGGACTGCTGCAGATTCTTCATGGAATCTTCTTCTGCAAAAACCTTTTCTCTGTTTAATAATTCATCTGCTGACAGCAGATCTTCATATGTATCCAGCATGTCTGACAGTTCTTCTTCCAGGTATTGCTGATGCTCATGTTTTAACATGTTTAATGAGCTTTTGGTTGTTTCAATAATAATGTTTTTTCGATTTTCCATCATAGATTTAACGTATGACTGGATGTTTTCCACTTCATTGAAAGGGTGGTCCATCTTTTTCAAGCTCGTGTATTGAAACGATTGCGGCGTTGCGTTCCAGGCTGCGAATGCCTGCTCTGTGGATTGTTTAAAAACAGCAAAAGCCAGCTCCTCTTCTCTATGCTTGTCAATTTGATTAATAATGGCATGCACCGGCCGGTTATGCTGAATTAAATTTCGCACATATTCAAAATTCATCTGGGACTGTACATGATTATAATCCATCACATAAAAAATAAGATCAGCCAAGTGTATAGCAGATTCGGTTGATTGCTTATGCGCATCATCCACAGAATCGATTCCCGGAGTATCAAGAACAGTTACCCCATCAGGTACAAGCGACCGGGACCTGTATAAATCGATTTTCTTGATTTTTAAGCCTTCTCTGCCAAGTTCTCCAACAACCGATTGATCCAGCGGTGGCAGCAGTTCAATCACTTGTTCATCCGCTAGGGTTACTCGTATATTTTTTCTTTTCTGGCCTACATGAATGGCAACCAGATTTGCACTGGTCGGAATTGGGCTTGAGGGCAGTATAGCTTCACCCATCAAGGTATTGATCATGGCTGATTTACCCGCTGAAAAATGACCGCAAAACGCAACAATCAATTCCTCCTGGTATAGTTTATATGCTAACTTATGTACTTTCTTTATCCGCAGTTCATCATTATGCTGTTTGCATATTGACCAAAATCGGGCTAATTCCTGCATTAGTTTTTCTTTTTCTTGCTTAAACAAACTTTCCATGACACCGGCATCCCCTTTGTACTTCCTTATCATAATTGTATCGAACTTTGTATTGGAATCCTATAAAAAGAAGCACAATAAGCATTAAAACGAATAACACAAGCAGAAAAAGAGCGTCGGCGCGACAGCCAACACCCAAATGCAGCAACAGCAAATAACCCGTTAAAATACTATCTTTAAAAACGGAATTTTTGCAGGCTTTTTCAAAACAGAACATCTTTTTCATTTGCGCTAAAGTTTTATAACGAATAAATAGCCGAATATTTTTCTGTCAAATATTCAATTAAATACTGGGCATTAAGCCCTTCACCCGTTGTATCCTGAATTATTTCAAGCGGTTTTTTCATTTTTCCATATTGATGAATGTTCTCAGTCATCCAATTTTTTATCTTGGTCAGATCTCCTGAAGCAAGGAGTTCATCAAAGTCAGGAAGATCTTTCAGCATTGCTTGTTTAAACTGGGCCGCATACATGTACCCAAGCGCATAGGATGGAAAATATCCAAACGAGCCGCCTGACCAGTGGACATCTTGAAGAACCCCTTCAGCATCATTTTCTGGCCGGACACCTAAATACTCATCGTATTTATCGTTCCATACTTGCGGAAGATCTTTTACTTCCAATTCTCCTGTAAACAGGCCTTTTTCAATTTCATAACGAATCATGATATGCAGTGCATAGGTCAGCTCATCACTTTCAACCCTTATTAACGAAGGCTTGGACTCATTAATGGAGCGGACAAATTCTTTCACCGGTATATTATCGAATTGCCCTGTAGAATACTGCTTTAATAAATCGTAATGTCGCTCCCAGAATTTCGGATGTCTGCCCACAAAATTTTCATAAAAAAGAGACTGTGACTCGTGAATGCCCATTGAAGTGCCTCTGCATAGCGGAGTTCCTACTAAGTTTTCACTGACGTTCTGCTCATAGAGGGCATGTCCGCATTCGTGTATCGTTCCAAAAATTGCCCCTCTAAAATCATTTTCATCATACCGGGTCGTAATCCGCACGTCACCAGGATTTAAACCTGTAGCAAACGGGTGTACAGCCTCATCCAGACGGCCAGCTTCAAAGTCATAGCCGATTTCCTTTAGCATACTTTTACTGAATGCCTTTTGAGCTTCCACTGGAAAGTGAGAATAAATAAATGCTGTATCAGGATGATTTGGAGAATTCTGTATTTTCTTCACCAGAGGAACGACCGCCTCCCTTACCTGAGAAAAGACCTTATCCAGAACATCGACTGTTACACCGGGTTCAAACAAATCCAATAACGTATTATACGGATTTCCTTCGTAGCCCCAATATTCTACAAACCGCTTATTTGTTTCAACCAGCTTTTCAAGATAAGGCTGGAACATTAAAAAATCTGATTTTTCCCTCGCTTCTTCCCATACACTTTCTGCTTTCGACTGCAATATTACATATTCACGGTATTCATCTGCAGGTATTTTCTTATTTCTTTCATAATCTTTCTTGCATTCCTCCAGCGTCTTTACTGTTATGTCATCCAGCTCATCTTTATGGGCAGACAAACCTGCTACAAACGATGCCATCTCATCTGAAGTAGATAGATTAAATAATTCAGATGATAAAGTGCCGATGACTTGAGAACGCTGACTTACTGCTTTTTTTGGAGCTCCTGTGCGCAAATCCCAATAAATTAATCCTAATGCTTCTTCGTAAGCCGTCATTTTATTTACATATGTAATAAACTCTTTTTCCAGCTGCTTGACTGATTCTGACATCCTGAAATCCCCCCTGTATATCATACCGGATTATTTTATCACACTTTTCAGAAAAAAGGGTATCAATTAGCAAACCTGAAAAAATCTTCAAAAAAAAAGAGGGCATTATACCGCCCTCTAACATGGTAGATTCTAACTTACTATTGAACTGTCCGTATTATGACCCGGCTTTTTAAGGCTGCAGAATCCTGGGCCGAACTGGCAATATCTTTGTGATCTCGTTGAGCCACTTTTGATCTTCTTCGCTTAGAAAAATATGGATAGATCCTCTATCTGAAGAAGTCCTGATTAAACGGCCGATCCCCTGCTGCAGTCTTAGCAGCATGTATGGTAAATCTACTTCTTGAACCGGATCAAGTACATACTTTCGTTTTGCTTCAAATACCGGATCCTGCGGCGGAAATGGCAGGCTGTCAATGATCACCTGACTTAAGCTTTCCCCCGGTACATCAAGGCCTTCCCAAAGGTGGTGTGAAGCAAGGATGCTATAAGTATCATGCTGGAATTTTTCTACCAGCGTGCTTATTTCTTCATCCCCTTCAAAGTACATGGAAGTCTGCCCCTCCAGTTCATGTGAACTCCCAAAACGATAAAGATCCTGATCTTCTTTTGAATTAAATAAAATAAGACTGCCGGCAGGGTGACGTTGCAGCAATTCGATTTGCTTTTCGCCCTTTTCAAATTCATCCATTAAATGAATGGTCACATCCATCGTTTCTTCATAATTAAATGGGGACTCAACACTAAAAGCATCATTATGATCAATCCCCAAGCTATTGGCCAAATAAGAAAAATCTTCTTTTACTGACAACGTTGCGGAGGAGAAGATATAAGGAATTTTCTTTGAGAATACTTCTTCTCTCAAAATATCTTCCACCAGTCTAGGCATAATAACGAGCGTTTCATCCTGTCCTGATTCTTCCAGCCAAATGATTGCCCCATCATCTTCAATAAATAATTTCAGAGAAAACAAGACTTGTTCCAGATATTCTTCTACAATTTTAAGGTCATATTCATTAATGACGTAGAGTTCTGATTCAAATACCAATTCTTCAAGCAGCTGGTCAATGCTTGCCTTAACTATTTTTGAATTGCGTATAACCTCGGGATGTCGTTCGATCCCACGTCGTTCTGCCGTGCTTTCATGGTCTGCATGCTTGCTGATGGAAGCAAACCATTCATCATGCTGTTCAATAATGCGATCGACCAGGTAAAGTGTTTTTTCCCGAATATCATTGCTCGTTAATTTATCCAGGATGACTGCCAGGTTAGATAAGGAGGTCCGATAGGTTAAAGCTTTTTGAGCCGCAAATTCAAGCAAGTGACCTTCGTCAAAGATCACTGCGCTCGCTTCTGGAAGAAGCGGCAGCTGCCCTTCTCTTTTTCGAGCTTCTTTTGTCCAAATATGCTCCATATAAAAATCATGAGAACAGATAATTAAATCACCCGCTGCACGGTAGTGTTCGCGGTTTAACGTTTGTCCGCAACGGTGACGTACATCACAGGATAAACAATCCTGAAGGGGATCATAATTTATCTGCTTCCATTGATCATCATCGAGGTATGGAAATTCTTTTCGGTCACCATACGGATAAAAGGATGTCATGGAACCCTTGCCGTATACAAATTCAGGGATCTGTTCATATACGTCATCAAAAGCTTCATCATTACTTTTCGATGTGGTTCTATCTAATTTTTGAAGACACAAATATTGTTCTCTTGATTTTGCAAGCCTAACGTCAACCGGCAGGTCCAGAAGCTCTTCAATTTTATGGATATCTCCTGTTTTTTTTACTAGTTGTTCAATTAACGTTTCATCAGAGCAGGCAATAATCGCCGGTTTTCCAGTATAGCGTGCAAAGCAAATGGAATATAACAGGTACGCAAGGGTCTTGCCTGTTCCTACCCCCGCTTCAGCAAACATGATTGATTTCTTTTTAAATGCCTGTTCGAGCTGGAATGCCATAAAAATCTGCTCATCACGCAGCTCCAGCCCCTTTTCAGGCAAAATATCGTAAAATACATCTCCAATCCAATCTCCCAGCGCTTCATAGAAGGATTGGTCTCCTGTTAATGGAAAAGGCAATGATTTGGTAGACAACTGCACCTACCCCTTTCTTTAAAATCTCGATGGGTAAACAGGAAGAAAGGCATGCAAAAGTCTATGCCATGCCTTTCCGCTTCCTTCAGTAATTAACTTTGCACATTTCTTGGCGGTCTGGTTCCCCAGTATTGGTAATAATCTGTGCGTATAAATCCGTTGAACAATTTTCGTTTCTTAGTAGCCGGTTTTCCATATAAGCTTTCAAATGCCGGATGGGAGGTAATGATGTATTTAGACCAGGTTGGGTATTTTTCAAATGCCTCTCCCATCTCTTTATACATGGTCTCGACCGCTTCCTCTTCACCGATCCGTTCTCCGTATGGAGGATTTCCTACAATTACGCCATAGTGGTTAAAAGCAGTAAAATCCCGGACCTGCATTTGTTTAAACTGGATTATGTCGCCTAAACCAGCTTCAATAGCATTTTCTTTTGCTATTTCCACCATATTATGATCAATATCCGATGCATAGATTTCAAGCGGCTGATCATAATCGGCCGCTTCTTCAGCTTCCTGACGCGCTTTATCCCAGACCTCTTTTTTAATAGCCGGCCATTCTTCAGAAATAAAATCGCGGTTAAAACCCGGCGCAATATTTTGCCCAATAAGCGCAGCTTCAATTGCAATGGTGCCAGAACCGCAAAAAGGATCGTGAAACGGTCGATCAGGACGCCAATTTGTAAGTTGAACCAGCGCTGCTGCCATCGTTTCTTTTAATGGCGCTTCTCCCTGTCCAACCCGGTATCCTCTTTTATGAAGCCCTGCTCCGCTTGTGTCGATCGTTAACGTGGCAATATCGTTTCTTATCGCCACTTCAATCTTAAAAGTCGGACCTGATTCATCTAAAAAGCTCATGCGTTTATAAACTTTTTTCAGCTTTTCAACAATCGCCTTTTTTACAATTGCCTGACAGTCAGGCACACTATACAGCTGTGATTTAATCGATTTACCTGACACAGGGAATGCTGCATCAACAGGCAGCAATGATTCCCATGGCAAAGCTTTAGTCTGCTCAAACAGCTGGTCAAAAGAGTACACCTTAAATTCACCCATCACAATTTTGACCCTGTCAGCTGTACGGAGCCACAGATTGGATTTTACGATCGCTTCTTCGTCTCCCTGATACATAATCTTGCCATTTTCAACGGTTGTTTTATACCCAAGCTGCTGTACTTCTTTCGCCACGACGGACTCAAGGCCCATGGCAGCAGTTGCAATCAATTTGTAAGTTGCCATCTTGTCACCCTAGCTTTATTTATTATTTGGCATTGCCAATTGTTTAATTAATATCATGAAAAAAAGGCAGACCCGCATTTTATTATACGAATGGTCATGCCTTAGATGATTTGTCTTAACATACATAAGCGTTATAATTTGGTGTAACCAATCATGATGATCTGTAAGCCATGTTTTGTTCCGTTGTACTTCAAACGCGTGTGAACGCTCGTACCCAGGTGGCAATCATCTATCTATCAGCTGACGCTGATCCTTCCCTTTGTTCATTTCCTCAGGGAAAGTGCCCCTACCATAGTTTGAGTTTCTCACTCGTGGGGTTTACCTCGTTCCACTTCCATCATTTCTAATGGAACTTCGTCACTGTGGCACTTTCAAGAGATGCATACCATATCACAAGGACTTAGGTATCTTCTCTGCCGTCAAACCAGAATCTTCTGGAATGCCCCCGCTTATTTTTTCGCGAGGCACGAACACTACGGGCATCTCAGCACCGTGTGAGCATGGACTTTCCTCTATAGCATACGCTACAGCAATTGCCCGAACATCATGATCGATTCGCCAAGCACTAACTATACATGAAATATGCCGCTGTTGCAAGAAGAAGTGACAAAAAGTATATCCGTTGCCGTAATACTATGTATATCAGCGGTCTTCGTATAACTTCCTGCCAAATACCTCTTTTTCAAGATTGGATAGTCTTTTTAAAATATCAAAATTGGTTGTGCCAGTATTGGCAGCAGCTGGTGCCGGCGCTGCTGATCGTTTCGGCGTTTCAGTTGCCCGCTGCTGCAGACGCTGATTTTCTTTTTCCAAAGTTTCAATACGCTCAAGAAAAGCTTCATAGTCTTTAATAATTTGATCTAAAAAAGCATCTACTTCTTCAGGCTTGTACCCTCTCATTGCTGTTTTAAATTCGCGCTCCAGAATTTCCTTTGCTGTAAGCTGCGCAACTGTTTCTTTCATCTCTCTCACCTCTACTGTCTTTTCCACTATCTTTATTTTTTCAAAAAGCCTTCAACTTGTCAATCTATAACAGTGGAATCACTATTCCATTGTTGCTCTTCGACGATCCATTGAAGATCCTGAAAAGTTATTTGAGTTAATTCATATTGCGTCGATTGACTGTATTCTTTTGCCATATTCCATAAATACTTGGGTGAACCTTCTTTCTCCTCATCATACACCATTAGCAAGCCATCTGATTTTTTTAAGTGGAAATAATTTTTATTTTTTAACTGCTGAGGATTTGTATAAGGACTTTTAGAGATAGACTCTACAAAATCTGCTTCCATAGCAATGCTTTGATAAAGTTCCTGATTGGTCTCGTTCCATTTTTCCTCATGCTGCTCAAATGCAGTTAAAATGGCCAAATTCAAGGCGGGAAAATCCTCTTTCAGCTCCAGCACCACTTCTGCTGCCCACATTTCAACTCCAAGCTGTCCGGAAATAATTACCCACTCCAGCCCTTCATCCAATTTACTCACTATTTCTTGTTTAATTGCCTCTTTTATTATATTTATTGCCGGATCAGAATTTTTAAATACCCCAATTTCATGCGCCTTATATCCGGAAATCGTTAATACCTTCATCACACTCACCTTCTTACATTTTTATTAGCAATCATCAAAAACGACTGGACAAAAAGCCCAGCCGTTACTGTTTATTTATGTGGAGCCGGCCGCATTAAAACGGTCTGTTGCAGTTAAACTGTTGATTTGAAACTGATTGAACCGCATTGTGTGACTGCGGGAAATAATGCTTGTGTTGGAACATCTGATGATTCACCGTCGTGTGTTGAATCGGGTGAATATGTGGCACTTCAATAATTTCAGTCGTATGATGAGTACAGCACATTGGCGGGTGTACTATCGGCTGAAGACGTCTTCTTCTACAATTCACGTTTGCTCCCCCTTCCCTGGCTACCCTTAGAATAACCTTCGTTACATTAGGATATGAAGAAGAGAGAGCGCTTGCCCTATGCGAACAACTCATTTATTGCAAAGTTGTTAATTGATCTCCAATTGTCGAAAAAACAAATGCTGTAACACCGATAACCAGGAAAAATAATACTAAAATGAATCTTCTCATAATTTCAACCCCAATACATTCTATACATTAATATTACAATTGTTTAGACGATGGCTCAACCCGTGTTTACTCTGTAATAATTGAACGTTTTGTGACAAACGTTTAACCTGAGGCCACAACCGGATTGGTGTTTTTAAAGAAAGAATAATCATTTTTTCATCATTTCAAGTTTGTCGGCTGCTGCTTAAATATAGGATAACCTGTCACATTCCTGGTGGCATAAATAATCGAATCTGTACGAAATCTGCGCTTCCCCGGGAAATGATTTAAATTTATTTTACTTACTCTTCATTATTTCCTATATAGCCTGTTCAGCCGATGCTGAATTTCTTTTAAATAAATGGCTCTGCTGGATTCTTTCATCAGCGGGTCCTGCACAACATTCTGCAATGCCCCTTTTGTAGAATCCAGTGCAGCAGCTATATCTTTTTCATTGTGCTCATAAAATTTAGCCAATTCAATATTCGCTTCTCTTTTTTCCTTAAAACTACCTGATTGAACTACTTGTTTCCATAGCTCAACGGCTTTTGGAAGCTTTTTTTTACGTTTAAAAGCAAAGGCCAGCGTATGGGCGGCGGATGAATTATTCTCATCCTGATAATAGGCATTTTCTAAAAGATTGATGGAGGCATCGTGATCGCCTGTTGAACGGTACCATTTTCCTGCTTCCACTCTTTCATTGCTTGTTTGATCAGTATCACTGCCCAGCAATTGACGGGTCACGTGCGTGTAGAGACTAATTAAAGATAAGATATCTTTTTCATTATGCTCCAGCACCTTTATGATTCCTTCAGGGTGTTTACGGTCCACAAAATCAAAATAAATGGCAGGCGCCAAATAACCCGGAAGATCATCTATTCTCTCAAACCCTAAAATTTGTTTTTCAACCTCAGTCAGTTTTACCGACTCCATCTTGTGCTTCCATAATCGTCTGGATGCATGATACAAATCAAAATGACCAACATCTGGAAGTTTTGGGACGTGCTTACGAATTAGTGTATGTCTGCTCTTAACCTGCGGCCAGTCAAACGACTTTCCATTGTAGGTAACCAGGGTCGTGTAATCTACGTTTTTTAAAAAGCTCATGTAAAGCGGTACCTCAAAACCGGGCTGGGGTAGTATATGCTGCCTGAGTATCACGCCATCTGACGTGAATTTGGCATATCCAAGCATAAAGATCGTACTGCCAACACCTCTTAGCCCGGTGGTTTCAGTATCAAAAAAGAACAGATCCTCAATATCATGGTCTTTGGCAGATAGCGGATGGAAAAAACTCGTTTGTTTCCATGCCTCCACAGCATCAATACAATCACTAAGCCGGTACTTTCCATGCTTAAATGACAACGGAAAGTGAATTTCCCTTATTAAGCAATATTCATTCTCCAGCCAGTACGGAACCGTTTGATTTACCTGCCATATATCATGGTAAGGGATATTGCCGTTATTTTCAATTTTTTCCTCTTTTAAGGGAACCGGATCAGATTTATGGCCGGTCAGATGAGGTTTCATTCGATTAAGTTTACTTTTAAGATTCAAGCTGATCACCTTCCAGGGCTTCAGTAAAAAGTGTCATTATTTGCATAGCATCTTTTTTTGCTGACTTGGCATGGGGTTCAGTTCCAATACATGATGGACATCCATGAAAACACTGGCAGTTTTCAACCAGCAACAGCGCTTCCTTCAAAATCGTAATGCCAATTTCAAAAACCTTTTCACTTAAACCTATACCCCCTGGGTAGCGGTCATACACAAATAAAGTCGGTAAATGATTATGTGTAGCTTTTATTTGAGGCACCAGCTGTATATCCTGCGGATCGCACATGACATGCAGCGGAATAATCGCCTGCATGGCATGGGCTGTGCCAATTAACCCCTGTTCAATACGGTCCTCTGACAACTCATGTAATTCTTCTTTTAGAGTAAACCAGGAAGAACTTGTATGAAGCTCTTCTTCAGGCAGATGAATAGGACCGGAACCAATATTTTCATGTGTGTCAAATTTAATTTTTTTAAAAATAGTAGCCATCGCCCGAACAGAAACATCGCCATATGAAATTACCGCACGGTCGTTTTGCTTCGTTTTGTCTTCTTCAAGTACAGAAAGAGAGACAGCTAAATTCGCATCTGTAAAATAATCAATATCAACCTCGCGAACATACGCTTTTTTTTCTTCCCAATCCAGCTTCTCGACTTGAAATTGGGTTCCCTGATGAAGATAAATCGCTTCGTCGTGCAAAAGTGTCATAGCACTAAACCGGTCCATTTCCCCGATTACTTTATGATATGCCGTCTCTGTTTGATCAATAATAATGACATTCTCCTGTGAAGCCGATCTTAAGCTGATGTTATGAGCAGGGAAGGCATCATTCATCCAATGCCATTTATCTTTTGAACGGTGCAGTATTCGTTCTTCAACCAGATAATCGAGAAGCTCTTCAAGATTATGTTCCCCGAATTCTTCTTCTATTGTAAAAGGCAGCTCAAAAGCAGCACATTTCAAATGGTCGAGTAAAATAACCAGATTATCAGGATTTATTCTTGCAGTTTCAGGAGAGGTGTCAAGAAAGTATTCCGGATGCTTGATCACATACTGGTCCAGCGGACTTGAACTTGCCACCATCAGGATCAGTGCTTCCCCCTGGCGCCGTCCAGCCCGCCCAGCCTGCTGCCAGGCGCTGGCGATGGTTCCTGGATAACCGGTCATAATACAGGCCTGCAGCTGGCCGATATCCACGCCAAGCTCGAGTGCATTCGTGCTTACTACGCCATATACATCCCCATTTCTTAACCCCTTTTCAATCTCTCTCCGCTGAGTTGGCAGATATCCTCCCCTGTACCCGCGGATCGATTTGGGACCCAATTCATTTTTTACGAGCTCCTGTAAATAGGTCAGAATGATTTCCACACGTACCCGGCTTTTGGCGAATACGATGGTTTGGATTTTCTGTTTAAGCAAAAGTCCGGCTAACTTTCTAACCTCTAATGTCGCACTTCTGCGTACATTTAATTGCTGATTCACAATTGGCGGATTGTAAAAAACAAAATGCTTCCGGGCGGATGGGGCTCCGTTCTGATCAATCAGCTCCATTTTTTCGCCCGTTAAATTTTGTGCAAGTTCTTTTGGGTTTGCAATTGTTGCAGATGTACAGATGAATTGAGGAGAACTTCCATAAAAAGCACAGATACGTTTTAAACGCCGAATGACATTGGCAACGTGGCTGCCGAAAACACCTCTATATATATGGAGCTCGTCCAGCACAATGTATTGCAGGTTTTCAAATAAAGAAACCCACTTTGTATGGTGCGGCAAAATAGCAGAATGCAGCATATCAGGATTAGTGATAACAATCTGGCCTGCACGGCGGACCTTTTGTCTGATATTTGCCGGTGTGTCACCATCGTATGTATAACAGGTGATGCTCGCATCCGCTAAATCAAGCCATTCATTTAATTCAGTTTTTTGATCCTGCGAAAGAGCTTTAGTTGGAAACAAATAAAGTGCTCTTGCAGAAGGGTTTTCCAGGATCGTTTGAACCACAGGGAGATTGTAGCACAGGGTTTTCCCCGAAGCTGTTGGTGTGATGGCAGTAACAGAGTGCCCGTTGCGGATAAGACGGTAAGCCTCTTCCTGGTGTGTATAAAGCTGACCGATTCCTTTTTCATTAAGTGCCTGCACTAATTTGGGGTGAACTGTATGCGGGATGCATGAAAAATCCGCTTTTTTGGGTTCAATGGTATGCCATTTCACAATTTGCTGCTGAATGTCTTTGTCAGTTTTAAAAAACTCGACAAGATCTCCTACCGTTTTTTTCTTCATCCGATCACCTCTTTGTCCTCCATTATACCGAACGTATATTCTTTAACACAACAAAAAAAACCAGCTGTATTAAACAACTGGCCTGGTATTATACTTTTGGAAAAATAGAGCCTATCCCTTTAACAATTGATCCAAATTGCTGAGCAGTGCTCATCATTTGTCCAGCGGTTGACATAACTTTATTCACGTCAACATTTCCTTTTTCGGTTTTGAAAATTTCCATCCAAGATGAAGGCTTTCCGACCGGCTGCTGCGGTTGGTAAGGCTGCTGCGGCTGGTAAGGAATGCCTCCCCCTCCGTATGGGCCCGGCTGAGGGTTGATTTGCTGTTGATTAACAGCGAACGGAGGCTGCTGATAATTAAGCTGCTGCCCGGCTTCCATTCCATAAGAAATCGGCCTTGGAATCAGCTGCTGCTGGGGTTCCATTCCGTAAGGAAGCAGATGAGAATTGGGAGGCTGGAGGTTCTCCATTCCATATGGTGCCGGCTGGGGAAACGGAACCTGCTGCTGCTCCATTTCAGGATTGTTTTGAGCTACCCAGTTCGAATTCATATGCGCAGCATATTGAGAATTTGCATATGGGTTTTGAGGGATGCCGTAAAATGGAGGATATACTGGAAAAGGCTGATTATATTGTCTATACATCTGAACTCACCCTTTTTCATTAGTCTATTCGTAAAAAAGGGCCAGGGTGAAAAATTTATTGTTTTAAAATATCTCTTACTTGTTCAACTACGTAATAACTTGATTGAACGTAGCTTTTAAAACGCTTATAGCTTGTTTCCGGAAAAAAACATTGCACGGTTAATAATTCGATATTTTCAACCGTCGCTTTGATTTGGTTCGGATGAAGGTTTTTCTGGCGGTTTTCAGTTAAATAATTTCCTACCTCTTCTCCCCAAACCTTTGATAAATTGTGGGCGTAATCTGCAAACGGTTTTACTTCCGAGTAGAATTCACCTTTTATTTTTGTTTCTCTTCTTTTATCATATTCTTTTTCTGCGCGGTCTAAAATGTTTAACAGCTGATTTGTCTCATCAACCATCTTTTTATATTCCTGCATATCCCAGCACTCCTTTAGCATTTCTAAGGGTATTGTAACAAACAGAAATTGATGAGGATATGAAACCTTTGAAATAATATTACGTCTACTTAAGGAGCCAATAATAATAACCCCCCTAACCCGCAATTAAAAAACGTAGGTTATAATTATTCAGGTCAAAAAATGCTCTGTATTAAAGGATCTGTTATGATTAAATAGTGAGGTGTATGCAATGAACTTTCACTATCCTAACGGGAAAAAATTTATCTCTCCCGGCAATCTGCAGCCTAAAAAAAATAAAAACGTTCTGCGGGAGACTATTTCTCATGGCAAAAGGGGAATGACTTTAGAGGAGGATTTAAACGAAACAAACAAATACTATCTTGAAACGGGTAAAGCGGTCATTCATAAGAAACCGACCCCTGTACAAATTGTTGATGTGGATTATCCCAAACGAAGCGCTGCTGTGATAAAAGAAGCATACTTTAAACAGGCTTCTACAACGGATTACAACGGTGTCTATAGAGGGTTCTACATTGATTTTGAGGCGAAGGAAACACGCAATAAACAATCATTTCCATTACAAAATTTTCATGATCACCAGTTAAATCATATGGAACAGGTACAAAAACATAAAGGCATTACCTTCGTCATCATTCGGTTTTCACTGACGGAAGAGATTTTTTTGTTACCTTATCCACATTTAAAAAAATACTGGGATCGAATGAAGCTTGGCGGCAGAAAATCAATGACTAAAGAAGAAATCAGCAAAGATGGTTTTATTATTTCATTAGGCTTGCAACCGAGAATTGATTATCTTAAAATAGTTGATCATCTGTGTCCATCATCAGATGAAAGGACTCGCTGAAAGAGAGGAACAACATTATGGCTGATTACTCATCCAGAGAAGAAAAAAGAAAAGCTCAAAAAGGTTCTTCAAAAAATAAAGGAAAAAAGAAATCCGGGAAATCTTTATTTAAAAGAATCGTACTTATCGTATTTTTATTAGGCCTCCTTTTATTATTAGGAGGAGGTGCTTTATTTGCATACTACGCAATAAAGGCTCCGGATTTAAATGAAGAGGATTTCATTGATCCGCTATCATCTGAGGTTTTGGATATGAATGAAAATGTTATTGGACGTATTGGAGCTGAAAATCGGGAACTTGTCCGCTATGATGATATCCCACCAATGGTTGAAAACGCTGTTCTTGCAATTGAAGACGTCCGTTTTTATGAACATATGGGAGTTGACGCGGTCCGATTAGGCGGTGCTGTACTAGCCAACATTACAAATGGCTTTGGTTCAGAAGGAGCAAGTACATTAACGCAGCAGGTTATTAAGCAATCTGTACTGACCCCTGAAAAATCGCTGGAACGAAAAGCGCAGGAAGCATGGCTGGCATTTCAGCTGGAGCGTGAATACAGCAAAGAAGAAATCTTTGAAATGTATGTGAATAAAATCTATTATTCAGATACCATTTACGGGATCAGAACCGCTTCAGAGTATTATTATGGTGTTGAATTGGATGAGCTCAAGCTTCATCAGGCAGCCTTATTGGCTGGCTTGCCACAGCGTCCTAATGCTTATAATCCGTATGAGAACCCGGATTTAGCTAAAGAACGACGTGACACAGTGCTTCGTCAGATGAATAATCATGGAAAAATCAGCGAAGAAGAAATGCAGCAGGCCATTGAGACCGATATTATGGATGGCATTGTAGACCGCAGTGAAGGTTCTGGCAATGAGCGTAAACAGCTTGCCGGTACAGAATCCCGCTATGATGCTTTCATTGATGCTGTCATCGATGAAGTGGAAGCTGAAGGAGATTTTAATCCGTTTGAAGACGGATTAAAAATATACACTACGCTTGACCCTGAGGCACAAACTCAGGTAGAAAACGTTCTAAACAGCGATACAATAAGTTTTCCTGAGGATATGAACGATGAGCAGTCCCAGGCTGGAATCACGCTTCTTGATACAAAAACAGGTGCTATTCGTGCTATTGGCGGAGGCAGAGGATTTGGAGAAGAAGTGAAACGCGGAACAAACCATGCAATTGATGTCCGCCGTGACGTTGGCTCCACCATTAAGCCTTTGCTGGATTACGCTCCTGCAATTGAAGAATTGGAATGGTCCACAGCACAAATTCTTGTCGATGAGCCCTATCAGTACACGAATTCAGATGTAAGTCCTGGAAACTATGATGGACAATATTTAGGTCCCATCACCATGCGTGAGGCGCTTTATGATTCCCGAAACATTACAGCCATTAAAGCGCTGAAAGAAGCAGGGTTTGAAAACGGGAAAGAATTTATAAATGGATTGGGTTTTGACGTTGAAAATGTTTATGAAAGTAGTGCACTCGGTTCAAGCACTCCAACAAATACAGTTGGATTAGCAGGGGCTTACGCTGCTCTTGGAAACAATGGTACTTATAACGAGCCACATTCCATCACATCAATTGAATTTCGTGACGGATCTTCCATTGAGCTTGAGCCTGAATCAGAAACAGCGATGAAGGACTCAACAGCTTATATGATTAGTGATATGTTAAAAGATGTTGTTGAACCATATGGCACAGGTCCTTTAGCAAAGATTGACGGTCTTCCGTTAGCTGCTAAGTCAGGAACTACAAACTATGATGAAAAAACAAGAAACGACAAAAATATACCGGATAACGGTGCGCCTGATTCCTGGTTTGCAGGATATACAACAGAGTACACCGCTGCTGTATGGCTTGGCTATCCAACCTATACAAACTATTTAAGTCCACAGGAAAGACAGGTATCACAAGTAATATTTAAAGAAGTTATGCAGGCGGTTCATGCAGGTATTGATACCCCTGACTTTAAGAAACCGGACAGTGTAGTGGAAGTGGAAATAGAGGTTGGCACCAGCCCGCCAAAACTAGCCAGCCCCTACACTCCTGATAATAAGAAAAAAACAGAGTTATTCATTAAAGGTACAGAACCAACTGCAGTCTCTAAAGAATTTGTTGCGCCAGATTTGGCTGCACCATCAAACCTGCAGGCAAACTATGATGCTGACAGCGGGAATGCCCAGTTATCCTGGGATCACAATCAGGAGGGCGATGATGACCGCTCAGTTGAGTTTGAGGTTAGTTACAGTGTGAATGGCGGCGATTCACAGCCACTTACGACAACCAGTGATAAAGGGTTGAATATTGAACAGGTTGAAGAAGGCTCAAGCTATACGTTTAGCGTAGTAGCAGTTGCTGGAGACCAAAAAAGTTCTGCAGCTACTGCCAGCCTGGATATTGGCCAGCAGGAAGAAGAAACAGAAGATCCGGCAGAGGAGGAAACACCTCCTGAAGAAGAGAATCCAGAAGAAATTCCTGAAGATGATAGCCAGAATGACCAGAATAATAATGGCGGTCAAGATGGCAATGGCGACGGAAATGGTGATAACGACGGTGAAGGTGGTACAGATGCACCTCCAGCTGAAGAGGAACCAACTGAACCCGCTCCGGAAGAACCAGCCCCGGAAGAACCACCAGCTCCTGAGGAACCTGAACAGCCAGGCAATGGCGGTGATGACGGAACAACAGATGGGGCTGCAAACGAAAGTTAACAAAAACACCCGGCTGCATTTAGCCGGGTGTTTTTTTGTTTGCCATTATTAAATGTTTGGAAATTAACTTATGAAGTTCCCCTATCATTTCTCGCAGCTGAATAAATGCAAAGTAACTATCTGGCCGGGTCATTACAAAAGATAGCCGTTCATGTACATTTACACAGGTTATCAAAAGATCATTTACAGATTCTTCCCATCCGCTTAAATCCACCGGACGTCCATTCCCCCAGTAAAGCATCATGTAAAAGATTGATATTCCCTCAATCATCAACGGGCGGGCTTCCAGACTTCTTGATTGATATAGTGAGGCCAGTGATTTTTCTATTACTTTCCATTCTTCAACAAGAATCGGTACCCATTTTTTTATGTCTTCCCAGGGTTTCTCCTCTGAAAGATAGCTTGCCTGCAGATCCGGATTAAAAAGAGGCTGGAAAAGATTATATTCAGAGCTGCTGTTGACCGGAAGCTCCAGGGCTGTTTCCTTAAAAAAAAGAGGATGACGGTATCGATCTGTTAAAGTAATTTTATGACTGCTCATTCAATTTTCCCCGCATTCGCTTCTTGCCTTCCCTGCACAAACTTAGCAAAGGACAAACATCGCATTTAGGCGATTGTGCTTTGCAATGATAACGTCCAAAAAATATTAACCGATGATGTGTGATGGACCACTCTTCCTTTGGTATCTTACGCATCAACGTCTTTTCTACTTCAGTAACAGAATCCTTCCATCTGCAAATTCCCAGCCTTTTAGCAACTCGTTCAACATGAGTGTCCACTGCAATTGCCGGTTCACCAAATGCAACCGACACAACAACATTGGCTGTTTTCCTTCCAACACCTGGAAGTGTGGTAAGTTCACTATGATCAGAGGGGATTACGCCGCCATAGTATTCAATTAATCGCTGGCAAAGATTTCGAATATGTTTAGCTTTGTTTCGAAACAGCCCTATTGAACGAATATCATTTTCAAGTTCTTCCAGCGGCACTTCCAAATAATCTTCAGGAGTTTTATATTTTTGAAATAATTTTTTGGTTACTTTATTTACGAGGGCATCTGTACACTGTGCAGACAACAGCACCGCAATTGTTAATTCAAATGGATTTTCATGCACAAGCTCACAATGCGCATTCGGAAATAATTCGCCTATTTCATCCAGACAATATCGAATATTTGATTTCGTAAGCATTCGTTCCCCCCCTATTATTTCTCCAGCCAGTTATAGAAAGGAACTTTTTTTGTCCCCCCTGCAGAAACCTGGTCCCTCTCTAACTTTTTGGGCTGTCTGAATTTCTCCCCTTGTTTCTTTGCCTGGTCAACGGTTTGAATCCCCTGCTTCTTCCATTCAAATAAAATACGATCGATATAGCGGAAATTCAGTTTGTTGGAGATAACCGCTTCTCTCAATGCCGCTTTAATCAGGATAGGTGATTGATGATCCTGGTCAACCCACATAGCCAGCGTCTCACACTCCAGCGGTGACAGCGGACGTCCAAATTCCTGCTCAAACAAAGTATATAAGTCCGTTTGAGATTGCATTGTTTCTGCCATTTGTTCCTGCTGATTATCTCTTTCCAGTTTATTAATAAGCTTGTTCCACAATGGAACAAGCGAATAGCTTTCTTGCCGAACTTCTTTAACAGAGCTTTCTCCAATTTCCAGAAGACCTTTTTTTAACAGCTTTTGAATGACGGAAAAGCATGCTGAAGAAGTTAGTGTCATACGCTGAGCCAGTTCATCAGGTGTTGGGAAGGTGTTTCCTTTTTCAATAAATGAATGAATATGAATAAGCATCATGCATTCCTCTTCATTTAAACCGATTAACGGATAGTATTTTAAGAGTACTAAAGGGACGGATACGTTGCCTTCCTCCATCCATTGATGCCAAGCTTTAGTATTATTCATTGTTTTACCTCCCTCCCTTTATCTTAGGTGGAAAATGACCGAACAGCTCATTGAAGCCCATTCGGTCATTTTGTTATCGTCTTATGGATATAAACGGTTTAGTAAACGCGGAAATGGGATCGATTCACGGACATGTTCGACACCACTGATCCAGGCAACGGTTCTCTCTAAGCCAAGACCAAATCCGGAATGAGGAACAGAACCATATTGTCTTAGCTCTGTATACCATTTGTAAGCCTCGGGATCCAGCTTATGCTCTTCTATTCTTGTTTTAAGAAGTTCCAGGTCATGAATACGTTCAGAACCCCCAATGATTTCTCCATAGCCCTCCGGCGCGATTAAATCAGCACAAAGGACCACATCTTCTCTTGAAGGATCAGGCTGCATATAAAACGGCTTCAAGCTCGTCGGATAATGTGTGATGAATACCGGCTTGTCATAGCTCTCTGCAATAGCTGTTTCATGAGGCGCACCCAAATCATCTCCCCATGAAATATCAGTAAATCCTTTTTCATGAAGGAACTCAATGGCATCATCGTAATGGACACGTGGGAATGGAGCCTTGATGTTTTCAAGCACCGAAGTATCTCTTCCCAAACGGGTAAGTTCAAGTTTGCAGTTTTCCAATACAGATTGAATGATAAAAGAAACATATTCTTCCTGAACGACAAGGTTGTCTTCAAACTCATAAAAGGCCATTTCCGGTTCAATCATCCAGAATTCGATAAGATGACGTCTTGTTTTTGATTTTTCTGCCCTGAAGGTTGGGCCAAATGAAAATACCTTGCCTAATGCCATAGCCGCAGCTTCCATGTAGAGCTGTCCACTTTGGGACAAGTAAGCATCTTCATCAAAATATTTCGTATGAAATAATTCAGAAGTACCTTCAGGAGCACTGCCTGTTAAAATAGGAGGATCCACTTTAACAAATCCATTTGTATTAAAGAATTCATAAGTAGCTCGAATAATTTCATTTCTAATTTTCATTACAGCATGCTGTCTGTTCGAACGAAGCCACAGATGACGGTGATCCATTAAAAACTCAGTGCCATGCTCTTTTGGCGTGATCGGATAATCAACTGCTTCGTGAATGACTTCTAAATTTTTCACTTCCAGTTCATAACCAAAAGGAGATCGGTTATCCTCTTTTACTACGCCGGTTACATATACAGACGATTCCTGCGTCAAAGATTTAGCTTTTTGGAAGACTTCCTCTCCTACTTCGCTTTTAACCACTACTCCCTGAATAAATCCTGATCCATCACGCAATTGCAAGAAAGCAATCTTACCGCTGGATCGTTTGTTGCTCAGCCAGGCACCAATGATTACTTCCTGCCCGACGTGCTGTCCTACTTGTCCAATAGTTTTTTTCACTCTGTTTCCCTCCAAAATATCTGTTCCGTTTTTCAAACCATTCATTTCATTATACCGTTTCTCAATCATTAATTTTGCTTGCTAATTACGGAATGCTCAATCACATACGATTTAATTCGTTCCAACGCAGTTTCAAATGAAGACAGGTCCGTAGCATATGATAATCGGATGTTATCGTCAGCTCCAAATCCGGAACCTGGAATGACTGCTACATTTGCTTTCTCAAGCAAATCAGCAGCAAATTCATCAACCGTATTAAATCCGCATGCTGCCGCCGCTTCTTTTACGTTCGGAAACAGGTAAAAGGCGCCTTGTGGTTTGATGCACCGAAATCCAGGTATGCTCTGAACTGTATCAAAAACTTTATTTAACCGGCTTTCAAAAGCTATACGCATATCTTCAACAGGCTGCTGTGTACCAGTGTATGCGGCCAATGCTCCAAATTGGGCAGTTGTAGTTGGGTTGGATGTTGAATGGCTTGCAAGGTTTGTCATCGCTTTAATAATGGATTCGTTTCCTGCAGCATATCCAATGCGCCAGCCTGTCATTGAATGTGATTTTGACACGCCATTAACAACAATCGTGTGCTGTTTATACTGGTCAGACAGCTGAGCGACTGACACATGACTTTCATTTCCATAAGTCAGCTTTTCATATATTTCATCTGATACGATAAGGATATTCCGTTCAAGGCAGACTTCTGCAATCGCTTGAAGCTCCTCTTTGGAATAGATCATACCGGTTGGATTGCTGGGAGAATTTAATATGATTGCTTTGGTTTTTGACGTAACGGCGTTGTTTAATTGCTCAGGCGTTATCTTATACTGATTGCTTTCTTTCCCATCAATATATACAGGTTTTCCTCCTGCCAATTTTACTTGCTCCGGATAACTTACCCAGTAGGGAATCGGGATAATGACTTCATCATTTTCATTTAGTATCGCTTGAAACAAACAATATAAAACATGTTTCGCACCGCTTCCAACAAAAATCTCACCAGGCATATACTCGATATGCTGATCATCGTTAAATTTTTGGATGATCGCTTTTTTTAAATCAGCAGTTCCTGCTGCTGGTGTATATTTTGTTTCTCCAGCTTTCATTGATTGATAAGCAGCTTCAATAATATGATCCGGTGTATTAAAATCCGGTTCTCCAGCCCCGAGGCCAATGACATCCTTGCCTTGTGCTTTTAATTCTTTTGCCTTCGCTGTAATCGCTAAAGTGGATGAAGGGGTTAATAATTTCACTCTATCTGCTAATAATTCTTTCATCAACTAACACTCCTTAAAGGTTCCGAATTGTCCGCCACCACTCACCATCGTCAAAAGAAACATAGTAGTAGTTCAACGTTTTTTCTTCGTCTAAATAAATAATTTCCCATACTGGACCGACTGACTCATATCCAATGCTTGCGGACATAATTTTTGTTGGGTTGTCATCTTCCTGCAGCATTGAATATACTTCCTCTTTCGATATTCCATCCTGGACCTTCCTCGTTTGTGCTTCGCCCTCATCTGAAGCAGGAATAAAGGAAACGACAGACTCTTCATCAGCTGTCTTTCCGATTACAACTGTATATGACTGAGTACCGTTATAGATATAGGAAGTTTCAATTGTCTGAATCTGAAATTCTTCCTTCGCTTTAGCTTCTCCTCGTTCTAATTCTGCATGAAGAGGCTGCCGGGCCACACTATATACAGTTACACAAAATGTAATAGTACACACTGCGATCAGCGAGGTTATAATGATTGCCCATTTTTTCATCTAATCCCTCTTTTTTATGTACGATATATCGTAAACACAGCTTTTTCCTGATCCTCCTGATCAAGTGCCAAACCAAACATTAAATCCCGTTCCTTTAAAGTTCGGTTTAAAGAATCGACGATTTTGTACAAATCAGGTGATTTTTGAATAGTAACAGTAGACAAAACTTCAATCTTACTTTCCATGATTATTCACATCTCTTCCTAATTAGCTTGTTCCTAAATTATTATAACAGCTTTCGACTTTTTTTTTACAACCAATGTTCAATTTCTTCCACGATTGATTCAAGTCCTCGTTCTTCTACGGGTAAAGCGGGAATAGAAGATAGAAAATGATTGCCATAGGCGGTGGTAATCAGCCGTCGATCAAAAACAACAATCAGTCCACGATCCTGTTCGTGTCGGATCAGCCGGCCAAATCCCTGTCTGAAACGAATGACAGCCTTAGGTAATGACGTTTCCATAAAAGGGTTTCCTCCCTTTTCTTTTACCTCTTCCCAAAGTGCTTTGGTTAGCGGTTCATCCGGTGGTGAAAAAGGAAGCCGCACCATGACCAGACAAGAAAGATCTTCTCCGGGAATATCAATACCCTCCCAAAAACTGCTAGTTCCAAAAAGGATCGCTTTATCAAAACGCTGAAAATTTCTCGTTAATTTTGTTCGGCTTCCGTTTGTAATCCCCTGAGCCATTAAAACAAAATCCTCCATCAGGCCGCTGTCTTTCATCAGCTCGTAGGTATGTCTGAGCATTTCATGAGAAGTAAACAGCACCAGCATTCTTCCTTTTGTTGCCTGACCCATTGCAATTAAATGATCGGTGACCATTTCGACATAGTCCTCGTGTGATACGGCTTTTATGTCAGGCAAGTCTTTAGGAATCATTAAACGCACAGCATTTTTATAATTAAAAGGCGAAGGATGAATAATGCATTCCACAGTAGCTGCATCAGTCCCCAGCCCCTTAAGAAAATAATCAAATTTACCTTCTATAGCCAGCGTTGCACTTGTCATTACTACTGCCATATCATTTGAAAAGAACTGCTTCCTTATTTCATCCTGAACATGTATTTCTCTTGACGTTAAGCTTAAGCTGCCCGGAATTGAACGTAAGTCCCCTTCAAGCCACATAACAGCTGAATGATTTTTTTTAAGAAAAAACAGTCTGATTGCCTCAATCCATTCAGACCACTCCATTAAAAACGAATGAATTTCCTCAACAACTGCTTTGTTGGCAATTGATAATTTGTCGCTGCTTTTCTTAATTCTATTTAGGTTTCTCTGCAGAATTTGATCTGCTTTTTTCATATGTGAAAGCAGGCGTTCAAAAGCATATTGCACATGACTCCAAACAGGCAATTCCCTTATTTCCGGTGTAAGGGAGAGACTGTACTTTTGCTGCCCCTTTCGAATAGAAGAGCAGGATTTAAGTAAAATGCCCAATTGCTGAAAAGAAAGATCCGCTTCAAAACCCAGCTCCGTTATGAACTCTTCTGAAATATCTTCAATGTTCTTTTCTCCATTAGCAGTGAGTAATCCTTTAAGTCTTCCAGCCAGCAAATCCTGTGAATCAAAACCAAGCTGGCCAATAATATATTTTAAGTTCATATAATCAAGCTGCTTTCCCCACTGCCTTCTGCAAGTATCTTCAAAATGGTGGGCTTCATCAATAATTAAACAGGAATGGACGGGAATAAGTGGCTGTTTCCTTTTAATGTCATGAACAAGCATGGAATGATTGGTAATAATCACGTTCGCCTGCTCGGCACGTTTTAATGCCCGCAGGTAAAAATCCCAGTGCTTCCATGGATCCTGATCTTCTCCTAAAAACCATCCTGTATGCCGGACCCGGTTCCAAAACAACCGGCCGCCGCTTGTCAGATTCAGTTCATCAACGTCTCCATCGAGGGTCTCTGTCAGCCAGGTTAAAATCTGCATTTTTGTTAACACCACATCATATTGGTATTCATCCTCCGAAAGTGCCTGCTCAAATTTCAGCAAATGCAAATAATGAGACTTCCCTTTCAACAATGCAAATTGGGCTGGCATATTAAGCTGCTGGAGGGCTTGAACTTCTTTTTGCAGTATTTGTTCCTGGAGCTGTACAGTCTGTGTGCTGATAACGACACGATTGCCATTGGCTGCGTACTGAATGGCTGGAAGCAGATAGGCCATCGTTTTACCTACACCTGTTCCAGCCTCAATAGCCATTTTAGATCCATTGGCAAGTGCATCACTAACCTGTGACATCATGGAAAGCTGGGCAGGCCGGTGCTGATAATTCACCAGGGATTTTGCCAGGATGTTTACGTTGTCATCCGTCTTGCCACTGTCAGTCAAGCATGGCTCAGGCAGCAGTTTCCTTAGAGCAATACCCCGGACGACTTCAATATTTTCAGGCAGATCCATAATATTTTTTCTTTTATCGTTGATAATACTGCCGCACAGCTCATTAATATCACTTTTTAAATGCATGCTCAATTGTTCCATTTTTTCCAGCGTTACTAATGGCATGCGGTTTAATTTGGTTATAAATTGCAGCAGAAGATGGGCTGTAGCAAGCGCATCGCTATCTGCCTGGTGGGGGCGGTCGTGTGATAAATCGAATTGGGCGGTTAAATCAGATAATTTAAAACTGTCAGTTGTAGGCAGCAAAACCCTTGCTAACTCAACAGTATCAATTACAGACCCATTCCACACAGAATAACCGGCCTCTTTAAGTTCTGTTTGGATAAAGGGCAAATCAAAATGAACATTGTGAGCAACAAAAACAGCCCCTTCTAATCGCTTTGCGATTTCTGGAGCAATTTCTGTAAAGAGGGGCGCCCCTTTAACGGTTTTATTTGAAATGCCGGTTAATTCTACAATAAATGGCGGGATCGGCTGCTGGGGATCCACATACGAAGAATACTGATCGACAATTTTATTGTCTTCTACGATAACGATCGCTATTTGCATAATGCGATCTCCTTTTTTAGCCGCATTCCCGGTTGTTTCTATATCTACAACAGCCATTTTGTTATTCCACATTGCTGTCACAACCTTTGCATTTTTAACAATTCTTATTTAAGACATAATGGTTGCTTCAGGCTCATGATGTATCATGTCTATAATTTCATTTTGTTCATTCATAATCGCTACTTTGGGTGTATGGTTAAGTGCAAGTTCATTTGACACCATCATGTAAGATATAACGATGATCACATCGCCTTCTTGAACCAGTCTGGCAGCTGCGCCGTTCACACACATCACACCGCTCCCACGCTTGCCTTTGATAATATATGTCTCAAACCGGGCGCCATTGTTGTTATTAACAATCTGCACTTTTTCATTGGCGTACATGCCGACAGCATCGAGAATATCTTCATCAATTGTAATACTGCCCACATAATTCAGGTTAGCCTCTGTTACACGCGCACGATGAATTTTGCCGCTCATCATTGTACGATACATAATTCTTCCTCCTCTGGTGTAAAAACGACGTTGTCTATTAATCGTGCATGTTCAAATTGTACAGCAAGTGCAATGATAAATTGCCCTGTTTTGTTGTTTATAGGCAGCAGCTCGGGATAGCTGAGGATCTCGATGTAATCAATCTTTCCGCTCGTATTCTCCTGAATATTGCTTGCCATTAGGCTAATCACCTGATCAGCCGTTTTGGTGCCCAGCATCTCTTTTCCCTTAATAAGCGATTGATAAAGCACTGGCGCTTCATTGCGTTCTTTATCTGTAAGATAGACATTTCTTGAACTTTTTGCAAGTCCGTCTTCTTCACGCACAGTTTCAACCGTCACGATTTGAACCGGGAAGAAGTATCCCTCTACAAGTCCTTTTACAACAGCAACCTGCTGCGCGTCCTTTTGGCCAAAATAAGCTCTGTCAGGCTGCACAATATGAAAAAGCAGGGTCAATACAGATACAACTCCATCAAAATGACCCGGTCTTTTTGCGCCGCACAACACATTTGTCCTTTTAAGTGCTGTCATCTTCACCGGCAATTCTTCAGGATAAAGCTCCTTGACAGACGGATAAAATAATAGATCTGCACCTGCGCTTTTTGCCAGGGCAAAATCCCTGTCAATATCTCTTGGGTACTGATCAAAATCTTCGTTTGGCCCAAACTGTAAAGGATTCACAAAGATGCTCATCACTGTCACATCACATTCTTTGACAGATTGGGTTACAAGCGTCAGATGACCTTCATGCAAATATCCCATGGTGGGCACAAAACCGATTTTTTTACCGCTGCTTTTAAGTTCTTTTGAAATTGATTGCATTTGTGATACTGAAGTAATCATTTTCACTTAAATGTTCCTCCATACAATGAAATACGCTCTTGCTGTTTCATATTAAAGGAATGTTCTTCAGCAGGGAATGTCTCATTTTTCACTTCTTTTATATATGTCTTCATCGCTTGTTCCATTGTAGGAAAAACGGTTGAATATTGTTTAACAAATTTAGCTAATCGATGGTCTCCATAACCCATTAAATCATGATAAACCAGAACTTGTCCATCCGCTTGGACACCAGCCCCAATTCCAATTGTTGGTATTGTCAAGGCGTTTGCTGCGTGTTCTGTTATCTGCTGGGGAATACATTCAACTACTAATGCAAACGCACCAGCATTCTGGCATTCAATTGCATCTTTTACTAGCTGATGTCCCTGCTCTGCTGTCTTCGCCTGAACTTTGTAGCCTCCTAAAACACCTGCGCTTTGAGGCGTTAAACCAAGATGTGCCACAACCGGAACGCCTGCTTCTGTAAGTGCTTGTATCATCGGGATCACTTCTTTTGCGCCTTCTAACTTTACAGCATGAGCGCCGGTTTCCTGCAGTAATTGAGCTGCTGCTTTTAAAGTATCCTGCCTGGATAAGTGATACGTCATAAATGGCATATCCACGACAATGAATGTATTTGGTGCTCCTCTTTTTACTGCTTTTGCATGGTGGATCATATCATTTAGAGTGACTGGTACTGTTGAATTGTAGCCAAGCACCACCATCCCCAACGAATCTCCTACCAGAATCATGTCAATCCCCGCTTGTTCTGCAATTTTAGCAGATGGGTAATCATACGCTGTGACCATTGTGATTTTTTCTTTGTTTTCCTTCATCTTTAAAAAATCTGTCGTGCTCTTCATTTTTACTCCTCCTTTTTTTCAGAGGTGTACGAGACAATGTCATAAAAAAAACCCCTCTACTGACAGAAGGATTCTACATGCAATTACACTGTTTCGATCCTCTGTCCCTGTCGCATTATGGATCAAGGCAGAACGTGCTATGGATTTTCTTTAAAAGGTGCAGTTCCTAAGATACTGCCCACCGTTAGTATATCAGATTTTCACTTCTTTTCGCGATCATTTAGATTCAATTCTATATCAGCAGAATAGATCGGATGTATGGTCCCTTCGCTATCTTCGAGGAGTAATACGCCATCGTCTGTGATGCCTGAAGCAACTCCAGTAAGAGTTCCGTTTAAGGTTCTCGCTGTTATATTTTTACCGATTGATATGGCATAACTTTCCCATAGCAGCTTGATCGGAGCAAACCCTTTATTCATGTATATATCGTAGTATCTCTCTAAATGATACATAACCCGCTGAACAATAGCAGCACGTGAAATTAATTCGCCTTTTTCAATCGCAAGTGAAGTGGCGATGGAGGATAATTCATCAGGAAAATCTTCCTTCTGCTGATTGATGTTCATGCCGATGCCAATAATTAACGAATGAATTTGTTCACTGTCTGCTTGCAGCTCCGTTAAAATGCCGGTTAGTTTACGACCGTGGACCAGCAGGTCATTCGGCCATTTTATTTCCACTTGAATTCCGCTCACATCATGAATGGCCTGGACGACGGCCACTGCTGCAATTAATGTAAATTGAGGTGCCTTTTGAGGCGGCAGGGTCGGCTTTAAAAGCAAACTCATCCATATACCGGTTCCCTTTGGCGAATGCCAAGGTCTGGCCATTCGGCCTCTGCCTGTAACCTGTTCTTCTGCAATAACCAGTGTACCTTCCGGTGCCTGCTCTTGTGCGAGCTTATGTGCGATTTTTTGTGTGGAATCAACCGAATCGAAATAAATTACATTTCGGCCCAGCGTTTTTGTTTCCAATCCTAATAAAATATCATTTTCAGTTAATAGGTCGCTTCTTCCGATAAGCCTGTATCCTTTTTTCCGCTTGGATTCGATCGAAAAGCCATCTCCTCTTAATTCTTCAATATGCTTCCAGATAGCTGTTCTTGAGCATCCGGATTCTTCCGCCAGCTGCTGACCGGAAACATAAGTGTCCTGATGGGCGGATAATGAAGCAAGAAGCGATTGTCTTATTTTTGAGACCATCTGTTCACCCACTTTTTAATCTCTGTCGAGTTATTGTCCAGCTGCCCGGTTATAATCATCTGTTCGATTTCAGTTAATAATTCGCCCACCCAGGGGCCACCCTGGCGGTTACTCCACTGCAGCAAATCATTTCCATTTACTTGCAGCTCACTTCTGTTTTTTATCACTAATAAATCCCACATATCAAGCAGTAACTGTTCATTATCAGGAACATGACAAATTGCAGCATACAGTTTTTCCGCCTCTATCGCTGATTGAATTCCTGTCTCGTATAGCATAACGGGATTCCACATGCTTTTGGTTCGTTCCCAGTATAATTTAATCAGTTGTTCCACCTGTTGCATCCTTTTTGCAGAGTGACGCCATTGTTTTAGAAACGCCAGGGAGTTTGAAATCTCCATAAGCAGAATGATTGCAGCCCAGCGCTGTTGAATGGTGAGAGCATCTAAATTAATTGCTTTCATCCGGTTTATTTGCTGGTCCGTAACAGAGAAGCGGGGCAGCTGTTCTGAGATACCCGTTTGACTTAGATATGAGATACCTCTCAACCAATTTATTCCTGTAAGAAGCTTGTCCATTTCAATTCTTTTTCTTTCGATTGCAACATGCTGCAATAGAGATGAACATTTTTTCATGGCTTGCAAGGTTGAGTCTTCAAGTTCAAACGAAAGCTGGGATGCAAACCGGGCTCCACGAAGCATGCGAAGAGCGTCTTCATAAAAACGCTCTTCCGCTTTTCCAACCGTCCGAATCAGCCGTTTTTTAAGATCATGTTGTCCTCCAAATAAGTCGGTCAGCTTATAATCAGAATCCATCGCCATTGCATTGATGGTAAAATCACGACGCTTTAAATCATCTTCCAGGTGACGAACAAATTGCACTTCATCAGGCCTGCGAAAATCAGAATAGCTGCTTTCATGGCGAAACGTTGTGACCTCAAATCCTTTCCCATTTCGTAATACCATAATGGTCCCATGCTCAATTCCAACATCCACAGTATGGGAAAATAGGTCTTTCACTTCAAGAGGAGTTGCAGATGTAGCAATATCCACATCATTAATATCTCTGTCAAGTAGATAATCCCTGACACATCCGCCGACAAAATAAGCATCAAAGCCTGCCGCTGTTATTTTTTTTAATACTGGCAGCGCATCTGTAAAAGCCATTGGCATATTCACAGCAGCACCTTATTTCTCATAACTTCATCATAAATTTTTTCATATTGATTGACGATTTCACTTGAATGAAACTGTTTTTGAACTGCTTCTACAGCGGCTTTTGAAAATCGTCTGTACTTTTCACGGTCAGACAAAAGATCAGCCGTTTTTTCGACAATTGACTTTATATTTCCCAGTTCACAAATATAGCCGGATACGCCATCTTCAATTACCTCGGGAATTCCGCCAACGTTAGTTCCAATACAAGGGACACCGCAAGCCATTGCTTCGAGGGCAACTAAACCGAAGCTTTCCTTTTCAGACAGCAGCAGCATGATATCGCTGATCGAATAAAGCTCCTCCAGATTTTCCTGTTTTCCTAAGAACCTGACCTGATCTTTAATGCCCAGTTCATCAGTCAACTTGCAAATGGTCGACATCTCCGGTCCGTCTCCAACCAGCAGCAGTTTAGCGTTGATATTTTTTTGAATTTCTGAAAATGATCTTACTACGTCCCCTACGCGCTTTACCGCTCTGAAATTGGAAACATGAATTAATACCTTATCGTCTTCTTCAATTTTATAATCACTTTTTAATGAATGTGCATCAACTTTTCGATATACCCGCTCGTCTATAAAATTATGAATAACATCAAGGGATTTATCCGGTGAAATCAAATCATGTGTCTGTTTTGACAGGGCGTGAGAAACGGTCGTTACTCTGTCTGATTGCTCGATTCCAAATCGAATCGCCTCTGTTAATGAAGGATCAAATCCTAAAACGGTTATATCCGTTCCGTGCAATGTTGTGACAATTCCTACAGATGATTTGGCCATCTGTCGGCCTAATATCGCACATACAGCATGAGGGATCGCATAATGAACATGAAGTATGTCTAATTTTTCCCTTTTAATAATTTCTGCCATTTTATTTGCCAGGGCAATGTCATATGGCGGGTATTGAAAAACAGAATAATGATTTACTTCAACTTGATGAAAGAAAATATTCGCATACATTTTATTTAATCGAAAAGGAATACTCGATGTGATGAAATGAATTTCATGCCCTTTTTCTGCAAGTAATTTTCCCAGTTCTGTCGCTACTATTCCGGACCCGCCGACTGTTGGATAACAGGTAATACCAATTTTTAGTGTCATATATCATTCTCCTAATAGGTCATGCTCAATTAGCAACGGTTTGTCAGTAATAAAACCCTCTGCAAAGGTACAATTAACTTCTTTGCCTATAACCCGGTCTCTTGAAATAACCGTCTCAATGTAACCGTTTGTCAATGGAGTGGAGACTCCTGCCTGCGGATTAAACTGACTTTGATAAGCGGTCAGGCAAGCCACCTTATCATCAATCACCTCCGAGGTATCGATCACAAAATGAGGATTATGTATTCCATTAATCATATAATAAAAAAGTTCTGCTTTATGAGCGGCAGTTTGCTTGCCGCTGCCAAACCGATGAATACCCGATGAAAATACAGCTTCCTTTACTAAGGAGGAAGCATGCCCGTGATCGGGATGGCGGTCAACAGAATATGGCGCAAAGACAATCTTCGGCTGCAGCGCTCTTATAAGTTCCACAACGGCTTGAATTTGTTCAGAGGTACCTGTAATACCGCGGTCTGGTATGGCTAAATTTATTCTGTTTTTAACTCCTAAAATGTCTGCAGCCTTTCCTGCCTCTTCTTTTCTTAATGCTACAGTACCGTTTGAAGAAAGCTCCGCTTCAGTCAGATCACAAATAACGATCTTTTTCCCTTTTTTTGACCATTTGGCAATGGTTCCGCCCATTCCGATTTCCACATCATCTGCATGGGCCCCAATTGCGAGTATATCAACCGGTCCCGTCACATTATTCACCTACTTCTACTTCATTTCTCTTGATGGCATTTATTAATATTTTGCCCATTCCAATATTCGTGGCCATTGGGATTTGATAGACATCCCCAAGCCGGATTAATGCTGATACATCAGGTTCATGAGGCTGAGCAGTCAAAGGATCCCGGAAGAAAAACACTGCGTCTAACTCCTGGTTTGCAATTTTTGCCCCAATTTCCTGGTCGCCCCCAAGCGGACCGGACCTGAATCTGTGGATTATTAAACCGGTTTGTTCCGTAATTCTCATGCCGGTAGTACCTGTTGCAAATAATTCGTGCTGCTGAAACACTTCAAGATGCAGCTGAACAAATTCCATGAGTTCTGCTTTTTTCTTATCATGAGCAATCAATGCAATTTTCATAAGTGTTCCTCCAATTCTTAATCCAGTATGTTTTCCAGACCATAAACCAGTGTATTAAGAGTCATAATGGTTTCTACACAGATTTTGACACCCGACATAAAAGAAGTTCTGTCATGTGAATCATGACGGATTGTCAGAAGCTGCCCTTCTCCACCGAACATCACCTGCTGGTGAGCGATTAGTCCAGGCAAGCGGATGCTGTGTATTTTCATTCCATCCATATCGGCTCCTCTTGCTCCTTGGATCGTCTCCTGTTCCTTTGGGTGGCCCTGTTTTTTGGATGCACGCTGCTGTTGAATCATTTGAGCCGTTTTTAATGCTGTGCCCGAAGGAGCATCCAGTTTTTGATCATGATGCATTTCCATGATTTCAACATCATCAAGGTATTTTGCAGCCATTTGTGAAAACTTCATCATTAAAACTGCGCCAATTGCAAAGTTAGGTGCAATAATTACCCCAATCTCCCGCTCTTCGGCAAGCTGTTTTAATTCCTTTAACTGTTCATCGTTAAATCCTGTCGTTCCCACAACCGGCCGCACCTGGTTTAAGAGGGCTGTTCTGGTATGTAAATACCCAGTTTCAGGTGTAGTTAAATCAATTAACACATCCGGTAACGTGTCCTGAAAACACTTTTCCAGATCACTGTAGACTGGAATATTGCTGTCAGCAAAGCCTTCGAGCTCACCTAACGTTTTCCCGTCATTTCTATGATCTACAGCACCCGCCAATGTAAAATGGGGTGTATTTTGAACCAGCTTCACGGCCTCTCGTCCCATTCTTCCTCTGGGACCTGCGATGACAATTTTAATTGTGTCTGCCATAATTCTCATTCCTCCTTGTCTTTACGCGTCCAGCGGTCTTTGTCCCGCGTGCTGAACTTTTTCATAACTCTGGCATGTGCATCCTCCAGGCGGATGTTTTGCTGATTTGCAAAACAGGTCAGCACAAAAAGCAAGTCGCCAAGTTCCTCTTCAACTGTACTGTCTTCTTCTGAGGTCTTCTTGGGTTTTTCTCCATAATGATGGTTTACTTCCCGGGCCAATTCGCCTAATTCTTCCGTCATTCTTGCGATCATGGCCAGCGGGCTAAAATAGCCTTCTTTAAATTGACTTATGTACTGGTCAACTTCCATCTGCATATCTGCAATTGTCTTTTTTTCTTCCATTACCATTCACTCCCAATTCCCATTGCTTTAAATGATTTATTTGACTATAATTGCTTTCGTATGTATGAAATTTTAAGGAGGGTCACCTATGCCTTTTGGTTTAAAATTGAAAAACAGCTTATTTATTTTACTTGGTTCAGCCATATTCAGCTTCGGTATCGTTCATTTTAACATTCAAAACAACTTGGCTGAAGGGGGATTTACAGGAATCACGCTTTTATTATACTTTATTTTTGATTTAAAACCTTCCATAACGAATCTGCTTCTTAATATTCCTATTTTTTTGATTGGCTGGAAACTACTCGGGAGAAAAGTTTTTCTTTACACAATATTGGGCACCATTAGCGTATCTTTCTTTCTTGAAGTGTTTTACAGATATCAATTTTCCATTCCTTTATCCAATGATTTATTTCTGGCTGCGCTCTTTGCCGGTGTTTTTATTGGTGCCGGGCTGGGAATCATATTCAGGTACGGCGGCACAACAGGCGGTGTGGATATTATCGCAAGGCTCGCCAATAAATATATTGGATGGAGCATGGGCCGTACGATGTTTTTATTCGATGCAATCGTAATCGTGCTGTCACTCGTGACCTATTTAAATTACAGAGAGGCCATGTACACGCTTGTTGCCGTTTTTGTCGGGGCCCGTGTCATTGATTTTATGCAGGAAGGTGCTTATGCTGCGAAAGGCGCAATGATTATCTCTCCGCTTCAGGCTCAAATTGCTGATAAGATCACGCTTGAAATGGACCGTGGGGTCACCGTTTTAAATGGCATTGGCCACTATTCAAAAGAATCAAGGTCTGTGTTGTACTGCGTGGTGGGACGAAATGAAATAGTCCGTTTAAAAAATATCATTACCTCTGTAGACCCGCATGCTTTTGTATCCGTAACGGATGTTCACGATGTCCTGGGAGAAGGATTTACATTAGATGAATACAAACGCCCGATTGAATAACTACCAAAAAAGGACTGCCAGATTAATCTGGCAGTCCTTTGTTTTTAATCGTCTCCGTTCATTCCCATAAACATCAGAATAAAGCGAAGCAGCTCGAGCAATGCGATCATAGCAGCGGCAACATATGTTAATGCTGCTGCATTTAACACCTTCTTGGCGTGAGGCTCTTCTTCGTTCCGAATAATTCCACTGCTGACCATTTGGGTCATCGCCCGGGAGGAAGCATTAAATTCAACCGGCAGTGTTACGAACTGAAACAAAACAGCCACCGCAAAAAAGATAATACCTGCCAGGTAAAGCTGCATAGCCCCAAGCAAAGCCCCGCCAATAATCAGAAAGATGGATAGATTTGATCCCAGATTCGCTACTGGAGCCAAGGCGGAACGGAATTTTAAAAATGAATAGCCTTCATCGTCTTGAATAGCGTGTCCAACTTCATGAGCTGCCACTGCAGCCCCTGCTACCGACATGCCATGGTAGTTATCCGGGGAAAGGACAATTTCTTTTGTGCGCGGGTTATAGTGATCGCTCAAAAATCCTTTGCCGGGCTTTACTGCCACATCAAAAATACCATTATCCTGCAAAATTCTGCGGGCTACTTCAGCACCAGTCATATTAGCAGTAGTTGCGATTTTTGAATACTTCTTGTACGTCTTTTTGACCCTCATGTTCGCCCAGATTGGCACGATCAAAATAATCGCAAAATAAATCAATATTTCCATTGTGTCCCTCCATTGATGTATGTTTGATTAAATTTTACCTTTATAAAAGAGGGACTGTCAATCGTTATGATTCCGAATTCTCTTCCTTCTGATTTCACCGTCATATTTTCGCCATGAAACATAGGATAAGGCAGTAATTACCACAGCACCTGTAATGAAGGATACGATCCAAAGAGTGGAATAACCTGTTTGTTCATTGTACCAAACATCAAATGGCGGAAGCGTACTTTCATTGCCGGCAGAAAAAAGGAGCGGACCGCTGACAGATTTTGAGATGGTTTGCATGGTTGGCTGATCATGCCGGTCGGAAATCAGCTGAAGTGTTGGCACCATTGCATTATACAGTTCGTTTAATTCTTTCGCTTCCGCATCGGAAAGTTCCTCTCCAGCCTGCCACTTAGAATCAAGCTTGGCAGTTAAAAAACGCGTGTATTCAACCGTGTTTTTTGTGGAATATTCCGCTAAGGAAACAAAAGACCAAACACTCAATACTTTTTGATCATGAGTCAGCTGCTCAGAAGAAAGCTCCGAAATAAGACTGGTAAACGGATGGTACAGATCAACCTGCTGTTCCTTCTCTATTTGAGTAAACCAGCTGTGAAGAAGATCTACCCCTTCTTCATAATCTCCAGCGGCTATATATTGTATAACAGTTTCGAATTCACTTGCTGCACGGACAGATTGAAAGGGAACTACCAGTAAGAAAAATATCAACAACATGATAACGTGCCGGTTCTTCATCCAAATCCCTCCCCCCACTACTTTATGCAGGAAGGGTTTTTTTAAGAAGGTAAATTCTTTAAATAGCGCAGATGACGATCTCCCCGAACAACCAGCCAATAAGCAATGCCCACCGATACAATACTGAGCCAAAAAGTGAAATAACCTATTTGAAGAATATACTCTTCTAATCTGGAGTAGATCGGGTATTGCATAAATACATAGTCAATCACATCGTTATGTAATGTCCAGATGGCAGCAAGGATTAAATGCCAGGCTGAAAACCGGTAATAGGGAACATACAATAAACCCTGAAGAGCCATCGCCGCGTGTGAAAGGATCAGCATCCATGCCTGGAGTGAAATAAACCCTGTAACCTGCCATGTTAAGACATTCATCACAACAGCCCAAATCCCGTATTTAAATAATGTAATAAGAGCAAGCGCCTCCATAATTTTCGATCTTTTACCCATCAGATAAAGAAAAAGAACAATTGTAAAAAAAAGGCTTGCTGTCGGACTGTCTGGCACAAACGGTAAAAATACCGGCTTCGTGATTTCAAGCTGCGGAATATACCAAATGTACCCATATATTGTCCCCAGAAGATTGGTAAAAAACAGAAGCCATAAAAAGGTTCTATTTCCTAAAATTGTATAAATATACTCCTTCATGCCCATCCTCTCTTTCAAAAAAGAGAGCCAGTCAGCACTGGCTCTCTAAAATAAGTATTATTCGTTTGATACTTCAGAAACGAACTTAGCAAGCTCGTCCAGCTCTTCATCTGTTCCCTGGAACAGGTCAGCCGGCATGTTGCCTTTACCATTAACAGCAATATCTGCTACTTCTTCAGGGGAAAGTGCGGCACCTGTTAATTGAGGAGCAGCTCCCCCTCCCTGAAGACTGTCGCCATGACAGCCGATACAGCCTTGTTCCTGATAAACCAGATAACCGGGCGCTTCCGTATCAACCTCTACTTCAGCTACAATCTCACCTTGTGAGCGTTGTGTTTCCCAGTCATGGTGAGCTACAGATTCCCATGTAAGGAAGATCGTTGCTGCCACACCTAACAACATGAAAGATGTTGCTAATGGGCGTTTGCCTGGACGGCGTTCGGGTCCTCTGTCAATAAATGGAGCTAACAACAATGCTCCAAACGCGATACCCGGGATAACAAATGCACCTACCACATTGTATGGGCCTGATGCAAAGTCATATTTAAGTAATTGATATAAGAACAAAAAGTACCAGTCAGGCAATGGAATGTAACCAGCATCTGTTGGATCCGCAATTTTCTCTAAAGGCGGCTCGTGAGCCACAGTTAATGAAAGGTATCCAATTAAAAATACTGCCCCAACCAACCATTCTTTCAATAAGAAGTTTGGCCAGAACGCTTCCGTTTTGCCCGGGAACTCCGAATAATCTTTCGGTATATTCGGCTTACGATTTGCAGGTACACGCGAGTCTCCTACAAATTTCATCCCTTTTCCGCGATGCATAGCTTTTCCCTCCTTTGTTTCTCTCTCTTAATAGCAACTCAAAATTAAAGTGGTCCAGAAATACCTTGTTTACGAATCATGATAAAGTGAGCTGCCATGAGTCCAAGAAGAGCTCCAGGCAAGAAGAACACATGAATCGCGAAGAATCGGGTTAAGGTTTGAGCACCTAAAATATGCGGATCTCCTGCAAGCAGCGATCTGATTTGCTCCCCGATCAGCGGAGTCGATGCTGCAATTTCAATTCCTACTTTCGTAGCGAATAGTGCTTTCATATCCCATGGTAATAGATAGCCAGTAAAGCCAAGACCCAGCATAACAAAGAAAATAAGTACGCCTACTACCCAGTTTAACTCACGAGGTTTTTTGTACGCACCCGTGAAGAATACCCGTAGAGTATGAAGAAACAGCATGACAATAACCAAACTGGCTCCCCAGTGATGCATACCCCGCACAATGACACCAAAAGCAACTTCATTTTGAAGATAATAAACCGATCTCCAAGCATTTTCAATATCAGGTACATAATACATTGTTAAAAACATACCAGACAAAATTTGGATGACGGTTACAAAAAATGTTAATCCACCAAAGCAGTATACAAACGCTGAAAAGTGATGAGCCGGATTAACATGCTCAGGCACTTCATGGTCTGCGATGTCGCGCCACATTGGTGTTATGTCTAAACGCTCGTCGACCCAATCATAAATCTTATTAAGCACCAATTACGCCCCCTTTACTTTACAATCGTGTTAGGCACGACCGGTCCGAGTTGTAAAATACCGTCATCGCTAACTCTAGCTTCAAACATATCTAAAGGAGCTGTTGGCGGTGTTCCCGGAACATTTTTGCCCGATTTTTCATATAAACCATTATGACAAGGACAGAAGAAGTGTTCAGGTTCATCTGGATTCCCTTCCCAGTTCACCGTACAGCCTAAATGCTTACAAGTCGGGCTAAGTGCAACAATTTTCCCCGAACCATCCTTGTATACCCAGGCTGTTTGTGTTACTTCAGATGTGTACCATGCATCAACTTGCTCAAAAGTAAAATCGACACGAGTCGGCACATCCGTAATTTCATCTTCTGCTGTACCAGTCGTAATAAAATCACCACCAGCCTCAGCTTTAAGAACTGGATCGATAGCAAAACGCACCATCGGCATGAGCATTCCTGCCGCCATGAAACCGCCTACACCAGTAAGTGTATAATTTAAAAATTGACGACGTGAAACACGTTGGTTACTCATTTTTTTCCCCCCTCTATCTTCAGGTCAGTCCAATCCGGACATTTTTCGCACAAATATATAACTAGGACATATTCATGATATATCAATATATTATCTAGGTCAATAATGCGCAGAGCCTTTTCATTTCCACAATGTGAAGTTTTTTTGAACGTTATGCACTTTGCCATTTTTGAACAATTATTTTAATAAGCTGGTTAACCTGATCATCGACAATTTTCCGCTTATATTTATCATCCATGTGGTGCAGCGGAATTGAAGGCATCCAGATTATATTAGCATCCAGCTCTTCTTCATGGCCTTTCCATGACGTATCTGAGGTAATGCATACAGTATGGGCAAACCCTTGAGCGGATAACTCATCACACCAGCTTTTTAATTCCTCTATTTTTGCACGATGATCCCGGGAAGTCATATAAGTAAAAGCAGGAATAAGCAGCATTCTGCCCTTAAACTGTCTTTCAAGCATTGCAGTAAGCAGTGAAATGAATTCCGCCTGCTCAGCCTCCTGTCTTGTCCCGTCCGAGATGCTGACAGGCAAAAGAGGGATAACAACAGTATCTATATATGCCTTTTCTTTTAGAAATAAATCAATCTCCTGTGCATTCCATAACATAACCAAAAATCTCCTTTCATATGTATCTTTCTGTATTTTAACACAAAAAAAAGACGATCGTTGCCGATCGTCTCCGGAGTCTTGACAAACGCTTGCATTCGCTGACCCTTCTTAGCTAATCATGGCTTTTATTAGTAAAACTATGGCCTGATTATTTAGATAGTCAGATCAGTTTGTTGATTAGCTCTTTTAAAACAAACTATAGCGTTGCAACTATAATAGTGAGACATTTTTTAATTCTTCGGTTAGTTTAGTAAAAGTTTCATGGTCCTGAGCATCCAATGCACGGTCAATTTCGTCAAGAAGCTTTTGACGTTTAAACGTTACGATACTTTCCTTTAAGAATTGTTCAGCTACAATTCTGTCTTTTTCCGTAATACGCAAATATTTCGGCATAAAAGGATTCTCCTCCATGACTGCCGCATACTGATGAGTAGCATGGGAACCATTGAAATTAAGCTGAATAAAAATATCTTCGTCCCGGTGCAGCCGAATATCGTGAAATGATTTTTCGGCATCTGTTGTCATTATATTTCCTTTATAAAATCGAAAAGCTACATCGTCCACACATTGAGTTGACATTACAATTCCTCTGGGGCAATACTGTGCTTCTTCTACAAAGTGCAGATTTTCCATGAGTTCATCGTGGCTCATCAAATAATTTAGAATCCATACGGATTCTCTTCTTTTAAGCTGGTAATGATTTAAAAACCACCGAATAAAATCCTTTTTTTCGTGAACTGATACTGGTGCTGCCATGCGTTCCCCCCCTTTACTCATTGATCAGTAATGCGACAGGTATTTACATTTGCTCAAGGCGTTCAAGGCGTTCTAACCAATCTGCATTTGTCGGATCTTTTTTTACCAGCTTAGCATAAATCGTATGCGCTTCTTTCACACGGCTTTCCTCTAAAAGGAATGCTCCATAATCCTCAAGGAAATCTATATGATCATTATATACCACATATGCTTGGGTATATTCATTCGAAGCCTTATCAAATTCCTCCATCCATTCATATGCTTTCGCCGCGTCCCATCTGAATTGAGGGTCGCTTTCTCCGGCGTTTTCAATATGCTGAATTAATTCAATGACATCTTCGGCTCTTTCCTGCTTGATCAGGAGCCTGTTCAAAAGCAAACCGGCCTCCAAATAGTTCGGGTCAATGGCGATGGATTCCCTGAGGTAATTTTCCGATTTGCCTTCGTTCCCCTGTTTTAATGCAAGTTTTCCGGCAAATAAATATAACTCTTTATTGAACGGGTCCGCCTTTAGACCATTCTCTGCCGCATCCATTGCGTCATCGAGTCTTTCTTCATGTTCATACGCTTTCGCAAGCAACGTATAGGCGGAATGATATTCCGGATCCGCTTCAACAAGTTCAGAAAAGATTTCGATTGCTGTCTGATAATGCGCAGATTGAAAGGCTGTGAAGCCATAGCCGAATAAAGTATTTATTTCCCTGTTATTTTCCAGCGCCTTTTCATAATAAGGCAAAGATTCTTCGAAAGCCCCGCCCGCGCTGTAGCATTCGCCCAAGCGCTGATTTATCTGGACTCCCGCAACTTCTTCCAATCCTGCTTTTGTTATTTCTTTATAATGTCTGATTGCCTCTAAAAATTTACCTTGTTCATTGTACAGTTCAGCTAATGCAAAATGAATTATTGGTTCACCCGGCAAGGTTCGGTTAGCAAGCAAAAGTTTTCTTTCACTTACTTCGTAAAGTCCCTGCATTTGATAGAGATCTGCTGCGAGCAGCAGAGATCTTGGATAAAACTCATCCCCTTTGCTTATATCGTCCAGCTGCAGGATCGCTTCCTCCGTGTCATCCAGTTCAACAAGCGTTTCAGCGAGCAGCACTTTTAATTCTCCTTCATCAGGGTATGACTGAATAAGCAGTTGAAATAATTCTTTGGCGTGTTCATGAAATCCAAGCTGGAACAGCTCTTCAGCAAGCTCAAATTTTTCATCATCTGTGCCGCCTGCCTTAATTTTAGAGAATTCATTTAATGCCTGTTCAAGCTTGCCTTCGTGTAAATATTGAATCATTTGGGTTGATGCATTCACTTGGTGGTCCCTCATTTCTTTCAGTTGGATCATACCTTACATCCTAAAAAAAATCTGACCAATAAGCAACTTTAAACTATTGTGCAGCTTCTTAGGGATATTAATTCGATAAGACCTGTAAAAAATCCTTTTTATCAAAAAAAAAAGTAAATGATGTCAATCGACATCATTCACTGCTTTGACAGAATAGAATTTAAGTCTTTGAAAAATCCGGGGTATGAAACGCTGATGGATTCAATTCCTTCAATCTCTACTTCTTCTTTAATTAATAATGCTGCAACAGCGAGCATCATACCAATACGATGATCGCCTCTGGAGTTAACTTTACCCCCATGAAGCTCGGTTGGACCTTGAATGATCATGCCGTCGTTCGTTGCCTGTATATTGGCGCCGAGTTTGGACAGTTCCTCGACAACTGCGTCAATGCGGTTCGTTTCTTTCACTTTGAGCTCTTCTGCATTTTTTATCGTGGTCGTGCCTTCCGCTTGCGTCGCCAGCAGGGCTATAATAGGGATTTCATCGATTAAGCGCGGAATAAGTGCTCCTCCGATTTCTGTCGACGTTAATTTGCCATATTCCACTGTCAAGTTTGCAATTGGCTCTCCTTTAGAAGGAATCCCGTCTATTTGCAGACTACCGCCCATTTGCTCCAGAACCTCGATTATGCCTGCCCGGGTAGGATTTACACCTACGTGTTTTAATGACACCCTGCTGCCTTTTACAATTGCTCCTGCTGCAAGGAAGAATGCAGCTGATGAAATATCTCCCGGAACATCGATCGACTGACCGTGTAACTGCTGGCCGCCCTGTACTATGATTTCATTGCCCTCCCGATCGATTGTTCCCCCAAATTGTTTAATCATAAATTCAGTGTGGTCGCGCGTTTTTTCAGGTTCGATAATTCTTGTCGTTCCTTCAGCTTGAAGGCCGGCAAATAGTATCGCTGATTTTAATTGTGCGCTTGCATGAGGGAGCTCATAGGTAATGGGAGTCAACTCTCCGCCTCTGATCGAAAGAGGGGTGTATTGGCCGTTATGTCGTCCATCAATGGTCGCGCCCATCCGGCTCAAAGGTTCAGTCACCCGCTTCATCGGTCTTGAGGCAATGGAATGATCCCCAATTACTACTGAATGAAATGGCCGTCCAGAGAGTATTCCTAAAAGCAATCTTGTTGTGGTGCCTGAATTGCCAACATCTAAAATATCCTGTGGCTCTTTAAGCCCCTCAAACCCGACACCATGAACGATAATTGTTTCTTCATGCTCTTCTATCGTCACACCCATTTTGCGAAAACAGTCAATTGTGCTGAGACAGTCATCCCCTTTTAAAAATCCGGTAATGACTGTTTTCCCTTTGGCAATAGCTCCAAACATAATGGATCTGTGTGAAATTGATTTATCACCGGGCACGCGAATGGAGCCTTGCAAAACCGGCTGATTAAATGATAATAGCTGCTTCATGTCTGTAACTCCCTTTCACTTAAACAGTAAATACCTCATATGGTGTGGTGGTACGCAGACAGCGTTCCCCCCGCTTGCGGTCTTCATCTGTTTGAAAGCTGATGGCAAGCACACCATAAATTTCTTCTCTGGTTTCCATAATTCGAATATTAACAATACTGATTTCTTCTTTTGCCAGCAGACCTGTTATTTCAGAGATGATCCCAGGATAATCCGGGATATCAACGAACAAATCATAAAAAGAAGGGATTGCTCCTTTTTGCAAAATGGGCATATTATCTCTGAACTGCTTCGCTTCATCAAAATAATAATACATCGCGTCAGCATCACCTTCATCAAGCAAACGAATAACTTCATTCATTTCCTGCTGCCAATCCTGCAGCAGCTGCTTTAAGATTTCCACATTATGCATGGTAATGTCTCTCCACATCATTGGATCTGAAGAAGCAATTCGCGATAAATCACGAAAACCGCCAGCGGCGAGCCTCGAAATCAGCGGTTGAGAGGAGTGCACCTTTTTAACCTGATGGACGAGTGAAGAAGCAACAATATGCGGAAAATGACTAACCATTCCTGTGATCTCGTCATGCTCTTTTGGATCCACAGTCAGAAATTTCGCTTTCGTTCCTGCCAGCCAGCCTTTTAAGGTTTCAATTTTATCTTGTGAAACATTTTTCCCCGGCGTCAGTAAGTAAAAAGCATTTTCGAATAAAAATACTTTGGCAGCCGCTACCCCGCTCTTATGGGAGCCTGCCATCGGGTGGCCTCCTATAAAGGAAAAGCCCTGAATCTCCAGGGCATGAGCTTTATCCATGATCCTGCTTTTTGTGCTGCCTACATCTGTTACAATTACGTGTGGCTGCAGCGACCAGCCCGCAATTTCTTCTATTAATTTTTCAGTTTGAAGAACAGGGGTACACAAAAATACGACATCACTCTGTTCCACTTCTTCCCGAAGATTAAGAGATACATGCGTTATCGCATTCATCGCTTGTGCCAGACGCATTTCTTTTTCCTTAACGTCATAGCCAATCACTGTAGCATGTGGATTCTCCTGGAGGATCGATAATCCAATAGAACCTCCGATCAACCCTAGTCCAATAATTACAACTCTGCCTTCCATCCCATCACACCTTTTATTGCTAGAGTATTTCTTTTAGCACTTTTATAATTTTTTCATTTTGCTCTTTCGACCCGATCGTTATTCTTAAGGCTGTCGGATAGCCTAGAGCCTGACCGCTACGGACGATAAACCCCTTCTTCATCAATTGTTCAAAAAGCAGGTCTCCATCCTGTTTAAAATCAATTAAAATAAAATTTCCCTGAGAGGGGAAATACGATAGGCCGTGCTCTTTGCAAAATTGGTAATACTGCTCCAGGCCTTCACGATTTGACTTGCTGCAGCTGCTTATAAAGGACTGATCTTCTAATGCAATGCCTGCTGCTGCCTGTCCTAAAACATTTGTATTAAACGGCTGCCTTACCGGTTCAATTGATTGAATAAGTTCTTCTGAAGCCATTCCATACCCCACACGAAATCCTGCCAGACCATATGCCTTTGAAAAAGTTCTGGTTACGAGCAGGTTGGGGTACTCGCTGATTAATGAAATGGCATCATAATAATCGTCTGCTGTCACGTACTCATAATAAGCTTCATCCAATACAATCAGCACATCCTTTGGCACCTTATCAAAGAAACTGCGCAGTTTTGCATCATTGATATAAGTGCCGGTGGGATTGTTGGGGCTGCACACCCATACAATAGACGTAGATTCATCAATTGCCTCAGCCATCGACTGAAGATCATGCTCTCCATCTATTAAAGGAACCTCCACTACTTCTGCTCCTTCAATAATTGCATTATGTTTATACTGCGAAAAAGAAGGGACAGGCATAACCGTTTTCTTTCCAGGTTCTAATAGCGACCGTGAGATAATTTGAATCACCTCATCCGATCCATTTCCCAAAATAAACTGCTGTGGCTTTAATGAATAATGCCGTGCTAATGAATTCCGTAAATTAGATGCATAGCCATCAGGATAGATGGCATGATTTACTCCATTTTCTCTGAACCATTCATCAATTTTTGATGAATAGCCAAACGGATTTTCATTTGAAGCCAGTTTCACAATTTCACTTAATCCAAATTCTTTCTTAACCTCGTCTGAGGGTTTACCGGGTTTATAAGGAACTAAATTTGTTACTTGTGCTCTAACGTTCATGAAAGATCATCCTATCTGTTTCAAAGATTATAGGTAAAATGGCTTTAGCTGCTTATTACATACTTATTATAATGGTTATGATGGCTTCAATGAGTTTTATTTCGCGGTTTCGGAAAGATCCGGTCTCAACTGAACGGCTTTTTGCTGATAGATGTGCTGAATTCTTTCCTGCGACTCGGAAGTATTCACATGCATCATAAGCCGAATGCAATAAGGCAGACTCCCGCTCACCGGGATCTCCTGCATGCACATAACAGGAACATAGGTCCAGTTTTCAAACTTTCTTACCGCCTTTGCCGGGAAGGCGGAGGAAAGATCATTTGTCACAGATATAAACACCGATGCAACATCGGAAGGCGCTATATCATTTGCTTCAATAAGCTCCTGAAGCAATGCTTCTGTAGCTGAGAGAATCAAATCCTCTTGGTCTTCAGTTACGGTAGTTGCTCCTCGTATTCCTCGAATCATTGTATCTCTCCTTTGGCATCTCGGATCAAATTGTCAATAACCTTTAAATCTTCAATATCTACCTGTTGTACAATCGGCTCCCCAGGTTTTTTCAACAGAACAAAACGAATTTCATTTGCAATGTTTTTTTTATCTTTTAACATAAGAAAAAGCAATTCGTCAAATGATGCATCCGCCGGGGGTGACGTCTCATACCCTAATTCAGTCACCCAGTGAATGAAATTATGTAAATCAAACTGCAGATGATTGATTTTTTCACTCAGCATGAGGGCATAGATCATTCCTGCCATAATGGATTCTCCGTGCGTCCATTTGCCATACCCAGCCCATGCCTCTATTGCATGACCGTATGTATGGCCAAAATTCAAATGAGCGCGGATCCCAAGTTCCTTTTCATCCTGCTCAACAATCGATGATTTAATTTCGATGCCCTTCTTTAAACATTCAGTTAATACATTTAAAGGAATAGATTTTAATGAAGGTATTTCCCTGATCAGTTTATTTAACCATGCAGGGTCAGCAATAAGTGCATGTTTAATTACTTCCGCGAAGCCAGACCGTACCTCCCGTTCTGGCAGCGTTGCTAAAAAGAGCACATCATAGATTACAGCTGCCGGCTGATGAAAACTGCCTACCATATTTTTTCCCAGCGGATGATTAATAGCCACCTTGCCGCCCACTGAACTGTCGTGAGCTAAGATGGTTGTCGGCACCTGGACAAACCGAATCCCTCTCATAAATGATGCTGCCACAAAACCGGCAAGATCGCCGGTAGCTCCTCCTCCGCACGCAACTATTAAGGAGTGCCTGTCAAGGCCAAACATTAAAGCTTCGCCCAGTGCTTCCTGGTATACTTCAAATGTTTTAGCACTTTCTCCGGAGGGTGTAACATACCAGTGTATTTGCCCATTAACAGGCAAATGGTCTTCTATATATTTACGGTGCAATTTATTCACCGTTTCATCAACAATGTACATAATAGATGTAACAGCAGGCTGAAGCCGGTTAATATGCTCCGGGAGCTTTTTAATGGCACCTTGGCCTAAATAAACAGGGTACGCTGACTGAGTTGTTTTTATAGAAATAGTCTCCATTTAAAATTCCTTCGTATACGCTCTGTATCGCTCGATGGACTCCTGCAAATGGTCCATCCTGTCACTTTCAAATTGCCCTATTATCGCCCCTGCAATTTCCCAGGCTACTGCCGCTTCCGCTACAACCGCTGCTGCTGGCACTGCGCAGCTGTCTGATCGTTCGATGCTTGCAGTAAAAGGTTCTTTTGTTTCTATATCCACACTTTCCAGCGGTTTATAAAGCGTAGGGATCGGCTTCATTACACCACGGACAACAATTGGCATGCCGGTAGTCATTCCGCCTTCAAAACCGCCCAGACGATTTGTTTTTCTGGCATATCCCTGTTCTTCAGACCAGGTAATTTCGTCGTGGACCTGACTGCCGTATCGTTTTGCCATCTCAAAACCAAGGCCAAATTCAACACCCTTAAAGGCGTTAATGCTCATTATTGCAGCAGCTAACTTTGCATCCAGCTTACGGTCATAATGAACATAACTTCCTAAGCCTGCAGGTACGCCTTCAACTACCACTTCAACCACTCCTCCTATAGAGTCGCCGTTTTTCTTGGCTTGATCAATCGCCGCTTTCATCTCTTCAGATGCAGCTGGGTCCACGCATCTAACTTCACTTTGTTCTGACAGAGTTTTAATCTCATCTACAGACGTTATGCCGTCTGTTTGTGCGACAACTCCTCCAATTTCCTTCACATGGCAACAGATGTTGATGCCTAGATCATTTAACAGCTTTTGAGCGACTCCTCCTGCAGCAACCCGTACCGTTGTTTCCCTGGCAGAAGATCTTTCAAGCACGTTTCTCATGTCTCTGTGGCCGTATTTAATTCCGCCGTTTAAGTCGGCATGTCCCGGCCGGGGTCTGGTCACCTTTCGCTTTACCTCATCTAAAGCATCTTCATCAAGGCTTTCTGCTCCCATAATCTTCGTCCAATGAGTCCAATCTTTGTTTTCAACAACTAAAGCAATCGGTGAACCTAGTGTTTTGCCATGCCGGACTCCGCTCATAATTTGCGCCTGATCTGTTTCAATCTGCATTCTTCTGCCGCGCCCGTATCCTTTTTGTCTTCTTGCTAAATGTTTATTTATATCCTCAGCTTCCAGCAACAGACCTGCTGGAAGTCCTTCGATAATAGTTGTTAATTGGGGACCGTGTGATTCTCCCGCAGTTAAATATCTCATAACACTTTCTCCCTTCAACTCGCTAAAGCAATTTTGATACACTATATCATACTTTTCAACCTAAATGTAGTCAATAATTCATCTTTTTTAAATGAAATCAAGCCATTTGAAACTCATGACTGCTTGCGATAAAAAAATGGTTCAACTACTGAAAGCCTGTATTTAGATGGATTTACAACTTGTTCGGTGCTTCCCACAAATAATATGCCTCCCGGCGAAAGAGCATCGCTTAATTTTTGATATAAGAGATATTTTGCTTCCTCCGTAAAATAAATCATAACATTCCGGCAAACGATTAGGTCAAATTGACTGTTAAAAGTTGACGTAAGAATATTCTGCCGGTCAAAAATGACCTGGTTAATTAGTTCATTGGAGAGTTTATAAAACATGCCCTGTTTAATAAAATATTTTTCTTTAAAAGACTCCGGTAAGTCGGTCAGCAGCCTATTGGAATATAAACCCATTTTTGCTTTTTGCAAGGCATTTTCGTCTATATCGGTAGCAAGAACCGAAACATTAGTTAATGACGTGCGCTTTGACATAATCATTGCCAGCGAGTAAGCTTCTTCTCCGGTGGAGCAGCCTGCACTCCATGCTGCAAGTTTAGGTTTTCCTTTTAATAGATTGGGAAGAATCCTGTTGTCAAGCGCTTCCCACCTTTGAGGGTTGCGATAAAACTCTGATACATTAATCGTAATTCGTTCTAAAAACTCTTTAAAAAATAATTCATTAAAGCTTATGGCATCATAGTAGCCCATAAATGAGGAGTGTCCCCTTTTCTCATAAAGTGAAGTTAAGCGCCTTTTCATCTGCGCCTCTTTATACAAAGATAAATCAATCCCTGTTTGCTGTTTGATAATTTGAATAAAATTTGAATAATCATCTGACATTGGCTGCTCCCCCGCCTTTGTATAAATATCCAATATATAAAGTATAAAAAAGAATGACAGGGTTTCCAATGTTTTTTTAGAATTGGTAAAGAACAATGGTGATATATAGCACAGCACAGAGCGACATAGTATGACTCGTCATTACGGTTCCTTGAGTGCAGTTAGCCCTGCATGAACCGGACCTTTGAGAAGGATAATGTTTTGACAGTCAAAAAAAAAGCACCAATAGGCGCTTTTTAATAAATCCATTCTTCAATTGATTTGTTGTATGAAGAAACGTTATCACTGCCAAAGAATAAGCTGATTTCACGTTCTGCACTCTCAAGAGAATCAGAACCATGAATAATATTCTTTCCGACGGTTAATCCAAGATCTCCACGAATTGTGCCAAGTGCAGCCTCACTGGGCTTAGTTGAACCCATCATGTGGCGGGCGGTTTTAACGACATCTTCGCCTTCCCATATCATTGCGAACACAGGTCCGGATGTAATGAAATCGACGAGTTCGCCAAAAAATGGACGTTCAGCATGTTCTCCGTAATGCTGTTTTGCAAGGTCATCTGAGATAACCATCAATTTAGCTGCCGAGAGTTTGAATCCTTTTTTCTCAAAACGATTTACCACATCTCCAATAAGTCCGCGCTGAACGCCATCCGGTTTAACCATTAAAAAAGTTTTTTCCACTTTTTATTCCCCCAATTATGTATGATGAGCCATAACGACCCTTTAAAAGATTATCACTCATCACGACATTTGGCAACGTTTTCATTCCAAATTAATACTTTCTTTTTCCAATAAATAGCGCAATGTCACGAAGGGATTTTTTTGTTTTTGAAGTAGGGAGTTGATCTAACTCATTTAGCGCCTTTTTTAAATAACGCTGGCTTAAGTCAGATGACTTAGAAATAGCATCAGTAGTTAGAATATCACCAATTAATCTGGCCATTTCATCTTTAGGCATATTTTCATGTACCAGTGTAATTCTTTCCGCCAACCGGGGATTTTTTAATGCATATAAAACCGGGAGGGTCACATTTCCCTGGAGCAGATCTCCGCCTGCAGGCTTGCCCAATTCAGCCTCTGTTGAAGTAAAATCCAATATATCATCCGTAATTTGATAAGCCATGCCTACATAATAGCCAAAGCGGAACAAACGGGTATGTACTTCTTCCGGTGCTTTTCCTGCTATGGCCCCCAGCTGGCAGCTCACTGCAATTAATAGGGCTGTTTTTCTTTTGATTCTGCGGAGATAGTCCCGGAGCGACTGATCAAAACGGTACTTGTCTTCAATTTGTGCAATTTCACCGATGCATAGTTCTACGATAGCCTGTGACAATATTTGGTGAGCAACTGGCTGCTCAATAACAGTCATATAATCCAACGCACGTGCAAACATATAATCCCCTGTATACATCGCAACCTGGTTATCCCATTCTGCTTTGATTGTTGTACGTCCACGTCTCAATTCAGAATTATCAATTACATCATCATGGACCAAAGATGCCATATGAATGAGTTCCAATGCCACTGCTACATTTTTAATCACATGGATATCGTATTCACCTGTCTTCGCAGCAAGAAGCACGAAAACAGGCCGAATCCGTTTTCCACCTGCCTGAAGCAAATGAAGGGATGCATCCTTTAATAATGAAGTCTCTGAATCAATAGCAAGGTTTAATTCCTTTTCGATTTCTTCGATATCCGTTTTCAGGAACGAATACAGCATTTTGAGTTTCATCCTATTTCCACCTAGTTACCGTTTTTTATCTTTTTATGCCTTTTTATACCCTATATGCATCGCAGCGACACCGCCGCTAAATGGCTTATATTCTACAGCGCCGAAACCTGCCTGTTCAAATAATCGGGCAAGTTCTTTCATTCCCGGAAAGTCTTTAGCTGATTCTTGAAGCCATGAATACTCTTCATAGCTTTTGGCAAGGATTTTTCCAAATAACGGCATAATAAATTTAAAATAAAGATAATAACCCTGTTTAAACACAGGCAACGTCGGCTGAGATGTTTCAAGACAGACCGCCATTCCGCCGGGTTTAAGCACCCGGTTCATTTCCTTCAACACCTGAAGGTAGTCTGGAACATTGCGCAAACCAAACCCTATTGTTACATAATCAAAAGAATTATCTTCATACGGCAATTCCATTGCATTCCCATGTACCAGGGAAATTTGGGGATAGGACTGGACTTTTTCATGTCCTACTTTGAGCATATTTTTGCTAAAATCCAAACCGATGACTTTGCCTTCCGGACCGGCTGCCTCGCCCAGCGCGATTGTCCAGTCGGCTGTACCGCAGCATACATCAAGCGCTTCAGCCCCTATTTGAACATTCATCTTCTTCATCGTATAGCTGCGCCATTTCACATGCTGCTGAAAACTGATAACCGCATTCATTTTATCGTACTGACTATAGATTTTTTCAAATACATTGTGTACTTTTTGCTCTTTTGATGGCTGCATATTTACCCTTCCTCTGCATAAATTTTCGGGCGTTCAATTGAAGAGTGCAAAACAGAGAAAATTGGTCCTTTTAGTGAATTGACTGGAATATTCAATTCATCCAGTCTCCGAAAGATTTGTTCTTTTTTGTGCAGAACAAGATCAAAGTAAAGATCCATCAGCTGCTTTTCTCTAAATAATGACGTAGTTTTTGGCAGTGTTCTTTCTAAATGTGAAAATAAAATTGAGGTGCCTGAGGAAGAATATTGGATCTCTTCTTTAATTAAACGGTGCAGCACCAGCAGATCCTCTGCCAGAATTACATACTCGTCAAATCCGTTATGTTTGAAAAGCTCGGTAATAATGGCACTTTCAATTTTTGTTAAACTGAAAATAACGGAATCAATTAATGCTGGCATGTTTGAGGTAATATCAATTTTATGTTCGTTTATCTCCTGTATCGCATGAGCAATTCGACGAATCAACTCAATATCCGGCATTTGAGCAAGTGTGCGGTAGTAAAGACCGCTGTAAAAATCCCCTGCCAGCACGGTCAGCTGGCGAATTCGCAGCGAACCTGTCTGGTCATCAGAAACTTTTTCATGAGTATCCAACGCCGTTTGAATAAGCATGGCTGTTGATACATATGACTTGTCCTGAACGGAATAATTCCCTCTGATCTGATAGGGGAAAAGAAGCAAAGAAAGCCGGTTTTCATCAAAATCAGGCGCTCCAATAGAATCATGGAGATACGGATGATGAATTTGGTTATTTATATGCTGGAGGGTTTCTTCCATCCAACGATTAGTATCCTTAACGTTCATCGCTTTCTCCCCATTTCCAATATTCTTCCTTCAGAGCGTTCTGAAGATCATTCGTTATGTATGCTTATATAAAGGCAAAAACTTTTATATTTATTACTAGAAAATTTAACACATATGATTATAACACAACGTTTGGCATGGTTGCTATCACGCTTCACGCATAAATATAATTGAAGCGCCAGCAAAATGCACTACAGGAAAAAAGTCAGCGAGAGACTTTTCTCTGCGCCGACCTCACCCCAATCATTCTTTACTTTCTCGATTCACTTTCCACTTCACCATTGCTGGTTAAAATCGTTGCTTTTCCTCTGATTTTGACCGCTGAGGTATGCTCCGTAAACTGAGCTATCATAACCTCACCTTTATCCAGCTTTTCAGAATGATGAAACTTTGTATCGGTGCCTCTGGTTAAGCCGATAACATTCACACCATCTTCAAGCGCTTTAATGCTAAAAAAATCCTTGCTGTTGGACATATTCTCAGACCCTTTCATACTAATTCAAATCAGCGCATTTTCATAAGAGCCAATACTTCATTGCGTCTGATCGCTTCTTTTTCAAAAATCCCTCTTGCAGCAGTCGTCACGGTCATGGCTCCGGGTTTTTTTACCCCTCTCATCGTCATGCACATATGCTCAGCTTCAACAATTACCATTGCGCCATGAGGCGCCAGCATTTCCATTATGGCATCCGCTACAGTGGAGGTGATTCTTTCCTGCAGCTGGGGACGGCGTGCTGTAGATTCCACCGCTCTCGCCAATTTGCTTAACCCCGTTACTTTCCCGTCTTTAGGCAGGTATGCTACATGTGCCTTTCCAAAAAAAGGTACCAAATGGTGTTCGCACATGGAGTAAAAAGGAATATCCTTAACAAAAACTAACTCTTCATGATCTTCATTGAATACAGTGTTAAAATATTCTTTAGGATCTATGTGTAAACCTTCAAACATTTCTTCATACATTTTGGCCACCCGTTTTGGTGTGTCCAGCAGACCTTCGCGAGTTGGGTCTTCCCCCACTGCTTCAAGAAGCATCGTAATTGCTTCCTCTATTTTTGGTCTGTTCACTTTATTTTTTTGGTCAGTTAAGGCAACTGTTGTTTGATTTTCTTGCGTATGATCCATTTCCAGATCCTCCTACCTTGACTATACATCTGATTCAATGTTTATCTGTGTATGCATTCTCTTCATATTAGCATACGCATATAAGCTTGCGCAAAACCTATTGCTTAAAAAAAGCTAAATTTGCTTATGTAAAGTTCAGTCTATAAAGCTTTGTTAAATGCCGTTGTTGATTTCAACTATCTGCAGCTACCAACAACCGGTTTAACAAAGTAAAGTAAAAAAAGACCGCACAAAATGTGCGGTCTTTCAAATACGCGAAAGGTATGTATTTATTTTACAGAATCCTTAAGCGCTTTACCTGGTTTGAATGCAGGAACTTTGCTTGCTGCAATCTCGATTTCTTCACCAGTTTGCGGGTTGCGGCCTTTACGGGCAGCGCGCTCACGTACTTCAAAGTTACCAAAGCCAATAAGTTGTACTTTGTCTCCTTGAGCAAGAGCGTCCTGAACTGTATCGAATACAGCATCAACAGCTTTCGTTGCATCTTTCTTAGAAAGTTCAGCTGTTTCTGCTACTGCGTTGATTAGTTCTGTCTTGTTCACACCAATCACCTCCTCACAAAATAAATCTTACATGGGCAAGTTTCTTACTTCGTGAACATTTTTCAACTTAAACATGCGTAATTCTTATGCAAGAATCGCGGTAAAGCCCATAGAATCAATGTTCAAGATCAATTCTGTTAAAAGATTATCATATAAAAAATACATAAGCAAGAATTAAACAATAAATATTGGCAAACTCTGCTTAATTCCTTATATTTTACCCAAAAACGCTAAAAGACAGCCTTTTTTTCAAAGGCTGCCTCCATGTATTTACTTTATAAAATAATCGCAATCATTCCGCCGGAACCCTCATTAATCACACGTTCTAAGGTTTCTTTCAGTTTGTAGCGTGCATTTTCCGGCATGATAGCGAGTTTTGACTGAATCCCTTCACGTACGATTGAACTTAAGCTTCTTCCAAAAATATCCGAGCTCCAAATCGAGAGCGGATCATCCTCAAAATCCTGTAACAGATAATGAACTAGCTCTTCGCTTTGTTTTTCTGTTCCAATAATTGGAGAGAATTCTGATTCTACATCTACTTTAATCATGTGAATCGACGGTGCCACAGCTTTTAATCGGACACCATAGCGCGCTCCCTGCCGTATGATTTCCGGCTCATCCAGGCTCATATCAGATAGTACAGGTGCAGCTATTCCATAGCCGGTCTGACGGACCATGGTCAGAGCATCAGCAAACTGATCGTATTCCTTTTTTGCATGAGAATAGTCCTGAATCAATTCCAGAAAATGATCTTTGGTGGTTACCCGTTCACCAATCATTTCATGCAAAATCTCTTCAAACAAATGATCTGCAGCTCTTAAATCAATATTGGCTATTCCCTGACCCATATCCATACCCGCCAGACTTGCTTCCTGCACATGTTCAAACTCTTCAAACTGCCTCACTACACGGTCGACATCCCGCAGTCTTTTTATGTCATGAACTACTTCTGTCACAGCTTCCTGAAAATGCTCTCTCAGCCAGTGTCGTTCATTTAGAACCATTACCCAGCTAGGTAAATTGACATTCACTTCAAGCACAGGGAATTCATATAATGCCTCTCTTAAAATCATTAAAACATCCGTTTCCCTCATGCTTTCTACACTCATTGCTATTACTGGGATATCGTATTTCAGCTGCAGTTCTTTTCTCAGCTGATCCGTTTCTGACTGGTGCGGCCGAGCACTGTTCAGCACCATTATAAAAGGCTTTCCAACCTCTTTCAGTTCCGCAACAATTCTTTCTTCTGCATCTACATAGCTTTCTCTCGGAATTTCACCTATTGTGCCGTCTGTTGTCACCATCACTCCGATAGTGGAATGATCCTGAATTACTTTTCTTGTACCAATTTCTGCTGCCTCATGAAAAGGAATAGGCTCTTCGTACCATGGTGTATGAACCATTCTTGGTCCGTATTCATCTTCATGTCCTTTTGCACCTGGAATCGTATATCCTACACAGTCAACCATCCGGATATTAACTTCCAGCCCGTCTACTACCTGAATGGTTACTGCTTGATTCGGTACAAACTTAGGTTCAGTAGTCATAATCGTCCGGCCTGCAGAGCTTTGCGGCAATTCGTCCTGGGCACGATTGCGTTCAGCCTCATGAGTCATATGAGGGATGACTGCGAGCTCCATCATTTTTTTTATAAATGTCGATTTGCCAGTACGCACAGCACCAACTACACCAATGTAAATGTCTCCACCTGTACGTTCTGCTATATGTTCAAACACGTTTTGCTTCTCCATTAAAGCGCCCCCTCTTTTCGAACATTCTTCGCATAATTAGTGTATGAGGACATGCATTTTTCAGAACAAAAAAAAGCTGATGGGTGCGAATTTAACTTCGTACTCATCAGCTAATGCTATGATTGATCTGCATAATCAATTTCATTTTGTTCATTTACTTCGTATAAAGGGGAGTAAGCAGGAACAAAAACCGATTCTTCATACAGTATAGAGCGGATATCTTCCACGATCTCCCCAGGATCTATGTTGCTTTCCTGTGAAACCTGGTAAAGATCTGTAATATAATCCACATAAATTGTTCCGTTACCGTCAGCTATTAGCGGCAATTCTTTATTAGTGAAGGGACTTTGAACAGTAGGTTCTTCTTTATATCCCAATTTCTTATAATCAATCGTATATAAATTCCCACCAAGCGGCTCTTTAAAAGGAATCCCTCTATTTGCCTGTATTTTAACCTGCATCGTCCGGATCTCTTCGGCAATACGCAAATCAAAAATATAAACAGTAGGATCTTCCTCTACATCCATCAGTAAATATTGAAACACTCCGCCATTTTCATAGGCATTTCCAGGGAGCTGATCCATGTATCGGGGTTTTATCTTCGAAAAATCAATTAAATACTTTCGAAAAATCTGAGTATCTTCCTCTGTTGTTTTTATTGGCAAAAGACCGCCGGATTCTTCTTGAAAAGCATCAACTGCTTGCTGCACCACCGCGATTTGATCATCATATGGAATTTCATTTTCTGCATTTTGCTGGGCAGGAAACATACATCCTGACAGCAAAACAACCGTCAACAACACAAATATTTTACTTACTTTCTTCAAAGCGCTACACTCCTTAGACACTGCCACTATAATGTCGGTCCGCTGAATACCACAAAAATCATAATCAGTCCTGCTAAAATCATGAGAACATAAGCAATAAGCGCGGTAATAAATTTTAAGATCTTATTGGACATTTTATAACGGCTCAAATAGATGCTGATAATGGCAAAAAACATAAAGCCCATTGATCCAAATGAAATCCACATTTTCGTTAAAGCTGACATAAATTTTTCACTCCTCAAAAAACCACTTACGCGTTATTTATCTTCCGATAATTGAGCATTTAAATCAAATTATAGCATAAGAGAATAAGTCTCCATTAAAAATAAAAATCGTTCCTAAAACGTTCATAAATTCGATGCATGTACATGGCACTTTGAACACGCAAAAACTGAGAGCTACATGCCCTCAGTTTCCTTTTGTTCCCCAAGAATATTGACCAGGTCTTCCATCTCATGAGTTTTCATTCTGGACATTAATTGATCAACTGCTTCTTTCGGATCTACATCATTAAATAAAACCCTGTGGAGAGCTTGTGCGATCGGCATCGACACCTCATGCTTTAAAGCCATTTGATAAGCAGCCTTGGTGGTTCTGACGCCTTCTACAACCATGCCCATCTCATTAAGTACCTCATCCAGCTTTTTGCCTTTGCCCAGCATATTGCCAGCCCGCCAATTCCTTGAATGGACACTTGTGCAGGTAACAATGAGATCACCGATGCCAGTCAATCCGGAAAACGTTAATGGATTGGCGCCAAGGGTTGTCCCAAGCCGGGCAATTTCAGCAAGACCTCTGGTAATTAAAGCGGCTTTTGCATTATCCCCGTAGCCCAGTCCGTCTGTGATACCCGCTGCTAATGCAATAATATTTTTTAAAGCAGCACCAATTTCAACACCAATCACATCTGTATTTGTATAGACACGGAAATGATGATTCATAAAAAGATCCTGCACGGACTCTGCAGCCTGCAAATTATCGGAAGCCGCCGTTACGGTAGTAGGATGCCGCTTAACAACTTCTTCAGCGTGGCTTGGACCGGAAAGCACGACTAAACTGGACATTGTGCGGTCAGATAAAATCTGCTCCAAAATTTGAGAAATCCGCAAATGTGTATCGGGTTCAATCCCTTTACTTACGTGAACAATCGTTTTGGGACCGTCGCAGACTTCTTCAACTTTTCCGGCTACCTCGCGCATCGCTTTCGTTGGGACAGCAAAAACAATCGTTTCAACATCTGCTATTGCCTGCTTAAGGTCGGAAAATGCAGTTATCGAAGAAGGAAGCTCAGCACCTGGCAAGTAGCGTGCATTTTCCCTGGTGTCATTTATGCTAACTGCCTGGTCTGGATTATGCGTCCATAACCGGACATCATGCCCATTATCTCCCAGGACTAGAGCGAGTGCAGTACCCCAGCTTCCAGCACCCAAAACTGCAACGCTTTTTGATTTCATCATTTATATGCTCCTCTCTATTTAAAGAAAGCTCAATTAATTTCTTGCTCTGGAAATTAAACGTATTGGCGTCCCTTCGAAGCCAAACGCTTCTCTAATGCGATTTTCCAAAAAGCGCTCATAAGAAAAATGCATTAATTCCGGTTCATTAACAAAAATGACAAAAGTAGGCGGCTTGACTGCCACTTGAGTTGCATAAAAGATTTTAAGTCGTTTTCCGTTATCAGTAGGGGTAGGATTCATTGCTACTGCATCCATCACCACTTCATTTAAGATGCTGGACTGAACTCGCATTGCATGATTTTCGCTTGCCATATTAATAACCGGCAGAACGGTATGAATTCTTTTCTTCGTTAATGCAGAAAGAAAGACGACAGGCGCGTAATCCAGGAATTGGAAATGATCGCGGATTTTCTTTTCAAAACGATCCATCGTTTTATCATCTTTGACCACTGCATCCCACTTATTCACTACAATGACAACAGCACGGCCAGCTTCATGAGCATATCCAGCTATTTTTTTATCCTGTTCGATAATGCCCTCTTCTGCATCTAAAACGACTAATACAACATCTGAACGCTCAATCGCACGAAGGGCGCGCAACACACTGTATTTTTCAGTTGTCTCATATACTTTCCCTTTTTTCCGCATTCCCGCTGTATCAATAATGACATATTCCTGGCCATCATATTTGTAAGGAGAATCAATTGCATCACGTGTGGTTCCAGCTACATCACTAACTATGACGCGCTCCTCACCGAGCAGTGAATTTACCAGGGAAGACTTGCCTACATTTGGACGGCCAATAAGTGAAAACTTAATGACTTCATCCCCGTATACAGCTTCATCCTGAGGCCTGAAGCTTTGAGCCACTGCATCAAGCATGTCTCCAAGGCCAAGCCCATGTGAACCGGAAATCGGATATGGCTCACCAAATCCCAATGAATAAAAATCATAAATCTGATCCTTCATATCAGGATTATCCACCTTGTTAACGGCAAGGACAATTGGCTTGCTTGAACGATAGAGAATTTTAGCTACCTGCTCATCAGCAGACGTAACTCCCTCCCTGCCGTTAGTCATGAAGATGATTACATCAGCTTCGTCTATCGCAATTTCTGCCTGCTGACGAATCTGCTCCAAAAACGGTTCGTCACCAATCTCTATACCGCCAGTATCAATAATATTAAAATCATGAGTTAACCATTCAGCACTGCTATAAATACGATCTCTTGTAATTCCAGGTATGTCTTCTACAATGGAGATTCTTTCTCCAACAATTCTGTTAAAAATAGTCGATTTCCCTACATTGGGACGCCCAACTATTGCAACGACTGGCTTTGCCATGACGTTCACCCTTTCTCTCTAATCCAACTTAACTATAGTATATCAAACCGTACGTTTCCACATAACACTACCGTAAAAAGACAGCAAGTTGGTCCTGTCTTTTCTAAAATGACTCGCATAATTGTATCAATAATTATGCATAAAAACAATCAGGAATCAAGCAAATTCAGGAGACTGTCCGTTTTAATTGATAAACGCAAAAAATCTGCCAATGCCTAGACAGCCATCAGCAGATCATTACGTTAAAGACTTCTTTTTGCAAAGCGATCCGGTTCCATTCCTCTGGTATGAAGCCAGTGGTAAGATGAACCGCTGATTACAAGCGGTACATTCCATAGGTCAGGAATTGATTTTGCTCCAAGTGCAGTCATGATTGTTTTTTGTTCATATTGCATCCACTTAATTTCATCAATTAATTCTTCAACGCCTTCATTGATCAACGTCTTAAGGAATAAACCGGCGACCCCCACAGACGACGCTCCAAGACTAATCGCCTTTATAATATCCAGGCTGCTTTGAATCCCTCCTGAAGCAACAATGGGACAATCTGCTGATCCAGCAGTTTCTACGATTGAAGGGACAGTGGGAATTCCCCATTGATTAAAAAACGATAATTCGCGGGTTTGTCTGTGATTTTCGATCTTTGAAAAATTGGTACCCCCAAAACCACCCACATCAATCACTGATGCTCCAGCATTTGAAAGCTTCACAGCAGCTTCCCTGCTTATGCCAAATCCGGTTTCTTTTACAATAACCGGAACCTCTAATTCCTTACTAATAGCTTCAATTCTTCCAAGAGCCCCGCAAAACGAACGATCCCCTTCAGGCATGGCTAATTCCTGAATGACATTCAAATGAATTTGAATGGCGTTCGCTTCTAGCATATCTACAGCCATTTTTGCTTGGTCCACTGTGGCTTCACTGCCTAAATTCCCGATAATGATTCCCTTTGGATTCATTTTTCGTGTAATGGAATAAGATGCACGCTCACTTGAATCTTTTATTGCAGCCATTTGCGATCCGACAGAAAGCATCAGCCCTGTTTCTTTGGCTGCAATAGAAAGTTCTTTATTCAGCTGCTCAGTTTTCGCTCCGCCTCCACCTGTCATTGCATTGATAAAAAAAGGCGAACTCGCTTGAAGTTCGCCCAATTTTATATGAAGTGAAATATCATCTAATGCAGTATTTGGCAGGCTTTGATGGACAAAGGTTACATCATCAAACCCCGCTCCTCCGGAAGCGCCGGTGGACAGTGCATAATTAATGTGGTCGAGTTTTCTTTCTGCTCTACTCAATCGATCTCACCTTTTATTTTAATTTTTTAGATCTTTTAATTTATCCCCAATCATTTCACCTAATTGAAATCCTTTAGATTCTTCAGGAAGATCAAAAGATTGTTCACGCCGATCGTTTTTCGGCTCTTCCAGTTCTTTTATGGAAAGAGACAAACGCTGATCATTAACGTTCACGTCTAATACTTTCACTTTAACATCCTGGCCTTCAGAAAGCACTTCATGAGGTGTTCCGATGTGCTGATGGGAAATTTGCGAGATATGAACCAGGCCTTCTACACCCGGGAATACTTCAACAAAAGCACCATAGGAGACTAAACGGCGAACTTTCCCGTCCAAAACAGAACCTCTTGGAGCTTTGTCTTCAATATCTGTCCATGGTCCCGGCAGTGTTTCTTTAATAGAAAGGGAGATTCTCTCATTATCCCGATCTACTGAAAGTACTTTCACTTGTACTTTTTGGCCTTCTTCGACTACATCCGATGGCTTTTCTACATGCTGATGGGACAATTGGGAAATATGGACAAGGCCGTCCACTCCTCCAATATCAACGAAGGCTCCAAAATCAGTGATTCTTTGGACCGTTCCATCTAAAACATCACCCGCCTGGATGCTTTCAAGGAGAGCCTTTTTCTTTTCAGCCTTCTCACCTTCTACAACTGCACGGTGAGAAAGGATCAGACGGTTTTTTTCTTCATCCAGTTCAACGATTTTAAACGCCAGATTTTTCCCTCTATAATCTTCAAAATCCTCGACATAATAATCTTCAACTAATGATGCAGGTACAAAGCCTCTGACGCCAAGATCAACAACAAGACCGCCTTTTACCACATCTTTTACTTCAGCATCGAAAACCTCTTCCGCCTCAAAGCGGCGTTTCATTTCATCCCACGCTTTTTCGGCTTCAACTTTGCGTTTTGATAATACCAGTAATTCGTCTTCTACCTTTGTAACGACGAGTTCAAGCTCGTCACCTACTTTCACAACATCCGATGCTTTTTCTACATGGAGGCTTGACAGCTCACTGATTGGAATAATCCCATCAACCTTGCTGTCTCTGACATCAACTAGAACCTGTTTTTCCTCCACTTGCGTTACGGTACCGGTCACACGGTCTCCCACCTCGAGAGAGTTTACTTCAATATGATTCATGTCTTCTGCCATATGTACTCCTCCTTAATCCATGACTACTGAAATAATATTAAATGTGAAAAATTCACATTTTAATTATAAATTCAGAATATACTACTAACTTCTAATAAACTGAACAGTTTGTCAAGTAAGAACTTTTATCGATGGTTATCAATTAAGTACTGAACATGCTGCATAATCAGTTCAGTTGCTTCTTCTGCAGAGGCTCTTCGTGCTCTAAGCTCATCCATCGGTATAGGTTTGCCGTACACGACCTTTAATCTTCTGAAACGCTTATAGGGCCCTATAATGGCGCAGGGAACAACTGCTGCCTGAGATCGCAATGCAAAAAACCCTGCACCTGCAAGTCCTTTTTTTAAACTGCCGTCTTTACTGCGTGTTCCTTCTGGAAAAAGCCCAACAACATTTCCTTCTTTTAGTAATCCCAGCCCTCTTCTAAGCGCTTCACGATCACTCATTCCCCTTTTCACAGGAAAAGCTCTGACTTTGGGAAGTATTTGTTTTAAAACAGGTGCACGAAACAGTTCTTCTTTTGCCATAAAAGACACTGGTCTTGGTGTGGTGACGCCCACTACAGGAGGGTCCAGAAGTTTGATATGATTCGTACACAACAGAACTCCGCCTTCTTTTGGGAAGTTTTCACGTCCTATAATTTTAAATCGGTAAATGGGTGTCAGAACAATTTTAACCAGTGCTTTTCCAAAGTGATATAAATTCATGATGTACCTCCGCGCTTTCTAACCAATGATAAAATGGAATCCACAACACTGTCGATATCCATTGTTGTAGTATCCAATTCGATTGCATCTTCTGCTTTTTTCAGCGGGGATACAATTCGGGTAGAATCCAGATGGTCCCGCTGTTCAATTTCACGCTGCAGCTGATCAATATTTGATTCAATACCCTGTTTCTGGTGTTCTTCAAACCGTCTTCTTGCTCTTTCCTTTGCACTTGCTATCATAAAAATCTTAATTTCCGCATCTGGGATTACGTGTGTGCCAATATCGCGGCCATCCATAACAATACCGCCGCTTTCAACAAGCTGCTGCTGCCTTTCAACCATTTCTTTTCTGACATCAGCATGCTTGGCTACAGTGGAAACGTTATTTGTTACGGCGTTGGAACGTATTTCCTCCGTAACTTCACGGCCGTCCAGGTAAACTCTCTGGCCATGTTCCCCAGGTTTAAGCTCTATTATAGTATTCAACAAAACATCCTTTAATTCCTTCTCATTTTCAACATCTATTCCATTAATAATCGCTTTGTATGTTAAGGTCCGATACATTGCTCCGGTATCTATATAAACAAATCCCAGTTTTTCAGCCAGTTTTTTTGCTACTGTGCTTTTTCCAGCCGCAGCCGGTCCGTCTAGCGCTATTCTCATTTTTTTCCAATTTTTATTCACCGAACATTCTCCTTCTCTTTCCTTATTCACTGCCATTGTACCATAATTCGACTATATTTTTATTGGATAATGTCCATGATCCCCTTTTATTCAACAAAGAAAAAACTAATTAAGGAAGCTATTCTATTTAGTAACGATTATTGTCCGGTATTGAGATTATGTATGATAAAATCGAAGCTTTGTTTAACGTAGCTGCTGATCTTAGCTGAAGGCTTGCAGCAGCACGAAGGACTAAAGGAAAGCCGCTTTCTCAATTCAAGCAGGAGTATTATAACGGCAGCTCCTGTCAGCTGTGTACAAACCAGCAAATTAAAAAGAAGCAGTGATGCCGTTTTTGTCCCCCGGTATCACTGCTTCTTCCTTCTATCATTCCTCAGGCTGCACCTGCTAATAGGATGTTACATGTTACAGCTTCTCAACTTTTTCTTCCTGGCCATCTTGGCCATTTATAAAGATTCTGTATGTGTCTTCGCCAAGTGTGCCTATAAACTCTCTGCAAAGAACTTCATCACCCATTTCATTCCGGATGATTGCAAGCCTGGATTCCTCCACCTTGAAATTAGAATGGAGCATCTCGATCGCTTCGCTTTCTGATAAAGCAGGTTCACCAACTTCTCTTTCTTCTCCATTTTGCAAATAGTCTACACCCAGGAAGCCTACCACTTCCCCTGTATCCAAAGCAATTTTAACGTGGATGGAATCAGAATTCACATAAACCTGCTGCGGTTCAATCAGCCTGATGAATGTCAGCATGGCCATTCCGTCGTTTTGCCTGCTATTTTCCAAAATCACATCATCAAATCCATGCTTCTTTAAAAACGCTGCTCCCTTTTCACCTGCATCATAGAGACTTAATTTTTCATTTCCTATATCCCTGTTCAGCAAATAGAAAAGAGGATACCCGCCTTTTTGGGTAAGATCCATGTTGGCGCTGTGCCCGTCAGCCGTTTGCCAATCTGCTGAATAGAACGGATAATCGGATCCATCTAAACTTTTTGATATGTTAATCTTAACCTTTTCATCCAGACCAGCGAATTCTCTAACTTTTTTAACAGCCTGTTCTTCTGTGAGATCGTCTCCCTTAAGATGGGTAAGCTGCTTACGGCGCTGGTCGGCTGTTTCCTGATCCGTTTTTACAAACGTTTCCACTGCATAACCCTTAGCTGTATTGTCCATCTTCTTAAATCCGTCAATAACAGAATTATTTTTAATTTCATCGCCTGTTGCCAGAAGCCCTTCCAGATCCATCCATTCGACATTATCTGCCAACACCTTGCTTTGAATGTCTCTTAGTTCATTTTGAAGGTCAGCAGACTGTGAATATAATGTTTCCAGTTTTGCATATTCGTCTTTTGACAGCGGTTTTGATTCTAAATCACGGACAGCCGTCTGATAACTAAAGTTACCTATTTGATTTAAAAACCCTTCCATCTCATTAAAAGGCAGCATTCCAAGCGGCAGCCGGCCAATATCAGAATGAATCAACGAGGTCAATCTCCACACCTCTGTCAGAGCAGGTGTTAAATTTCTGCCGGCATTCATGGCTAGTGACGACCCTATTTGGTCATGCAATAAATCCATCTGATAGGATATTTCATGAAAGGAACGTTGGTATTCATTTTCCATATGACTTTTGAGTGTGTCTTTTTCTGTTTTTTGATAGGCACCCCATGATACAGCGGCAAATAAGCCGACAAAAAGCACAGAAAGAAGAATGGTTCTTTTCATCATTGTTTCACCCTCCTTTTATAGGCAGAAAATATGCTCGCCTATTTGTTTTATTTGAGGTCTTGTCCAGATCCAGCCGCTTGTAGCCGTATCAGGATTAAAATAATACAAAGCGTTTTCCGACGGGTCCCAGCCATTTATGGCATCGATAACGGCCCGTTTTGCCTGTTCATTTGGTGTCAGCCATATCTGACCGTCCGCTACCGCTGTAAAAGCTAAAGGTTCAAAAATAACTCCGGATGCTGTGTTTGGAAATTCATCGTCTTCTATGCGATTTAATATAACCGCCGCAACAGCTACCTGACCGATATAAGGCTCGCCCCTTGCCTCCCCATACACAGCATTGGCCATGAGCTGAATATCCGTTTCTGAATATCCAGGCGGGTACTCAGGAGCATTTTGGGGAGGAGCAGCTTTCCCATCCCCTTTTTTAACCTGCTGATCCAGCGGCACACCGCCGTAATAAGTAAATTTATTTCCTTTTTCTATGTTTGAACGCACATAGTTTTCATCGTAATCCGATACAGACACCAGCTTTTGGCGTGTAGTATCTCCAGCCAGCCCATCAATATCCAATCCGTAATCCTGTTGAAAATTGCGAAGCGCCCAATAGGTGCCCCAGCCAAAATCACCATCAATTTTGCCTTCATAGTATCCAATGTACTGAAGCCTGGACTGAAGTTCTATGACGTCATCACCATATGCTCCCCGTTGAACCACTTGACCACTAAAGGCATGTGATTCATCGGTGAAAAACAATCCATGTGCCAACATGACGATGATAAGGAACAATCCACATTTTTTTGTCATAATTATTTGCCTCCGTTCTTAACTGAAATCAATCGAAGTTAGTTTGAACGAATTGGTAGTAAGCTATACATAAAAACCAAAAAGCTAGCTTCATTTCTATACGAAATGGAGCTAGCTTTTTGGATTAAGTCTTTTATGATGAAGATCTGTTAAGGTATGAGCTTTTTTTACTTTCCATAGTCCGAGCCACCACAAAAACGTCATAAAAGGAATGATAAAATAAATCCAGTTGCTGAAGCTTAATAAAATGAAATCGTATAATCCGTGCAAGATCACAGGGACAGCCAATGATAACAGCAATAGATTCTTTCTGGTCAGGGATGGAGAAAACTTTGCTTTTCCGACATAGTACCCCATTACGACTCCGAACAGTGCATGACTGGAGACCGGCAACAATGCGCGGCCAAATGCAGATCCTAGTCCATTCACCGCTATAAACAGAACATTTTCGAATGTGGCAAATCCCAGAGAAACCGCTGCGCCGTAAACAATACCATCATATGGCTCATCAAATTCTACTAAATGAAAAATGAAAAAGTACAAAATAAACCATTTAAAAAATTCCTCAAGCAGTCCATAGGAAATTAATGAACGAAAAAAAGGTGTTGAAAAAACCTGCTCTGCTTCAAGAACATATTGCACGAACATAATTGGGAAGGTAATGGCTAATCCTAGGAGGAAAGCTCGAAAGACTGTTCTAATGGGTTCGGTGTCATATTGATCCCTCAAATAAAAATAACTTAAAAGAGCCAGTCCAGGAGCTATCGCTGCTGAGATGATAGCAAGCATAAAAGTGCCTCTTTTCAATCTGTTTTTCTCATCGTATCATGTAAAGGCAATGTTTAATATAGTCAATCGTGTAAAGGCGGGAAGCAAATGTCAAAAAAACAAATTCTACTTATTCATACTGGCGGAACAATCTCAATGGCACAGGATCAAAATAGCGGCGCAGTATCGCCCACCGGGGAGAATCCTATGGTATCTCAAACATCTGCCATGAACGATTACGCCAAACTTTTGGTGGAAGCTCCTTTTACGTTGCCATCACCGCATATCACTCCTGAACACATGCTTGAAATTAAACGATTAATTGAAAAGTATTATTTAGAATCAGGAATTGATGGCGTGGTGATAACACACGGCACAGACACCCTGGAAGAAACAGCTTATTTTCTTGACTTGACAGTGAGACTGTCTATTCCGATTGTGCTGACCGGGGCTATGAGATCTTCTAATGAGATTGGTTCTGACGGACTTTATAATTTAATCAGTTCAGTGCGCGTTGCCTGCTGTGATGAAGCCTACGGAAAAGGAGTGCTGGTTGTACTCAATGATGAAATTCATACTGCTGTCAACGTAACCAAGACACACGCAAGCAACGTATCCACATTTCAAAGTCCGCAATATGGACCCATAGGGATTGTCACAAAAGGCGGTGTTATGTTTCACCATACACCAAAGCTTGATTTGAAATACACATTAACAGAAACCAACAAAAAAGTGGCTATTTTGAAATCATACGCAGGAATGGACTCAAGGCTTTTTTCCAGCTTGCCGGAATTGGATTTTGATGGAGTTGTGGTTGAAGCTCTTGGGCAGGGGAATCTTCCCCCGGGGACAGTGGAAGGCATCAGGCATTTAATCCAAAACAATATACCTGTTGTGCTGGTGTCAAGATGCTTCAACGGCATTGCTCAGGACATATATGGCTATGAAGGAGGCGGCCGGAACCTTAAAGAATTAGGGGTTATCTTTTCAAATGGATTAAACGGTCAAAAAGCCAGAATAAAATTAATGATCGGTCTTGCGCAGTCCACAGATCATACATATATCTCTAATATGTTTAAATAGGATGATTCGGCAAAAACCGTAAACCGCTTAATTTGCAAAAAAAAAGATGCCCTGACGAACATAACTTCGTCAGGGCATCTTTTTGACTTTTTCTCAGTCTCTTTTTAGCTGAACTGGCCTGAAATCATAAGATAACCGTTCCCATTTGTAGACCTTTTGAACACCTTATTATCGTAATGGTTTGTTGCTTTTGGAAACAATCGATTGTGCGATTTGTTTTCCATGAAAACGGCCGTTTTCTATAAAGATTTCATTTGCATTATTACCTGCCGCAATTACTCCGGCAATATATATTCCTTCAACATTTGTTTCCATCGTGTCCGGGTGATATAATGGCCGCCCTGATTCTTCATCAATTAGGACCCCCATGTTTTTTAAAAAGTGATGATCAGGATGGTAGCCGATCATAGCGAATACAAAGTCATTTTTTATTGAAGAGGTTTTTCCTTTTTGAATATATTCGAGCTTTTCCTCTTCAATTTTTGTCACCATTGAATCGAAATGAATGGTTACATCCCCGCTTTTTACAAGTCCCTCAAATTGAGGAAGAATCCATGGTTTAATACTTGGGGAATATTCAGAACCCCTGTAGAAAACGTTCACCCTCGCCCCTGCTTTTTGCAATTCAATTGCTGCATCAACCGCCGAGTTTTTACCGCCGATAATGGCCACATCCGTGTCAAAAAAAGGATGAGCTTCTTTAAAATAGTGAAAGACTTTCGGCAACTGATCACCAGGAATGTCCAGTGAGTTCGGATGGTCATAATAGCCTGTGGCAATCACAATTTTTTCGGCTGTATACGTATCCTGTGATGTGTGAACATTAAAATAGTTAGTTGATGGTTTAATTGACAGCACTTCTTCAAATCGGTTTATACGAAGATCCATTCGTTTTGCAACCTCACGATAATACACAAGCGCCTGATTTCTTTTTGGCTTATGTTCTTCGATAATAAAGGGAACTTCCCCAATTGACAGCTTTTCGCTGGAAGAAAAAAAAGTTTGATGAGTAGGATAATGATAAATCGTATTAACGATATTTCCCTTTTCTACTATCAGAGCATCAATGCCTTCGTTTCTTAAAGCAATAGCAGCTGATAAACCGCAGGGACCGCCCCCTACAATAATCACTTTCTCATGTTTCATTTAGGTATCACTCCTGCCCACTGCGTTCATTACGAGGAAAAATCCCCTATCTTTTATATGATAGGGGATTCGAACTTTCTTTTCAACGAAAGAGTTCTTGTTATTTTTCCTTCTTCAACTTAGATCCATCCTCTGAACCTGCTTGCTTCTGCCATTTTTCTTACACCTACCATATAGGAGGCCAGTCTCATATCAACTTTTCTGGATTGAGAAGTCTGGTAGATTGAATCAAATGAGCGCACCATGACGTTTTCTAACTTTTCCTCTACTTCTTCTTCAGTCCAATAATAGCCCTGGTTGTTTTGGACCCATTCAAAGTAAGAAACGGTCACTCCTCCAGCTGAAGCCAGTACGTCCGGTACAAGCAGAATACCGCGTTCAGTTAGAATTTTTGTTGCTTCAAGGGTAGTCGGGCCATTTGCTGCTTCTACCACTATACTGGCTTTTATTTTATGAGCATTATCTTCTCTGATTTGATTTTCAATTGCTGCAGGCACTAAAATATCGCAATCAAGCTCAAGCAGCTCACTATTTGACAACGAAGAATTAAAAAGCTTTGTGACCGTGCCAAAGCTGTCCCTGCGATCCAACAGATAGTCTATGTCTAATCCATCAGGGTCGTGTAACGCACCGTAAGCATCTGATATGCCGATTACTTTTGCTCCCGCATCATGCATAAACTTAGCCAGAAAGCTTCCTGCATTTCCAAATCCCTGCACGATCACCCGGGCACCCTGAATCGAAATACCGCGTTTTTTTGCGGCTTCACGAATACAGATCGTTACTCCTTTGGCAGTAGCGGATTCCCTTCCATGTGAACCGCCCAGAACAAGTGGTTTACCTGTAATAAAACCAGGAGAATTAAATTCATCTATTCTGCTGTATTCATCCATCATCCAGGCCATAATTTGAGAATTTGTAAATACATCCGGTGCAGGAATATCTTTGTTCGGGCCAACAATCTGGCTTATAGCCCTGACATATCCTCTGCTCAAGGTTTCAAGTTCCCGAAAAGACATTTCTCTTGGGTCACATATAATGCCGCCCTTGCCCCCTCCATACGGGAGGTCGACAATTCCGCATTTCAGGCTCATCCATATAGACAATGCTTTCACTTCTTTTTCTGTTACATTTGGATGAAACCGAATTCCACCCTTTGTTGGACCAACAGCATCATTATGCTGAGCTCTGAATCCTGTAAATATCTTAATTTTCCCATTATCCATTCGTACAGGTATTTTTACGGTCATCATTCGAATTGGCTCTTTTAATAATTCATACACTTCTTCTGTATAACCTAATTTATCTAAGGCTTGGTGTATGACAGTTTGAGTTGATTTTAGAACATCATATGTAGTCTGCTCGGAAGAATGAGTTGACCCTTTTTCGGTTACCATTTGTTAACCTCCCAATTATTAGAACGCATTGTATGCTTGAACGGAAACCTCCGTCTTTCATGAAATAGTATACACGTTTTAACAGGGATTTGAAAGACGAAAACACATTAAAAAGATCTTAATGAAAGCGTTATCAAAATGTTTAACTATTAAAAAAACTCGCTTACATCGAGTGTAAGCGAGTTTCCTTTACATTTGGGCAGCAAGCCAATTTTCCCAATCTTCCCTTGACTGCCCGACTAAATGCTCCAGATAATTTTTTTGTTCTGCTGAAGTCATCTGGTCAATAGCAAATCCTCCGATTCCTATGGAAAGATTCGAGTGTTCTGTTTTTAGCTCATCAATTAAGTTTAATACCTTTGGAAGGTTTTCAATCATTGTGCAGGATAGAAATAAAAATTTCGGATCGACTGTGTCAAGTACTACATTAATATCTCCTTCTTTAATGCTTGTACCCAAATAGATCACTTCATAGCCTTTCCTTCTTACGTAAAGAGTAAAAATCAATAATCCCAACTCATGCCATTCTCCGGGAGCACAAACCGCTACTACTTTAGGCAAAATACCGTTATGAGGGAAAGAATGCATTAAAATACCTATTCTAGAACGTAAAACTGAGGTAGCGAAATGCTCATGTGCAGTCGTAATTTGACCTTTTTCCCACAGATAGCCGATGCGAATCAAAACCGTTCCTAAAATATCAATTAAAACTTTATCAATTGTATATATTGAAAACGCCTGATTAATTAAATCATGTGCCTTATTCTCATCAAATTGAAGCAGGCAATCAATCAGATCATCCTGAAAGGAAGATATTCTATCCTTGGAATCTTCTTGTTCAGCGATATCCTCCTGATCCATCAGCGCCACAGCCTGGCTTATTGTAAAACCGGCATTAATTTTACCGACGAGCCATTTTAGCTGCCTTACTTGCCTGTCGGTATACAGCCGGTGTCCGGATTCATTCCGGACAGGAGCAATAACATTATATCTTCTCTCCCACGCTCTCATGGTGCCGGGCTGAATACCAAGCATAGTGGAGACAGCTTTAATATTATATTTGCCTTCCTCTTTGTTCATCCAAATTGCCCCCCTGAAACTCAAGTGCCTTGAACAAATTATAGTCCTCAAAAGAGATTGTGTAAACTTTGTATAGGTTTTATACAATAACCTCTATGACTGCTGCCTAATTCCCAGTTAAGGTAATATAATTTGCTTCGGATTTCGCGCCGAGTCTGAAGGGAAGAAATGTGGTTCCATAGCCATTGCTGATTAAATGGACTGTTGAATTGAAGGAGGAAACCCCTCCTAATTGATATGGTCCAAAACCAAAAATTCTTATTTGTCCGCCATGCGTGTGGCCGCTTAGGATTAAATCAATCGTTGGTAATTGTGCATTCAGTTGGTTAATAACACTTGGATCATGACTAACCAGGATTTTTTTTTCGTGTTCAGGTATTCCTTTTAAAGCCTGGACGAGATCATCCTTTTCATAACTAATGTCGCCTAAACCTGAAATCCATATGAATCCGCCATCGTTGAAATGCCATTTGACAGAACTATTTTCCAGGATTAATACATTATTTTTGTGCAACAGATCAGACAGTCGTTCTCTTTCTATTTCTTCATCATTGTTGCCGTAAACAAAAATAAGAGGCCCGATTTCCTGCAGGCATTTAAGATTGTCCTCAACTCTGGAGAAAGGGACTCCTTTTTCCATGATGTCCCCTCCAATAATGACAAGATCACATGGCGGTATCGTTTTTATCCATTTATAAGAAATTTTTCTGCGATGAATATCGGAAATAAAAAAAATGGTGCGTTCTTTACCTGCTGCATCTTGTAATAAGGGAATGCTGTTTTCTACAAGATTGTTTTCGAAAGCTCTTTTTAACATCCAGGAACATGTACCGATCCCTAAAGTAAGTAAAATATATAAATGCTTCATTTTTTCCTCCATCATGACAGCATAAGACCGCATCATTAAAAAACATTTCCTCTGCATCATGCAAAGGAAATGAATGTACGTAATCAGTCTTCTTTAATATCTAATATGCGAAATCCTGATTTTTCAAGTTTTTTAAGAAAACGATCAATATTGTCTCTTTTTTCAATTTTAAGGACTATTCTTCGAACCAGCTTATCCGTTTCATCAAAAGTAACCAGAGAAATGACTGATTCATGAAATTGTTGAATTATATCTGCAAGACGGGAAATTCTGCCTTCAGTTTCAACCGATGTGAAAGCAATACGAATTCCTTCTTTGTGCATTCCAAAGGCACTCTGAAATTGATTCAGCACATCATAACGGGTGACTGCACCCATAAATTCACCCTGTTCGTTTACTACAGCAAGCAAAGGGAAATCATTTAACTCAAAAAGAGTCTTCTCAAATATTTCATCACCTTTTAAAAACTTTTCCTGATGAGTAGCTACGTCTGCCGCTGTCGTAGCAGCATTGTAATCTTCCCTTGACTTTCCAGAATCAAAAAAAGATTTATAAATATGATAACGTGTAATTACTCCCGAGTATTTGCTCCCATTTAACACAGGCACCCCGTCAATTTCATGCTCTTCCAGCATAGCAACTACCTTTTCAACCGGATCACTTGCCTGAACTGTGTAACAATTAACATTTGGTACCATGGCACTTTTAACAAACATATCCTTCACCTCTTGGTTTCGTAATAATACTCCTTTCTACATAGAAAAGAAAATACCTTCAAATTATGATCTTTTTAATCAGGTTACGGCATCTTTAATACTTGGCCCTCATGGATATCATTAGTCTGCAGGCCATTCATTTGCTTAATTTGATCCACAAAATCGCCGCTTCCATAATAATTAACCGATATCCTGAATAACGTTTCGCTTGATTGAACAGTGTGGGTGCCTGACCCAGTTGTTTCTTCGGCTGGTGGTTCTTCTGCCGGCGGAGCTTCCTCCTCAGGTTCTTCAGCAGGTGCTTCCGGTTCTTCAACCGGTGTCTCATCAACCGGCTCCTCTACAGGCTTTACCGCTTCAACTGCCGGCTCTTCCTCTTTTTTTGCTGTTTCCTTTTCTAACTCAACAGCATCAGATTCTTTTGCAGGCTGCTGTTTTTTTTCAGCGGTATCTTTCTCTTCATTTACTGCTGCATTTTTACTTTCCGGCTTATCTAATTGTACTGAATTGTCCCGTGATAAAGTGGCATTTGTCACGCTATCTTCATTATCAAAAAAAGTGATGGATAAAATGGTTACCGTGAGCGGCAGCAATACGAACAATGCTAATAACACGCGTATGAGAGGAAAAGGTTTTTTCTGAGATGCTTTTTCGTCTCTTTTCTTGCTGTGCAGTGCGAGTCGAGACTTTTCTCCCGCACTCTCATCCTGTGTATCAGTTCGTTCATTAGCCGTCTTTAATTCCTGACGAGATTTATTGGCTTGATCGCGATAAGGATCACGTTTCATAATATTCCCCTTCTTTTCATTTAAGTTGTTTTGATTTTTTTAGCAGATAAAGTCCCAATAAGAAATCCACTATAAAATGAAGGGCTATAGTTGTCCATAAACTATTGCTCCATTCAAATACTGCTCCGATTACAAAACTCAGAACAAAAATATTTAATGTTAAATACCAGTGATTCAGATAGCGAAAGTGTATAACTGCAAAAAGCAGGCTGGCAATTACTAAGTTGCTGTTTGCCTGAATTACTCCTCTGAATAATAATTCTTCTGCAGTTGCAATACATAAAGCCAGCAAAGCAATTTTAAACGGATTTAATGATCCAAATAATTTTTCATTTACGCCGCCGTCATTATAATAATGATCAGGCAGCATTCTCATTAAAAATAAGTCAGCTATTACGATCGCTGCCCCAATTAATGCTCCAGCCGTTATGTATAAGGGTTCTACCTTCAGTATGACTAAAAATGCGTCAAACGAATCATATAGGATAATTCCTATTAGTAATGACAGCAGAAACAAAAACAGCTGTGTGTATAAAACGTAATGAAAAAGCTTTTTACTGCTCACGCTCCTGATTATCTCGTTTTGCTTTTCCATTCTCGACCACCTAGAAAAGTAATGCCAGCCTTTCCTTCCAATCTGCAATATTCTCTTTGTCCTCAAACACTTCATCCATTTCAAACTCTTTTAGATGCAGACCGCAAATATCACAGCACTGGGGCTGTTGCAATTCTTTTGTTTCATAAAAACTTTCTGCAACCATCCTTCTTCTGCAAACCGGAGAGGCTGCATATGCTACAATTTGCGATATTTTTACATATTTTTCTGTCAGCCTGTCTGTCATTTTGTTAAAAACAGTATCTGCCCAGTATTGATCGTTCCTTTCATGGCTTATATAGTATTGAAGAACTCTGTTTTGAATGTCGGTAATCCCGATTTTTTCCTCCAAATCAGCTGGGGTATCTACTTTTCTATGCCATTTTTTAAAGTCATTTATTTGACGTAAAGAGGGACGTTCAAGTTCCAATAAATTTATCGGAATTTGTTCGTCTCCCTTTGAGTATAACAGGATTGAGATACTTTTTTTATTATCTCTGCCGGCCCTGCCGATTTCCTGGACGAAAGATTCCATACTTGAGGGTAAATGAAAATGTATGACCGTTCTAATATTTTCTTTGTTTACCCCCATTCCAAAGGCACTTGTAGCGAAAACCCATTCGAGCTGATTATGCAAAAACTGCTGCTGTATCAGTATTCTCTGTTCCTGATCTAATCCGGCATGATAGCTTGCAATATTTTTTGACAATGCAGAATTAATTTCATCTGCAAGCTCATCTGCCAGGCGTTTGCTGGAAAAATAAACAATACCCGGTGCTTTAAGCGTTGATATATACTGTTTTAAAATATGCACTTTTTCTGTAAAAGAAGAGGCTGTTTCCACCTTCAGCGAAATATTAGGCCGGTCAACTGAATAAATCCACTCATCTGGAGTCTTCATTTTTAAAGCAGTTCTTATATCTTCTCTAATTTTTGGGGTTGCCGTAGCTGTTAAGGCTAAAGTAACAGGCGAACCCAGCTCCTCCCTGATTTGTCCAAGAGAAAGATAATCAGGTCTGAAGTCCGGCCCCCATTGAGAGATACAATGCGCTTCATCTACAACGAATAATGCAATGGAACAAGTCAAAAGAGCTTTTTTTACCTCGTCTAACGCCAGCATCTCAGGAGAAATAAAAATAAACCGGTATTTATGAAGATGATTCAGTGCATACCGTTTTTGTTTAAAGGGTAAAAAAGAATTGATTGCAATGACGCTTTTTTCACCCCGGACCATTACATGCTCCACCTGATCCTGCATGAGTGAAAGCAGGGGCGACACAATTAACACCTGACCGTTAAAAATATACGACGGAAACTGGAAACATAATGATTTGCCTGATCCTGTTGGAAGCATCGCAAGCGTGTCGCGGCCCTGTACAATGCTTTCAATTACTTCCCTTTGGCCTTCTCTGAATGATTTAAAGCCAAATTTTTCGAAGAGTAATCTTTCCACTTCCCATCTCCCCTTCCCCTCGTAACAAGAACCAGTCGGATTTGGAAATAACTAGCTTCTGGTACGTGAATTTTTATTTCCCTCAGCCTTTTATGATTTAAATTAAGCGCTTGAGACCAGATCATTTCCTGTAAACTTTCATTCACATATCGGTCAATCGCAAATGAAGGGGTCATCAATGCAAGCTCAATTATATGATCCTCTATTGTACTTTCTTTTAGTTTTCGGGCAGCAGCTATATCGGATAATGAAAAGCCTCTCGACACGTATTCCTTTGTTTTTTCTGTAGAGGAGGTCAAAATGACTTTTTCTTGAGCGATGCCTTCAATCACTGAGTTCAGTAATGGGTACGAGACAGGATTTTCTTGAATGTGATTTATACTGAAATGAACAATATTTAAAAAACGAAAGTGCGCTTCAGCAGCATCCATTTTAAAATGCTTCGCGAGCTGGTCGGTCGTCATTCCAATGAGCCTGTAGCCGCTTAGCCGGTGAATGAAAAAGTCGGGTCGATCAGGAAAACCTGAGCACTGGCATAATTGCATGAGTTCACTATGTAATGATTTTATTTTTTTATTTCTTCTGTCGCCCCAGGTTAAAAAAATGCCTCTAACCCAGTACTGTATCTCCGGGTCCCGCTGAACCGGGTAAAAATATCTTTCATTGTGATAGATATTTGACAGAGTCTGCACAAGCAGTGATAGACGTTTCCAAAAAACCATAGCCCGATCCTGGTAGTTCCATCCCTGAACATGAAGCGGAAAAAAGTGCTTCTCATAATAAGCTTCCAGCTGATTTTCGCCTTCACTGGTTACTTTATATCTATTATTTTCTATTATAAAAATTAATTTGTCGTCCATCAGCTTCTGACAGCTTGAATCAAAGTCAAATCTCGACAGTGCCGGCAGGGTCTGAAATAAATTTGATACACCATATAGGTGGGCATCCTGAATCGTTTGTGAGGTTTTTTTGCCGGTTAACAAGTGGTAAATTGCGGAGCGGCTTCGATCTCCATTAAATAAACGAAAGCATGTCAATAAGATTGCATCTAAATATGTCATGGATGAACCCCTTTATAATGGTTTATCGAATCTTTATTTTATCATGTTATTGTCGATTGCTGACAGTTTTCTTTTTGTCTAATCGGGTAAAATTTATTAGAATTGCACAACTTTACGTTTTATTCCTGGTGTAACTATTGAAAATCTCTGCGTAGATGTTTAGAATGGTAAATGATACTTTTTACTTGTATTTTGTGATGATTTACTGAACTGGGAGGGAATCCAATTGGCAAAATATACAATTGTTGACAAAGATACATGCATCGCGTGTGGAGCATGTGGGGCTGCAGCTCCAGATATTTATGATTATGATGACGAAGGCATTGCATTTGTCACTTTAGATGATAATGAAGGAACAGTAGAAGTGCCTGACGTTCTTTTTGACGATATGCTTGATGCATTTGAAGGCTGTCCTACCGATTCAATTAAAGTTGCTGATGAACCATTTAATGGTGATGCTCTTAAATTTGAATAATCAAAAAAACTGCGAAAACAATAAAGTTTTCGCAGTTTTTTTATTTTCAGCTACAATAAATCCCGCTGTTGTTTTTCACCTGTTTCCCTTCTCCGCTAACACCAGCAATTCAACACACTTAGCCTTATTCTATCGTCGCCTGATTTGGACCAATCGGGACTTCCACCGGCTTTGATAAATCAAATCCGCCAGTTTCTGAAGGTTCATTTTGAAATTGTACTGTTTGATACGAGAATGATTTTGCTGTAAGAAGGATCGCTTCAATGATCTGCTGCTGTTCGCTGTCGGAATATTGATTGATCGTGCCATCTGACGTGATGGTTAATTCATTTTCATTTTCGACTGCAGTAAGTTCAAGTTCCGGTGGCAATGCATATGAAAATCGCTCATTTGGTTTTGACGTCTGCATCATCTTAAGTGCTTCATTTAAGGATCCGTATGACTTTAGAGACTCTACAAAAAAGGAGTTGCCTTCATTTTCATAAAGAAAATATCCCTTGCGATCATTTGCCAGCTGAATCGCTTCTTCCTCTCCATTCAGAGCTTTGGATCCATCCCTATTCAGCAGTTGAAATTCCCGATACCCATCATTGCCAAAGGTTTGCCTCAAAAATTCAGCCATTATATCAGCAGATGCATCTTTGTATTGATCCGAATCATTTACCCACCCGGTAATAATGTCTTCTGTCTCTTCTATCCCATCATTAAAAGGGTGATAGTCAATAAAACCCAAACTCGTTTCGTCAATCGTCCCGGCCCACTCATTATATAGATCCACCATGGACTGGCCTGTATTTTCTTCAGGAAGTATAAATGTCATCGGGATAATATCCTGTTCAGGCGTTATAAATGCTGCAGAAAAATACGCATTTCCTTCTAACTCTGAAGGATATAACGAGGTGCCCTGCTCTTCATTTAATGCTATCTGTCTGCTGGCAGGCTCCATCTTAGGATGATCTTGTTTACTTTCATTCTGAGGCTCGCTTTTTCTGTCAACTTCTCCATCTTGTGAGGTTATATTTTGAGATGCGCCTTCTTCAATTTTGCCTGAGTTTTCTTCTTCTGTGTCTGTTGCCTGACTATCTGCACTGTTCCCCTCTGATTCATTTCCTTCAGATCCAAATAGTTTGGACTCTTCATTGCCGCCGTCACTATGTTCGACCGTTTCAATTTCACCTGCATCGTCACTCGAGGATATATTCACGGATTCATTATTTATTAAGAATGAAGGAATTAATATAGCGAGCAGAAAAATGGCAGCTATGCCGGCTGCAATCGGTAGAATGCGCTGGGTTCGTTTAGCATTGGAAGCTGAAGCACGCTGAATCCTGGTATACATTTCCGTTGGCGATTGTGTGTTTTTTATTGGGGGCATTTTTTTTAATAGCTCTTCAATGTCTTGATCTCTCCATTTTGACCCGCTCACTATTTTCTTCCTCCTCCCGATTATTGGTCATCAACTCCCGCAGCTGCTTGATGGCACGGTGCTGAGTTGTTTTTACTTTGCCTTCTGTCCAACCTAAAACGTCAGCTGTTTCCGCAATGGTTAAATCCTGAATATAGCGCATTACAACGACAAGTTTCTGATCCGTTGTACAGTAATTTAAGCAATGATAAAGCTTACGTATGTCCTCATTTTGCTCTGCAATTTCCTGTGGCATCGGTGCATCAGCCACAATCTCTCTTTTACTCCAATCAAACTTTTCCATTACTCTTTTTTTAATTGTTGACTGCTTTCTAAAATGATCAATGGCCACATTTTTTGCAATTGAAAACAACCATGTTTTCTCAGAACTTTTTCCTTTAAATTGCTGATGTGATTTCATTACTCTGATAAAAACCTCCTGCATTAAATCTTCAGCGGTGTCACGGTTTTTAACCAGGTATATTAGAAATTGGAATACATCCTGCTGGTATTCGGTATAAAGTCTTTGGAAAACGGAGTCCATTACCTTCTCCTCCCCGTTCATAGATTAGTCGTCTATTATGTATAAAAGGTTTCACTTCTATTTACTATATCTGTTTAAATGTTAAAAGGAAAGAAGGACAGGATACGCCGCAGTGCAAAAAAATAAGATCAACTCCCGCTGGAATTGATCTTACTTAATCATTTCGGTAAATAAAAACGGAACGTGGTTCCCTTATCAATATTGCTTTCAACTTCAATTGTTCCCTGATGAGCTTCAATCAGATTTTTAACGATAGCAAGGCCTAGCCCGGTTCCCGCCCGTCCCCTCGTTCTCGCTTTATCTGCTTTGTAAAAGCGTTCAAAAATAAATGGCAGATCCTCTTCGGGAATTCCAATACCTGAATCCATCACTTCAAAACATAACCCTTTTGCCTTTTCGGTTATAATCAGCTGAATTACCCCTCCCTCAAGAGTATGACGCAGCGCATTATCCAATAAGTTTGTCAGGATCTGTTCCATTCGGTCAGGATCAAATCTCCAGTTGTCCTCATGGCCTAAAGACGTGTTAATGGAAAGCCGGATTTTTTTCTCTTTTGAAACCACACCAAATTTATTTATAATGCGTTCCATAAATGGCAATACCGGCAATTCTTCATAACGCAATGTTATATGTCCGGCTTCCATACGCGCAAGATCAAGCAACTCATTTACCAGCCGGCCCATACGAAGCGACTCATCATAAATAATTCGTGCTATTTCTTTTTTTTCTTCTTCAGTTTGAGGGATCTCATCGACAATGGCTTCACTATACCCCTGAAGCATGGAAATAGGGGTCCTCAGCTCATGGGAAACGTTAGCGATAAAATCTTTTCGAAGCTTGTCCAATCTTCTTTCCTCTGTCATATCACGAATAACAGCGACCGCACCACGCACCACATTCCCGCTGTATAACGGGCTGATAATCGTCACAAACGTCCTGCCTTGAAAAATCACTTCTCCGATCTGCTCTTCATCGGTTTCCATTACCAAAAGCAGTAATTCCTGAAAGTGGGGAGGCAGTGCTTCATTTTTGATTACATCCTGTTCCTGGTACCAAAACTGAAGAAATCGCTCTGCTGGAGGGTTAGATATAAGAATTGTTCCATCACGGTTAAAGGTTATAACCCCATCTGCCATAGAGCTCAAAATACTTGATAGCTGCTCTTTCTCCTGGCTCAGGGCATCAAGATGGTGTTTGAGCTGCCGTGCCATCTGATTAAACGCCGTCCCCAGTTCTCCAATTTCATCCTGGGTTAAAATAGGAACTTTCGTATCAAATTTCCCTCTGGCCACCTCAAATGCCCCTTCTCTCATTTTTCTTAATGGAGCGGTTATCCGCGTAGAAAGAAAGAAAGCAAAGAACGTTGTTAAGACAATCGCTATGCCTGCTGCCAGAACAATCAACCGCGTTGTCTGTTCTGTTGTTTGCTGTATGGCTTCAAGTGATTGATAAATATAGACAGCGCCTTGTTGTCCATTATTTAAACTAACAGGGGTCCCCACAATAATCACATTATTGTATCGATTGGAAGAGGAGTCCTCCTGAAATGATAATTCTTTTTGAACGGTCTGCTGCGTTTCTAAAACAGTTGAGAAGACAGGATCACGTTCAATAAGTTCCCTGATTTGCAAGTTATAGCTGTTTTCTTGACTTGAAGAAAACGTACCTTCATTTTCAATCATAACCAAGGAGTATACAGGTTCATCCACTATCTCCGTAATAATTTGAAGACTTAAATCTATATCGCTGTGATCTTCTAGAATTCTTGCAATTTTCTCCACATCATAACGGAGCGATTCCTCTACTTCCTCTACGTGATAATTTTGGAAGAACTCAAGAAGTAAAATTGTTAATATAAATAAAACAAAGCAGACAAGCAACAGGATTGTCATCCAAAGCTTGCCTACTACACTGCGCCAGATTCTCATTCATCCAGTACCTCAAACTTATAGCCGACGCCCCAGACAGTTACGATCATCTTCCCTGCTTGTTCTGAAACCCGGTTTAATTTTTCCCGCAATCTCTTTACATGAGTATCAACCGTTCGAAGGTCACCGAAAAATTCATAATGCCAGACTTCTTTTAACAGTTGTTCCCGATCATATACTTTATCCGGGCTTTTTGCTAAAAATAATAATAATTCATATTCTTTCGGCGTTAGCGTCACTTCATGGCCATCTGCTGTCACACGATGAGCATCGTTGTCGATGACAAGATGAGGATATGCAATCATATCTTTTGCTTTAGTATCGGTTTGCAGATAGTTTGTTGTAGAAGAACGGCGCAGCAGGGCTTTTACTCGTAAAACAACTTCCCGCGGGCTGAAAGGTTTCACGATATAATCATCCGTGCCTACCTCAAAACCCTGCACGCGATTTGCTTCTTCTCCCTTGGCAGTCAGCATGATTACCGGCGTAGCTTTAACCTCTCTCAGTTCACTGCAAACCTCAATGCCGTCTTTTCCAGGCATCATGAGATCCAGCAAAATACAGTCAAAGTTTTCTTCAAGTGCCATCGCAAGCGCCTGGTCCCCATTTTCTGCTTCTTTGATAGAATAACCCTCTCTTTCCAAGTACATCTTTAACAGACGGCGTATCCTTTCTTCATCATCCACCACTAAAATATGACCCATCTCACTCATCCTGTTTCCTCCTTTTTATGTATACCCTGCGATTTAAAATGAGCCCCCACAAAACGTGAGGGCAAAACCGTTAAGCATAAGAGTGTAAACCGGCAATAATCAAGTTTACAGCGACTAAGTTAAACATAATGATAGCAAACCCGATTACTGCCAGCCAAGCAGAACGGTTTCCTTCCCATCCCCTTGATAATCGGAGATGGAGAAAAGCTGCATAAAACAGCCAGGTAATGAGCGCCCATACTTCTTTAGGATCCCATCCCCAGAACCTGGTCCAGGCAATTTGCGCCCATATCATGGCAAATACCAGGCCGCCAAGTGTGAACACAGGAAAACCAATCATGACCGAACGGTAACCAACCTCATCCATCAAGTTTAAATTAACACGACGGACGAGAGGCTGCAGCAAGGCAGAAACACTTTTGCGTGTGATCAGCCGTATTAAAAGATAAATCAATGTCCCCGAAATAAGAGACCAAATAACGGTGTTTAATCTTGCAGCATTGACAATAGCGGGCATCTCAATTGAAGAAGCGAAATTCCCTTCGGTCATCAGTTCTCCCTGGTGTGGAACCACCAGTGCCGGAAGTCCGAATTGTTCAACCTGCTCCTGCCCTTCGGCATTTACATAAGTAAACTCAGACTGATACCCCGCAATTTGCGCTGCAGTGGTTGATACAATAAAACCAGCTACAATGACGATAAAAAATAAAACTGCTTCCAGCCAAAAGGTTTGCTTCCCTTTTTTTGTAAGGTCTACATCTTTCAGCAGATATATCAGTCCTGCTACGAAGCTGATTGCAAGAATCGCTTCTCCTGCAGCAACCGTTGATACATGGATTGCAAGCCAGTCACTTTGCAGAGCAGGTATAAGCGGGCTAATATCCCGCGGAAACATACTTGAGTAGGCGATGACAAGCAATGCAATTGGAAGAGCAAATACCCCAAGAACATGTGCCCGGTAGATAAAGTATATGATAATAAATCCAGCTACCAGCATCATCCCAAAGAACGTAATAAATTCAAATAAGTTACTTACCGGCGCATGACCCGCAGCAATCCATCTGGTAATGAAATACCCCAGCTGCGAAATAAAGCCGATGATGGTAATCGTGATTGCGATTGTCGCCCATCTGTTTTTTCCTGTTTGATTTGTATGTTTTTTTGACTTAATGGAGCCGCCAAAAAATAAAGTCGCGATTAAGTACAATACAAAAGCCACGTAAAGCAATGTACTACTTATACTAGCTAGTTGTGTCATTATTTTTTTCCTCCTTTACGTCACCGCTGGCTTTTTTATTTAAGTTTTCTTCCATATGATCTTTCGGTTGTGCTAATCCTGTACCATTAAAGGCATATTCCAGGTCTTTCCTTAAGCCAAACCAGTTTTTGTTCGTATGGCCCGCAGCTAATAATTTTCCGTCTTCCGTTCTTTTGAGCCATAATCTTCGATGATTCCAGTATGCTCCCTGAATAACCCCAATCATAAAGATTGCTCCCCCAAGACCAAGGATCCAGAGCGTTAGATCTTTTCGAACTGTCAGACCGGAAACATCTCTTGTTTCGATGCCGCTGAATTTCAAAGCGAATTCATTTTCACCCAAAGGCTCCAGCGATTCCTGAATAGCAATAAAAGCGACTTCACCATCTGGTTTTTCGGGAGAATATAGCTTAAATAGAAAAGCAGGGTTATTGGGAACCGGTGAGGCAGTTTGCGGCTCTCCATCTTCAAAACCTGAAAAATCCGGATAAAAATTCATTAATTCCACGCGGTGCTCATCATCAAGCTTGTATTCATCTTCCGGTTGAAACAGATCAACTTCAAAAGAACCAAGAGCTTCTTCTGTTTCTTTATTTACCATATCAAAAGACATAGAGCGAATTTCATCCTGACGATAATCAACCTGATAAAGAGCAAAGTTGTCGAATTTAAATGGCTGGTTTACCTGAATTGGATGACTCTCCACTTCAGTCAATTTACTTTCATCACCAATTGCTGTTCCTTCTTCCCTTTTTAACAGCGTTGCATCTGTTTGGAAGTTCTTAGCTATGGCGCCTACGCGGTTGATCGTTTCTCCAAAAACTTCCGAATCTTCTTCTGCTGTATACTGTTCTGCAGTGAAGCCGTCATTTTTAAGAAAATACTCTTGTTTTGTACCTGGAATCGGCATGGTATCCCCTTCACGTATCCATAATACTTCATCAACGTACATGCCAGGAACAAAACGAAGCATACCACCGATTAAAAAGATAATAAGTCCTGTATGATTTACATAGGGTCCCCAACGGGCAAACCTGCCTTTTTCAGCCAGTAAATGACCATCTTCTTCGCGGATGCGATATCGTCTTTTTTTCAGATTATCTCCAATGGAGGCAATTACCTTTTCTGCAGGCTGTTGAACAGTGTATTCAGTGAATACGCGCTGCCTTTTCATAAACGACACATGCCGGTTAACCCGCTGATTCTTTAATGCCTTATAAAGCGGCACGACTCTATCAAGACTGGCAATGATAATCGATGTGCCTATAGCAGCAATTAGAAGCAGATACCACCACGAGTTGTACAAATCATGAAACCCTAATACGTAATAAATTTTCCCTGCAAATCCATACCGGTCTTCATAATATACTTCAGGCGGTTCTAATGGCGGTATAAAAATAACTTGAGGGAAAATGGTTCCGATTGCAGATGCAGCAAGTGTAATAAAAATCAGCCAGACTCCTACTTTTACAGAGGAGAAAAAGTTCCATACTTTATCAATAACGGACATTTTATACGTTTGTGACCTTCTTGCCATTCCTTCATAACGCATGACATCACTTGTTTTTTTAGTTTCTGCGTCCGCAGTCAATGCCCTTCCGCAGGATAAGCAAAGCTCAGTTCCCTCCGGATTAACATGGCCACACTTACAGGTAATTTCATTCATGCTTAAGACCCCTTACTTTACGGCTTAATTTGTTCCATATAAGATGCAATCGTTTCTTCAGTCATTTCACCTTTTACGACGTCAACGACCTCACCCTCAGGGCTTATCAGCAGTGTCGTAGGCAATGTTCCGATCGAGTATGCATCATATACATCACGTTGCGCATCTCTGACAACGGGAAAAGAAAGATTATACTTTTCGGCAAAATTACGCACCTGGAAATCAGACTCGCCGACATTCACTGCGATTGTCTGTACACCCTGGTCTTTAAATTCATGGTATTGACTTTCCATATACGGCATTTCTTTTTCGCACGGCTTGCACCACGTGCCCCAGAAGTTTAAAAATACGCCTTGCCCTTCGTAGTCCGATAATCGATGCTGTTTTCCATCAAGATCTGTAAGGACAAAGTCCGGCGCATTATCTCCGGCTTTCACGAGCGTCTTTTCTTCATCTGTTAAAGTGGAATACAGCGTATAAGCAACGGCTGCTATTAGTACGGTGAGAATGGAAATTCGTAAAATCAAACGCTTTTTCTTTCTTTTGCTCAAGCTAAATACCTCCTTTTACAGCAAACTGCATCAACAATTACTACAAACATTCATTGCCATTATAGCATTTGTTGATAAACGGAACGGGCGCAGTATTTGAATGAAGTGTGAAAACTACAATCTTAGTGAAAGATTGTAGTTTTCAAATGAAAGAATGAAATTATGTTTTACTGTTATTTAGTGCCGCTTTCAGCCAGTGCCCTCAGCTGCTTTACTTCGTGCGGGGTAAGTTCCCGGGAATCTCCGGTGCCCAGTCCGCCCAGGTGAAGAAATGCATATCGTTCGCGTTTCAGCTTTTGTACAGGATGTCCGATCGCATCAAACATTCTCCTGACTTGGCGGTTCCGGCCCTCGTGGATCGTCAGTTCCACTATCGTCTTATTTTTTGCTTTATCTGCTGAAATCACTTTTGCACGTGCCGGCGCAGTCATACCATCTTCAAGTTTTATTCCTTTTTCCAGCTTCCTGAGCGACTCTCTTGAAACTAATCCTTTTACCCGGGCTACATAGGTTTTATGGACTTCATATTTTGGGTGGGTAAGCAGATTTGCAAATTCACCATCGTTAGTCAGCAATAGGAGTCCGGATGTATCATAATCCAGACGTCCGACAGGATAAATCCTCTCATCTACATATGGAAGAAAATCCGTTACTACTTTTCGTTTCTTGTCATCGCTGACTGCAGAGATAACCCCTGTTGGTTTATATAATAAATAGTAGACTTTATTTTCCCGTTCTATTTTAACTCCTTCAACCTCAATTGCATCGGAGTTTGTGACTTTTACGCCCAGTTCATTTACTACTTTTCCATTAACTCTTACTTTCCCTGCTAAAATCAGCTCTTCTGCTTTTCTGCGTGATGCCACTCCAGCATGAGCAATTACTTTTTGCAAACGTTCCATTTATTGCACCTCATTTTACAAGTTGTCTATCCATAGTGAATTATGGCACATAAAGCTTTAAAAGCAAACACTATGGTATAAATGAATTGAAATTGAACGCTATCACCTATTGGAACTGGCTGATGTTTGTCTTATACTTAGGGGGATAATGAGATAAGGAAAAAGGTGACGACAATGGAATACAGTGTTAAGGTAGAAGCGTTTGAGGGTCCGCTGGATTTATTGCTTCATCTGATTCAAGGTTTGGAAATCGATATATATGATATTCCCATGGCTGAGATATCTGAACAATATATGCTGTATATTCGGGCAATGAAAGTGATGGAATTGAATCTCGCAAGCGAATACCTAGTGATGGCTGCAACACTTCTGGCTATTAAAAGCCGCATGCTCCTGCCAAAGCATGAGGAAAACTGGGAAAACGAAGAAATTGATTTTGAAGAAGCTGATCCAAGGGATGAGCTGGTTGAGCGACTCATCGAGTACCGCAAATATAAACAAGCTGCAATTGAATTGAAAGAAAAGGAAGAAGACAGAGGAAGCTATTACACTAAGCCCCCTATCGATTTATCAGAATATGAATCTGCCAAACAAGAATCACTGGAGGATTTAAACTTGGATTTGCATGATCTGCTTGGGGCTTTTCATAAGCTTCTGCGCCGAAAAAAACTACAAAAACCAATGGCTACACGAGTAACACGTCAGGAAATATCCATTGAAAAGCGCATGGCTGAAATTTTAATAGATTTAAAAAACAAAAAGCAGCCCCAGCGCTTTCACGAACTATTTCCGGTAGCTGAGAAACCGCATATGATTGTATCTTTTTTAGCAGTACTGGAATTAATGAAAAGAAAAGAAGTAAGTGTTCAACAGGACCAAAATTTTTCCGATATTTTGGTCGAAGCAGTAGAAGGAGTGACCTTAGTTGCACAACCATAATGAACAAGCCATCATCGAAAGCCTTCTTTTTGCTGCTGGCGATGAAGGGCTGAGCCTGGTTCAATTAATGAACGTATTATCAATAGCAGAAGAAGATATCCGTGCCAAAATGGGTTCGCTTAAAGAACAATACGCCAAAGACCCCAATCGGGGAATACACATTGTAGAACTTGCAGACACGTATCAATTTGCCACAAAAAGAGATATGGCAGACTATATTAAGCAGCTGGTTGAAAGCCCCGCTAATGGCTCTCTTTCTCAAGCGGGATTAGAAACACTGGCCATCATAGCCTACCGTCAGCCAATCACAAGGCTGGAAGTTGAAGATATTAGGGGTGTTAAAACTGACCGCCCCCTCCAAACTTTGGTGTCGAAAGGCCTTATTAAAGAAATCGGACGGGCTGAAGGTGCGGGAAGAGCTATTTTATATGGAACGACTGTTGAATTTTTAGATTACTTTGGTTTAAAGGATTTATCTCAGCTGCCAAAGCTGCCTGAGGATATTGAACAGCTTGACAGTGAAGAAGAAACGGATTTGTTTTTCAAGTCTCTTCAAGATACCTTGACAGTTGAATAAGGAATTGGTTAAACGACAGTGCTTAAGAGGTGTTTATTCTCTTAAGCACTGTTTTTTGTCATGAAGGACAAGTTTTCACATAGGCTATTCTTATCATAAGTGTTGGATGGTGAAAAGATTGAAACTTACGGTTAAGATCTTATTTGTGCTATTGATAAGCTTTCCGTCCGCCCATTTAGTTTCGTTTGCCGCATACCCTATCTCCACTTCAGCTGATCAGGCAATCTTAATAGAGGCTGAAAGCGGACGAGTTCTTTATGAGCAGAATGCCCATCAGGAGCAAAAAATTGCGAGTATTACAAAAATCATGACAGCTCACCTGGCCGTTCAGCATGGAAACCTGGATGAGATGGTAAAAATCAGTCCTGAAGCCTCTGTCACAGAAGGCTCGAGTCTTTATTTAAAAGCCGGACAAAAAGTTTCGCTTCGCGATTTAGTTTACGGCCTGCTCCTGCGATCCGGAAATGATTCAGCCGTCGCCATAGCAGAACATGTAGGCGGCAGCGTCGAGAAATTCTCAGATCTGATGAATGAAGAAGCAAAAAGAATTGGAATGAAAAACTCCCATTTCACCAATCCGCACGGGCTGGATTTAGATAATGAACATTACTCATCTTCTTTTGATATGGCTTTATTAACGAAAGAAGCCCTGAAAGACAAGCAGTTCGCTAAAATTTTCGGCACTAAAAGCCACAAAGGAGAAAGTGTTGACCCTGCTCCATTTTGGAGTAACAAACACCGCCTGGTCACAGGAATGTATCCGCATGCAACAGGTGGAAAAACTGGTTATACAAAGCTCGCTGGACGCACGCTGGTTACCTCGGCTAAACGCGATGGTATGACGTTAATTGTAGTGACGATCCGCGCTTCAAATGACTGGAACGACCATATTCAATTATTCGAATACGGCTTTAAGAATTATCATCAGACCACAATTCTCAGCCCGGATACAATCCCTCCTCTCCCCGGCCAGAATGAAAATGAATTTTACACACTTACAGATCCATTCCGCTACCCACTGACGGAAAAAGAACAGGGCCTGCTGACGATAGAAGGTAAAATATCACATAATCATAAAAAGCCGCCTATTGTTGCAGTAAAACTGGATGACAAAGTGATTCACAAACAGGAATTAATTCGGGAGCTTAGAAAAGACCCGTCCTCCCCTGGCTGGTTCAGCCGGTTTATTGAGAAGGTGTCATTTTGGTAGGACAATGCGATGGTTAATATAATATGGATCGGCATGATTGTCATTGGGGTAGTCTACAGCTTTATCAACGGAACAACAGCGGATGTTAATACGGCAATGTTTGACGCCTCTACTCAGGCTGTTCAGCTGATTATTGGATTTATTGCCGTTTTTACTTTTTGGCTTGGGATGATGGAAATTGCAAAACAATCGGGTCTGCTTGATAAACTGACGGCTTTATCAAGACCTCTGTTATTAAAATTGTTCCCTGATTTAAAACCGGATGATCCGGCACTTGGGTTTATCATGTCGAATATGACTGCTAATTTTTTTGGTCTGGGCAACGCAGCGACGCCTTTTGGATTAAAAGCCATGACTGCTTTACAAGCAAACAACCCGACACCCGATACCCCCAACCGCTCAATGGTCACATTTCTGGTTCTAAACACTGCAGCTCTCACCCTATTTCCAACTACCGTTATATCACTTCGGATGACACATGGAGCAATTGATCCGATGGATATTGTTATACCTGCTTTTTTAGCTACCTGCTGCTCATGTATCATGGCATTGACACTTGATCGTGTATTTTATTTATTTACAGTTAAACGAAATAGGAGGCTGTGATGAATACGCTGGCTGCAGTATCGACTTTATTTCTTCCGATTCTGGTTATTGCCATTCTTCTTTATGCCTTAACAAAAAAAACAGATGCGTACGGGGCGTTTACAGAAGGCGGCAAGGAGGGAATCCGTCTTTCAATATCTTTATTGCCTTTTTTGCTTGGAATGCTTGTAGCAATAAATATTCTGCGGGCCTCTGGATTTTTGGAGGCAATGAATGGGTGGCTTGCCCCTGTTTTAGTCCTGTTTTCACTGCCGCCGGATTTACTTCCGCTGCTGTTTATACGTCCCATATCAGGTTCTGCTTCCTTAGGAATTTTAGCAGATTTAACTGCCACTTATGGTCCGGAACATTTTATATCCCGTGCGGCAGCGATCGTCCAGGGCAGTACGGATACAACTCTTTATGTGCTGACGGTCTATTTCGGCGCAGTAGGTATTAAAAAGATGGGACGTGCTTTGACGATTGGTCTCCTGGCGGATGCTGCCGGTATGACTGCTGCGATCTTAATTACTGTATGGTATTTCTCTTAATTTTTTTGTTAAAAAAGTTTATATGCTACTATAGGGATAAGGTTGGAGGTGTACCTATGAAATCTGCTTATCCCCAAGCATTTATTGATTATTTAGTGCATTTTCATGGAGATAGAGATTATTTTGAATGTCATGAAGTGCTGGAAGAATATTGGAAGGAAAACACTCCGATGGAAAAAGATTCAATATGGGTCGGATGGATTCAATTAGCTGTAGCTCTTTATCATCAGCGCAGAAATAATTTTAACGGAGCAAAACGAACAATTGAAAAAGCCATTACTAAATTCCGGCTGCATGAAGAGCAGCTTCATCTATTCGGCATCAACCCTCAGATTTTCCTTGAAGACATGCAGGCACTAAGCGCTTCAATCAGTGCAAAATCACCTTATACGAGCTTGCAGCTCCCCCTTGCTGATCCATTTTTAACAGAAGTTTGCATAAATGAATGCAAGAAAAAAGGGTTTCAGTGGGGCAGCCATAGTGATTTGAGTGATAAAATGATTGTGGACAGGCACCGCCTGCGTGACAGGAAGGAAGTTATTCTTCTTCGCAAACAGGCATTGCACAAAAGAAAAAACCACTGACATCATGTCAGTGGTTTTAGTCTTTAACAGTATTCTTGTTTGATTCTTTATTATCAGATGTGCATTTTGTTAAAAAACTTTCGGTGTACGTGTTGCTTACAAATGTTTTATCTGGATACATATCTCGGAGAGTTGAAATCATGATTTTGCCAATTCCCTCATTACGATGAGACGGACTGACCGAAATATGCTGGACTAAAATACTGTCTTCTCCAATTTTGACGCCCGCTAATCCGATGATATCTTCGTCTTTCCATAGAAAAAGCTGGTTGCTTTTATCTTCCTCATACATTTTCATTGATTGCTGCAATTGTTTAATGTCTTTTTCAGTTGGCATAAATGACATTAGCCCCATGGCAATCTTTTCAAAGGATTTCTTATATCTTATTAGCATAGTTACCCCTCATTGTGGTCATGATATCGTACGTCCATTCCAGCAGGGAATAAAAATTTCCACTGCAATCGTCCTTTATCATACTAGAAAAAGGATGGAAATTCAACTCACACTGCTAAAACAGGTTAAACAATAAATAACCAGTAGATGATTCCCCAAGCAACAGCCATAACCAGCAATAACAAAAAGACAATAAGGTTCTGTTTTTTCAATTGTTTTCACTCCTTACCTCTTCATATCATTAAAAAAGCAGCTTTAAACTGCTTTAAATTAAGTGTTTAGAGGCAAGTCATGACGAATAAGATCATCCAGTGACTCTCGTTTAATTACCAGGGAAGCTTCTCCATTTTCCACAAAAACGACTGCCGGTCTGGCGATTCTATTATAATTGTTTGCCATTGCGTAGCCATAAGCTCCTGTGCAAAACACAGCTAAAATATCCCCTGAAGAAGCTTTTGCAATGGGTAAATCCCAAATGAGCATATCGCCGGATTCACAACATTTACCCGCTATTGATACGGTCTCATGCACTTTTTCGTCAGGGCGATTAGCAAGTACCGCTTCATAACGGGCATCATATAATGCCGGACGAATATTATCGCTCATTCCCCCGTCCACCGCCAGATATTTTCGTATGTCCGGAACGACTTTTGATGAACCGACAGTATAAAGAGTGGTACCGGCATCTCCAACAAGTGATCTGCCGGGTTCTATCCAGATCTCAGGCATGTCAAGAGACTTTTCTGCCATCAGTGATTTTACTTCCCCAATAATATCTTCCACATAAGATGACGGCGCGATTGGGGTATCTTCTTTTGTATAGCGTATCCCAAAACCTCCGCCTAAATTTAATACAGTCGAATTAAAATGATAGGTTTTTTTCCATTCAGCAAGCTTTGAAATCATTTTTTGAGCAGCTTTAATAAAACCTGTAGTCTCAAAAATTTGAGACCCGATATGGCAATGAAGCCCCAAAACAGTCAATTCTGGTTTTCCCAATGCTTGGGTCAGCGCTTCTTCCGCCTGTCCATTCTGAAGGTCAAAGCCAAATTTGGAGTCTTCCTGCCCGGTTAATATGTAATCATGCGTATGAGCTTCAATACCTGGCGTTACCCGGATTAAAATTTTCGCTGTTTTCTTTTTTTCCTGACAGATAAGTGTCAATAGCTGAAGCTCATAGGAATTGTCAACAACGAAACAGCCTATGCCGTAATCAAGCGCCATTGATATTTCTTCCCTGCTCTTATTATTGCCGTGAAAATGAATTCGCTCAGGATCAAATCCCGCCTTCATTGCCGTATAAAGCTCGCCTCCTGACACAACGTCGAGACTAAGTCCTTCCTCGTCAATTAATTGAATCATGGCTATGGAAGAAAATGCTTTGCTGGCATATGCAACCTGGGATGTAACACCGAGTCGTTCAAAAGTTTCCTTAAATCCTCTTGCCCGCTCGCGAATCAGCGCAATATCATATACGTATAGCGGAGTGCCGAATTGGCGTGCCAATTCAATTGTATCCACTCCGCCGATTGTTAAATGACCTTCTTCATTGGTACTTGAAGTTCCGTAATAATGCATCATACAGTTCCTTTCTATTGGACAGAAAATATCCTTAATAATTATAAGAACTGTACCATAATCATGCATTAATGCGCAACGTCATTCTCCTGTTGGCTTCTGTCTAACCCTGTCTTTAGTTTTTACAATCATTGGACGAAGGATCGCACTGGTCATTGGCAGCCGCATAACAATGCGCAGCATTGCTTTAGGTCGGAATGGAACCAGCGGCCATAGATAAGGTGTTGAAAATGACTTGATGCTCATCAGGTATAAAATGTAAATTGTTGCTCCGATAATCAGTCCATCAATATGGAATATCCACACAAGAAGCATTAAGCCTACTCTTACCATCTTATTCGCTACACCAAGTTCATAGCTTGGCGTTGCAAACGTGCCTATAGCAGCCACTGCGACATATAAAATAACTTCAGGGACGAACAAACCGACGTCAATAGCGATTTGACCAATAAGCACAGCTGCAATCAGACCCATGGCTGTTGATAAAGGAGTAGGGGTATGAATGGCAGCCATTCTTAAAAACTCTATTCCTATATCTGCGATGAGCAGCTGCAAAATTAACGGCACATTTGTATCATCTTTCATGCCTAAAAAGTCTAAAGACTCAGGTCTCAAGCTGGGATCAATGGCCAGCAGATACCAAAGCGGCAATAAAACAATTGATGCGATTATACCCATCATCCTGATCCACCTTACGAACGTTCCGATAGCTGGTGACTGACGGAACTCCTCAGCATGCTGAACGTGATGAAAATAAGTAGTCGGTGTAATCATGACGCTTGGCGAAGTATCTACATAGATACACACATGCCCCTCCAGTAAATGAGTAGCAGCTATATCAGCCCGCTCGGTATACCTGACTAATGGATACGGATTGAATCCCTGCTTGACAATATATTCCTCAACTGATTTGTCCGTCATGGTAAGTCCGTCTACATCAATTGCTTCCAGCTCTTTTTTTATAGCAGAGACGAGATCATCATTTGCAAGATTTTTAATATACCCTACAGCTATATCAGCTTTCGATCTTTGCCCCACTTCAAGCATGTCAAATCTTAATCCTTCATCTCTAATACGCCTTCTTGTCAAAGCGGTATTTATAATAATATTTTCCACAAATCCATCCCTGGAGCCTCTGACTACTTTTTCATTATCAGGTTCTTCAGGCTGCCTCCCGGGATAGCTTCGCACATCTACGACATACGCATGCCGGTCTCCGGATACTTTTATCGCAATAAGTCCTGAGAATACCTGGCGAATTACATCTTCAACCGTGTCCACTGTTTCAACGGACTGATTGATCAGTCTATTATGTATAATGGAAGAAACTTTAGATCGTTCATTTTTGGGCACTTCCGTATTTACGATCTCTTCAAGCAGCTCCATGATAAACAAGGTGTCACATAAACCGTTTACCGCGTATAAATGAACAGGAGTTCCCGCGATAATAAACTTGCGGACCAAAAAATCAAAGCTCTCACCTAATCCGGCTCTTGATGTCAGTATTTCATCTAATTGTTCTGCTTTTAAAGGTAACGGCTGCATTTTTTAATCTCCTTTATTAAATGGGATTAACAGCAGCCAGTAAAACAAGGAGCCTGCTACTTTCCCTAATACAATTGCAAACATGATTGATTGAAGTTTCTCTGTAAAACCAAGTCTTCTTGTAACAAGTGGAATGACATCCAATACTTCCGTTAAGGCAGCAGCAAGCATTCCAATAAATGCTCCTGCTAAAAGCCCGACATACGGAACAAGAAAAAAGCCATATGCGGTCTTAGCGTCGAATAAACTCCCCGCAACTCCGGTCAGTGTGCCTAAAATAACGGCAGTTTCCAGGGCACGCAGACGGTTTTTATTTTTGACGATCTGCATTAGCCGAGGAACGATGCCCAATACAGATAAAAAAGCGACAAATCCACCGCCTACAGCCAGACCGGAAGCAAGTCCAATAAAGGTAACCAGTGCGTTATTAATCATTCTTGCTTCGTTTCTTCCGTTCTTGATCCACTATGTAGTCTTCAAGAGATTGTTCATAATTATATATTTCCACATCTAATGGGCTTGGTTCTTCTGTAAATTTCTTTTTGAAGACATGATTAAAAAATAAAATCATTCCCAGACCAAGGCCAAAAGAATAGGGGACTTGAAACCAGTAAGGATGTTCAATTTCTTTACCTGTCATCATTTGCACCATTGTAATTTGGGTTTCTTTCATGCTGACATCTTCATGAAAATACATGATAGTCAGTCCGGCTCCCACAAACAGTAAACTCCACACAAAAAGAAAAAGCGGAAGAGAGCCTTTCTTTTCTGCGTCTCTTAATTCCACAAGCGTTGCTGATGCTCCCAGCATTTCAAGTGCTGCGTTGGGCAAGGTCTTTTTCATCAGCTCGATCATATCTAACTGGTCGACCAGCACATACGTTTCAGATGTATCTTTTTTTGTTTCCAGTACAATCAGCTTTGCCAATTTTTTAAAACTTAATTCAGCAGCTGTAACATCTGCAACGTCATGCAAATAAATGGGCTGGCCTTTTTGAATATTAATTTTCCGCCTAAGTTTCAGATAGACCGTTTGAGTCATGCTCTCTTCCTCCTTTCTTTTTTATGCTTCTTTTACGTCATCCATCCAATCCCTGATGGATTTGAGTACCCGTTTTTCAATTCTCGACACCTGAACCTGAGAAATTCCCAATTTATCAGCTACCTCTGATTGAGTGTAGTCTTTGTAGTAGCGAAGAAAAATAATAACCCTGTCCCGTTTTTCTAGTGTTAACAACGCTTCTTTTAATGCCAGCTGATGAAACCATTGTTCTTCATCTTTAGCGGCCATTTGATCAAGAAGTGTAATTGGATCTCCTTCATTTTCATACACAGTTTCATGAATCGATGTCGGAGATTTGGAAGCTTCCTGCGACAAAACGATGTCATCAACGGATACATTCAGCTCATCTGCTACTTCTGTTAATGTAGGAAGTCTGCCTAGTGTGCTGCTCAGCTGTTCTTTCGTTCTTCTCACTTTAATCGCAAGTTCTTTTACGGATCTGCTTACTTTTACAGCTCCGTCGTCACGTAAAAATCGCTGAATTTCTCCGATAATCATAGGGACAGCATAAGTCGAGAATTTTACGCTGTAACTTAAATCAAACTTGTCTACAGCTTTGAGTAAGCCAATAGAACCGATTTGAAACAAATCGTCCGGATCATGTCCGCGGTTTAAGAAACGCTGAACAACGGACCAAACGAGTCTGACGTTATTCTCCACCATTCTGCTTCTCGCTTCCTGATCCCCAGCCTGGCTTAAGCGTATCCATTCTCTGACAGTTTCGTGACTAGTGGTTGTTTTAGCACTCATAACTAGCGCCTCTAATGACACTCAGCCTGAACGGAGGCCAAGTGTTTGCTCATTCGAATGGTAGTTCCCTGCGAACATTCAGATGAAACTTCAACTGCATCCATAAAGTGTTCCATAATAGTAAATCCCATACCGGATCGGTCCATTTCCGGCTTTGTTGTAAATAGAGGCTGCATTGCCTCTTCAATGTTGCTCATCCCTAACCCCAGATCTTTAATTTCTATTGAGAAAGTGCTGTTTTCCATCGATAGTGTCATATGCACCCATTGGTCGTCTCTGCCTTCATAGCCATGAATAATGGCATTCGTTACCGCTTCTGAAACAACCGTTTTAATATCCGTCAGTTCACCGATTGTCGGATCGTACGGTGCAATAAACGAAGCAACAACCATCCTTGCAAAGGCTTCGTTTTCACTAATTGAACGAAACTTAATATGGGCCTGGTTGTTCATTACGCAACCCCCAATCTTGTTAGAGCTTGATCCTCAGAAGGCTCGATGATCATGATGCGAAATAGCCCAGACATTTCAAACAACCTTTTAACAGGAGCTGAAATAGCACATATGATCATACTGCCTTCTCTTTTTTGCAAATGCTTGTACCTTCCAAGCATCAGGCCAAGACCTGAACTATCCATAAAATCGAGCTCTGCAAGATTTAAAACAAGATGACGAATATTTTGCTCTTCCATCAAAGTAATTAATTCTCCCCGAATCTTCTCTGTTGCGTGATGATCAAGCTCTCCTTGCATGCGCAGAAGCAGTACATCTTTTTTGATTTCAGCCTGGACAGTAAAAGCCATGTGAACCCCTCCTTTTTATCGTACAGAGGGAATATTCATTGCGATTAAACCTAATTCCTGCATGGTGACAATAATAGAAGAAACTAGTGTTTATTCGACTGCATTTTCTTACTGAACCATTTCTTTTGCTGATCTTACAAACAATTCACCCCACGAAGCTTTTTTGCTTTCTCTTTTCGCAATAACATCAACCGACGACATCTCTTTGCCGTCAATAACGAGCGACATAGAACCTATTTTTTGTCCTTTTTTTACAGGTGCATCAATAATTTTTGTAACATGCAACGATTTTTTAACATTTTGTTCTTTTCCATCGACAGGAGCTATCCACTTTAATGGTTCGCTTAAAACACCTTCAATTATAAAAGGAGAACCTTTTTCAATACGTACTTCTAAAACCTGGTCTCCTTCTTTTGCCAGGGTTTTACTTTCATAATGTGTAAAACCATAATCCAGCATGGAACTGGCAATTTCATTTCTTGCTTTTGAAGTAGGAGCTCCAAATACCACAGCGATAAAGCGCATATCTTTCTTTTGAGCTGTTGCTGTCAAACAGTACATAGCATCTTTTGTAAAACCGGTCTTAAGGCCGTCAGCCCCCTGATAGAAACGAACCAGCTTATTGGTATTAACAAGCCAAAATGGGTCTTCACTGTCTTCCCTGAGATAGTCTTCATACGTACCTGTAAATTCTGTGATTTCTTCATGTTTTATCAGTTCTTTTGCGAGCTGTGCCATATCAAACGCTGAACTTACATGGCCATCTGCCGGAAGACCGGTCGCATTGCGGAAAACAGTATCTTTTAGCCCCAATGCTTTCACCTTTTCATTCATTTTTTTAACAAACTCTTCTTCAGAACCGGCCAGATGTTCCGCCATAGCAACTGAAGCATCGTTGGCAGAAGCCACTGCAATACCTTTTAACATGTCGCGAACAGTCATTTCTTCTCCAGCTTTTAAGAATATTTGCGATCCGCCCATTGAAGCAGCCTGTTCACTAGTTTTAATTTTATCTTCCCACGAAATTTTCTTTTGATCGATCGCTTCCATAATTAAAAGCATAGTAGCTATTTTCGTCATTGAAGCAGGCGGCAGCGATTCATGACTGTTCTTATCAAGCACAAGCATGCCTGTTTGCTGATCAATTAAAATAGCTGACTTTACTTCATCTAAAGGCACAGGAGCTTGGTCATTTGCTAAAGTTGTATACGGTAAAATAGAAAATGCAAAAACAACGCTTATAATACTTAACATCCACTTTTTCATGAAAATCGCACCTCTCACACTCTTTTTGTTTATTTTTTCCTACCGAGGCGATTTTATACGCATGTCACACATTTATTGCGAAATCTTTTTACCTGGTTTTGAGTGGCGGCTGATTTGGGCTGAAAATATCTGGTCGGCACACGGTGCTCAAACTGTCTGCTCCGATCAACGGTTTAAAGATATAGACACCTGAATTTTACAACTCTGATATATAAAAAAAACGCCATTCTCAAATTGAGAAAGGCGTTTTATCGATATTTATTTATTCTCCGGTCACTTGCCCAACAATTAATGATGGAGCTGAGACACTATGCTCTGCTATTTTAATGCTTTCCAACAGTTTTTCTTTAACTTTTTCAAGCTGAGACAGGTCATTTGCATAAATGGTAACCAGGGAATCTCCTTTTTGAACTTTATCGCCAACTTTTTTATTCAGCATCAGCCCTACCGCTAAATCAATTTGGGATTCTTTTGTCGCTCTTCCTGCACCAAGCCACATTGCAGCAGTACCCACATTGTCGGCAATTATTTCTGATACTGATCCTGCAGTTTGTGCAGGAAGTTCAATTTTGTGCTCTGCCTGAGGCAATTTCGAAGGATCATCAACCACGCTTGCATCTCCGCCTTGACCTGCTAAAAATTCTTTAAACCGCTCCAAAGCTCTGCCACTTGAAATAGCCTCTTCAAGCTTTAGCCTTGCTTCTTCAAGAGAAGATGCTTTTTCTGCAAGATACACCATATAACTTCCAAGAACGAGGCAAAGTTCTGTCAAATCTTCCGGACCTTCTCCATTTAGGGTATCAATTGCTTCTTTAATTTCCAAAGCGTTACCAATCGCAAAACCTAGAGGCTGACTCATATCTGAAATGACTGCCATTGTTTTACGGCCGACATTATTTCCTATACGTACCATTGCTTCTGCTAATTCGCGCGCCTGGTTCTCATCCTTCATAAAAGCGCCGGCCCCCGTTTTAACATCTAAAACGATTGCGTCTGCGCCAGCAGCAATTTTTTTACTCATTATAGATGATGCAATCAACGGAATACTGTTTACCGTAGCAGTCACATCGCGTAATGCATAAAGTTTTTTGTCTGCAGGTGTTAAGTTCCCGCTTTGGCCCATTACTGCAACTTTTATTTCATTTACCAGCTTGGTGAATTCATCGCTTGTTAATTCCACGTTAAATCCAGGCACTGCTTCGAGCTTATCAACTGTCCCGCCGGTATGGCCCAGTCCGCGTCCGCTCATTTTGGCTACAGGAACATCAACTGCTGCCACCAAAGGTCCAAGAATTAACGTTGTAGTGTCTCCTACACCGCCTGTGGAATGTTTATCAACTTTTATACCTTTTATAGCAGACAAATCAATCTGGTCACCAGATTCAACCATAGAGAGCGTTAAATCCGCTCTTTCCTGTTCAGTCATTCCCTGGAAATAAATGGCCATCAGTAATGCACTTACCTGATAATCAGGAATATCACCTGAAGTGTACCCTCCAACAACAAATTGGATCTCCTGTGTTGTAAGTGCTTGTCCGTCGCGTTTTTTTTCAATAATATCTACCATTCTCATTTGTTTATCCCCGTTTCCTCATCAATTAATTAGTTAGTTCACGCAAAAAACTAGTTCCGAAAGCTGGTTTTTTCACATTAAAGTTTTCAGCAATCGTTGCTCCGACATCTGCAAAAGTATTTCTTACTGCAAGCTGTTTACCCAGTTCATTTCTTTTTGAATAAACAAGCAGCGGAACATACTCCCTTGTATGATCAGTTCCTTCGTGGACCGGGTCGTTTCCGTGATCTGCAGTGATAATTAATAAATCATCATCGGTCATTTTTTCAAAAACCTCAGGCAATCTTGTATCAAATGCTTCCAGAGCTTCGCCGTAGCCCTGAGGATCGCGGCGATGCCCAAACAGGGCATCAAAGTCAACTAAATTCAAAAAGCTTAAACCGGTAAAATCACGATTAAATGTTGATATCAGTTTATCCATTCCATCCATATTATCAGTCGTACGAAGTGAATCCGTTACGCCTTCTCCATTAAAAATATCTGAAATTTTCCCAATTGCCACAACATCATATCCACTGTCCTGCAACTCGTTCATCACTGTTCTTTCAAATGGCTTGAGGGCATAATCATGGCGGTTAGTTGTACGTTTGAATGCTCCCGGGCTGCCAACAAAAGGTCTGGCAATGATACGCCCAACCAGAAATTTTTCATCCAGGGTTATTTCGCGGGCAATTTCACAAATACGATAAAGCTCTTCTAATGGAATAACTTCCTCATGTGCTGCTATTTGAAGAACAGGGTCAGCTGAAGTATAGACGATTATTGCACCGGTTTTCATATGTTCTTCGCCAAGCTCTTCTAATATAGCTGTTCCGCTTGCCGGTTTATTTCCTATTATTTTACGTCCGGTTTTTTGCTCTAATAGAGAAATCAGCTCATCAGAGAATCCGTTCGGATAAACTTTAAAAGGTTTATCAATATTCAACCCCATAAGTTCCCAGTGGCCGGTCATTGTATCTTTTCCTACAGATGCTTCGGCCATTTTAGTATAAGAAGCGATCGGAGCAGCAGCTTTTTCAATTCCTGCTACATGTTCAATATTAGAAAGACCCAGTTTGGCCATATTTGGCATATTCAATCCATTCATGTGTTCAGCAATATGGCCAAGCGTATTTGCACCACTATCATTGAATTTTTCTGCATCCGGTGCTTCGCCTATTCCTACCGAATCCATTACTACCAGATGTATACGCTTATAGTTGCCATTATCCATTTTTTCTTCCTCCTCTTGTTCACTCAAATCTATTTTACCTATTTTCTTTATATCTTGACAATATATTCGTCTGAAGTCTGACAACTTAATTTAAACCGAGGATTAAGCTCTCGGGTGAAACTGGGAATAAACTTCTCTAATGCGTTTTGTGGAAACATGCGTATAGATTTGAGTTGTCGATATATCTGCGTGTCCCAGCATTTCCTGAACTGCCCGCAGATCGGCTCCATTTTCAATTAAGTGTGTCGCAAAAGAATGTCGCAGTGTATGTGGGGTTAATTCTTTTTCAATTTTAGCTTTTACCGCAAGTGCTTTTAAAATTTTCCAAAACCCCTGTCTTGTCAAACGTTTACCCTGCTGATTTAAAAATAAAGCATTAGTCGCTGCACTTTTAAGCTGATTTCTGGATTGCCGTATATACGTTTCTAGAATTTGGGATGCAACTTTGCCAATCGGAATGATTCTTTCTTTATTTCCCTTACCGATACATCGAATAAATCCCATTTCCAAATTAACATCATCCGTATTCAAACCGATTAATTCGCTAACACGCATTCCTGTAGCATACAAAACCTCGATCATTGCCCGGTCGCGATAGCCGCTGGCTTTTGACAGGTCGGCTGCCTGCAGTAATTGTTCCACTTCTTCGATATTCAGCACTTTGGGTAGTGTTTTTTCTGACTTAGGTGTTTCTAAATGTTCGGTTGGATCCTGATCGCATCTTCTCTCTCTCATTAAAAAGTGATGAAAAGAACGTATGGATGAGGTGTGCCGTGCGATGGTTTTAGCTGACTTGCCCTGCGTCTTTAAATGTGCAAAGAACTGTATTATATGTACTCTTTTCACATCACAAACAGAGCTCACCTGCTCTACTTTATCGATATAAGAAATATAAGCTTTAAGGTCCCGCTCATAAGATTGCACCGTGTTGACAGACAACCCTTTTTCCACAATCATAAACTGAATAAAATCGAGAAGCTGATTCTTCATCCTCACGCCTCCTAGTTCTTGCCACTATCTCTATTGTAGTACGCTTTCATTTTAAAGTCATCAGTGAATGACATCATTTTTATAAAATACCCTTAAAAGCTTTCAAACATACAAAAAACCATGCTTCATAGGCATGGTTCTACTTATCATTATTAGGCTCTTCATCATTTGAGAATTCCTGACATCTAGAACAAATACCATGGAAGGTCAATCTGTGGTCTTTTATCTTAAACTTCCAATCTCGTTCTACAATTTCCTCTACGTCCTCTAATAAATCCTCCTGAATTTCATCCACTGAACCGCACTCAATACAAATTAAATGATGATGAAAATGAGCTGCGCCTTCTTTTCTTAAATCATAACGCGATACTCCATCACCAAAATTAATTTTATCAACTACCTTTAATTCTGTCAGTAATTCAAGTGTACGATAAACAGTAGCCAGCCCTATCTCAGGTGCTTTTTCCTTTACGAGGAGGTATACATCTTCAGCGCTTAAATGGTCTGCCTCATTTTCAAGCAATACTCTCACGGTTGCTTCGCGTTGAGGAGTTAATTTATAGCTTGCTGAATGCAGCTGTTTTTTAATGCGTTCTATTCTGCTTTCCATGATTTGTCCTCCCTCGCTTTGTCATAGATATTATAACAAAAGGGAGGCTAATTGCAAACAATAATCATTATAAAATAGAATTAGTAATAAAAAATAATAATTATCACATTATAATTATTATAATCAGCTGTTTGGATGAAACCATTTCATCCAATATGGAGGCACAAAAGCTTCAATGAGACCTCCGATTACCACAAAAACAAGCAGGCAAGCAAATAGAACCGTATAGTTCATACTTGCTACCCTGAACGTCGGATTAAAAGACTGTCTCGTGACAACTCTTCTCCATAAATGGAGCGTTATCTTTATCGCCTGCACACAAACAATAACATACACGGGAATTAATAAAACATTTTGCGGCAATACCACACCAAAGGCAATCCATACACCTTCCCAGCCGTATTGAGAAATAAATAACCCTGTTGTAAATCCAAACATCATTCCTTTTGCAAATACAATCATCCATGCTACAGGAAGGCCGATTAAGGTAAAACCCGTACACCAAATTATAAAAATAAGTGCCATATCCAATAGGATGTATCCCCGCACCTGTTCATTCAGCAGGGAAAATATACTTAGCTTGCCGGAAGAATCAAAGGCATTAAATGGGTACAGCAGAGGCTGCAGCTGATCACCGGATAATTTGTTAACAAGAAGGGCGCCGGTTAATACTCCTCCGCATAATAGTGCCATTACAAAAACGTATAAGGATGCATGCTGGTGGATATGGTAGACGATTGAGCGAGCGATTGATTTTTTCATATGCTGCCTCCTTACAATAAACTTCCCTTCATTGTATGAACAAAGCATCCTATTCAAGAACAAGTTTTTACAATTGTTTTGGATAGTTCAGGAGGCATAGTATGAAAAATTAATTTTATAATCCGCCAAACCACAGCAGATCATTGGATGCTGATTACTGTATTTCCGTTTTGTACTTATGCATGAGCTGCTGCAAACGTATGTACTGAACTGCATAAGCGGTTTTCGCATCAAATATCCGCTGATCCGCCACGCATTTCTCTGCCTCTTCTAAAGTCAGCTCCTGCAGTTCAACAAATTCGTCTTCATCCGCCCCTCTGGCGTTCTCTATTTTATATAGATTTTTCGCCACATAAACATGCACCAGCTCATCTGCAAATCCCGGAGAAGTATAAAAAGATATTAAATGCACAAGATTTTCACTGCCATATCCTGTTTCTTCCTCAAGCTCCCTGGCGGCGGTAATAATGGGCTCTTCACCCGGCTCTAATTTTCCTGCAGGGATTTCAAGCACGGATCTTTCCAATGCTTTTCTGTATTGTTCGACCATAATAAGTTTGTTTTCTTCTGTGAGAGCAATTACACAAACTGCCCCAGGATGTTTAATAATTTCCCTTTTTGACGTCTTGCCGTTTGGAAGTGTCACTGTTTCTATTTGCAAATTAATAATCTTGCCTTCGTAGAGCACTTCTTTTACAATTGTTTTCTCTTCAAACTTTTTCATTTGTCATACCTCCTGTTTATCTCTATCGTATTGTACCAAATACTTACCCTTTTTCTCTTTGGTTTAAATCGTGTTTGAATAAATCACATAACGTGAATACAAGAACTAGTATATAAAATTAGGAGCTGATCTTATGGAAATGCGAAAAATCGGATCATCAAATCTGGAAAGTTCAATTCTTGGTTTAGGATGTATGTCGCTTGGCCGGGATGAAAAAAAAGCACAATCCATCATCGAAGCTGCTCTTGAAGGCGGTGTTACTTATTTTGACACAGCTGATTTGTACGATTTTGGGATCAACGAAAAAATCGTAGGAAAATCACTGAAACATGTGCGTGATCAGGTTGTCATTGCGACAAAGGTCGGCAACCGATGGGAAGATGGACAGGATGGATGGTATTGGGACCCTTCTAAACCGTACATAAAGGAACAAGTAAAGACAAGCCTTAAACGTCTTGAAGTGGATTATATTGACTTATATCAACTGCACGGCGGCACACTGGATGACCCGATTGATGAGACCATTGAGGCCTTTGAAGAACTTAAATCAGAAGGCTATATCAAAGAGTATGGCATTTCCTCCATACGGCCGAATGTCATTAAGAAATATGCTGAACAATCCTCCATTGTATCTAATATGATGCAGTACAGCCTATTGGACCGCCGTCCTGAAGAACAGGCTTTTCCAATTTTAAAGGATCACAATATTTCCGTTATCACCAGAGGACCTTTAGCAAAAGGAATGCTGACCGAAAAACTGTTAGCAAAAGCCTCAGATTCAATTCAAAATGACGGCTACCTTCATTATTCTTTTGAGTCATTAAAGGAAACGCTTGAATCCATTCAGGATCGGTTTGAAGACAGCCGTTCAATGACAGAGCTTTCACTAAAGTTTAATGCAGCAAATACGCTCACAGCATCGATCATTACCGGAGCAAGTGACCCCGAACAAATAACGGCCAATATCCATGCGGTCTCCAGTGATCCTTTATCGGAAGAAGAATACAGCTTGTTAAAGGAACTGACTGACAGCAAAGGGTATTCTGAGCATCGCCTTTAACTAAAAGAGCGATCCCTTCTTAACAGGGATCGCTTCTTTTACTTTTTATAGTCCTGCCAGTTCATCGGACTCTCCTCTAGTAATTCTTCAAAGGACTTATTTTGCTCGCGAAGCCTGCGGGCTCTTTCTTTCTCCGCTTTTAATTCTTCCGCCCGCTTATGTTCCTGATCCACCAGCCCTTTTTTAGTCTCTTGTAATTTTGTTAATAAATCCGCATTAAGCGTGTCTTTTAATGTCGGCTTTTGGTCATTTTCTCTTTTTGCTGGTTTATTTTTATTTCGTTTTTTCATTGTAAGTCCCTCCTCTATCTTCTTTATGTTACTTTAAAAAGATAGGGAACGCTTATTAAAAGGCTTCCAGCTTCACATCGTTCTCTATCTGCAATTCCGCTTCAGTAGAATTCACAATATCTTCCACAGTGAATCCTTTGGCAACTTCGATTAATTTCAGGCCCTGGTCCGTAACGTCGATAACTGCTCTTTCTGTAACGATGCGGTCGACCACATTTTTCCCCGTTAGCGGCAGTGAACAATTGTTTAAAATTTTCGCCTGTCCATCACGGTTCACGTGCTCCATAATCACGATTATTTTTCTGGCACCATGAACCAAATCCATGGCACCGCCCATTCCTTTAATCATCTTCCCCGGGATCATCCAGTTGGCTAAGTCACCATCCTTTGAAACTTCCATTCCCCCTAATATAGCAATGTCAACATGCCCTCCCCTGATCATCGCAAATGATTCTGCGCTGTCAAAGTAAGAAGCGCCGCTGACCGCCGTAACGGTTTCTTTACCTGCATTAATTAAATCGGCATCCACTTCATTTTCATCCGGGTACCTTCCTATACCAAGAAGCCCATTTTCAGACTGCAAAACCACTTGTTTATAGTCAGCTAAGTGGTTTGCTACAAGAGTTGGCATTCCAATACCTAAATTTACATAATCACCGTCATTGATTTCCTGTTCCGCTCTTTTCGCAATTGTTTCCCGTACCTTTTTTTTATCCATAAAGTGTGCCTTCCTTTCTGCTGAAAGCCTTAATTTGAAACTGTTCTGCGTTCGATACGCTTTTCCTGTTCCGCTTGAAACAAGTGCTGAACATAAATGCTTGGGGTATGTACGTTGTTCGGGTCGATTGCGCCTTTTTCCACGATTTCTTCTACTTCAGCAACTGTAATTTTTCCGGCTGCAGCTATCATAGGATTAAAGTTTCGGGCGGTTTTACGATAAACAAGATTCCCCATTTTATCGCCTTTCCAAGCGCGCACAAAACTGACATCTGCTTGAAGCGCTTCTTCAAGCACATATTCTTTCCCATGAAATTCCCTGACTTCCTTTCCTTCAGCAACAGGTGTCCCAACTCCAGCAGGTGTATAAAATGCGGGAATTCCTGCTCCGCCCGCCCGAATCTTTTCTGCCAGGGTGCCCTGCGGCACAAGTTCAACCTCCAGCTCTTCTGATAAAACCTGCCGTTCAAATTCTTTGTTCTCCCCTACATAAGAACCGATCATCTTTTTAATCTGTTTATTGTGCAGAAGAAGACCCAGTCCCCAATCATCTATTCCGCAATTATTGGATATAACAGTTAAATCTTTTACCCCGCTGTCGCGCAGTGCAAGAATAAGTTTTTCTGGAATGCCGCATAAACCAAAGCCGCCAACCATAATAGTGTGACCATCTTTTACATGTGCTGCTGCCTCCGCTGCATTTTGATAAATTGTTTTCACGAATATTGCCTCCCTTTTTAAGCTCTCTTCAGAACCGTAGCAACCCCTTGTCCTCCGCCGATACATAGCGTTGCCAGACCGGATTTTGCATCCCTTTTTATCATTTCATGAATTAATGTTACAAGAACCCTTGCGCCGCTTGCGCCTATTGGATGACCAAGGGCGATTGCACCCCCGTTAACATTCAAAATCTCACGATTAAATTCAAGCTCACGATCAACTGCAAGTGATTGAGCTGCAAAAGCTTCATTGGCTTCAATCAGTTCAATCTCTTCCATTGAAACAGAAGCTTTTCTTAACGCTTTATTCACAGCTTCCACAGGCCCAATGCCCATAATACTTGGATCAACACCTGCACTTGCATTTCCTGCTATTGTGGCCAAAGGGGATAGTCCAAGCTCTTCTGCTTTTTCTTTCGCCATCACCACCAGCGCAGCTGCTCCGTCATTGATGCCGGATGCATTGCCTGCAGTAACAGAGCCATCTCTTTTAAATGCCGGGCGGAGTTTCCCCAGTGTATCTTTCGTGGTGCCCTCTCTTGGATATTCGTCCACAGAAAATGCAATTGCGTCCCCTTTTCTTTGCGGTATCATGACGGGAACTATTTCTTCCTCGAATCTGCCGCTTTGAATGGCTGCAATGGCTTTTTGCTGACTGGACGCTGCAAATTCATCCTGTTCGTCCCGGGTCAGAGAATAGCGATCACAGAGGTTTTCTGCTGTAACTCCCATATGATAATCATTAAACGCACACCATAATCCGTCTTTAATCATACTATCTACCAGCTTTTGATCTCCCATTTTGAACCCTTCACGTCCATCTTGAAGCAAGTGAGGCGCTCTGCTCATATTTTCCATTCCGCCTGCAACAATAATGTCTGCGTCGCCGCAATAAATGGCTTGAGCTGCTAAATGAACCGCTTTTAGACCTGATCCGCACACTTTATTTATTGTCATCGAAGCTACCCGCTCTGGAAGGCCTGCCTCAATAGAAGCTTGACGCGCAGGGTTTTGCCCAAGCCCTGCCTGAAGTACATTACCCATGATAACTTCATCTACCTGCTCAGGCTGCACACCTGCTTTTAATAATGCTTCTTTAATGGCTGCAGCACCAAGGGCTGTAGCACTGACCCCTTTAAGTGCTCCATTAAATGTGCCAATTGCTGTTCGAATTGCACTTACGATAACGACTTCTCTGGACATATTGTCCCTCCTTAAATAAGCTTCCATTTGTACACATTCTATGAAAACGCTTTAATTCCTTCTTTTTCGGCATAAAACTTTCTGTTACGATTAATTAGTACATTCTTAATGTATTCATTTTGTTAAATGCGGCTGTTATTTTCCTCTAAAGCTCTAATCAACATTTTACAAATAATAACAACCGAATGTAAACTTACAAAATTCAAAGGGGATGTTGAAATGCAATACCCGTCACAAGTTACGATTATTGAAGTGGGCCCCCGCGACGGCCTGCAAAATGAAGCCCAGTTTGTACCAACCCATTCCAAATTAGCTTTTATTCAGAAATTGTGGGAGGCAGGGTTTACTGAAATGGAAATCACCTCTTTTGTATCGCCCAAATGGGTGCCGCAAATGCTGGATGCAAAAGATGTAATGGAAAAAACAAAGGACAGAAAAGGAGCGATCGTATTAGCGCCAAATAAAAAAGGGATCGATGCTGCCCTGTCGGCTGGCGCTAAAGCTGTAGCTGTTTTTATTGGCGTGAGTGAAACATTTAACAAAAAAAATATTAATAAAACGACTGAGGATGCAATGTCAGAACTGATTCCGGTCATAGATGATTTAAAAAGCCGGGGAATCTATGTGCGGGCATGCATTTCCACTGCGTTTCATTGTCCGTATGAAGGGAAAATCAGTCCGACTGCTGCACTGGCCTTGTGCCATCAGTTCGCAGAAGCAGGGGTGGATGAATTAAGCGTGGCCGATACGATTGGGAAAGCAACACCGAAAGAATCGTTTGCATTATTTTCACTTTTAAAAAAGCAGCTCCCTGCCATATTGGTAACCGCACATTTTCACGACACCAGAAAAATGGCGCTGGCAAATATTTATGCTGCGATGCTTGCTGGCGTTGACCGTTTTGACAGTTCTGCGGGCGGTCTTGGAGGATGTCCCTTTGCACCTGGTGCGAGCGGGAATGTAGCAACTGAGGATGTCATATACATGCTTCATGAAATGGGGATTCACACCGGGATTGACCTGCATCTCCTTGTTGAAGCCATTGAAGCAGTTAAACCCTATGTATCAAGAGAGATTACCAGCGGATACTATACTAGCAAGGCAGGTTTTTAAAGCTTAAAGCCAGCTTTTCATGAAGCTTCCTGTTATATTTAAAGCAGCTGGCATACTTTGCATACCACATGAGGTGATCCTTGTGAAAAAAAGAAAATGGCTGATTGCCGGCAGCATAGCAGGGATGTTAGGGGCTGCTGCAGCGGGTTTAGGCTTGCATTTATCTAACCGAATTATGTATATGGCATTAAAAGATGAAAAAAGTATATTTGACAGGGAAGTTTCCCAGAAACGGTTAATCCTGCACGAGTATGATTCTCTTCCCAAAGAAGAAGTATGGGTCAAATCACCCAACGGTTATAACATTAAAACCATTTTTATAACTCCTCACCCTTCAAAGAAATATATAATTTTCTGCCATGGTGTTACAGAAAACAAAGTAAACTCAATTAAATATATGAACCTCTTTCTGGCTAAAGGTTATAATGCCGTCATTTTTGATCACCGCAGGCACGGTGAGTCAGGCGGAAAAACAACAAGCTTTGGTTTTTATGAAAAACTCGATTTAAAAGCAGTTGTTGATGCACTGATCAAAAGGACAGGTGATGATGTGATTCTTGGCATACATGGTGAATCCATGGGAGCTGCCACCACGTTATTATATGCCGGTTCTGTAGAGGACCGGGCTGATTTCTACATAGCAGACTGTCCTTTTTCTGACTTCAGAGAACAGCTTGCGTTTATGATTCAAAAAGACCGGGAGCTCCTCCGGACTTCAAGGCTTGCAATCTCTCTTGCTGACTTTTTCATTAAATTGCGGGATGGCTATACCATCCAATCCGTATCACCAAAAGCAGCGGTGTTGAACATCGTAAAGCCTGTACTTTTCATTCACAGTAAAAATGATGGATTTATTCCTGCTCATATGACGGAAAGCTTATATGAGTTGAAAAAAGGCGCTAAAAAACTCTTTATTGCAGAAAATGGGGATCATGCGCAGTCATTAGTTGAAAATGAAGAAGAATATAGCAGATGTGTGGATGAATTTTTAAAGGAGAACGGGTTATAGGCAGGTAAACTGAGCAGCAAAAGCAGCTGCTCAGCCCGTTTATCATTGATTTTTAAATGACATCCGTCCATTAATCGTCTGACCGGGACTTTTCAACTGAAACATGCCTGACTGATTGGAATAATCAATTTTGATTTCTTTATCATAAAAGACCATTTTTGATTTTTCTACCAGTATTGGCATTTGATTTGTTTCGATTTTGATGTCACCCTCAACGGGTTCGTTTACATGCCACAGTATCGGCACGCCGTTCATTACACAGCCTGTTCCTTCCGTGTCATATTTCAATTTTAAATAACCATGTTGATTTTGTATTTTTTCGCGGATTTTTTCTGCAGCAGCATCTGTAATCGTAATTTGCATTGTTATCCCTCCTGTGTGACCACAGTATAGCATCTGGCCCGAAATAGACAGAGTATCTTGCTTGATTTTTAAATATACTACTTTAAATAACAGAAACGGGGTTTTTAATAATGGACAAAGTTCAAATTAAAGTTATGGACAATGGATCTCTGCGTGTAAGCGGGGATGTGGAGTTAATTGATGCTGATGGCAACCGGTTCGAAACAAAGCCGGTATTTTCATTATGCCGATGCGGATTGTCGCAGAATATGCCTTTTTGTGATGCAACGCATAAAGGGAAATTCAATTCCTGCGTACGGGCGGAAAAAATACTGGATGAAGATTAATGAAGATAAAGATTGTTTTAAAAAGATAAGGATTTATTAAGCAATAAACAAAAAAGACCAGGCTGGTCTTTTTTGTTTATTTTTGATTAAATCCCTTTTTCCCTACTGATTCCACTAAGCGGGGGAATAACGCATGAATTCGGGAAATGACACTCATCCACCGCGGCAAGTTAAGTTCTCTGCGTTTCGTAAATAACACTTTGACCGTTTTGGCTGCCACTTCGTCAGAATCGAGCATCCATCGTTTTACACTGGCGGCATAGGTGCCAGAGCTGTCTGCATGCTCGAAAAAAGAAGTGTTTATAGGACCTGGATTAACTGTGGTAATCGAAATTCCCTCGTCTGCTACTTCCATCCTCATGCTGTTTGAAAAACCGATGACTGCGTGCTTCGTAGCTGAGTAGATGCTTGATTTAGGTGTTGCAAGTTTTCCTGCCTGAGAAGCTATATTGATCACATGACCGTTTCTGTGTTTTTGCATAACTGGTATAACTGCCTTTGTAAGTGAAATTAAAGCCAGCACATTAACTTCAAACATTGTTGCTACTGTTTTTTCAGGTGTTTGATCCAAACGTTCAAACAACCCAAAACCTGCATTATTAATTAATGCATCGATTGTTCCCCATTCTTTTTCAAGGTCTTCTATGAAACCAGGTATTGCGGATGTACGGGTTAAATCGAATGGATAAGCACGAACCTCACCAGCTCCAAGCATGCCGCATTCCTGGACAACAGCAGCAAGCCGCTCTTCGTTGCGTCCCACTAAAATAATTGAAGCACCAAGTTTAGAGCATTCTTTCGCCAGCGCTCCTCCAAGGCCGCTTGAAGCCCCTGTAATCATTATGACTTTACCGGTTAAATCCCTGCTCATATTCAAGCTCCTTTTCATTCGCCAATGCTTTATAGATAAATGCATCTCCAGCCTGGTCTGCACATTCAATTTCCCCAATTGACAACAAATAATCCAGTTGAGCCATTGTTTCCGACAGAGTCAGACCAAGCTGCTTTCGGTAAACTTGAGGGAAAAGCCTGACACATATGTCAAAAGCGGTGGATTCCTTTTGAGCCAACAGATGTTTAACATGAAGAGCACGTTCATGCTGCTTTTTTAATCGGTGATGAATTAATGGGTGCGGCTGCTCGATAACACCGCCATGACCTGGAAGCAATAAGGAAATGGGCAGGTCCAGCAGCCTTTTCAATGACTGGTTATATTGCAGCTGCGGGATCGGCCGTTCGCCTCCACGGTTAAATGGAGGTTCAATTAAGGGGTTTGAGGACACCTTTTCAAGCAGCATATCTCCCCCAATCATACATCCGTCTTTGCTGCGAAATAAAGAGATATGCCCCTGTGCATGCCCTGGAGTATTAATCACACGCCAATCAGAGGCCCCCGGAATTTTTTGCTGATGATCCAGTTTTAGATCGAGTCCTCTGTTGCCCAGAATTTGCAACGGTTCCTTCATTTTTTCAATTAAAACAAAAAACGCATCAGGCAGGCCCATCTGCCTGAAAAATGAAGTGTAAAACGCATCGTGTTCCTTCATAAATCCTTCATCCCGAAGAAGAAACCGTTCTCCCTCTTTCGCACCAAGAATTTCAGCTTGCGGGAAACTGTCAATTAAGCCTGCATGATCCGGATGGTGATGAGTCAGAACAATCTGTTCGATGTCTCCTACTGATAATCCGATAGCCGTAAGCTGCTCTTTTAATGTCTTCCATCCTTCCTTTGTTTTCGCACCAGTATCCACCAGTGTAATTTTTTCATCACGAATTACATATACATGAACATCCCCCACTGCAAACGGCGTGGGGATTGTCAGCTGTGCAATATCTTTATGCCATTGAACCATTAAACGGCCTCCTCATATAAAAATGAATCACTATTCACTTTGTTTTAGTGTAGCCTTTTTCTCCATAAAAGTCGATGCAATTCTTTAAAAAAGCTTGACATGAGACGAGAACGTCCGCATAATCACATATAATCATTCCATCTACCAACGTGATGATAAGGACCAGTACATGAGGAAAAGATGCAAGAGAGCGGAGTTCACCGGCTGTAAAACTCCGTCATTTCCCTCCTCGTCGAACCTACCTTTGAGCGGCAGGAAAACCTGTCCGTCTGCCTTCGTTACAGGCTAATGAAGTGTGCTTGAAACATAAATCAAGCAAAACTAGGTGGTACCACGGAAGCAACCCTTTCGTCCTTTTTTACAGGATGATTGGGTTTTTTTAGGTTAAAAAGGAGGTTTTCATGGTGAAAGTCGTATTTATAGGTGCAGGATCAATGGCAGAAGCGATTATACAAGGAATTGTGGAATCTCCACATTTAACAAAACTCGACCTATGGGTTACCAACCGGTCAGATCAATCACGGCTTACAGCAATAAAGGAATTGTACAGCATAAAAATCAGCTATGATCTTAAATTGCTGCTGCAGGATGCTGATGTAGTTGTTTTAGCTATGAAACCTAAAGACGCAAAAGAAGCAATGGATGATATACGGAGCTTCCTTAAACCGCATCAGCTCATTATTTCTGTGCTCGCAGGATTGTCATTAAAATTTATGAACGGCATTTTGGGAGAAAGCTGTGCAATAGCCCGCGCTATGCCGAATACGTCAGCTACCATCCAGCAGTCAGCAACAGGAATCGCATTTAACAAGCATGTTTCTTCCGAACAGCAGGGATTGGCATTATCCATTTTCACAGCTATTGGAACCGTCACCATTGTGGATGAAGAAAGATTAGATGTCGTAACCGGGCTTTCCGGAAGCGGTCCGGCTTATATTTATTATGTTGTCGAAGCAATGGAGCAGGCAGCCGTTGAACTAGGCATGACAGAAGCGGAAGCGAAACCGTTTATCCTTCAAACGCTGGCAGGCGCTTCAAAAATGCTTTCAACTACTAATAAATCCCCTAAGATGCTTAGAAAAGCGATTACGAGTGCCGGCGGAACAACAGAAGCAGGTGTTAGAAAACTTGAACAGCATCATGTTAAGGAAGCATTTAAAGCCTGTATTAAAGAAGCAACGGAGCATTCCGGCAAACTTCGGAGTCAATTTGAGCAGATTGACAAGGCATAGAAGTTGCCACATTTTAATTATTTCCAGTAGGATAATGTAAAAAGGAAGCGGTTTTATGCTTATTATTCTGCTGTCACTCATCTCATTATTCTGGGTCGTTATAGCACTCGATACGTATAGGGGATTGCGGGAACTGCCTGCTCTGGAAGAAGAGCCGCCCACCTCCTCAATCGGTCTTATAAGCATCATTGTAGCAGCAAGAAATGAAGCACATACCATTGAGCAAAGCATTCGCTCACAGCTGCTTCAAACCTATGAGTCCATCGAATGGATTCTCATAAATGACCGGTCAACAGATCAAACGGGTGAAACAATGGAAAAATTCGCCAAAATCGATTCCCGCATTAGGGTTATTCATCTTACTTCTCTTCCTGAGGGATGGCTTGGCAAAAATTATGCTCTTCACACAGGAGCAATAGCAGCAAACGGAAAGACGCTTATTTTTACTGATGCAGATATTCAATATGAACCTGATTTAATAGCGAAGGCAGCAGCATTTTTTTCAAGATTATCACTTGATCATTTAACCATCTCACCGAACCTGACTGCCAGAAGCTTTATTCTCAAGGGGTTTATTTCCTTCTTTTTGTTTGGTTTTTCCTATTATAAGCGCCCGTGGTCTGCAAATCGTGATAAAGCGAAAAACGGCATTGGCATTGGTGCTTTTAATATGATCAGCCAGCAGGCATATAAAAAAATAAACGGTCATTCTGCCATTCGAATGCGTCCGGATGATGACCTTCAGCTCGGCATGATGGTGAAAAGATACGGACTAAAACAACGAATGACTACTGCATTAGGACTGCTGCATGTTGAATGGTACCCTTCCCTCAAAGAAGCTGTTAAAGGACTGGAGAAAAATACATTCGCCGGTCTTCATTACAGCTATATTCTGGTGTTCGGGGCCATTACAGTTGTTTTCACCTCCCAACTCCTTCCATTTATTACGCTGTTTCATTCAGATTCTTCTGTAAGAACCATAAGCATGCTTGCCGTTATTATGTTAGCCGCTGTTTATGTACCCTTGACCAGGAGGCTGACCACCTATTCCCACTGGCATATTTTATTATTCCCGCTATCTGCATGTTTATTTTTATATGCTATTATCAGAGCAACCATCCTAACCATTGCCCGAGGGGGAATTAAATGGAGAGGTACCACCTACTCCCTTAAAGAGTTAAAAAAGAACACAAAGCAAGTCTGATTCTTTTGGTTATGAAGAGCTCCTTGTTATACTATTTAGGAACACTAAACAATAGGAGGCAACCGGATGACCACAGCTCTTTTTTCACCTTATACCATTAAGGATGTAACGTTAAAAAATCGCATTGTCATGGCACCAATGTGCATGTATTCTTCGCATAATAAGGATGGTCATGTAGAAAATTGGCATAAAACGCATTATACAAGCCGAGCGGTTGGACAAGTTGGACTCATCATGCTCGAAGCAACAGCGGTGACACCACAGGGCCGCATTTCAAATGAAGACCTCGGCATCTGGAACGATGAACATATTCATGGTCTTCGCGAACTGGTTACTTTAATTAAAGAGCAGGGAGCTAAAACTGCTATTCAATTAGCGCATGCAGGCCGCAAGTCGATGACTGACGGCGACATCATTGCTCCATCAGCCATTCCATTTAATGAAAAAATGAAAACTCCTTTGGAAATGAGTCTGAAGGATATTAATGAAACCGTATTGGCATTCAAGCAGGGAGCCAGAAGAGCAGATGAGGCAGGATTTGATATTATCGAGCTTCATGGTGCCCATGGCTATTTAATTAATGAATTTCTTTCACCTCTTGCCAACAGAAGAGAAGATGATTATGGCGGATCGGCAGAAAATCGCTATCGTTTTCTCAGAGAGATTGTAGATGCTGTAAAAGACGTATGGAATGGTCCGCTGATTGTACGGGTTTCAGCAAGTGATTGGGATGAAAACGGGCTTGCAGCTGAGGATTATATACCATTTGCAAAATGGATGAAGGAGCAGGGCGTGGACCTGATTGATGTCAGCTCTGGAGCTGTGGTGCCTGCTAAAATCAATGTATATCCAGGTTATCAGGTAGGCATGGCAGAAACCATTAAAAAGGGTGCAGATATTCCCGTTGGGGCAGTTGGATTAATCACAACCGGTATTCAGGCAGAGGAAATTCTGCAAAATAAACGGGCAGACCTTATTTTTCTTGCACGTGAATTATTAAGGGATCCTTATTGGCCAAGAACCGCAGCAGCCCAATTAAAAACAGATATACAGCCGCCCAAGCAATATGAACGCGGATGGAACAGTTAATAAAAAACCTGAGTCTGCTAGTCTGACTCAGGTTTTTGTGCTTTTAAATTATTTGTCTCAATTAAGTCTTGAGCAATAAAACTGGGAGGAAAAATCCTTTTTGCTTCTTCCAGCAATTGCCCGAGATCGTCACTTGTATAGCGAGAGCTGATATGAGTTAGCCAGAGCTCTCTAACCCCCGCTTCTTTTGCCACCAGTGCGGCCTGGGCTGTAGTGGAATGAAAATATTGAAAGGCCATTTCTTCACTTTTTTCATCAAAAGTTGCTTCGTGCACAAGTAAATCGGCATCTCTTGCCAATTCAAATGAACGGCTGCATAAGCGGGTGTCTCCAAGAATCGTGACAATCAGCCCTTTTTTGTCTCTTCCTAAAAAGTCCGCCCCATTCAGCGTCATCCCTTCCCACTCTATCACCTGCTTCGACTTTAGCTTTTGATAAAGCGGTCCGGGAGGGATGCCTATCTTTCTTAGTTTATCTGCATCCAACTCTCCAGGTCGATCTTTTTCTGTTATCCGGTAGCCAAATGATTCTATGCCATGGTCGAGCTTGCCTGCTTCAATGATACAGTCCTCATCATCTATGACCATGCCATCTTCAATTTCTACAATTCTCAGTTCATATTTTACATAAGTTGCGCTTACCTGAAGCGTTGTTTGCACAAATTCTTTAATACCTTTTGGTCCATAAACAGTCAGAGGCTCAGTTCCGCCCTGGAACGAGCGGCTGCCAAGCAGGCCAGGCAAACCGTAGATATGATCACCATGGAGGTGTGTAATAAATATTTTTTCAATCCTTCTTGGTTTGATCGTTGTATGCAGGATTTGATGCTGTGTGGCTTCTCCGCAATCAAAAAGCCAGATCGCTCCGCGCTTGTTCAGTCTCTTTAATGCTATGGATGAAACATTTCTCTGTTTAGCAGGCACACCGGCACCCGTTCCCAAAAATAATAGCTGCATGCTTAAAAGGCACCTCCATTTGAGCACAATCATACCACATTTCAATCTGTTTTGGCGCCATACGCCCCTTGTAATTGCCCTTGGAAAAGCCGGCCAATCATAAATATTTGCGGTGATGTTCCCTCTTTATTAGTTTTTGCCATAAAAATCAAAGTTGCATAACTGTTGCATATCATCAACCACACCTATACAATTTAGATATTGTATTTTAGCATCATTTATTATTTAGAAGGTATCCAGAATATTTATTAAATAAAAGTGAGGTCCTGAACGTGAAACAAGATAAAACACCACCAACCTTAATTATGATTTTTGGCGCAACAGGCGACCTTGCTAAAAGAAAGCTATTTCCTTCTCTTTATCAGCTATACTTAAAAGGAAACCTGTCAGATCAATTTGCCGTGCTGGGAGTAGGCCGCAGGGAATGGTCTCAAGAACAGTTCAGAGAGCATGTAAGAAGCGCCTTGCAAAACTCCGCACATTCAAATGATCAAATTGAATTATTTATTGAGCATTGTGTATATCAATCTCATGACGTAACTGACTCACGCTCTTACATACAGCTAAAAGAACTCGCTAATGAGCTGGATGAAAATTTCACACTTGAAGGCAACAGAATCTTTTATCTGGCAATGGCACCTGAGTTTTTCGGCACAATTACAGATCATTTAAAGCAGGATGGCTTAACAGACACCAATGGTTTTTGCCGTCTGGTTATCGAAAAGCCGTTTGGCCACGATTTGCCGTCTGCCGGAGCATTAAATGAACAGATTCGCAAATCGTTTTCTGAAGAACAGATCTATCGTATTGATCATTACTTAGGAAAAGAAATGGTCCAAAATATCGAAGTCATCCGTTTTGCGAATGCATTGTTTGAACCCCTGTGGAACAGCCGGTTTATCTCTAATATTCAAATTACCTCTTCTGAAACGCTGGGTGTGGAGGAACGGGGACGCTACTATGAAACCAGCGGTGCATTACGTGATATGGTACAAAACCATATGCTACAGATGGTGGCTCTGCTTGCCATGGAACCTCCGATCAATTTAAGCACCGATGAAATAAGAAGTGAAAAAGTCCGTGTATTGCGCTCCATGCGGCCGGTTGAAGGCAAAGAAGTCGATGACTACTTTGTGCGGGGACAATATGGTCCAGGGATTGTAAATGGAAAAGAAGTAAAAGGATACCGTGAAGGAGCAAACGTGGATGCTGCTTCAAATACTGAAACATTTGTCGCCGGAAAAGTGATGATTGACAATTTCCGCTGGGCAGGCGTTCCATTCTTTATCCGCACAGGGAAAAGCATGGCGGTAAAATCCACTAAAATAGTTGTGCAGTTTAAAGATATTCCTATGAACCTTTATTATAATAAAGAGCATTCGCTGGATCCAAATTTACTCGTTATTCATATTCAGCCTGACGAGGGCATCACATTACACCTTAATGCAAAGAAAACCAGTGAAGGCGTAAATACTCAGCCAGTGAAACTAAGCTATTCCGCAAGCAGCGTGGATGGCATCAATACGCCTGAAGCTTATGAAAAATTGCTATTTGACTGTATCATGGGCGATGCAACCAATTTTACCCATTGGGACGAAGTAAGACGATCATGGAGTTTTGTGGATAAAATTTCTGATCATTGGGAATCAACCAAAGAAGAATCTTTTCCAAATTATGAATCGGGCGGCATGGGGCCGGATAAAAGCCATAAGCTGCTGGCCGATGAAGGATTTGAATGGTGGTCTGTAGGAGAATTAGATAAATAAATAAAAGGCTTTCGGCAATCGCCGAAAGCCTTTTATTTATTTTGCACACTCATTTTCTCAGCCCATTTTATAAGAGGCCACTGGAAAAGCACTCTTGCCCATAGTAATACGGGCTTAGGCTTCTGTCCTTTTTTTAAAGGCATCTTTTTCATAGCCATATAAATATTAGCCGGCCACACGAGGATTAAAAGCCAGGTGAGCAGCTTACTCGCAAACGCCATAAAACGGTTAAGAATCAGCAATACCCCTACCAGAATTTCCACCACGCCTGAGATCCAGACTATCATTTTTTTAAAAGGAAGAAAGGCTGGAACAATTCTCATAAACATCCGGGCTTTCTTAAAGTGCATAACGCCGGCAAACAACATAAAAAATCCGTAAATCCGGCTTGCCCACTTCATTTTTTTTCCTCCTTTCAAAAGAGCCTCTATCCCTATATCACGGATGAGGCTCAGGCTTTTTGCAGGTACTTTTTAATCTTCCATCCATTCAGTATGGAAGATTCCCTCTCGGTCAACACGCTCATACGTATGAGCTCCGAAATAATCACGCTGTGCCTGAATTAAATTGGCCGGAAGCGTTTCTGTGCGGTAGCTGTCATAATAAGCTAATGCTGTAGAGAAACCAGGAACCGGCACACCATTTTGAACTGCCAGAGAAATAACTTCCCGCAGCGCATACTGGTAGGATTCAACAATTTCTTTAAAGTAGTCATCAAGCATTAAGTTCATTAATGAAGGATTACGGTCATACGCTTCTTTAATTTTTTGCAAAAATTGAGCACGGATAATACATCCGCCTCTGAAAATCATGGCTATGTCACCAAACTTCAAATCCCAGTTATATTCCTCAGAGGCAGCTTTCATTTGCGCAAACCCCTGTGCATAAGAAGCAATTTTTGACATGTAAAGAGCACGGCGAATCGCTTCAATTACTTCTGTTTTATCTTTTTGAGGGGCAGCAGGTGCTGGTCCGCTTAAAACTTTGCTTGCTGCAACACGCTCATCTTTAATTGCGGAAATAAATCTGGCAAATACTGATTCAGTAATAATTGGAAGCGGAGTGCCAAGATCAAGCGCACTTTGGCTTGTCCATTTACCAGTACCTTTTTGGCCTGCTTTATCGAGAATGACATCAACCATAGGTTTGCCCGTCTCTGCGTCTTTTTTCTTGAAAATATCTGCAGTAATTTCAATCAGATAGCTGTCAAGTTCACCTTTGTTCCAGTCTGAAAATACTTCGTGAAGTTCCTCAGCTGATAATCCTAATACATTTTTCATAAGGAAATAAGATTCAGCGATCAGCTGCATATCAGCATACTCAATGCCATTATGAACCATTTTCACGTAATGTCCTGCTCCGTCTGGTCCAATATAGGTACTGCATGCTTCTCCATTAACTTTAGCTGAAATCTGTTCAAATATTGGTGCCACTAATTCATACGCCTCTTTTTGACCGCCAGGCATGATGGACGGTCCTGTCAGAGCACCCTCTTCTCCACCTGATACGCCGGTTCCGATGAAATGAATTCCGTGTTCACTTAATTCCTGGTTACGGCGAATTGTATCTTTATAGAAGGTATTTCCTCCATCAATTAAAATATCGCCTTTGTCCAGCAAGGGCAATAAGCTGCTGATTGTTGCATCAGTAGCCGCTCCTGCCTTAACCATTAAAAGAATTTTCCTTGGAGCTTCAAGCGATTCAACAAACTCCTCCACGCTATATGTACCATAAATTTGTTTTCCTTCTGATTCAGCCAGCATATCATCTACTTTTGCTGAAGAGCGATTGTAGACGGCTACAGAAAACCCTCTGCTTTCAATATTCCAGGCAAGGTTTTTGCCCATAACTGCTAATCCAACTACACCTATTTGTTGTTTTGCCATCGTTTTTAACGTCCTTTCTCTTCCATTATTCAACTGCTTAATTAAGCATTCCATTAATCAATCACTATTGTAACACTATTTTCACCAAAGGCTAAAATAATTGCCTTATTTATGGTCGCTTAAAAAATCCTTACTGAAACTTGTTTCAGCTGAAGCGCCCTGTACTCCCCCGCTTTTGTGCATTCCCCTATTCAGCTTTCCGGAACCATACTTATTTTCAATTTGCTCAAGTACCCGGTCGATCGGTTCATGCTTTGCATCTTCCTCATAAGTAAATAAATCTAGCTGTTTTACCGCCTGTTTACGCTCCACCAGCTCCTGTGCAGTAACGCCTAACAGCCTGATTGGACTTCCATCCCAATGGGTCAAAAAAAGCGATTTGGCAACCTCTTGCAGATCTTCCGCATGATGAATAGGACTTTTCACCAAACAGCTGCGCGTTATGGTTTTACGATTTTTAAATCGAATCATGACAGAAACACCGTAGGCAAGCATCGATTTTGATTTTAACCGCTGGCTGACTTTTACAGACAGTTTAAATAAAACAGAGACAAGCTCTGATTGATTCGCCACGTCTGTTGGCAATGTTGTGGAATTGCCCACACTCTTAAAATCGTAGATGCTGTCAGGGTCCACTTTCCGATCATCCACTCCATTGGCGCGTTCCTTCAGCCGCTTCCCATTTATTCCAAGCAGCGCCTTGAGCTGTATATCCTCCCCGCTTGCCAGGTCTCCAATCGTTTCAATGCCGATCGATTTAAGTTTCTCTGCTGTTTTGCTTCCTACACCGTGCATGGACTGTGCAGGCATTGGCCACATAACAGATGGCACATCCCGTTTTCTCAGCACAGTAATCCCAAGTGGTTTTTTCATATCGGAAGCCATTTTTGCTAAAAATTTATTAGGAGCCACGCCAATACTGCAAGGAAGACCCAACTCGCACAATATACGGTCTTGTATGGTTGAAATTAAATCAATTGGAGATTCTTCCTCTATTTCTGTAATGTCCATATACCCTTCATCAATTGATACAGGTTCTACCTCTGAGGTATAAGAACGGAGAATATCAAACATTGCTTTTGATGCCTGGCGATACCGGTCGAAATCAGGACGCATGATCATCAGCTTGGGACAAAGTTTTTTTGCTTCCCAAATAGGCATTGTTGTTTTCACACCAAATGCACGGGCTTCATAACTGCATGTCACGATAATTCCTTTTCGTTCCTCAGGGTTGCCTGCAATTGCCAGAGGTTTTCCCTTTAAAGATGGATTATGAGCGATTTCTACAGAAGCGTAAAAACTATTCATATCAACATGTAAAATAATTCTTCCCCGTTTTGCCATAACCATGAACCATGCCTCCCCCCACTTATTGTACACGATTAAAGGATCTTCACAAAAGAAAGAAGCACCCTCAATTTAAGGGTGCATTCAAGTAGTGTATTTAGTTTTTCGCTGCTTCTTTTACGATCGAAGTTAAAAGCTCTGCCAGTTTATTCAGCTCTTCAATTGGCATTTTTTCATTTTTTGTATGAATATCTTCGTACCCGACAGCGAGGTTCACTGTTGGCACGCCCATTCCTGCTATAACATTGGCGTCGCTTCCTCCACCGCTTGTGAGAAGCGAGGAAGGTCTTCCAATGGATTTAGCAGCTTTAAGCGCAATTTGTACCACTTCATCCTGTTCTTGAAATTTAAACCCGGGATACATCACTTGTACTTCCACATCAGCTTTTCCGCCCATTTCCTGCGCGGCATGCTCAAATGCTTCTTTCATTTTTGCAGCCTGGGACTCCATCTTTTCGGGTGACAGTGATCTGGCCTCAGCCAAAACGTCTACCCGGTCACAAACAATATTTGTCGCACTTCCGCCTTCGAACCGGCCGATATTGGCTGTTGTTTCTTCATCAATTCGTCCAAGCGGCATTGCAGCAATTGCTTTTGAAGCAATTGTTATAGCAGAAACGCCCTTTTCCGGTGCAACGCCTGCATGTGCTGTTTTCCCGTGGATGACTGCTTTGACTTTTGCTTGTGTAGGAGCTGCAACAATGATATTTCCAACTTTGCCATCACTATCTACAGCAAAACCGTATTTAGCTTTTACATAAGACGGCTTTAACGCTTTGGCTCCTACAAGCCCTGATTCTTCTCCTGCTGTAATAATAAACTGAATGCTTCCATGCTCGATGTTTTGTTCTTTTAGCTGTTTAACCAGTTCAAGCATGGCAGCAATCCCCGCTTTATCGTCTGCACCAAGAATCGTTGTGCCATCTGAATGAACATACCCATCTTTTATAACAGGATTAATACTTTTCCCGGGCGTAACCGTATCCATATGGGAAGTGAAATAAATCGTATCCGCCCCTGCCTTTGTCCCCTGCAATGTACAAATTAAGTTGTTGGCACCATGACCTGTTTCTGCCATGCTGTCATCTTCTTCAATTTCCAATCCGAGCGAACTGAATTTTTTCTTTAAAAGGGCACTAATTTCCGCCTCGTGCTTTGTTTCTGAATCCACTTTAACTAGCTCTAAAAATTCATCCACTAATCTTGACTCATTAATCATGTTTGACCCTCCAATTATGTAATGACGCTTCCAAGTATAACGTGAAAAGTCATTACACTCAAAAAAGAACCATTACAATGGGATATTTCCATGCTTTTTCTTCGGACGCTCTTCCTTTTTATTACGCATCATATCCAGGGCTTGGATTAATTTAATTCTCGTCTCTCTTGGATCAATTACGTCATCTACCATTCCTCTGGCAGCTGCCACAAACGGATTGGCAAATTTTTCACGGTATTCCTCTATTTTTTTTGCTCTTGTTTCTTCAGGATTGCTGCTTTGCGCAATCTCCTTGGCAAAAATAATATTTGCTGCTCCTTGAGGGCCCATCACTGCAATTTCCGCATTCGGCCATGCAAAAACAAGATCGGCACCGATAGATTTGCTATTCAGTGCCACGTATGCCCCCCCATAGGCTTTTCTTAATATTACTGTCATTTTTGGCACAGTAGCCTCCGAATACGCGTATAGAATTTTAGCTCCATGGCGGATTATTCCCCCATGCTCCTGTTTGATTCCAGGAAAAAACCCTGTTACATCCTCAAACGTTATAAGCGGAATATTAAATGAATCACAAAAACGAATAAAACGGGAAGCCTTATCACTGGAGTCAATGTCGAGTCCGCCGGCCATCACTTTTGGCTGGTTACATATTAATCCGACGACTTCCCCTTTAATTCTGGCAAGTCCGATCACGATGTTCCGGGCAAATTCTTTTTGGACTTCCATGAAAGAGTCCTCATCCACCACTTGTTCAATGACGATACGAACATCATAAGGACGCAGCGGATCATAAGGAATAGAATCCGCGAGATCGGGCCGGTCGTCTGATTGCAAATCCGCTTCCATGCGCGGTGGTTTTTCTTCATTTGATTGCGGCAGATAGCTGAGAAGAGAACGAACATCTTCTAATATTTCTTTTTCAGTCTGAGCTCTGAAGTGAGCATTGCCGGAGATGGAGTTATGTATTTTTGATCCTCCAAGATCCTCTGAAGATATTTTTTCACCCGTGACTGTTTCGATCACTTTCGGGCCTGTAATAAACATTTGGCTCGTTTTATCCACCATAAACACAAAATCAGTTATCGCCGGAGAATAAACGGCTCCGCCGGCACAAGGACCCATAATAACAGATATTTGAGGGATTACCCCTGAATAAATCGCATTGCGGTAAAAAATATGTCCGTATCCATCCAGGGAAACAACTCCCTCTTGAATTCGAGCACCTCCGGAATCATTTAATCCGATAAAAGGCGCCCCATTTTTTGCAGCAAGATCCATTACATGCGCGATTTTTTCTGCATGCATCTCTCCAAGCGCACCACCGAATACTGTAAAATCCTGTGAAAATAAATAAATATCGCGTCCATTTACTTTTCCAAAGCCCGTCACAACCCCGTCGCCAGGCCCTTTAAGTCCGTCCATTCCAAAATCACCAGACCGATGTTCAATAAAAGGGTTCAGTTCCATAAAGGATCCTTCATCTACCAATAAGTCAATACGCTCCCTGGCTGTAAGCTTTCCTTTGTCATGCTGACGGGCTATGCGCTCGTCTCCTCCGCCCATTTCAATCTCTCTTCTTCTATCATAAAGCTCATTTATTTTTTCAAACATATTACTCATTTCCAGCCGCTCCTTTTATTGACGAATGATCACAAATTTCATATAAGACCCCATGAGCCTGAGTAGGATGCATGAAAGCTACCGCAGCACCGCCTGCTCCGGGTTTTGGCTGGTCCGAGATAAAGCGAATTCCCTTTTCCTTCAGATCATTCAACCTTTGATCGATTCCCTCAACCTTAAAAGCTATATGATGAATACCCTCTCCCTTTTTCTCAATAAATTTTGCAATGGGAGAGAGGTCATTCAATGGTTCCAGCAATTCCAATTTCACATTTCCCGCATCGATAAAAGCAACAGCAACCCCCTGGTTTTCCACTGTTTCTTTTTTAATTAAAGTAAGCGCTAACATTTCAGTATAAAATGGCAGCGACGCTTCAATCGATTTAACTGCAATTCCGATATGATCCACTTTTTCCATACTATCATCCTTTCACAAAAACTTTCTATTCTATTGTACCGATAACTCGATATGTTGACCAGCTACTTGCGATTTTCATAGTATGACGCTAAAATATATTTACTATGCCTTATAAAGGAGCGAGCATACTTGCGCAATCGGAAATTTCGTAAAATTATAGTCTATTTAATGATATTTGCTATGTTGGCTTCCACATTAGCCATTGGGCTGTCGATGGTTCTTTAAGTAAAAAAATACAGTAAGTAGAGAAACAGCCCTTCCTTTAATCGGAAAGGCTGTTTTTTTATATTTTAACTTTATTGCTAATTAAGGAACAGATCGCTTCTGTTACTTCCTCCGTGGTAGAAGAACCCCCTATGTCAGCTGTTTTAACTCCATTGCTGGTCGCCTCTTCTGCAGCATCCAGAATAATTTTTCCGAGGTGAGGCAAACCCAGATGATCCAGCATCATTTTAGCAGTCCAAATCTGCCCAAAGGGATTCGCTTTTCCCTGCCCAGCTATATCCGGCGCTGAACCATGCACCGGCTCAAACATTGACGGGTATTTTCCCTCCACATTCAAATTAGCTGAAGGAGCAATGCCGATGCTTCCCATTATTGCCCCTCCAATGTCTGTCAGGATGTCACCAAATAAATTGGAAGCGACAATGACATCAAAGCTTTCTGGTTTTGTTACGAAAAATGCAGCGAGCGCATCAATATGATTAGCGTTTGATGTGACGTGAGGATACAGAGCTGAAACCTCATTAAACACCCTGTCCCAAAACGGCATGGAATGAACAATTCCATTGGATTTTGTTGCACTTGTCAGGTGTGAATTTCGTTTCCCTGCTAATTCAAATGCGTATTTCATCGCCTTTTCAGTGGCTTTTCTCGTAAATATGCCATTTTGAACCGCAATTTCATCTTCTCCATGATGAATAATTCCTCCGGCTTCGCTGTACTCTCCTTCACTGTTTTCACGGACCACAATTAAGTCAAAGTCTTTTGGAGAATACAGAGGAGATTGAATTCCTTTTATCGTACGGGCCGGACGAACATTAATAGAAAGCTCGAGCTCCCTGCGTATTTTTATCAACATGCCCCACAAAGAGATATGGTCAGGCACCAGAGCAGGATTTCCTACAGCCCCCAGGAAAATTGCATCAAAGGTTTTTAATTGATCAATTGCATCCTCCGGCATCATTGCTCCGGTCTCAAGATAATAATCAGATCCCCATGGAAAATCGATCATCTGTAATTCGACGCTGTCATCGAGCCTGGCAACGGTTTGCAGAACTTGCTTCGCTGATGCCATAACTTCTATTCCTATCCCATCTCCCGGCAAACAAGCTATTGTATACTTTTTCATTTATTTTCTTCCTTTCCTTCCATTACCTAAGCGCATCAGGGAATGTTGTTAAATCAATGCCAAAAATAGCTGGAAGATAGAAATAAACTGCTGCAGTTATTAAAATAACACAGGCAATATTGATCCAAAATCCGTTTTTAACCATCTCTAAAATTTTTATTTTACCTGTAGCAAATATGATCGCGTTTGGCGGAGTTCCCACTGGCAGCATAAAAGCACAGTTTGCAGCCATTGCAGCAGGGACCATCAATGCATACGGATGGACGTTAATCGCAACCGCAAGTGAAGCAAGAACCGGCAATATCATTGTTGCAGTAGCTGTATTTGATGTAATTTCGGTTAAAAATAAAACCAGCGCGGTTGTAAGCAATATCATAAGAATAAAGTTTACCCCTTCTAGAATGGTTAACTGTTCACCAATCCAGGTAGCTAGTCCCGTTTCTTTAAACCCGGCAGCAATTGCTAAACCGCCTCCAAATAACAGCAAAATTCCCCAAGGTATATCTTTTGCGACCGTCCAGTCCAAAATTCTACCCTGTTTTGTTCTCGAAGGAATTAAGAAAAGCAAAACACCTGCTGTAATGGCAATCATGGTATCATTAATCCCCGGTATAACGAAAAAGTTCTCATTTTCCCAAAGGAAGGTTCTTGTAATCCACATGAAGGCAGCGAAAACGAATACAATTGAAACCGCGATCTCTTCATAGGAGATTTTTCCAAGTTTGTTTTTCTCTGATTTAATTAGTTCTTTTCCTCCAGGCAAATGCTTTAACTTTATTGGATGCGCAATTTTCGTCAGATAAAGCCATGATGTAAAGAGAAGGACGATTACGACAGGCGCAGCGTATAAAATCCAGGTCGCAAACGAAATTTGAATTCCGTATAACTCCTGCACGATCCCTGCTAAAAGAAGATTTGGAGGCGTACCGATCAGCGTTCCAAGCCCGCCAATTGTTCCTGCATAACCAACAGCAAATAATAATGCTTTTGAAAACTTTTCTTCTTCAAGAGAATAGTCTTCTTTTGAATTTTTAAGACTTTGAGATACCTGGTAGGTTATGGCTGTTGCGATTGGCACCATCATCATAACAGCTGCTGTATTTGATACCCACATTGATAAAAAACCGGTGGCAATCATAAATCCCAGAATAATACTTGATGTAGATGTACCAACCACTGAAATAATATTTAACGCAATCCGCTTATGGAGATTCCATCGTTCCATTGCCAGCGCAATCATAAATCCGCCCAGAAATAAGAAGACGATCGGGTCTCCATAGCTTGCTGTCACAGCAGACCCTTCGAGCGCTCCTGTCAGCGGGAGCAGTATAATTGGCAGCAGTGAAGCAGCCGGAATTGGGATGGCTTCTGTAATCCACCAAGTGGCCACCCAGAGCGTTGTAGCTAAGACCATTTTCCCTCCATTGCTAAGGGTTTCAGGATTGAATAGAAAGATAGTCAGAAAGAATAATAGCGGGCCCAAAAGTAAACCTGTGCGCTGGGAAGCAGAGTAGCTTGACCTGTTATCCGGTCCTTTGCCACTCGCTGAGGAGCCATCATTGCTGGTACGTTGGCTGTCAGTTTTATCCGAATCCTTTTTTGAAATAAAAAGCAGATTTTTTGTTTTTTTGTGGGACCGCCAAAGCGAATCCACAAACCCCTGGTACGTCATCAAAACATTCCCCCTTTTATTTTGAAGCGCTTACATATATACTGATAAAAAAAGCTGTCGACAGTCGACAGGTAGCATTGTTACTAGCATACAAACGTTGCAGGGATTCGTCAAGAAATAATTCAACATTTCGACAAATCTGCCTATTTTAAAAGTTCAGTTATACTGTAACTGTCCTATCTTTAGAAGGAGGATATACTATGAGTCCATTGATTGAGAAAAAAAAATCAATTCATGAACAAGTTCATCAATTAATTAAGTACAGAATTATTGAAGGCATATATCCCCCAAATGAACGTTTATTCGAAGCAAAAATAGCCAGAGAATTACAGGTCAGCAGAAGTCCCGTCCGCGAAGCTATACGAACACTGGAAAATGAAGGCCTGTTAATACAAGACAAGCAGTCGCGAATTTTCGTATATCAGCCTTCTTCCTCCGATGTTGAACAAATCTATCAATGCAGACAGGTAATGGAATCTTTAGCTGTATCACTAGCAGCTAAAAATGCTACCGACAAGGAATTGGACCATATCCTTGAACTCGTCCAAACAGCTGAACAAGTATTATCAGATGATAAAGAAGAGATAAAACAGGAACTGGTTAATCTGAACAGCCTTTTTCATGACGCCATTATTGAATCAAGTAAAAACTTGAGACTTCAAAAGCAATTAAATGATCTTCGCACGCTCACTTTTTTTTATCGGAGCATGAATATGGAAGATCCTAAACGCAGAGAGGAAATTGTTATTGAACATGGTGAAATTGCCAAAGCATTAATTAATCGAAAACATGAAGAAGCCTCTTCTTTCATGCATGCTCATATTTATACAGATATGGTCTATCTGATAAACTATTTAGACAGGCAGAATCAACAGTAATTAAAGCCACTTTTATCTCAGCAAAGAAGATAAAAGCGGCTTTATTGTTAAAGCTCTATTTTTTATCAGGATCAGGCAGACCTCTAAAAGACTGCTTTAACTGCAGATACTCCTCCATCTCACGAATAAACTGATAAAGCGCAGCTCTTGTTTCAAATTCTTCACGCGTTTTTGGCATTTCCATTTCTTCAAATTTCAGCTTCAGATCAAATAATTTTTTCAAATAGAGAATGGCCGTATTTCCACCGTGGATATGGTCGCTAAGATCTTCAACAAAAGAAGCAATCATTTCCCGCTGTTCAACAGAAGATGACAAAGAGGAAATCAGCGGCAGCATACGTTCAACTAACTCAAACTGCTTTTGCCTCATCGTAAAATACAAGTAATAGTGATTTTCATTTCTCATAAAATGATTTTCCACATCTTGAAAAGCCAGCGTTTTCGCCTCACTCAGCAGTTTGTCAGTCTCCGTAATTTCTTTTCCGTCCCAGCTGCTGTTTTCATCCCGTAAATATGCAGCTATTTGTGTGAAAATTTCATAAAAATTTGATTCGATTTTTTCTTGCAGATAAACCAGTTTTGATTCAACACTTGGCATATATAAGTTCATGATAAGTGCAATCCCTACACCAATCACAATAATCCAAAGCTCATTTAAAATAGAATCCACTGTTATCTGCCCATTCATGAAGATGTGCAAAATGATAACACTGCTTGTCACAATGCCCTCTTTTATATTTAAAATAACGGTTGTTGGAATAAAAAACAGGATCATTAATCCGATAACAAGCGGATGATATGCAATTACTTCAAAAAAAACGGCCGAAAACACCATAGCCAGAACGCACGCTGCAAACCGGCTCCAGGAAGCACGTATTGATTTTCTTTTTGTATTTTGAATACATAGGATCGTAATAATTCCGGCTGAAGCGTAGTTGTCAATTTCGAAGAACTGTGCAATCATAATGGCTATTGCCGTTCCAACAGCGGTTTTTAATGTTCGATATCCAATTCGAAACATGGCGTTATTCCCTTCCAGTATAAAGAAAAATGATCTTTGACTATTTTCTTAGAACCATACTACGATTATAATACTTTATGCAAGAAATCTTTCGCACGTTGGCTTGCAGGAGATTTGAAAAAAAGGACAGGATCTGACTCTTCCAACAGCATTCCTTCATCCATAAAAATCACTCTGTCCGCCACTTCCCGCGCAAAGCCCATCTCATGGGTTACAACCATCATTGTCATGCCCGTTTTTGCAAGTGACTTCATTACATCCAGCACTTCTTTTACCATTTCCGGATCAAGCGCAGAGGTCGGTTCGTCAAAGAGCATAATAGAGGGTTCCATTGCCAATGCCCTTGCAATTGCAACACGCTGCTTTTGACCTCCTGATAAACGGTTCGGATATACGTCTGCTTTCTCTTCCAGTCCGACTCGTGACAAAAGCTCTATTCCAAACTGATTCGCTTCTCTCTTTTTCAAACCTTTCACTTTCATGGGGGCATAGGTGACATTCTCCAGCGCAGTCATATGAGGAAAGAGATGGAAATGCTGAAACACCATCCCCACCTTGCTGCGAAGCTTAAGAGGATTAAACTTTTTGGCTGTAATGTTATCATTTGCAATGTTAATTGTTCCCGAGGTCGGCGTTTCAAGCAGATTTAAACAACGAAGAAAAGTGGATTTCCCTGAACCTGATGGACCAATTACTACGACAACTTCCCCTTCATTCACAACAGCATCGATGTCTTTTAAAACATGTAATTCCCCGAATGATTTATTTAACCCTGTTACATTAATCACGATGTTTCTTTCTCCTTTCATCCCAAGTGCCTGCCGCTAATATAAACATGCTTCATAATATCAGTTATGCTGAAGACTGTCACGACTGGTGAGTATGTTGCATTTATCTTTGTTATTAAAAGAATAAAATAACGCATGCTTCAGCATGCGTTATTGTACAATACATTCAGTTTTAAACTTCCTCACAGTGCACTTCAAACAAACTTTGAAGATTCGTAATAACAGACATCGGATCATGTCCTTCAATTTCATGCCGTTCTACCATCGATACTATTTTCCCATCCTTTAAAAGAGCAAAGGAAGGTGACGATGGTGGATATCCTTCAAAATAGCTTCGCGCTTTTGCAGTTGCTTCTTTATCCTGACCTGCAAAAACAGTAACCAGACGATCCGGTCTTTTATCATAATGAATGGAATGAGCAGCTGCAGGACGTGCTATTCCTCCGGCACAACCGCAAACTGAATTAACCATTACCAGGGTTGTCCCGTTTTGCTCAAGTGTAGTTTCCACTTCTTCAGGTGTTTTCAGCTGCTGATATCCCGCCGCTTCAATTTCTTCACGCGCTTGACGTACAACGTCGTTCATAAAAATATTAAAATCCATGCTCATAAGACGTCTCTCCTTTGGTGGTTACTCTACTTGTATGATAGTGGATATTCATTATGGAAGCAACTAATTAAAACTTTTTTAAATCCTAGCAGTTTAGCTTTCTCTTAACTGGGTATACTACTAAAGAATCTAGATTTGACCCCCAAACTCCCTAGATGATTGGATGGTTTCTATTTTAAAGAAACCGTCCCTTTTTTATGGAGAAAATAACATTTCCACCGCTTCTGTGGGGGAAAGGGAGCCGTTTAATACCCGGCTTTTCAAGTCAGCTAATTCCTCTTTTCGCCCGGGATGATGCATGAAGTCATCAAATAAACGGTCAATCACCATTTGGTTCATCCAGTCAAGCGCCTGCGAGGAACGCCTGCTGTCAAACACCCCGTTCTCTTTTGTTTTCTGTACAAACGTTTTAATTAGCATCCACGCTTCTTCTATCCCTTCTCCAGTATGGGCTGAACAGGTATACGCAGAGGTTGTCCATCCTTTTGTAGCAGGCTGCAGGAAGTGGAGCAGCTGACGATATTCACTTTTGGCTTTTTTTGCTTTACTAATATTATCCCCGTCTGCCTTGTTAATCAAAATGGCATCCACCAGCTCCAATATCCCTTTTTTCATTCCCTGCAGTTCATCTCCGCCGCCAGTTAAAGCCAGCAGTAAAAAGAAATCAACCATTCCTCTTACCATGCTCTCACTTTGTCCGACACCTACTGTTTCAATTAAAATAACATCATAACCTGATGCCTCGCACAACAGCATGGTTTCCCGTGTCATTCGGTGAACCCCTCCCAGTGTACCTGCGGTTGGTGTCGGCCTTATGAATACATTCGCATGATGGGATAATTCCTCCATTCTTGTTTTATCCCCGAGAATACTGCCGCCTGATAGAGATGAACTGGGATCAATCGCCAGTACCGCGATTTTATGCCCTTCCTCTGCTAATTTAAGCCCAAACGTTTCAATCCATGTGCTTTTACCGGCACCTGGCACGCCGGTTATCCCAATCCGTATACTATTTCCTGTACCCGGAAGAAGTTGCTGCACAAGCTGCGATGCTTTTTTACGATGATGAACCGCTTTGCTTTCCACTAAAGTGATTCCCTGGGCCAGTGATTTACGATCCCCGCTTTGAATAGCAGACGCAAGAAGGTCGATGGAGAGTTCTGTTTGTTCTGCTTTTTTAAATAAGCGTTTTTTCCTGTTGTAAGGAAATTTGTCAGCCATCCTGCTCCACTTCCTCATACCCTAAACGGCGATAAATTTCTTCAAGGACCTTTTCTGCTGCAACGGGTATTACAGTCCCAGGACCAAATATAGCGGTGGCTCCGTTTTCAAGGAGAAACGGATAGTCCTGAGCCGGTATGACCCCGCCGATTACCACTATAATATCTTCCTTGCCCCACTTTTTTAATTCCTTCATAAGGGCAGGCAGCAGTGTTTTATGTCCAGCAGCCAGCGAACTTACTCCTATGACATGAACATCGTTTTCAACCGCCTGTGTAGCCGTTTCCTGAGGTGTTTGGAACAATGGCCCGATATCTACGTCAAAACCCAAATCAGCAAAAGCAGTAGCGATGACTTTCGCTCCCCTGTCATGACCGTCCTGGCCCATTTTTGCAATTAAGATTCGGGGGCGTCTTCCTTCTGCTTCTAAAAATTCATTCGCCAGTTCACGAACTCCCTCGATTTGTTCATGATCTGCAAAGGATTGGCTGTAAACCCCGCTAATCGATCTGATAACCGCTTTATGCCGTCCATGTACATCTTCTATGGCTTTTGAAATCTCACCCAGCGTCGCCCTCGCACGGGCTGCATTAACAGCTAATGCCAAAAGATTTCCTTCACCTGACTGAATGGCGCCAGATATTGCTGCTAACGACTGCTGAACCTCATGATCATCTCTTGTATCTCTGACCGCTTCCAGCCGGTTAATCTGGCTTTTTCTAACCGCCTCATTGTCAATCGATAAAATGTCCATTGACTCTTCTTTTTCTAAGCGGAATTTGTTGACTCCGATGATCACTTCCGCTCCAGAGTCAATTTTAGCTTGGCGTTTCGCTGCTGCTTCTTCTATTTTCATTTTAGGTAGCCCGGTTTCAATTGCTTTGGTCATGCCGCCTAAGCCTTCAATTTCTTCAATATGCGTCCATGCTTTATCCATTAATTCTTTTGTCAGCGTCTCAACATAATAAGATCCGCCCCAAGGATCAATAACTTTTGTAATATCTGTTTCTTCCTGTAAAAAAAGCTGCGTGTTTCTTGCAATGCGGGCAGAAAAATCTGTTGGCAAAGCAATTGCTTCATCAAGAGCGTTTGTATGAAGAGATTGTGTGTGCCCCATTGCGGCAGCATGCGCTTCGACTAATGTACGCATGACATTATTAAATGGATCCTGCTCAGTTAATGACCAGCCGGAGGTTTGAGAGTGTGTGCGCAGAATTAATGACTTTTTATTTTTTGGTTTAAAGTCCTTCATCAGCACAGCCCACATTCTTCTTGCTGCTCTCATCTTTGCCACTTCCATAAAATAGTTCATTCCAATTCCCCAGAAAAAAGAAAGCCTTGGAGCAAATTGATCGATGTCAATACCTGCCTCAATCCCTGTTCGTACATACTCCAGGCCATCAGCAATCGTATAAGCTAATTCAAGGTCGGCGGGGGCTCCTGCTTCCTGCATATGGTAGCCTGAAATACTGATCGAATTAAATCTCGGCATGTTTTGGGCTGTGTAAGAAAAAATATCCGCTATGATCTTCATTGACACCTCTGGCGGATAAATATATGTATTCCTCACCATATACTCTTTTAAAATATCATTTTGGATCGTCCCTGAAAGCCTCTCAGGAGTTACTCCCTGTTCTTCTGCAGCTACAATATAAAAGGCCATAATAGGAAGTACTGCACCATTCATTGTCATCGATACAGACATTTGATCCAGGGGTATCCCATCAAATAATATTTTCATATCTTCAATCGAATCAATTGCTACACCTGCTTTCCCCACATCACCTGTTACTCTTGGGTGATCAGAATCGTACCCCCGGTGTGTCGCTAAGTCAAATGCCACAGACAGGCCTTTTTGTCCCATTTCCAGGTTTCTTCTATAGAATGCATTGCTTTCTTCAGCTGTGGAAAAACCTGCATATTGTCTGACAGTCCAGGGCCTTGAAACATACATGGTTGGATATGGTCCTCGTGTATAGGGTTCAAGTCCGGGCAGGTCTTTTAAATGAACAAACGACTGGGTATCATTTTGTTTATAAGCTGCCTTTACCTCAATTTCCTCATTGGTTGTAAGATTCGAACTTTTTGGCATATACGACTGGTGCTGTGATCCCCATTTAAATGGGTGTTTGTTAAATGCCGGTTTCATTTGAACTCACCTCTTCTAGCTGTTTTACAATAACCTTTAAAAACTCTATCAAGTCTTTGCCTTCATATACGGAGTCATTCAATCCTGCGTTTCTCCACTTTTCCATTTGTTCGTTGCTAGCTTTACCAGCTACATAAAAAGATTGGGAGGATTTTTTTGATTGAAGCAGATTTTCTACAGCTGCGTACGCCTCATCTGTACCGCAAATAATTTGTACAGGTGAAGAGCCTGCTGACTGCCGGTTAGTCGATTTTATTCCAATTGTGTTTAAAACCCCCTGAACAAAATCCATTCTTGGTTTATACTCCTTTAATTTGCCTAAGCAAATTAAATCTACAGGAGGCAAATCAGCTTTTTGCTGAAGATCGCCTACTAATGCTTCCCAGTCTTCACCATTTCTGCGGATAGGGAGCGGCATAATCGCAGTTTCAAGGGAGGTGTTCTGAGTTTCCGGCATGGGTATTTTTTCAATTGGAGCATACCGGTTTGTCCCCACAATGGTAGTTTTACGAACAGCATTGTCATGTTTTCTTTGTGACCAGACATGATCAATGCTTTGCTGTATCCATCCGCTGGACAGAGCTTCCTGTACCCCACCCATTTCTTCTATTTCAATGAAGCAATCCCATGCGGCGTCAGCCAGCTGTTTTGTGAGGGACTCGATAAAGTACGAGCCTCCCCCAGGATCCGCTATTCCTTTAAGAAAGGTTTCTTCTTTTAAAATCAATTGGATATTCCGTGCAATTCTTACTGCCAGTGGAGAAGGTGTTTCATAACTTGAGCTGTATGGCTCCACATGCTGATAATTCACCCCTCCGAGGGCTGCTGCAAAAGCTTCGTTACCCGCTCTTAATATGTTTACATGCGGATCCTGCACTGTCTTTGTAAATGGCGAGCTTTCACTGCCTATTGAAACTGGCAGGTCTCCCACCGCGTAACAGTCAATAAAATGGCTCCATAAAGCACGAAAAGCTCTTATTTTGGCAATTTCTAAAAAGAAGGCAGATCCCGTAGCAAATTGAATATGCATTTTTGGTACAATATCCTCCACCTGCCATCCTTCCTGAGCGAGATGATTTATCATCCATGCGGCTTCGGCTAGTGAAAGTGCTAATTCCTGAACAGCATTGGCTCCTGCATGATGATAAGGAACCGTTGAGATCACCACTGTTTGGAGTGAAGGATGAGCATGAGATAATTCATTTAAATCAGCGACCCATTGCTCCAGCTCACCTGGTGAAGTCATCTGTCCCTTAGCAGCTTCTCCCGATATAAAATCATAGCCAAACACACCTTGAACATCATGCTGGTTTTTAAAATCGATAAGAAACGGCATCCATTTTTTTGTAATTGGTTGGTTTATTACAAATAGATGCGGCTTTTTTTGAAGTGATAACAAAGATTCCAATTGTCCTTTTGACCATGATCCATTTCCATCTTCTTTAACAGCGATAACGTCGGAACCTTTTGACAGCTCAATTTCTGTCTGTTTTACAGCAGCTTCTACAGAATCAGCTTTTATTTGTTGAGCTACATGCCATTGATTGGTTAAACTCCACCATCTTGACGGGTGCTGGTCAGAAGCTGCCGGTCTTTCGGTATACAGCGGCTGAAGCGTAATCCCCTCATACGTCATCGTATTTAAATCATTTAGTGTTTTTCCCTTGAGCGTGGATTCAAGCAGTTGCTGCCATTGTAAAAATGTATAGGATTCAAATGGCGGTACATTTTCTTTCATGCTATTTGCTGCTGAGCAGCTTCCCTCCTTTGTATGTAATCGTTTTCAAATATGTATACTCTTATTCTAGTACAAAGAACGCATGGATGGAAGTAAACAGCAGGATTAAAAAAGCTGAGCATCATTTTAGATGCTCAGCTTTTGCACGCTATTTAAATATAAGGCTTTGTTAAACGTGGCTGTTGAGTGCAGCACGAAGGCGTTCGCTTTCCGCGGGGCGGGGGTCTCACACCTTCAGCTCCAATCAACGTTGGTCAAATATCAACAGCCGATTTTTACAGAGCTAAATTTATTGAGCCCTGCTGGACCATTCTTTTACTTTTTGCTTATGATTGAACGACAGCCTTTAATAAACAGAAGTGTTTTCTTTAGAGATTGTTTCAAGAATCTCTTTAACCCGCTGTAGAAAACGTCCGCATACTAGTCCATCGAGGACACGATGATCAAGTGACAGGCACAGGTTTACCATGTCTCGTACTCCAATCATACCGTGATCCATTACGACAGGACGCTTTACAATGGATTCAACTTGCAAAATTGCTGCCTGCGGATGGTTGATAATGCCCATAGATTGGACCGAACCGAACGATCCAGTGTTATTTACAGTAAATGTTCCACCCTGCATATCTTCTGATTTTAACTTGCCTGCACGGACTTTTTGAGCAAGTTCATTAATCTCACGGCCTATACCTTTAATCGTTTTTTCATCTGCATGCTTAATGACCGGGACAAATAATGCATCCTCAGTTGCTACGGCAATGGAGATATTGATGTCTTTTTTCTGGATGATCTTATCTCCAGCCCACATGCTGTTCATTTGAGGGAATTCCTTCAACGCCTGAGCGATTGCTTTTACAAAAAAAGCAAAATACGTTAAATTAAATCCTTCTTTTTGCTTAAAGTCTGCTTTCAATGAATCACGGTAGGTAACCAGATTGGTTACATCCACTTCCATCATGGTCCAGGCGTGAGGTGCTTCGTGCTTGCTTTTCAGCATATTAGCAGCAATCGCTTTCCGGATGCCGGTTACTGGAATTTCTATATCACCAGGTGCTGACTGGACAGAAGGCCCCTGTGAAGGTGTTTTTGGAGCAGAAGATGCAGCAGTCGCTGTCTGGGCAGCCGGCTGTTCCTCTGTTTTTGACGGTGCGTCAGAAGCACTTGGAATACTTCCGCTGTCAATTAGTTTTTGCAGATCTTTTCTTGTAATACGACCTTCTTTACCGGAACCATGCACTTGTGTTAAATCAATATCGTGCTCTTGTGAAAGTCGTAATACTGCCGGAGAGTAGCGGGCTTTTGAACTGTTATCAGCCGTTTTTTCCTGCTTGGTTTTTACTGGCGCAGCCGCTTTGCTTGCAGGCGAAGATGTTTTTTCCGGCTCTTCTTTTGTTTCTTCAGCGGGAGCTTCACTGCTTTCTCCGCCTTCGATGTCGATCGTACAGATTACTTCTCCTACTTCCAGGGTATCCCCTTCATTGGCAAGGAGTTCTTTCATAATCCCACTGAAAGAGGAAGGCACTTCCGCATTTACTTTATCCGTATTTACTTCTGCTATCGGATCATATTTATTAACATGGTCACCTGGTGCAACCAGCCACTTTTCAATGGTGCCTTCTGTAACTGATTCGCCAAGCTGAGGCATCGTCATTTTTTCAGTACTCAAAGGTTCGTCCTCCTATAATTAGTATTCCGCTAATTCTTTCATTGCTTTTTCAACTTTATCTGGGTTAACCATAAAATATTTTTCCATTGTCGGAGCATATGGCATTGCCGGTACATCAGGACCAGACAGACGCATAATTGGCGCATCGAGGTCAAACAGGCAGTTTTCTGCAATTATGGCAGCAACTTCTCCCATTATGCTTCCTTCTTTCGTGTCCTCTGTAAGCAATAGAACTTTCCCTGTTTTGGAAGCCGCTTCAATAATTGCTTCTTTATCCAACGGATAAACAGTACGCAAGTCAAGAATATGTGCATTGTAGCCATCTTCCGCTAAACGTTCAGCAGCCTGCAGCGCAAAATGAACGCATAATCCATACGTGATGACTGTAATGTCATCTCCCTCGCGTTTTACATCAGCTTTTCCAATTTCAATTGTATAATCGTCTTCAGACACCTCACCCTTGATTAAACGGTACGCCCGTTTATGCTCAAAGAATAATACAGGATCTTCGTCTCGAATTGCTGCTTTTAATAATCCTTTTACATCATGAGGGGTGGAGGGCATGACAATTTTTAATCCAGGCTGATTGGCAAATATCGCTTCAACGGATTGCGAGTGGTAAAGTGCACCGTGAACACCGCCGCCATATGGTGCACGGATGACCATTGGACAGCTCCAGTCATTATTGGAACGGTAGCGAATTTTTGCTGCTTCAGAAATAATCTGGTTTATAGCCGGCATGATGAAGTCTGCAAACTGCATTTCAGCAATAGGTCGCATTCCGTACATTGCAGCGCCAATACCAACTCCGGCAATAGCTGATTCAGCCAGCGGGGTATCAATAACCCGGTCTTCTCCAAACTGATCATAAAGACCATGCGTAGCTTTAAATACGCCGCCTTTTTTACCTACATCTTCGCCGAGAACAAACACTCGCTCGTCCCGTTCCATTTCTTCCTTCATTGCTAGTGTAACAGCATCTATATAAGACATTACTGGCATCGGTTTGTTCCCCCTTAATTTTCTTCCGCGTACACGTATTTTAAAGCTGATTCAGGATCTGCATATGGTGCTTTTTCTGCATATTCCGTTGCTTCGTTAACTTCTTTCATGATTCGGTCATTAATTTCTTTTTCAAGAGCGTCATCCATAACCTTGGTTTCTTTAAGATAAGCACCGAAAGTAATAATTGGATCAAGCGATTTTGCTTTTGCCACTTCGTCAGGAGAACGGTAAGCACGGTCGTCATCATCTGAAGAGTGAGCAGTTAGTCTGTAGGAAACGGTTTCAACCAATGTTGGACCTTCACCGCGACGCGCCCGGTCAGCAGCTTCTTTTACAACGCGGTACACTTCAAGCGGATCATTGCCATCCACTGTTACGCCAGGCATTCCATAACCTATTGCGCGATCAGAAACGTTTTCACACGCCAATTGTTTTTCAATTGGTACTGAAATTGCATATTTATTATTTTCACACATGAAGATAACCGGAAGCTTATGTACACCGGCAAAGTTAGCGCCTTCATGGAAATCTCCCTGATTGGAAGAACCCTCACCAAATGTTACAAATGTGACTAAGTCTTTTTTCTCCATTTTGCCGGCCAGCGCCAGTCCAACTGCATGAGGCACCTGCGTTGTTACTGGTGAAGAGCCAGTTACGATGCGGTTTTTTTTCTGACCAAAATGCCCAGGCATTTGACGTCCGCCTGAATTTGGATCTTCTGCTTTGGCAAAACCTGATAGCATCAATTCTTTTGCAGTCATGCCGAAATGGAGAACAACTCCCATATCCCGGTAATACGGCAGTGCATAGTCTTTATCCGTATCCAATGCGAATGAAGCTCCTACTTGCGCTGCTTCCTGCCCCTGGCATGAGATAACAAACGGAATCTTGCCAGAACGGTTCAGCAGCCACATGCGTTCATCAATTCTTCTTGCCATCAGCATCGTTTTATAAATCTCCAGAACCTGTTCATTTGACAGCCCAAGTTCTTTATGTCGATTATTACTCATCAAGAGTCCCTCCTTTAATTTTAAAAAATTATGAGTGTATTGCTTTTCCGTCAACTGCTAAAGCAGCCTCTCCAATGGCTTCGCTGAGAGTTGGATGAGGATGAATGGTTTGTCCCACTTCCCAAGGAGTAGCATCGAGAACCCGGGCCAGTCCCGCTTCAGATATCATATCGGTAACATGCGGGCCAATCATATGAACGCCAAGTAAATCATTTGTCTTTGCATCAGCCACCATTTTAACAAATCCATCAGATTCTCCAAAAACCAGTGCTTTCCCAATTGCTTTAAACGGGAACTTGCCAATTTTCACTTCAAAGCCCTGATCTTTTGCTTCCTGCTCAGTTAATCCGACACTTGCGGCTTCAGGACTTGAATAAATACATTTTGAAACAAGTGTATAATCAATCGGCTCTACAACCTGGTTGGCAATATGTTCTACCGCATGAATTCCTTCATGAGAAGCAACGTGTGCGAGCTGCAGCCCTCCGATTACATCACCGATCGCATAAATATGAGATTCTTTTGTTTGAAGCATTTTATTTACTTTAACAAAACCATTTTCAATTTGAATATCCGTGTTTTCAATGCCGATGCCTTCAGTATTGGCTTGACGGCCGACTGAAACCAGAATTTTTTCAGCTGAGTAGGTTTCATTTTTGCCTTTAACATCAGCCTGAATAGAAACATCTGCATTTTCTTTCGCAACGCTTTCGGCATTTACTTTAGCGCCAGTAATGATGCTGATTCCTTTTTTCTTCAGAAGCTTCTGCATTTCCTTGGAGACGTCGTGATCTTCTGTAGGAATGATTCGATCTGCATATTCCAAAACCGTGACTTTCACTCCAAAGTCAGCCATCATCGATGCCCACTCAATCCCTATAACTCCACCGCCAACAATAATGATTGATTTAGGAAGGTTTTCAAGCTCAAGTGCCTGATCTGAACTGACTACTTTTTCGCCGTCCAGTTCAAGGCCAGGAAGTGTACGGGGTCTCGATCCAGTTGCCACTATTACATTTTTCGGAATCAGCATTTCATTTTCAGTGCCATCAGTCATTTCAACTGAAATGGTACCTGGCATTGGCGAAAAGATGGAAGGTCCCAAAATGCGTCCAAATCCATCATATACATCAATTTTTCCTTGTTTCATCAAGTGCTGAACACCTTTGTGAAGCTGATCTACAATCGACTGCTTGCGCTCCTGAACTCTCGCAAAATCGAGTGAAACGTCACCGGTCAGAACGCCGAATTCCCCTGCATGCTTTGCTGTTGAATAAACTTCAGCACTTCTCAGCAGCGCTTTGCTTGGAATACACCCTCTATGCAGGCATGTTCCACCTATTTTTCCTTTTTCAACGATTGCTGTTGACAGGCCCAATTGTGATGCGCGAATTGCCGCTACATAACCGCCTGTACCTCCGCCTAAAATGACTAGATCGTAATCTCTGGCCATGATTGTACCTCCTTAGTTACGTACTTTCCGCATTGCATTTGGATACACTTTTGCTGTTTCTTCTTCTCTGAGAACTCTGAGAGCTCCCTCCGCTAATGCCTGAAGTTCATTTTCTCCCGGCTTCACAATCACATCCGCAATCCAGTTAATGCGTTCCTGTATTTCATCTACAAAGCTCTTGCCGTAAGCCAATCCGCCTGTGAGGATAATGGCATCGACCTTTCCGAATACAACTGCACTGGCAGCACCGATTTCTTTGGCAACCTGGTAGGCCATTGCATCATAAACTTTTTTTGCATCTTTATTGCCTGACTGAATCATTTTTTCCACTTGAATCGCATCGTTCGTTCCAAGGTATCCGACAAGTCCGCCCTGGCCGACTAGCTTTTTCATAATTTCCTCACGATAATAATCTCCTGAAAAACACAGTTCAACCAGATCGCCAGCCGGAACTGTTCCCGCTCTTTCAGGACTAAATGGTCCATCCCCGTGCAGTCCGTTATTTACTTCAATCACACGTCCCCCTTTATGGACGCCTACAGTGATTCCACCACCCATATGTGTCACAAGAAATGTCGATTCCTCATATTTCCTGCCAAGCTCTTTTGCTACGCGACGCGCAACCGCTTTTTGATTCAATGCATGAAAAATACTTTTACGTTCAATAAGGGAGAAACCTGAAATTCTTGCAATGTCATCAAGCTCATCCACTACAACAGGATCTACTATATAGGAAGGAATATTTAATCCATTCGCAATTTCAAATGCAATAATTCCGCCTAGGTTAGATGCGTGCTGTCCTGAATAGCCTGCCTTTAAATCGCGAAGCATTTCTTCATTAACAGAATAGGTTCCGCCTTCTATCGGCCGCAAAAGTCCACCGCGTCCACATACAGCTCTTAATTTAGAAATATTAATGCCCTCTTCATCAAGCGCTTCTAAAATTGTTCTTTTTCTAAAATCATATTGGTCAATAATTTTAGGGAATTTTTCAATTTCAGCTGTTTCATGACGTATGGTTTTTTCCAAGATAGCGGTTTCGCCGTCAAATACCCCTATTTTTGTAGATGTAGAGCCAGGGTTGATAACTAATATACGGTATTGAGTGTCATGCACGTTATTTCCCTCCAATAATACAGACTCATGCACTCCTATATAAGGAAGCACACAAGCCTTAAACTGTTCTTATCTGCGACTTAAAATATGATGGCCCTGCTGCAGGAATTGGCTTCTTGATTTTGCCATGCGTTCAATCCGCTCTTCAGCCATTTTATCCGCTGCTACATAGCTTGGCACACCATCACGTTTTGCGATTTCAAATACTTTTGCCACATTATCATATATTTTTTCAACATTTTTCATTGCACGTTCACGGTTGTAGCCATATAATTCATCCGCTACGTTAATAACCCCGCCTGCATTAATTACATAATCCGGAGCATAAACGATTCCGCGTTCATGAAGAATGTCTCCGTGTCTTGACTCTTTTAATTGGTTATTTGCAGCTCCAGCGACTACCTGTGCCTTTAACACCTCTAAAGTATGATCGTTGATTACTGCCCCCAATGCACATGGTGTAAAAATATCACATTCAACGCCATAAATTTCATTTGGTTCAACAGCTTTGGCACCAAATTCATCCACAGCACGCTGAACTGCTGCTTTATTAATATCCGTTACAATAAGCTTAGCTCCTTCTTCATGCAAATGACGGCATAAGGTAAATGCAACGTTACCAACTCCCTGCACTGCGATCGTTTTGCCCTCTAGGGAATCGTCTCCAAACGCCTCCATAGCTGCTGCCTTTATTCCGCGATACACCCCGTACGCCGTTACTGGTGACGGGTTGCCTGAAGAACCAAATGCAGGAGAAATGCCGGTTACATAATCTGTTTCTTCATGAATAAGATCCATGTCCATTACAGTTGTACCTACGTCTTCTGCTGTGATGTAACGCCCTGCAAGACCTTGTATATATCGTCCAAAAGCACGGAACATTTCATCATTTTTATCTTTAAGAGGGTCCCCGATAATTACTGTTTTACCTCCGCCAAGGTTCAATCCTGCAGCTGCGTTTTTATAGGTCATGCCTTTTGCTAAACGCAGGGCATCCTCAATAGCTGCTTCTTCATTATCATATGTCCACATTCTTGTTCCTCCAAGAGCCGGACCAAGAGTTGTATCATGAATAGCGATTATCGCTTTTAAACCAGATGTTTTATCCTGACAGAAAACCAATTGTTCGTAATCGTACTTTTCCATATAAGTAAATAGTTCCATTTGTAATTCCTCCCAAGGGTGATTAATTATTTGATGAACAAATTGCAAGTGCTAGTGAGTTTAATTTGCTTTCTGCTGAGTCTGCTCTTGAAGTTAAGACGATCGGTGCTTTCGCTCCTGCTATGACAGCCCCAACCTGACTCATCCCAAAATACATCAGTGATTTGTATAAAATATTTCCTGCTTCGATGGTGGGAACAAGCAGGATATCAGCTTGTCCTGCCACTTCCCCGCCGATTTTCTTATGGCGTGCCGCTTCTTCAGATACCGCGATATCAAGAGCCAGCGGACCGTCTATGACACAGCCTTTAATTTGCCCTCTGCGATTCATTTGAGTTAAGGAAGCAGCATCCAGCGTTGCCTGCATGGAGGGGTTGACTACTTCAACCGCTGCCAGCGGAGCTACTTTGGGTTCTGTTACTCCGATGCTTTGAGCAATCGCTACAGCGTTGTGAACAATCTGTACTTTTTGATGCAGATCAGGCGCTACGTTCATTGCGGCATCTGTGACGAATATACTGCGTTTTAAAGAAGGAACTTCAAACAAAGCAACGTGTGAAAGAACATTACCAGTACGAAGTCCGTACTCTTTATGCAAAACTGCTTTTAAAAGAGGCGCCGTTTCAATATGGCCTTTCATCAAGACTGACGCTTCCCCTTCACTTACAGCACGAACTCCTTTCTGAGCTGCCTCGCTGTGATTTGCCGCATGGCGCGTCACAATTCTTCCCGTTTCCATCAGTGAAGTAAAATGGGCAGCAATGAGCTCATCTATTTTCTGCTCATCTCCGATCAGAATGAAATTAGCCAGCTCATAAGAACATGCTTTTTCAATAGCGCTTAATACTTCAAGATCTTCGGCCATAACAACCGCTACAGTCACTTCTTTTTTAGAGGATGCCTGAGCCAAAATTTCGTTAAAGGATACCAACTTATTTCACGCTCCTTTCAACATCAAGTTCATACTTTTCCAGTTTGTAATATAGATTTCGGATGGAAATATCTAATTCCTTTGATGCTGCTGTTTTATTGCCTTTATGTTTAACTAATGTCCGCTCAAGTATTTCTTTCTCAAGCTGTTCAAGCTGCTGGGCAAGCGTGCCCTGCTGATCCTCATTTTTAGCGAGTGAGGCAGTTTGAGTCTGCAGCGGAATTAAATGTTTCGGTTCAATTAAGGTTTCCTGGCTGTCCATGAAAATCATTGCACGGCTTAAGACATTCTCCAGCTCTCTTACGTTCCCCGGCCAGCTGTGATCCATTAACTGCCTGAGACCGAACTCTGATACACCTTTAACATGCCTGCCATACGCTTGATTCAGGTTTTGAACCAGGCGGTCGCACAAAGACGGTATATCCATCTTATGGCTGCGCAGGGAAGGCAATTGAATTGGCATCTTTGAGAGATAATAATATAATTCTTCTAAAAACTTGCCTTCTGCGATGGCTCTTTCAAGATTGTGATTGGTTGCTGCAATAATTCTCGCTTTAAGCGGAATCGCTTTTTCCCCATTTAATCGTATGATTTGTTTGGTTTGAAGTGTTTTCAATAAAGTCCGCTGTGTCTCCAGGCTAAGTTCTCCTATTTCGTCCAGAAAAACACTGCCTTCTCCCGCTTGTTCAAGCAAACCTTTTTTTATATTAACACCGGGATCATCCTGATTCACTTCTTCAGTCCCGTATAATGCCTCATTTAAGTAAGCTGTTGGCATTGATCCGCAATTTACTCTTACAAACGAATAATATTTTCTGTCACCGGCATTGTGTATGGCATGGGCAAATAACTCTTTTCCTGTACCTGCTTCGCCTCTTAAAAGCACTGTTCGTCCGGTTTTAGCAGCTAAGCGTGCCTGTTCAATCACCAGTTGAATATCATCTGACTTTCCAATTATGTCCTCAAAGGTATACTTCGCTTCCAGATTCCGGATAATTCTTCTGGCACGGTCCAGCTCTGATGTCAGCGACTGTATTTCAGACATATCATGAATAACACCAACACTGCCTTTTAAATGTCCATTTACGATAATAGGCGCAACATTTACAACAACTTCTTTTTTATGCGGGCCTACACGCATTTTCGCGCCTCTTACAGGCCTTCTCGTTTTTAACACCTGCATGTGCATGCTTTCGCCTTCGGAGATATCGGCTGTTGCAGGCTGATTAATGACTTCACTTTCTGACAGCCCGGTGAGTCTCGTATAAGCGGGGTTAATGAGCAGCCCCCTGCCGTGTTCGTTTACTACAGAGATCGCATCATCACTTGACTGAATAATTGCTTCCAGCATGGTCTGAATTTCCCGCAGGTTTGTCATTTCCTCTGCCAAATTAACGACTTCTGTAATGTCTTTAAAAACAGCAAATGCCCCAATGATTTCCTGTTGTTCGTTAACCATTGGAATCCTGGTTGTTACTACCTTCATCCCATTATCAAGCATTAACTCCTGATTGCTTTCCGTTCGACCGGTTTCAATGATCCGTGGCAGACCGCTGAGCGGGACGATTTGATAAATTGGTTGATTAATTGCTTTTTCTTTATCAATTCCAACCATCTGGGACGCGCGCTCATTAAATAAAATAATTTTATGATTGCAGTCGATTCCAATCATCCCGTCATGTGTTGAATTGACAATTAAATCCCGTATAAATGAATCATGTTCCATATGGTCAATTAACGACTCTTTTTCAGTTATTAACTGATAAATGAGAGAAGCGACACTGCCTGGCACTAAAACAGTGTGGGCAGACCTTGCATTTCGCAGATCAACAAACGTTTGGTGGTCCCCGGTTACATTGATGACAATATCTGTCTCCTCAGACAGATGCTCCTGCCAGTCGCCACCCGTTTCAATTTTAAGTGAACGCGCTAACGCAAGACCTGGTGCTTGGGGGTTGTGGTCTACTACAGCATAAACTTGAAAGGCATCCGATTCTGCCATCACTTGTAATAAGGCGATTCCTCCTCGCCCAGCTCCTACTATCAGCACTTTTTGCAATTTTTTTCATCCCCTCTAGTATGTAACGCAAGTTCTTGCAACCACTTTATTGTACATGAAAGCCTTTTCCTTGACAATGTTTTTTATAACAAGCATAGTTTGTGTAGAAACTTGCAAGGAGTATGAGATATGTCGAGAATAATTGCATTAATTATTATGTTAGTTCCAGGTATTATTGCGGCTTATGGGATCAAATTAATGAGGGATATGTTTTTTGGAATTCAGGCATCCTGGCTGCCAGCTTTATGGCTTCAATTCGTGCTGGGTTTTATCATGATGGCACTCGGAGTTGGCTTTATAGGAGGTTTTTTACTGCATAGAGACAGAAAAAACAATAAAGTTCAGAAGCGGTTTAAAACAGCTAAAAAATAAAATATAAATGCCCCTTACACAGTGTGCTTCTGTGTAAGGGGCATTATTCATTCCATTTTGCCTTTCAAGATCGTTTCTCTGATTTTTACTACTCTTTCCGGATAATCAGTGATGATGCCTGAAAGTCCTGCCAGCATCCATTTTGAAATTTTCGGTTCATGATTCAGGGTATAAAGCCGAACTGGAATATTCATTCGCTGGCATGAATCCATTAGTGCTGGCGTCATGACCCGATAATTGGCATGAACTGCATTTGCACAGGTTGAAGTAGCGAGCAGTAAAGGATTTACTCCTTTTTTTGAATAAATAGGTGCAATTGAAATAGCTGAATCCAGTTCCCGAAGCAGCGATATCGAATCCGGGTTAAAAGAAGATAAAATAATCCTCTCGGAGAGGCCATACTCTGCAATTTTTTGCAAAACTTCTTCTTCCATTCCTTCATAGCGGACTTTATCATTCTTCAATTCAACATTGCAGATCAATTCGTTCGTATGAAGCCACTCAAAAACTTCATCCAATAAAGGAATTTTAGGATTTGAAAACCATTTCTTTTTATTGTAGCTTGCATCTAACGATCGAATTTGCTTTTGCGTCATTTCAGCCACGATCCCACGGCCATCAGTGGTTCGATTTACAGTTTCATCATGAATAATCACTAAAGCGCCATCTTTGGTCCGCTGGACATCCAATTCAATTCCATCACAGCCCGATTTTTCGGCTTCTTTAAATGCTTTCATTGTGTTTTCCGGATAAATGCCGGAAGCTCCCCTGTGAGCAAATATTTGAGACATATGAAATCACACTCCATCTATAACATTATCCTATGTCATTACCCTTGCAAAGGAGAAAGATATCACAAGTTAACAAATAGTATCTGTCTTATGCAGTATTTTTAGAATTAATTGCATTGCAGGTCTGATACAAATGATGAGCTTCTTATAATCAGGCCTTGTTAAAAGCCGAATATCAACAGCCAAATTTCACTGAGCTTATAATTAACGAAAATAATTTAAAAAAATCTGCAAATGGTGAATAGGTATTTTAAATACTGTTCATACTATTATTAACACAGCTAACATTAGCATTCTTTCAATCTCCTAATTTCCCCACTCTCTATTTGCTGTACAAGACGCACTAAAACATTTCCCAGTGGTTGTGTTGCTAAACTGGAGGCAAAAAGATAAAAAGATGAGGCGGGCGAAATCGAGGTGAATTATGCGGTTATTGGAAGGTTTAAATTTATTAATCAGCACATTAAATGAGTTATTCACGTTTTCCAACATGCTGCTCCCCTATTTGTTACTTGTTGCAAAAATTAAAAAGGACGATTCAAAAAAAGAATCACCGGATAATGAAAAAAATATTCATTGAGAGATAAAGACCCATTTCTCAGCTTCTTACTATTTATTACTCCGCGAACGCTTTTATGCACAGGAAATAAATCAAATGAATGCCCCCTCTCCCTTTTAGCTCAGTTTATGGCTCCACTAACAATGCGATTCCATTGTGCTTTCCTGACTATGTTGAATATCCTTTCTGTTTATGGTAATATGGTCCCAGGCGAAAGTGATTGTCCTACGCAGAGCGCAAGCCGTGCTGCTATGGGGTAATCGCTTTTTTTGTATCAAGGCAACGGATCCCTTTATAGAAACTAAAAAAGGCAGTAAATTAAAAAACCAATGAAATAAAAAATTTCATTGGTTTTTGTGTAATAAATGTATTGGATGGGAAATTAATTATTATGATAAGTTAAAGTAGTTGGTCGGCTTAATTGACATTTTAAATGCCATCACATCAACGGTTAACTTGCCTTGTGCTCCAGACGAAGCTTATCAGCGACCATTGCGATGAATTCTGAATTTGTCGGCTTGGATTTGGCTACTGAAACGGTATATCCAAACAGGTTTGAGATGGCGTCCACATTTCCCCGGTTCCAGGCAACTTCTATTGCATGACGAATAGCGCGTTCAACACGGGATGCCGTAGTATTAAATTTCTTTCCGATATCAGGATAAAGAACCTTTGTGATAGAGCCGAGCAATTCGATATCATGATACACCATTGAAATGGCTTCGCGAAGATACATATACCCCTTGATATGGGCAGGAACCCCAATTTCATGGATAATTCCAGTAATATTGGCATCCAGGTTTTTTGGTTTGGAGGAAGTTTCTTTTGTCACTCTTCGGGTTTGCACATGTGAATGACCAGCTTTGCCACGGACTTGACGAATGGTTTGAACGAGATTTTCCATATCAAATGGTTTTAAAATAAAGTATGCAGCACCGAGTTCAACAGCCTTTGTTGTTACGTCTTCCTGACCGAATGCTGTCAGCATGATCACATGGGGAACTTTAGGCATTTCCATCTGTCTCATTCGCTCAAGTACATTAAGCCCATCAATATGAGGCATGATGATATCCAATAAGCAAACATCCACTTCTATTTCATCTAAAACCTCAAGGCAGTCCTGGCCGTTATAAGCGGTTGCTACGACTTCCATATCAGGTTGGTTTGAAATAAATTGCTCCAGCGTTGCGACTAATTCCCTGTTATCATCCACTATGCATACTTTGATTTTGTCCATATTTACTTCCTCCTCGATCAAAATAATCGTTCTCTCTTAATCCAATTCGACACCCAACTGAAAATACCCTCTATTTGAAAAAACGATCTTAAAATTTATTAGTATTTACTGCTATTTACTTATGCATACTGCATTTTTCGATATATTTCAACAAATTTGGACATTCTGTCGAATTGGTCTATGTAAAGTGTACCATGGAACAAAATTTACCGCTAGATTAATTTTGGTTATTTTACAAAAAATGAAAAAACAGGCTTTAAGACGCCTGTTTTCCCTTAAAAGATTGACCGCTTTGCTTAAGCATTTCTTCTATTGACAAAGCATAACCAGAAGTTGGATCATGAACTAAAACATGAGTCACAGCTCCCACCAATTTTCCTTTTTGGATGATTGGACTGCCGCTCATTCCTTGAATGATCCCGCCTGTTTGCTCAAGTAAATCGGGATCAGTAATTCGAATGAGCATGCCTGTGGTGCCTCCGGGAGCTTTTGTTTTTGCCCGAACAATTTCTATTTGAAAACGCTCGATTGTGTTGTCATGAAGAACAGTCAGCATTTCTGCTTTACCTTCTGTAATTTCATCCTGTTTTGCAACAGTTAAGGGTTTTTTATACATAGAATGCTCGGGTACTTCCTGAAGCTTTCCGAATATTCCGTATTCTGAATTTCGGGAGACAGTTCCTAATATCGCATCGTTTGTAGAAAAAATGGCAATCTTCCCGCCTGGCTTTCCTGAAATCCCCTTTTGAATGCCATCAATTTGTGTCTGCAGTACAGAACCCTTACGCATATCGACTGCTTTTTGAGTATCTGCATCAGCTACCACGTGACCTAGTGCTCCAAATGCTCCTGTTTGAGGATCGATGTAAGAAACAGTGCCAATGCCTTGGGTATGATGACGAACATAAAGTCCTAACTGAGGGTGTCCTTGCTCATTATAAGAAGGTTTGACAGAAATTTGTTTAATCTTTCCTTCACGCTCAATTTCGATCTTGATCGAAGCTTTATTTTTAGATTGCTGTGACAAAACCTGTGAAAGGTCTGCGGCAGAAGAAACAGTAACTCCATTTATTTTGGATAAAGTGTCGCCTACCTTTAAACCCGCTTTTGATGCTGGTGTGTCTTCTAATTTTTGCTCATTGACTGAATGAAACCCTACAATCATAACCCCGTTGGATTCCATTGAAATACCAATCGACTGTCCACCTGGAATTAACTTTACAGCAGAAGCATGTATCGTTTCGTCCAATGAAGGGAACAACAAAAACATATATATACTCAATACAACAACAAGCTTTTTCCAGCTCAACTTTTTTCCCCCCTTCTAAGACTGTCGATTACCTTCTTAATGTGAGCAAAAACAGCTTGAATTATCACTAAGAAAAATATAAAAAGCCATCCGTAAATGGATGACTTTTCATGTGTAAAAAAAGCATGATTCTGCACAATTATAATTTTATGCGCCAATGCTGTATGTACACGTACTTATACCGTGGTTTTCTTAATGGAATGTGCAAGCTCCAACAATTCCTTTGCATGGCTTAATGTTAAATCGGTAATTTCAACCCCTGATATCATGCGGCTAATTTCACGAATTCTTTCCGCTTCTTCCAGCGGTAAAACATGGGTAATGGTTCGATCATTTTTGACTTCTTTTGAAATAAACAAGTGGTTGTCGCTGATCGCTGCAACCTGAGGAAGATGGGATATGCATAATACCTGAGAATGAACAGATACTGCATGAATTTTCTCGGCAATAGCTTGCGCCACCCGTCCACTTACTCCAGTATCTACTTCGTCAAAAATAATCGATGTAATGCCCTGGTGTTTGGAAAAAATGGTTTTTAAAGCTAGCATAATTCTGGAAATCTCTCCACCCGATGCAACTTTGATCAGCGGTTTAAGCGGTTCCCCGGGGTTGGTAGAAATAAAAAATTCGGTTTCATCGGTGCCTTCTTTTCTATACAGAGTGGACTCTCTCTCCGAAGAGTGAAACCGGACTTCAAAAACGGCTTTATCCATATATAAAGCCTTTAATTGATCATGTATTTCTTCTGTCAGTGATTGCGCCCACTTCTTTCTTACGTCAGAAAGATGAGCAGCTTCAAGTGAAAGGTCTTTTTCAATAGAAGTTCGTTTTCGTTCCAATTCTTTAATGGTCGATTCTCTATTCGTAATGGATTCAATTTCTTCCTCGATTGAAGAAGCGAATTCAACGATTTGAGATATGGATGATCCGTATTTTCTTTTTAGCTGGCTGATTTCATTTAAACGGTCCTCAATGACCTGCAGACGATCTGGATCGTATTCCAGTTCATCCAGTTGATGCCTTATTGCGCTCGCAGCTTCTTCCAATAAGTAAAAACTATTTGCCACTGACTCATTGGTTTGAGCTAAATTCGCATCAATTTCTGCCGCTTGCTCAAGATTAGACATCGATAAGCCTACCCAATCCAGCCCTTTTTGCTCCCCCTGAAGGGCATTATAAGCTGTTTGCAAAGTATCAAATAAGCGTTCAAAATTCACCAGACGGCTTTTTTCTTCATTTAGTACCTCATCTTCATTTAGTTCAAGATTAGCCTGCTCAATTTCATTAAACTGAAACTGGATTAAGTCAAGCCGATGGGCCATTTGCTGTTCATTTTCTGTCAGTGAACGAATCTGCTTTTGCACCTGTTCATATTGTACATATAGTTCCATGTAAGCTGCTTTAGCAGGCATTATTTCCTGCATGCCAAATTGATCGAGCAGCATTAAGTGTTTTGTTTCATCCATTAGCTCCTGGCTTTCATGTTGTCCATGAACGTCTATCAAGGCACGACCGATTTCCCGCAGAATGGCGATTGTAACAAGTTTGCCGTTTACCCTGCAGGCACTTTTGCCTGATTGAGAAATATCCCGTTTAAGAAGCACCATGCCATCCTCAAGCTCAATGCCAAATTCTTCGCATTTAGCTTGACAGGGGTGACCGTCTTCTACAATAAAAATCCCTTCAATCTCAGCCTTTTTTTCTCCATGCCGAACAAATTCAGCAGAGCCTCTGCCACCTACAAGAAGCTGTACTGCATCAATGATAATGGATTTCCCTGCACCTGTTTCTCCTGTAAGAACCGTCAGACCTTCTTCTAATGACAAAGCTAATTCGTCAATTATGGCAAAATTCCGTATCGATAATTCCTGTAGCAATCCTTATCACCTCAACTTTTACAGCATATCAATGAAACGCTGGGAAATGACTGATGCGTCATCTTCTTTTCTGCAGATAATCAGGCAGGTATCATCTCCGCAGATTGTACCTAAAATCTCGTCCCAATCCAAATTATCTATCAGTGCACCGATAGCATTCGCATTCCCGGGCAGCGTTTTCATTACCAGAAGATGCCCTGCCCCGTCAATACGGACGAACGCATCGGTTAGCGTCCGCTTCAATTTTTGAAGCGGATTAAAACGCTGATCTGCCGGCAGACTGTATTTGTATCTGCCATCGATTAATGGCACTTTAACTAAATGCAATTCCTTGATATCTCTGGAGATTGTTGCCTGAGTTACTGGAAATCCAGCATTTTTAAGCTGATCTACCAATTCATCCTGCGTTTCTATATCATTATTTACAATGATTTCCCTGATTTTAATATGTCTCTGTCCTTTATTGATCATATACTCCACTCCACTTAATGAATATTTATGCTTTTATATACGTTTATCCTACCCTAAATCCTTATATTTGTACATCAAAAGCAAAAGCGGAATGTACCGTTTAAAAAGCGAAAGGGAGGATACTTAACGTTAAGAGCGACCCTGATTCTTTCTCCATTTATAAAAAAAAACAGCCGTAAATGGCTGTTTTTACTTGGCAGCTTTAAGCTGTCCATGAGCTTCCTGGACAATTGCTTTAACGTCGATCTCAGGAAATGTTCTGTTTTCCTCAGTTTGCTGCCGGGAAGACAAGTGAAGCAGGAATTCGATATTGCCATCACCGCCAGTAATTGGTGAATAAGTGGCATCTAAAACATCGTATCCTTCGGCAAAAGCAAACTGAATCATTTTTGAAAGAACTTCTTCATGAATTTTTGATTCACGAATAATCCCCTTTTTCCCCACCTGGTCTCTTCCCGCTTCGAACTGCGGTTTTACAAGAGCAACTACTTCACTTTTATCCTCCAAAAGCATCCTTAAAACAGGAAGGATAATCCGAAGTGAAATAAAAGAAACATCAATCGTAGCAAAGTCCGGTTTGCCTCTTTTCAAATCGCCTGGTGTCAAGTAGCGGAAATTAGTCCGTTCCATCACCTCTACGCGATCATCCTGGCGCAGTTTCCATGCCAGCTGATTATACCCTACGTCAACCGCATAGGACATCTCTGCTCCATTTTGCAGGGCGCAGTCGGTAAATCCGCCTGTAGATGAACCGACATCAATCATTTTTTTTCCCTGGACATTTATTGAAAAATAGGATAATGCTTTTTCCAATTTAAGTCCGCCCCGGCTTACATAAGGTAAAACATTGCCCTTAATAGTGAGCAGGGTATCCTCTGGAATTTTTTCTCCCGGCTTGTCCAGACGCACTTCATTCGCATAAACAAGCCCTGCCATAATCGATCTTTTTGCTTTCTCTCTTGTTTCAGCCAGTCCTTGCTCGACAAGCAAAACATCAATCCGTTGTTTTTGTACTTTCATAATTACGCCCTTTTTTGTTTAACTGGAGCAATCGTTTGAATTATTTCCACTGCACGATCATCCGTTAAGTTTATTTCTGCTAATAATTTTTCTACACTGCCGTGCTCAATAAATTGATCAGGTATACCCATTCTTTCTATACGTGCATGGCCCATATTTTGATCATGGGCAAATTCTATAATCGCGCTGCCGAATCCGCCTTGTAAAATGGCTTCCTCAATTGTTAAAACAGGCAGCCCTTCTGAAAATATATCTTTCAGCATTGACTCATCCAGCGGTTTTATAAATCGAGCGTTAACTACCCTTGCTGAAATTCCTTTTTTAGCCAGCTTATCTGCTGCACTGACCGCCATTGGTATAGTTGTCCCAAACGTTAAAATGACCGCGTCCTTGCCTTCTCGAATAACTTCCCAGCTGCCGATAGGAATCGTCGTTAACTCTTTATCCATTGGTACTCCAAGACCATTACCTCTTGGATAGCGCATTGCAATAGGACCCTCATTATAAGCAATTGCTGTATTAACCATGTGCTGACCTTCATTTTCATCCTTTGGCATCATCACGACCATGTTTGGTAAATTTCGCAAAAAAGCAACATCGAAGACGCCCTGATGTGTTTCTCCATCTGCACCTACGAGACCGGCTCGGTCAATTCCGATAAAAACATTAAGGTTCTGTCTGCAAATATCATGAACAACCTGGTCATATGCCCGCTGAAGAAATGTGGAATAAATAGCCAGAAACGGCTTCATTTTTTGAGTAGCCAATCCGGCTGACAGCGTTGTGGCGTGCTGCTCTGCGATGCCTACGTCAAACATTCGATCAGGAAACTCGCTTGCAAAGCCTTCTAATTTGGAACCAACCGGCATTGCTGGTGTCACAGCCACAATCCGGTCATCTTCTCTTGCCAGTTTACGAACGGTTTCACTCACAAGGGCACTCCATCCGGGAGCGATAGCTTTAGATTTGATTAAATCTCCCGTGTCAATTTTATAAGGGCCTGTTCCATGCCAGGTTCCGATTGTATCTGTCTCTGCGGGATCAAATCCTTTGCCTTTTTTAGTAATAACATGCAGCAATACGGGACCTTTTGTTTTTTTAGCATACTGAATATTGTCTTCCAGCTCCTCAAAATTGTGCCCGTCGACCGGCCCCAGATAAGTAAAGCCAAGTTCCTCAAAAAACACACCTGAAACAAGAAGATACTTTAAGCTGTCTTTTACTCTTTCTGCTGTTGAAGCAAGCTTTCCTCCTACAGCCGGTATTTTTTTCAGGAGGTATTCCAGTTCATCTTTTGCCCAGTTGTATTTGCCAGCAGTCCGTAAACGTCCCAATACGCTGTGAAGAGCTCCAACATTTGGGGCAATCGACATTTCATTGTCATTTAAAATGACAGTAATGTCTTTTTTCTCGTGGCCGATATGATTAAGCGCTTCGAGCGCCATGCCTCCGGTTAATGCTCCATCCCCGATAATTGGTACAACGAAATTGGAATCACCTTTAATATCGCGGGCAATAGCCATACCCATAGCAGCAGACAGCGAGGTGGAACTATGGCCTGTTTCCCAGACGTCATGATCGCTTTCAATCATTTTTGGAAAACCGCATAATCCCTTATACTGCCGCAAAGTACCAAACTGGCTGCCTCTGCCTGTAAGAATTTTATGAACATATGACTGGTGGCCAACATCCCATAAAAATTTATCTTTGGGACTATCAAAATGTTTGTGCAGTGCCAGTGTCAACTCCACCACACCCAGGTTAGGCCCAATATGTCCGCCGGTTGCTGAAAGGTTTTCAATTAGAAATTGCCGAATGTCTTTGCTCAGACTTTCAAGCTCTTCTTTTCCCATTCCTTTTAATAATGACGGATCCTTAATCTTTGTTACATCCATCCGGATCACTCACTTTCATTCTGGATTCATCGGTCCTGTTTTTTTATTTTTGTTTTCTTAGTATCTTTTATTATAACAATGTGTAGCTTTTCCTCAACAAATTGTAGGGTTTTCCCCACCCGAAATATTATTTCTTTGGAAAATCGGATGGCAATCGCCTTACCCATTGCCTTGCCCCCTACGGTTAAAGCAGCAATTAAGCTAGTTAATCCAATATTGATGGAATTCTCCATTAACGAACCTGAACTGAGCTGATATTCCCGTGCCAGCTGTAAAATTACAATGGCCGCGGCTGTACCACTTATTATACCCGCAATATCACCGATTACATCATTACAAAAGCTCGCAAAACGATCCGCATTTCGTACAATGCGAATCGAATGGCGAGCACCGTATACTTTATTTGAAGCCATTGAATGATAAGGTTTTTCATCAGCAGCAGTTGCTGCAATTCCAAGCATATCAAAAAACACTCCTATAATAACAATAACAAGAACAACAATTAACCCGGTTGTCCAATTCACCTGATTTAAAACGCTTGTTGAAGCAAGCGAAAAAATAGCCGCTAACACAGCTGTGATAACGGCTATCCCTGCACTCCACTTCAATGATTTATGTAAAAAATTTTTCATATTATTCTGCACACCAATCTGAAAATATGTAGATGGTCGTGATTGAAGTAAAAATTACGGCTTAGGTCCAGTAGGTTTTCCCAAATCAAAACTAGCTGTTGCCAAACTAGCGGTTACCCTTTACTTTGATTTCGATTATGTCGCCATAGATCGGACTGGATTACCACTTAGTCCGTACTGAAATCCCTCAATCACGCGATCATAGACAGTCTAGGAGATTTCCTCAACAGCCCTGCACTAGATCCCTTATCCTCTTTTGCAGAGAAGATTTCATATGGACGGAAAAGAACATATTAATGGCCAACTAATGTGTTCTCTGTAACCATAATCCCCTCAAACTCCACTCAAGGCAGGCTACGCTGCATATAATTTTCATCATAATGCAGGTTCATACAATCGTCTTTATGCACATGCTTATGCCAGCTAAGAAACGAAAGCCTCCGCGGTTTGCGGGTCATCGCCCACATGCCATTGTGGATCGCCCGAAAACCTTACTCCCAGAAAAAGCCCAAAGCTGGGCGCCTCAAGCCAAGACCAGGAACTTCATCGATATGCCCTTTAGTGGATTTTTAGCCCCACCTTCGGAATCGGCAGACTGACTAGAATACTGCACCACCATTTAAAATTATAGCACAGATTATACGGTAATATAAGCGGCGGGGTTTATGAGCGGCGTTGCACAATCATGTCGGCGATTAATGTAAGATAGTCATTTTGAAGTGGAAGATCCTGCAAAGCATCTTTTGCAAAAGTCAAATGGCTGCTTAATTTTTGTTTTGCCCCTTCCATACCAAGAAGAGCAGGATAAGTGCTTTTGTTACGGGATTCATCACTTCCGACCGGTTTACCTATTTCTTCCTCTTCACCCTCGACATCTAATATGTCATCACGGATTTGGAAAGCTAACCCAATATGCTTAGCATATTCTTTTAGTTTTGCCTGCTGGATGTCATCCGCACCGCTCATGATCCCTCCGGCAAGAACGGAAAATTCAAGTAAACGCCCGGTTTTTCTCTGGTGGATGGACTCCAGTTCCTGAGGAGTCAAAACCATGTCCTCCCCTTCAATATCTGCAACCTGACCGCCAACCATTCCTTCAGCTCCTGCGCTTAAAGACAGTTCAGTGATCAGATTAACTCTTTGCTCCGCCGTCAGTTCACTGGTTGCGATCAAATAAAAACTATGTGTCAATAAAGCATCGCCGGCTAAAATTGCCTGTGCTTCTCCAAAAACTTTATGGTTTGTGGGCTTCCCTCTTCTTAAATCATCATCATCCATACTTGGAAGATCATCATGAATCAGGGAATAGGTATGAATCATCTCCAGACCAGCGGCAACTTTCAGCCCATTTTGGCAGTTCCGGCCAAAGGCCTCCATTGTTGCGAGTACCAGTATTGGCCGAATACGCTTCCCGCCGGCACGCAGAGAATATTCCATCGCCTTGATTAATGAAATCGGAGCATTTAAATTTTCTATTTCTTCATACATTGTATTTTCGATTTGTTCTTTATACGTGTCAATGAATGTTTTTAAAAGGGTCATCGATCAGCATCCTCATCACTGATGGTTAAAGGTGTTTCCCCATCCTCAGTCATAATCGTCGCCATTTGTTTTTCCGCATTCTGCAGTTTGTCATGGCATATTTTAGATAGTTTAACTCCCTGCTGGTAGTAGGATAAAGCTTCCTCCAAAGGGACATCGCCTTCTTCAAGCTTTGTTACAATATTTTCTAATTCATTCATTGCTTCTTCAAATGTAACTTGTTTCTTTGCAGGCATTAACCCTCACGCTCCTTGACTTGATTAACCTCACATAACAGATCTTTTGTAGCTAAAGAAACTTTTATTTTTTGTCCGGGCAAGACGGGTGTATCGTCTTTTATTAATTGGTTTTCTTTATCATACACCAAACTATAGCCCCGTTTCATAATTTTAAGTGGACTTAGTGCTTCCAGCGTGGAAACCGTACCTTCAAATTTAGAGGACTTTCTTTTTAATACTTCATTCATTCGGTTAATGATCTGGCGGTCCAGCTGGCTGGTTCGTTCCTTTTGCACATCGATTAAACGCTTGGGATGTACACGCAGCAACCTTTGGTTCAAACGGTTCCAAGCCTCATTCTTTATTCGGGCAGACTGATAGAGCTCTTTTTTCATCTGAAGAGAGAGCCTGTCCAGCCGTTCCATCTGCTGCTGATAAAGCCTTTCAGGTTTTTTAAAAACCATTGATCCTGACATTATTTTCAGCTGGTGGTTTTTAGCTTTTAAAATTTCATTCATGGCTCTTAAATTTCTCATATCTTTTGACAGCAGGCGCTCCCTCACCTCATCGATATGAGGTACAGCCATCTCAGCTGCTGCTGTAGGGGTAGGTGCACGGTGATCTGCTGCAAAATCAGCTATAGTTGTATCCGTTTCGTGTCCGACTGCCGAAATGACAGGAATATGAAAATCGACAATGGCTCTAGCAACCTCTTCTTCATTAAACGGCCATAATTCTTCTATCGAGCCGCCTCCGCGTCCGACAATCAGCAGATCCAGTGTATCGTCACCGGATGCTTTTTTCATGGCACTGACAATGCTCGAAGCAGCCCTGTCACCCTGTACAGAAGCCGGATAAAGCTTAACCTTTGCGATGGGATACCTTCGCTGTATCGTGGTAATAATATCCCTGATGACAGCACCGGTTGGCGATGTTACGACTCCGATCGTTTTTGGATAAAGGGGAAGTGCTCTTTTCCGTGCCTGATTGAACAGTCCCTCTTTCGCCAGTCGCTCTTTTAATTGCTCATAGGCTAAAAATAATGCCCCAATCCCTTCAGGCTGCATGGATTTAACATAAAGCTGATATTGCCCGGAGGCTTCATACACGGAAGCGTCGGCAGTTACCAGCACCATCGTCCCATTTTCCGGTTGGAATTTTAATTTGCTGCTATTTGCTGAAAACATTACAGATAAAATTCTTGATTTGTCGTCTTTTAAAGTAAAGTAGCAATGACCGCTTGAATGCCGTTTAAAGTTTGAGATTTCACCTTGAATGTGAAGGTTTGTTAAATGAGGATCCGCATCGAACTTTCTTTTTATGTACCTTGTTAACGCATGAACAGTCAGATATTGCTGGTCGCTCATAAGCTTTTCACTTCCTTTGCATCAATGAATGTAAAATGTGATGCTTAAGTTGTAAAAAGGAGCAAACTCTGGGGCAGAGTCAGCTCCTTTCCTAAATCGTCAGATCATAAAACGCTGCTTGTTTGAACGCGTTCGGCAGATTCCACCGTATTAACAAGAAGCATTGTGATGGTCATAGGCCCTACTCCTCCGGGAACAGGCGTAATGGCAGATGCTTTTTCAACACAGCTGTTATAATCAACATCTCCGCAAAGCTTCCCATTCTCATCTCTATTCATGCCGACGTCTATCACTACTGCACCTTCTTTAATATGTTCTGCAGTTATAAATTTTGTCACACCAATAGCTGCTATTAATATATCAGCCTGTTTTGAATGATGGACTAAATCATCTGTTTTGGAATGACAATAGGTAACTGTGGCATTTTCTTTTAACAGAAGCTGGCCCATCGGTTTGCCGACAATGTTGCTTCTTCCAACAATCACAGCATGCTTGCCTGCCATTTGTATATTTTCATACTTGAGCATTTGAATAATTCCATACGGCGTGCAAGGGTAAAATGCTTCCCCTCCCGTCATTAAACGGCCTGCGTTGATGGGGTGAAAGCCATCAACATCTTTGGATGGAGTAATGCTTTCAATAATATTTATTTCGTTAATGTGAGAAGGCAGTGGCAATTGAACCAATATCCCATGGATTGAATCATCATTATTCAGTTCATTCACTTTTTCAAGCAGCTGCTTTTCGGTCAAATCCTTAGGGAATTCAATTAATACCGAATGAATCCCAAGCTTTTCACATGCTTTTTGTTTCATCGATACATATGTTTTTGATGCTTGATTATCGCCTACTAATACAACTGCGAGTCCTGGCGTTATACCGTATTCTTTTAATGAAGCAATTCTGCTTTCTAAGGTTTGGCGAATGTCCTGTGCGATTTTTTTACCATCAATAATTGCTGCTGTCATATGCTTATTGCCTCCCGTGAGTTTCAATCCCGTGAATGCAGGGTATCAACAAGCTTGGATAATACTCCATTCACAAAACTGCTAGATTTTTCATCACCGAAGCGCTTGGAAATTTCAACAGCTTCGTTTAGCACGGCGTTATGAGGTACTTCATCTTTTTTATACAGTAATTCATAAAGGGCTACGCGAAGAATGTTGCGATCAACTCTAGCTAATCGATCAATCTTCCAGCGTTCCAGATGATTTTGAATCATTGTGTCGATTTCTTCTTTATGTTCATATACACCCACAACTAATGATTCCAAATAGTCGTCGCTTTCTGTCTCTTCTAATACATTTTCCAATGCTTCAGCTGGCTCCATCTCATTCATGTCCATTTGAAAGAGGGCCTGTAGAGCTTTTTCTCGAGCCGTTCTTCTTTTCATTTTACATTTAACTCCTTCACTGATTACGTAAATTCCATGTCATAAAAAGATCATAGCATAAAATAAGCACGCCGTATAACGGAACTTGACGGATTGGTTATTTTCGAAAAAATTAAAAAACAGGTGCAAGTTTACTCAGCACCTGTTTTTTGCCTTATTCAGATTCAGTTTCTTCCGGTTCAATTTTTTGTGACTCAAATTGAATTCCCACAACATGTATATTTACTTCTTCAGCAAGCAATGCTGTCATATTTTGAAGGGTCTGGCGGATATTATCCTGGATTTTCTGCGCAACAGTCGGGATTGACACACCAAACTTAATTGTGCAGTAAACGTCTACGACAATCCCCTCTTCACCAAGCTCCACTTTTACCCCTTTACCGTGATTTTTTTTGCCCAGGCGTTCCACAACACCGGAGGCAAAATTACCTCTCATTTGAGCAATTCCTTCCACTTCAGAAGCAGCTATACCGGCAATTACCTCAATTACTTCAGGGGCAATTTCAATTTTACCTAATTGATTTTGTTCCAAACTGTTCATCTGTAACAATTGCGGTTGGATCTCAGCCATGCTGTCGACCTCCTATTCAGTCTTTTTTGCCATGATATCATACGTTTCCAAAAACTTGGTGTTAAAGTCTCCTCCAACAAACGTCTCATGTTCAAGCAGCCGAAGATGAAATGGGATCGTAGTATGAACGCCTTCGATAACAAACTCCTCAAGAGCGCGTTTCATTTTAGCAATAGCTTCTTCACGAGTAGCACCATGAGTGATAACTTTAGCAATCATAGAATCATAATAAGGAGGTATTCTATAGCCAGGATATGCAGCAGAATCGATCCGTACGCCTAAACCTCCCGGGGGAAGATACATTTCAATTTTCCCTGCAGACGGCATAAAGTTCTTTTCCGGGTTTTCTGCATTAATTCTGCATTCCATTGACCAGCCGGTAAAAGTAACGTCTTCTTGCGAAAGACTTAGTTTTTCACCGGACGCCACCCGGATCTGCTCCTTAATTAAATCAACTCCGGTTACCATTTCAGTCACAGGATGCTCAACCTGAATTCTTGTATTCATTTCCATGAAATAAAAAGATTTTTTCTTGGCATCATAAATAAATTCCACAGTTCCAGCACCTGTATAATTCACTGCCTGTGCTGCTTTTACAGCAGCTTCTCCCATTTGACTCCGAATGCCCTGGTCGAGTGCAGGTGATGGCGTTTCTTCAAGAAGCTTTTGCAATCTGCGCTGAATGGTACAATCACGTTCGCCTAAATGAATGACAGAGCCATGGGTATCAGCCATAACCTGGATTTCAACATGTCGAAAATCTTCAATAAATTTCTCTATGTATACACCTGGATTACCGAAAGCTGTCTCCGCTTCCTGCTGAGTAATTTTAAGACCCTTAAGCAGATCTGCTTCATTCTTAGCCACCCGAATACCTTTTCCGCCGCCGCCGGCAGTTGCTTTAATAATAACGGGATAACCCATTTCATTGGCAAGTGCAGTCGCATCTTCCGCTTTTTTAATTATTCCTTTTGAACCCGGAACCACCGGAACGCCAGCCTCCCGCATTGTTTCTCTGGCAACATCCTTCGTCCCCATTTTTGAAATTGCTTCTGGACTTGGACCTATAAAAGTTATATTGCACTCACGGCATAATTCTGCAAAATCAACGTTCTCGGCTAAGAAGCCGTATCCAGGATGGATGGCATCAGATCCCGTTAATTTAGCTGCGCTTAGTACATTTGTAAAATTTAAATAGCTCTCTTTAGATAATTTGGGACCAATGCACAATGCTTCATCTGCCATTTGAACATGCAGTGCTTCTTTATCTGCTTCTGAGTATACTGCAACTGTTTCAATGTTCATTTCACGACATGCGCGAATGATCCGCACAGCAATTTCTCCACGATTAGCAATTAAGACTTTTTTGATCATTCGTTTTCTCTCCTAACTATTCCTTTACAAGAAAAAGTGGTTGTCCATATTCAACAAGCTGTCCATCTTTTACAAGAATCTCAACAATTTCACCGGATACTTCTGCTTCAATTTCATTAAATAGCTTCATTGCTTCTACAATGCAAACAGTTGAATCTTCGCTTACTTTTGAACCAACCTTAACATAAGGATCTAATTCAGGAGAAGATGCATGGTAAAACGTTCCTACCATTGGTGATTTAATTTCAACAGTACCCTCATGGGAAACGGGTTGAACCGATTCTTTTTCTGCTTCTTTTTGTGCTTTTGGCTGAGGTTCTTTTTGTTCAATAATTTCTGCCACTTCAGCAGGCGCAGATTGCGGAACTGTCAGTTGACCTGCATCCGGCTGCTTTTGTGATGATTGAGTTTGCTTTTTCATTTTTATTTTCTCACCATCATGCTCATAGGTGAATTCATCAATTGATGATTGATCAATCAGTTTAATAAGCTCTCGAATCTCTTGTACTTTTAACATAGTTGACACTCCTTGGCCTTTTAATAGTAATTAGCAGTAGCTGCTCATATCATACGATAATTTCTTGTTTGAATTCAACTTGAAGGAAAAAAAGTTTATTCAACGAGCAGGAATCGCTTACACAAACATCATTGTAACATATTATTTCTGACTGGTTTTTAACAAAAAAAGAAACCAGTCATATTGCGCTGGTTTCTCTCCTTTTTTTCCCTATTCGTTTGGCTGGAATTCAACGTATACGAATTTCGATTCTCCCAGTTCTTTCCTGCCAAGCTGAATCAGTTCATTTGCAGCTTCGCGCGAGTGGGCATTTTCTGCAGATTTGACCGAAATAATCACTCGATCCTCTTCGGTTCTGACTAAAGCATCTTCATAACCCAGTCCTTTAATCATTGTTTCAATCATTGCTTCTTTTGATTCGAGTTTTATCAATTCATCCATTTCATTATAAGCTTCATTTTTCTCCTCAGAAGAAAACTCATTTGATGCTACTTTCGTTGTCAGCTGTTCCTTTAATGCGTTGCGCTCGTCTTGAACTTCCATGCGGAGCACTTCAAACATCTCATCTTCAACGGCTTCTGCGGAAACATCTACATCATCTTCAAGAACCCACTCTTCTCCATCTTCTCCCAGCACCATATCAGCGGATTGTTCGGGAGTAAGGGGTGAAGCCTGATCTCTTGGGGAAGTTACATAATACACTGACAGTACCACTACTAAGCTAACCATGGTTAACAGCCAAACCGTTTGTTTTTTTAGCATCATTGGTCACGACTCCTTCTGATTGGTTGAAATGACTGCTACACGGTGTGTAGAGATATCCAATACTCGTGCAACAGATTCAGTAATCCATTTTTTAACTTTTATATGATCCGCCCCCTGCGCCACAATCATGACGCCAAGAACAGTTGGCTTTTCAATATGACTTAATATCGGCTCTCCATTTTGAGCCTGGTTTCCAAGAACCAGCTGTCTGTCAGAAGAGCGCCTGTCCATCGTCGACTGCTCGTTTTCACGCTGGTCAGATGATTGATCTTGTTGAAGAGTTTCATTTTTTTCGTATACCTTGCGCTCACTGCTGGCCAAATTGACCATGACATTTACTTCATTTGTCCCCAATGCTTTCTTAAGAATTTCTGCAAGTTCTTTTTCCATTTCTTTTTCCATCTGTCTCATTGTTGAATCCGGTTGTGCCTGGCCTTGGGTAATTTCTTCAGCTGGAGTTACCGGCAAGTCCTCCGGTGTTTTATTGCCTTGCAGGATCATCATTAGAGCTCCCGCAATGATTAATACGACAATCAGCTGAATTTTTCTGTTTGGTGTTGGATCCCTGGAGGATGCGATCCAATCTCTTAGCTTGTCCCATCCCTTTCTCTCTGTCACATTGTCACTCCCCTGTTTGCGTTATTATAATCGACTCTTCAGGCACACCCCACTCAATTGATAAAAAGGCAGTTAACTCTTTTTCTTTATTATCTGAAAGATCATCTAAGCCGTTTACTACTACTTCCACTTCGCCGCGGAATTCTTCCATTGAGGAATCATTCGGGACCACATTCACCTCTGAAATTTCCATATTAAACTGCTCCAATACAGAAGGGGCTGCTTGTCTGGCCAGCTTGTCTGAGACCTCATTCCATATGTATGATTGATGTTTGTTATTCATGTCATCAATCATAGCTTCTCCCTGCTGCTGCTCGATCGCAATACTCTGTTCAAGCTGTTCCATAGGGATTGTAACGATCGATTCATCTTTTTGAAAAAAATAAAATAGCGGTTCAAGAAGAAGCACCAGAAGCAGTCCTCCCAACACCATCCGGATAAACGGGCGCCAGCTGGTGGATGGAACTAATAGATCCGACAGCGCCATCAGCACAACTAAGACGAGTAAATTAATGACCCATTGATAAATTTCGTTCATCACACCGCCCCCCTTTACCGAATCATCAGCGGGATATTACTGACAAAAAGCAGAACAACAATGCCGAGTAAAAACATGATTGAAACCAGCACTAAGGAGGCACAGAGATGAAAAAGCCCTTTGCTGACCGCATCGACTGCCTGAACCATGCCTGGATGTCCAAGAGGCTCCATAACCACCGCACATATACGGTACATAAACGCGACCACCAATATTTTCAGAGCGGGAAAAAGCACGATAATCGCAAGTACTAAAGCTCCTGCTAAGCCAACTGCGTTTTTGGCCATAACAGATGAAGCGAGCAATAAATCGGTTGTATCAGCAACCACTTTCCCAATGAAAGGTATAAACTGACCAGCGATCGTTTTGACGGTTTTTGCTGCTACCCCGTCCGTAACCGATGTCGTCACCCCTTGAATTGTAAAAACGGATATATAGATCATCACCAGGAGCCCAAGCAGCCAAATGCCTACCTGCCTGCAAAGAGAAGCCATTTTGGATGTGCGAAATGACGTGGAGATCGTATCAACTATATCGAGCAAAATGGAAAGAACAAAAAGCGGAACCAGAAAATGCTGCATTAGGAAATGACTAAACTGAACAATAAACAGAAGCAGGGGATGAGAAACGGCAGCAGTTGTTACACTGCCTGAAATCGTGAGCATTGCCATGTAAAGCGGAAGCAGCGCATACATAAAATCGGCCATTAAACTGATAGTCTGCGTGACATAGGTGACACATGTTTCCACGCTTCCGATAATAACCATCAACAGCAGTCCGGTCATCGCAACCGAACTGACGGAAGCTACTCCACTGGATGAAAATGAATGCTGCAATGTTTGCAAAATCGAACCAATAATCAGTAACAGGAGGAGCCAGAAAATAATATGGGCATGCTCTGCTACTTCATGAAAAATAAATTGCATTATTCCTGAAAACCATTCAGTGATCGACCCTTGCGGATTGGTTACAAGCTCTAATAAATCCTTCCTGCTCAAAGACGGTAAATATTCTCCGTATACCCCGGTTAGTTGATCCCAAAAGCCAAGCCACGCTTCATGATCCTGCTCAACTAATTGGGATTGCATCTCTTGATCTAGGGATGCTGGTGTCATTGGATCAGCTGCATTAGTTGGAATTTTTTGAGAGCTCACGGATTCTGTTCATCCTCTCAATGAGTACCTGGCAGCAAAACTAACATTCGCTGCAAAAGTTCGTAAAAAATTGGCAAAGCAATCATTAAAATAAATATTTTCCCGCTCCATTCCACAATCGTCGCCATCAGTGTTTGATTGGCTCCCTTAAGCAAATGTGAGCTTGTTTCAGCAATAAAAGCGACCATCAGCACTTTTATAAGAGTTCCAATATAAAGGTCCATGTCAGGCAGATAAACTGAAAATCTCTGAATCATCCCCATTACTAATTGAATTGAAGTAAAAAGCTGGGACAACAGCAGTGCAGCTGCGCAAATGGTTAGCAGCATTGCAATAGAAGGAGATCTTTCTTTTAACAACAGCGCCATAAATCCCGCCAGAAAACAGATGCCTATTGTTCTTAGTAGCTCGTCCATTTTTATCCTCTATTCGTAGAACATGAATACAGATCGGATGGTAGTAAAAAAAGAATCCAAGGCTTGTACGACCATAAACAACACATACAAAAAACCAAAAAAAGCGAGCCACTGCGCATAGTCTTTTTTCCCAACCTGATCCAAAACGGTGTATAGAAGCGCTACTACAAGTCCAACACCTGCAATTTTAAATAAAGCATCAAGATCGATTGCCACGATAATCGCTCCTATCTTTAGCTAAGCAACAATACAACTAAAACGCCCCCCATCACCCCTAATGTTTTGTACAGTTTTCCGAACTGGATTGCCCGGTTTCTGGCTTCAAGGTGACGGTTTCTTAGAATATCAATAATAAAACTCATTTCCCGTTCAATGGATTGACGGTCAAAAGGCTGAATAGCATCTCCTATTCGGCGAATCCACTCCAGATCTTCTTTCAGCAGGACAGATGACTGAAAGTATTGCTCCACTGCCTTATCCCACGCTTCACCAAGCAGCAGCTGCTTTAAGGTAAGCTGTTCATAGAATAATTGGAACAGCTTTGCAACCTCACCCTTTCGTTCCATTTGCGCCTGAACAATTTCAATAATAGGCGTCTGTCTTTTTACGATTTCATTTTCCATCCATGTAAAAGCCTGAGCGAATTCAATTAAAATCTGTTGTCGTTTGGACAATAAATAAGATCGTCTGAATCCTTCGAGACCTGAACCGATGATGATAAAAACGGCGCCTAACCAGTGGAGTGTCATCGTTCTCTTGTCGCAGCTGCAACCAGGTTATTTTGACGGAAAAGCGAGTACCCACCGGATGTGCATTCAATAAAATGGGTGATTTCACTGTCTAACAGCTTGTCCATCGAAGACCGGTTCCGAAGTTCTTCCATCGATGAGGCATGAGCTGTCACAATCATGGTTACCCCTGTATACATGGCATCGATGACTGCTTCAATGTCACGCTCGTGCCCAATTTCATCAACAATAATTACCTCCGGACTCATGGAACGAATCATCATTGTCATTCCTTCTAATTTAGGACACCGGTCCAGTACATCAACCTTCGTCCCAAAAGTAAGCTGTGGAATTCCATGGTGGCAGGCAGCTATCTCTGAGCGTTCATCAATGATTGATACCTTTTTTGAGTCAATTTCATTGTCTGGTTGTCCTGTCGATATATAACGGGCCATATCCCTGAGAAGGGTTGTTTTTCCACTCTTCGGGGGCCCGATTAACAAACAGTGCTGCCATCGCTGCTGGGAGGGATTCCAAAGCTCCTTCATAAATGGATCTGCACAGCCTATTTTTTGAGAAGCTTTCCGTATAGCAAAAGAAGAAATAGATTGGATTGCTTTAACTCGTCCATCCTCCAATGTAACCTTCCCCGCAATTCCTACGCGGTGTCCTCCGTCAATCGTGACATATCCCTTCTTCATCTCTTCCTCCAGTGAATAAAAGGAGTGCTGGGAAATTCTTTCTGCGATATGCTGACGGTCATTAAAAGAGGGAATGTAGTCCAGCTCTACTGTTGTATGCTGCATCACAAGTTGAACCGGACGGCTGATGCGTATCCTTATTTCCTCTACTCCATCCAATGAGTCCGAGCTGCTGAAAATAATCTGCTGCTTAAGTGGGTCAGGTAATAGTAAAAGGATTGAATGCATATAGACTCATCACCCCGCATTTTCATCATTGTGGTCTATCCTATTTAGGTCTGATGGTTTTTATGACATAAAAAAAACTGCAAGGGAGATTTCCCCTGCAGCTTTGCTTTAATTATTGTGCTCTTGATACATAACTGGAATCGGTTGTATTGATAATTAACACATCGTCTTCATTAATGAAAAACGGCACGTTTACAGTCAATCCGGTTTCAACAGTTGCCGGTTTTGAACCGCCGCTTGAAGTATCGCCTTTAATGCCCGGCTCTGTAGCAATTACTTTCAACTCCACGGTATTAGGAAGTTCTACACCAAGCGTTTCAGTATGATACATCATAATTTGAACTTCCATATTTTCTTTGAGGAACTTTAATTCATATTCGATCTGAGCCGCTGGCAATTCAATTTGATCATATGTTTCGTTATCCATAAATACATGCATATCGCCATTAGCATAAAGGTATTGCATACGGCGGTTATCAATTTGGGCTTTTGCTACTTTTTCACCAGCACGAAATGTTTTTTCCTGAATAGCACCAGTCCGAAGATTACGTAATTTTGAACGAACAAATGCAGCGCCTTTACCAGGCTTTACATGTTGGAAATCCATTACACGCCAGATTCCGCCATCCACTTCTACCGTTAGTCCTGTTCTAAAATCATTTACTGAAATCATGTTTTATCCTCCTAATGTTATAAAATCATAAGATAATTAAATCTTTGGTTGAATGGGTAAGGGTTTCATTGCCTTTTTCGGTTAACAGTGTATCATCTTCAATGCGCACTCCGCCTACTCCCGGAAGATAAATCCCCGGTTCAACCGTGACTACCATATTTTCCAGAAGGGTCTGCGTTGAGCGAGAAGACAATCCCGGACCTTCATGAACTTCCAGGCCGATCCCGTGACCTAATGAATGCCCAAAAAATTCTCCGTACCCTTTTGAAGTAATATAGTCCCTTGCAATGGCATCTGCTTCTTTTCCGGTTAACCCTGGTCTGATTTTTTCCATTGCCAAGAGCTGAGCATCCAGTGTTATTTGATAGATCTCTTTTAATTGTTCACTTGGTTCGCCCACTGAAACTGTACGGGTAATATCAGAAACATACCCCTTATGAAGCGCACCATAATCCATCGTGACAAAATCGCCTTTTTCGATCACTTTATCAGTTGCCACACCATGAGGAAGTGCTGATCGCATGCCAGAAGCAACAATAATATCAAAAGAAGAAGATTGGGCGCCGGCATTTCTCATGAAAAATTCAAGTTCATTTGAAACTTCAAGTTCAGTTTTTCCAGGCTGGATAAAGTCCAGTATATGCTTAAAAGCTGCATCTGCGATGTCTGCTGCTTCCTTTAATATCTTAATCTCTGAATCTGTCTTAATCAAGCGCAACTTTTCGACGACGCCCGCTAAAGGAACCAGCTCAGTGGCAACCGCCTGTTCATACTGTTTAAACATGCCAAATACCACATGATCCTGCTCAAAGCCCAAACGTTTAATGCCAAGGCGTTCAACTTGTGCTGCGACCTCTTCATGAATTGGTCCTTTATGCTGTATTACCGTATATTCTGCTGCTTCTTTTGCCGCCTGTTCTGTATATCGAAAATCCGTAATAAACAGCGCTTCATTCCGTGATATGACAACAATCCCCGCGGACCCTGTGAAATTGGAAACAAATCTTCGGTTATATGTACTCAGAATCATAATTCCATCAATGTCGTGGTTTTCAAATTGCTCCCTGATCTGTGCTACTTTACTCATTCTCTTTTCCCCCTTTAACAATCTCATTTAATGCGTAAAATGCAAGCTCATAGCCATAAACGCCAAAGCCGACAATCTGTCCAGCCGAAACTGCAGAGAGGACAGATGTATGCCGGAATGATTCTCTTGCGTGTACATTTGATATATGTAGTTCTATTACCGGGACGTTTACAGATGAGATGGCATCCCGCAAAGCGATGCTTGAGTGTGTGTACGCAGCCGGATTAAAAATAACCCCCTGCCACCCCTGGTCTGCAGCAAGATGGATGGCTTCAATAAGCTCACCTTCATGATTGGATTGTTTTGCTATTACTTCAACACCCATCTTTTGACCTAATGTGGCCATTCTGTTTTCAATTTGCTCAAGTGTCACATTTCCATAAATTTCAGGTTCACGAAGACCCAGCCGGTTAAGATTTGGGCCATTTAACAGCAGAAAAGTCGTCATTAACGCCACCCTTTATCATCATGTCATCTCATTCAGTGTATCACAATGATAAAAAATCTCCCACTACTGATCCTTAGAATCATATGGTTCATCATAGGAAATTGAATATCCTACAAAAGCACCGTGCAGTATAAATAAACAAGCGATGGAAATAATTGCATGATGCTTGAGTTCCGTTACTTTTGGCCCTATATCGAATACCCAGCCAAACAACCCAAAAATGACCGCAAACAGCAGCAAATTAATGATTATACCCGGCCACATTGAATCTGACCATTTAACCAGCAACTGGTATAATAATGCCCATACTATAGAAATAATACAAATCATACAAATCCATATAAAATGATGAATAAAGCCTTCACGCCACGATGGTGCAAGAAATGACCATGAAGGCATCAGTACTTTTTTATCAATAAAATGAAAAAACTGAAACCCTTCATAAAAAAGGCAGAAAAACAAGCCCCCGGCTAGGCCTGCAGCAATAGATAATGGTGTGCGCTTAATCGTTGGCAGTTCTACATTTGACATCTTAAATCACCCTTTTTTCTTATCAGTATGTCCACAGAGTGACCCGATATATTCGGTTATTGTAAGAAATGCTGCTAACAGCTAGTAGAAATCAAACTTTTTTAGTAAACTAAAGATACCTTTCATCAAAAGGAATGCATACAATAGGTTGGTGTACAACATGAGTGAACCCAAAAAGCCAGCATATGGCGGTCAGGCTGTAATGGAAGGCGTTATGTTTGGCGGACGTCATCACACTGTAACAGCGATTCGAAGAAAAGATCAATCCATTGACTACTTTCATTTACCAAGAAAAACTCGTTCCTCCTTTCAGAAAATGAAAAAGATACCTTTTTTGAGAGGCATCATCGCACTGATCGAGTCCAGCGCTAACGGTACTCAACACCTCAATTTCTCCAGCGAACGCTATGATGTACTTCCTGAAGATGATGAGAAAGTTCAGCAGGAACAAAAAGCTTCTAAGCTTGAAATGATTTTTGGAATCGCAGCAATTGGCGTTTTATCTTTTCTGTTTGGAAAATTTGTCTTTACGTTGATTCCCGTCTTTCTCGCAGCTTCTCTTACTTTTATTTTTCCCGAACGTATAGAGCAGATCTTATTGGAAAGCCTATTTAAAGTTATCCTCTTATTGGTATATATTTATTTTATTTCCCTGACTCCACTTATAAAACGAGTCTTTCAATACCATGGTGCCGAACATAAAGTGATTAACGCATTTGAAAACGGCTTGCCATTAACCGTTGAAAATGTACAGTCTCAATCCAGACTGCATTATCGGTGCGGTTCAAGTTTTATTCTCTTCACAGTAATAGTAGGTATGTTTGTGTATTTTTTATTTCCTACGGCAGATTTAGTTGAAAGAATTTTAAATCGAATTGTATTAATTCCAGTTGTTCTTGGCATATCCTTTGAAGTGCTGCAACTAACTAACAAGGTTCGTTCTGTTCCCGTCCTGCGTTATCTTGGATACCCCGGGTTATGGCTTCAGCTGTTAACGACAAAAGAACCGCAGGATGATCAGGTGGAAGTGGCTATTGCTTCATTTAATCGAATGATGGAATTGGAAAAAGAGTCAGAATCAGGTTTAAAAAAATCGGCACTTGTCTAAACTAAACAGTAATGGGATTGTTTTCGGGAGGTGGCTAGTATGAACGCGAAGTTGACCGTATTTTATATTGTTATTGGATTAGCTGTAGTTGGTCTCTTTTACATGCTGATGAATGATCCTGGCAGCTTCTTTATCAGGATTCTCACCTATGCTGCGATTATTGGTGTGATATACGTTTTGTACCGACTGTGGGCTAGCCGCAAGCCAAACCGTCGAGATCAACAAGCCTTTAAAAAAGCTGTAAGACAATCAAAAAAGCGTTACGGGAATCCCGTATCCGCTTCTAAAGTTAAAAAGGCCGGTAAACAGCCTGCTAAAAAAACTGTGTCAATCAAAAAATCATCAGCTCAACGCAGCGATGCACCGAAGCTGACTGTGATAGAAGGAAAAAAAGGCAAGAAAAAGAAGCGGATGTCACTGTAGTATCTGCTCATCCAAATAAGCTAATGTACATGCACGCCCTGTTTCAATGAGGGCGTGCATTTCGTTTGCCGACATATAGGCATTTGTAAGAGAAATCGATGGAACTGGAATGATCAGCACATTCCTTTTTCCTATCTTCTCCAAATGCCTTGCATCATGCGCTTCCTTCATCGTAATAAAAAGGGCGGAGTACAATTCAATTACATTGTTGATTTTGTGATGGACTTGCTTTTTATCTTCCGTTTGAAGTTGAAAGCCAATGATCGGTATCGTGTTATCAGCGCCTTTTTCTTCGAGCAGCCAGATTGGAAAATTACTAAGTACCCCTCCGTCTACAATCAAGTGAACTTGTTTACCTTTCATTAACCGAACCGGTTCATAAAAAAATGGCAGCGACGCACTCATCCTCACTGCTTTTGCTACATTCATTAACTGGGGATCCCGGTCATAATTAATAGCGTCGTCCGGCAGTACAATCATTTTCCCGGCGGTTAAATCGGAAGCCACCATTTTAAAGGAGCCATACGGTAAATCACAAAACCTTCGTATTCCTTTGTCTTTTAACTTCTGCTCTAACCAGTCCAGCAGGCCATCTCCGGTATACAAGCCTTTTTTCCAATATAAGCGAAGCCACCGCAGCCAGGATGGGACCCAGCTTTTCTGGTTATTTTCTTTAAAGAACAGATGAGACAAAGTGGGAAGCATTGATTTGATTTCTGTTGAGGTATATCCCGCAGCTACGAGAGCGCCAACAATTGCACCAGCGCTTGTTCCAGCAACTCGTCTGACTTTTATCCCCCTCTCTTCCAGCGCTTCTACCACCCCTATAAATGCAATCGCTTTTACACCACCGCCAGAGAAAACGAGATCGATAATCATCTTTACACCTCCATTACCCATGTATATGAAAGGTTTAATAAAGAATGAAAAAATGCAAGAAGCCGCTTGGACTTCTTGCATGATGAAATAATTTTATCTGTTTACAAGCCGCACTTGAGCTGTGCATTACAGTTTGTACAAGTGTTGCATCCGCCTATTTCTTTAACTGTTCCCTTGCGGCAGACAGGGCAGGTATTGCCAAGTTCCGAACCAATCGTCACATTTGTAGAACGCAAATCCTGAATGGTATCAACCAGTACAACAGTTTGTTTTGATCCTTTTGTGTCCATTGTGTTTTCTTCTGCTTTTAAAGTGAGAACCTGTGAGTCACGGCTGCCATCCACATACACCGTTCCGCCTTTAGCTCCGCCTTTATAAAGACGCTCATATACACTTTCAACTTGTTCAACCGCATAACCTTTTGGTGCATTTACCGTTTTTGAAATAGAACTGTCGATCCAGCGCTGGATAACGCATTGTGTATCAGCATGGGCTTCTGGTGCCAGTTCCATTGCCGTCACAAAGAATTCCGGCAGCTGATCTTCTTTTGAGCCCGGGTTGCGCTCTAAATATTCACGAACAATATCAGCTTTCACTTCAATAAATTTACCTAAACGGCCGCTTCGGTAATAAGTGAAAGAGAAGTATGGCTCGAGACCAGTGGATACCCCTACCATCGTTCCAGTACTGCCGGTTGGTGCAACTGTCAATAAATGAGAGTTTCGGATTCCGTGAGCCAATATTCCCTCTCTAATATCCTCAGGCATTTTTTTCATAAATCCAGTTTCTGTAAAGGCTTTGCGAAGTTCTGCCGTTTCTTTTTGGGATGCACCTTCGAGAAACGGAAAAACACCGCGTTCTTTTGCTAATTCAATTGAAGTGCGATAAGCCGTAGTGGCAATCGTTTCAAAAATTTCATCTACAAGCTGGTTTCCTTCTGCCGATCCATATTCTTTTTCACAATAGATCAACAGATCCGCAAGACCCATTACTCCAAGACCTACCCGGCGCTCTCCCAATGCCTGCGTTTGGTTCTCATCCAGGAAATATGGTGTAGCATCGATCACATTGTCCTGCATTCTAACACCGATTTCTACCGTTTTCTTTAATTTATCAAACTGAACTGTTTTATTTTCCTTGTCAGCAAATTCTGCAAGGTTAACAGCAGCAAGATTACACACAGAATATGGCGCTAATGGCTGCTCACCGCAAGGATTCGTTGCTACAACCTGCTGGCCATAGGCTTTCGCATTCGTCATGTCATTTGCATTATCAATAAAGAAGATACCTGGCTCTGCAGAATAAGTTGCACAAATATTAATCAGATTCCACAGTTCTTTTGCTTTGATCGTGCGGTAAGACCTCACAGCAAATCCTTTTCTTTGCCACTCACGCACGTCGCCTACTTCATGCCAATGATCATTATAAGCATCCATTTGTTCTTTTGAATAAGACTCCACATCCGGAAAACGAAGGCTGTACTCTTCATCATTTTCTACTGCTTTCATAAAGTCATCAGTCAGGCAAATCGAGATATTGGCACCTGTTAAAAATTCTGAATTGTGTACGGAGTACGTACCACCAGTAGCCAGTTTTTCCTTTGCATCGTCAATAATCTGCTGGTTAAACCCACCAAAACCAGGAATGTCCTTATAATTCACAATGCTTTGATACATGCCCGCTTCCTGCTCTGTAAGCGGAGTGAATTTTAATTTTTCGTGAGCGATTTTTTTAATAAATTCATCTTCCGTTGTTTCCAACAGAAAACGCAATATACGCGGGTTTTGCATTTTTGAAATAATAAACTCAATGATGTCAGGGTGCCAGTCAGATAGCATAATCATCTGCGCGCCTCGTCTTGAACCGCCCTGTTCAACTAAATGTGTTAATTTCGCAATGTCATCCAGCCACGAAACGGACCCTGATGATTTACCGTTCACACCCCGTGCAAGAGTATTGCGGGGTCTCAGGGTTGACCCGTTTGTACCGACTCCTCCACCACGGCTCATGATTTCCATTACTTGTTTTCTGTGATCTGAAATTCCTTCACGGGAATCCTTTACGAAAGGCATTACATAACAATTAAAAAACGTAACATCAGTTTTTGCTCCAGCACCATACAGGACTCGCCCGGCAGGCACAAAATTCATGCTTGATAGCTCTTCATAAAATTTTTGGGTCCATATCCTGCGCTGCTCCTCTGTTTTTTCTACTGATGCCAGACCGGTTGCATTTCGCAGAGCAATCTGTTCGTAGAAAACTTCAAGAGGCTTTTCAATAACATCAAGTGATCGATTAACAATTCCAGTCTCAATTTCTTTAGGAGTGTCAAGGGAATTTCTGAATTCCTCTTCAATCAATACATTTGCTTCTCTTTTCTCGGAGTTGATACTTTGTATGTATCCCAAACCACGTGCAGGAAACTTCGGATCCTCACGAATTGTAAGCACAACAAAATCGCCTGTGCGCAATGTTTTCTTTTCAGTATCTTTGAAAGCATACCGGTCGAGCATGACAAGTCTTGATACCCCTTTATGTGTTTGATTCATATCACCCGTAATTGGGTGAACAGGGTCGAATTTTGCAATATCTTTATTTAATTGATCTATATTTAAAGTTTGTTGCTGAGCAGAGATTGAGGTCATTGCCGTATCCCCTTCCAATTAATATTATGTCTGTAGTTTACTCCTTTTTTTCGAAAAACACAATATATAGTGCTTTAAAATTATCAAGTCATACTATATATAGATTTTTCAGTCAATAATAAAATAGTGTCAAATTCAAAAACAGCAGAATTAAGTTAAAAAACGGAGAATTTAATAGATGGAATTACTTTTTTGAGCTGATTTGAATGAATATACGATTTGCAATTATCGACAAAATCAATATATACAATGAGCGTCATTTTTTAATGATTTCTAATAAAAAAGGAAAAAAACGAGCAGATGTGCTCGCTTTTTTATCATAAGTAGTACTGTTTAAAAAGCATAACGAATAAAAATTATCTTTTAAAATTCCATTCTTCATTACTGTATCTGTTTTTCATAATGGCTTCAACATACTCAAGTTCTTTTTTTGTCAGTTCATATGGCTCCAATTTAATTGACAAACCTTCTTCAAAACCATGAAAAAAAGATGTTTTCGCCTGTTCGATGGAAATAGGCTGCTCAACCATTGCATTAATGGCGACAGCCTTTTGTTTGAATGCATTTTTCATTCTTTCTTTTACACGTTCACTGGAATAATGAAACAGACTAAACAATTTTTCTTCATCTATATCAAGCAGAATCGATCCATGCTGCAGGATTACTCCCTTTTGCCTCGTTTGAGCACTGCCGGCAATTTTCTTTCCTTCCACTACTAATTCATACCAGCTTGGAGCATCAAAGCATACAGCACTTCTGGGATTTTTCAGCCCGTTTTTTTCTTCGTCTGTTTTTGGAACTGAAAAATAAGCATCTAATCCCAAGTGATGAAACCCCTTTAAAATACCTTCAGAGATGACTCGATACGCTTCCGTCACAGTTGGGGGCATCTTGGGATGATCTTCACTTACGATTACACTATAGGTGAGTTCATGTTCATGTAAAACGCCTCTCCCCCCTGTTGGACGGCGAACAAAACCTAAACCATTTTTATTCACTTCTTCTAAATTAATTTCTTTATGTACTTTTTGAAAGTACCCAATCGAAAGCGTTGCCGGGTTCCACCCATAAAACCTTATTGTCGGAGGGATCTTCCCTTCACTGTGCCAATCAAGCAAAGCTTCATCCAGCGCCATATTAAAACTGGGTGACGCATTTCCTGAGTCGATAAATCTCCACTTTTCCACATTCACGGCTATCAGATCCTTTTTATAAAGTCGATTTTAGTCTAACAGACGAACAAACATTTTCAAAGAGAACAAATTCAACAATTTTTCTTTGAACTTCTGTCAAATGACGCCTATAATAATAACTAGTGTCATAAATAGAAAGGGGTCAAGGCTTTGGAATCACTTTATATATTAATTGGTGTGTTAGTCGTCATAATTTTATATTCAACTTACACCTATTTTCGTCAAAAACGCATCTTAAGACCGTTAACGGAGGAAGAATTTAAAAGCGGATACCGCAAAGCGCAGTTAATCGATATCAGAGAGCAGCGCGAGTTTGAAGGCGGTCACATATTAGGCGCAAGAAACATCCCTCTTTCCCAGCTGAAAATGAGAATAGGCGAAATTCGTTCCGATAAACCAGTCTACCTATACTGCCAAAACGGCATGAGAAGCGGAAGAGCCGCTCAAATGCTCCACAAAAAGGGAATCCAAGACCTTTACCAGCTTAAAGGCGGCTTTAAAAAATGGACAGGGAAAATTAAGAGAAAGTAAAACTTAAATGCGGAAGCGGGCGTTTAGCTTCGACAGACGTAAGGCGCGCTGCCAATTAGGCGGTTTTTGCCTAAATGGTGGTGTGACATACGCTCCGAGAAGCTGCCCGTTGCAGCTGGATAACCTAAAACCGGAAGGCGCTTGTTCAGCCCCGACAAGCATAAGACGCGGTGGGCGAGTGGATGGTTTTTATCCACTTGACTGCCGTGTCTTATGACCTCGAGGGGCTAGCGCCTGGAGCTGGATAACCTAAATGCGGAAGCGGGCGTTTAGCTTCGACAGACGTAAGGCGCGCTGCCAATTAGGCGGTTTTTGCCTAAATGGCGGTGTGACTTACGCTCCGAGAAGCTGCCTGCTGCAGCTGGATAACCTAAAAGCGGAAGGCGCTTGTTCAGCCCCGACAAGCATAAGACGCGGCGGGCGAGTGGATGGTTTTTATCTACTTGACTGCCGTGTCTTACACTCCAAAAACAGACACCCAGCCAGTACTGGACAACTGCAAACCATAAAAAAAGATCCAAAGCTGACAGCTTTGGATCTTTTTCTATTATATTTTTACAGCTTCTTTTTTCATATAACGGAGAACGGGTTGTCTCGCTGCTTTTGTTTCATCTAACCGCCCGATAATCGTCGTATGAGGTGCTTCCTGCACTACTTCCGGTGTATCTTCAACTTCTTTGGCAATTTGAATCATCGCATCAATGAAGGAGTCCAGCGTTTCTTTTGATTCCGTTTCTGTAGGTTCGATCATCATGCATTCTTCCACATTTAACGGAAAATAAATGGTTGGAGGATGATAGCCAAAATCCAGAAGACGCTTCGCTATATCCAGTGTTCTGACTCCAAGTTTCTTTTGACGCTTTCCACTAAGAACAAATTCATGCTTACAGTGGCGGTCAAACGGCAGATCAAAATGAGGAGCTAATCTTCTCATCATGTAATTGGCATTAAGAACTGCATACTCACTTACCGCTTTCAGACCATCTGGTCCCATCGTACGAATATAAGTGTAGGCACGTACGTTAATACCGAAGTTTCCATAAAACGGTTTTACGCGGCCAATTGAGTCAGGACGGTTATAATCAAACTCATATTGTTCTCCGTTTTTTACCAAAATCGGTTTAGGCAGGAACGGGATAAGATCCTTTTTAACGCCAACAGGGCCAGAACCTGGACCGCCTCCTCCATGAGGGCCGGTAAAAGTTTTATGCAAGTTTAGGTGCACCACATCAAAGCCCATATCTCCCGGACGAGCTTTTGACAGAACTGCATTCAGATTCGCTCCGTCATAATAAAGTTTGCCGCCTGCTTCATGAATAATGGCAGCCATTTCAAGTATATTCTCCTCAAAAAGACCAAGCGTATTTGGATTTGTCAGCATTAGGGCAGCTGTATCTTCTCCAACAACACGTTTTAAATCGTCAAGGTCAACAAGGCCAGCCTCATTCGATTTAACAGTAATCGTTTCAAAGCCTGCTACCGTTGCAGATGCAGGGTTGGTTCCATGCGCCGAGTCAGGAACTATTACTTTTGTCCGGTTAAAGTCCCCTTTTGCCTCGTGGTAAGCGCGAATCATCATCAGGCCGGTCCATTCCCCGTGAGCACCGGCAGCTGGCTGAAGCGTCACTTCATCCATTCCGGTAATTTCAATCAAATGCTCTTGAAGATCATACATTAATTCCATTGCACCCTGAACAGACGAGGCTTCCTGCAATGGGTGAATATGGGCAAAGCCTGCATATCTGGCAACGGCTTCATTTACTTTTGGATTATATTTCATCGTACAGGAGCCAAGCGGATAAAATCCTGAATCGACACCATGGTTGCGTTTCGACAGCGCGGTGTAATGGCGCATAATATCCAGTTCTGCTACCTCCGGCAATTCTGGTGCGTCCTTTCGGATAAAACCTTCAGGAGCCAGCAAAGCAAGATCTACTTCCGGAACGTCCAGTGAAGTTAAACTGTATCCCGTCCGGCCTTTTTTCGATAATTCAAAAATGAGCGGCTGATCTTTTTTATGCATAAACACTCAGCTCCTTTACAAAGATGTCAATATCTTCTTTTGTCCGCTGCTCTGTTACAGCTATAAGCATTTGATTTTCGCGGTCTTGGAAATCACGTCCGAGGTCGTAGCCTCCGATAATTCCTTTTTGCAGCAATAACTGATTTACCTCTTTTACAGGACGGTTTAATTGGATAACAAATTCGTTAAATGTATAGCCTTCATCCACGATGAGCACACCGGCTGATTTTAATTGCTGTTTTGCATAATGAGACTTTTGGAAGTTTTGCGCTGCAATTTCCTGGATGCCATTTTTCCCTAAAGCTGTCATAGCCACAGAAGCAGCGAGGGCATTAAGTGCCTGGTTTGAGCAAATATTGGATGTAGCTTTATCACGTCGAATATGCTGTTCTCGCGCCTGAAGTGTTAGCACATATCCACGCTGACCTTCATCATCAGTAGTTTCTCCAACGAGTCGACCAGGAACTTTTCTCATTAGTTTTTTAGTAACAGCAAAGTAGCCGCAATGAGGACCGCCAAAAGCCTGGGGCAAACCAAATGGCTGGGCGTCCCCTACAACTATATCTGCACCAAATTGACCTGGCGGTGTTAAAGCGCCGAGAGATAAAGGATTGGATGACACTACAAACATTGACTTTGATCCGTGTGTCAGTTCTTGAATTTTATCCAATCTTTCAATTTGACCGAAGAAATTTGGATACTGGACCATTACCGCCGCAACATCCGTAGTTAATAATTCTTTTAATGCATCGGTATCTGTTACACCATTCTTTTGAGGAATTGTTACAACTTCCACCTGTTGTCCAGCTGCATATGTGGCGAGCACTGCACGGGATTCAGGATTTACCGCCTCGGATACGAGAACTTTCTTGCGTCTTGTTTGGCCGGCGGCTAACATGGCTGCTTCGGCAAATGAAGTGCCTCCATCATACATCGATGAGTTGGCGACCTCCATTCCAGTCAGTTCGCTAATCATCGTTTGATATTCAAAGATTGCCTGGAGCTCACCTTGTGAGATTTCAGGCTGGTACGGTGTATAAGCTGTGTAAAATTCAGAGCGGGAAATAACATGGTCAACAATTGTCGGACTGAAATGATCATAAACACCAGCCCCAAGAAAGGATATATATTGTTTAGTATCAGCATTTTTCCCTGCCATCAGCATTAATTCTCTAGTTAAGGCAGTTTCGGATTTAGCCTGTTTGATTTTCAGTTCCCCTTGAAATCGAACTTTTTCTGGAATATCCGAAAAAAGTTCATCAACGGTTTTTACTCCAATCACATCCAGCATTTCTTTTTTATCTTGTTCTGTCATTGGCAAATAACGATGGTTCATAGGTGGATCTCCCTTCCCAAACAGTCTTATTTTCTTTTATAAAATGGCGACTTAACAATTTCGGCCTTTATTTTCTTTCCTCTTATTTCTACCTCTACCTCTTGCCCTATTGCTGCATATTCTTTTTCAATCAAAACATACCCTACATTTTTCTTTAGTGTAGGAGACTGGGTTCCCGTTGTAACAAAACCGATTTTCTTATCTTGTACGAAAACGGGGTAGCCGTTTCGGGGTATACCGCGCTCTGTCATTTCAATGCCCACCAGTTTACGAGGAGCACCATGTTCCTTCTGCTCTTTCAGTACCTGCTGGCCGATAAAAGATGTTTCTTTTTGTGGTTTCACAGCAAAACCGATCCCCGCTTCGATTGGTGAGATGGTTGACGACAGTTCTTGACCATAAAGTGCCAGCTTTGCCTCAAATCGCAGTGTATCTCTGGCACCGAGGCCACAAGGCACAAGACCCTCATTTTTGCCTTCTGTAAGGAGATCCTTCCAAATCGTTTGGGCATGTTCAGCTTGACAGTAAATTTCAAATCCATCTTCACCTGTATAACCGGTACGTGAAACAAGAGCTGACACATCTTTTAACCGTACATCATTTTGAAAATGGAAAAACGAAATGGAAGATAGATCAGCGCTGGTCAACTTTTGTAAAATCTCTTCTGCTTTCGGTCCCTGTATCGCCAATTGAGCTATTTTAGGAGAAATATTGGTTACCTGAACATCATTCTCTTTATGCTCTTCTAACCAGGCTACGTCCTTGTCAATATTTGAGGCATTAATAACCAGTAAATAATGGTCCTCTTTCAAACGGTACACAAGTAAGTCATCCACCGTGCCGCCATCTTCATAACACATAGCCGTATATAGTGCTTCATTATCTTTTAATTTTGAAATATCATTTGTCATCATTTTTTGCAAATACGCAAGACTGCCCGTTCCCCTAACATCAACTTCTCCCATATGAGAAACATCAAAAAGGCCTGCCTTAGTCCGAACTGCTTCATGCTCTTCTTTAATACTTGAGAATTGAACTGGTAAATCCCATCCTCCAAAGTCGATTGTTTTACCGCCGGATTCTTTATAAAGGTCGAATAGTGGTGTTCGTTTCAATGAAGTAGACACATCATTTCCCCTTCCGTATGTTTGTAGTCATCCTGCTGATCACATAAAAAAGGACAGAGAAGCTCCTTTTTTTATAAGGGCTCCCTGTCCTTTCACCTGAAAGTTTTACCATAAAGGCTGTCTTCTTTGGTGGTTTCGAAAAACGAAACGCTCTCCAGAGTTGCGTCCAACAAGAGTCTTTTTTGCCTGAGAGATTCACATAATTATGCTTGCTCCTTCGGCGTCCTGTAAAAGGATCTCTCCCCTTGTTTTCATTCGCTCATATTTATCGTAACTTATGGGCATACTATGAACAACAAACAACTTTTGTACTTTAATGTTCGGATTTATTTTGTTTTTTCGTATGAATCTACCTTTATCCTATCATTGTTTTTGATTTTAGAGCAATGTTTTTTTATTCTGAATAAAAAGATTCGTGTATTTTCAATAAAATAGTTAATTTTTATAAATTAAATTAATACTGAAAGGTTTGATCCAAATGAACCATTCGATACAATTTGAAGATAAAAACTGGCCTTCGGAATTTTTAAATTGGCTTAATTCCTCTCACCAGTACATTAACCCGTCCCTACTTACTCAATCCATGAAGGTTAGAAAAGAACAGTGTCTGCATCCTGCGAAAACACTCAGCTGTTTAAAAGAGCTAACTCACTTAACTTTACATCCCCATCAAATGGATGCAGCAACAAAAGTAGTCTTTGAAATGGGCGGCCGGGCCCTTCTGGCTGATGAGGTGGGGTTGGGGAAAACGATCGAGGCCGGATTAATATTAAAAGAATACATTAATCGCGGCCATGTTAAAACAGCTCTTATTTTAGTGCCTTCTTCACTGAGCGGCCAATGGCAGCAGGAGCTGTTTAAACATTTTGGTATCAACAGCATCATTCACAAAGGAAAAAAAGAGTGGCGGGAATCTCCGATAACAATAGCCACAATTGATCTATTGAAACGACCGCCGTTGAGAGAGATGATTGAGAAAAGTCATTACGATATGGTAATTGTTGATGAAGCCCACAAACTGACAAACCCTAAAACCTTGAATTATCAATTTATTAATTCTTTGTCCAAAAGTTATTGCCTGTTTTTAACTGCCACGCCGATTCAAAATCGGTCAGAAGATTTGTACCATCTGTCAACACTGTTAAAGCCAGGCCTGCTTGGCAGTCTTCAGGATTTTAGAGAAGCCTGCAAAGACGAAGAGGATAAAATGGAAATTAAGAAGAAACTTAATCAGTTTATGATTCGAACAAGAAGAAAAGAAACGAACATTGCCTGGACAAAAAGAACAATTAATGTTGAGTGGATTGATCAGCTGCCCTACGAAAAAGAACTGTATCATTCCATCGAGAAGTTTTATCACGCTCAAAAAGAAGTTAATATGCATGCATTTTCACATATTACATTGTTAAAACAGGGATGCAGTTCGATTATTGCCCTGTTAAAAGCACTTAACAGAGTTCAAAATAAAGACATTAGCAGTCAGCTTGGCATTAATCTGGATGTAACACCTGATCAGCTTATAACAGCCAAAGCACAGAGAATTTTATCCTTTATCCAAAACACAGATGAAAAAGTCATCGTTTTTACTCAATATAGAGCGACACAGCTATATCTTAGCTGGTTTTTAAAACAAAACAATATTACTTCTGTGCCATTCAGAGGCGGTTTTAAAAAAGGGAAAAAGCAATGGATGACTGATTTATTCCGGGAAAAGGCCCAGGTGCTCATTGCTACTGAAGCCGGGTCAGAAGGATTGAATTTACAATTTTGCCGTTATATGATCCATGCAGACATTCCCTGGAATCCAATGAAGCTAGAACAGCGGATAGGACGAATACATCGAATTGGTCAACATGAGGATGTAGAAGTGTTTTACTTACTTAATCGGGATACGATTGAAGAAAGGATCTGGCATGTGCTTCAGGAAAAAGTCTCGCTTTTCCAGTACATTATTGGTGAACATGATGATTTGCTTTCATCCGCCTCATCAAAAGAAATTGATAAGTATCTGGAGGATGCCTTTTTGCACTCAAGATCAGAAAAAGAGATCCGCTTAAAACTAAATCAGCTCGAGCACTTTTACGATTTATCCCTAAACAAGAAGGAGGAAGCATAATGGCCAAGGCACTTCAATGGGATCTTGTTCATAACTTCTTGGCATACAAGGGGGTTGAGATCACAAAAGGTCCCTCTCAATCACTTGTTCACTTAAATGAGGAACTGGACAGAAAATTTATGAACAGGCCATTTTATTGGCATTACAGGGACGCCACAAACCAGCCGGGCGATCCCATGACAATCTCAATCATTAAAGAAACTACCGATACAATGCCAGTAAATGCAGTAGTTGCCTCTCCACTAAATCCGATTTTCAATCAGTTGATCGATGCAGCCCACGGAGAAACCAGATGGTATAAAGGATATGAAACCGTTGCTGCACCTTCAACAAACTATGCACCGTTATACCCATGGGTTGTTATTCAGGGGGTGCTGACTACAGATCCTCCCGGTTCGCCTTCTTATTGGAAAGAGGCGGCTATCTCCTTAACTACCGGTAATATAAAAACGGGCGAGGAAATTTTTCATTATGAAAACCTGCAGGCTAATCTTCCCCCTCAGCATGTTTTAACAGCCCCGGTGATCCAATTTGAGCGAGCTATACACAAGCTTATAGGAGCGTTGGAACAGTTGGGAACAGAATTATTTAAAGAAGAATTGGCTTCCGCTCATTCTTTTAATGAAAAAATGAACCCTTTTTTATCTGCTCTTCTTGACCATGCCAACGAGAGAGAATATGAGCACCTGAACAACTTATATCAGCCAAAAATTAGGCTGAATCATCCAATGGGCGGGATTATTTATTCACAATTCATTTAGCCTGGTTATCCCCATTTGTTTGATTATCATATCTGCAGATTGTTCTATGGAGCAGTTTGACACAGAAACAATTAAATCCGCTGCAGCTTGATAAGCAAGATGACGTTTATTGTATATTTCATTCAGTGCCGCTTTAGTGTTATTCACAACGACAGGTCTATTCGAGTCCAAAGAGATTCGCTCATAAAGTTCAGAAAACGGAGCGTGGAGATAAACCACTGTTCCGTTTTTTTTCATCCATTCCGTAGTATTACTAAAAGTTAGAACCCCCCCTCCTGTGGCGATGATTTTGGAACCTGTAATTTCTTTCAAGAGCTCTGCCTCTTTTTCTCTAAAATACATTTCCCCGTATTCAGCGAACAGCTGAGGGATCGTCTTCTTTTCTGTCTGCTGGATATGGAGATCTAAATCAATAAACGTACGTCCCGTCATTTCCGCTAAATTTGATCCAAGAGTGGACTTACCTGCCCCCATATAGCCGATTAAGATAATATGATTGTTCGTATCCAATTTCATCTTCCTTTCAAATCAATCACTTTACATAATAATATTATTGTTAATATATTAATAATTGGTATCGGTAAGTTTCTTCTGATGATAAACCCTTTAGTGCATTCATTTCAACTGAGGATTTCATTTCATAGTATTTTTTTAGAGATTCATAGTGATCGATTTGTTGGAGGCTTGAGATGAGCAGGAGTCCTACCAAAGATAAAATCACTGTGAACAGCAGGAGAACGGGAAGCATTATACTTCCCTGCTGATTTTGCATGATTGTCGATAAACCTGGCCTCTTTTTTTGTTCCATCTGAAAATGTCACCTCCAGTGACAGCATTTCATTCGATATGGAAAAATTAATGCCTTTGAGTGCAGTTAAATAAATTTCATGCCCAGCACCATTAACCTGTCTTCGCAGCAAGGTTTCATATTTTGAAAAACTGATTACATTTCCATCTGTGCTTTTTAACGTCAGCTTTTGCGGTTCTACTTTTTGTATCTCATGAAGCTTTACCTCATTACGAAATTGGATAATGAATAAATCCCATTGCGGCTCATTATTTGCTTCAATTTGATTATGTGCTGAGTGGATGCTTACAATCATAAGAGGCATTAACGAAGCAACGATCATTAATATTGTTAAACAGATAATCACTTCAATCAAAGTAAAACCATTGCTGTCAGGAAAGACATGTCTTCTTCTTTTTTGATCGTGTTTCATAATGAATGCATAAGCCTCCCTCTCCTTCATCAAGTATGGTTGTATAGGCAACGCCGTCACGTATAATTTCAAACGATTGAATTTGGCCTGATGCGTGAATAGACTGAATTTGTTCGTGCAAAACGACCCAAGAGTTCGCACGTTCTTTAGAATCCTCTACTTTCATAACAATTATCGATAGCAGCGGGAGAATTGTCAGGCACAAAAATGTTATACAACCAAGCGCAAGCATGGATTCATATAAAGCAAAGCCCTGATTATTCTTCAGCATAAAACCTCCCCTTTCCTAAATAAAAATGAATGGAATAGGGTTTATTATTTATTTTGAATCGAATAACACCAAAAGAATTTGTACTGCCGGAAGGGAGAATTCTAAATGAGGTTAATGTGCTGGTTTCTAGTAACTGAACAGTTTGGGGAAGATCGCGCTTAATTAAAACACTATCGGGGGCTCCTGAACTTAAACGGATATAGTAGGTTTGAGACTGACTGTAGAAATTAATAAGAACAGTCTGGTTTTGGGTAATAGCCGTTCGCTGCGCCATATATAAATCCTGTGTCAATTGACTTTTAAATGCCGTTTCCTTATTCATTTGTATGGTGCGGTAGATAAAAGAACTGCTGATCGCAATTAGTATAGTCATCATTAACAGGACGACAAGCATTTCAATTAATGTAAAGCCATTTTGTCTATGGTGCCTGGACAATTGCTACCTTACCATCTTCCTCTATTTCAAGCGATCTGCCATCGGGGCATTTGTTTTCATCCTGTCTGAGGTAACCCTCATCCTGCAACTCGTCAATTGATGCTGGCAGTGTTTGATTTGCCATGCGATAAGACTCCACTTGCGCCTGGACCATTTGTTTAATAGCTTTCAAACGCAACATGACGATATACCTATTTATGTTAATCTTTGGAATAATAATGTTCATCAATTTCTGTCTTCATTTTATCCATGTATACTGATTGCTTGTATTCATAACGATGGTATGTGGCTCTACTTGATTTGATGTTTGCTAATGATTCATCAATAGTATATTCGGTATTAATTAACACTGAATTAATTTGTTTGATTTCTTCCAGGAAGCTAGGTAAACGATATTCAAATTCAACTTTATCATCACCAGTAACAATAATTTTATCTATAACATCCAACTTTTGAACTTTACCGGATTGAACATCCTTAGAGTATCTTTTAATGACATCGTATTTAGCATTTACAAGCTCATGGAGCAGTTCTATCCTTTGCAGATTAAGTCTACCTATCATCTGATGTTTTTCTCCAATGGTAGTCTTATTCGACTGAAAATCAATCTCTAAGCGCTCACGTACTGCTGGCATTGTTACTTCAACGATTTTTTGGATAAGGACATCATTTACGCTTGTAAGCTTGTTTATTTCAGATTGTAATTCATCTTTAATTTGATTTATTGCATTTTGGGCCTCATTTAACTGCTTATGGATTTTTTTATAAACTGCGTACGCCTCAAACATGCTTAATACAGGCAATGTCTCTGATCTAGAAAGCATATTGTCTAATACTGTTTCACTAATACCTTTTTGATTGCAGACTTTTGTGCTTTGTTTCTTACGAGTAGAGCACATGTAAAGATATACTTTTGTTTTCTTCCCACTTATCATTTTATAATTTGAGTGTCTACAGAACGCCGAGCCACATTGCCCACAGTAGATTTTAATTAAGTATCGGTCATCTATTGATACATTCTTACCAACTTTTTTTCCATCGTTTTTTACTGGTTGTACTCGCTTTGCTATGGCTGCATTTGCTAATTCATACGTTTCCTTTGTTACAATAGCCTCAACAGCACCTTCTATTAAGTGCCAGTCTCTTTCATCTCTAATTGTTCGCTCTGCATCAGTTATGCTATAGCGTGTATATCTATTCTTTATAGCAGTTCCATAATAAATTGTGTTCCTTACTATACGATTAACTTTATCCATCGACCAATTTTTACCCATCTTAGTTGGAATGCCACGTACATTCAAGTCTTGCATAATGCGATGAGTACCTTCATATTCTATGCGTTCAAAAATTTCTTTGACTATTTTGGCTTCATCAGGGACAATTACAATCTCTTTATCCTCATTACGTTCAAAGCCATAAGGTATTCTCGATGGATTATAGTCCTTTAACCTTCTTTGCTTACCCCATCTAACCCTCTTAGATAAATTACGTGATTCCTCTTCACTGAATTGAAACAATAAGCCTAATCTAAGCTCCCATTCAGAATCCATTGTTGAGAATCCACTATTTTCAAATAAAATAAACACTTTCTTTTTGCGTAATTCCTTTGCTAGTTTCATGCCAATTTGAGAGTCTCTGCTCATGCGGCTCGTATCTTTTACGATTATCAAATTTATAATTGGCTCCCTAGTTGGAGAAGCTTTAAATTCATAATTTTTATGGCCTACGTAGGTATAGTCAACACCAGCATCGTATATCATCTCCAAAAACTCTTTACGCTGACTATTAGTTCCTGAGCCAATGTCACAATAAACTTTGTGAAGCATCAAATTGTCTTTATTATCACAAAAACTTTGGTAATACTCTGCTTGAGCATCAAAAGATTTTCTTTGATCATCTGAATCTGTTGATACACGCGTATATGCCGCAACTAATATTGTACTCGGCATCCTAATTCCATCATCTGATATCGTTTTAAAACTATCCAATTTATCCACCCTTTCATAATTTAGATGCTCTATTAATTATATTGCATTTCTATAGTTAAACGCATAACAAAAAAACAGTTTTTCCAGATCAAAGCCTTATTTTTAGGATAGTTATGTTGTTTTGTCTATAATCACTCATCTTTTGATTTTTCTAAATCATAAAGCAGTATAGCTTTCCAAAGATTCTCAATCGTTTCTTTCGGACTATGTTCATCTACAATTTTAACCATTTGTGCAATTGCTTCATCACTTCTTGTAATCTTCAAGTTTCTTTTAACCATAAATAGGCTCCTCCTAGATTCATTAGTATATGAATACAATACTTTTTTTAGTGACCTTTACAAGTTACTTAAAACCTATTAGTAATTATTTATATAATGATCATTCAGAACTCTTCTAATGTTTTTCAATGTAATTTGAGGTACTTTCTCATTTATTTCCTTTTTGAATTTAGCAAGAAAGTCAACAGTCATAATAATCTTGCTACCCTCACGGATAACATGTAGTTCACCGCCTATATCCTTCAAACTCTCATTGTGACGCAAGGTTAATGTAATGATTTTACCTTCAACATCTACAAATAGTTTAGTTACATTTTTGATTGTGTTGATTTCAATCCCTGGATATGATTTATTTCCCAATTAAATAACCTCCTTATAATTTAAGCCTTTTCTATTATACAGTGACAATTTATAAATTTACAAATTTAGTAAAATTAAAATTATGTATATGAAATTAATTGGGTTTGGACTATACAAAAAACCTCTCTGGCCATTATCACAGAAAGGTTTATCTAGCTAATAATATACATTGACTACACTGTAGAATTATTCTCTTGCTTCTTGCAATACAGTTCAACAAATTCATCTACTGTCTTGCTTTGATACACCTTTAGAGGATCAAATTTCATGCGATATGAGCGCTCTGTTAGCATCCAAATGAAGGGGAAATGTTTCATTTCTTCCTTCCATAAGTCTGACCTGTAGTAGTCTTTATATCGCTTAAATTTGGCTTCCATGCGATTGATAGGGTATTGCTCCCTTTGTATCTCAACAAAGAAAGGAGCGTCATTCCAGATCATATAAATGTCCGGTTCAATGCTTCCTTTTTGTCCAACCTTGTACTCGACTTCAAAGTGAGTAGGCTTGGAATATTTACATATAGCTATATAAAAATCTGCAATGGCTTTAAAGTGGGGAATTTTAGTGGAGTCAATTTTGATGGTTCTGGGGAATGGAAAATAGGTGTAGGGTCTTTGCGAACGGTCAACCTCTACAAGTTGATTGCTACATAGTCGTTTCATTACTCTGTTACATGTGACCACTTGCTGTTTACCAGTAGAAAAATACATACTGATTAATTGATCACGATTTAATACTCTAAACGTTTTTAATCCATCTAGGATGTCTTTATCTCGTTGATTCATCTAATCACTCCTTAAATAAAGGTAATGACATAAAATCTTCGCTAACTTCTCCCTTTTCTCCTTCATTTTTCCGTTTAAAAGGTTTCAACAAATTTCGTGCTTCCTGTAATGGTAAATATGGAGCTTGCAGCAAAATGGTTTTTTCACTCTTCATGTAAAATTGACCTTTTTTATCTGCCTTTATCGTAGAAGCATCAGCCATAGTTCCTGCGCCTAATGTGATATTACTATTGATTTTATCTGAGTGTCTGAAGCCAAAACGTACAGTCAAGTTGTTCTTTAATTGACCCTCTAATACGTTTGCATCCGGTCTTTGCATTGATAAGAGTAAAAACACGCCTAATGCCCTTCCAATACAGCTTATTTCTTCAACTATGCTCATGATTTCAGTTTCCTTTTTGAGCAGAGCAACTTCATCAATAGCTAACAAAATATATTTTTCAAATGGAACGCCTTTGATTTTATTGTATTCATCGATATGTTCAACTTCATGCTTATCCATTAAGTTTCCTCGTCTGGTCAATTCATTCTTTATCTCATTTACACGCTTCAAAAGTCGTTCCTTATCGGTCATTACATCGACTACACTTTCCACGTTCCTAAATACGTGAAATTCACTTCGCTTCATATCACCAAGATAAAGGTCAATCTTGCCTTGCATGTGTAACAGGATGGTTGTAATGATTGCTCTGATGGTTACAGACTTACCACTACCTGTTTCTCCTGCAATGAGTAAATGTGGATGCTCAACCATGTCATAGGTTGCCATTTTGCCAATCATGCTCATACCGGCAAGGATAGGTAGACCACCGTTTAAATGTTGTTTAAAGGATTCATAGTCATACTTTAGCTCTTTAGTAAGCTCTGTTTTAAACACTTTTAAAATGTACCTATGTCCATCACCTTCGATCTCATAGTTCTGGAACACTTGATGGAATATATACTCCTTCTTTTCAATTTCGGCTGGATTCATGCCTTGAGGAATCAAAAAGACGTACATAAGATAGTCATTTTCGTTTCGGAAGTCGATAATATTTGGATAGCGCTTATATTCGATTGTTTCTTTGAAGGTCTTTTTCTTTTTAGATGTATATAACTCAGCTAATATAAATGCGTTTTTAAGCCTTGCCTTATGGAAGAAGTTAATCAAAATACCCAGTCTCCTATAAAGTTAGTTACTGCATACCACAACATGTAAGCAACGCCACCAACAGCTCCTATTGCCAAGAGGATATGAAACAAAGAACCAACTAATCTAGACTCGACATACTTGCCGTTTTTCTCAAGTTTATCCTCTACGATTGAAACTGTTATCAAAGAAGTTCCAACAACTGCCATACAAATAATCTCAGTCATAATGTATAAGCCTCCCTTTTTTTGTGAATAATAATTGTATAGAACACAGAACACTGCCACAGGTGCGCGCGCGGCCGCAATACCTCTAAAAAAACCCTCCCCCCCCTCCTCCTCCTCCCTTTTGGAACAAACTTTAAAAACATGATTACACGTATAGAAGTACAAGCTAAAAATATATTTCATGAAATATAGTCGTTACTATATTCGTTACTATATTCGTCATGAGGAAATAGTTGCTTGTCCGGTAATTTAAAAATATATTTTTCAAACTAACGAATCTTTTTATGGTAAACTCTGTATATTGAGTTAAACCAATTAAAGGAGGATGACCCTTTATGTTCTATTTTTTAATTTTCATTACTTTTATACTCATGTTGCTACTGATCGGAACTGTAGTATTAATTGCCTTTCAGAAAACTCGGAAAGCAGGCATTATTTCAACCAGCATTATTGCTCCTATATTTTTAGTCTTGCTTGTTTCAACCATTATGTATGGCAATAAACCAGATACTGAAGGTTACAAAGCTTCTGCAACTTCATATAGTTTTTGGGATTATTTAGACAACAAGGTAGATGATGGGGAGATTGTAGTTGTTAAAGGTACGGCTTCAGCTTTTGAAGGAAATAATATTGAAAAGGGTGACACTTTTTCAATATCTGACGGTGAAGGGCTGTATTATGTTTTAAATAATGATGATGGTAGTTCAATAAAAGATGGAGATGAGATAACGATCTATGGAGGATATGATGGGCTTGATAATGAAGAAGGTCTACCTACAATAGCAGCACAAATTATTGAATAAAAAAATCCCCTGCTCGTTTGAGTTGGGGATTTTTATGGCCAAGCGCGAGTGTATTCATATGCCTGGTCGAATGTTTTAGATCCTTGAACCATAGCTCCGTTTGAATAAACATCATACATTGAATTAGGTTTAAACTCCTCACTTGTCTTTAGGAATTCTTTATATATGTATAGCAATCGTTTTTCATCTTGAATTTCATATCCGTAACGATATTTTGTTGCAGACATTTCCCTTTTGTATGGAATAACAGATTTAAACTGAGGATATCTTTTTAGGAGGAATGGGATTTGTTTATTAATAGAAGAAAGTAATTCTTGGTCTGAATACAATTTGATCACCTCGCAAGCATTATAACAAATTTCCTTCGCATTAAAGAAAAAATATTTTCATAATGCAGAAGAATTTTATACAATGTATTTATCTTAATATAGGGGGCTATGAATGAACACTTTGTCGTTTGATCAAATTAAAAAGCGCTTAGATTTTCTTGTTTATTTGGATTCGATTTTTACTGATAAGAAATTTAAATTAGAATACCACGATGATTCATTCCACTCTGAAAAACCACAAGTGATTCTGACTCCTAAGGTCACAACCTTTCAACATTACCGATTTATTATTAATGCTGTCGATCCATCAGATTGTTTACACATGCACTTATTAGAGTTGAAAGAATTTATACTGTCGGAAGATAACGAAATAAAAAAACCGATATTTTATATCAATGAGAAGTTAATAAATTCAGGGATACAATGTATTATCAGCCCCTATACTACTTAATTTGAAAAAACCCCTTAACTCTACGAGCTAAGGGTCAATTTTTATTTATTTAAGTTTTTTCATATAAGCGTCAACATTATCATCAGTAAGTTTTCTAGTTGCTCCAGACAAATCTGTAATCTTGTCAGCGAACTTATCAAGGCCTTTAACTCCTCCACCAGCGATAATTAATTCCTTAGCTTCTTTAGTTTTAACAGCCTCTCTAAAGTAAATTCCACAGCCTAAACGAATAGACAACTTATGTACAGCAGGCATATCAGCAAAACTATTTACTACAATCGCTACATTTAACAATTTCTTTTCCTCCTTGATTGATTCTTTTTTAGCCTCTTCCTTTGGAGGAGTAGGCTTCTTCGGATACAAAGTTACTTTTGCATAAGCATTGTCGGCATTGCTAATCCATCCTGTACCAAGACGTAACCACTCACCTTTAATCTCATATAGATGAACAGGAGACTTAGGATCAGAGCCTAGACCAGCAGGCAACTCTTTTAGGATTGGAGCTTTAATATTAGGCTCAGTACGGTAGTTCATAGGCTCTTTACCAATCACGACTGTACCAATTCGATCTGCCTTATCTAAGCTATAAATAGGGTTAGGCTTAACTTTTTCAACAACAACCTTCTTAGCCGGTTGATCTTCAAATTTAATACCATACCATCTGCAAGCAGAACGAGCAGCAACTAAGCCACAACGCTTACGATAATTGCTTGAAAGCATTAATTTACGAGCTGCGTTGTTCGTGAAAAATTCCCATTCAATCAATACGAATGGAGCTTTAGTAGCTTTAGTCATGTGGAACTCAGACCACGTATCAGGGATACAAGGCCATAATCCAGTAGCCCAAATAGGTAAATCAGGGAATTCTGCTTTGTACTCAGCTAAAACAATCTCAGCCAATTTCTTAGATGGAGCGTGATCATGCCAATAAAAAACGCCAAAGCCTCTTGTTGCAGAAGCTCCAGCGTTTCCGTGATGAGACATACCGATTGAATCTTTTTTACTTGCATATCGAGCGTTGTAAAGGTTGGTTCGTCTAATTAAAGACACATCATTTGAATTAGCAGGCTGAGCTTCATAACTAGAAATTTTACCCTTTAAGAGTCTTTTGGTTTCAATTCCGACTGCAGAGTTAAAATCATGCTCTGCCATTCCTGGCACTCCACCGGAAGCACCAACACCCTTTGATCTTAAAACTGGCCAAGTTTCTTTACCGTGTCCTATATCATTTTGTAATTCCGGCATAATTTATAGACCTACTTTCGTATTTTCTTCTTGCTTAATGCGCTTTTTTTCTGCATGTTTAAAAGCAATTTCGCCACGATAAAACGTGTTCATCCATGTTGCATACAATGAGCCTAGGAATGGAATAAGTGCTCCTACGAGAAAGATAAACGCGTTAATACTGTCCTCATTGAACCACTCAAAACTAATACCCATAATTGCTAAGAAAGGTAGTAATGCACTCAAAAATCCGCTTAGTAACTTTATAAAATCTTTTTGCTTGTTTGTTAAATTCAAAATGATCCCTCCTTGAAATTTTGTAAATAAAAAAGACATCTCGTTTTTTGAGATGTCTTTGGTTGTTGATATGTAATTGTTATTTGAGATCAAGAACTGATCCACTATAAAAACTTATGAAACAATATCAACTTTAGGGTTACAACTTAGAAAAGCATTTATATCTGGATAAGTATAAGTGAAAGAATCATGTTCAATTTTGTTCTGAATATTATAGAACAAATCTTCACAGACTTTATCTCTTTTAGGAGTGACCAGCGCCAAAGGGAAATTTACACCTTGAAATGAGAAACCTTTATCGCAGTCAATCAAAGAAGTTTTTAAGAAAGGATTCCTATTAATGTCGGGTTCTTCACATATACGCTGAAGAGGCTTACTTCCGCTTTTTAGGTGATAGGGCTTGAAGGTTTGACAAGCAACAAACCTTTTTTCATCTGCATTATCTAAACATACATACATATGTGCCTGTGTAGCAAGGCCTGATTTCACATCAGGAAAAGGAACTTTCATGCGAATAACATGACGTTTATCAATCAAGAACCATTACTCCTTCCTCGTCAATTTCAACAAATACTGGATTTATAAGCTCCTCATTTTTAGAAAGTGTTTCTAGAGCAGCTATATAATCAGGATTAAGCTTTTTAGCTTGATCAGCTAGAAAGACAAATGACTTTTCGCCAATGCTTATTACTTTAGATTTCTCGATTAATTCTTTAGAATACATTTTTTTTAATGTTAAAACTAAAGTTTTATCATCGAGATCAAAATCAGCTTCTGACAAACTGACATGACTTCTAGAAACTATTTCTTCTTCTTTACACTTCCATATGTTGAATTCATGAGTCAAATCAGATAGTTCAGACTCAGATAAAGCCTCAACCATGAACTTAGCAAATTTTGCTGTATCTATATCAACAGCATCCGGTTTGCTCAAAAAGCTCTGCTCAACACACATATCAAAAGCTTCTTTACGATATGCATTGTCTCCATATACTTCACTAAATACTGGTCCATTATTGTAACCTTTAATATAAGAGAAGTCACAACCCTTTTCTTCAGCTTTAGCCAAAGACTCATAGAAAAATAAGAATTTCTGAGCCTTCAAATTGCGACCGTATGACTCTGGAGAGTTCTTTTTTAACCACCCTAATTTCGCTCTTCTTTCAGCTGAAGTATTTATAGCCTTTTCTGTTGCAATATCAATAACTTTTTTTAGTTCGATCTGTGTCATCTTAATCACCCCATTTTCAAAACAATAATGCTTAGTCATTCAACCATCCCCTCAAAGTAGCCTTTGTTAATTATATTCCCGAAAACAAAAGACTATACACTATTTGAGAAATGATGAACACAAGCTAAGAGCATTTTCCTCATTTGATAAAATATGGTTAATGTAAATATAACATCTATAATTCACTAAGTATATAACTCTAGACTAAAAAATAGATTTAATTAGCCATTTTTAAATTATGAAATAGCCTTATAACAATAAAATTTACTTTAATCCAAAATAACCTATAACCAATGCAGCAAAAATTAAGAATGCAACTCTGATAATCCAGTCAATAGGATCAATTTTTCTATTGTCATTTGATTTTTCTATCTCAGTGACACGATTAGTAACTCCGGTCACTGCAACATTTAGAGTAGAATGACCATGATTCAATGTCGATATATTTTCGTTAACGTTCCTTAAAGTTGTAGTCAGTTCAGCCATTTGATGTTTCTGTTGTTCATCCCTTAATTCCTGTCTTCGTTCCCGCTGCAGGTTGTCTTCTCGTTGAAGCTTCACAATTGTAGCTATTTCTTTTAAAGCCTCATTATCATCTTTTAATTTTTCAACGTTCATATGTAAAGAATTTGTTCGCTCTTCATTGATTCCTAAGCGAACGTATAAGTTTTCTGTATCATACTTAGGTTCAAAATCCATCCTACCCCCCCCTTTTCTTGCCATAAAAAATACACCTAGCTATTCTACTGGTGCTTCTTGTTCGCCTTTTAATTCTTCTATGACCTTAAGTAATCGATCATTTTCTTTGCTTAAAGCATTATTCATAGCCTTTAAATGCGCTGTTTCGGTTATTACAGCACTTAACTTCATTGATAAATCTGAGACTACTTCATTAATATTGTATTGGATTTGTTTTTCTTGACTCATTGTTATTACCTCCTGTTTATACTGCTTCTAAGCTTTCCACACGTTCTTTTAATTGATCTAATTCATGAATCGTATCTTTTAATCCTTTCGCTAAATAAGAGGCAAAAGCATATAAAGCAAAGCTATCTCCTGCGCCTGAGTGAGTTTCTTCCGGCATCTCGTCAATCATCATACCTAATTGTTTTCTAGCGCCTTCTTTATCCGTGGTTCTGTTGTACATATAGGCGTGAGCTTTTCTAAAAACATCAAGGGTATTTTCTTCATAAGTTTCAATGTTCGTTTTATTATCTCGAACAGATGTATCTGTGATAAAATCTTTGGCTCTCACAGGCTGATACACATTTGTTGTTCCACGTACTGTTACCCTAAGCTCACCTGGATCACCACCAGGTCTTGCATAAATGTGAGTAGCTGTTGTATCGATGAACGTTCCGTAGTACCCTTTTGCTCTTACATTGACGTAATCCTCTACGTTACTGGCTGAGGACATTCTAACCTCTCCATCCGAATAGGCTCTGACAAACATGTGACGGGAAGCTCCGTACAATCCGTTTGGGCTAATCATATTAGTGTTAATCTCTCTTGCTCTTAGATCACGGTATTGATCTGTCGTCCCGTTTAATGTAATTCGGAGTTCTCCATTTGTTAACGGCCTTGCATATAGACTAGAACCCGATAAAGCACTGTTGATGTTCCAAAAGTTGCCGTAAAAACCACTCGCTCGAACTGGTGTATAAGTGTAACTATCAACAAGTCCATCCCCTGGTAAACTGGCATAATGGACTGACCTAGTTTCATTGATTGACCCTAGATATACGTTAGCATTAGAAGTACCTAAAGCTGCAGAAGTTACGAGAGCAGAATCGGCTTGAAACCTTATACTACCCCCAGCATTGAAACCATAAAGACCTGTAGGAGACATTTCCATATACCTTCCTTGAATGGATTCTAATCGGATATTTCCACCTTCAAGCCACATAAGAGAATCAAGATTTTCTGACGTAAAGTGCATACCTCTAAGCGTTCCAGCAGTAATGACTTCTGCAACTATACCTTCTCCAGTAATGGCCGTATCAAATGTTTGACCACCATCTTTTGAAATACCTAAACCCTGAGAAGTCAACTTTGTCAATAAGGATGAATTATCCGTGTTTACTCCCAAAACATAACCAGGAGCATAGGTGAAGTTTGCATTGTCATTGATCAGAATATTGGTTGCTGTAAGAATTGCATCATCCAAAGCCTTTGAAGGTAATTTCTCCTGTCCATTAAACATTCTATCGACTCTTTTTTGAGTCTGAGTAAATCTAGTTGTAATGTCGCTTATTTTATCTCTGAAATTACTAAGAGTTACATTACATGAAAGCAAGTTCCATTTATTATTATAGAAATGATAGGACTCAGAAAGCTCCACTACTCTTGCTTCCAATTTAATTTTCATTGGTTCATATATGATGTAACCCCAGTCACCCTCATTCTTAACCTCGCCACTAATCTCTGTTGAGTCAACACTAATAGAAAGCAATGGTTCATCTTGTATGGATTTTTTAAGTTTATCAATTAATGTATCTTTATCTGTAATCCTTTCATCGTAAACAGGCTCTGCATGTCTAAATCCATCAGGAGACATCGGATTTGGAAACTTACTTGCATTTGGACTTGTATAGTCCGTAACCACTTCATATAATTCGTCTCCTACTAATTCACGATAAAGCTCAATAATATTGCCATTCTTTAAATAGCCTATTGCTTTTGGTGCTCCTGATCCTTTCGTGTATGGATTTTTACTATCTTTACCCTTAAATGTTGCTACCACAGAATGACTCTTATGTTCTAACCCTCGGATTATAGGAAGCGCAACATGCTCTGAGGTTATGTCTTTGTATGTGGTTATAGTAACAGTCTCTTTTTTATCAATTGAGAACTCCCATTTACCCCCTAAGAAGTTTAAAATGGTCTTAAAGTTAAAGCCAGTGCCGGTAAAAGAAAAACGGAAACTTGAACCTACAGTATCAGTTGCAGGATGATTAAGCCCTGTTTCCAGATAATATGTACCTGACCGTGAACTATAAGGAATAACTGTTCCACTGAGTACATCCGTTTCAACTTTTGGCTTACCAAAGCCTTTTACATATGTAGTAAGATTTTGTGAATTGAGTTGTTTATCAATGGATTTAACATTGTGCTTCCATCTCATTTGAAAGCCTGTTTTTGCTCCTATTTGACGATATAGGTATATTGTGTTGCCTACTACTCTAAACTCAGCACTGTAACGATCTAACACTGTTTGAAAAAGAGATAAACTATTATCTGCCCCAAAGTTTTCAAACTCCTCTGCAGTAAATGTGCCTACGATTACGAATGTGTACACTGTTGGAGCAAATACCCTATTTAATGCCGTTGCAAAAGTTTGAGAACCTGTATATTGATTGTACTGAAATGCATTTATCATGTTGTCAAAGAAAGTGTGAATGGCATCCACTTGTTTTACTGCTTTACTGCCAACACTTACTTCTTTGATATTCTTTATGATATATGTATCGCCTTCAAAAGTGGCAATGGATTCTACATCTACAGAGTCAAATGAATGTGAGTTTGAATCAGTAGGTGTAACATCAAATTGAATTGATCTTTCACCATTCACTTTTCTTATTCGTCTTACATTTGTGATACCTGTCAACAAATAAGTTTCACCAGATATATTTTTTATTGGTAACATTTATTCACCTCTTTCTTTTCATAAGAAAAAGACATCTCACGAGGAAATGTCTTATTATTGATTTCTTCTTTCTTCGGTAAACACTTAATCTAAGGTAATACTTTGAATAAACTGTTCACCATATTTAGTTATTCTATAGCGACCTTGTAAAATATCGACTTTAGATTTTTTAATGGGATCAGTATCATCTAATGATTGTAAACTGCGTTTAAAGTCATCATAGACGTGTTTATGTTTTTCCATTAATTTCTTATAATTTCTTTGTTCTGGAGCCAAGTATGTTTCAGTACGTTCTAGAATACCTAGTTTAACGAGGTTTATCATATAGAATTCAGAGTTCTCTGGAAAAGTTAACTCTACTATGTCACTTACATTGTTAAATGTGTCTAGGGGAACTATGCTCCCGTTTTCATCTACTCTTCTATAGTTAATAAAACTAAATGAGGTAAATCCGGCGGATAAAATTTTGATGATCTTTGCTTCATCGAAACTTAACGACCTTAATACATTGATAAAACTTGGATGAACATACTCTGATTTATTAATAGTTGAAGCATTTACTAATAAGTCTACATAAAGCGAAGCCAATTCTCCATTTGTTACTCTAGTTAAATCCTCAATTATTGGCACTCCGATTTCCGGAGTTACAGTTCCTATATTTTTTATTGGTTGATGATCCATTTTGATTCTATAGTCTTGTAGAGATTTTTGAATATTTATATCGTATTTTTTTCCAATCATACCTAGATATTTTATTGGAATTGTTAGAAAATCAATCGTCATTTCTAATGCTATTCCAACTTTTTTTACTCCTGGTTGAGCTAAATCTGGATAAACAATCTTTGCAAGCTCAACAGTATTAGCACTTAACTCCCCGGCTCCAAATAAATCCTTCATAGATATCCCACCTAGTATAATTATTTAACATTAAACCAATCATAATATACTTTGTTAATTATTAACATGTTTAACTATGGCGATTTTATAACTAGGTAAGATATTTTTAATATATTATTGTCAATTCCTCACCGGGGCTAATTAGGTGACAATTATTTTATAGGACTATTTATAAAAATTTTGACCCCACAGATGGATTCTGGTTGGTTCAATGAGTGAGAATTCGTATATACGCCCTTCTAGGCATTCTCTCAATTTTATAGGTATAAATATCTAAAATCAAATGTTATTTCAAACTGCCCGGTCAAACCTTCTATCAAAAATTCGTTTGTACCCTTCGCTATGTTTATTAGTCCTAAGTTGGTCAAGCCAATTATGTTCAACCCATTTCTCTTATACTTAACTCCATCTAGTGTTATAACATCTCCAGCTTTGAAAACACCTTGATAGCTCCATAAATCACCAGTAGTTTTATTGGTAACTTTTAAGTTGCTTGATGTTGCTGAGATAGAAGTTATTTTGATAATTAACTCTGACTCTGTTGGTTCTATATCTACACTTCCTAAGTTTTGTATCGAAAAAGTAGTGCTATTCTTGGTATAAGCTCCTACATTTGAGTTCAGAGTAGTCACTATGGATTCAGCGAACGGTCTTAAGCAACAAAACACAATACTAACTTCTGCGATTGTTGGATTGATTCTTAATGAATTGTAACTTTCAATTTCAACCTTCCAACGTTTAAGTGGAACGTCTTGATCTACTGCATACATCTCATTTAGAGGATCAAGCAATTCAAAAAACTCATCACGTAGAGTCTTATAATCCACAGAATCATTGGATTCATAGTAAAACCTAGCTTGGATTCTTCGACTATTGCGCCTACGTCCCAAAGCAATATCACCATTCCAAACACTGTCCGTTATACGGTTTACGGTAGGAGGTTCAGTGGTAAATTCTAACCATTTAACCCCTCGTAATTGTATTTTCTGCATGTTCAAGTCATATAGCTTCACACTCATATAATCACCTCAACCCCCGCATATAAGCTGCATCATTAGATGCTTTTCCAAACAGTAGCTGATTAGATTCAAATGTTATTTCAGATACCTTTTCTCCATTTATTAGAACTGGTGCTGGAGTGATAATAATTTCCCCTGCCATGTTATTCGTTTGCATTAGATTAATTTGTTTACTTAACTCGCTTATTAGGCTAGCTACATTCCCATTTAATGAAGATGTACTTTGTTGAGGTATAATTGCATTAGCTACGCTTCCAAAGTCAGGTGTTGAAGAAACTGGTACGTCCCATTTTTTAAATATCGATTCAGTGTCTCCATTTGGAATAACTCTAGCCCCTTTTGGTAAATAAACAAGCTCAGGGCCTTCCTCTCCGACAAGTGATAAACCTCCAACTGCACTTCTTGTACCTGATGCATAAGCACCTGCTACTGGAGATAGCCCCATTGATTTACGAACGGAATAATCTACATTAACCAACTTGGTCACTGGATTACTCAAATTTCTATCTAATGTTTTCCAGTACCCTGCCGGACTTTCTTGAATGTTGACTGTTTTATATACTGATCTGCCAGCTACCTCATTGATGAGATTCAGCTCACCCTTGGCCGACTGAAGTTTACCAATTTGAGAATCTATTTTACTATTTTGATTTTGGTACTCTGCTGTATTGATTCTTCCTGAAGCTAGTAATTTATCGAGTTCGCCTTTCGCATTTTGTAATTTACCGATCTCGCTGTCAATTGCAGCTAGACCTTTACCCTTTTCAGCCGTAATACCAGCTTGAGCTAGTATTAGTTCTTCATAATCACCTTTGAGATTATCAAGTTCTTTGATTTCTTTACGAGTAGTTTCAAGGTCATCATTCTTAGTTGAAAGTTTTTCAAGAATTTTATCTCTTGTACTAACTATCCCCTCTTCTTCAAGACCAAGACTAGCCAGTATTCTTTCTTGTTCTGCTAATTGTGCTTCTAATACAGTTTTTTTGGCTTGACCTTCTGCAGTCGTGTCACCTTCAATAGCAAGTATCTCTGTTTTAAGATCACGAATAGCAGCTTCAGCTTCTCTTTGTTCAGCTAAGTTTTCATTTCGGGCTATTCTTGCTTCTCCGATCCCTTTATCTATCTCTTGTATTTCTGCCATCAAATCTATTTCTTCTTGCATTAACTCTACTTCACGAGCAAGAGCGTCTTCTAATTCTCGTTCTGTAGTTAAAATCAATTCACGTTCTTTTTCAGCATTTAATTCTTTTAACTTATCCAAGTTCTCAGCATAGGCTACCCCTTCATCTGAAATTGCCTGGACAGTATTTGGAGCCATTTCAATTACTTTTTCATTTAATCCAATGAATGTATTCATTTCTTCATTGGTTAGACCTGATGCTTCTAGCAATTTAGTCTGTTCATCTTTAAGGGTAGATAAAGCTTCTTCACTTTTAGCATCTTTAATTTCAGATAGTACATCCAAATAACGAAGCATTTCTTCTTTAGTTAATCTATTCTTTGTTTCTAGGTCTTCGTATTGACTGATTAAAGCACCAGTAGTTTCGATATCCTTCTCAAGAGCCCCAATTTTCTCATGATTTATGTCAATAAAACTTTTAGAGCCATCATGCAAGGCTGCTATACCTAAAGTTAAACCTGCTACTCCCGCAACAGCTAAACCTACTGGCCCAGATACCCCCAGTAATCCAAGTCTTCCGATTAATCCAGAGCCACCAGTTTTACCTAGTATGTTTGCCATGTTTCCTGCTACATTAACTAAGCTTCCTACACCGGTTGTCATTGAGCCTACTGCAATTAATGTAGGCCCTGCAGCCGCCGCTATTCCTGCAATCGATAATGCTATTTTTTGTCCTTCTGGGCTTAATGCTGCAAACCATTCAAGTGCATTTTCAGTAGCGCTAGCAAGTTTAGGCAACCAATCTTCAGCTAAATCAAGTAAGATTTCACCAGCTGGCTCAAGAGATGATGTAAATGTTCTAAGTTGTGTTTGAACACGAGTACCAAAGTTGTCGTATAAAGCCTCTCCTGCTCTCCCTGTAGCTCCTTCAAAGTCACCAAGGTTAGTATTCACATTTGCAAAAAACGTTTGAAATTCTGGCCCTAAATCCTCAATTGGAGTACCCAACAATGTAACAGCTGTTTGAGCACGTTTAGCAGGGTCTTCTACAGATGCAATTGCCGATACTACTGCTGCAAAAGCCGTTTGAGCAGACTCTCCGCCACTATTAATATCAGTTTCTATTTGATTAACTTCTAATCCCAGGTCGCCTAATGCCTCACGAGAAGCCTTAGAGCCATCTCCAATACGTAAGAAGCTCTCTTTAGCCGCATCTCCCACTTTATCAAGGTTAAATGCCCCTGCTTCAGCTCCGGCAACTAATATCGCTGTGAACTCTTCAGCATTATAGCCTAATCCCGAAAATTGAGGGCCATACTCACGCAAGGTATCTAACAACTCACCACTAAAATCTCCACCTCTTTGAAATCCAGTGGTTATTAAATCCAACGCTGTTTGACTATCTATACCAAAGTTCTTCATTAATACAGAAGCTGTTCTAGTCGTTTCATTAATTTCAGCACCAAAGGCATCTTTTAGTGTATAAGCCCCTTCAGCAACCTTTTGAAGCTCTCCATTGTCCAGGTTTTTAATGTTCTGCTTAATAAGTGTTAAACTATCTCCAGCTTCTGTAACACTTTCACCAAATCCATTTTTCCATACGTCTTTAGCTACTTCACCTAGCTTTTGAGCTTCACTTTTACTGATACCTAATTGAGCTTGTATGCGTCCTTGAGCTGAATCAAAATCAGCCGCTGTTTTTAATGCTCCACCACCTAAAGCTAAAAGAGGTGCAGTTACACCTACAGTCAGCCCTTCGCCAATTCCTTTGATCTTATCACCAGTATTTTTAAGTTTATCTCCTGCTACTGTGGCTTTTTCTTGAAACTCATCCCAGTTACGCCCTGCTTTATTTAAGTCGTCTTCTTGTTTTCTCAACGCTGAATTGACTTGATTTATTTCAGTTTCTGTACGAGTATACTCTGCTATAGCTTTATTGAGTTTTTGGGCTAATTCCTCAGTAGCTTTAGCATCTTTTCCTTTTTCGGTAACTAATTTCTCATAGGAGGCGCTGAGCTTCTTTACTTTATCGCCTTGTATATCGAGAGTACGTCCAAGCGCTTCTTGACGAGTCTTTAAACCTTCTACTGAGTCTCCCCAGTCTTTACCTTTATTGCGTAGAATCGATAACTCTTGTCCCATAGTCTTAATATTACGTTCTGTGGAAGCCATTGATCTCTCAAAATTTGCGCTATCCAGCGATAAGGAGACCTTGAGTTTCCCTACTTCTTCATTTGCCATTTCTTCACCTCACTTTTTATTGAAGTAACCAATCATAATTTTGTGGTTTAATAGTAGAATCTTTTTTTGCGGAGTTTCTTGATGGGGAATTTATGTATACATACCGCCAAAAGTCCACTTGATCTATCTGGGTTAATGTCCATCCTTGGGACATCAAATTCCGGTACATTTTCTTGACAGCTTCTACTTTGCTGTCTTCTGATTCTTTCCCTCAAATATACCTTGCTTGTCTGCATGAGGATTTGTCCCAGCTTCCTGAATGAATTTACGGATAGTCGGTATAAGCTCATAACTTGGTACTCCAGATAAAAATTCTTCAGCTGAAAATTGATTTAAAAAAGCATTTGAAATGACCCTTGCATAACCCTTAAAATCTTTAACAGTTAGTGATTTTTCATTTTCAATACCCTCTTCAAACTCCCAAAGGTCTAATAACTGACCAGCACCTATAAATGGTATAGAGTAAACTTTAGATTTCGCTTGAAGTGTTTCATTGTCGATAATTTGTAAAGTAATTTCCATAAATAATCCTCCTATTCATATAAAAAAAGGAGCACCTAAGCGCTCCTTGAGTAATACCATTTAGACTGTAGGTGTTCCCTCGTAAACCGAATCAAACCATGATGCAGTAACAGCAGAATTTTCTTCATTTTGAATAACGCTTGCTTTTTCCTCTCCATCAGAATCACGTCCAATGAAAGTTGCAGTAATTGAAGGGGTTGCAAATTCAATTGATTCCCCTTTAGTAGTTCCAGTTGTGTTCGGACGACTAAATTTACCCTTATAAAGCCATACAAACGCATCATTCTCTGCTTCGCCTGTCATTTGGAAACCAAATGCTACATAAGGAGCTTTATCCTCCCGATTTTGTTTAAGGACTCCATTTTCATCGATTTTTTGACCTAGTAGGTCAGCTCTAACTTCCTGGGATAAATCCTTTGTTGCAATCTCTGCAGTCGTAGGGCCATTACTTGAAGCTGTCTCAGAAGGGCCATTTTCCGCATAGAGTGTTCCTGTGTTAGTAGTTGGTGTTTCAGTTAGGGAAATCGCAGCACCTAAGCGCTTTGGTGTTCCATAAATAGTTCCTGATTCGTTGTCTGATTCTAAAATTGCATAATGAAAATTAATTAAACCTGTGTATGCCATTGTTTTATTTCCTCCTATTTTTTCTTTCCATAAATAAAAAGAGACTCATTTACTAAGCCTCTTTTGAAATTCTATAAGTTAATACGTAATGAAAGAGCTCGGTATCATCTTCATACAAATCTCGTCCATCTGAATAAGTAAATCCCGCTTGTTTCATTAGTCGTTCAACCTGTTCAATCAATAAAATGTAATTCTTCTTGCTCCAAATATCAATTTGAATAACAGCTTCCTTATTTTGAAGCTCATTTTCAGCATGTAGCGAAGGTAAATCAATAACGTTAAAAAATGTTATGTAGGTGTGAGCTGATCCTTTGTACTTTCGATAGTCTACAGGAACATTCGTGGGCTTAAGCGTTGAAATTATGTAACTGTTTAAACTCATAATTTCAATCCCTTTTTAATCTCTGAAGACATGATATTCTGCACTTTAACCTTATTGCTTTCCCATGTAGGACGCACCCAAGGTCTAGCAGGCATTTTTGATGTGCCATATTCGTGGAAGTAACCATAGAAACCATCACCTTTAGGCTCAGTTCCAATTAGAATAGCTCCCTCTTTAACATCTGTTTTAACGATATTCTCACTCAGAGTTCCCTCTTTATAAGGAGCAGCTTTAGACATTTCATTTCTAATATGCTCCCCTGCCTTTTCAAGAGCATTCTTTTCAATTGATTCAGTGTTCTCCATCTGTCGTAGTCTAGATACTATTCCTTCAAGCCCATCAAATTTAACCTGCATGAGATTCACCTTTTTTCTCGCAATATAGTTCGATAATATGATCTTTTTCATATGTTCTTCTTATGCGATATATATCACCATCAAACCTTAAGTCTTCTTGACCGCTATATTCGATACTATTCACTTCAAAAGTTTTCTCGATGGTAAATCCCGCTCGTGACGCTGAATAGAATTCTGTTGAACGAACTGGAAGTTTATTAGCTAAGATTGCAATACTCTCTTCTTGGCTCTCTAAAGGAAAGCCGTCTGAATCAACACTTTCAACAAAAGATAGTAATTCGACTTCATAGTCCCAACTCATTGTATTAACCCCCTATGTGCGCTTGAAGGTATAGCTCACGTAACCTATATTGCAAGTGACGTGGCATACCATCAGCATCAGCAGGATGTTTATATCGCCATGCAGCGAAGTCTACTATTAACATCAAATGTTGAGAATTTTGCTCATCGAGAATAATCCCTTTTGTGTCTTCAAATTCCGTTATAACACCTTTGATAATTGCGGATAAATATGAATCTCTAAGGTCTGTTTGGAGTCCTAACTGCTGCTTAACAATGGGTAATGCTAACTCTGAATTGAAAAACATTACGCATCGCCTTCTTCTTTTTGTTCTACAATAAGAACCTTACCAATTTTATTGTTAGTAGTTGATAATTCTTCGATTCGTTCTTTTTTTGCACGTCCTTTTCGAGGGAATTTATCCCCCGAAAAGTAAACGTGATCATCAGTTAAATCCGTGAAATCTTGTGCAACTTTGTATTTAGCCATAAATCATTATCCTTTCTGTGTGAAGAATTATGCTCCGGCAGGTGCAGCTTGATAATTAACTAGAGCAAATGCTTCTGCTTTTGCAGGCTTCCCATCGTATCTAGCGGTACCTTTAAATACCGTTTGATCCTCGATGAATTTAACATCAGTAGAACTAGCAAGTTGCACACCACGACGCTCACCAAGCATGTACTGCTTGAAATCTCCAAATACTACTGCATCAGCTGGCACATATTGAGAAAACACAACACGCACACCTGCAATATTAGGATTGTCTACACCTTGAACTACTTGACGACCGTCAGACGTGTTCACAACTGTTTGAGGGAGCACATGAGCATAGTATGTAGCACGTTTCATAACAGCAATAACCTCTCCTACTGCATCCTCACCAGTGTCAACTTTGCCAACTGCTGATAGAAGACTCTTCAGAGTGAAATCAGAAGTTGAAGCATTAACAGATACAGCTGGAATAACCCCTTCAGGCTGTTTTCCTGCTGAACCTGTCCCAGTCAAAATAGCTTTGTCAATTGCCTTAGCAATAGCACGAGCAATTCGATCCTCAACAAAATTAGCCAGGTCGATCATAGAATCCTCAAGAATTGAATTTGGAATAGGAACAAAACCACCAACTTTATATCCATCAAGTTCAACGCCTTGGAAAGCTAAAGAAAGCTCTTGAACAGCTCCAGTCATTTCTGTCCAGATAGCCTCAGGAATAGCACCGTCAACAATTGCACGAGCAGTACCATTCAATTTCATTACTTCTACCTCTTTGTAAAGGTTAGAATAGTCGCCGATAAATGGCTGAATTTTGTCCATAACCGCATCAGGGATTAATAGGCCCTCTCCAGTCAATGAGCGTTTGTTTGTTACAGCTTCACGTACCTTTCCGTAAAAATCACGAACCTCTTCTAAATTAAGTCTTTCTACCATTTCGCTGCGTGTTTCAAATTTATTTACTTTCATTCTTGATTCTCCTTTGTTTGTGTTAGTTTTGTTTTCTTTTTTAATTGAACGCTCTGTTTTATTTTCAGGCGCTTGAGCATTTAATTGATCCAATTCTTCTTCAAGTTTTGATAGTTCATCCTCAAGAGCACTTTTCTTTTCATCATGCTCTGATTTTTCACCTTCAAGTTTCTCAATTTCTTCTTCTACAACTTTCACTTCTTCTTCTGTTTGAGCCTCTTCAATAGAGCTTTCAAGATCAGATGAGCGTTTATTTAGTCCTTCTTCATTTGTAATCAGTTCAGCCAGTGAAGATTTGCGTTGGTCAATCTTCTTAGCCAGCATTAGTTGCTTTAAAGCCATTTTTAATTCTCTCCCTTAGTTGATTCTTTTTAGAATCAATCATTCTTTTTTTATCAATCTCAAAATCTTGTTTACGTGCTTTAATTCCTGTGTCTGAATAGGCCGGAAATGTTACACATGATACCTCGTGTAAATCAATTTTCTTTAAAATCCATTTGACTGAACCATCATCCCGATGTTCGGTTGCTTCCTCTTCAATATTAAAACCGAATGAACATTGATCCACGTCACCTCTTTTTACTCTTTCGTAGAGGTTCATTGCATCCGAATCATTTTCGTTTATATTAATGCTGCCCCATAGTCCACGTGAATCCACTTTTAACTCAAGTGTTCCGCTCTTAGTTCTGCCTAATACTAGGTTGGTATCGTGGTTAATTAACGCTCTAATATCATTAGAAATTGATTCGTTAAATGCTTCGGGCGCAATTTCTTCATATGCTCCACGAAACAGTTCAGTCTCGGAATTAAACACAGCAAAATAGCCCTCAATAACTTTCTTTCCGTCTGTTTCTTCAGCACGGGTTGAAAGCTCTGATTGAAGGCTTCTTGTTTGATATTTGGTTTTGTTGGTCATTTTTATTGATCACCACCTTTCAGTTTGCCCTGATCTCCAATTTTATTAATTGGAATGAAGTTCTCTAGGATGACTAATTCATCAAGTCCTGCTTTAGGTGACTTTCCAATCCAATCCCGTACCTCATTTCCATCCATAAGCCCTTTTATGTATAGGTTTGAACCAACCTCTGCTAACTCTTTTAAATCATAAGCATACAAACTCTGAGGATTGAATTTGAAATATAAATCAGGAGCAATTAACAGCTTCCTTGTCATTTCCTGCTCCATATTTTTTGCAAGTGGAAGGATTGTTGAGTTGATGAAATTGTTATATTCATCCTTGTTGTAACTTCCAACTCCAATTAAAAAAGCTGGTATCCCGAAGATTCCAGCAACTGTTTTCTTATCAAGTTCTACTGCTTCATTGATTGCTAAATCCTTTAGAGATAAAGGTGTGACCTGCTCAACTTCAAGTAATTCGGCTGGAATAATCCAAGGCTTTCCTACTTCAGAGGACTCCAAATACTTCTCATATACCTTATCCCTGCCCTCTTGTGAGGCTACTTCTGCTGTTTGAGAGTCAACCTTGACAATTAATGAGGGCATGTACTTGCCACTCATGAAAGCCTTCTTTGTTGCTGTGGCTTGTTTTAGATTGGTTGTAATGTCTTTGAGCAGTACCTTTATTCCCGATCCTATATATGGCCTTTCCGGGTCAGGATTCATTGTAAAATGCAAAACTTCATCATAGTTGTATGTATGTTTACCGTATGCAACTTTATAAGCATGATTAGTGTCAATAAATTTTACTGCGGATGGTTTTAGTGGAATTAACTCTTCGATATATCCATCTTTTAGTTCCGGATATACAACTGAATTACCATCTCCATTTAAATACATTGTTTGTACAATGTTATAAACCCACGACTTTCGGGTCATCAAGCTATATGGATTAATATCAATCTTTCTGGATAAACCATTCCTTACTCTTACATCACCCTTATCTGTGTTTTGCATTAAATGAATCGTCATAGATGAAATTAAATCTGCTATCTTATTCACTGCAATTTTTACTTCAGGACAATCTGATAAACGGGTATAACCACTAACACTGCTAACATTATCCTGAGTTAAAAATAATTGAAAAATCTCGTTATTCTGTCCTATTTTAATCACCTCCTAACTTAACCAGCCTTTAGCTGCTCCAGACTTCTCCATATTTTCAAGCATTCGGACAGCACCAAAAACCGAAGCATCGAATAAATCAATCCGCTGTTCCGGCATTACCTTCTCGTACTGGATCATGTCATCTGGTTTTTCAATGGCACGAACATTTTGCAGGCAATACTCATAAGCCTGTGAGCCCAAATAATAAAACTTTCCCTCTTTCGCTTTTGATTCAATTCTTCGGAAGCCTTGAGACTTTTTATAGAAGTATTGAGGCTGATCAACTATGCTAAACCTTTGCTTTTTCATACCTAAAAAAAACTCTTGTCCAAATTTCCGGTCAAATCCTACTTGTTTTATCTTGAATCCCATATTCCTCATTTTTATAAACCATGCAATAACATCATCATGACTTACAACTGGTGCGTTCGGCATTGTTAAATTCCCATCTTCTTTCCAGCCAAACAATGGAATGTTGTCCTCATCCGCTTTTATGTGAGCCTGTGTAATAGGAAAGAATCCATGAGCGATAGTAATATCAACACCTTCATAAGTGCCATATAAAGCTGTTGCATTGAGGTCATGAAGTTTAGCTAAATCCGCACCTCCATACCACTGAACAGGGAGTTTCGCTAACTCTTCAAGTGTCCAATTGTATTTACCATCACTATTTTTAAATTCATCAATATTGAAATATGCTTTCAAAGCAGATGTGTAAATGTTTAATGACTTTGCTAAGAAGTCTTTTCGTTGCTGAGGATCGTTCTGAGCTTGTTGAGCATCATTCATTAAGTCTTGAGGTCTAATCGACACGCCATAAGCAGGATTAGATTTTTGATGTTCAATAGGATTTGTATAGTCCACATCACCATTTTCATCTTCATCAGCCTTTGCAATAAAAACAAAATAAGCTTCATCTGTTACTGTCCCATCGAGAATCTTTTTACAATACTGGAGGCGCTGATAGCAAAAACTAGTCATGTTATCGCCTGCAGTTGTGATTCCAATCATTAACTTATTCGTATAAGCCTTCATTGCTTCTTTAATGATGTTGTACTGTTTAGGGGTCTTGTAGGCATGTAGCTCATCCGCAATAGCTATATTACAGTTTAATGAATCCTGCTTATCTGGATTGGCCGCAAGAGCCTGAATGAACATTGAACCATCACCAAAGTCAGCTCGAATACTATGCTCCTGATTATTATCGAGAACCCTGAAAGAATCTTTTTCCCCCATATAATTGATATTGAAGTTAATAAAATTAAACGATTCTAGCGCTTGCTTTTGTGAAGCAGCAACAATGTAACATTTTGATCCTGATTTTCTTCTATGTAGACTTAATGCCCAGGATAGTGCGGCAGCAAAGCTTGTTTTTATATTCTTCCTGGGTATATAAATAAAAGCCTCTTTAAAGCGTGTCTCATTTGTTCCTGTGTGATAAAATCCAACCAAGTTGTATATCTGATATTTTTGAAATGGCTCCAATAAAAAAGGCTCTCCACGTAATGGAGTGCCATCTTGTCTTTCCCCTTGCATATTGACAAAGGTTGATTCAATTATTTTAATAATTTTCTCCGGCTCAGAAGGCCTGAAATCATATGCCTCATTCTTTAAATCCTTAAAGAATCGCTCACAGCCTTGAATCTGTTCTTTATTAGCAACCTTCCTTCCATCAACAATGCTTTGAGCATATTCCATTACCAGGTCATAGTTTGCAAATTGACTCTTACTCATATGTCTTTTAGCAATGAGGCTAATTTAGAGTTGCTTTCCTTCTCTGCAGTAACACTCTCAAGCGATTTCGGATTAAGGCACAGCCGGTCTGAATAGGATATTATGTCTTTCCTTAGAGATTCTAAAGTTGCAACAATAGGGGATTTTTTTGCACCACCTGCTGCAGTGAAAGTTTGATACTCTGACCCGCTTTTTTCAAACTCTTCGCTTAATTTAAGATACTCATGAACCAGTCTAGCGTATATATCAATTAAGCGATTATATTGAGGTTTATGTATTCCTAATGCTTTCATATCATCTATAGTTCTTCGTTTGATTGTGTCCTTCGTGGAAATCTTGCTCATGCTATTTCACCTCCATTTCTTTTCAAAATTTTTTTCTGGGGGGTCATTCTATTGGAGAAACCTGCCTCCTCCGGTCAATTGTTTCAAAATTTCACACAATTCAACTGGGGGGCTACTCTTTCTACCCATTCTTTTCCTTTTTCAGTTAATTCATGAGAATCCCTTATGTGCATTTGACCATGACACTTTTTACATAAACTCAATAAATTCAAATTTATCAACGCTAACAAAGGATTGAACTCCAATGGATTGACATGATGGACGATCAATGCTTCGGTTGACTTACCGTATCGCTTACACTCCTGGCATTCAAACTTGTCACGCTTCAATATGATTAATCGTTTCTTTCTCCACTTACTTGTGTCATAAAAGGTTCTCATCTTTCTCACACCCATTGTCTATCGCATTGCCTAGTAGTTCTCCTGCTTCTTTAATACTCAACCCGAACTGTCTCTCTATCAATTCTTTAGACTCTTCTTCTTTGAAATTAGTCAACTCACTCTTACAATCAGTACACTTTAATGCATCAATGTCCTTCTTTGTCTTCATAGACCAATCGCACATTAAACAGAAATACTTCTTTACCTTTCTCATACTGCATCCAACCAACCCTGCCCATCTTCACGCAATGTAGGCAAACCTTCACCAATGCCCAGCAATCTAATCTCAAGTTCTTTTATATATTCAATAAGATCATTATTAATCTCTATGGATTGTTCATTTGAATAATTCATTATTATCACTCCTCAATTTCTCCATAATAAAAAGCCACACCAATAAGATGTGACTCAAAAGTCTACTGGTTTTTGACTGCCTTGAGTGTTCCCAACAGGTACTCATAAAATTCATAGCTTGTACTATCTTGTAGGTTGTTATACTTCTGTTTCAAATTCTCCGTTATGAGAGATGAAGGTTTTTGTTCCTCTAAAAAGAAAATAGATTGAGAAGTCCATTCTTGAAATTTTACTCCACTAAAAGATCTCATTCTTGCTGCGTAAGCTTTATATTTGCTGGTATTAAGTTTTTCAAGTCTATCTTTTTCTAACTGCTCACCCATATCAATCAACTCATTAACTTTACTCACTGCAATCACCTCCCTTCCCTCTAATGATAATATAAAAGGAAATATCTGGATAACTTTATTGTTCGTCAAATATAGACCAAATAAAAAAGTACCCATAATTAGATGCTTTACGTCAGAGTTCATAAAAGTTATTTATATAATTTTGTACTTATCTAACTCATATACATTATAGATTACATTTTCTATAATTTCGAAGCTCAATAAGATTGTACTTCGTGGTGGAACAATTAATTCGTGTACCGAAGTATTACCTAATTCTCTTATTTTGTGTAAGATATCTGCTTGTCTTTGTACAATAACATTTTTCTCGACTAGCCCATTAATTTTTCCAATTAAGTTTTTATCCCTTATTTCATCGCTATTTTTATTTAATTTTCTACTTCCATCCTCATTTAACAAATAACCTTCAGTTATTCCTAAATCATTACAAATTCCTTCTACTAACATCCGTAGGCCAACTGCTGTTAACAAATATGCTTGATCATTTAATGCTGATACTAATTGAGTATAAAGAACAGTAATAGATTCCGGAGTTTTTAGAAATTCTCTAGTTTCATATTTTTTTAATCGCATAGTGGTGTCTTTCTTCGGTTTTTCAGGATAGGATGTAAATGTGGAATATATTTCCTCTCTGCCAGAATATTCTTCGTATCTTAACATACTTTCATCTCCATATTCTGTTGCATAAGCCACATTATCACACCCCCTACACCTAGTTACAAAGTAACTTATAAACCAGTAGTAGTCGTTAATGTCAAAGTCGTAACTTCGTTCGGAGTGTTTGTAAACGTAATCATGATTAGTCTCTCGTTTACATTTAATACAATATAGCTTTTCATCCATCTTTCCTAATACCTCAACACTCATTTTATTACCCCCTAATATTTCCTTTATAGGGATTCGTCATAAAAAGAGAAATACCTTCTACACATTACAAATAAAGACTACCTTTTTCTTCCAGCATTTTGATTTATAAAAATTCAATAATGCAATACCTCTATTTTTATAAAATACAAATTAATCCTTTTATTCAAAATATTTTTATGATAATTTTAAGATAATAACTAATTAAGGAGAATCATATGTCCCTTTATCATCCACCTTCATTTAATAAAAATAGCTTTAATTGTTCTGTTTGTGGTGTCTATGCAAAACAAGAATGGGTAAATAGAGATAAAGCATTTGGTTACCATCTTTATTTACAAGTTGCCCAATGTTCTCATTGTGCTAAGTATTCTTATTGGCATGAGAAAAATCTAATTTATCCTGACAAATCAGTAGCACCTTTACCTCACGAAGATATGCCAGATTCTATTATTGATGATTATCAAGAAGCAGCTAGTATACTGTCAAGATCGCCCAGAGGTTCTGCGGCATTATTAAGATTAGCTTTACAAAAGTTAATGGTAGAACTTGGTGAGCATGGTAAGGATATAAATAGGGACATAGGATCATTAGTTAGCAAAGGATTAAATCCTTTAGTGCAAAAAAGCTTGGATATACTAAGAGTTATTGGTAATGAATCTGTTCATCCAGGCACAATGAATATTAAGGATAACCAAGAAGTTGCGACTAGTCTCTTTGGAATTATTAACTTAATAGTTCAAGAACAAATTACAAATCCAAAAATGATAGAGAGCATCTACGCCTCCTTACCTGCTGGCAAACTTGATGGTATTACTCAAAGAGACTCAAGATAAAAATAAAAAGCGCCTTCATAGAAAATGTAGGCGCTTAAATGTTTATATTATGAGAGATTGCGAATAATTTAGTATAAAGTCTTATCTCAGTACTCCATGAAAATAATTTATAGTGTGTATCGATATATTCATTTGAGTTAGGTTTTATTTTCCCAGTTAAATATAAATTAATCAGCTCTGCATAATTTTTATCTTCTATTTTATATGTATTAATTAAATAGGATAAAAACTGAGCAACAATTTCTATATTTTCAGTTGGATTTAGTAATTTTTTCATTACTAACTTCTTGTTATTTTCATTAAGAATTAGCGTTGCATTACTTATCTTCACTTGACCAATTCCCAAGCTAGCATCAATTTTTAATAGAAGCTTTGGGAAAAATATTGAAGTTGCCTTTTCTATAAATTTATTTATACTGTCTCCTCGATTTATTACTTCTAAAATGATAATGGCAAATAAAACTTCTTTGTCCACATTATTTCTTTTTGCTGAATAATCAATTCCCATGATCAGATCACGCGGTAAATTAATCGCATAAGATATTATTTTTGTTTTATAATACTTCATTCTTACCATAACCGTATTGACTTTCTTCTAACTTTTCTAATTCTCTATCACTTCTTTCATATACTTTTCTGTTTAACATATCTTTAAATTTATTTGTGCTTGGAAAACCAAAGACTGCAAATAATATTATTACAAAATAATTATTAAATACATTGATTAGTTGATTTAATGCAAAGTTAAAAATTAGGTCATAAAATATTATAGAGGTATAAACAATCGACACTGCAGAAACCACAAACAAAAGGTGCAATATTATAGAAAGAAGTACTTCTTTCTTAGTGATATAAACTTCAAAAGATTCCCTTGGATTTAAAACCACTGGCCATACGATTAAGATGCTACCTACTATAGCACCTAATAATACTATTTTCACATCCGAAAATATTGTATAAGATGAAAAGCCTAAAATTAAAAGCATGAAAATTCTAATAATAACCATCAAAAAAGTTACATTTTCACCTTTAATGAATTGTAAAGTTGAATAATATTTTAATGGAGTGAGTTTACGTTGAATCATAAACATTATTACAAACGTTAAAGCTATAGCCAAAGAACAAAGTAAATTATAGATACTATACATACGAATCACCTCATATGCATATTATAACATTTTACTCCTAATTTAATATATAATTTGGTAATTATCATAAATATTGTTTATCAAGTATTTTATTTATTTTATCTCTTTTGTTACTACAAAAAGTCACCTGATTAGGTGACTTTATATTTTCATCTATGTGACCCAATATCAAAAAAATCATAATAATAGAATTTAATAAATTGGTCGATTAAATGCAACTTTTAATAATACGTCAATACTTTGCGGAGTAAAATAAAAACTTTTATTCAAACTATAAATGCGAACTTTTGCGTACTCATTACCGTCCGTTCTAATTTCAGCTACTTCTCTTTTATCTCCAGTATTTTCTTTAACACTTACAAAAATGTGAGTATTTTCAACTACATCTAAGTACATTACATTCTTGTGAATACGAAAAACAATACTATTACCTTCTTTTTCTTCTCCATAAAAAGAAGTATCGTTAACATTAAAATCCGCTACTAATTTTTGATACTCTCTCCGGATAGCTATTACCATTCTTTCTGTAGTGTTGTTTCTTTGAGAGAATATCATATTATTAATATCTTGCTTCATATCCTGTCTCCATTCCAAATAAATGACCTCCTTTTTATTTTCTCAGAATTATATTCGACATTAATAAAAAAATCCCTGCATAAAAAGGGTATTTATAGATGTAATAGTTATTACTCCCAGATATATTTTTTTCTTTAATTAATTAGCTCTATTTAATTGAGCCAATTTCCCTTTAGTTTTGTTGTGCTGGACCTTACGAATATCTTCAATAATCTGCTTATTGATGTCTGCAATTACACTCACAAACGCAAAGTTAAGAGCCCTTTTGTACTCCAGTTCTCTTTCAATAAGAACTGTTTGAACCTTCTTAAGCATCTTGATTTTACTTTCAGCAACTGTAAACTTTTTATCTGACCGTCTACCTTTAGCACTCCGAGAATAATCAAGGCGAATCTTATTCGAAGCATAATAAACTTTGCAGTCCTCATACATTTGAGCAACTTTCTCTATGCTGGTATTTGCAAATGTTTCATCAAGCAAATTAAAATTATATAGTTTCTGATCCTGAGTGGCATCTTTGTCTATATACATGCCATGAATGCGAATTGATGGAAGAACTTCGCCAGTCACCCATTTTCTAAATTGTTTTGCAATTGGTTTCCTTGAATCCATTACCACATCATAAAGGCCATCTTCATTAATAATCGTTACTTCCTTCTTCCGGTTAAGAGTATCTAACATACCCTCATTTCTAATGACCCCATCTTCTAGTCTACTTTTAACTTGGGATGGATTACCGAGCTCAAGTACACCACATACATCAGCCAAAACAAACCACGGCTCCCCTTCCTTAGTAACCACGCGTACACTGCCAAACACTTCATTTTCAAACGTTTTAATCATTTTAAAACCACCTTTTCTTTTTTGTTTAGAGTTTACGAATATAAACTCTGTTCATTTTTTCACTTCCGACTATTCAGAGATGAAAAAAGAGCTACTTAATTTCTAAGTAGCTCTGAACTCTAAACAATCGAGGAGGTGAAACCCCGAACACAATTTATATTAATTCTCAAGGTGGAAAACCCACCTATCTCACAGCAGGATTTTCGGCCCTCAACTTTTACCCACTTGATGAGCAACCTTTCGTCTCAGACGGCGAAATAAAATTTTTATATAACACTTGCACTTTTTCTATTTTTCCTGTAAATTAAAAATCACGGAAACGTTCGTTTATTTTAATAAAAAATAATATAAGAAATGGGTGATTACATTAACGTAATCACCCATTTCTTTCTACAGAGAGTCACCTACTTAGCTTCTTTTAGCATTCAGTGCTGCGACATTTGCCGACTTCACATTCCCCTCCATATACACTAAGGTTTTTTATGCTTAGATACCCCAGTGTTTTACTACGCTATCATAAGATTTTTTTCAGACGATGGTTCCTTTTTCTCTTTAAAAACCGACAGAAAAATTTCTGTATGAGACTTATAAAGCACTTTTAGCAGTTCTAATGCTATGCTCTCATAATCTTTTTCAGTTTTAATAATCAAGTCATACATTGTTTCTGGCTTGATCTTCATCCTTTTAACTTTACTCACTGCCTCTTTAATTGCATCAGCAATGATATTTGATTGCTCTTTGTCATCTTTTTTTAGGTTAGCTTTCATCACTGCCTGTAACTCTCTAGCAATAGCTACAACTTTAGCTCTTTGTTTTTTATTCGCTGTAGATTTTAAATCTATCAGCAATGATTCAAGATCAATTTTACCTTCTTCTTTTTTATTGGGTAATTCTATGCTTTGAAGTAAATCCATCGGACAGTAATATTTGATTTTTTCTCCCGTAGACGCCTGACATACCTTACCCCAAAATAAAGGAAGTCGATCTTCTTTTAGGTTGATGGAGTTTAGTATATTTCTAACTTCTACATCAGGATTAATATCATACAATTTTTTAGCTAAATCAATGGTAATTCCAGACAGGACATTCACTACATCTATTTTCCGCATGACTTTTTCAGCTTGATCCTTTTGTTCTCTATTTAATAAATCCCAATAGAGGCTCATGCATTTTTGCCCAGTATTCACTACAGAGCCTATGTTAGCTTTTGCTAACTCCAGATCAATCTCGTACATACCTTCTTTTGTAGGCTTATATAATTTCGGTTTAGACTTGACCTGATTTATTGCGACTAAGTATTTTTCACACTTTTTCGCTGCGTTGACTACAATCTCTTCATTGGTCAGAAGTACTGAATCACTATCATAATCGCATCCAGACAATATATCTTGGAGTGGGTGATCGATAGCATTCACGCATACAATATTTTTACTCAAATTGAAGTAGACCTTAATGTTAGGATCAATTTTATTTTTGGTATGTAATACGTTAGAAGGTGATGAATGTGGGTTACGAAACCCAGCAAGCTCCTCACCATCCTCAAAAAGCAAACTGTGAACTTCTTTATCTTTTAGGCTCATTGAGCCTGATCCTATATCAAACTTTCCGATTGAGTGATAAAGCATTTCTAGCCCATTGCCCAACATTACTGCATAATCACCATTTATTCTAACTTTACCGGACTTAATATAATTACTATAATTTTTTGTCGCCTGGTATTGATATGACTTAAAGCGAGTCGTTTTATAAACCTTTGAGTTTCGCTCATATAAATCAATGAACATTTGATTAGCATTTTGTTCATTAGCAGTTTCTTTTAGGTGTTCAATAAACTTGTCTGAATCATTTTTTAGACCATCAATATATTCCTTCTCATTCTCAACAAGCTTATTGATATCCATTCTATTCAAAGGAAGAGTGTTTAACATTTGATAGCTCATCTGATTCAATACACCTTTATTATTTGATCCTCTTTTACTTTCTTTTTCAGATTTACATACCCCAAATACTCCACCTTCATCAGCCACAAGCGATTTCCAATATAACCACATGTCATTTTCACTGCCTACAACGGAACTAAACTTTAGGGATTTCACCGAACTCGGTGTCGTAATCATATGAACGTCTTTAGCTTTCATTTTATTAATGCCGAACATATCTTCAATTTCCCACTCGTCATATTCAACATCTATAGGGCAATGTTTCTTTAAAAATGATTGAATATTTGTGCTGAATGCTGCAGATTTAAAAAAATGATTACGCAAAAGTTTCATCGACTTTCCATCTTTAAAATACTCCGCTTCCACCAATGATTGTCCATCAAACAGGCTATTACTTATTTCAACCGAATCATCGGTAAAACTTTCAAGATATCCAGTATCCTCATCTTTCTTAATAACATTAGCAGTCCTGATAAATTTAGACTCGAGATCACTAACAAGCAAGATATTTTCAGGGTTGATGTGTATTGTATCTTCAATGGATGACCCCACGAGTGACTCATATGCGAGTAGAGAAGCTAAGTCAGTCTCTTTATCCACTGGAAACGTCAAATTCATTCTTGACCAACTGATCATAGTTTCATATAGACTCTCTTTGATAAACAAACATTTACCTGTTCTTGATTTTGCAGAGCTTCTTTTATATACAACGTACTTCTCTTTATGTTCGTTATTATCTTTATCCGTATATGTAAGTGTGAAGCCCTCTGTATAAAGCTTATATCTCAATTCTTTAGTGGTTAAGCTGCTATGATAAGGTGAATCTTCATCTAAGTTTTCGAGTTTACTAATCGAATCTTTGATAGTCTTTATCTTTTCTGGATCATCTATCTTCTTCAAGAGTTTCTTTTTATTTTGAATGATCTTATTCGCTGAAAATAGTCCAGTCGTAAAACTAACATTAATGATATCCTTAGTAACAGTTTTCTCTTTGTTCCTTGAGTACGGATATGTATTCAAACCCTCTTCTTGAAGCTTAATCAACTCTAAGCTAAAAGGAAACATCCCTTTATATTTAGATTTAATGTAAGTTCCTCTGTCCATATGCGATACTATGTCACAAGCCTCCAGGCTGTTTATATAAACGTTCTTATTTTTCAAATACTTCATCTCCTTCGAATATAATTTGATTAAAATGGTATTTCATCTAATTTTGCTTCAACTTTTGTATGTATTACAGGTAGTTCTTCTATGACATTCTTTTGCTTTAACGGCTCTTTATAATTTTCGTCAATTTCCTGGATGTCGTATAAGTTATATTCTTGGGTGCTATCTTCTTTACGAACTCCAGAACGTTTAAATATAATTTGCCTCTCAACACACGAATCAATCATTTTCTGAACATAGGATGCGTTTGTCGTACTTTTTCCAAGCACCTTTGCCCAGTATGTACCTGACATTCTTTTTGGAGGAAACTTCCCATTGTCTACTTTACTCCTAACTACGTAGCATATATAAAGGTCAGATGATGACTTTATTTTTTCGTGGAATACTATGAACAATGGAAACTCTAAGTACCTTTGACTAATTTTCTTATCATTTTCCTTTAGATCACTAAGTATCAGATCATTAATTGAAAACTGCATTAACTCATTAATCCCCGATTTACTTGGTCTTACTAAATGAGAAGTGAGAACGTCTTTATTAATCAAACCTTCAAGTGTTTCAGTTATCCTCTTCCTGTTGTCTGCTTTTTTTGTCAGTAAGGGAAAAGGCATTACCTGTTCTAACATACTTCTTGTTATAGTGATTGATCTGTCCATACATATGTAACGATTTAATAGTGAGTATATGTAAAATTCATCAGGCGTTAAATGGTGTTTACTAGAGGGATTAATAAAAACCCTATATGCTTTGAAAAACATTACTTGTTCATTTGCAGCTTTAAGACTGTTTTCGTTTAGTGTTTTGATTAACAATTGATTATTCCTTTCTCAAGTTAATCTACCTCACCTGCGAGCGCCCCACGCGAGAAGGTAGTCTCTGTTTAAAGTTTCTTTCTCTTTAGAATAACTATGTCTTTATTTCTTTCTTGGTGATTTTCGGTACATTTCATACCCTAAATTAATATTAATTTTCGGTATGTTTTGTACCCTTTTTTAATGTAGTACATTAATTTCAGGTATGTTTTGTACCGTTTTGTAATGACTTATATCCCTTAATTTTCATCTGTAGCTCATCATTAATTTCAAATAAGCTAAAGACTTTCTTTGTGATAGGGTCTTGAGCGACAGTTATATGCTGCATTCCCGAATTACGCAAGAAATTAGCTAAAGTACCGTTATAACAAAAGAAAAAATCCTTTTTCATGCTGTCCACCTCCTTTCTGTAATTTTTTGCCTTCTATATAATTATAGCACCAGAATCAAATTCTCGGGACATCATTTAAAAAAAGTGTTGATTTTTTTAAGAAAATATGATTTATAATATGGTTATAATTCATATAATCGTTTTGTTATATTTTAACCCTCTATATATTTATCTGCAGTCTCTAATAAACATCTCTAGCCTGTACGCTTCGCTGTTACCTCTTTGGCCAGTATAGAGACTAAGAGCCTTCTATCACTATAAAACAGCGTGAGTGCATCTATTTAATAGTAAACATACAAAGAGTACATCAAGGCTTGTCCCGATGTACTCTTTTAGGAGGATATAAGAAGTTAAATTGTTTCATGGAGTTTATTCTTCATCGGCATCTGATACGCTTGTGATGCTTATTTTAATGTCATGTGCGTATAATTCAGTTTCGTTGTCTGGGTTTCTGATTGTTACACAATCTCCCATTAGTGCGAGCAACTCAAGCATTTTTGCCTCAAGATTTTCTTGGATAGTGAAAGTTGAAAAGTCGATTGTAATTGTACCCATGATTTCCTTTTGCACGTTTTCTGGTGTAGTTAGGTTAGATGAAGTTGTCATTTATATTAGCCCCTTTAGTCGATGGGCAACTTGACACTTAATTCCATTTGAATAGTTAAAATGTCATGTTGCTTATGAATACAATTATATGCTGAAACGCCTGGCATCCCTTTGCATTAATTGAACTGCTCTGTGAAGAAATGTTAGGTAAACTAACGACTAATAACACAGATATCACTAATAAAACGATAATCATCTCAATTAATGTAAACGCTCGGTTATTTTTAAGATATTTGACGATTATTTTTTTCATCTAATCTCCTCCTACATTGTTTTCATGATCTGAAAAATTGGCAGCAATATGATGAGATAGGCACTGATAATTGCGATGCCGAGCAACAAAAATAAACATGGCTGTATATAAGCGAACAGTTTTTCCGTCCTGGACTCTAACGAAGTTAAACAGTACTGGCTGTAAAACCGCCACTCTGCCTCCAATTCGCCATTGTCTTCACCGTGCTGGGTAATTCTCTTTAATTCATCTGTAATATAAGGCAGCTGAAGCAGTGTCTGATGCATTGATTGGCCACGATTGAGTTCATCAGAAATAAATTTCCCCATGTCATGGTAAATTCCCCGGTAGGGCTGGGCAATAAAAGTTTCCAGCATTGACTGTATAGACATCCCCCCCTTCATTAAGTAGGAGGCTTCCCTTGAAAATACGTAGCTATGATAATGCTGTACATAATAACCTAGAATCGGGATGGACGACAAAAATGACCATTTATCATGCGGCTCCATACCACGCAGGTAAAAAAAGAAAACAAGAAGCAAAAAGGTGAGAATGCAGGCAAGGAATAAAAAAAGAAATGGCAATTGTTTAAATAGAGTTGAGAGGATGGAAACCAGTCCATCAGAGGATTGTCCCAAGGATGAGTATAACGCAGTAAATCGAGGCAAAAGATATAAATTCAACACAATTAATATCCCAACAAACAGCAGGATTAAAAACATTGGGTAATGAAGCAGTTTTATTAAATTTTTAATTTCTCTTTGACGATGATCAATTAGAACGGATGTATCAAGCAATGTTTTCTCAACATCCCCATACCTTTCTGCAAAATAAAGATGGAGGCAGACAAAGGAAGGAAATCCTAATTTTTTTAGAGTATCGCTGAGAGTGTGACCATTTAAAAAATCTTTTAATACTTCATGATGCAATGAGGAAAGATTTTCTTGATGCAGCAGCAGAAATTCCATCGCGCGATCAAGAGGATACCCTTGAGATTTAAGTTCGCCAAGCCTTCTAAGAAACGCTCCCTGTTCGCTTGGAAGTATGGTCTTTTTCGTGCGCCATCCACCGCTCATATTCCTTTTCGGAAACATACCCAAGAGCAACCCCTTTCCGCATTAAATTGTTAAGGGTAACCCTTTCAGTCCCTAAGGGGGACTTGCTGAGGATATTTTGCAGTTCTCTCCCAGTTATTAATTCAAAAACAGAAGCCCTTCTTTCTGGTTTATGTGAGGAAACATGATTAATCTTTACTAAGCGCTGCCCCGTAACCCCTATTAACGTCTGGTTCAGTTCTTCCAAAGATACACCCAAGTCCATCATTCGGTACAGAGCACCTTCTGCATTTCTTGCATGAAGAGTTGACAGAACCAAATGACCGCTCAGTGCGGCTCTTGTGGCAATTTGTGCTGTTTCAGCATCCCGTATTTCCCCTACAATAATAATATCCGGGTCATGCCTCAGCACAGCGCGCAGACCGGAGGCGTACGTTATGCCTGCCCTTTCGTTTATCTGGACTTGGAGCACATATTCCTGCAACTTTTCGATTGGGTCTTCAAGAGTAATAATATTTCGATTAAGATGAGTTGCACAGTAGTGAATAAGCGAATAGAGAGTAGTGGTTTTACCGCTGCCAGTCGGCCCTGTAAACAGGATCATACCGTGGGAATACTGGACAAGTGATAAAAGTTTTTTTGCGGATTGGGAAAACAGGGATAATCGTTCGATGGGGATGGAAAATGATTGAGGCAGCAGACGAAGAACTAAACTTTCTTTAAATGAAGAGGCAGGGAGTGTGGAAATTCGGAGAGACATCGTTTCTTCATTGACAATGGCATTAAATGAACCGCTTTGAGGCCTTCGTTTATCTCCAATATCTAATGATGCCTTAAACTTATAATGGGAAATAAGTCTTTCTCCTGTTGAAGCAGAGAGCGTCCGGTAATGGACTAAATCACCTTGAATACGAAATTGGATATGCATTTCTTCTCCGCGGGGAATGAGGTGAATATCCGATCCGCCTTTCCTGTGAGCCTCTGCCAATAAATGACTGGCAAATTTTTCAGCTCCAAAAGACATGGGTTTTTCACATCCTTTCATTTGGTTCTCTACACTATACACTATATGCAGACAAATTTCTTCATTATTTGAAATATTTAATCAAATTAAATTTTTGATCATTAAAAAAGAAAGGCTCTCAGCCTTCCTTTATCAGCTCGTAAGCTTTAGTACATTTTTTTTATTAGACAAACATCTAAAACCTTCTGGGTTGTAGCCAACTATAAGCTTGCTGCCGTCTGTCAAAATCGGTCTTTTAAGTAGTTTTGGATCCTCTATAATTAATTTAACTACTTCTGATAAAGGAAGATCTTCGACATTATGTGTTAAATTTTTAAAAGATTGGCTTCTGGTCGCTAATAGTTCATCAAGACCATCCGTTGTCATTGATAATAATTTCAAAAGCTCCGCGTACGTAGGGGTTTCCCTGAAAATATGTCTTTCTGAAAAATTTACGTCGTTTTCTTTAAGCCATTTTTTTGTTTTACGGCATGAGGTGCAGCTTGGATAAGTAAAAAATGTAATTGGTTTCAATGTTTTCCCTCCTTTTTAAATACCGTGACCATTTGAGTTGTATAACTAATGTTTAACTTTTGTATCATAGTTGTATATTTGTTATATAGTATTGTATACCACTTGTACAATGGTTGTACACCTATTTTCGAAATTCTTTTAAATTAATTTATATTTATGTAGCAATCGGGATATTCTAACATCGAAAACATTAAATTTGTCAGTAAAAATCACTTAATCGTCACATTCCAAAAAGATGAGTTATTTACATTTCAATATGATATCCTATATAATAGGTTCGATGGATTGTTCGTATAAAGGAGGGATTTGGATGGATAAGATGTATCGTGTTATGGGCTTCTGGACTGGTATTTTTTCTGTATTATTTTATGTTGGACATATGCCTAAAACATCATTGCTTTTCCTTGCCCAGACAGGGTTTTTCATCCTATTAGGGTATTTGAAATTATCTGAACGCATGTATGTTTATGTTTTCTTTGTATACTTAACGCTTTTCTTTGCTGGATTTACTTACTGGACCACTTTTATGATGCCATTAAACGGCCCTCTATAAAAGTGAGTTTAAAACCCCCTGCACTCTATTGATGCAGGGGGTTTTAACTTTATCGTTACAACTGTTATGGACAATACGGGAATTCACCTCTAACTGAATCCATTTAGGAAAGGGTTGGCATTCATCTCATGTTCTATGGTTGTTACAGGGCCGTGTCCAGGCAGTACATAGGTCTCCTCTGGAAGGGAAAGCAGCTTTTGATGTATGCTTTTCAGCAATAAATCATGGTCCCCTCCTCTTAAATCAGTTCTGCCTATGCTCCCTTGAAATAGCGCATCTCCTGAAATAACAATTTCTGCATCTTTAAAATAAAGACTTACACTTCCAGGGGAGTGACCAGGTGTTTCAAACAATTCAAACGTCCAGCTGCCTATCGATTTTATCCCTTCTGAAGAAAATAAGTAATCAGGCTCTCTTGCTTCAATCGGCAAAATCCCCTGAAAAACTGAAGAGCCATTTTTAGCTGGGTCAGACAGCCACTTTTTTTCAGCTTGATGAAGATAAACTGGTATTTGATAAAAATCTCTTAAATCATCTACAGCCCCAATATGATCAAAATGGGCATGGGTTAAAATAATTGCATTTGGATTTAAGTTTTTCCTGCTAACGAACTGTCGAACTTTGTTCGCTTCTTCACCGGGATCAATAATCAAGCAATTTAAATTCGAATCATATAAAAGATAAGCATTTGTTTGCAGCGGACCTAACGGCATTTGATACCATTCCATTTCATCACCTCTCCGCTAGTTTAGCACGATAACATGACATGTTGTTCTTAAAATAACCGATCATCACGAAAGTGTCACGATTAGTTCTCGACAACGATCTTAAAAAAATATAAAATAAAGAAAGAGTACGTATATAATAAGCACTAATCTCGATCATACTTACTGAGAACGAATGTAATGAAAGGGGTGCATAGAAATGAACGGTTTAACAATTATTTTAGCAATAGTCACTATATTAGCTGTTATTGGTACGCTTTCATCGTTTAAAGGCAAAAACATTATGGGTATCTTGTTTAGTCTTGCAACACTTGGCGTATTTGGATGGTTTACCATTATGACTATTGTCTATGATGGCTATCCGCACTAATTGATTAATAAGTCAATTAAGATAGCGGACGCACAGTTCATATCTCACTTGTAAGCTTTTTGATCCCTTGGTGGATTCCAGCAGGAATTGCCAGGGGATTTTTATATTACAGATACTATCTTTTATCGTTGCTTTGTTCATTTACTTTCCAGCCAGAGGCAAATAAAAAAAGAGCTGACGAAATCGTCAGTTCTTTTTTTATTGCTCCAGCAGGTGGTGCTGTACAGAGGCGAGCTTATTTTGCATTGAGTGATCATTACGGTCTCTGCGATCATCTATCCTAATGTTCGTTGCGACACGCTCAATGCCCTTTATAAATGGAGACTCATGCATTTCCTTTACTACCTCAAAAAGAGTTGATAATTCCCCCTCTATCAGCGTGCTCATCGGTGTTAGTTCATATGTGATTTTGCCTTCTTCAGACCATTTAATCAGTATACGCTGAATATCTGCTACAAACTTACTGACACTTGGTGTATCTGTACCAATTGGTATAATGGTTACGTCAACAATAGCCATGTATTAACCATCCTCCTTGAACATAATCGATTGCTGTAAAAAATCTACTGTATTTGTAAGCTGACGAGCTCATCATTCATATTCCTGCAAATCAAATATAACTCAGAAAAAAACTGGTTTTCTTCTGAGTTATATGCCCTCTTTAATTATAATTTAAACCTTCTTCCAACAGCTTCTTAATAAATTATTAAAATGTATGTATTTTTACAAATGAAAAGTTAATTCCTAAAAACAGCGTAATTTGATTTTACAGTTCACTTCCTCCTTCCGCATTCGAATAAACCACAATGGTTTTACTCAAAGAATTATGTCCAAAGAGACGAATGCGAAAGATGAAAGTTTTAAACTTATCAGCCGAATTTAACTCATTCACTTACAGGAAACAAGCTTGCTATGAATACAGGTTTCATTGCACGATAAATTTCAGGAAATTGACTTAAAGGTAATGGGTTCACTCCTCTACCTAATTCAAATGTGAAGCCCGGCTTTCTAAATTCTGAAATAAACCAGTCTTTATAACCTGCATGACTATTCACGTACCTTACTGCACGATATCCGCTTAATTCACTGAATAATTCCGCATACTTTTCGGAAATCGGCGGCTCAAGACCTTCATATCCCCAATAAATCTCTGCACCCTGCGTGTGAAGAGCAATCATGATGTCGAACGGAATTTGCTGAACAACTTCTGCCATTGCGATTGATTCCGGCTGATCCAAAGGTGCGTTGCCTGGAAAATCTCTTGGTGCAGGTGCTGTTACCTGAGTTCTTTCCTTTTCGAGCTCCCATCCTGCAGGAAATTGATCATTTAAATCAATCCCTGCAATATTGGCTTTCCAATCTTTAAAATCAGTTGAACCATTATTTATGGCAACCACCGACTCTTTATTTTCAGCAGATGGCCCGTTTACCACCAGCTCTACTCCGTCCGGATTCACCATCGGAATAATGTACAATGACGTCTCATTATAGGATCTAAGCCTTTCTCTATGCTCAGGAGAGTTACTATTCGTAAGATGCCATAAATGCTCCTCAAGTAAGGATAACAGAATACCGCTAGTAATCCATTCATTGGCATGAAAGGATGCATTCCATTGAACTCTTCTTGAACCTTTACCTACTTTAACCATGTTCATGACTCTTCCTTCAATGCTTTTCCCTACTTCTGTAATCGTTAAAAAAGGATAAAGTTTCTTTAGCCTGATAATATCATTTTCAGTATCACTGTAGGAGAATTCAATTGCTCTGGAGTTAGGCGTGTTTTCAGCCCTGCTTGGTATACGTATAAGCATTCCCACTGTCAGTCTGGAAGGGTCCACTAATGGATTAACAAATAAAAGAGTCTGCAGGGGTATAGTGAAGCGCTGGTGCAATGTCCATAATGTATCACCTGGTTGAACGGTGTACTGCCAGGCGGTGTAGCCAGGAATTACAATAACCTGACCAATCCTTAACGCATTGGGATCCATATTCGGATTTGAATCAACAATTAATTCCAAAGGTATAGAAAAAACGCGTGAATAGAGTATAAACGTATCATTTTGACGTACAATTATTTCCATGTTCTCCCCCCTCTTAAAACATTATTCATATACATCTTAGAACATGTGCAATTCCGGAGGGACTTTTACTTATAGCTTATAAAAAAAAGCGGGTGCCCTTGGGAGGCACCCGCTCTGCAACATTATTCTTTTACGTTCTTGTCTAAAAGGCGTCCATTTTCTGCATCATAGAAACGCAGCAGATCCCCGTAGATAATTTCATCATTGTAAGCCAGTTCTTCGTTTGCACGTTCGATATATGGCTTACATGTTTCAAGGTCTGTTTGTTCGCCAGTTTCTTTGTCCCAACATGATTCTCCTGCATATACAAGGTCTTCAGTAATAAAGCGTCCATCACGAAGGATAACAAAGTTGTCATTCTCTTCAGAGAAAATATCTTGTCCGAACTGGATGGATTTATCTGACTTAATGCCTAAAAGGTTTTGAATGGTTGGCTTTAAGTCAATTTGACCGGTTAATTTATGGTTAACCTCGCCCACACCCGTTCCAGGAACGTGAATGAACAATGGAACACGCTGAAGCTGCGCTGATTCAAATGGTGTAATTTCCTTATCTAAATACTGGCTCATAGCTGCATTATGATTTTCAGAAATACCATAATGGTCACCATACATAACAATAATTGAATCCTCATACAGTCCTGATTCTTTTAGTGAAGTAAAAAATTCTTTGATTGCTTCATCTGTATAACGAACAGTTTGGAAATAACGGTTCAGTGTTCCAGAATTGGAATCATACTCATCAATAAACTTATCTTCCTCATCCAAATAGAATGGATGATGATTTGTTAAAGTAAGCATCTTCGAGAAGAAAGGCTGATCCATTTCCTTCATATGTTCAACCGACTGCTGGAAGAATGGAATATCTTTCATTCCCCAGTTTACTGACTGGCCTTCCCCTACAGTGTAGTCAGGAAGTGAATAGTAGCGATCATAACCAAAATTTTCATACATGATATCGCGGTTCCAGAAGCTTTTGTTATTCGCGTGCATAGCAGATGTAAAATATCCTTCATCATTTAAGCTGTCCGTAAGGGTTTGGTACTCATTGCCGCTGTGGGTGAAGAATACGGCTCCGCGTCCCAACGGGTATAATGAGTTATCCAGCAGAAACTCTGAATCTGATGTTTTACCCTGTTCAGTCTGGTGGTAAAAGTTATCCATATAAATGGTATCTTCATCTTTCGTTAATTCATTCAGGAAAGGTGTAATAACTTCGCCGTTCATTTCATTGTTGATAACAAAATTCTGTGTAGATTCAAGCTTTACCACAATCAAGTTGCGGTCCTTGGCAATACCAGTCATTTCGTTATCAGAATCAACCTTTTTAGTTTGCACATAGTTATTGACATCGACTAATTCGCTGCTGTCTGCCATCGCCCGCTGAGCAGATTGCTTTGATTGCAGATAAACGTCATAAATATGGTAGTTATATGTCCCAATATTTTTAACAAGCATTTCACGATCGAAAGTTCGTGTCAGCAGCTGCGGGCGTTCTGTTTCTGCCAGCCCTAGGTTAAAGAAGAACGTAGCAATGGCTACTAAAAAGTAAGCTCTTCTGTTGATTTTTGTCGTTTCTCTGAAAACGATAAAGGCTGGCTTCGCTTTAGCAAGAACGATCAACAGGATAATATCTAAAAAGTATAGGGCATCTGACCAATAAATATTTTCCATTGCACTGCCGCCAAGGTCCCCAAAGTTATTCGTCTGGAATAAAACCGGCAGGGTAATAAAATCATTGAAAAATCGATAGAATACCATATTTGCGAATAAAATAAGGGTTAATACTGTGCTTGTAATAATCACATATAGGTTTCTTGTTTTCTCTTTTTTAATGAATAGTGCCACTCCAAAAATCAGGAGCAAAAAGCTTAACGGGTTAATAAATAAAATAATCGCCTGCATCATATTGTCAATACTAATACTAAAACTTGCGTAATAAGACACGTATGTCTTAATCCATAAGAACGCAATGGCTAGAATGACAAGCGAAACCTTTGGCATCATCCATTTTTTGTTCACGGTGTTTCCTCCTCTAAAGCTAAAAAATTAGCATTTTCTTCAATTTATTTCTAAATTGTGGATATTGAAGCCAGAACAATAATTATATTACTCTTACTGCAGAAAAAAAGCAAATGAATCTTTACATAACCTTTAGATCATATTTACATTTCCACCATAATAGACGTAGTAAACCTCAAAAAGTTTCTATCTAATAAAATTAAATAAAAACCCATCAAAAGTAGGATAGATATTACTACCTACTAAAAATGGATTTTCCACTCGAATATCAATAGATTATACAGTAATTACTGGACTGTGTCCAGCTGCCTATTTTTTGAAATTTAATGCTTGTACTTAATAAGCCAGGCTGCTCCAATAACGCCGGCATCGTTTCCAAGCGTAGCTATTTCAATGGATGTTGATTCAGCAACTGTTGAAAAGGCATATTGTTTAAATTTTTCTCTTAATGGAATTAAGAGTGTATCACCAGCTTGAGAAACTCCTCCTCCAATAACAATTTTTTCAGGATTGAGAGCACTTCCAAGATTAGCCAGTGCAAGCCCCAAATAAAATGTTAATTTCTCCACCACTTTTAAAGCTATTTTGTCCCGTTGAGCTGCCGCTTCAAAAATATCTTTTGATGAAAGTCGCCCGGTAGTGTGCAGGATCTCCCTTAGAACGGATGGGTCCTGATTTTCCTTCAATTCATCAGTTGCCAGCCGTAGGACGCCTGTAGCGGACGCAACAGTTTCTAAACAGCCATACTTTCCACAATTACAGTAGTAGCCATTTTGGGGTACTGCTGTTATATGCCCAATCTCTCCAGCTGCGCCTTTAACACCGTGTGCGATGTCGCCGTTAACAATCACACCACCGCCTACACCAGTTCCAAGTGTAATGCAAACCACATCTCTGGCTCCATCACCAGCACCTTTCCACATTTCACCCAGGGCGGCGACATTTGCATCATTTTCAATGACAACCGGAAGACTGGTTAAGTGCTGCAATTCTTCCCGAAGGGGTACGGGCTTTTCCCAGCCGATATTAACACCTGTATACAATATACCGGTTTGCATATTTACTGGTCCCGGAGCTCCGACTCCTATACCGAGTATTTGTTCCTGAGCAATTGAATGCTCCATTATTTTCAGTTTTATGGCAGCAGCTATATCCGGAATTATTGCAACTCCGCTATTGCTTGTATTTGTGGGAATTTCCCATTTTTCCATTACTTCTCCACGCTCTAAGACCAAAGCAAGCTTAGTCGTTGTGCCGCCAATATCGACCCCAATAATTAACTTCTCATTCATATTCTCTCACCCATCCACTTATTTTAGTTTTTCACGTTCAATTTCACTTCTAAGCAATAAAATGGCTTTTTGAAAATCCTGTATATCTATTAATTGTGAATGATAAAGCTCGCGAATTTCCAGCTCCATCATTTCTAAATTAGATGCACGGTCTCCTATGTATACGAAGATTCCGAATCGCTTTAATAATTGCTGAACATCGTAAATTGATGATAATACCATTTTCCGCAACCTCCAATTTCCGATCTCAAAAACCAGTATAAGCGATTCATGTTCCAACCTCAATAATAATTAACAACGGTACATTTCCGCTGCAGGTTTCCCGTACCCATTCCAATAACAAGCTTTACTGGTGGTTAAAAAGAAAATGTTTATCTGTTTAATTCTTCCGCAAGCTGTTGGTAAGGCTCATGATCGGGCATAATTTCAAGCGCTTTCTCCGCGTGGATGCCCGCTTCTTGGGTTTTTTCGAGCTCTCTATATACAAGCGCCAGATTGTAATGGGCTTCGTGAAAATTATGCCGTTCTGCTATAGCCCTCTTCAGATTAGCCACGCCTTCTTCATAGCGTTTTTCATTTAATTCAATGAATGACATCAAAAAATACGTTTCTGCAGTTGCTTTGCCATCATCACGTAAGGCAGTTAAATTTTTATAGGCATTTTCGTAATCGCCGCTTTGGATTTCCTCCTGCGCAATTGCGTTTATTGCCATTGGATCTTTGTTAACCAGAAGACCGCTGTACCCTAAATAAAGTGCAATTAAGATCAGTGTTATGGCACCTATAAAGAAGAACGTTTGATTAATTAGTTTTTTTTGCTTTGGAAGAGAAACAATCCCCGCAGCAAGAAATCCTCCAGCCAGTCCGCCTAAATGTCCTGCGTTATCTATTCCCGGTACTGTGAATCCAAATGCAATGTTAATTCCAATGACAATCAGGACATTCAACCCCATCGTTCTAAAAAACAGTTTCGGATACCTTGCGCCAAAATAGAGCAAAGCGCCAAAGCAGCCAAAGATTGCACCGCTTGCACCGGCAGAGATATTGTAGGAAAAAACAAAACTCATTAGGGATCCGGAAAATCCGGCCAGAAGATATATAAATAAAAATCGAAAACGGCCATAGATTCTCTCAATAAGCGGCCCAAGATAAAACAATGCAAGAGTATTCATGAATAAGTGCAGCAAACCAATATGTAAAACAATGGGCGTAAAAAATCTCCACCAGTCTCCCTGCTCAATCAATGGATTGTATTTAGCTCCATAATCAATCAAGACCTGCGTATTCGTACTTCCCCCATTCGATTCAAGCAAATAAAACATGCCCAGTTGGATAACGATAAATACATATGTAAAAAAAGGGGTGGATGCATTAAATAATTGTCTGTCTTTTTCATTGGCAGAATGAGCAATCACCAGTGTTTCCTCTTTAATTTCCTCAAGTGAACTGTCATCATAATCCTCGCTGGCGATGGAGGTTTTGATTTCTGACAGCGGATGCCCGCTGCTCCAAATAGAGGGATCTGTTTGATCGGTAATCAGAGAGGAATAGACAGCAGTCTGGTGTCTCCTGCCAGCTGCCACAGGTGAATCAACTTGAAATGACTCTTCATCAGGTAATTCATTCAGTAAAAAATAAATATTTTCAATATTTATTTTTCGTTTTCTAAGCTGTTTTCTTAAGTTTTCTCCAATTTGGGTTAAACGGTTTAGATCCTGCTGTATTTGACTGGCAGTCTGGAACTCAACTTGTGCAAGTCGTATGATTTTTGGTTTTTTAGCATCATTTTCCAGCCAAAGTTCATTTTGGTCAGAAGAAATTTTAAATAAACGGTATCCTCCGTTGACAATTAACTCATGAGCGATTATCCAATATAAATACTCCACCCTGTTTGCCATCAGCTACACTTCTTTCCAGAATTGACCTTATTACCTTACTATAACGAAAAATTGGAAATGAAGTAAAGAATGATCCATGAACTTTTTCTTTCTGCCAGTTAGTGATTTTCTTCCCCAATCAGCATTCCGACTGGCTGGTCATGACCATCGACCGGGATGTGTTCAACGATTTGTTCTTTAAAACAAAGGGATATTGTCTTTCGTTTATAATAATTGGCAAGGTACCGGTCATAATAGCCTCCCCCGTATCCTAAACGAAACCCGCTTGAGTTATAAGCCAGACCCGGAACGATAAGAAGATCGATGGCGTCTGGAGATGTTTTTTGGAGTGACTGCAGAGGTTCCAGCAAACCAAAATAAGAGGGCTCAACCTCCTCAAACGAAGAAATTGAGTAAAAATCCAGCTTTTTACCTTGATGAATGCATCTGGGTACAGAGACTGTTTTCCCTTCCATCCAGGCTTTTTCAATTACACCATAAGTATCAACTTCTGGAAATCGGGAAATCGTTATGCCAATGCTTTTTGCATTCTTCCAGCATTGTGTATCGTAAAGATTTTGATGAATGTTTTTTGAGCGTTTACGGTAATCTTCTTCCTTTATTTTTGTTAAGGAAACGTGTATTTCCTTTCGAAGCTCTGATTTATTCATGTAATCAACTCCTTTTATTTACTCTATAGTCACTGACTATATTATATAGAAGAAATAAAAAAACCAGAAAGGTTGAGATCAACTTTTCTGGCGATTCGTACATTATTTAGTCTCGCGGTGAAGCGTCACTTTCTTCAATCGTGGACTATATTTTTTAAGTTCAATACGGTCTGGGTTATTACGCTTGTTCTTAGTAGTGATGTAATTACGATCACCAGTCTCAGTGCAAGCAAGTGTAATGTTTACACGCATGTCTTATCCCTCCAAACATTCAAATGCTAGTTAGCTATTCGATTCATACGACTTTTCAATGATACCACTATTCGAAAAAAAAATCCACACTCAAATGCAGCGAACTAATATTTATTTTTTTAAATCTTTCCTCTTATTAATTCGACTTTTTTCATCATGAAACGACCCCTTTTGACAAAGTAAATGATACAATAATATAGGATTGTCGCAGGAGGTGGTTTTTGAGTTACAAACAGCAATTATTTAGAGTTGACTGTAAATCTTTCTATGGAAGTACAATCGTCTCTAAAAACCTCTCAAAATAAACGAATAAAATAAGATGATATGTCTAAAAACCCTTATAGCAGAAAAAAGCAGAGACGATTACTCACTCTGTAATGCATTTGATATTATGAATTAAACTCTTACAAGCCTGATCATGGAACATGGTTTATCAATTTACATATGCGAGACAAAACACAAGCTCCAGGATTGCAATCATCTTTATTTTATCAAAAAAATGTTTCACAAATAAACCAACTTTAGAATGTGAGGAAACAAAATGGATAAGCGTACCTTTCGTGCACTCGGTGCCGGCATTATTACAGGCGCATTAATCATGTTTGCATTTACTTACTTTACAGCTCAAAATGATGAAGCTACAGCCTCAGAGCCAAAGGAAACAGAAGGCACAATAATCCTTACACAGGAAGAATTCGACTCATTAAATACCCAGCTTAAAGAATGGGAAAACCGGGCAATTGAATTAAGCAAATCTCAAAATACTGCTACTGATAATACTGAGTCTGAAACAGCTTCAATGACCAGGTTCATATTGAGCGTGGAATCTGGCATGACTTTCCCTGAGATCAGTGAAAAACTGGCAGAATATGATATTATCCCAAGCAGTGAAGCTTTTAATGATTATTTGATGGATAACCAGTTAACAGATCAAATACAGATCGGCACATATGATCTTCATTCTTCCCTCAGCATAGAAGAAATAGCTTCTATACTGACTAAATAAACGAAAGGAGCCTCTTAAAAATGAGGCTCCTTTCGTTTATTTGGCTTTATTAAACTTTACTGTGCAACTAGCCACAATCAAGTTTAACAGAACTATTTATTTAAATCATAACGGGTTCCTTTGACCAGATAAAAGATGTTTTCTGAAATATTTGTTACATGGTCCGCGGCTCTTTCAAGATAGCGGCAAATAAATGACAGCTGAGTTATTTGAGCCAATTTTTCAGGTTTTTGGGAACTGATGCTAAGCAATTCCTGAATTGTCTGTCCATAAAGTGCGTCTATTTCGTCATCTAATTCAGCGATCTTTTTTGCTTTAATTACATCTTCTTCAATGAAGGCTTCAATGACAAGTCCAATCATTTTGGAAGTGCCTTCATGCATATCTCTAATACTTTCAATTGACTTAACAAAAGGATCGTTGCCGATCCGGATCGTGGATTTCGCAATATTCACTGCAAAGTCCGCGATTCTTTCTAAATCAGCGGCAATTTTAATTGCTGCAATCACCCTTCTAAGATCCGTTGCTACCGGCTGTTGCTTCGCAATGAGCAGAATTGCCTGATCGTTAATTTCTTCTTCCAGCCGGTTTGCTTTTATATCCTCATCCATGATCGCAATGGATTCATTTACATTTTGATTTTCCAGCGCGATCAGTGATTTATCAAGCGCTTTTTGCGCAAAGGTTCCAAGCTCGACTATTTTGTTATTCAGGCTTTGCAATTCTAATTCGTATTTTTCTCTGACTGACATCTTAATCCCCCTACTTTTTTAAAAATTAGGCTTTGTTAACTTGGTGGTTGATTCCAGCTGCCGGGCTTTTAGTGAGACTTCTTCTTTTATGCAGAAGTCTCAAACCATCTGCTCCACTTAACGATGTGCTGCCATCAACTACCGCGTTATGCATTATCCAAAACGGCCTGATATATAATCTTCAGTCCGTTTATCAGCAGGGTTGGAGAAAATCTTATCTGTAGCGTCGTATTCGATTACTTCGCCATTTAAGAAGAAAGCCGTTTTATCTGAAATCCTTGCTGCCTGCTGCATATTGTGCGTGACTATTATAATGCTGTATTCTTTTTTTAATTCCTGAACCAGCTCTTCCACTTTTAGAGTTGAAATAGGATCCAAAGCTGATGTCGGTTCATCCATTAAAATGACATCAGGTTCAATCGCCAGGCATCGCGCAATACAGATACGCTGCTGCTGTCCACCGGAAAGACCATAAGCATTTTCATTTAAACGGTCTTTAACTTCATCCCAGATTGCCGCTCCACGAAGACTTTTTTCAACAATTTGATCAAGGATCTTCTTGTTCTTTATCCCATGGATACGCGGGCCATAAGCGATATTGTCATAGATTGACTTAGGGAAAGGATTAGGCTTTTGAAACACCATTCCAACCTTGGTGCGCAATTCTTCCACCTGATAGTCCTTTGAAAAAATATTTCTTCCGCGGTACATAATTTCGCCTGATGTTTTAACAGAAGGAATCGTTTCAGTCATACGGTTTAATGTTTTAATATACGTTGATTTTCCGCATCCGGATGGACCGATAATAGCCGTAACCTCATTTTCCTTCACATCAAGGTCGATATTCTTTAATGCATGGTTATTGCCATACCATAAATTAAGCTGGTTGGTTTTATAGACAGAAGGCTTATTATTTTTTTGGGTTAGTTTTTTTTCAGGTACCTGCACTTCAGGTTTTACTGTAATCATTGTGGAATTGCTCCCTTCATCCATTTCGGTTTTAATATCGTTTTTGATATTTGTTGCGTATAAATACAGCAATTGAATTCATGATGATAAGCAGCGTCATCAATACGATGATCCCCGCGGCTGCTACTTCATGAAACTCAACCTGCGGACGCTTGGTCCAGTCAAATATTTGCATTGGCAATGCAGTAAAGGTACTAAAAACACTATCAGGCGTGAACATCAAAATAGTAGGAATACCTATCACGACTAACGGAGCTGTTTCTCCAATCGCTCTCGACAATGCCAGGATGCTCCCCGTTAAGATACCCGGAATAGATGCTGGAAGAACCACTCTGAGTATCGTCTGCCACTTTGTAGCGCCCATCGCGTAAGAGGCTTCTCGCATTTCCTTAGGCACTGCCCTTACCGCTTCCTGTGATGCTACAATGATGACCGGTAAAATCAGCAAACTCATCGTTAACCCCGCAGCCAGTATTGAAATACCCAGACCAAAATAGCGAACAAAAATGGTTAGTCCAAGTAAGCCGAATACAACAGAAGGCACGCCGGCCAGGTTTGAAATATTAATTCTTATAAATTCAGTCCATTTATTTTTCTTTGCATACTCTTCCAAATAAAGTGCTGTTCCGATCCCTAAAAACATTGATACGGGCGCTACAACCAGCATCAAGTAAATGGATCCTAAAATGGCAGATTTGATGCCTGCTTGTTCAGGAATCCTAGATGCAAAACTTGTGAAGAAGTCAAGGCTTAAATAGCCGCTTCCTTGAGTGATGACACGATAAAGCAAAATTCCAAGGACAATTAATCCAAACAGAGTTGCTGCCAAGAATAATCCTTTTAAGACCGTATTTTTCACCAGTCTTGTCCTGGTATTCGACGCTACGGATTCATGATTAATGTATTTCATTTTAATACTCCTCTCTAAAGCGTTTGGAGATAAATTGGGCAAGCATATTCATGACAAGTGTGAATAGGAACAAAGTAAAACCAACAGCGTAGATACTGTAATAAATGGTTGTACCATATCCTGCATCGCCCGTTGCTACTTGAACGATATATGCTGTCATGGTTTGAATAGAGCCCGTTACATCCATGTCAAATCGAGGAGTGGAGCCGGCAGCAACCGCTACAATCATCGTTTCTCCAATAGCTCTTGAAATTGCAAGGACAGTTGATGCAACAATCCCTGATGTAGCAGCAGGCAGTACGATTTTCAAAGCGACCTCAAGCTTCGTTGATCCAAGAGCATAAGCTCCCTCCCGCATCGAATTAGGAACTGAATTCATTGCATCCTCTGACAAAGAGGCAATCATGGGAATAATCATAATACCGACTACAATTCCCGGACTGATCGCATTAAATATGCTGACCTCCGGAAAAATTGATCTTAAAATCGGTGTGACAAACGTTAGTGCAAAAAATCCATAAACTATCGTTGGCACCCCGGCAAGTACTTCAAGTACCGGCTTAATCATTTTTCTTGCCCGTTCACTCGCATATTCACTCAAATAAATGGCTGTTGCAATTCCAATCGGCACAGCCACTATAATAGCAATCCCTGTAATTTTCAGCGTACCGATAATCAATGGAAGAACTCCATAGGTGGCTGTTGAATTTGCAAAGGGATACCATTCAGTACCAAAGATATAGTCCAAAACTGAAACCCTAGAAAAGAAAACAAGTGTTTCAACAATTAGCGTCACCATTATGCCGATAGTTGTTAGAACTGAAACCGCTGCAATGGCAAGCAACAGCTTTGGTATTATTTTTTCAATTGCAGACAAGAGACCCCGATTGCTTTTTTGGGCAATCAATTCTTGAACTGACAGTGTTGTATTTGGTTCTTTCATAGACACAGTGAAATCCTCCTTTATCCAAAGACACAATGAGATGAGAAGCATGAATTTCATGCTCCTCTCATTGACATAAATTTAAATTATTTTAATGACTCAATTGCCTCTAAATCTTCGTCATATATTTCTTGTGGCGCCCGGACATAACCAACAGCCTCCGCAAGGTCTCCAGCGTTTTCAATCGCAAACGTCATAAAGTCGGCAGCTGCTTCGTTTTCGCTGATTGATGCATTGCTGACATAAGTAAACATTGGACGGGATAGGGGAGCATATTCTCCGGATTCGATTGTTTCATTTGAAGGCTCTACAGGACCATCACCGTTATCGATTGGTACAACTTTTAAAGTATCCTTGTTTTCAAGATAGTATGCATAACCAAAGTAGCCTATGGCGTTCGGTGATCCAAGCACACCCTGCACAAGTACATTATCGTCCTCTGAAAGGGTAGCTGAACGGACAATGTCTTCTTCTTCGAGGATGACTTCATTAAAGTAATCATACGTTCCTGAGTCGGTTCCTGGTGAATAGTATTCAATTGGCTCATCCGGCCAGCCTTCACGGATATCTGCCCATGTTTTTTCTGTTCCGTCTTCAACCCACATTTTCTTTAATTCTTCTACTGTTAAATGATCGATAAAGTCATTTTCTTTGCTTACCACTACTGACAATCCATCAAAGCCCAGTTCCACTTCAGTATAGTCAATCCCCGCTTCTTCTAAGGCAGAGGCTTCTTCTTCTTTAATCGGACGTGATGCATTTGAAAAATCGGTTTCCCCTGCGATGAATTTTTCAAAGCCGCCGCCGGTTCCTGAAACTCCTGATGAAACCTGGACGCCAGGCTGTGCTCCGCCATATTCTTCAACAATCGCTTCCATAATTGGAGCTACTGTAGAGGATCCATCTCCCCGTACTTGACCTTCAAGCTCTTCCCCTGTACCGCTATCTTCATTAGATCCGTTTGCACTATCGTCACCGCAGGCAGCTAAGAATAATGCTGATCCTAAAATAGTTGTCGTTGCCAAGTACTTAAAACTCTTCATACTGTAATTCCTCCTAAAGGGTTGGTTGATTTGTCCTACATGTATAAGAATACAGTGAGACTATTAACCTTATATAAATGAAATGTAAAGGTTTTGTAAATCACGTTTAACCGCGAGATAAATGGGTTTTATGGGATAATATGTTAAGTTTGACATCGTTTCTTTACAACAAAAAACCGGATCCCCAAAATGGGAGATCCGGCTTTCTGATTAGTTTCCTTCTTCTGCGCCTTCTTCTGATACGTTAACTTCGACATCTTCATCAGCGCCATTTTCATCGATTCGTTTTTCTCTTAGTTCAAAATATTTTTCAAGCACCGCTGTACCCAGGTTTTCGTTTACGTCTACACGCAGTGATTCATCCCCATTTGGGTATACCCAGGGAACTAATACTGCAAAAGCAACCTCAGGATCTTCAGCAGGTGCATACCCAACCAAAGTGGAGTTAATTGTTTCTGGCGGGTTACCCAGATATTGATCCTGGTATTTCGGTCCAAAATAAACAACCTCAGCAGTACCTGTTTTACCTGCTGCAACGTATCCATTTCCAATAAAGTCTCTGCCTGTTCCCTCTGCTCCGTTAAAGCTTCCGAAGAATCCGCGCTGAACCTGCGCAATTTCGGCTTCAGTATTGTCAAGCTTATTTAAAATTTCCGGTTGCATTTCCTGCAGCAGGGGTCCCAGTGTATCGTTGGACTTACTTGGTTCACGGATTTGTTTGACAATTTTTGGAGCAATTCTGTTGCCTCCATTAGCAATTGTTGAAACATACTGGGCCATCTGCATAGTTGTATACGTATCAAACTGTCCAATTGATAAATCTAAAAGTTTACCGGGACCGTAGTCATTATTGGCCTGGTACCCTGTATTTTCTCCCGGCAGATCAATGCCCGTTTCCGACCCTAAACCAAATTGTCCAAAATAATTTCTCATTTTAGTGAAAGCAGATTGAGGTATATCGATCGGCTGATCAGGAGTATATTTCGCATTTGCCATTGCAATTGCAATTTTAAACATATACCCATTGGATGATTTCTCAAGTGCTTTTGTATCGGTTAAAGGTATAGCTGACCCATAATTAAAATAAGATTTTTTGGGAGGTGAGCCTTTAATTCGGATTACTTCATCATAAAGGGTTGACCCAGGTGTGATAATCCCCTCCTGATAAGCTGATAAAACCGTTGCTCCCTTCACACTGGATCCCGCCTCGTAGGCGCTGGTAAACGTACCGATATTATAGTCCTGGATCACTGGTGTAATGGATTTCCCGTTATCTTCCTCAACATACTGTTTGCCAACCATTGATAAAACTTCACCAGTATGAGGGTCCATCATGACAACAAATGCACGGTCCAAAAGATTACGTCCTCCGCTTTGTTTAAGTCGCCACAATTCATCCTCTACAATTTTCTCAACTTCTTTTTGAAGTTCCATATCAACGGATAAAACAAGATCTTTTCCTCTTTCTCCTTCGTGGACTAATTGTGAATCCACAACATTTCCTGCTTTATCAGTCAGCGTTTTAACTTTAGACTTTTGCCCCTGAAGAATATCTTCATACTGAAGCTCTAAATAACTGGTTCCTACTCTGTCATTTCTTGAGTAGTCTCTGGATAAATAATACTCTATCTTATCTTCAGGAATCGAACGTACACTTCCTAATGCGGACCTGAAAACATCACCATAAGCATATTGGCGATTCCAGTCCACAGTTGTGTTAACTCCCGGCAGCGAATCCAAATGCTCACTAACTACTGCAAACTCCTCATCCGTTACTTTTTCATTTTTAATAATTTGAGGCGATAGATTATAGCCAGCCTGCATTTCAATATAGATGGCCAGCTCTTCTAAGTCCTGTCCTGTAATTGATTTAAGCTCTTCGTCTGTAATTCGGTCTCTTATGAGCTTGTCATATTGCGCCTGCTCCATATCTCCTGCTTCGAACTGAGCTTTTTCATCAGCGGTCAGTTTTTCTTCTGCCGCACTCTCGTTTTCGCGAATCCAAAAATCCTGTTTGTCGCGATCTGTTACTTTTTTTGTATCAACTTCAATAAAACCGGCTAACCGCTCTGCGACCATTAACATTTCTTCTTGTTTTGTCTGCTGCGTTTTTGTATAAGTTATGGCATTGACAGGCTGGTTATCAACCACAATATTGCCGTATCGATCAAAAATCTTTCCTCTCGGGACACTTGTATTGACCACTACTTCTTCTGTCCGCTCCAATTCCCTGACATAATTTTCACCGTTAACGATCTGCAAAACACCCAATCTCAGGATTAGCAGGGAAAACAATAAAAAGACAGCAAAAAAGAGCACATTCATTCGGGAAGACACATGTGTTTTTTTTGCTTTTTTTTCTTTGGAGCGGGTTGCGTCTTTTTTCAATAACGTTCTTCCTTTCTTCCTCAAAACTTCCTATCTATCATTTTATAGAAGAAGCAGCTTTTAATCCAGCGTAAAATGGTATATTCATGAAACCGACAAAAAAACTGTGCATTTTAAAATGCACAGTTTTTTAATAAATCATTTATTTCTTATTTTGCTGCAACGTAAAGTTTTTCAACAGCATTCCAGTCTACTACATTCCAGAAAGCGTTGATGTAGTCAGGACGTTTGTTTTGATATTTTAAGTAGTAAGCATGCTCCCAAACATCAAGACCTACTACAGGCGTCTTGCCTTCTGTCAGAGGAGAGTCCTGATTTGGTGTGCTTGTGATTTCCAGCTCGCCATTGTTCACAACCAGCCAAGCCCAGCCTGATCCAAATCTGCCTGCACCAGCTGCTGCAAATTCTTCTTTAAATTTTTCAAAGCTGCCAAATTTATCATTGATAGCAGAAGCTAGGTCACCCGTAGGCTCGCCGCCGCCGTTTGGTGAAAGAATTTTCCAGAAAAATGAATGGTTGGCATGTCCGCCTCCATTATTTCGAACTGCAGTACGAATTGATTCAGGTACAGAGTTTAAATCCACCATCAGCTGATCAATTGATTTTGCCTGAAATTCTTCCTGACCTTCCAAAGCATCATTCAGTTTTGTTACGTATGTGTTGTGGTGTTTCGTATGGTGGATATTCATGGTTTCCTTGTCAATATGCGGTTCTAAAGCATCGTATGAATACGGTAATTCTGGTAATGTGTAAGCCATGATTAAATTCCTCCCTATGTAAATTTTAGTTGAATCGGCAAGCGATTCGTTGATTACTTCAATAGCGTACCAAATACTTTGGAAACCATCAATTCTTATGCTCAAAAACTTCCTGGAAGATGTATTTTCTGCGTTTGACTTGATTTTCTACAAAACGACCAGCAAAAAGTACCCCACCATAATTAGCTGGACGACTCCTTTTGTCACAATTGATGTAACAAATCCGATCAGAGAACCAAATCCAATTTTAACTGCCTGGCCGAGTCGGGTTTTATTTACAATCAATTCACCTCCGACAGCCCCAATGAAAGGTCCCAAGATAATGCCAATCACCGGAATAACGAAAGGTCCAATTAACAGGCCGATCGTACTTCCCCAAATTCCCGCCTTTGATCCGCCAAACCGTTTAATACCAAATAAGTTAGATATATAATCGGCACCAAACAGCAGGATGACAAATAGAATTTGTATGGTCCAGAACCACCAATTAAAAGGATCAAACGAAAAAAACATCCCATAGAGCAAAAATCCTGCAAGTATGAAAAGAACACTTGGAATGATTGGATAAATTAATCCGATAAAAGCGATTAAAAAAACGATTGTAATTATGATCCAATAAATGGTCTCCATCACTGATCCCCCTCTCCTCTCTTCTTTAGTATATCGTTTAGAAACATTTTTTACGAAAAAAAGAGGAGCTCAGTGGCTCCTCTCCAATTAGGTCGTGCTACTTTCTCAATCCCAGAACGGCTTCAGCTATATTTACTGCATGGTCACCGATTCGTTCAAGATTTGAAACGATGTCTACGAAAACGATACCCGACTGACCGGAGCACTCGCCTTCATTTAACCGGAGAATATGCTTCTTACGGAATTTACGTTCCATCTTATCAATCAGATCTTCTTTTTCTGCTACATCACGTGCGATTGCATGATCATTCTGGTCAAGCGCTTCAATTGAACTTGATACAGCATCAATCGTTAACGTGAACATTTCATCAAGGTCCTGCATCGCATCTGAAGTCATTTTAACTTTGTGAGACTGCTGATAATCGACAAGCTCAATAATATTTTCAAAATGATCTCCTATACGTTCAATGTCGCGGACTGTATCCATTAAGATTGAATGGCGTTCAGATTCAACAGCCGACAAGGAAGTACCAGAAAGTTTAACCAGATAATCAGTAATTTTGGAATCAAGATTGTTGATCGCATCTTCAACCTGATACCCAAGCTCCGCTTTTTTGGTATTTTTTGTTTTTAAATAGTCAAAGGTTTCGTTTAAGCCCTGAACAGCAAATGCACCCATTCGCAAAACTTCTTCTTTTGCCTGTCCTAATGCAATGGATGGTGATTGCTCAATAAAATTAGGATCTAAATGCTTCGGCTTAAATTCCACTACCACATCTTTACCAGGAATAACCTTGGTTACAATCACTGCCAATAAAGCTATAAATGGAAATTGAATAATTGTATTCGTGACATTAAACGTACCGTGCGCAAATGCAATCTGCATCGCAGGCTCAAGCTGCAGGAACTGATCAATCCATGTAATAAACCATGTGAATGGAACCAATAAAATCATAAAAATAATCGTTCCTATAATATTAAACATTACATGAACGGCAGCTGCCCGCCTTGCTGCAACTGAAGCACCGATCGAAGCAAGAACTGCTGTAATGGTCGTTCCAATATTATCACCAAAAAGCACCGGAATCGCTGCACCTAATGTAATAAGATCCTCTGAGTACAATCCTTGCAGGATACCAATCGTCGCACTTGAACTCTGTACAATCATTGTAAAAATAGTACCAACGATAACTCCTAATACAGGAATTTCACTCATACTCTGTGTTAAATCAATGAATGCCTGCAGTTCACGAAGAGGTTTCATTCCCTCACTCATTAACTCCAGACCGTAAAATAATAATCCAAAGCCAAAAACTATTTGACCGAAGTTATTCACTTTGTTGTTTTTAATAAAAAATAGAAGTATCGCACCTAAAGCGGCTATTGGCAAAGCAAATTCGCCAATATCAATCCCAATAATAAAAGCGGTAACGGTTGTCCCGATATTCGCCCCCATTATAACCCCGATTGCCTGCCTTAACGTCATAAAACCAGCGCTAACAAGACCGATTGTAATGACTGTTGTGCCCGAGCTGGTTTGTAAAAGGACCGTAACGAATATACCCGCCAACACACCCATGAATGGATTGGTGGTGAAACGGTCAAGAATTTCTCTTAAGCGGTCCCCTGCTGATCTTTGTAGTCCATCACCCATATATTTGATACCAAAGAGAAAGATTCCGAGTCCTCCAATGAACTGAAAGACTACTTCCTGCCAGTTAACTTCCATTTCTTCAACCCCTGTCAACATATTTAGACATATTTCTTGAAAACCCTCTACAATTATTAATTCTTTTAGTGCATGAAGTAAAGAGGTAAATGCGAAAATTTACAATTGGTTAATATTCGGGCATTTATGTTACAGAAATGTTACAAATGATTGAAGATTCAACCATCGTAATTAGATATTTAACTTGTGGTGCAGCCTTCCCCACGATTACAATGAATAAAGGTAATTTTTTATCTCAGGAGGGTTCACCATTCATGAACGTTTTTAAGCAGCTATGGAAAAGCTTGTATTCACCAAAGGATATTGCAGCCTTCCGATTCCAGGGAATAGGCAAGACAATTCTGTTTCTATTTATTTTAGCACTAGTTTCTCTAGTACCCGTTATGGTCCAGGTTACACAACTTGGTTCCTCAATATTTTCAGAAGGCGAAAATTTACTGTTAAACGAACTTCCTGATTTTGAAGTGCAGGAAGGAAGGCTGGTATCTCAAAGTGATGAACCGGTCACTGCAAGAAGCTCCGGTTTTACTGTGATCATTGATGATACAGGAGAAATCGAGCCCGGAGATATCCGCAACCGCCATAATACAATAGCACTGCTCAAGGACCATGCAGTTGTTTCAACAGGACCTAACATTCAGGAATACCCTTATTCAATGTTTACCGGCATTACGTTCAGTACTGATGGTATTGCCTCCCTGCTGTCCTCGCTGGATGGCGCGAAAATAATTATTTACTCAGTCATTTTCTTTATCATGTTTGTCATATCAATCGGCTTGCTTTTAATCAAGGTGTTTATCTTTGCGGCAGTCGGACAGCTCTTTGCAAAAACGCTTGAAAAAAGACTTTCTTACAGGCACAGTTTCCGCCTTGCAGCATACAGTATGACCTTGCCCACCATCTTTTTCATGATTGTGCCTTTAATCGGTTCTACGATTCCTGCAGCTAATTTGGTTAACTGGCTTGTTGTAAGTATCATTCTGTATCTTGCCATTAAAGAAATTCCTGCAAAAAAGAAGCGTCTGGCATAGCCCTTTTAAAAAAGCATCCTGGCATTCTGCGAGGGTGTTTTTTTTTTATAAGAAATGACAAAAGGGATTTTAGTTCTATTAAATTTGATCTTTCATATGATTTGTGTGAAATCGAATTTAATGAGGTGGCTTATATGAAAAAGCTGATGTGCATATTATTGACAGCTTTAATTGCTTTTATTTGCTATACCGATTTTACAAAAGGCACAATAACCAGTGATTCAGCTCATGAAGAAATAGATTCAGGCGCGTTGGAAGTTATCGCGAAACCAGGCGATTCCCTGCTTGTATTATTAAAGCGGCATGATCTTCTTCCGGCAAGCTTTAATATCGATCAATTGTCTTATGAATTTTCTGCCTTAAACGGCATTCCTCCTCAAAAGATTATTGCAGGAGAACGATATTTGCTGCCTGCCCCTAAATAACATGCTGCACTTGCCTATTTCTTGTCAACTGCGATTGAACACTGTTAAAATGAAGAAGATTCAACTACAATATACTAGCAAGTAAATTATAAGGGAGCGAATGACACTTGGGTGACATTATACATCGTTCAAAAACACGACCAGTCAAAGTTGGCGACCTGACCATTGGTGGCAGTGATGAACTATTTATCCAAAGCATGACAACCACAAAAACACATGATGTGGAAGCAACGGTAGCAGAGATCCATCGCTTAGAAGAAGCTGGATGCCAAATTGTACGTGTTGCATGTCCTGATGAACGTGCAGCAGACGCAATTGCTGATATTAAAAGACAAATTAATATTCCTCTTGTAGTGGATATTCACTTTGATTACAAGCTTGCCCTAAAAGCCATTGAGGGCGGAGCTGATAAAATCCGTATTAATCCGGGGAATATCGGGCGGCGTGAAAAGGTGGAAGCAGTGGTGAAAGCTGCTAAAGCTAAAAATATCCCGATTCGAATTGGCGTTAATGCCGGAAGCCTTGAAAGAAAAATTGTAGAAAAGTACGGGTACCCGACTGCTGACGGGATGGTAGAGAGTGCTTTGCATCATATTAAAATTCTGGAAGATTTAGATTTCCATGACATTATTGTCTCAATGAAGGCATCCGATGTTAATTTAGCTATTGAAGCGTATGAAAAAGCCGCTAAAGCTTTCGATTACCCGCTTCACCTTGGAATTACAGAATCAGGCACGCTTTTTGCAGGTACAGTAAAAAGTGCTGCAGGACTGGGAGCAATTATGAGCAAGGGTATAGGGAACACACTTCGTATTTCATTAAGTGCTGATCCTGTCGAGGAAGTAAAAGTAGCCAGAGAATTATTAAAATCATTTGGACTTTCTTCCAATGCTGCAACCCTAATTTCCTGCCCTACCTGTGGAAGAATTGAAATTGATCTGATATCAATTGCCAATGAAGTGGAGGAATATATCTCTACAATTAAAGCACCTATTAAAGTTGCTGTACTTGGGTGTGCGGTTAACGGACCCGGTGAGGCGCGTGAAGCAGACATCGGAATTGCCGGCGCCAGAGGCGAAGGGCTTCTCTTTATGAAAGGCAAAACCGTTCGCAAAGTTCCTGAAGAGACAATGGTGGATGAATTAAAAGTAGAAATTGATAAGCTTGCTGAGGAACACTACCGCAAACAGCGTGAAGAAGCTGAAGCAGCTGCCTTATCCTAAGTCGTAAATAGTGAATCGGACCCGACACAACATTGTGCCGGTCCGATTTTTTTTGCATTCATTAACAGCCCTATGCCATTAAAATCTCCCCGTCACACCCAAGGAAAGCAACCGGCATGCCAGAAACCAACAGCCAGGTTTTACAGAGTTTTTATTTAAAAAAATGGGATCAACATAATACCAAAAATAATGGAAACTGCTCCAAGCACAATTCCCCAGCTTCCGGCAGTAGTGCTTCCGGATTTTCTGGCAATAAACCCAAGAATAATGGCGATTATTCCAAATAATACAGGAGAAGTAAATAAAGCAATGATCCCCACAATTAATGAGGCAATGCCTAACCATGTTCCCTTGTTTGTATTCGCAATTTTTCCATCTCTTGCAGGTTCATCATCATTAGTATAAGACTGATCGACACTTACTACTTGGGCCAGCTCATTGGCCATCTCTTCGTCATAGGAAGTTCTTTGATCATTCTTTTCCAAGCCCGTTTGATTTTTTTCTTCTTCATACATTCACGTCCCCTCCTTTCCTGCCTTTTGGGCATGCTTAGTATGTGCGAATTTAACTGCGTTACCTATGGTAATTTTTTTGCCTTCCTTCTTATGGTACACTTACATAACAAAGTTAAAGGAGTTTTGCAGCATGACTAAACGATTTGGTATTGATATTGATGGCACAGTCACTTGTCCCACATCTTTAATTCCTTTTATCAATGAAGAGTTTAACCGCTCATTATCCTTAGAGGATTTAAAGGAATATGACTTAACAAAAGCATTGCCTGATATTTCACCCGATACATTTTCTGACTGGTTTCTTGAAGCAGAACCAGTCATTTATTCTTCTTCACCTGTGGTTGAACATGCAGATAAAATTTTAAAGCAGTGGAAAACAGATCATGAACTTTTTTTTATCAGCGCAAGGAATGAAAAGCATTTTGAACTTACAACAGAGTGGTTTAAGGATAAAGGAATTAATTATGATCATATTGAATTAATCGGATCTCACGATAAAGTAAAAACAGCTAAGAGATATAATGTGGATATTTTTTTTGAGGACAAACATGATAATGCCGTCATGATCCATGAGGAGTGCGATATCCCTGTTATCTTGTTTGATACACCATACAATCGCGAGGCAACACCTGAGGGAGTTATTCGGGTTCAAAACTGGCTTGAGGCAAAACAATGGGTCAACCAATGGCTTAATAAAGCAAAATAAAAAAGATCCTCTTCTGTAAAAGAAGGGGATCCTTTTTATTGCACCTGACAGGATGGGCATGTGCCGTATATTTCAAATTTATGACCCGATACATCATATCCGTTAAGGTTTTCACTTAAGTTGATCATTGGACAGGTATGGATTTCTTTTGTTTTCCCACATGCCATGCAAATAAAATGATGATGGTGATGATGGCTTGTACATGTAAACCGGAAATGTTTTTCGCCTGAGAGTTCCGTTTCCTCAAGAATCCCCAGCTCTACAAACAGTGACAAATTTCGGTATATTGTGTCAAAGCTTAATCCTTTAAAATCATTGTTCATGGCTTCAAGCACTTCCCGTGCTGTCATATACCGATCATGATGCGCGAATAGATCAAGCATAAATTCACGTTTACCGGTATGTTTATACCCTCTATCCTTTAACAGCTGCATTGCATTTGTAACATTCATTCTCTTATCACCCCAATCCTATTTTCGCATGACTTGCCATTTTTTTAAAGCAATGGCTAAAAGTAATAGCAAGATTGACGATACAACGATCGTACCTCCCGGAGCTAGATCAAGATAAAACGCACTAAATAATCCAGCAATGACAGCCAGTTCACCAAAAAGGATGGAGAAAAAGATGGTTTGTTTAAATCCTCTGGCGATCCTCATAGCTGCTGCAACCGGCAAAGTCATAAGAGATGAAACCAAAAGAATTCCGACAATCCTCATAGATGCTGCTATAACTAAAGCAACCATAACCATAAAAATTAAATGGAGCGCTTTGGCAGGCAATCCAGATGCTTTTCCAAATTCCTCGTCAAACGATAACAGAAATAGTTCTTTATAAAGAATTATTACCAGTGATAGGACCACAATTGCGATTCCTAGAATAAGCCATAAATCGTCCCGGCTGACTGCGCTGACACTCCCAAACAAGTAGCTGAATAAATCAGTATTAAAACCATCTGCCAATGAAATAAAAATTACGCCAATTCCGATGCCGCCGGACAAAATAATTGGAATGGCCAGTTCCTGATAATGTTTATAGACGGTTCTGAGGCGCTCTATAAATAAAGAACCAATAACAGAAAAAGTCATCCCCATCCAAAGCGGATTCAGCCCATTAAACATCACGACACTTTTGCTTAAAAACAAACTTGCAGCAATACCAGATAAAGTAACATGGCTCAGTGCATCAGCAATTAATGAAAGCCTGCGCACAACAATAAAAGCTCCAAGCAAAGGGGCGATTACTCCAATAATAAGCCCGGTTAAAAATGCATTCTGTAAAAATTCATATTGAAAAATCGCTTGTATCATAATGAGCCCTCATGCGCATGATCATGATGCAGACGCTGTACGTCATGTCCATAAAACTGAGACAGCTCCTGATCTTTGACCTGTTCAAAATCCGCCGTGCTGCCATGAAAGTGCAAGGTATTATTTAAACAAGCCACATGCGTTACTTTATTCGTAATCGTTCCAATATCATGAGTAACCAGCACCAAAGTAATTCCTAATTTTTTATTAAGGTGATCAAGCATATCATAAAAGGTTTGAACATTTTTTGAGTCAACACCTACAGTAGGTTCATCCAAAATCAAAATATCCGGCTCGCTTACAATGGCTCTTGCGATGAACACTCTCTGCTGCTGTCCTCCTGATAATTCACCAATGTTTCTGTCCATAAAGTTTTCCATGCTTACTGCTTTTATCGCTTTCTCAATTTGAGGGCGTCTTTTTTTTCCGATCATATGAAACAGTCCGGTTTTTTTTGTTAAACCGCTTGCGACTACTTCATAAACTGTGGCAGGGAATCCGGTATTAAAAGCATTGGCCTTTTGAGAGACGTAGCCAATCCGTTCCCATTCACGAAATTTAGCTTGCGCCTGATCAAATAAAACAACTTTCCCTTCACGGGGTTTTAACAAACCAAGTATTATTTTTAATAACGTTGACTTCCCCGATCCATTCGGCCCCACGATGCCAAGAAAAGCACCTTGGGGAATGGCCAGATTTATATTTGTAAGTACAAAATCTCGATCATATCGATAATTAACATTTTTTAATTCTATTATATTGGATGATGCCATACTAACATCCCTTTCGAACAAGAATGGTTCCGATTTAACAACTACTGAGTATACACATTTCCAGACTGAAAGTAAAACATTTGATTTCCCGCTCACCATCATTCCCTCCCTTGCATACAGTGTCGTAGGAGGCGATTGACATGAAATGGCTTCAAACTTTCGTCAATGCAAAATTGCATCAAATTACAGCTGAAGAATTACGGCGCTATGCAGCTCCTTTTGAACTTGCCTTGAGTACACGGGAAAGTGAAATGCTGGCGCGGCTTATCAAACAGGAGAAAATTGATTTTTTTAATGAAAAGGAAAGAACTGTTCTGTTTAAAAAAGTGGAAGGCATTATCGGCACGAGCCGGGCGCGAAAATTAGATAATATCGTGCAGACGTTTTTACATGAAAATAAGCTGTGAGTGGTCTCTCACAGCTTCAGCCAATTAACAATGAATTAACTTATTTGCCGCTTCTCCTTGACCATGTGATTGTCAGTCAGGGGTTGCCCGCACTTAGCTAAAACGAGCGCTTCGAATGCCAAACTAGTTTCATCAGATCATTAAAAATATGTTTTTGCCCCATCAAGCGATGAGTTCTCCCTCAAAGCTTTTTTTAATTGAGGATTTCTTCTATCAATTGAGGGTTAAACGTTTTTTCTTTGAACATATTAATTTCATGTTTGTATGGAGGCTTTTTATTTTTCTTATCTTCCCCCACATAAGGTGTTTCCAGGATTTTCGGGATATCTTTAAAGACATCATGATGGACAATATAGTTTAGCGCTTCAAAGCCTATATGGCCAAATCCGATGTTCTCATGACGGTCTTTTGATGCTCCCATCACATTTTTGCTGTCATTTATATGCAGCACCTTAATTCTATCCAGTCCAACGACTTTGTCAAAATGATTTAGCACCCCATCAAAATCATGAACGATATCATAGCCTGCGTCATGAGTATGACAAGTATCAAAACACACAGAAATTTTCTCGTTGTGAGTTAGGCCGTCAATTATCCTGGCGAGTTCTTCAAAGCTTCTGCCGCATTCCGATCCTTTTCCGGCCATTGTTTCAAGGGCAATTTGAACCTCTTGCTCTCTGCTTATTACCTCATTCAGACCTTCAATTATTTTTGCAATGCCAAGGTCCGCTCCGGCTCCGACATGAGCGCCCGGATGCAACACGATTTGTTTTGATCCCAAAGCCGCCGTTCGTTCAATCTCTGAACGGAGAAAATTCACTCCCAATTCAAATGTCTCAGGCTTAGTTGTATTGCCAATATTAATAATGTAAGGAGCGTGAACGACAATGTCTGTAATTCCATGCTCTTTCATATGAAGCGTGCCTGCTTCAATATTTAAATCCTCTATTGCTTTTCTGCGCGTGTTTTGCGGTGCGCCTGTATAAATCATAAATGTTGTTGAACCATACGATACGGCTTCCTCACTCGAGCCAAGCAGCATCTTTTTCCCACCCATGGAAACATGGGAACCTATTTTTAACATTCAGATCTCCCCTTACTGCGGATTAATCATTGTTGCGGCGATTTATACGCCGTTCTCTCTTTTTAATCTTATCCATTTTAAATTGCATCTTCTTTTTATAACCAGGTTTTACTTTCTTCGGCTTACGCACTAATGACTTAGCTTTTGCGTCCGTTTCATTTTCAACCTTTTTACGATTTGAGCGTTTATGCCTTTCAGTCAGTTCAACCCATTCCCCGTTTCGAACTTCGCGATGGCTGAATGTAATACCTTTTTTCTCCACTTGATTCAGTGCATCTTCATCTGTCGGCTCATAGATTGTAATTGCAACTCCTGAATGACCGGCCCGTGCTGTTCTGCCGACACGATGAACAAAGAAATCCAAATCGCTTGGCAATTCAAAGTTTATGACATGGCTGACACCCGGGATATCAATTCCTCTGGCTGCCAGGTCTGTTGCGACAATATACTGATATTCCAGGTCACGAATTTGTTTCATCATTCTTGATCGTTCACGCGCTGCAAGACCGCCGTGCACGCGCCCAACTTTCAAACCTTTTGATAAAAGGGCATCTGCCACTTCATCCGCTTTGGTTTTTGTATTAGTAAATACAATCGCAATATACGGATTAATCGAGTTTAAAATATCGTTCAGCACTTCAATTTTACTGCGGCTTTTTCTTGGCACAAGAACAAACTCTATATTTTCAGCCTGTACCTGCTTAGGTTCAATATGAGCGTATTGAGGATTTTCCATATATTTCTTTAAGAAAGGTTTTAATTTTTCAGGAATCGTAGCTGAAAAAACAAGAATTTGAAGGTCTTCCGGCATACGTGCAGCAATTTGATCAACATCTTCGATGAAACCCATTTCAAGCATAAGGTCCGCCTCATCAATCACTATCGCATGGGCTGTATGCACATACAGGGCTTGTTCTTTAACAAGATCATTTATTCTGCCCGGCGTACCCACTACAATCTGGGGCTGAATTTTAAGTTTATCAATTGTACGCTGTTTATCCGTTCCGCCAACAAAACATTTGCTTAAAAGATCTTTTGTGGAATGTTCTATGATTTTTGCTACTTCATGATGAATTTGTTTGGCTAGTTCACGGGTTGGGGCGGTAATAACCAGTTGAACTTCCTGTTTTTCTAAATCCAGCTGGTCCAGAAGGGGAAGCAGGTAGGCGTGTGTTTTTCCTGTACCGGTTTGAGATTGTCCTATTGCGCTCTGGCCTTTTTTAATCATTGGAATCATTTTTTCTTGTATAGGTGTAGGCTCATGAAAACCCAGGGTTTCAATCGCTTGTTGTATAAAAGAATTAAATTCATATCGTTTAAATGCTTGAGACATATGTCGATCACTCCTTTTCATTATCCTCGACCGATCAAATCTTGGATTCGTCCAAAACCCTATTATAATCAATTTGAGGTTAAATTGCTAGGTACGATTTAATTACAGAGAATCGTTCCTGCTTCCTCTTTCCTATATTTTGCATATACTAATCGTATTCAGCAATGTAAAGTGAGGCGAAAAACATGAATCGCAGACAATCAATCCCTCGTTCGGGATTTCAGATGCCTACTGGTGTAAGATCCGCTCAACGCCCGGCAAACCCGTTTTCATCACGACCAAACTCCAGTCCATTCGGAGGTTATTCTCCATTCGCTCAACAACAGCCTGCACAAAAAAAAGGGCTGCTATCCATATTTAACCGCAATAAATCAGCTCCTGCCGGATCAGGAAACTTTTTTCAGGGCGGCAGCCAGCCTGCCGCAAGAGGAATAAGCAATTTTCTTCCTGGAGCAAGCCAACCTGCCTCGTCTGGAATCGGCAATTTTCTCCAAGGGGGAGGACAGTCTGCTTCAACTAATTTCGGCGGTATGATGCCGGGAGCAGCACAGCCTGCTGCCCGAGGCATAGCATCTTTGCTGGGAGGTTCACAGGGAACTGGTGCCTCCGGCGTAGCAGGAGCGCTTTCCATGGAAAATATCCAGCGCTGGGTAGGCGGAACCCAGCAAATGATTCAAACTGCGCAGCAGGCTCTCCCAATGATTCAGCAATATGGTCCCCTCGTGAGAAATTTCCCCGCCATGTGGAAGCTTTACCGAAGTTTAAAAAGTGATGATACTGAAAAAGATGACTCGGTTGATAATTCGGTTTCGGCAGAAGAGGACAGCATTATTTCAGATAAAGTATCTTCTGATGATCCTGTCCATACCGAACCAAAACCGGTACGCCAAAAAGATTCCGTTCCAAGACTCTATGTTTAAATAAGCTTTTATTATTTGAGACCTTCGTCCAACTCCTTTATAATGAGCTTATACAGATCGCTCAAGTAGGAGGATTTTAATGAATACAATTAAAATAACACCAAGAGGCTACTGCTATGGTGTGGTCGATGCAATGGTGATTGCACGGAACGCGGCAATGGATAAAACTCTTCCAAGGCCAATTTATATACTGGGTATGATCGTCCACAATAAGCATGTGACAGATGCCTTTGAAGAGGAAGGTATTATTACGCTGGACGGTGAGAACCGCAAAGATATTTTAGAAAAAGTTACAAAAGGCACCGTAATTTTCACAGCTCACGGTGTTTCCCCTGAGGTGAAGGAAATAGCCAGACAAAAAGGTTTAACTTCCATAGATGCAACTTGTCCCGACGTTACCCGGACTCACGATCTTATCCGCGAAAAAGAAGCGCAGGGTTACGATGTTGTGTATATCGGTAAAAAAGGGCACCCTGAACCGGAAGGAGCTGTTGGTGTAGCTCCGTCAATTGTTCATCTGATCGAAAAGCCCTCTGATGTGGACACTTTAACCCTTACAAATGATAAAATCATTGTGACGAATCAAACGACGATGAGTCAATGGGATGTGCTTGAGGTTATAGAGAAGGTAAAAGAAAAGTACCCTCAGGCAGAGGAACATAAAGAAATATGCCTCGCCACCCAGGTCAGACAGGAAGCTGTTGCAGAACAGGCTGGAGCTGCGGATGTATTGATCGTTGTAGGCGATCCGATGAGCAATAACTCAAATCGTCTGGCGCAGGTTTCACAGGAAATAGCCGGCACACCAGCCCACAGAGTCGCAGATGTATCTGAAATCAAATCAGAATGGCTGGTTGGTGCTCAGACAGTGGCTGTAACTGCAGGCGCTTCAACCCCTACTCCGATTGTCAAGGAAGTAATGAACTATATTAATCAATTTGAACCAGATGATCAGTCAACCTGGCTGAACGAGAGGAAAGTTCCTCTTTCAAAGATTCTTCCGAGAATTAAAACGCCGACAAAACCAATTACGATAATGCCTTATACGAAAGAGTCATCACAAGACCTTTAAAAAAGAATACACAAAAAAGAACGCTCTCACGAAATTTTCGTGAGAGCATTCTTTTTATCCATGCCGGATACTTTACTTATTTTTCTACACCACAAGGGATGGTGCACTGACTTTTCAGCTAAAAGAAAATGGGTCTGTGTGAATGGCAGATGGGAGAAAGTCAATATCAAATCCTTTTTCAGAAGATCTTTTCTTCATCTCATTGGCAGTTCCCTGCTTCATCACTTTTTCAACATTATGTCCAGGGTCGACAATTGTCAGACCAAGCATTTTAGCATCATGGGCAATATGATAGTCTACATCCCCCGTAACATATACATCAGCTCCACTGAATTTTGCAGCTGTCATATATTTATTTCCTGTACCGCCAAGTACTGCAACTTTTTTAATCAAAGCAGCTGGATCACCGACAAACCGAACAGCCGGCACTTCGAATTTTTCTTTTACGTACTGAGTAAAGGTCTCCAGTGTCATTGGCTGATGCAACAAGCCGATTCGGCCCAGTCCGAACTGCTTTCCTTCGGTTGCTTCCTCAAAAATATCATAAGCGACCTCTTCATAAGGATGAGCTTTCATCATTGCTCTGATAACAGCTTTTTGAGCTGATTCAAATACAATCGTTTCAATTCTTACTTCCTTAACCTCCTCCAGCTGATTTTTATCACCGATAAACGGTGAGGCATCGTTACCGGGTACAAACCGCCCCGTACCTGCGGAAGAAAAGGTGCAATGATGGTAATCCCCAAGATTGCCGGCACCTGCATCAGTCATGGCCTGCCTTACCTCTGCAGCATGCTCTTCCGGAGTAAAAACCACTATCTTTCTTAGCTTATCCTCTGTTGTTGGAACAAGCACACGGGTCTCTGTCAGCTCCAGCTGTTCAGCAAGCCAGTCATTTACTCCGCCTTCTGTGACATCTAAATTAGTATGAGCTACATAAACAGCGATGTCATGCTGAATTAACTTCGCAATCATTCTGCCAGAAGGCTGATCAGTCCGCAGCGTTTTTAGCGGACGGTAAATAACAGGATGATGGGCGATGATAAGTTTAACATCCTTTTCAATCGCTTCATCCACTACTTCCTCCAAAACATCCAGCGCAATTAGTACCCGCTCAACAGGCTGGTTCAATCGGCCGATCTGAAGACCGACCGGATCTCCTTCCACTGCGAGATGTTTGGGTGAGAATTGCTCAAAAAGTTCAATGATTTGGTGGCCATTTACCTTTTTTCCCAATTTAAAACCTCCGATACCAGCTTCATTTTTTCAAGCAGTTCCTTCTTTTTATCTTTTAAATGTGAAGTGTCTCCTGCTCGTTCAATCTGGTTTAATATTTTCTCCCACTGATTATATTCCTGCTTCCACTTCTTTTGAAACACATGGGATTTCTCCTTTGATAATACAGGTCCCAATAAACGGTCCTGAAATGTCATTTCCATGCGGTCTGTTTCAGGCTCTGCAACCAGAACTTCGTATATCTTTCCATCTTCTTCTAAAATTGCCTCGTCAGTTATCGTCCATCCGTTTAGAGAAAACCAATCCCGTATGGAAATTGCGTTAATATTTGGCTGCAAGATTAATCGTTTTACGCCGGGTAATCTGTCTTTTCCTTCTTCTAAAATTTGAGCAATAAGCGGTCCGCCCATTCCTGCAATGGTGATGACATCGACTTCACCGGCTTCTATCACTTCAAGCCCGCTTCCTTTTCGTACTTCAATCAGATGCTCCAGGCTATCCTCTTTCACTTGCCTTTTAGCAGATTGAAATGGCCCCTCCGCCACTTCTCCTGCAACTGCTTTATCTATTTGCAGCTGATGTCCGAGGTAGCAAGGGAGATACGCGTGATCAGAGCCAATATCTGCAATGGACGATCCTTTTGGAACAAAAGAAGCAACTGTATGTAAACGATCTGATAATTGGTAACTATTCATTGGCCACACCTCACAATATACATAATAAAAGGGCGCACCATTATATGGCCGCCCTCTTTGTTAAAATGGTACTAAAGACGCTCCTCAATCATTTAAAAGAGCAATTTAAGGTCTTATTCTAGTCCTGCAACCCACTCAGCCATAGCATCTGCATTTTCTTCAGGTACCTGACCTGCAGGCATAGCACCGCGTCCATTTACAAGGACGTCCTTAATTTCTTCAAGTTCAAGTCTTTCTCCTACTCCTAATAGTGAAGGTCCGCCGGAACCGCCGTCATAAGCGTCCCCGTGGCATCCAATACAAGTTGATTGGTAGTGAGCTTCCGGATCAAAATCGCCCGATGCTTCTTCACCTTCTCCGCCACCGCCTTCTCCGCCGCCTTCTTCTTCCTTGGCAACTTCCTCAGCGTTATCCAGACCTTGAATCGACATAAAAAACACAACGCCGAAACCAAGCACCATAATTAGTAGAAATGGAATAATCGGATTTTTATTCATGTGTAACCCTCCCTTTTAGAAAAACTATGTAGCAGTCATCGTTATGAATGCAAACTTTAACACTTCATATTTTACTTTACTTTTTAACAATCGGAAAGACCCAATACACAACTTTACCCTTTTTGTCGCATTTTAGACACAAAGGTCGCTACTTTTTCTTAAAAGGGTTTAGGTTTTGATTACTTATTAACAGCCAATTTCTCTGGATATGACCATTCGCTGCACCTCAGAAGTCCCTTCACCAATTTCAAGAAGTTTTGCATCACGAAGATATCTTTCCACATGATACTCTTTCATATACCCGTAACCGCCATGAATCTGAATTGCTTCGTCGCAGACCTCCATGCAGATTTCAGAGGCATAAAGCTTTGCCATTGAGGCTTCTTTCGAAAATTTGCGGCCTTGATCTTTTAGCCAGGCAGCTTTGTAGACCATTGTTCTTGCCAGTTCGATTTTCATCGCCATATCCGCTAATTTAAATTGCGTAACCTGAAAAGAAGAAATTGGCCTGCCGAATTGATGACGTTCTTTTGAGTAACTGAGCGCTCGCTCGTAAGCGGCCTGAGCAATTCCTACTGCCATTGCGCCAATACCAATGCGCCCTCCATCCAATGTCATCAAAAATTGCCGGAAGCCTTCTCCCCGTTTTCCCAGCAGGTTCTCCTGGCTGACACGCACATCTTCAAGCACAAGTTCTGTTGTATTAGATGAATGCAGTCCCATTTTTTCGTAATTATCGATTACGGTAAAACCCTCTTCATCCGTTGGAACAACGATGGCACTAATTTCCTTTTGTCCATCCTTCATCCCTGTGATAGCGGTTAAAGCTAAGTATTTTGCATAACTTGCATTTGTTATATAACTTTTATTTCCATTTATTACAAAGTCATTGCCGTCTTCTTTAGCAGTGGTTTGTGTGCCGCCTGCATCAGAACCTGCATTTGGTTCGGTAAGCCCAAATGCACCAAATGATTCACCTGAGCAGATTTGCGGAAGATATTTCTCCTTTTGCTCATGTGTGCCGAACATTTGAATCGGAGCGCCTCCGAGCGATATATGGGCGGAATACGTTATCCCTGTAGATCCGCAAGCCCGGCTTAGCTCTTCTGTAACAATAGCAAAGCTTGTTGTGTCAGCTCCTGCGCCGCCATATTCCTCTGCAAAAGGCAGCCCCATCATGCCTAATTCAGCCAGCTGTTTAAATTCATCTTTAGGAAAAGACTTAGAACGATCTCTATCCAGCGCTCCCGGCGCCACTACCTCTTGTGCAAACTCACGTATCGTCCGTTGAATCATTTTCTGTTCCTGCGTCAAGTCAAAATTCATGTCCATCCCCCTTATTTTGTATCCGCTTACAATTCTATTATAAAAGAAAAACATGAAAACTAACAAGCTTATATAATTTTACTATTTTCATATTTATTTCAATTCGAACAATTCAGGCGTTTTCTTGATGGCTCCTACTAATCTTTCACTTAATTTTAAATCTGGCATAGCAGCTGAAGTATCATATGACAAAAATCGCCAAAATCGCTGTTTGCAAAGTATTTAACAATTCAGTAAAATAAAAAACAACTATAAAAATCCTACAGGATAAAACAGCAAACCCACTTTTTTTGATTCACATCATTGATTCATAACCAATATACTCCAATAAAAAAAACCAATTCCCCTTTTCATCAGGAGAATTGGCAGGCATATATTTATTCTAAAAAGTCTTTCAGGCGTTTGCTTCTGCTTGGATGTCTAAGTTTACGCAATGCTTTTGCTTCAATTTGACGAATTCGTTCCCTTGTTACACCAAATACTTTCCCAACCTCTTCAAGTGTTCGGGTACGGCCGTCATCAAGTCCGAATCGAAGTCTGAGTACATTCTCTTCTCTGTCTGTTAACGTGTCTAAAACGTCTTCCAGCTGCTCTTTCAGAAGTTCGTAAGCAGCGTGCTCAGAAGGTGATTGTGCCTCTGAGTCTTCGATGAAGTCTCCAAGGTGAGAATCGTCCTCTTCTCCGATTGGAGTTTCAAGCGAAACAGGTTCCTGAGCAATTTTTAGTATTTCTCTTACTTTTTCAGGTGTCAGATCCATCTCTTCGGATATTTCCTCTGGAGACGGTTCACGTCCCAAATCCTGTAAAAGCTGGCGCTGCACACGGATTAATTTGTTGATTGTTTCAACCATGTGGACCGGTATACGAATCGTTCTTGCCTGGTCTGCAATAGCGCGGGTTATGGCCTGACGGATCCACCATGTGGCATAGGTACTAAACTTAAATCCTTTGCGGTGATCAAATTTTTCCACTGCTTTAATCAGTCCCATATTCCCTTCCTGGATAAGATCTAGGAAAAGCATGCCTCGTCCTACATAGCGTTTCGCAATACTGACCACCAATCTTAAGTTTGCTTCTGCAAGGCGGCGTTTCGCCTCCTCATCACCCTCTTCGATTCGTGTAGCAAGAGAAATTTCTTCCTGGGCAGATAATAAATCAACCCGGCCAATTTCTTTTAAATACATTCTGACGGGATCATTGATTTTTACGCCAGGCGGCACACTTAAATCATTCAGATCAAATTCTTCTTCCTCTTCCTTGCCAAGTTCGGTTACACTTGGATCACCTTCAGCACCTTCTTTGACCACTTCTACCCCTTGCTCACCCAGTTGCTCGTAGAACTCGTCCATCTGGTCACTGTCTAACTCAAAGCTTGCTAATTTCTCCGCAATATCCTCAAGTGTGATTTCACCATTTTTTTTGCCTGATTCTAATAACTGAGCTTTAACAACATCAATTGTTATCACTTCAGTTTCTGATTGTTTGGAACGTGTTGACTTTTCAGCCATTAGTCCCCCTCCTTCCAGCTTGCACGACTTTATCTTTTCAAAGCTTTCCGCAATTGTATAATTTCCATTCCAATTTGAGCAGCTTTTATGAAATCATGTTGGCGTTCAGCTTCTTTTTCTTCAAGTTGTTTTTCCTTTATTTTCAACACCTTTTGGTATTTTAACACTTCAGCCACATAATCATTCAGTTCGTCCCTTCCAACATCTGGATTAATATCCATCATATTAATCTCAGTAGCAATAGCCCGAAGATGCCGATCAGGAAGTATTTGCACAAATGCACCTGCATCTGAATGATTGCCGCCTTCATAAAATGCTAAAAGGTAAGTATAAATAGCCTGATGTTCATCTTTATTTAACACTTCTCCATTTAAAAGCGTCTGCACGGTATAGGCTGTCTCATCATTGGCCATCATATGTGCTATAAGGTGTCTTTCCGCAGTTAAATATGCCGGTCTTAGAGTAGATTTTCGATGAAACACCCCAATAGGTTGATCTGCCGGCTTATTTTCCGGCTGATTTGTCTTGATATCAGTTTGCTTCTGTTTAGGGGAAATACTTTGTAATTGTTGTGTTAGTGCATTCAGTGATAAATCGAATTCATCCGAAAGCTGCTTTAAATACAGTTCTTTTTCAACTGCACCCTGCAATGCAGAAATTTCTTTTAGCACCGCCTGAATATAGCTTATACGGCCATCTTCAGTGGTGAGATTTTTCCCCATCCGATGATAACGCATTTTAAAAGCCATTTCAGACACACTTGAATCGATGATTTCTTTCCTAAAAGATTCCGCGTTATGCTTTTGCACATAATCGTCGGGATCCATGTTATTTGGGAGCATTGCCACTTTTACGGTCAGGCCTGAAGAAGTAATTTCTTTTGCGGCCTTATACGCAGCTTCAACGCCAGCCTGATCTCCGTCATAACAGATGATAACTTTATTTGTTAGCCGTTTGATCATACCAATATGCTGGGCAGACAAAGAGGTGCCCATTGTCGCTATTCCATGGGCTGCCTGTTCATTTGTTGATATTACATCAGCAAATCCTTCATAAAGTACAACGGATTGCTCCCTTCGAATCGCTCCTCTGGCTCGGTGATAATTAAACAAAATCTTATTTTTTTGAAAGAGCGGTGTTTCCGGGCTATTTAGATATTTTGGCTCTTCCTTCGTAGCCTGTATCAGTCGTCCGGAAAAGGCAACAACTTGTCCCCTGTCATTTTCTACAGGGAACATAATCCTCCCCCTGAAACGATCAAAATATGAACCGTTGTCTCTTTTTATAATTAAACCGGCCTGTTCCATGGAAGCTGGATCAAAACCTCTTTTTTTCAGAAGCTCCGAAGTAAAATCCCAGGAGGGCAATGACCAGCCGACTCTGAAAGTCTTCAGCTGTTCTTCTGTAAACCCTCTCCCAATCATATACTCCAGAGCCTCCTGACCTTCATTTGTATTCATCAGAAGGTGATGATAAAACTTAGCCAGCAGCTCGTGAGCCTCTATCTGATCCTGGTATTGATTTTTTGCATTTTCACCCTGTTTATTATCTTCGTCGGCTGATGCAGGATCAATCTCCACTCCAACTTTTGAGCCTAAAATTGACACAGCTTCTTTGAATGTAACACCATCGTGATCCATCAAAAAGCTGTAAACATTTCCGCCTGCACCACAGCCAAAACAATGAAATATCTGTTTATCCGGTGAAACGGAAAAGGAAGGTGAATTTTCTCCATGGAAAGGACATAATCCAAAATAATTTCTGCCTTGTTTTTTTAATTGGACATAATCGCTGATTACATCGACAATGTCCGTTTTTTGGCGAATATCGTCCACCGTTTCATCTGGAATTCGCTCAGACACAAAAAACACCACCATCTAGCGTGATTAATAGTTATTCGCCATAAATCATTCTTTTCCTGCATGAAGCGATAAAAATTTTAAAAGGTGGTATGAAAATTGTTCTAAATCTTCACTGGACAGTTTCTTAGGTCCACCTCCATACCGTCCTTTTTTGCGCTCCATCTGGTATAAATAGCGAAAGGACAAGCTTGTATCAATTGTGTCTTGATTATACTCTTTTCCCCTCGTCGATAAGGCATAAACGCCCTTTGAGAGGACTAATGAAGCAAGTCCAATGTCTTGGGTAATAACCATATCCCCTTTTTGGACATGATTTAAGATAAAAAGATCCACCGCTTCTTTGCCATCATCAATAAATGTCCATACATTCTTATCTGCAGTGGGACTATAGTGTTGGAATGATGCAATAAAACGATAGCCTACCCCGTGACTGAGAGCTTGTTCTTCAATGATTTTCTTTAATTCTTTCGGACAAGCATCCGCATCAATAAATATCATGGTTTTTTTTCTTTGTTTATCCATGAAGAAACTATTCTACATAAATGTAAGAACTCCTTTATTCATGAATAAAAAAAATATATTTTTTATCACAATTTTTAATTATAGTACAGAGTTCTTATTTCCGCCATCATTTTTGTCCATTTTTTTATGTGGCAAAAATAAGAAGATGCCACATTGCAGCATCCCCTTCTCTTGTTAATTTAACTGGTCATTTAAGATAATATTTGCAGTTTCTTCTACTGCCTTATTTGTCACATCAATAACCGGGCACTTGATTTTGCTGACTACCTGATCAAAATGAGTCAACTCTTCTTGTATCCTTTCCATTTTTGCATAAGTGGCATCATCATTCAACCCAAGCGCAATCAGTCTTTCTTTGCGAATATGGTTCAATTTGTCCGGGCTGATCTTTAAGCCGTAACACTTTGATGGATTCACTTTGAATAATTCTGAAGGAGGATCAATTTCCGGTACAAGCGGAACATTGGCTACCTTTAAGCGTTTATGTGCCAAATACTGAGAAAGAGGTGTTTTGGAGGTTCTTGAAACGCCGACTAATACAATGTCAGCCTTTAAAATACCTCTTGGGTCACGCCCATCATCGTATTTAACCGCGAATTCAATTGCTTCTATTTTTTTAAAGTAATCTTCATCCAAATCGTGAACCATGCCGGGTTCATTAATAGGTGATTCTTCACAGGCTTCCTGAAGTGAAGATACGATCGGTCCCACCACATCATGCGCAACAATCCCATGCAGCTTTATCTGCTCTTCAATATAAGAACGGATGGCTGGTTTAACTAATGTATACACAATGATTCCCTTATCATCTTTAGCAAGAGCAATGACTTCGTCTACGTTTGCGGTTTCTTCTACATAAGGAAAACGTTTAATGGAAATAGAGTTTCTTGATTGTCTAAACTGGCTCACACAGGCTTTTGCAACCAGTTCCGCTGTTTCTCCGACAGAATCTGAAACCACATATACATTTATTTCATTCATCTTTTGCACCACCTATACACTACGACTCATCCTTCGATAAACTCACAAAGGCTCGGGTAATATTTGTTTTTGTAATTCGTCCAAATACTTCATAACCATTTTCAACTTTTCTGACAACTGGAAGCGAATCAATCTGTTTTTCAATAAGCTGGTTCGCCACATTAACAAGCAGATCGTCCTTCTCACAATAAGTTACATTGGGCATTCTGGTCATGATGACATTTACAGGCAGACTGGTTAAGTCCTGCTGCCCTATACTTGCTCTAAGCAAGTCTTTTCTTGACAGCACGCCGGCAAGCATTGATTTTTGATCGACAACAAACAAGGTACCGACATCCTCCAGAAACATATGACAAATGGCATCGTATACGGAAAGGTTCTCATGTACGACGACTGGAAGCGACTGATAGTCTTTAACATACAGTTTTTTAAGGTTTTCTGTTAATAACTGTGTGCCAGATTTGCCTGTGTAAAAATATCCCACTCTTGGTCTGGCATCTAAATATCCCGCCATTGTAAGGATCGCTAAATCCGGTCTTAGCGTTGCTCTAGTTAAATGCAATCTTTCCGCTATTTGCTCACCGGTTATAGGACCATTTCCTTTTACAATATGCAGAATTTCTGATTGTCTTTTATTTAATTCGATCGTGGTCACCACCTAACACTAAATGAATTATGTTATACTTTTTTTATAATATTATATACTATACGAGTGTATTAATCGATATTAAAGAACATAATTCAAATCAATCCCTATATTACTTTAGAACGTAAAACACCAGAGTGCAACTTATTCGCATATTTTCACCTCCAAACATTGTGAATTTTCCTGAACCGTGGTAGGATATAGCTTATTAACACCCATAGCGAGCGCAATGAAGGACCTATAAGTACCTGTACTTTAGCGACTAGGGAGAGTGAAAGCCTAGACTGCGGGGAAACGGCAGTCCGGAGCAATGCAAAAACGAAGGTGAATGCAAATTGCATTAACTAGGGTGGAACCGCGGACGTACAGCTCCGTCCCTGGGCTATATTTTAGCTCAGGGACGGAGCTTTTTTGCTGCTGAAAAGCTTATGAACTAAGCTCTCGCATGGATAAACGCGGTACAAAAACTAACTATAATAAAAAGGAGTGGCTGTCATGTCTTCAATGGACGAAATTGTACAATTAGCCAAACATCGAGGTTTCGTTTTTCCTGGTTCAGAAATATACGGAGGATTGGCCAATACATGGGATTATGGTCCTTTAGGGGTCGAACTGAAAAACAATATTAAAAAAGCATGGTGGAAAAAATTTATTCAGGAATCACCTTATAATGTCGGGTTGGATGCAGCAATTTTAATGAATCCTAAAACATGGGAAGCATCCGGCCATATTGGTAATTTTAACGATCCAATGATCGATTGCAAAAGCTGTAAAGCCAGACACCGGGCTGACAAATTAATTGAAAACGCAATCGAAGCAAAAGGACAAGAAATGATCGTGGATGGACTTCCCTTTGAAAGAATGCAGGAATTAATTGTTGAGCATGACATTGCCTGCCCAACCTGCGGCAAAAAAGATTTTACTGATATTCGCCAGTTTAACCTTATGTTTAAAACATTCCAGGGAGTGACAGAAGGATCTACAAACGAAATCTTCCTTCGTCCAGAAACGGCTCAAGGAATTTTTGTTAACTTCAAAAATGTACAACGCACAATGAGAAAAAGAGTTCCATTTGGCATTGGACAAGTGGGCAAAAGCTTTCGTAATGAAATTACACCCGGAAACTTTACATTCCGCACAAGAGAATTCGAACAAATGGAAATTGAGTTCTTCTGCAAGCCGGGTGAGGATCTTGAATGGCACAGCTACTGGCGCGAATTCTGTAAAAATTGGCTTTTAAATTTGGGAATAAAGGATGACAGCATAAGACTGCGCGATCACGATGAAGATGAGCTTTCCCATTACAGCAATGCCACTACAGATATTGAATTCCGCTTTCCATTTGGCTGGGGAGAGCTATGGGGAATTGCCGACCGCACAGACTTCGATTTAAAACGCCATATGGAGCATTCGAACGAAGATTTTACTTATTTGGATCAGCAGACAAATGAGCGTTATGTACCGTATTGTATCGAACCTTCCCTTGGGGCAGACCGGGTTACACTGGCATTTTTATGCGATGCTTATGATCAGGAAGAGCTGGAAAATGATCAACGCACTGTACTGCGCTTCCACCCTGCTTTGGCTCCATTTAAAGCAGCAGTGCTGCCGCTTTCTAAAAAGCTCAGCGAAGAGGCATTGAAAGTACAGCAAGAACTGGCTCAGCATTTTATGGTTGATTTTGACGAATCTCAGTCAATTGGTAAACGCTACCGCCGACAGGATGAAATAGGAACGCCATTCTGTATTACATTCGACTTTGATTCACTTGAAGATAAACAGGTTACTGTGCGTAATCGTGATACGATGTCACAAGATCGCATGCCGATATCTGAAGTAAAAGCATTTTTGGAAAATGCAATTAAATTTTAAATTTAGCTACAAAAAAGGAAGCCTCCACTATAGGAGGCTTCCTTTTTTTCTAATTCTGGTCTTTATCATTAACTTTCAGCATATCCCTCATTTTATCCATTTGATCCAGGAAAGATCGGGATTTTATAAATACGCCAACAAATTCATCATAATAGGTGCGGATCACTTGTCTTATTTCATTTTTCGTTTCCTGCTGGAGAGAAATGTTACCAAGACGGTTAAGGTCCAAATAAAAAAATAAGCGAAGCAACCGTACCGTTTTCGCAGAAATAGCTAAACGATAGTTGTCCATATGGGCACAACGATGACATAAAAGCCCGTTTTCTCTTATTGAAAATGAAAAATTGCCCTCCGTCTCTCCGCAATGAGCGCAAGCGTTAAGAATCGGCTGCACACCGTAGACAGGCAAAAGTTTCATTTCGAATATATAACAAATCACTTCTTCATCGTGACCTTCATTTATGTAGGAAAGACACTGAACAAGAAGCTCAAACAGGAATGGATCAGTCTGCCGGTCCTCTACTGCTTTATCAAGCAGTTCAACCATATAAGAAGCATAAGCAGTTTTAAAAAGATCTTCTTTAATTCCCCGCTGTGAGGCAACGAGGTCCCCTTGCTGCAGTGACCCCATTCCTGATCCTTTATGAAAAAGAAAATGGGCATAAGTAAACAGCTGGGACACTGCAGATAAGCGGCTGTTTGCTTTTTTTGCGCCATTTGCCATTACTGCAAATTTACCGAATTCCCGTGAAAATATGGTGACAATTTTATTGGATTCCCCATAATCACTTGTACGAACAACGATGCCTTCACATTTTTGGAGCATTAATAATCCTCCCTTCAGCTGCAGAAGGTCCGATGAATACTATTGATATAGCGTAGGATCAGTTTCCTCTTCATGAATCCGAGTTTTACTTAATGATTGCATCAAATCCTGTTCTTCAATTTCTTTAAACAGCAGATACAATTCAACATCGCCAGTCTGACTAAAAATTTCCCACGTAAAATTCCGCATACGTTTCACACCTTTCATGTTGTCCATGAATGCCATTACGTTTTTAGTGTTCCACCTGTTAGACTTAATGATGGCTCGAAACATTTCCCATTCCTGCCTGCTGGTCCCATCTATATCTTAATAATCATCTTCCTTAAACCCAAAGTCCCGAAGATTGTTCATTTTGTTTCGCCAGTCTTTTTGCACTTTTACCCAAAGCTCAAGATAAACCTTTGAACCTAACAGATTCTCGATGTCTTCTCTTGCCCGCTGGCCAATTTCTTTTAACATGGCGCCTCTTTTGCCAATCACAATTCCTTTTTGAGAATCACGCTCTACGATGATTGTGGCCATTACATTAATAAGTTCTTTGCCCTCTTCTTTACTTATCTTTTCAATAGATACAGCGATGGAGTGCGGTACTTCTTCTCTTGTTAAATGTAATGCTTTTTCTCTAATCAGCTCAGAAATGATAAAGCGTTCCGGGTGATCAGTGATTTGGTCAGCAGGATAATACTGAGGACCTTCCGGCAAATGCCCCTGAATTTGTTCAAGAAGCGTTTCAACATTATTCCCTTCCAGCGCAGAAATGGGAACAACTTCTTTAAAGGTCTGACGGTTACGGTAATCATCGATTATTGGAAGAAGTTTATCCGGGTGTATCATATCTATTTTATTTAACACTAAAAATACTGGGGTTTTCACGTCTTTAAGCAAATCCATGATGAATTCATCACCGCGCCCTAACCCTTCATCGACATTTACCATGAACAAAATAAGGTCTACCTCACGAAAAGTGTTCGTAGCCATTTTTATCATAAAATCTCCAAGCTTATGCTTGGGTTTATGAATGCCAGGTGTATCAATAAAAATCATTTGACTTTCATTTGTGGTTAACACACCCTGAATTTTATTTCGCGTGGTTTGCGGCTTATCACTCATGATTGCTATTTTTTGTCCGATAACCCGATTTAAAAAGGTTGATTTTCCTACATTCGGACGTCCTACAATTGATATAAATCCTGATTTATGTTTATTTTGGTTCTGCATTCAAATCCTCCGGTAAAAAAGCGTCAGGAAGCAATTCTGCTACTGTTAATTCCTGAACATCTCCTTTTAAATTTGTTAAATAGACCATCATCGACTGATCACATAGCTCCGCGATTACCTGTCTGCATGCTCCGCACGGAGGTACAGGACGATTTGTATCAGCTACAACTGCAATCGCTTTAAACTTCGTATCACCTTCAGCATAGGCCTTAAACAACGCTGTTCTTTCTGCACAATTACACATGCTGTAAGCTGCGTTTTCAATATTGCATCCATGATGGACGCGTCCATCCTCTGTTAATAAAGCAGCCCCTACTTTAAATTTAGAATAAGGCACATACGCTTTTTCCCGAGCGATCTTCGCTTCTTCCATCAATTGTTCGATCTTCATTCTTCAGCTCTCCTTTAAACGGTTCCATACGACTGTTATTGATTGAAATACGGTAAACAATGACCTTATTCCAAGTACCTTTCATTGTACTACATATTTCATTTAAAAACGATTTCAATTATCTTAGGAAGGAAAATAAGCATTCCGATTACAGCTGCTCCGCACGCAAATAAAAAAACAGCAGCCGCAGAAGCATCCTTTGCTTTTTTTGCCAGCGGATGGCGGGACGCAGTTATCAGATCTACACTGCGTTCAATGGCCGTATTCATAACTTCAAGTGATAGGACAATAGCGATGACCATCAACAGAACGATCCATTCCATGATCGCCAGTTTGAAAAAGAACCCAAGCAAGATCATCAGTGCAGCCGTAAATGAATGTATTTTAAAATTCTGCTCGTTGATCCATACATCCTTGACTCCTTCCCAGGCGTATCGAAATGAGGCAGCAAGCTTACGCATATCCATTTTAAGACCTCTTCAGTCCAAAATCCTCTAAGATTGCATTTTGGCGTCCAAACATTACGGCTTCGTCCGCTTCTTTCATATGATCATACCCAAGCAAATGAAGAAACCCATGCAGCGCCAAAAAACCGAGTTCTCTTGAGAAAGAATGACCGTAGTCTTCCGCTTGTTCCTGCGCTACTTGAACAGAAATGATAATATCACCGAGCACTCTCGGCAGTTCCTCTCCTCCAATTATATTGATCTCACCCTCTCCACTTTCCTCCATGGCGAAGGAAATTACATCTGTCGGCTGATCTTTTTTTCGATAATCACGATTTATTTCCTGAATGCGTTCATTTGTTACAAACGTTATGGAGCATTCTCCATTTTGTATATCTTCTTTCTCAGCAGCAAATGTAAGCAGCTGATGAATCAGTTCTGTATCTTCTTGTTTAAGTACTGCTGTTTCATCTGAAAAATCAATTAATAAGGTCATGCCTGCTTCTTCCTTTCTCGCTCTATTTTTATTTCCGGATATTCAATACGGGAATGAAAAATTCCGTTTAATGTTTCGCTGAAAGACTGTTTAATGATTTCCAGCTCTTTTAAGGTTAAGTCGCATTCGTTCAGCTGGCCATCTTGCAAACGCCCCTGCACAATTGACTCAATCAGCTTTTTAATTTTTTCTGAAGTGGGATCTTTCATGGAACGGACAGCCGCTTCGACACTATCTGCAATTGAGATAACAGCAGATTCCCTCGTTTGCGGTTTAGGACCCGGGTAGCGATAATCCTCTTCCTGAACGTTAATTCCTTCTTCCTTCGCTTTAACGTAGAAAAACTTTAACAAAGTTGTTCCGTGATGCTGCTCTGCAATATCAATAAAGGGTTTTGGAAGCTTGTATTTTCTGAGCATTTCAGCTCCGTCCAAGGCATGGGAAATGATAATATTTCTTGAAGCCTCAGGACTCAGTCGGTCGTGCGGATTCTGGTTGTTAAACTGATTTTCGATAAAGTATTGAGGGCGTTTTGTTTTGCCAATATCATGATAATAACAGCCTACCCGTGCAAGCAGCCCATTAGCGCCAATCGCTTCACATGCCGATTCAGCAAGATTCGCCACCATCACACTATGATGATAGGTTCCCGGCGCTTCAGTAAGGATTTTCTTTAATAACGGATGGTTCGGATTTGAAAGTTCCACCAGCTTCATCGTTGATAAAATTCCGAATCCCGCTTCAAATAACGGCAGTAATCCGATTGTTAAAACGGAGGCCAAAATTCCGGACACAACCGCAAAAATAAGATAAATGGCCCAATCCATCAGGCTGTATTGAACATTTTGAATAAGAGCAATCGCTAACAGTACAATGATATTGCCAACTGATACAAACAAGCCTGCTCTAAGCAAATAGGTTCTGCGTTTAGTATGAGATAAAAACAATACCCCCGCCAGGCCGCTGAATAAAAAGTAGATGGCTATCTCAACATTGATGGATCCTGTTATATTATCATTAAAAACAATGCTGCCACATGCTGAGATTAAAATTGTTACCACTAAGGCCAGCCGGGTGTTGATCATGCTTCTGATCAGCATTGCAGCCATTGCCGCCGGAAACAAATAGCCGACTTTTATAATATCCAGTTCCCGAACGAGCTCCGTCACCTTCATTAAGCCAAGCGACAAAAGAAAAATCATGCTTACAATGGTTAAATAGTTTTGTTTCTTTTCTTCTTCAATATCCCATGACGAAAACTGAAAGTGCAAAACCAATATGATAAGAATTGAAAATAGAATTAAACCGGTAAATGGGGCAATTGTATCGTCATTTGTCGTAAGTCCCAGCGCTTCCAACTGACGAAAGATATCCCGGTCTATTAAATAACCCTCCTGCACAATCACTTGCCCTTCAAGAATTTGTACAGGTTCAACAGCTTCTCTGACCTGCTTTACCCTGGCATTGGTTTGATCAGCGTCAAAGATGTTATTTTCAACAACAGCAAAACGGCCTAGTTCGATGGATGCAAGTTTCAGGTTATCCTGGATGGAAAAACCCTGCAGCTGTTCTTCCATTTCATCCTTTTTCACTATTACATCGGCCTGCTTAATCGGTTCCGCCATGATTGATTCAATTTGATTAACGGTGATTCCTTTTGCTTTTTCAAGCTCTTCGTCACTTGATGATAAAAGTTTTTGAAAAACGGAATCGTCAATTGCCGTTGTTACGTTTTCAGAGACATCTTCTGATAACGCTTCCTTTAATTTCTCCAGTGTATTTTGGGTCACTACAACTTCTTCATTTGCTTCTTCAGGCTGACTTTCATCAGCGTTAAAATCCATGGCAAAATCAAAAATTGAAGCTACCAGCGAGGTCCGGTTGTCAAGGATTTCAGGACGGTAGGTATATACTTCAGCAACTTCAGCTGCCGCCCTTTCTTTTTCAATTTCAGTTCGCCTTTCATCAACAACGGTTTTAGGTGAACGAATGGTTTCTTCTGCTACAGAAAATAAACGAATATCGTATGTTTCAATCCGCACATGGCTGAACAATAGAATAAACGTTAATAAAGCTACCACACTGAGTAACAGCCAGGTAAATAATCGATAACTGAGCATTGTCCTCATGCGCCTGATCCAATATTCCATCTTTTCACTCCCCAGTAATAAAAAGGTCTCTGCTTAAAATTTGTTTGATGCTCATTCAGTATGTAGTTAGTAGTTCATTTTTAATTAACTTTATGCAGACTTTTTTTTAGTATAGCAGAAAATAGGAGGATAAAAATGAAAAGTCTGCCCCACACTGGAAAATGTGGGACAGACTATTGAATCAGTTTTTTTCTTTTTGATCGTAGGCACCAATTATTCTTCCAACAAGCGGATGTCTTACAACATCGGTTTGTTCCAAATAATTGAATCCAATGCCTGTAACATTTTTTAAAATGGATTGAGCAGCAACTAAACCTGACTCCACCCCTTTTGGCAGGTCGACTTGAGTCTGGTCTCCTGTAATCACCATTTTCGAACCAAAACCAAGCCTGGTTAAAAACATTTTCATTTGTGCACGTGTAGTATTTTGGGCTTCATCCAATATAACAAAAGCGTCATCCAGTGTGCGCCCTCTCATATAGGCCAGAGGTGCAATTTCTATGATTCCGCGCTCGATCAGGCGCTGGGTATGATCCGATCCTAAAACATCGTTAAGCGCATCATAAAGCGGTCTAAGATAAGGATCTACCTTTTCCTTTAAGTCTCCGGGCAGGAACCCAAGACTTTCTCCTGCTTCAACTGCCGGACGGGTTAAAATAATACGCTGTACCTTGTTGCTCTTTAGCGCCTGAACAGCCATTACTACAGCCAGATAGGTTTTACCAGTTCCAGCCGGTCCGATGCCGAAAACTAAATCATTTTTACGAATTTCGGTCACGTATTGCCGCTGACCCATTGTTTTAGCCCGTATCGGCTTACCTTTAGCACTTTTAGTTATTTCTTCATCATATAAATCATCAAAATATTCGATCGTTCCACGCAGTACCATTTGAACAGCATACATAACATCCCGCTGGCTGATTTGAACGCCCTTACGAATAACCTTGAGTAGTTGATTAAGTACAGTCTGCGCATGCTGGGTTTTTTCTGGTGTTCCTGTTATACGGATCGTTTCTCCTCGTGAGACGATTGTCACTTCGAGTTCGGTTTCGATTGTCTTTAAATGGGTATCGGATGTTCCAAATAACGATACTGCTTCATTCGGATCTTCTAATGGTAAATCAATGGTTGTACGTTCATCTGTCATTCGCGTGTCTCCTCGGTAAAAGGTTTAACTTCTGCAATATCTTCAATCGCTTGGAAATAGATTGTTAGCTTAACTTTACCATTGTCAATTTGCTGATGCAAAATTTTTTCATTCTCAATTTTCCCGGCACCGCCAATAAGGGCTGCCACCTCTTCTCTGGCCACTTTTTTTGCAATATCAATGGCTTCTGCCTGTTTAACCTTCACTACTGAGCGTTTGGTTTCAAAAAAGTGAGTCACTTGTTTTTTTACAGGTAAATCCTTGCCCAGCAACGTATATTCTTTCACGCTTTTCTGTTCAACAGACTCGGAAAATGGCTTTTTCCAGAAAAGCTGTGGTGTTTCCCATTGAAATATTTTAAATGATGTTTTTGTTTCTTCGTTTCCAGTCAGCGCTTCCCTCGTTAATTGCTGCGGGATGACTACATTTACTTCATACCAAGTCTCTGCCATGACGACGCCTTTTGAAGGAACGGCTTTTTTCTCTTCTTCCCGCCCGACAAGACCTGTAACAATAAGCTGGCCTTTTTTCACCACACTATTCACATTTTCAACTGCTTGTCCTGATTCAATCAGCATTGACTGAATGGTACCTTTTTTGGCAGCCACAATATGGGAAGGTGTTAATTTTTCATTTATATTTTTTCCTTGTTTCTGTTTTAAATGAACGATAAGCTTTGTTCCCTGCCATTCCATTCCAAGCCAGGATAGCTTGTCAATTTGATCGTATAACACGGGTGCTAATTTTTCTTCATTTGGAAGAAACGTCTTTAACCTACCTGGGGAAAATCCCTGTTCCTTTAAGGCCTGATTTACTTCGTACTGAATTTCAGGAGTTGCTCCCACGAGTTCAATTGACCATAAAAATTTAGAACTGCCTATGACTAAAACAATCGCTATTATCATCCATAGGATAAATGAACGAAGCTTAAACCAGTTTTCAATTTCATAAACCAGTCCTTCACCGCGTTTTAGATGTATTTTACACCCGGTCTTAAATACTGCCTTTCGCAATGAGGAAAGAGACTGGTGGTCAATATAGAATTCAATTTCATCCTCTCCTGTAGACCTTATATTATGTAGGGAAACGGATTGCTGATGAAGCCGCTGCAGTACAGCCGGATATGCTTTTCCTTTTAACGTAACAGCTACTGTTCCTGGTAACATAGGTTTCATTCTTTTTCTCCACCTTGCTGCCGTTTATATTCTACCTGGTCGATTTCCCCTTTTATAACCATTTCTTCGGCGTCCATGGACTGAATTTGAAGAGCGTTCCCGGTAATGATGATCCTTCCGTCGAATACCTTTATGCTTATGATTTCTTTTTCCACTCGAATTAAGCCTTTATGATTTTCGATGTGCAGAAGAAAGGAACCAATCCATGTCGTTCTTGGTAGATCCAACAAAAGATCTTCAGGTAGTTTTAACGTACTGCCGATCATTTGTTTCGTCCGCGTAAGCCAGCTAGACATAAAAAAGCCCCCCTCTCATTTCATCTATATGAAACGGGAAGGGGGTTCATAACTATTTTAACGTGTCATTCTTGTAGAATGACGTTGTTTTGATCTTGGAGAGCCCAGAATTTCAGCCATGACAATTCCGTTAACGAGATCCTTTTCAGTCAGTCCTTTTTTTATTGGCAGCTCTTCAACCTTAGGAGCGCCGGCAGCAGATTTATTTCTTTGCGAAACCGGGCGATTGGATGAGGCTCTTCCGGCTGACTGTGTCAGGTCAATATCTGCAGTGGGCACATCTGCATTTTCAACACGCGGCAGTCTTTGTGGCTTTGACCGTTCAACCTCAACTTTCTGCCGGTCATATTCCTGTTTTAACTCTTTTGCTCTGCTGTCAAATGCATCGCGTGCATTTTTCACTCTATCCCGCTTGCTTGGCGGCTGAGTGTTTGCAGACTGAGAAGGAGCATGCTGCTTTGAGTTTTGAGCAGATTTTTGTGCGGTCTGCTCTTCGCTTTTTTTCTTTTGGTTTCCAATAAAGCTCACAATACCCGCTAATATTGCCATGATAATTAGTTCCATGGAGGGATCCTCCCTTCAGGATCAAATGGTCCGTATCGTTAAATCAATTATTTTTCTTTTTTGTCACCAGAAATTTTTCCAATCGAGTCACGCATTTCAGTATCCGCATCAATGTTTTTAATATTCATGTAGTCCATGACGCCGATGTTGCCTTCACGAAGCGCTTCTGCCATTGCAAGAGGTACCTCTGCTTCTGCTTCCACTACCTTCGCTCTCATTTCCTCTACGCGTGCTCTCATTTCCTGTTCTTGCGCTACAGCCATTGCGCGACGCTCTTCAGCTTTCGCTTGTGCAATGTTTTTATCTGCTTCAGCTTGCTCTGTTTGAAGTTCTGCTCCGATGTTTTTGCCTACATCAACGTCGGCGATATCAATCGATAGGATTTCAAAAGCAGTACCTGAATCAAGTCCTTTACCCAATACGGTTTGAGAAATCAAATCTGGATTTTCCAGCACTTTTTTATGGTCTTCACTTGAACCGATCGTACTAACAATTCCCTCTCCGACACGCGCTACAATTGTTTCTTCACCGGCACCACCAACAAGACGCTCAATGTTAGCACGAACAGTGATACGGGCTTTTGCTTTAACTTCGATTCCATTCATTGCTACACCGGCGATAAAAGGAGTCTCAATTACTTTAGGGTTTACACTCATTTGTACAGCCTGTAATACGTCACGTCCTGCAAGATCAATTGCAGCACAACGTTCAAAGGCAAGCTCAATATTTGCACGTTGTGCTGCAATTAGAGCATTTACTACCCGGTCTACATTACCGCCTGCAAGATAATGACTCTCAAGCTGGTTAATGGTAACACCTACACCTGCTTTTGACGCTTTGATCATTGGGTTAATAACCCGGTTTGGAATTACTCTTCTTAAACGCATCCCGATCAGTGTAAAGATACTTACTCTAACGCCTGCCGCCAATGCTGAAATCCACAGCGTGACCGGCACGAATGTAAAGATTACGCTTAATAAGATAATGGCTGCAACGATAATAACAATCAATGTAATAGCTTCTGTTCCCATTATTTACCCACTCCTTTAGTCTATTTCCCGAACAACAATCCGAGAGCCTTCCACCTTTACTACCTTGACTTGTTTTTCTTTGTCAATGTAGCCTCCTTCAGTAACCGCGTCAATTCGTTCGTCTTCTATCACAATTGTTCCAGATGGACGAAGCGGGGTTCTCGTCAAGCCGGTTTTACCGATAAGCTCATGCCGGTTAACATTGGACACGTACCCACTTTCAGTGCTCGTTGAATCATTCAATATGATCCGTTTTAACAAATCCAGATTTTTACCGAGAAATTTCACCATAATCACCATCCCGATTACCGCTACGAGCAAAGCAATGGACAGGGCTATGCCCATATATGCAATGCTGTTGCCCGACAGCAAAATACTTGCAACAACCGCAGCCAAACCCAGAATACCGAGTATGCCTCCAGGCACAAAAAATTCGGCAATGATCAATGCAATACCAATTAAAAAGAGGAGCAGCACTTCCAAGCCTGCCAATCCAGCGATTAAATGGCCAAAAAAGAACATCATCATTGCGATTAATCCCATTATACCTGCTATACCAAAGCCCGGGGAAAAAAGTTCAATGATAAACCCTAAGCTTGCAATAGAAAGCAGCAGCGGCACAATCATCGGGCTTGTTATAAAGCGGGCAATATTTTCAGTAAAACTTGGTTCAACCGATCGAATCTCAGCATCTTCCAGCCCTATATTGGCCAACACTTCCTCTAAATCAGCAACCGTTCCCTCTGAATAACCCACCTCTTCAGCCTGCGTTTGTGTGAGGGTCAATAATTGGCCCTCCGGTGCATTCACCTCCGGGAGATCTATGCTGGTCTCAACCATTGCCTGCGCATAAATCGGATCGCGGCCAGATGTTTCCGCAGCATTTGTCATCGTCGCATACCAGGAGCTTCTTGCTTTTTCATTCGCCATATTGCCGGCTGAATCTATAATGGCAGCTGCTCCCATCTTGCTGCTTTCAGCCATATAAATCTCGTCTGCATTTAGTGCAATAAATGCTCCGGCCGAGAGTGCATTGGGATTAACAAACGCTACTGTATTTAATTCAGTGCCACTTACTGTCTCTGCAATTTCCTCAGCGGCATTTACAGCTCCTCCCGGAGTATTGATATCAAAAATAATTGCATCCGCTTCGGCTTTCTCTGCTTCGGTAATTGCTCGTTCAAGAAAGGAGGCAAGCCCTCGCTCCACTTCTTTTTCCAGCGGGACAACGTACACAATTTCACCTGATGCTTTAACCGGCTGAATTGCTAATACCAAGGAGAAAAGAACAACAGCAACTGAAAAAATTGCCGTCCACTTGCGACTCATTTAAATCCCCCTTTCTTGAGTTTTATTTCCCAGTACCTTATTTACGCATGAGTTGCAAAAAAGTTTCAATAAATAATGTTTTTAATATAAAAAAAAACTGACCCCCTTACATTGTGTACTTACAGTCGGAAAATAATCAAGCCGTGATGAAAAATCATCACGGCTCGTTTATCAATCGACTGATAACACATGAAAGTGATCAGCTAGTTTTATGATAAGTGCTTCATGACAAGAGCGTTAACTCTCCCGCCATCTGCTTTGCCTTTAACTTTAGGCATAATGGCACTCATAACTTTACCCATGTCAGCCTTTGTGGAAGCGTTGGTTTCATTAATTGTTTGAACAACAATGGAATCAAGCTCCTCATCAGATAACTGGCGAGGCATATAGGTTTCGATTAGCGCAATTTCGGATTCAAGTTTATCAGCCAGATCATCTCGACCTGCATTTTTAAACTCTTGATATGAGTCTTTCCGTTGCTTTAATTCACGAGAAAGTACAGTTAAAGATTCATCATCTGTTAATTCTTGTCTGCCGAGTTTGTAGCCCTCGTTTTGCAGAGCAGATTTAACCATCCGGATAACCGAAAGACTATCTTTTTCTTTGTTTTTCATCGCTATTTTCATATCTTGGTTAAGACGCTCAAGAAGACTCAATTCAGGCACCCTCAATTCTTAAAGTTAGAACTTACGCTTTCTTGCTGCTTCAGACTTTTTCTTACGCTTCACGCTTGGCTTCTCATAGAATTCACGCTTTCTGAACTCTTGTAAAGTACCAGCCTTTGATGTAGTCTTTTTGAAGCGGCGAAGAGCATCTTCAAGTGATTCGTTTTTACGAACAACCGTTCTTGACATCTCTCTTTCCCTCCCTCCGAACACACTACACTTACAAGTTCAAGCAAAGAGAACAACATAAGTCATCCTTCATTGCATGCAGTAAGATAGGGATACTTACTGGCATTCACGGGGGAAACCCCATGTACTTATCTAGTATAATATATCGACCTGTGTCGGTCAACTATATTTAACATAAAAGAACACTGGTTTAAACTGAACTGTTTCAAGGACTGGATAAAACATTGGAATCGCTCTTAAGCACTGCGCAGCACTTTTGCTGGAATGATATTAGCTTCTTCACCAAATGATCCGAATTAGTAATCGCTGTCCGCAACAAGGCCTTGAAGAATTTTTACTCCAGAGCTTGCACCGATGCGGGTTGCTCCTGCTTCGATCATGTTGTTTGCATCCTCTGTAGAACGGACACCCCCTGATGCTTTCACGCCAATTTCAGGACCGACAGTCTCTCTCATCAAACGGATATCTTCAACCGTTGCTCCGCCTGTTGAAAATCCAGTTGATGTTTTTACATAATCAGCGCCCGCTGCTACTGCAAGCTCACACGCGCGTACTTTTTCTTCATTTGTTAATAATGAAGTTTCAATGATTACCTTAGTCAGCGCTTTTCCCGATGCTGCAGCAGTTACTGCCTGAATATCCTGCTGAACAGCATCAAACTGACCACTTTTTAAAGCGCCGATATTGATGACCATATCCACTTCCGTTGCTCCATCTTCAATAGCTTTTTTTGTTTCAAAAGCCTTTGTTTCCGTTGTGGATGCTCCTAGTGGAAAGCCGATTACTGTGCAGACTTTCACATCCGTTTCATGCAGTAAATCACTTGAAAGCTTTACCCATGCAGGATTTACACAGACTGACATGAAGCCATTCTCACTTGCTTCCTGGCACAGCTCTGCAATTTGATTTTTTGTTGCTTCTGGTTTTAGCAGTGTATGATCAATCATTTTTGCTATATTTACAGTCATAATCATTCTCCTTTAGTTAGATGTACGTACCTATTATACCACGATATGAAACATTAAGCTATGTGATTGACTGCGTTTTCACGCAAAGAAAAACACCGACTATTCATTCAATTCCAACGTTTTGAAACGAACAAATAACCCGGTGCTTTTTATGTCTATGAAATAAGTTCAGATGGCTCCAGCACTCGAACAAATTCTCCTCGATTAATTGGATAACCAGCTTCAGTCAGTTTTACTTTAATAAGCTTTCCAATCATGTCTTCACTAGCTGGAAAAACAACTTTCAAATAATTGTCCGTGTAGCCCACATATAATTTGCCGGATGAATCTTCTTTGTATCTTTCTTCCGGTATTACTTCCAGCACTTCGTTTTCAAATAGCGAAGCATACTCTTTTGCCAATTGATCTGATAGCGCAATCAGTCGATGGACACGGTCATTCTTAACCTCTTCATCGATTTGATCGTCCATTCTCGCAGCGGGAGTTCCTGTACGCTTAGAATACGGAAATACATGAAGCTCAGAAAACTTCTGATCCTTAATGAATTGGAAGGTTTCCAAAAATTCCTCTTCGGTTTCGCCGGGAAACCCTACAATGACATCAGAAGTAACTGCTAAACCGGGCAATGCCTTCTTAAGTTTTTCAAGGCGTTCTGCAAAAAATTCCATTGTATATTTACGGCGCATACGTTTTAGCACCGTGTTGGATCCTGACTGCAAAGGGATATGGAGATGACGGACGACCATTTTGGAACGGTCAATAACATCGATTACCTCGTCAGTCAGCTGGCTTGCTTCAATGGAAGATATGCGGATTCTTTTAAGCCCTTTTACTTCGCGTTCAAGATCAGTCAAGAGCATTGCCAGGTTATAATCTTTCATGTCCTCCCCGTAACCGCCGGTATGGATACCGGTAAGAACAATTTCCTTGTAGCCTGCGTCCACCAGCTGCTGGGCCTGGTGAAGCACATCTTTTGGATCCCTTGAACGCATTAGTCCGCGTGCCCATGGGATGATGCAAAATGTACAGAAATTATTACAGCCCTCCTGAATTTTCAAAGAGGCCCGTGTTCTGTCTGTAAAAGCCGGTACATCCAATTCTTCATAAACACGATTCTTCATGATATTGGTTACGCCGTTAATTGGCTGTCTTTCAATTTTGTACTGTTCAATATAATCCAGCATTTTAGTGCGATCCTGTGTACCCACTACTACATCAACACCTGGGATAGCCATAATTTCAGCTGGAGAAGTCTGAGCATAACACCCTGTCACACAAATGACAGCCTCCGGATTTTTACGGATTGCACGGCGAATGACTTGCCGGCTTTTTTTATCTCCTGTGTTGGTTACTGTACATGTATTAATGACATACACATCAGAAGAGTGGTCATATTCTACTCTTTCATAGCCATTGGATTTAAACAGCTGCCAAATCGCTTCTGTTTCATAGTGGTTGACCTTGCACCCAAGTGTATGAAATGCGACTGTTGCCATTTTCTTCACCTCATTAGTTCAAAATGATAGGAGATTGCTGCCAGCGCATAAAGCGGTGCAGTCTCCGTTCTTAGTATTCGCGGTCCGAAGCCGCAGCTAAACGCACCGGCTTCTTCTAGTTGTGTAACCTCTCGTTCAGAAAGTCCGCCTTCAGGTCCTACAACGACAAGAATCGACTGGCCGGCTGATGCATTTTCAAGAGCTTTTGAAAATAATGAGCGCTCTCCATTTTTCGCCTGTTCTTCAAATGCAACTACGACTGTGTCAAATGATTTTGATGCTGTTACCAGTTCCTTAAAAGATATGGGAGCTGAGATAGCCGGCAAATGATGCCGGTGCGATTGTTCTGCCGCTTCTTTGGCAATTTTGCTCCATCTGTCTACTTTTTTGGCCCCTTTTTTTGCATCCCATTTTACAATTGATCGTTCAGCAGTAAACGGGAGAAAAGAAAAAGCGCCCAGCTCTGTTGATTTTTGAATGACAAGTTCAAGCTTGTCCCCTTTTGGCAAACCTTGAGCAATGGTCACCTGTACAGGGAGTTCCGGAGAATTTACAATTAAATGGTCGATTGCACAAAAAACATTATCATCTGTTATTTGATTAATATGGCATACAGCACTCGTTTCATCGCTAAAGACAGCTATAAGTTGATCATTTACCTGCATTCTCATAACCCGGATAATATGATGGGCATCTTCGCCATTCATGATAAATTGGTTTGATTCATCTGGAAGCCCATCGTAAAAGTAGCGCTGCATGGCTATTCGCCTGCCTGAGCTTCCAGCGGTTTTTTAGCGATTATTGCTACCCAGTCTTCCATCGTTACGACTTCTTCAATCTCAAAACCTGACGAAATGAGCCCTTCTTTAACAAGCTGTTTTTTTTGCTGGATAATGCCTGAAGTAATAAAGGTTCCTCCCGGTTTGACCAGCTTGTAAGCATCATCTACAAATAACATAATAACTTCAGCCAGAATATTAGCTACAATAACTTCTGCCTGCTCAGTTTGTTCATTTAACAGATTGCCCTGCTGAACAGAAACCTGGTTTGAAACACCATTTAATTCAATATTTTGACGGGCTGCTGTCACAGCCACATCATCAAGATCCAAAGCCCGAATTTGACCCGCTTTAAGTAATGCAGAAGCAATACTTAACACACCTGAACCTGTTCCTACATCAATTACCCGGTCGCCTTCTTTTACTGTCCGCTCTAATGCCTGAATACACATAACAGTTGTAGGGTGTGTGCCTGTTCCAAAGGCCATCCCCGGGTCCAGTTCGATAATAAGCTCATCGCTGGAGACAGGGGTATAGTCCTCCCAAGTCGGAACAATGGTAAAAGTCGAAGAGATTTTTACCGGGTTATAATATTTTTTCCAGGCTGTGGCCCATTCCTCTTCATTTACCTCGCTTATTTCCACTTTGTTTTTCCCAATATCGATATCAAAGGTCACAAGATTCGAAATCGCTTGTTTAATCCCGTCAACTGTTTCCCCTAAGAAACTATTTACAGAAATGTATGCTTTTACAATAACACCGGTATCAGGGTAATCATCAGGATCGAGTTGGTAGATTTCCCCGAACTTATCAATACGTTCCTTGGTAAGCTCTTTAGGGTCTTCGATAACAACACCACTGGCTCCTGCTTCATGCAATATATTTGAAATCGGCTCAATCGCCTCGTTTGTTGTATGAATGCTAATCTCCGACCATTTCATTCCACCAACTCCATTCCTCATTTACTCACCCTTAAATGCGCGTTTCACTTTATCAAAAAAACCATCATGCTGCTCATCCGGCACATCACCGCTTATATCAGCAAATTCTCGTAAAATTTCTTTTTGTTTTTCAGTAAGTTTCTTCGGTGTAATTACTTTAACACGGATATTCTGATCACCTGTACCATAACCATGTACATTCTTAACACCTTTTCCTTTAAGTCTGAAAGCTGTTCCGGATTGAGTGCCTGCTGGCAGCTTCCATTTTACTTTTCCATGAATAGTCGGCACTTCAAGTTCATCCCCAAGAGCAGCCTGAGCAAAGGTAATTGGCATATCCAGGAAGATATCATCTCCGTCACGCTCAAATATTTCATGTGCTCTTACTCTGAATACCACATAAAGATCGCCATGAGGTCCGCCGTTTACGCCTGGTTCTCCTTGCCCGCCTACACGCATTTGCTGACCGTCATCCACTCCGGCAGGGATTTTAACATGAATTTTTTTGCGTTTTTTCACTTTGCCTGCTCCGCTGCATGTTGTGCATTTATCTTTAACAATTTTCCCGGAACCTTCACAGTAATGACAGACTCTGCGATTCACAATACGGCCAAATGGAGTTTGCTGTTCCACATTAACCTGTCCTGCTCCCTTACAGTGGTGACATGTTTCCGGCTTGGTACCTGGTTTAGCACCGCTGCCGTCACATGTTTCACATGTTTCTTCACGCGGTATCTCAATCTCGGTTTCTTTCCCAAATACCGCTTCATTAAATGTAATCGTCATTGTATACTGCAAGTCATTCCCTTGACGCGGGGCGTTTGGATCACGGCGTCTTCCGCCTCCTCCGCCACCGAAGAAGGAACTGAATATATCTTCAAAGCCGCCGAAGCCATCAAATCCTGCTCCTCCGCCACCAAATCCCTGATTTGGATCAGCATGGCCAAATTGATCATAATGAGCACGTTTTTGTTCGTCACTTAATGTTTCATAAGCATCTTTTATCTCTTTAAATTTATCTCCTGCATCCTCGTCTTTATTGATGTCCGGATGATATTTTTTTGACAGGCGTCGATACGCTTTTTTTATTTCTTCTTTTGAAGCACCTTCTGACACTCCTAGAACTTCATAAAAATCTCTTTTACTCATTTTATACACTCCCGGTCCTTTTACATGAAGGTTATTTTATCACTACCACAGTCTCATGTACAATGACTAATCATCAAAAGGAAATAATCTGAAAAATCCAACATTGTTATTTCCTCAGCACACATTCTTATCGTTCAGTCAAATCTTTTTTGAAAACAGCATCTCAGTCTCAAAGCATGCATGATTATCTTTTTAAATAAAACTGTTTATTTATATTATCCAGAGAACACTTTTTTTGCTCCACAGAGAAAAAGCCAAAGTCATGGCTATCGTGACTTTGACTTTTCTCAAGACATTTTGGTTACTTATTTCTTTTCGTCATCTACCTCTTCAAAGTCTGCATCGACAACGTCATCATCTTTAGATCCGGCATCGCCAGCAGCTCCTTGTTCAGCTTCAGCTTTTTTTGCAGCTTCTTCATACATTTTCATCGTTAATGCCTGAATGATTTCCTGAAGAGCATCTTTCTTAGTCTTGATTTCTTCAAGTTCATTTTTTTCAATCGCTTCTTTCAACTCATCACGAGCTGCTTCTGCTTTATTCTTTTCTTCTTCATCAACATTTTCACCAAGGTCTTTAAGCGTTTTATCCGTTTGGAAAACAAGCTGGTCAGCTTCATTGCGGATTTCAACTTCTTCTTTACGCGCTTTATCCGCTTCAGCATTTTCTTCAGCTTCCTGAACCATACGTTCGATTTCATCATCAGATAAACCAGTTGAAGATTTGATCGTAATTTGCTGTTCTTTACCTGTGCCAAGATCCTTCGCGCTTACATTAACAATACCGTTTTTATCGATGTCAAACGTAACTTCGATTTGCGGTACGCCTCGCGGTGCCGGCGGGATATCACCCAGTTGGAAGCGGCCAAGCGTTTTATTATCAGAAGCCATTGGACGTTCACCTTGCAGCACGTGAATATCTACTGCATTTTGATTGTCAGCAGCCGTTGAGAACGTTTGAGATTTTGATGTTGGGATTGTTGTATTGCGCTCAATTAGCTTAGTTGATACGCCGCCCATCGTTTCGATACCAAGTGATAATGGTGTTACGTCAAGAAGAACTACATCTTTAACGTCACCTGTAAGAACTCCACCTTGGATCGCAGCTCCCATTGCTACTACTTCATCAGGGTTAACGCCTTGTGACGGTTCTTTTCCTGTTTCTTTGCGAATTGCTTCCTGTACTGCCGGGATACGCGTTGAACCGCCCACAAGAATTACTTTATCAATTTCAGATGCAGAAAGACCGGCATCTTTAATCGCCTGACGAGTTGGTCCCATTGTACGTTCTACAAGACTTGAAGAAAGCTCATCGAACTTGGCGCGAGATAGAGTAAGCTCTAAATGCAGTGGTCCTGCTTCTCCAGCAGTGATAAATGGCAATGAAATTTGTGTAGATGAAACACCTGACAAATCTTTTTTCGCTTTTTCTGCTGCATCTTTTAAGCGCTGCAACGCCATTTTGTCTTTTGAAAGATCAATGCCATTGTCTTTTTTAAACTCTGCAACAAGATGATTGATGATAACCTGGTCAAAGTCATCTCCGCCCAGTCTGTTATCGCCAGCCGTCGAGCGCACTTCAAATACGCCGTCGCCAAGCTCAAGAATCGATACATCAAACGTACCGCCGCCAAGGTCATATACTAAGATCGTTTGATCCTGATCCATTTTATCTAAGCCGTAAGCTAATGCTGCTGCAGTAGGCTCATTAATAATGCGTTCTACTTCAAGACCAGCAATTTTACCAGCATCTTTTGTTGCTTGACGTTCTGCATCATTGAAATAGGCAGGAACTGTAACAACAGCTTTCGTCACTTCTTCACCAAGATAGCTTTCTGCATATGATTTCATGTATTGAAGAATCATTGCTGAAATTTCCTGAGGAGAATATTTTTTGCCATCAACTTCTACTGTATGATTGGTGCCCATATGTCTTTTAATAGACATGATCGTGTTAGGGTTCGTGATCGCTTGACGTTTCGCCACTTCCCCAACTTGTTTTTCACCGTTTTTAAATGCTACTACAGAAGGAGATGTACGATTGCCTTCCGGGTTAGCAATTACTTTTGGTTCTCCGCCTTCTAATACAGAAACACAAGAGTTCGTTGTACCTAAATCAATACCAATAATTTTACTCATGTTAAAATTACCTCCTATTTATGAATATGTAACGAAATTATTCGTTTACTTTTACCATGGATGGACGGATAACGCGATCTTTCAAGCGGTATCCCTTTTGGAATTCCTCTACTACAGTATTGGAATCAACACCTTCTTCAGAAACCTGCATGACAGCTTGATGAAGATGCGGATCAAATTGCTGGCCAACTGACTCAATCACTTCAAGGCCTTCAGCTTTTAATGCATCCAGCAAGCTTGTATGAACCATTTGCATTCCTTTAAGAAAAGATCCATTTTGGTCATCTGATACCTCTATATTAAGCGCTCGCTCGAAATTATCCAGTGCAGGCAAGATGTTCGTGATCAGGCTTTGAGCACGGTACTTTTCTTTCGCTTCACCTTCTTTTTGAATTCGGCGGCGATAATTATCAAAATCAGCGCGAAGACGCAAATAACGGTTTTCAGCTTCTTCAGCTTTTGCTTCCCATTCTTTTTCAGCAGTTACCTCATTACCCTGACCTTCTTCGGCTTGAGATGCTTCTGCAGCTTCTGCTTGAACAGTTTCTGTTTCTTTTTCAGCTGTGCTTTTATCAACATTTTCTTGTTCTTTCGTTGTTTCTTTCTCTGACATTTGTTTCACCTCCTTGAAATAATCAAAAAAACAGTATACCAGCAACCCAAGTGCCTTTTCCCCCATTTAGTATGTTCAAAACATCGCATGAACATTATTCCTCTGATTCTTCATACAGGCTTGATAACGCTTTTGATAAATCAGTGCTAATAACATTCAGTAAACTGATCACACGCGAATATTCCATTCTGGTCGGGCCTAATATAGCAAGAGAACCCCGCTGCCCGCTGGCAACAGGAAAAGTTGCTGTAATTAAACTGCAATTTTCCATTGCAATATTATCATTTTCTTTGCCGATTTTCACCTGTATGCCTACCCCTTCGCTCGGGCGGATCAGCTTATAAAGATTTTCTTCCCGTTCAATCATGTCCATTAATAAACGGAGTTTTTCAATATCACTGAATTCAGGCTGATTCAACATGTTCATCTTTCCACCAAAAAACAGCTTGTCATGTATTGGAACGTTCATGATTTCAGCAAATGCCTGCAGCATCAGATCATAATTTGCGATCCGGCGTTTTAGCAGGTTAGCCATTTCCTGATACAGGCGGTCATGAAGATCCATAAGCGGTGTTCCAACCAGCCGGTCATTTAATACCCGCACCATTTTTTCAATTTCATCTGCATTCATCCCGTTAGGAAGAGAGAAACGCCTGTTTTCAACATGGCCGGTATCTGTGACAATAATGGCAATGGCTGTCCCCTCTGACAGCGGGACGATTTGGACCTTCTTCACCCTGTTTTCCTGAAGGTTAGGGCCCAGTACAATCGATGTATAATTAGTCAATTCCGATAAGATTTTCGCAGAGCGCTGCACAATATTTTCCATCTCAAAAATTCTTTCTGCAAAAATCGAATGAATTTGTGAAATATCCTGCTGCTGCAGTGCCTGTGGAGAAAGCAAGTGATCTACATAAAAACGATATCCCTTCTCAGAAGGAACACGGCCGGAGGAGGTATGAGTTTTTTCAATAAAACCCATCTCTTCCAAGTCAGACATTTCATTTCTGACTGTAGCCGAACTATATTGAATTTCACTTTTCTTTGAAAGACTTCTCGATCCTACAGGCTGAGCAGAACGAATAAAGTCATCAATGATTACTTGCAAGATAAGTAATTGTCGATCAGTTAACACGCTCATCACCCCTGTTAGCACTCTGTAAGCTTGAGTGCTAAATCTAACATTAACTTATCAAATCAGCGTATTCCTGTCAATCAGTTAGATCACACCAATAAATGATTGAAAAACTTCATTCCCTAAAAACCGGCCTTGATGGGTCAGGCGTAGGGAATCTCTATCCTGCTCCAGCAGCTTTCTTTCCTTCATTTCTTCAATTGAATCCTTAAATAGATCAAGCGGGTCCACTTGATACTTTTGGCGGAAGTGACTGATCGATACTCCTTCGGTCTTTCTAAGCCCGAGAAACATTTCTTCTTCCATCATTTCGTTTTTTAAAACAGTGTGCTCATGCATTGTTGGTTTAACACCTTTTTCAATGGGCTCCATGTATTTTGACACCACGCCTATATTGGAATATCGTACTCCATCTATATAGCCGTGGGCTCCGGCACCAAACCCAAAGTATTCCGCATTATCCCAATACACAAGATTGTGCCTGCTTTCAAATCCAGACTTGGCAAAATTACTGATTTCATACTGTGCCAAACCATGCTCAGCCATTTTTTTCATAAGCAATTCATACATTTGCGCTTCCGTTTCTTCACCAGGCAGCGGCAGTTTTCCTTTTCTCATTAAATTATAAAATACGGTTTTAGGTTCAACGATAAGGGAGTAGCCCGAATAATGGGGAAGACCCAGCGCAAGCGCTTTATCAATCGTTTCTTCAAAATCCTTCAATGTTTGAGTTGGTAAGGAGTAGATTAAATCGATGCTTATGTTTTCAAATCCCGCAGTCCTGGCATCCTGAATGGATCGATACACGTCTTCAGAACGGTGATTTCGACCAATCTTGTGCAGAAGCTCATCATTAAAGGACTGGACGCCAAAGCTTAAGCGGTTTACTCCGTATTTGCGAAGAACGTCTATTTTGTCCTTGGACAAGTCGCCCGGATTCGCTTCAAAGGTATATTCCATTGTGTCGCTAAATGGCAAATATTCAGCGATCCCCGAACATAGCTGCTCCAGCTGTTGAGCGTCAAGCGCAGTAGGAGTTCCTCCACCGACAAAAATACTTGTAAACGGTTTTTGAACAGCCGTGACACGCTGCTTTATTTCCTGAATTAACTTTTCGATGTATAAATCAACCGGCTGATTCTTCATAAATACTTTATTGAAATCACAGTAATGGCAGATATGATGGCAAAAAGGAATATGAATATAAGCTGCAGTTGTCATGGTTCCACCTCTTTTCATGCAAAAAGGGGATGAGTATCGCTTCTGCAAGAAGCACTCTCCCCGTTTTTACCTTATTTTATCCATTTTACTTTTCTGAATCATCCATTTGCAGTACCGCCATAAAAGCTTCCTGCGGCACTTCTACTGATCCTACCATTTTCATGCGTTTTTTACCCGCTTTTTGTTTTTCGAGTAGTTTTCGTTTACGAGAAATATCTCCTCCGTAACACTTCGCCAAAACATTTTTGCGCATTGCTTTTATCGTGGATCTGGCAACTATTTTCTGTCCTACTGCTGCTTGAATAGGCACTTCAAACTGCTGTCTGGGAATCAAGTCCTTAAGCTTCTCAACAATCAGCTTGCCTCGTTCATAAGCAAATTCATTATGAACAATAAAACTTAACGCATCCACCTTTTCAGCATTAAGAAGAATATCCATTTTTACCAGTTTCGATTCACGGTAACCGATCAATTCGTAGTCAAATGATGCATATCCTTTTGTACCTGATTTCAACTGGTCGAAGAAATCATAGACGATTTCTGCCAGCGGTATTTCATATACTACATTAACGCGTGAATCATCCATGTACTGCATATCGATGAAATTGCCGCGCTTTGCCTGTGAAAGTTCCATAACAGCACCAACATAATCGTTTGGCACCATTATTGTTGCTTTTACATAGGGCTCTTCTACATGATTTATCGATTGTGCATCAGGCATCATAGAAGGATTATCGACCATCATTTGTGTGCCGTCTGCGAGATGCACATCGTAAATAACACTTGGTGCAGTAGTAATCAAATCAATTTTAAATTCCCGCTCAATTCTCTCTTGAATGATTTCCATATGGAGAAGTCCAAGGAATCCGCAGCGGAACCCAAAACCAAGCGCTTGAGAGGTCTCCGGCTCAAATTGAAGGGCTGAGTCGTTTAATTCAAGTTTTTCCAACGCTTCCCTTAAATCCACATAACGGGCAGTATCGATTGGATATAATCCGCAATAAACCATTGGATTCAATTTACGATATCCGGGCAGTGCTTCTTCTGTTGGGTTGACAGCACTAGTAATGGTATCCCCTACACGTGTGTCTCCGACATTTTTTATAGCCGCTGTTAGATACCCAACATCTCCGACGGTCAACTCTTCCTGGGACGTTGCCTTCGGTGTAAACACACCGATGTCATTTACTTCAAATTCTTTCCCTGTTGCCATCATCCGGATCTTATCTCCAGGCTTCACTTTACCTTCAACAATTCGAATATAGGCAACTACACCGCGGTACGGATCGTACAAGGAATCAAATATCAATGCTTTAAGCGGAGCTTCAGGATCGCCAACGGGAGCTGGCACCTTTTCTACTATCTGCTCAAGGATTTCTTCTATGCCGATTCCAGCTTTCGCCGAAGCAAGAACTGCCTCTGAGGCATCCAGTCCAATCACATCTTCAACCTCCTGCCTGACACGTTCCGGATCAGCAGCTGGAAGGTCAATTTTGTTAATAACCGGCAATATTTCAAGGTCATTATCTAAAGCCAAATAAACATTGGCCAAGGTTTGCGCTTCAATTCCTTGTGCTGCATCAACAACAAGAATGGCTCCCTCACAAGCAGCCAGGCTTCTTGATACTTCATAGGTGAAATCGACATGACCTGGTGTATCAATCAAATGAAAAGTATATTCTTCTCCATTTTTCGCCTGGTACTTAAGCTGTACCGCATTTAGTTTAATGGTGATGCCCCGCTCACGCTCAAGGTCCATCGAGTCTAATAGCTGAGCTTTCATTTCTCTGGATGTTAACGCTTTTGTTTTTTCAAGAATCCGGTCAGCTAATGTTGATTTCCCATGGTCAATATGGGCAATAATAGAAAAATTCCGGATGTTTTTTTGTCTGTTTGATCGTTGCTCTTGATTCATTCCATGTCCACTCCTGTTTTTTCGACGCAATTCTGCTAGCATACAGTATAACAGGTTGGAAGCAACGTTTCAATGCACTGATCGCGTCAATCAGGGCTGACTTACCGCTTCTGCCTCTAAAACAATTTCAGAAAGCACATCGGCAAACAGTTCGGCAGACAACTGTATCTCTTCCATGGTGTTATCCACACCGCCAAGCTCAAGAAGCATGGCTTTTGTCGACAAATCCTGATTATATTTGCCGTTGGTCCCTGCTCCTTCTTTTACATACACATCCCTTGATAAACCAGGAATCTTTTCATTTAATTTTTCATGAACCGTTTTCGCTAAGGCCAGATTTTTGTCACTTTGGGCGTGTTCTCCTCCCACAACCAGTGCAACCCTCGCATATGACTTTCCTTTATATTCAAGCGCTGTAACATTTCGTCTTGCAGAGTCACGGTGAACATCAACCAGATATGAAATTTGCGGAGTGTCGTTCATAACCTTTTGAACGACTTTTCTGGACTCATCATACGCTTCTGTATAGTCCATCCCCTGCTTTTTTAAATTTCCAACAATATCGGTATCGTCAATGACTGCTCCGACCCCTCGCTTCTCCAACGCTGTTTTTATGACCGGCCCCATTTGGGTAATATTCACTTTAGAGTGATGGGCTTTATTCGGATCTTTTGTATCAGGCAGATAAGGAAGATAAGACTCTCTTGAATGGGTAAAATACAAGAGCACCTTATTCGGCACAATGACAGAAGAAGCCGGGCTTTCCTTTAATTCAGTTTCCGCTTCAAGCGCTTCGTCTTCCTCTCCATTTAAAAACCATTCTGTAGGAGGAACGGACTCTGAAGGCTCAGGAAATAGAGCATCCCCGGAAGTTTGCGCAAACGCTACGGAACGGTCAAAAAATACTCCCTCCATCGTCAGCCACTTGGTGGGGTCTGTCGCCTTCAATTTCATCGCACCTGCCCAGCCCTGCAGGACAGACGGTTCATTTGGCGTAATGGAGGAAGACTCCATCTGTACAAAAGCCTTTGTCCAGGACAACGGGATTTCACTGGGCCAGTCTACTGTATGGCTTTTCGACCAGGAAAGAATATGAGGCATGCAGATGGCTGTGAGTGTTAACGACAAGAGCAATACTGTAGTACGTACAATGGAATAAACTGTTTTAGATAGGATAGGTTCTACTGGAATCATCTTAGTTCGTTTCATCGTTTCTCTTCACCTCACATTTATGACTCATATAAAATCTATGCAGTGAGAGAAAGGAAAGAACCGTAATAATTTTTTGCGCAATTCTTAGTGTGTGACAGTCGTTCCCTGTCCGTTTGAAAGACTGGCATGCAAGGCACTGTTAATCGCCATGGCAATTACATTGGCTGCCTGCTCCATAAATAAGTCTGTATCTTTTGGTGTTACAATTAAATTATGGCCGAGCGGCGCTAACACCTCTTCCAATAATTGACGTTTTTCATCTTCTTCAAGCTCACCCATCATTCCTAAATAAAGTTTTCGTTCTTCTTCAGAAGGCTGGTCATCTTCGGTTAGTTTTCTTGAACCAGGCAAAGCACTAGTCAAAAGAGAGTTAGATGGTTTTCCCTGATTTCTTTTTTTCTGACCCAGCGTTTTTAAATAGTAATTTAATGTATCCTGAGTGATCGTTACAGCATCTACTACGGTCGGAATGCCCAGGGAAATAACAGGTACTCCGAGGGATTCAAAACTGATTTCTTTTCTTTTATTGCCCACTCCCGCCCCTGGCTGAATGCCGGTGGATGAGATCTGGATTGTCGCATGAATGCGTTCGACTGCACGAGCTGCCAGAGCATCGATAACGATGACTGCTTCCGGTTTGACTTTTTCTACAATCCCATGAATAATATCACTCGTTTCCATTCCTGTCAGACCCATTACACCCGGCGCTATTGCCGATACTTTACGGAATCCTTCCTGAACGGCGTGGGGTTCATACTGAAACAGATGATTTGTTATAAAAACATTTTCACATACAAGAGGCCCTAATGAATCAGGCGTAATTTGCCAGTTGCCCAACCCCACAACCAGGACATGAGCCTCAGCTGAAACTTGGGAAAGAGGCAGAAACTGACGAATTACTTTTTCCAAGGACTGAGAAATAATCTTTTGCCATTTTTCATCCTGAGTTCTCAGCTGAGGAACTTCAAGCGTCCAATAATGGCCTTCCTTTTTTCCTAGAGTCTGCTCTGCACTTTTTGATATAACAACCTTGCTTAAAGTAAAATCATCAATTTTATCCTCCGTAATCTGCACGCCATTATCCACAGGACGGTCTTGAATCAATTGTTCTTCAACTGCAGTTTCAAATGCTTCTATCGCAAGATCTGTTCTCATCGATATCACGTTATCCCTACTTTCCGCTTTTTAGGGTAGGATTTACGAAAATGCTTTATTCCATTCAACCTAATATTTTTATATGGTGAGGCTGCCCAGACATTTTCTTTTCTCATAATCACTATTTTTGCCTCTCATCTATTGCAATCTCTATCCCCATTTGATAAAATATCCCTTGTTCTTATGTAAAAGTAACACTTAGTTCTTAACTAGTAATTCGCATGGCGGGTGTACTAGAACTCGCATATGCGGGTTTTGAATTGCTAAATCGAGTCATATAGAACCTCGATCCAATTTGGGAGGTGACATGAATGCCAAATATTAAATCTGCTATTAAGCGCACAAAAACAAGTGAAGCGCGCAAAGCAAAGAATATTCAACAAAAATCGGCAATGCGTACAGCTGTAAAACGTTTTGAAACTGCTGCTGAAACAAATGCTGACAATAAAACTGAACTTCTTTCAAGCGCTGTTAAACAAGTGGACAAAGCTGCTCAAAAAGGGTTAATCCACAAAAACAATGCGGACCGTAAAAAAGCGAGCCTGATGAAAAAAGCAAACGCATAATACGAAAAAACGACTCTCCTTTTGGAGAGTCGTTTTTTATTGGCTGTTTTGAAGTTTTGTCAAAAAAAGCTCAATGGACATTTCTTTCTTAAAGCCTGAAGATTTCATTTCTAAATCACTTTCAGCCAGGGCCAGCATAATGCTGGAAAGCTTGGGATTGGTAAAAACCTGTGCATGCTTAGAGGCAAGCTTTACCCGAAAGGGATGAACCTTCAGCTGAGCTGCAATTTGCTGCTGACCGTATCCCTTTGCCGTCAGATTTTTCACCTGGTAAATTAATCTGAATTGCCCTGCTAAAAGAGCCAAAATTTTTAATGGTTCTTCTTTTTGCTTTAATAAATCATAATAAAGACGCAGTGCTTCATCAATTTTATTGTGGACAGCACGGTCAATTAAGTCAAAAACGTTTTGTTCAATTGATCTGGCCGTTAACTGGTCCACCATTTCAACCGTAATCAAACTTGTTTCCAAAGCATATAAGGCAAGTTTGTCAATTTCACCTGAAAGCAGAAAAAGGTTTGTTCCGGCCAGTTCAATCACCCTGCTGACCGCCTCATCTTCTATTTGAACCCCTGTCTGGTTTACACGCTGCTTCACCCATGTACGAATATCATGCTCTTTTAGTTTTTTCGCTTCTAATACCGTGGAATGCTTTTTCAAAAGTTTTGTTATTTTTTTTCGTTCGTCCAGTTTTTCATATGGTGCAATAAACACCAAAATGGTATAGGGAGCAGGTGAAGCAAGATAAGTTTCAAGTGAATTTAAATTTTGGTCTGCTTTTTCCTTTTTTTTCTCTGTTGTTAAAAATAATGGGTTATGTACAAACACCAGTCTTCTTTCCCCCATAAAGGGAAAGGTTTCTGCATCCTCCATAGCTTGTTCGATAGTAGATCCGTCCTCAAGGTCATGGGAGGAGAAATTAAAATCCATTTCATTTTCTAAAATGGAGCTGGAGAGCAGAAGCTGCTTAGTTTCTTTAATTAAAAAAGGCTCGTCTCCATATACTAAATAAACAGGAGCGAATTTTTTTTGTTTTATTGCTGTCCATTCTTTTACGATCATCGGTTACCGCTCCGTTTCTGCATACTTCTACCCTTATCGTAAAAAACTTTTTGGGTTTTGACAAGTAGCACAAACCATATGTAAAGGGAACCGCCTGCTTCCAAAGAGGACGCAAGCGGGTATTTAAACGCTTTATGAAGGGCCTAGGAAATCCTCCGTAAAGCGGAGCACCTGTCTCACTTGATATTATCACCCCAAAATCATGAACTATTTGTGATAAACGGTTCCATGACAGGAAAAAACTTTTGTAAGTATGGATTTTTTTTTTATGATCCTCTATACTAAAATAGAATTAGGAGGGATATTTATGAACGAATTTGAAAAGAATGTCCAGTCAAAACGTAACGACTTAATTGACTCAGGTGTAGCGTTCGTTGTATCTTTTGGCTTCTTTACAATACTCTTTGCTGTAGCAACGATTGTATCATTTGTAGGATCTTAACAATGAAAGGGCCAGACATAAGCTGGCTCTTTTTTCATGCACATTTTAATGCGCTCTTAATTAACAGCATTTAATCAGGCATAACTTGCTTATTCTTCATCGTATGGAAACATCGTTCGAAATGTTCCTTTATTTCGATAAAAACGGTATTCAATGGCTCCATTTGTATGTGTGCCCAATACAGTGGCTCCCTGTTTTTTTAGACGTTCTGTTACTTCAGGATGAGGGTGATTAAAACGATTATTTACTCCTGCTGAAATAACAGCATAATCAGGATCGACCTGCTTCAAAAACTCCTCAGAAGTAGAAGTGAGACTTCCATGGTGTCCAACTTTTAAGACATCTGCATGCACTCCAAAATGCTCCATAAGCTCAATCTCCCCTTCCTTTTCAAGATCACCTGTAAACAGCCATGTGAACCCTCCAATGTCCCCCCACAATACAAGAGAGTCATCATTTCCCTCATATACCTCATCCATTGGATACATAAGCGTAAAGGAATGAGTATCCACATTCCAGGAATAAGGCGCTCTTTTTTCCATTACAGGTATATCCTTTTTAAAAAGCTCTTCTACAATGGGCAATACAGAGTCTTTTTCATGAGAATTAGGAGAAATCCATACCTCATCGATATGAATATAAGAAGACAGGTCCAACGTACCCCCAATGTGATCCCAATCGCCGTGCGTCAGAATAAGTTTATCAATTGATGTAATTCCCCTGGCTTTCAAAACGGGCCAGATGATTTCCCGGCCTACTGAAAACGGCTTAATATTTTCATCAAAACTCATTCCTCCTCCCGTATCAATCAGATAGGTCCCTCTGCCCCATGGCAAATCAATCAGAATACTGTCCCCCTGACCAACATCAATAAAAAGAATCGCCCCCCACGGATTAAACCGGGAAGAAAGCCAATCTCCCGTCAGAATCATTAAAAAGAGGGCACCTGCTTTAAGTGAAAAACCCTTTTCAAGACGTATGAAAAACCAAATAAGTGACAGCAGATAAAATAGAACAAGCCAGGTTGAAGGTTTGCCGAGAACTGCTGTTGCGTACGGAAAGGCGCTTAGATAATGAGTAAGTTCATCCAATAGTTCTACAACCTTCTCAAGCCACGTAGCTGCCTGATACGTAAATCCAGGCGCCACGAAAGAAAGCAAGTATAACAATAATAGCGACGGAAGCAAAAACAGGGTAAAAAGCGGAATGTAGAATAAATTCGCAAGAAAAGAAGCGGAAGAAACTTCGTGGAAATGCCAAATTAATACCGGGAAGGCACCCAACTGGGAAATGGCGGTAACTTTTAATATAGAAATAATACGCGAAGTGGCTCTCAGAAGTTTTGGTGCGGAAACCAGAATAGAAAAGCTGACTGCATAGCTTAACTGAAAGCCTGGCTGTAAAATGACCATGGGGTTCAGCAGCAGCTGAATAAGTAATGTAAAACAAAGCGCCTGAAGAAGAGTAATCCTTTTTGCAATACTGGTGAATATGATCATTGCCATAACCATGCTGACAGCACGGATAACCGGAGGCGATCCACCAGCCGCAACTGCGTATAAAGGCAGGCACAACAGTAAATAGATTCTTACTTTTTCTTTCGTAAACCCTAGCCGCAGCAGACTCCACCACAGCATTCCAACAATCATGCCAACATGCATGCCGGAGATTGCCAGAAGGTGAATCACCCCAAGCTTTTGATAAGCTTCAAGCAGCTCCTCCTCCATATCTCCACGATCACCGAATATTAATGACTTCGCAAGAGGCACCAGCCTATCAGGAAAAGTTTCATGCAAATGATCGATACCCTTGCTTCTTATTTTATTTAGCTTTTCTTTCCAGGTTAATGTTAAAGGATAACAGGAATTAAAATCATTCATATGATTTATCGTGAAAATCCAATGGATATTTTGATTCCAAAGATAGGTATTGTAATTAAATAAATGAGGGTTTCGGGCTTTGGAGGGTTTTTCCAGTGTTCCTTTCCAATCACACCAGGAGGAGGTCATGAGGGCTGCCTGACTTGAAGCAGTTTCTTTATCCAGATAGAGCTTAATTTGAATCTTTTCTCCCTTACCAGTTAAAGCTGTGGCTGCAGCAGTGTTGTTTTTTACTTTTAAGGGCTCCACTATGCGAAGCGGCAGAACCTTTTCATCACCTGTTAAAAAGGTGATGTGATGAGAACGTTTAATCTCTGTCAGGAGAAAAAAGAACAGGCAAGTGGAAGCTAAAATAAGGATTGCTTTCTTTGAGGGATGATAACGAATCCATGAAACGACATAGAGAGGAAACAGCAATAGCCCCCAAAATAGGGAGTGCGCTAATGTAACACCCAAAACAGCCATTAACGCACATGGAATAAGCCATTTCATCTATTTCCTTCTTCAGTTTGTAATTTTTCCATTAACGGTTCTAAGGATTCCGGTTTAAAGGGCACATGCTTAAGTTCCACTTCCGCCTGTCTAAATAATTCAACAGCATAGGGATGATTTTTATAATCAGCTGAATAATATAGCTTTTTGATACCGGCTTGAATAATAGCCTTGGAACAAGGAAGACACGGGAAGTGTGTAACAAAGATTTCGGAGCCTTCCGTCGGAACACCAAATTTTGCACATTGCAGCAATGCATTCATTTCTGCATGAATGGTACGTACACAGTGATGGTCAATTACATAACATCCGTCGTCTATACAGTGTGTACCCCCTGCGATTGACCCGTTGTAACCTCCGGCGATTATACGATTTTCACGAACAATTGTTGCTCCTACTGCTAATCTGGTGCATGTGCTTCTAAGTGCCAGTAAATGGCTTTGCGCCATAAAATATTGATCCCATGAGATTCTATCCATTTATTTCGCTCCTTTTCTCTTCTGAACAATGCATCGTTATCGTTATTACTTTACATCAATCGACTCTTTCAGTTTATCAAAGGTTTTGTCACCGATGCCGGAAATATTTTTTATATCCTCAATTGTTTCAAATCTTCCAACCGTATCCCTGTAATCAAGAATAGCTTCAGCTTTAGAAGGTCCAATACCCGGTATAGTTTGCAGCATATCAGAATCGGCGGAATTAAGATTAACTTTTACTTTTTGGCCCGGGGCAGCAGCAGCTCCAGGCTGTGTAGCAGGTGCTTTAACCTCTTCTCCTTCAGCAGGGATATAGATCACCATCTCATCATACAGCTTTTGAGATAAATTGACCTCTCTCATGTCTGCCTCCGCAGTTTCTCCTCCGGCAAGCTTGATTAGATCAATTACGCGGTCACCATCAGCAACGGTATAAACACCTGGAGATTGAACCTTTCCTTTTATATCTACTTGAATTTGCGGACTCGTTTCAATTGGAAGAGGTTCTGATTCTTCACTTTGGGATATTGGTTCTGCAACGGGTGCAAGCGGTGTGGGAATTTCGGTTGAAGCGCTTTTAAAGGGGTTAAAAAGGAGAAAGAAAACGAGAAGAAGCGGACAGGAAATCAGTAAAATCCGCCGGTTTAATTGCAGCCATTGTTTCAAACTTTTCACACCTCCATGAGCTATTCATGCATTGTGAAAAGAAAGGAGCTTGACCATATTATTTCATAAAATTACTTACAATGCTTTAAAATTATAAAAAAAAGATGAGATTGTATCTCATCTAAATTTTACTTGCGACAGGTGAAGAAGATACGTTCACTTTCATCCGAAGGAGATAAAGAGGGTGAAAAATCGGCTGTTATTCCTTCGACAGTAAATCCAGTCTCTTCAAGCAGCGCTTTATAGGTTTGAATCGTATAGGTTCTTTGCTTATGCAGTTCATCGAATCGAATATAGCTGTCGCGTTCTTCATCTTCAAGGACAAAAAAAGACAATTCATGTTCCACACTGTAGGGATGATCCCCCGAAAATGAATTCCAAATATAGGCTACTTCACCATCGTCATAGGTAAAGCTTTGGTCGATAAACAATGTATCCATTTTATAAATGGAATGTATATCAAATAGAAACAAGCCACCTGGGTTTAACAGCTTATGCATATGGTGAAAAGTGCTTTTAACTTCATCCTCTGTTTCCAGGTAATTTAATGAATCACAAAAAATCGTAATAATATCAAAGGCTTCGAAACCGCTTGCTTCTGCCATATCCTGTTGAAAAAATTCAATAGCGACTCCCGCTTCTTGTGCTTTATTAGAGGCTACTGCCAGCATAGAATCTGAAAGATCAATTCCCGTTACCTCAAAACCCTCCTGAGCAATTTTCAGCGTCCATTCTCCTGTACCGCATCCTACATCCATGAGTCTGCGGCCGGTAATATTGAATTCATTTTGTTTTTCGAGTAAAAAACGCGTCCACTGGTCATAAGGCATATCTTTCATCAGCTGATCGTAGACCTCAGCAAACCGGCCGTAACTCATCAGTTGATGCTGCTCGCCATGTCCTCAAGCGGCGCATCTCCCCAGAGTTTTTCCAGCTTGTAATAATCGCGTTCTTCACGGTGGAAAATATGAACAACTACATCCCCAAGGTCAACTAAAACCCAGCGTGCCTCGTCATACCCTTCCATACGTTTGATCGCATAGCCTTCTTCCTCTGCACGATCCTTTACCTCTTTTGCAATAGCCTGAACCTGTTTGTCAGAATTACCATGACAAATGATGAAATAATCCGCTATAAGAGAAATACCTTTCATGTTTAATGCGACAATATCGTCAGCACGCTTATCATCTGCAGCAGTATAAGCAATTTTCAATAATTCAACTTCATTCATATTTATTTTTCTCCTTTTGTAGCATCAGATCATTATAACACTCAAGTGTATCTGGAAAGATGCGCTGTTTTTTCTCAATTAAAAATAAGATTGATTGCTTCACTGCCCGTCTTAGCGCTTCATCTAAATCCTTATAAGCTGCTTCTCTTATATATTCAACACCAGGGAATTTACGGCCCGGCTCAATCGAATCTGCTAAATAGATAATCTTCTCCAGAAGACCCATTTCTGCCCGGCCGGTAGTATGAAAACGAATCGCATTTAAGACATCCTGTGATTCCACACCCATTGTCATTTTGGCTAAATAGGCTCCAACAGGTGCATGCCATAGCTCATGATGGAATAGAAGCAGCCTCGGATCAATATTTTCTTCCTGAATGAGATTTTTCATGGCGTCCCTGTCCTGATGCTTTGCCATATCATGCAAAATCGCAGCAGTCTCCGCGTGCTCCACATTTGCGCCATATGCCTTAGCCAGCGCTTTTGCTGTGTCGATCACTCCAAGTGTATGAACATACCTCTGTTCCGGCAAAACCTCTTTTACATGCGCTAAAGCTTCTTCACGATTCATATAATTCCTCCTTGGTTATATAGTTATAAACCTTCTCAGGGAGCAGGAAAGTAACATCTATGCGCTTTTTAATTCGCTCACGAATAACTGTAGAAGAAAGATCGATAAAAGGAGTCTGCAGCTTTAGAATAGGATAGCTGGTTTCTCCTTCAAAACCGGGACGCATAATGCCAACGAACTGCACCTCTTTTACAAGTTCATCAATTCTTGACCAGCTTGGTAAATAATCAATCATATCCCCGCCAATGATAAAATAAAATTCAGTTTCAGGTTCTCTTTTCTTTAACTGTACTATTGTATCATACGTAAAAGAAATGCCCGAGCGTTCAAATTCAATTAACTCAATTTTAAAATAAGGGATATGCTCAATCGCAAGCTGCACCATATTGATTCTGTGTTCATTGGATTCAATAGCATGATTTATTTTATGGGGAGGTTTTGCGCTTGGCATAAATCTGACCTCATCGAGTGACAAAGCGTGATAAGCCTCGTTCGCCATAATCAAATGGCCGATATGAAGCGGATTAAAGGTCCCTCCCAGAATACCCGTTTTTTTGGGCATTTTTATTTCACCTTTGGCAGTTCCAGTTTTTTATTTTCACGAGATTCTTTATACACGACGATCGTATTCCCGATTTTTTGGACTATCTCTCCCCGTGTACCTTTTGAAATGACCAATGCCACTTCATCTTTATCCTGGTCGCAATTTTGGAGAATGCTCACTTTAATCAATTCTCTGGCCTCTAACGCTTCTCCAATTTGTTTAATCATATTTTCATTAACGCCACCCTTGCCCACTTGAAAAATTGGAGATAAATGATGAGCTTCTGAGCGTAAATACCGCTTTTGTTTACCTGTTAACATATTGTTCCTCCTTGATCTTGAATGATCGTTTTGATTGCCTGCTCTGTATTTGGATGTTTCCCTGTCCAATAGCTGAAAGCGAGAGCTCCCTGATGAACAAACATACCCACTCCATTTAAAGTATCTGCTCCATTAAGCCGTGCATCATGTAAAAAAGAAGTTTCCAGGGGATTATAAATGATGTCAGCGGCCAGTGCATTTTTGCTTATATTGGTAATATCCAATGGCATATCCTTTATATTTGGAATCATACCTACAGAGGTTGTATTAATAATAATATCAAATTCGTGAAGCCTTTCTTGAGCTTCATGGATTGTAAGGGTAAAACCAGGTGAAGGCACTGAAATTGAACAAACCAGCGCTTCAGCTCTTTGCTGTGTTCGGTTGGTTACCACAATTTTTTCGGGGTGATATTGTGCCAAAGCATAATAGATGCCTTTAGCAGCCCCTCCAGCTCCAATGATTAAGACAGATGCCTGGTTAAGCTGGTCAGCGGACCTTTTTTCAAGTAATGAATGCACAAATCCTAACCCGTCTGTATTTCTGCCAATCAGCTTATCACCATTTCTGACTACTGTATTTACAGCTCCAATCGCTTTAGCTGCTGGATCCAGTTCATCAAGAAAAGGCATGATCGCTTCTTTAAACGGAATCGTTACATTCCATCCATCAATGCCCAAAGCCCTCATCCCGACGATTGCTTCCTCCAGCTTTTCAAGCTCTATGGCAAAAGCCTGATAGTACCCGTCAAGCCCCTCTTCTGCTAACCATTTATTATGCATGAGCGGCGACTTGGATTGCGAAATTGGATTTCCAATTACTCCTAATAAATATGCCAATCGCTTCACCTCCGCTGGTTTAAATAAGTGATTTCCTTACCAGTACACTTACACCTTTTGGTGCGTATGCTGCGATCTTTGCTCCAGGTTCATTAATCGTGATCCAGCCCAGACCAGAATACACAATATCCATTTTTTCTTCTTTGAACGTAAATTCATGGCGGACAAGTTCAGGAAAACTGTGTACATCCTCTTCACGGGGCGGAGATAATAACTCGCCTCTATGACGATTATACAGGTCATCTGCTTTTTCAAGCTTCGTGCGATGAAGCTCTAACTCATTGGAAAAATAGCACGTAAATGATTTTCGGCCGCCGCTCAAGTAATCAAATCTGGCCAAACCGCCTACGAAAAGCGTTTGTTCTTCATTTAATTGAAAAATCTTCGGCTTCATTTCTTTACGGGCCATTACGCGCTTCAAGTCTTTTTTATTCACAACATGAGCCATTTGGTCACGGTTAATAATCCCCGGAGTATCGATGATCGCTTGTCCATCATCCAGAGGAATTTCAATCATATCAAGTGTAGTGCCGGGGAATTGTGAGGTAGTGATCACATCTCCTTCACCTGTCACCTCTTTAATTATCCGATTAATAAAAGTGGATTTTCCAACATTCGTACAGCCCACAATATATACATCTTTACCATTGCGATAATGATCAATTGACGCCAGCGCCTCTTGTATATGATGACCTTTTTCTGCACTGCACAACAAAACATCTACCGGTTTAAGGCCAAGTTGTTTGGCTTCGTATTTCATCCAGTTTATTACCTTGTTTGGTTTTACAGATTTCGGAAGTATATCCGATTTGTTTCCGATTAGCAAAACAGGATTTTTCCCTACAAACCGATGAAGTCCGTGTAAAAAACTGCCATTAAAATCAACGATGTCAACAACTTTAACGATCAGCGCATCCACACGGCCCAGACCATTTAATATCTTTAAAAAATCATCATCTGTTAATGCGACATCCTGGACTTCATTGTAATGCTTTAATCGGAAACACCGTTGACAAATGACTTGATCTTTTTCAAGACTTGATGGCGGAGCATAGCCAATCGCTTCTTTATCTTCCGTTTGAATTGCTACACCACAACCGATACAAGCAACATTTACTTCACTCACTTTGTATCCTCCCACTGGATCATATTCTTACGTTTAAAAAACTTTAACAGCCGGCGCTCTATGCGACGGTTTATACGGGTAAAGAAACCATCTGTTTTTGCAACAGGGACAACCAAAATCGTATACAGTTTATTTCTGTTGCCGCCAAGAACATCTGTCAGCAGCTGGTCGCCTATTACGACCGTCTCTTCTTTTTTTACATTCATATCCTTAATCGCCTGTCTGAAAGCTTTGCCTCTTGGTTTTCTCGCGTGATAAATAAACGGTACACCAATCGGGTCAGAAAAAGCAGCAACACGAAGCTGATTATTATTGGATACAATCGTAACAAGTATATTATTTTTCTGCATCGACTCCAGCCATTCTAAAAGTCTGGGAGTGGCATTTTTTCGGTCCCATTCTACTAAAGTATTGTCGAGATCTGTAATAATCGCTTTTATTCCCTGTTCCTTAAGTTTTTGAGGGGAAATTTCAAAGACACTATCTACAAATTCGTTTGGTAAAAATAACTTTATCAACACACGTCACCTCTTTTAACTTTAAATACTAATAATACAGCATCCAATGCTGTAATTCAAAACCGATTTAATTAGTTCGAATGATAAGAATCGTTCGACAAATTCAGCTAAGAATAAAAAACTGTGGATAACTCTTTGACATTTTCAACCATTGTAACGATTGACATTCATTAAGATATCTACAAGTTTTACACAGCTTATCCACGGCTGGCTGTGGATAAGAGAACGCTTGTTCTTTCAATATTGATCTGCTAATCTAAGTATACAAATAACGATTGATTGAAAGGAGAATGTCAAGTGGACAAGCTGCCACTGCATATACTCATTGAAGCCTTATCTGAAGCTAAAAGACTTAATCTGTCAGATGACTTTATTAATCTAATAGAAGAAGCAATAGAGCGCAGATCCATGACATTATCGCTTTAATATTAATAATTACCGGAAGCGCCCAATTTCCTCTCCCATTTTTACGGGTCCTGAATCTTTCATCCTGATCATAGTTTCTTTTTGAGTCAGAATAATGACGGTTGAACCAAAACGAAATAAACCTACTTCTTCCCCGCGCTGCCAGTGCTCTGTTGTATTTGACAGGTGAATTGAGTTTACAAACATTGCTCCTACTTTTACAAAAGCCATTTGTCCTTTTGAAGTAATGACCTCTGTGACCATTCGATAGTTTCTGGACAGTGGCTGCTTTCCATAGGTTAAGCCAAAATGGTTAACGGGATAAGAAGAGCGTCCAAATATCCACTGTCTTCCCACCTTGCCAGTTACGGGGGAATGAATTCGATGGTAATTAGCTGGACTTAAATACAATACCATTACTTCACCGCCGTTAAACACCTTCGCATACTCTTTACTCCCAAGCAAATCTTCAATCGAATAGGTTATACCTTTAACTACATATTCGTCCTTTTCTGTTATTGTTCCCGCGTACTCAATAGTCCCGTCTACCGGACTGATAATGCTCTTTTCGTCTGAAGATACCGGTCTTTTGTCCTGCTGCACTTGTCGTGTAAAGAAATCCTGGAGCGACTGGTATCCTGTTTCAGGATTCATCCACTCGTCATCTGAAATCGAAAAAGCTTTTTTATATGAGGGTATAATTAATTTACTGACCGTTGAAGCTGTGAATCTTTTTAATAAAGAAGAACTCCATTTTCTATTCGTTAATTCTACAAATTTCTGGTACATATAACGTTTCATTGACGAAGCCTCCTGTATCTCCATGAATAATGGACTTAACAACAAGTACTAAAAAGGGTACAATATGTATTATAACTTTTACGAGGAGGACCCCCGTGTCATTTTTGCAAGCAATTGATTACACCTTTAAAAAAGCCAAAGCACAGACCGCGAATCTTTTGACACTCTCCAATTTGGTTCTTGGCGGTTTTGCGGCTCTCTATACCACTACAGGCGAATTTTCTCTAGCTGCACTCCTTATTTTTATCGCTGCATTTATGGATCGTTTTGACGGCATTGCCGCAAGAAAATTAGGCATTGAATCAGAACTTGGCAGGCAGCTCGACTCCATGAGTGATCTGGTATCGTTTGGAGTAGCACCGGCACTGTTAATTTATCATGGACTATTACTTGATTTTGGTGTCAGCGGTATGATGCTGGCTATTTTTTATATTGGATGCGGAGCCTACCGTTTAGCCCGTTTTAATTGCAAAGAACCTTCCAGTTTTTTTGAAGGGCTTCCCATTACAGCAGCAGGATGCCTGATGGCACTAAGTTTTTTAGCATCTCCGTTAATATCCTTATCCTGGAATATTACAATTGTTTTTTTATTATCTATTCTTATGATAAGTCCATTAAAAGTAAAAAAAATGTAATGCGTGTTAAAGCCAATTCTAAAGCGAATTGGCTTTTTTTTAAGGAGAATAATCTAATTATTCAATCAGTTTATAAAATAAGTCCAAACTCTGCTCCAACGTGCACTGCAGCGATTTAAGTTATTTCTTCTTCCCTCAGGATTCCGTTTTTCAGGGATTCCGCCTGCATGATAATTGATGTGGACTAGCAAGTTTTCTTTCCCCACTTCATATAGTTAAGAAACGCAGTGAAGGGAGGGCAAACTTTGTCCAGTCTGTTATTAGCTCTTTTAATGGCTCTCGGCGACGGTACTGCGCTGATGGGCTACTTTAAACAGAATGCGTTCCCGCAGCCGTTATCTAAGGAAAAAGAAAAAGAAATGATCGAGAAAACATTAAAAGGAGATGACGAAGCAAGAAAAACGCTTATTGAACATAATTTAAGGCTGGTAGCACATATTGTTAAGAAATTTGAAAATACTGGCGAATCCAATGAAGATTTAATCTCTATTGGAACAATCGGATTAATTAAGGCCATTGAAAGCTATTCCTTTGATAAAGGAACTAAGCTCGCCACTTATGCTGCCAGATGTATAGAAAATGAAATATTGATGTTTTTACGCTCCTTAAAAAAGGTCAAAAAAGATGTATCATTAAACGACCCGATCGGAGAAGATAAAGACGGAAATGCAATCAGTTTAATTGATGTGCTGCGGGGCGAAGAAGAAGAACTTGATCAGCTGATCCACGAAAAAATGAACCAGGAAAAGGTTCGATTGTTTATAGAATCACTTGAACCCCGAGAAAAAGATGTTATTACACAGCGATTTGGATTAAACGGACTTGAAGAAAAAACGCAGCGGGAAATCGCCAAAGAATTAGGCATTTCAAGAAGCTACGTATCTCGAATAGAAAAAAGAGCTCTAATGAAGCTTTTCCACGAGTTTTCTCAAGAAGAACGATTAACGGAAGATCCTTAACCTCTTATGCTGTAAATGATGATTTAGAGACGCCTGACACAATATCCATTACAAGATTAGCAGAATTGACAGCTGCTTTTTCAAGGTATTGATCAAATGAGATGTCCGACTCTTTTCCTGCAATATCAGACAGCGAGCGGATAATGACAAATGGTGTGCCGTATTGATGTGCAACCTGTGCAATTGCAGCTGCTTCCATTTCAAGCGCCTGCAGATTAGTAAATTTGTCAGTTAAGGCAGCTACTCGTTCAGGATCATTCATAAATGAGTCACCTGTAGCAATTAATCCGCTTACTATTTGAATACCTTCAATTGAGGCGGCTTGCTGCTCAGCAATCTCTCTCAGTAAAGGATGAGCAGTAAACGCTGCCGGCAGTTGGGGGACTTGGCCGTATTCATATCCAAATGCCGTAACATCTACATCGTGGTGCCGCACTTCAGTGGAAATAACCACATCCCCGACATTAAGTGACGCTTCAAAACCTCCTGCTGAACCTGTATTAATAATTAGGTCCGGCTGATACCGTTCCAATAAAATTGTTGTTGTCATTGCCGCATTAACTTTACCAATACCGCTTTTCACAAGTACTACTTCCGAATCGTTCATTCTGCCGCTTGTAAACTCACTGTTAGCCACGATTTCCTTTTTTGAATCTGTTATCGTTGATCTTAGCAATGACACTTCTTCCTCCATTGCACCTATAATAGCAATTTTCATTCTGGTTCCCACCTTACCCTTATTAAGTTCATCAAAACTTCTTTGACTTTATCACAGCAAACCCCATTTTTCAATTCTTCATTATTGCTGAACATGATACAATTAAATTTGCCATCTAATTTTATCAGGAGGAATTGATTGATGTCTTTTCAAATAGATATACTGCAAGATAAGGTTGAATTCTATGAGTCCCACTCATTACAGGATCTTGAGAAAAAAATTCAGATAAAAATCGACCAGAACCGGGCGATTATGCTGCAAGTTCATGCTGTTTCCCATCAAGTTGCCATCGATGAAAAAGGACGGCCGCATTATACTGCCTCTGTTCACTACAAAGCCAAATAAAAAGAAGGAGCAAAAGCTGCTCCTTCTTTTTATAATTTTTCCATTTTTACTGGCTTCCATCCTTTTTGGTCGACCCATTCAAGATAGACACGGTATTTTTCATTCGGTTTACCTGATTCCGAAACCGTACCAACCGATTTTTGAGGGCTTCCATCATTTCCTATATACCATACAGTCATGTTATCTGCATTTATACCAGTAGCATAAGATAAAGCTTTAACTTTCTCATTCCAATCGACCGTTCCTTCATCATAGGAGGAAACATGCTCCCCAGTCTGCGAAGTCCCAATTGGTTTCCAGTCATCACTGTTTGTTTCGTCATTTGACTCCAATTCTTTCTTCTCATCTTCTTTACGCTTTTGTTCTTCTTTTTCTTTCTTTTCCTTTTCTTTCTTTTCTTTTGCTGCTAATTCTTCAGCTTCTTTATCTTCAGTTGCTTTTTCGTCGGCTGCATCTTCTTTTTCATCATCTTCTACTGCTGCACCGCTATTCTCATTCTCATCGTTCTGTCCCTTATCTGCTAAAGACCCGCTGTCTTCATTGGATTCCTGAGAAGATAAATGCTTTTCAGCAAGTGTCTGACTTTCTTCTGACTCAGTCGAAGCCGTATTATTTGAATCATTAAAGAAAATAATTGAGCCTACAATTACAATTAAACCAAGCACAATGGCAATGGAAGAATTTAATATTAAATTTGTTCTTCTTTTTTTATCCTGCATTGTTACCCTCGAATTATTAAATGCCATTTTCATCACTCCTATTAAGACGCTGTCTGCCAATGACAACGGAATCTAAACTAGCATAACATGACCGTACCTTATCAGCACAAGTGAAATCAATCCCTTTTCAAAACTAGGTAGGTTCACCTATATGATTAGACGAACCCAAAAAGGAAATGTTACAAAAATACTTCAGATGATAACCATCATCTGAAGTATTTTATAGTAAATTTATTTAATTGATACGATTTTAACATCCATGTCCCCGCCAGGAGTTTGAACTTTCACTTGATCGCCTACAACCTTACCAAGCAGACTTTTTGCAATAGGGGAATCATTCGATATACGCCCTTCAAACGGATCCGCCTCTGCACTTCCGACGATGGTATAGGCCTCTTCATCACCATTTGGCATTTCTACAAATGTAACGGTTTTCCCAAGAGACACCACTCCATCCAACGTGCCGTCTTCTTCAATAATTTTCGCATTGCGGATCATCGCCTCGAGCGTCGAAATCCGCCCTTCAACAAACGCCTGTTCTTCTTTCGCTGAATCATATTCAGAGTTTTCCGACAGGTCCCCAAAGCTGCGGGCTATTTTAATACGCTCCACCACTTCTTTACGTTTTACTGATTTTAGCTGCTCAAGTTCTTGCTCAAGCTTCTCTTTCCCCGCTTGGGTCATTGGAAATACTTTTTCATTAGACAAAACCCTTCACTCCTTTAAATGCATGAGAACCGATTACTTCTTAGTCATGCTATGTGTTCATTACTTCTTTTATGAAGTAAGTTAAAAAAGAGGAAAAATAATATCCTCTTTACATTCTTTGCTATCATATTACACAATTGACTTTTGTTCAAGAATCGTTTGAATTTTCGTTACCATTAAGTCGATGGCGACGTGATTTTGTCCGCCCTCCGGAATAATGATGTCCGCATATCGTTTAGTAGGCTCAATGAACTGATTGTGCATCGGTCTTACCACATTAATATACTGATCAACGACTGAATCAATCGTACGGCCTCTTTCGTTTATATCACGAAGTAAACGGCGAATAATTCTTAAGTCAGAGTCCGTATCCACATATAACTTAATATCCATTAAGTTACGCAGTCTTTCATCTTCCAATACCAAAATACCCTCTAAAATAATAACATCCTTAGGCTCTACTGGTATGGTTCTTTCAGCTCGGGTATGAACAGTGTAGTCGTATACCGGCTTCTCAATCGCCTCACGATTTTGAAGCGTCATAATGTGTTCAATCAGCAAATCATTATCAAAGGCCAGCGGATGATCATAATTCGTTGCAAGACGTTCTTCATAAGGAATTTCACTTTGGTCCTTATAGTAATAATCCTGTTCAATCATAGCGATTGAATGCCCTTGAAAAAAATCATAAATAGATTTTGTTACTGAAGTCTTCCCCGAACCTGATCCACCTGTTACCCCAATCACTACTGGTTTATTTCTCATGATTTAACGACAAGCTCCTTTCGCATCATGTTGCGCGGACGCAAAGGACGCTCAACTTTGAATTTTATGATTTGAAGCGGGTGACGGGCTGCTTCGATTTCATTGCCCTTTTCATCCCATATTTTATCCACAACTTGTGTAAAGTTTTCCATTTCCGGCCCAAAAAACTCTACTTCCTGCCCGGATTGGAAGTAGTTGCGCTGTTGCAGCGTAACCATGCCGGACTCTTCATGATAATCCAGAACAAGACCGGCAAAATCAAACTTGGTCTTTTTGCCATGAACGCCAAACATTTGTTCCTCGTGTCCAGGTACACCTTCAAAGAAAGCTGTAGCTGTTTCACGATTTGCACATTTATCCAGTTCATCCAGCCATTCCTGTTTAATTTTAAAGTTTTCTGGATCCGCACAATATGCGTCAATCACTTTACGGTACACACTGACTACTGTGGCAACGTAGTGAATCGATTTCATCCGGCCTTCCACTTTTAAGCTGTCAATTCCAACTTCAATCATTCTCGGTATTGATTCTATCAGCTTTAAATCTTTAGGGCTCATGGCAAACGGGGCATCTTCTTCACTGTACAATGCTTTCTCTTCCATATTGTCCACTTCATACAGGTCATAATCCCACCTGCATGACTGACAGCAGCCTCCACGGTTTGAATCACGCGCTGTCATATGGTTGCTCAGGACACAGCGCCCGCTGTATGCGATGCACATTGCACCATGGATAAATGTTTCAATTTCAATATCTACCTTTTCTTTCATTTCCTGAATTTCATCTCCGCTTGTTTCCCGGGCTAATACGACGCGGTGAAGTCCCTCTTCTTTCCAGAACTTAACTGCTTTCCAGTTGGAAAGTGACTGCTGGGTGCTCAAGTGGATTTCCACATTAGGAGCCACACGTTTACATGTTTCAATGATCAGCGGATCTGCGACAATGATACCAGCAACCCCCGCAGAGGCAATGCCACGTAAATACTCTTCCAGCCCGTCCATATTTTCATTATGGGCAAAAATATTTGTTGTTACATAAATTTTTGCGCCATACTCTCTTGCAAATTCGACCCCTTCTTTCATTTCTTCCAAGGTGAAATTGCCTGCATTTGAGCGTAAGCCATATTCCTGACCTCCAATAAAAACCGCGTCAGCGCCATAATGAACTGCCACTTTAAGCTTTTCAAGGTTTCCGGCAGGTGCCAATAATTCAGGCTTTTTTACAATAACTCTTTTCCCATCAATGATTGTTGATATTTTATCATTTATTATTGCCATCTTTGAGACCTCCCACCTTAATAGACGGTTTCTTTGAAGAAGAATCCAGTATCGAGCGGACGATGTGGCTGCTGTACTTCTTCGATTGCTTCTAGCCACTGGTCTTTCTGGGCTTCATACGCTTCAGGATCGGCTGCACAAGCATCAATCGCTTTTCTGTATAATGCAGTAACATTCGTTACATAATCAGGTTTTTGCAGAACTCCTTCAATTTTAAAGGAATCGACTCCCGCATCAATCATTTCCTGCAATTCATCAATGATGCACATATCGTTTGGACTCATTATATGCGTGCCATTATCGTCCTCAAAAATCGGGTATTTATTATCTCGTTCCACATCATGAAGAAGCATGTTTTTCTGCTCTTTTCGGTTTTCAATTTGAAGTGCTTTCCCTTGATAAAGGAAGTAATTCCCCAGAAGAGAACGTTTAGATTGAAACATGCAGGTCATCCCGTGAACTTGAATCTCAATTTCAACCTCTGCATTTTCCTTCATTTCAACGATTGCATCCATTGAAAGCTCTCTGGCCAATACAGCACGTTTTGCTCCGCGTTGACCCCAGTAATTACATGTAAAGTAATTGGTGGCAGTCGTTTCTGTGTTCCAATGCAAAGGAAGGTTCGGTGTTGATTCACGGGCAGCCATTAAAACTGCAGGGTCACCAAATACAATTGCATCAGCTCCAGCTTCCTGACAGAACAGCAGGTAATCATTTAATTCATCCACTTTATCATTGTGAAAAATAGCATTTACTGCGATATAGACCTTCTTATCATAATCATGGGCGATGCGTATTGCTTCCTGGCATTCTTCTCTTGAAAAATCAGCTGCTAAACGCAGCCCGTATCGCTGTTCGCCTATTATAAATGCATCAGCACCGGCTTCACATAACTCTTTTATATGTGCTGATGATAATGGCGTGACGAGCAACTCCGGCTTCTTCATATCGTCACCTCTTTTTGCTTATGGCCAAACCGTCGCCCACCGGCAAAATAACTGTTTGGTAGTTCTCATTATTCATTAACCATTTATTATAATGATCTATTTTCCTTAAAAGCTGCTTTACATTTCTGCTGACTTCCGGACTGGCTTCAGCCACAAGGCCCTTAAACAAAACATTATCTGTGTAAATGACACCATGCGCTGATAAAAGAGGTTCATATAATTCAAAGAATCGTCCATATTGACTTTTCGCCGCATCAATAAATAAAGCATCGAATTGCCCAAACTCTTCAGCCTTGTGCTTTATTTCGAGTGCATCACCATGGAGTAGAAATATACGATCCTCATAGCCTGATCTGCTTATATAGGTTGACGCCTTTGCAAGACGCTCTTCATCTCTGTCAATCGATACAATTTGAGCGTCTGGCAACGCCTCTGCCATCCGAATAGCTGAATACCCAATGGCTGTGCCAACTTCTAAAATACGCTTTGGCTGCTGAAACCGGAGCCATTGGAGCAAAGCTTCTATACCATCAAGTTCCATAATGGGGATATTCCCCTCGACAGCAAAGTTCTCCATCTCCGTAAGTAATGGCGCACGGTCTGTGTACAGTTTTTCAATATAGCCGTGAACTTGATCATTCAATAGGAATCCCGCCTTTTACTCCGCTGCAATTCACATAAAAAAGAGCGTTCACCTCTTTAGCTGCCTGACATGAAAAGAAGAAAGCCATAATCAGCTTTCATCCTCGACCGGCTCTGTGAAGTACGCTTAAAAATACTTGTTCCATTTTAACACAACTTAAGGAGGAAAGTGAATAAACTTTCCTCCCGCCATCTAGTCATTTTTTATTGCTGCTCGTCTTTATCGTCTGCTGCATTGTATATATACTCTTCTGCTTTACGCTCGTGCTCTTCAAGCGTTTCAGAGTAATATACGGCTCCATCTTCAGCTGCTGCCAGGAAATAAAGGTAGTCTGTGTTCTCCGGATTCAACGCTGCCTCAATAGAAGCTTCACCTGGAGCAGCGATTGGCCCGGGCGGCAACCCGCGATTTTGGTAAGTGTTGTAGGGGTCATCAACCTCCAGATCCTCAAACAATACCCGGTCCTTCCATTCATTTAATGCATATAAAACCGTGGGATCCGTTTGAAGCGGCATATCCTCTTCCAGTCTGTTGTAAAAAATTCCTGCGATGACGCCTCGATCTGTAGACTCGGTTGCTTCTTCTTCTAAAAGGGAAGCAAAAGTCAGCGCTTTATGCACCGTCATAGGATTATTTTCTTCATCCTCCTTTACGGGTCCAAAATCTCCAGCTTCAAATTCAGAAATTGCAGCAATATATGGCGTCATTATGTTATTTGTTGCATCCACCATTTCTGTAATGATCTTTTCAAGCGAAGGATCTTCTTCGTAAAATGGGTACGTAGCGGGATATAAATATCCCTCCAATGGATGACGGATATCTTCGTTCATTACCTCATCCGTTACTAGTTCAGGATATTTCTCCTGTAAGGAGGCAATAAAATCACGATCAGATATCGTTTCCATAAATTGTTTCTGAGTATAATTGGTTTTATCTTCAATAATCTGAGCAATTTCTTCCAAACGAAGCCCCTCAGGAACGGTCACATTAAATATGGGTTCATGATAAACTTTGCCCGTTTTTAAACTTTCCGTAATCTCAGCAAGTGTCATGGCAGGAGTCAAGTCGTAAGTGCCGGCTTGAAATTCGGACTCATTATTAAATTTCAAATAGTACTTGAATACATTTTTATCTTTCACTATATTATTTTCCTCTAAAATCGAGGTAATGGAATCGACAGATGATCCAATAGGAATCTCTACCGTTACCGGATTTTCGTCATCAGTATCTACAGGTTTTAACGCAGAAGTAACGTAAAAATATCCGCCAATCCCGACCCCTGCAATTATTACAATTAGAACGATCATGGAAATGAATACTATTTTTCTCACAGTTCTCGCTTCCTTTTTCCGTTCTTGTAAGTTTTGAATCCATTGATCATACTTAGATTGATTGTCGTTCAAACAAATTCCCTCCACATATAACAGCAACAATTAGCAGCCGAATTTCTTCAATAGATTCATTATACAATAAAAAAACACACAGGCAACAAACTCCTGTGTGTTCTTGTCGAAAGCGCGCGTGTCTCCCTCACCCCGATTTTGAAAAAAGGGGATCTGAATTACTCTGCGTCTTCCTCTTCATCTAAAAATGTGTTTAGCATTTCTTCGATCATGTCCCATTCTTCTTCTGTTTCAATCGGCTTAAGTTCGCCTTCTGCATTTTCATCATCCTGCTCAAACGAAGAAGCATGAATTTCGATTTCCTCTTCTTCTGATTCCCCTACAGGGAAGTAAAGCACATAAGATTTTTTAAATTCATCTGAATCAAACGTAAATAGGACCTCACATAGTACTTCATTTCCCTGTTCATCTACAACTGTAATATGCTTTTCACCATGTTCCATATTGTTCACACCTCTTCATTTCCGGCTATTTAAGTAGCCTTGTAAAATCATTACTGCTGCCATCTTATCAATAACTTTTTTTCTTTTTTCCCGGCTGACGTCCGCTTCTAAAAGAACACGTTCCGCTGCCATTGTGCTAAGTCGCTCATCCCATAGTTTTACTTCAATATCAAGTTTTTTATGCAGTTTTTCTGCATATTGCTGACAAGCTTCACCACGGGGGCCGATTGAGTTATTCATGTTTTTCGGCAGACCGACTATAATAGTTGAGACTTCATGCTCCAAAACGAGTTCTTTGATTCTTTTAAATCCAAGCTGACCGCCCCGTTCATCAATTTTGATGGTTTCAATTCCTTGAGCAGTCCAGCCAAATGCATCGCTAATTGCAACACCAACTGTTTTCGTGCCAACATCCAATCCCATTACCCGCATGTTAGTTATCCTCTTTATGCTGTTGTAAGTAAAACTTTACAAGCTCCTCAATGATTTCATCACGTTCAAGCTTGCGGATGATATTTCTGGCATCCTGGTGCCGGGGAATGTAAGCAGGATCGCCGGATAATAGATAACCGACAATCTGGTTAATAGGGTTATACCCTTTTTCCTCTAATGCTCCAAACACCTGGTTAAGAACTCTTTGTACTTCTTTATCCATCGATTCATCCCCGAAGTCGAATCGCATCGTTTTATCAAATGAGCTCATTTTCTGCACCCCACTCCGGAATACCTATGTATTCCTTTTATCCAACATACTTTTTATTGTACACCAGATTGTAAGAGAATCAAACGGATTTCACCCATTCCGGTACGAATTCAAGCGCAGCTTTTACTTTAGAAGGATCTTTCCCTCCGGCTTGAGCCATATCAGGGCGTCCGCCGCCGCCGCCCCCGCAGCGTGAAGCAACTTCTTTTACTAATTGTCCAGCGTGGTATCCTTTTTCAATTAAATCCTTTGTAACGCCTGCAATTATTTGAACTTTATCACCTTGAACGGACGCAAGCACCAGGATGCCGGATCCGATTTTGTTTTTAATATCATCAGCCATTGTCCGCAGACCGTTTGCATCTGCCACCTGAACCTGTTGTGCAAGAACTGCCACGCCATCAATGTCTACCACACGGTCCATAATGCTGCTTGCTTCAATGTTTGACATTTTTGCATGCAATGATTCGTTTTCCCGCTGAACCTCTTTTATTTCATTTTGCAGGCTCTGAATGCGTGCAGCAAGATCTCTCGGATTAGTTTTTAATGTTTGTGCTGATTGATTTAACAGATTAATTTGCTCATTCATGTATCGGTATGCTGCTTCTCCAGTTACAGCTTCAATTCTGCGTGTTCCGGCACCGATGCCGCCTTCGGAAATAATACAGAATAAACCAATCACTGCAGTACTGTTAACATGACAGCCTCCGCAAAGTTCAAGACTGTAGTCACCAATGGAAACTACGCGTACATTTGAACCGTATTTTTCACCGAATAATGCCATCGCTCCCATTGCTTTTGCTTCATCTAGGGATTTATTGGCTGTTTCAACAGAGTAGCTGTTCCATATTTTATCATTTACAATTTCCTCAATACGTTTAAGCTCGTCTGGCTGAACCTGACCGAAGTGAGAAAAGTCAAAACGCAGCCTGTCCGCCTCAACAAGTGAACCTGCCTGGTTAACATGATCTCCTAATACATCTTTTAATGCCTGGTGCAGCAAATGGGTTGCGGTATGGTTTTTCGTAATTGCACTTCTGGATGATGGGTCTACCTGAGAGGTGACAATATCCCCTTGTTCAATGACCCCTTGTTCGATAACCGCTGTATGGATGTTCTGACCATTTGGCGCTTTTTTTACATCTGTCACACGAAGTTTCATCCGGTCATTTGAGATTGTCCCCTTATCGCCAGTTTGACCTCCACTTTCAGCGTAAAACGGAGTGCGGGCAAGAATCAACTGCACCTCTTCTCCTTCAATTGCTTTATCTGTCAACGCTGCGTCACGAACAATTGCCTCAACAGTGGAATCATACGTCAACTGATCATATCCAACAAATTCACTGGCTACTTTAATTTCGCCCAGAACACCCCCCTGTACCTGCATCGATCCGGAATCTTGTCTTGCTGCCCGGGCTCTGGCACGCTGTGCGCCCATTTCTTCTTCAAAAGCTGCATGGTCTACTTCCAAGCCATTTTCTTCTGCGTACTCTTCAGTAAGCTCTACTGGAAAACCAAACGTATCGTAAAGACGGAAAACATCTTTTCCAGCGATTATGCCAGATCCGTCAGCTTTTGCCGCTTTCATGAGGCCTGAAAGGATAGCCAGTCCTTCATTTAGTGTTTCGTGGAAGCGTTCTTCTTCTGTTTTGATCACTTTACGGATAAAAGTCTCTTTGCTTTTCACTTCCGGGTAGAAATCAATCATGATATCTCCCACCACAGGAACAAGCTCATGCATAAATGGACGATCAATCCCAATCTGCTTCGCATAACGAACAGCGCGGCGGAGAAGTCTTCTTAAAACATAGCCTCTGCCTTCATTTGATGGCAAAGCCCCATCTCCTATGGCAAAAGAAACTGTACGAACATGATCGGCAATTACTTTAAAAGCAACGTCCTTTTCAATTGCCTGGCCGTATTGCTGTCCGGAAAGCGTTTCTGTTGCCTGGATAATTGGCATAAAAAGATCTGTTTCAAAGTTCGTCGGCACGTCCTGAACTACACATGCCATTCTTTCCAGACCCATCCCTGTATCAATATTTTTCTTTGGAAGCGGGGTATAAGTATTGTCTGGATTATGGTTAAACTGTGAAAATACAAGATTCCATATTTCAAGGTAGCGGTCATTCTCTCCACCAGGATAGAGTTCAGGATCAGTTAAATCCGAACCATATTCAGGGCCACGGTCAAAGAAAATCTCCGTGTTAGGACCACTTGGGCCCTCACCTATATCCCAGAAATTCCCTTCCAACCGGATGATACGCTCTTCCGGCAAACCAATTTTTTCTTTCCAATAATTAAAAGCCTCATGGTCTTCAGGGTGTACGGTAACGGAAAGCTTTTCTTTTTCGAATCCGATCCACTTTGGTGAAGTTAAAAATTCCCACGCCCAGTCAATTGCTTCTTCCTTAAAGTATTCTCCAATTGAAAAATTCCCCAGCATTTCAAAAAATGTATGGTGTCGTGCCGTTTTTCCTACATTTTCAATGTCATTTGTCCGAATTGATTTTTGAGCATTCACAATCCGTGGGTTTTGCGGAATAACCCTTCCGTCAAAATATTTTTTTAATGTAGCAACTCCGCTGTTTATCCATAATAAAGACGGGTCTTCATGCGGAACCAGTGAAGCACTCGGTTCAATATCATGACCTTTTTCCTGAAAGAAATCTAAAAACATTTTTCTGATTTCTGCACCTGACCACTTTTGCATCATTATTCCTCCTTCAATTTTACTCACTAATGGTTCCAAGAAAACACAAAAAGGCCCCCATCCCCCTACAGGGACGAGAGCAAACTCGCGGTACCACCCTGGTTATGAGCGCACAATTCCACTCATCACTTTGAGCGCTTTAACGCAGCGTACGGCAGAGTTTACCTGCACTCCGGACTAGCTTTCCATTACTCTTATCCAAATTCTCTTTCAGCCTGGGGAGAATTCTCTCTTGCACGATTGTGCATGAATAGTTTGCAATGTACTTGTTCCATCTTCGAGTTTCGATTATTTTCCTAAAGAAATTATAAAAAGGATATTGTCATTTGTCAATTCGCTCATCAACATGAAGTTTGAAAAAAGATCTCGATATAATGGTTACAACCATAAATAAAGGCACAGCGATGATCAATCCGAGCATGCCGGCGAGCTCTCCTCCTACAAGCAATAAAATCATAATAACAACAGGATGAATATGAACATTTTTCCCCATGATCCATGGTGCGAGCAGATGGCTTTCCACCATTTGAATGCCAAACGCTGAAATCAGCACCCAGATTATCATGCTTCCTGAAACCGTACTCGCGATAAGGATCGCGGGAAACGCACCAATAACAGGACCTATATATGGGATAACATTAAATACACCCATAATACCAGCCAGAGGCAATGCATAAGGAAGATCAATAAGATATAGTGCGGCAAAGGAGACTGCAGCTACAGCGAGACTCAGCCATAATTGACCCCGGACATATCCGCCAAGTCTCTGATCTAATTCTCTTGATACTTTTAGTATTTGATCTTTACGTTTAACCGGCATTAATCGGAGCAATCGTTCCCCTATCATTTTCCGGTCCTTCAGCAGATAAAAAGACATAAATGGCACTAGAGACAGGGCGATAATCCATTTAAAAGAATGATCCACACCGCCCATCACACCTTCTACCCTGTTTTCGATTCGTTCCTGAAGTCTATTTATTGCCTTTGACACCATTTCGCTCACTGGACCCGGCATATCAGCAATCCAGCTGTTGATTGTTGAATTCCAGGATGAAATTTGAGACATAATGGATGGCATATGAACCAGGAAGTGATTCCATTCCCTTATTAAAACCGGTACGCCCCACTGAACAGCCATACCGATCAGTGAAAATAAAATGATAAAGACGATCCATACAGCTAACAAATCAGAGCAATTACCTTTTTTTAACAAGTGAACAAATGGGACTAAAAGATAGGCTATTAAAATGCTTAAAAAAAGAGGAACAATGGCAAGCCAGATACCCGATAGTACCGGCTTAATAACCGGCCATAAAATGCTGACTATCCAGGCACACAGCAACAGCAGTAAAACGACAATAATTCGCGATAACCATTTTTTCAGGAGATTATCCATTTTTGATCGCCTAATTCTGCCTCTTGAAACAAATCATCCAAGCTTTCAATGGTCCCATCCTCAGAGATTTCATAAAGGGATAACTTTCCACGATAAACTAAAAATTCAATGCAGCAATGGCGGCAGTAATAATGCTTTGTGCCAATTTTTCCAATATCACGATGTTTACAGCAAGGGCAATTCATGAGAGTCCTCCTATACAGGATTTTACTTCCCATCGTTGCCCAGTATGGAATAATTTATTCGTTTGCCCCCTGCAATTCCATAAAATCATAGGGTGTTACTCCATCCATGCCGATCATCGGGTCAACTTCAAGCAGGTTTATTTCATCAACTACGGGCTGCTCTTCAAACTCTTCCTGAGCATGATTCTGCTCCTGCAGCTTGTTTCGCAGCGTGGTCAATCTGGATAGATCGTCTTTTCGTTCAACACCAAAACGAAAAGCTTCTTCTTCTCCGCACATAATTAAAAACCGCTTGCTGCGTGTTATGGCTGTGTATAATAAATTACGTCGCAGCATGCGATAATAGCTTTTTACAACCGGAAGAATGACGATCGGAAACTCGCTGCCCTGCGATTTATGAATGGAACAGCAGAAAGCATGTGTAATCTGATTTAAATCCTGGCGGGTATAGGTGACTTCCACTCCATCAAATGCAACCAAAAGCATATCTTGTTTTTCAGTATTTTCTTTTGCATAAAATATCGATATGACTTCGCCCATATCCCCATTGAATACATGACTTTCCGGCTGATTAACAAGCTGAAGGATTTTATCGCCAATTCGATAAGTGATATCTCCCCATTGCAGCTCTTTGCGGGAGCCATCGGGATCAGGGTTCATCAGTTCCTGCAATACTTTATTCAATCTGTCAATTCCCGCTGGTCCTCTGTACATAGGAGCAAGCACCTGTATGTCTTTTGACGTATATCCTTTAGCAAGTGCATTTTTAACAATCTTCCCAACCACTTCTTCCATCTGATTGGCCTTGCAGGGTAAGAAAGATCTGTCCGGCTGCTGCTTTCGCAAGTCTGCCGGCAGCTTCCCTTCTTTCATATTATGGGCAAGCTCAATAATTGAAGACCCCTCTTCCTGCCTGTATATGTCAGTCAATTGAACAGTAGGAACGATCTTGGAATAAAGCAGATCCTGCAGCACCTGTCCTGGACCAACAGAAGGAAGCTGGTCCTGGTCCCCCACAAGGATCACCTGCATCGTATCAGGTACCGACTGCAGAAGCTGATTGGCAAGCCATGTATCCACCATCGACATTTCATCGATGATCAGCAGCTTGCCTTCCACTAAACGATCTTCATCTTCCTCTTTTTCTTCCTGTCCAGTGAAGCCAAGCAGCCGGTGAATGGTCATTGCCCTTAGGCCTGTCGACTCGGACATTCGTTTTGCAGCCCGCCCGGTGGGGGCAGCAAGCACGATAGGAAACGGTTCTTCATTGCTGTACGAATCCTGATCAAGAGATATGCCGTGAAGTTCTGAATACAGTTCAACAATCCCCTTAATAACAGTTGTTTTACCTGTCCCCGGTCCGCCGGTTAAGATCATAAGAGAGGAAGTAAGAGCGGTCTGGATAGCTTCTTTTTGAGAAGCTGCGTAAGAAACACCGATCTTTTCTTCTAAATTGCCCAAAGCAAGCAGGAATTCAGATTCCGGGAATTGATCCTCATATTCTTTATGTGCAAGCAGCCGGTTTATATTTGTGACAAGTCCTTTTTCTGAGTAATAAAGCGAAGGCATGTAAATACGCTTATCTTCTCCTACGATTTTCCCTTCTTCATTTAAAACGATCAGTTGGGCAGAAATATCAGTGTATTCAATGGACTCAGGCTGATGTTTTTGCAATAGCTCCTTAACCTTTACCAGCAGGTCTTTTGAGTGTGCATACACATGTCCCTCCTGAAGAGAGGTCTGCTGCAAGCTAAACAAACAGGCTGCCTTGATGCGGTCGGGATGCTTCCCCGAGAGTCCCAGATGCCTGCCCAATTCATCGGCTTTCCCAAAGCCCACCCCCTCCACATCGTATACAAGCTGATAAGGATTTTTTTGCAGTATTTCAAGAGTAGCATCCTGATACATTTGATAAATTTTCATAGAGAGCTGCGGACCGAATCCCCAGTCGCTTAAATGCACCATGATCCTTTCAAGCCCTTGATGTTCGATCAGCACTTCATATATGTGTTTGGCTTTTTCTTCTGAAAGTTTTGGCACTTCCTGGAGAACCATTTCGTTTTCCATTATTTTGGATATCGCTTTGTCACCTAATGTATCCACTATTTTTTCAGCTGTTCTCTTTCCAACTCCGGAAAAAAGATCGCTGGAAAGATAATGAACAATCCCCTGCTTCGTCTGGGGAAGCTCTTTTTGAAACCGCGTGGCAAGAAACTGCAGACCAAATCGAGGATGTTCTTTGAAGCGGCCGTGAAACGTGTACGCGTCCTCCTCCTGCATGCGCGGAAAATGCCCTGTCACGATTGCTTCTTTTTCGGTATTGGGTGTATTCGTTTCCTCCACCCGGATCCGGACAACCGAATACATATTGTCTTCATTATGAAAGATGGTTACAATATGTCTCCCTTTTACATACAGTTCTTCCGTAAATAAATCCATCGGTTCACTGCTCATCCTCTTCCCTCCCGACTGCAGAAATCAGTTGCCTTTTGATTCAATTGTCTGCTTCATTATCTCTCTTCCGTTTAAGGCCAAATAATGGTCTGGCTGAGCTTCAATAGCCTGTTCAAAGGAGCTCAAAGCCTTAATAGCATTTTCTTCATACCCTGCATATGCCACACCTAAATTATATAATGCATCCGCATGTTCCGGATTTAGTTTAACGGCAATTTCCAGCTGTTTAATCGCTTCTTCCCCTATTTCCAGCTGGGCAAGTGCAAGACCATATTGAAAGTGTGCCTCATCATCATGCTCAGAAAGTTCGGCTGCACGCTGAAGGTATGGCAGGGCAAGCTTATATTTATCCTGATTCATCAATGACATGCCCAGCATAAAATAAACGTCCGGTTCCTCCACCCCTTTACTGATCGCTTTTTCATAAAGGGAAGCACCTTCATTAAAGCGTTCCAAATTGTAATACAAGTTTGCCAAAGCATAGTAGGCAAGTCCTGCCTCTTCATCAACGATTATTGCTTTTTGAAAGAACCTTTCAGCTTTTTCCAGTTCGTTAAATTGAGCAAGAACATTTCCAAAATTAATATAAGCTGCTGCATCATTTGGATCTTCTTCGATGGCTTTATTTAATAGTTCAATTGCTTTCTCGTATTCACCATTTTGCAACTTTTGGATTGCCTGTTCATTTAAATTCTTCATATCTTTCACTCCTAAATGAGTCATTTATCTATGTATTAATGGTTCAAAGTATATCACAGCGATAATGCAGAGCAAAAATAAAAAAGGAATGCAGCAGGCCCTGTCACTTCCATAAAACGCTTTCTGGCGCTTATAAAGATGAAGGTGCCTTTTACATTCCAGCTGTCAGCCTACATATAAAAGCTGTTCTTGCTTTTTATAAATTTTATCGATTGTCGCTCCGCCCAGACACTCGTCCCCGTTATAAAACACCACTGCCTGACCTGGCGTGATTGCCCGGGAAGGCTCATCGAAAATTACCTCGACTTGTCCATCCTCCATCAGGTTAACAGTTACTTTGCTGTCTGTTTGACGGTAGCGGAACTTAGCAGTGCAGCGGAATGAAGCTTCAGGTGCTTTAGCCGACATCCAGTTTACATCCACAGCTGTTAATGAAGTAGAGTAAAGTGACTCATGCTCAAATCCCTGACCGACAAACAATTGATTTTTTTCTACATCCTTGCCAAGAACAAACCAGGGCTCCCCGGAACCGCCTATGCCCAGTCCGTGACGCTGACCGATTGTATAATACATAAGCCCATCGTGAGAACCAACTTTTTCACCGTCCATCGTCACCATATCACCCGGCTGTGCAGGCAAATATTGGCTTAAGAACTCTTTAAAATTTCGTTCTCCAATAAAACAAATCCCTGTACTGTCCTTTTTAGCAGCAGTAGCAAGCCCTGCTTCATGAGCAATTTTACGAACTTCCTTTTTATCAATATTGCCAATTGGGAACATTACTTTAGAAAGCTGATCCTGAGTCAGTTGATTAAGGAAATAGGTTTGATCTTTGTTTTCATCAAGCCCCCGGAGCATTTTAATTTCTCCATCTCTTTTCTCAACCTGTGCATAATGACCAGTAGCAAGAAAATCTGCACCGAGCTTTATCGCATGATCTAAAAAGGCATTGAACTTAATTTCTTTATTGCACATAACATCAGGGTTTGGTGTTCTTCCTGCTTTATATTCCTCCAGAAAATAGGTGAATACCTTATCCCAATATTGTTTTTCAAAGTTAACTGCATAATAAGGAATACCAATCTGGTTACATACACGAATCACATCATTGTAATCTTCAGTAGCTGTGCACACACCTGCTTCATCGGTATCATCCCAGTTTTTCATAAAAACCCCAATGACGTCGTATCCCTGCTGCTTTAAAAGCAATGCTGCAACAGATGAATCAACTCCACCGGACATTCCCACAACCACTCGTGTATCTTTTAGTGATTTTGTCATCTTTTCCACCACTTTATTATATATTTCACCTGGCTTAATTTGCTGGTATAAGACGCTTCGCAATCAATGCAATTTCATCAGCAATCTTAATTCCCTGTTCTATCGTACTTCCTAAACCAAAGCTGAAGCGTATTGAATTTCTCAGCCGTTCACTGCCCTGGCCAAACATGGCTGTCAGGACATGAGATGGTTCAATCGACCCAGCAGTACAAGCAGAACCGCTCGATGCTGCAATTCCTGCAAGATCAAGATTCACCAGCATTGCTTCAACATCTGCGCCAAAGATGCTTAAGTTTAGCACATGTGGCAAAGTATGCTCAAGAGATCCGTTTACACTGTACTTCACCCCATGCTCGTCCAGGCGATTAATCAGTGCATTTTTAATTTCTGCCAGTTTTTTTCGTTTATGCTCCCGCTCTTCCGCAGCAAGTTCAACTGCTTTCGCAAGTGCTGCAATGGAAGCTACATTCTCCGTACCTGCACGCCGCTTCCGCTCCTGTTCACCGCCCAGAATATGGGGAGATAAAGGGGTATCTTTTTTCACATAAAGAAAACCGACCCCTTTAGGTCCGTTAATTTTATGGGCTGAAACAGATAGCAGATCCACTCCCAATTTTTTAACATTAATATCCTCTGCTCCAAAAGCCTGAACAGCATCTGTGTGAAACAGCGCCTGATGGCCGGTTAAAATTTGTGCAATTTCTTCAACCGGCTGAATCGTTCCCACTTCGTTGTTGCCGTACATAATGGAGACAAGTATTGTTTCATCTGTCAGTGCGTTTTTAACATCTTCAGCTGAAACGCTTCCTGTTTCATCAACATCCAGAAACGTCACATGAAATCCTTTTTGAACCAATGCTTCACAGGGGTGCAGCACGGCATGATGTTCAATTTTGGAAGTAATGATATGCATGCCTCTATGTTTCATTGCATCCGCAACGCCATTAATTGCAAGGTTATTTGCTTCAGTTCCCCCGCTAGTGAAAATGATTTCATTAAAATGAGCACCTGTGCATTTTGCAACAAAGCTTCTTGCTTCGTCCAATACCTGTCTGGATCTCCGACCTACAGCATGAATACTTGATGCATTCCCGTAGTGCTCAGTTAACATTTCTGTCATGATGTGAAGCACTTCCGGATGCACAGGTGTTGTAGCTGCGTGATCAGCGTATATTTGATTCACTCAAATTCCCTCCATTTTTAAATATAAAACATATATGCGTCTGATTCGCCTTCATCGGTATAATTGGCTAAATCATCAATTGTTGTATGATCGAGCACGTCTTTTACAGCGTCGCGTATACGAATCCATAATTCTCTTTGTGGTGGAGCTTCATCCTCAATGCCTTCCACAGGACTAATGGGTCCTTCTAAAACGCGGATAATATCACCCGCTGTTATATCGGTGGGCTCTTTCGCTAAAATATAGCCGCCATATGCACCGCGTATGCTTTTTACATAACCTGCATTTCTCAGCGGAGCGACTAATTGCTCCAGATAATGTTCTGACAGATCATGGGTTTTGGCAATTGCTTTTAACGAGGTCGGCCCTTCCCCGTGACGTTTGGCAAGCTCAATCATTATTGTTAAACCGTAACGGCCTTTTGTCGATATTTTCATTTAACTTTCCACCTCTAACCATCGATGTTTGACTTTTGACATTATAGCATACAACTACTATCGTTGGCATTTCTTCTGTGTTGGTACTATGATAGATGCAAGAAATTTATCCCTGTATGGAGTGATCAAATGAGCATTAAACCTTTAGCTTTTCGAATGAGGCCAAGACACATAGATGAAATGATTGGACAGGAACATTTGGTTGGTGAAGGTAAAATAATACGCCGCATGGTGCTTGCGAAGCAGCTGTCTTCAATGATTTTATATGGACCGCCTGGTATCGGGAAAACATCGATCGCTTCAGCTATAGCGGGCAGCACACAATACGCTTTTCGCACCTTGAACGCTGTTACCAATAATAAAAAAGATATGGAAATCGTAGTACAGGAAGCCAAAATGTCCGGCAAGGTGATTTTATTATTAGATGAAGTTCATCGGCTGGATAAAACGAAACAGGATTTTCTGCTTCCCTATTTAGAAAACGGAATGATTACCCTGATTGGAGCGACTACCAGCAACCCCTATCATGCGATCAATCCAGCGATTCGGAGCAGGTGTCAGATTTTCGAGCTTCATCCTCTTTCAATAAAAGATATGAAAACCGCCATTATCCGCTCTCTGGAGGATGAAGAAAGAGGGCTTGGCAAACTGAATGTCACACTCGAAAAAGAAGCACTCGAGCATTTTGCTGCTGGAAGCAATGGCGATGTCAGAAGTGCGTTGAACGCCCTTGAGCTGGCTGTTAAATCCACCTCTCCAGAAGGTGATTCCATTACAATCAGCCCCGCCATAGCAGAAGAATGCCTGCAGAAAAAGAGTTTTTCCCATGATAAGGATGGAGACGCTCATTATGATGTAATGAGCGCTTTTCAAAAATCCATCAGAGGGAGTGATGTTAATGCCTCACTCCATTATTTGGGAAGACTAATTGAAGCGGGTGATCTGCCCACAATCGCCCGCCGGCTGATTGTCATTGCTTATGAAGATATCGGTTTAGCAAGCCCTCAAGCCGGCGCCCGCACGCTGGCAGCGATCGAATCAGCAGAGCGGCTGGGTTTTCCAGAAGGACGCATTCCTCTGGCAAATGCCGTCATTGAGCTTTGTCTGTCACCAAAATCAAATTCAGCGATCAGCGCAATCGACTCTGCTCTCAGTGATATTCGCTCCGGCAAAAGCGGTACGGTACCCGAACATCTTAAAGATGCCCATTACAAAGGGGCAAAAGAGCTTGGACGCGGTGTAGAATATAAGTACCCTCACAGCTATCAAAACGGATGGGTGAAACAGCAATACCTGCCTGATACCATTAAGAATGCAACATATTACGAACCAAAAATAACAGGAAAATTTGAACAGGCTTTAAAACAAATTTATGAAAACATGAAATAAAAAGAGCGGGACAAAACCGCAAAAAATTGCTCCCACGACAATCGTGAGAGCATTTTTTTGATTTCTTCCTATTTTTTATGCTGCAATATCTCTTTTTGTAAATACAGTAAAAGCCAGAACGATAAAAAGACTCAAATAAATTAAAATCATGATAACCGAGAAAGTCATGGTCATTCCTTCCACGACAGGCATTCCCATCTCATACAGTGCTAAGTTTGTATTGGCAAACAGGCTGTATTTTGCCCAATCATAATAGGCTGCTATAAAGGCTGTTGCTGATCCTCCGACAAAATAAAGAAATAAACTGATTCCAATCGCAAGAGAGCTGTTGCGAAATACTGCTGATATCATAAATGCCATCATCGTTAACAAAATTACATCGATGGAATTATACAGATAGATCTTTAATAAATACGGAACGATATTTCCTTCTTCTACAGCTCCGTTCGCATAAGTAAGATGGACTGCTGATCCGCCATCAAAAAAGATAACTCCTAATAGCATTGACAAAGCAATAAGAATACCAATGAATACAATTCCAAACGATGCAACAGTAAGAAGTTTGGAAAGAAGGATTTTCCAACGAGCAATAGGTCTGATCATTAGAAGCTTGATAGTTCCCCATGAAAATTCCCCTGCAACTATGCCTGAAGCTGTTATGATCGCAAACAGCCCGACGATCGCAATCAAAAATGAAATATTCTCCAGATAAGTCCACATGGAATCCCGGTCATTCGGCGCAATATCATTGTCCAATCTGTATTCGTTAATGGCTAGAGCGCCCTCTGCACTGGGAACATAAAAATCATTTTCCCCTGTTTCTATCGTCATTTTAATTTGTTCATTTTCTGCCTGCAGCTGCTGCTGCCAGGCTGCATCTTCTGTGCCGCCTGATGAATTTATAAACAAAGTAATAACGGTGGAGCCAATAACTGCGAGTATTAACAGGCCTGCCATCACATAAGTTCCAGGACGGTGCATAATTTTCATCCATTCATTCCGGATTAAATTAACCATTTGAAGCCACTCCTTCCTCTGCCGTCACTTCAAGAAAACGATCTTCCAGCGTTTTAGTTGCCGGTGAAATGCCATATACATCAATATTGCTTGCCACACAGAATCGTACAAGAGCAGGAATATCTTCTTTTGTCATGTTGATCACTAACGATTGTTCCAGGACTTCAACTGTCCAGGACGGGTTATGCTCCAGTACTTTAGTGCGGGCTTCCTGAGGATTTTCTACCAGCAAATTAAACAGTTCGCCCTTTGTAGAAACAAAGTCATGCATCGATTGCACATCAATTAATTTTCCTTTTTGTATAATGCCTATCCGGTCACACATCATTTCCATTTCAGACAGCAAATGACTCGACACAATGACTGCCATTCCTCTTTCTCTTGCCAGGCGTCTTATGTAATCCCGAATCTCCCTGATTCCTGCCGGGTCCAGACCATTAGTCGGTTCATCCAGTATAAGCACCTTCGGATCATGAAGGAGACTTTGTGCAATGCCAAGCCGCTGCCGCATGCCAAGTGAATAGGTTTTGACTTTGTCATTTATTCTGTTTTCCAAACCTACCAGCTTAACAACCTCATCAATTTTCTCCCTCGATATACCCTTATACATCCGGGCATAGTGTAGAAGATTTTTGTAGCCTGATAAAAATTTATACATTTCCGGATTCTCTACAATGGCTCCAACTTGCTTGACGGCACCTTCAAAATCACTCTTAATGCTTTTGCCTTCAATCAGTACATCTCCGTCTGTCAGTTTCATTAACCCTACAATCATTCGAATGGTGGTTGTTTTACCGGCTCCATTCGGTCCAAGAAAACCAAAAACTTCTCCGCCATAAACGTCAAAAGAAACACGGTTAATAATTGTTTTTCCACCGATGGTTTTGGTCACATTTCTAAGCTGTACAATTGACTGCTGTGTCATAGGTTTCCCTCCTTTAATAGTTGCTTTCCTTTAATTAACTCATCTACTATTACGAAAACATTGGTAAAAAGTTTCAATTAAAAGAAAAAATCTGATTCGTATCCCGAATCAGATTTTCCTATCCTGCTATTGTACTCGCTTGATCATGACATCTTTTAACACTGTGTTTATCACATAGCTTGCTGCAATTAAGCCGGCTACAGATGGAACAAAAGCATTCGAGGAAGGCGGCATTTTTGCTTTACGGATCGCAGCCTGATCATTTCCAACCGTTTTCCTCACCTCTTCCCGAATCACAATCGGACTTTCATCAGAAAAAATAACTGGAATCCCTTTTGGAATTCCGTCTTTTCGCAATTGTTTACGAATTATCTTTGCAATCGGATCGGTATGTGTTTTCGAAATATCTGCTATTTGAAAACGTGTGGGATCCATCTTATTTGCAGCACCCATGCTCGAAATAATGGGAATATTCCGGTTTAAACACTCTTTCATTAAATGAATCTTATAAGAAATCGTATCGGAAGCATCCACTACGAAATCAAGACCATAACTGAAAAACTCTTCGAATGTTTCTTCCGTATAAAACATTTTTAATGATATGACTTCACAGTCAGGATTGATATCAGCTATTCGCGTTTTCATCAAATCTGCTTTTGGCTGGCCTACAGTAGAAAGCAAAGCAATTACCTGACGATTCACATTGGTAATGTCCACATCGTCTTTATCCACCAGAATTAACCGGCCTACGCCGCTTCTCGCAAGTGCTTCAGCAGCAAAAGAGCCGACGCCTCCAATACCTAAAACAGCTACAGTTTTTCCTTTAAGTAATTCCAGCCCCTCTGACCCGATAGCCAGTTCATTGCGTGAAAATTGGTGAAGCATTAAAATCAACTCCAAATTGTTAGTTGTGACGGTTTTAAGGATAGCTTATTTTTATGGTTAAATCAATGAGGGATATAGGTTCAAAGCCATAAAAAACCGCCGGCTTCAGTCCGGCGGTTTGAATCGTATGTATTAGGTGGCAAATCCCAATCGTGCCGTCTCGGGAAATATCTATCGTTTTGAACCCGCTCTCAGCAGGTGGGTGCCCTGTTTCTCACTTGGTGCGTCCTCGCAAAAGGCATGCATGCTATAAGAAAACGCAGACTCCCAAACATAGAATTGTTCGGTCAAAACTGATTGAATAGATAACGTACACATCAGGACTTGCCTTGTGTATAAATAATAGCACACCAATTTTAAAAGATCAATTAATTTACCATCATTTATCGATTATTCTGAAGATTCAATGACAAGCGCAATTCATCTAACTGAGCTTCACTTACACGGCTTGGAGCATCTGTTAACAAACAGCTTGCACTTGCTGTTTTAGGAAACGCAATCGTGTCACGAAGATTTGTCCGGCCTGCAAGGAGCATTACCAAACGGTCCAGCCCCAGAGCAATTCCACCATGTGGCGGGGTGCCATATTCAAAAGCTTCCAGTAAGAAGCCGAACTGCTCTTGTGCTTCCGCTTCAGTAAAACCTAGTACCTGGAACATCTTTTCCTGAATTTCACGTTCATAAATACGAAGTGAGCCTCCGCCTAGTTCATATCCATTTAATACAATATCATAAGCTTGTGCTCTTACTGCACCAGGGTCACTCTCAAGCAATGGCAGATCTTCGCGCACTGGCATTGTGAAAGGATGATGAGCAGCATAATAGCGTCCTTCATCTTCCGCATATTCAAGCAGGGGCCAGTCAGTAACCCATAAGAAGTTATACAGAGTTTCATCAATTAAGCCCAGAGCTTTCCCAAGCTTCAATCGAAGTGCACCAAGTGCATCTGCCACCACTGACTTTTTGTCTGCTACAAATAATAATAAATCGCCTTCCTGTGCTTCAGAAGCTGAAGTTAAATCTGCCTGTTCGTCTTCTCCAAAGAATTTTGCTATTGGTCCGTTAAAGCCTTCAGAAGTAACCTTCAGCCATGCAAGCCCTTTAGCACCATAACGTCCGGCAAATTCGCCAAGCGCATCGATGTCTTTTCTCGAGTAGTTATCTGCAGAACCTTTAACATTAATTAATTTTACCTGTCCGCCATTAGCTACGGCACCGCTGAAAACCTTAAAGCCCGAATGTTCAACTAATGAAGAGACATTAATTAATTCCATGCCGAAACGTGTATCCGGCTTATCAGATCCGTAACGCTCCATCGCATCCTTATAAGTCATTCTAGGAAGAGGAAGAGGAAGTTCGACCCCTTTGACATCCTTCATCATTTTAGCCATCATCCGTTCGTTCATGGACATGATGTCTTCCTGGCTCATAAAGCTTGTTTCAATATCGACTTGCGTAAATTCCGGCTGGCGGTCTGCACGCAAATCTTCATCACGGAAGCAGCGGGCAATTTGATAATAACGGTCAAATCCGCCTACCATCAGCATTTGCTTGAAGAGCTGCGGTGATTGTGGCAATGCGTAAAATTCCCCTTCGTGTACACGGCTTGGCACAAGGTAATCACGGGCACCTTCAGGAGTGCTTTTGGTCAGCATTGGTGTCTCCACTTCAATAAATTGTTCTTCATCTAAAAATCCGCGGATGGATTTAGTGACATTATGTCTCATTTTAAACGTATCAATCATTACTGGACGGCGAAGGTCAAGATAGCGGTATTTCAAACGAATATCCTCTGCCACCTCAGTTTTATCTTCAATGGTAAATGGCGGCGTTTTAGCTTCGCTTATGATGGTTACATCAGAAGCGTGAACCTCAATTTTTCCAGTTGACAGATTTTGATTAATTGTACTGCTATCCCGGGCTTCTACCATTCCCTCTATGCTTAAAACATATTCGCTGCGGATTTTTTCAGCCTGTTCTAACGCCTCAGCTGAATTTGCAGGATTAAACACAACCTGTATAATACCTGTCCGGTCACGCAGGTCAATAAAAATCAGACCGCCAAGATCCCGGCGTTTTTGCACCCACCCTTTTAATGTGATTTTTTCTCCAACTGATGATGCGGGTACTTCTCCGCAATAATATGATCTTCCAAACATTCTTTTTTCCTCCTTAGACCTGCTTAAGATAAGCCATTAATTTTTCTATCTTAATGCTTTCCTGGGTACCCTCATTCATGTTTTTAACAACAATGGAACCTTCAGTTAACTCATTGTCGCCTAAGACGGCAACATATTTTGCTTGAAGCCGGTCGGCTGTTTTAAATTGTGCTTTCATTTTACGGTTAAGGGTGTCCATATCCGCTCGCAATCCCTGCTGTCTTGCCTGATAGGTAAGCTGAACCACTTTATCTTTAGCTTCATCACCCATGGCAACAAAGTAACAGTCAAGAGACTGGGTTATTGGCAGCTCAATTTTTTCTGCTTCAAGCGCTGAAAGCAGACGTTCTATACTAAGAGCAAATCCTATTCCGGGTGCACTTGGACCTCCAAGATCTTCAGATAACCCATTGTATCGGCCACCGCCGCACAATGTCGTAATCGCCCCGAATCCTTCTGAACTGCTCATTATTTCAAATGCAGTATGATTGTAATAATCCAGACCTCTTACAAGGTTAGGATCCAGCTCATAGTCAATGCCCATCAAGCTCAAATAATGCTGCAGCTTTTTAAAATAAGCGCTCGACTCTTCATTCAAATAATCGGCCAGAGATGGAGCGTTAGCAATTAGTTCATGATCACGGTCTTTTTTACAGTCCAGTATGCGCAGTGGATTTTTAGTCAGTCTTGTCTGACAATCGGAACAAAATTCATTAATTCTCGGTTTAAAATGCGCAATTAACGCTTCTTTGTGTGCGATTCGGCTTTCTGTATCACCCAAACTGTTTAAAACAAGTTTCAGTTCTTTTAAACCAAGCCGTTTGTACAATTCCATGGCCAGTGAAATCACTTCTGCATCGATGCTTGGATCATCACTGCCTATTGCTTCTACACCAAATTGTACGAATTGGCGGTATCTCCCCGCCTGAGGACGCTCATAACGAAACATCGGGCCATTGTAATACAGCTTAACCGGCTGATTGGCCTGGCCGAACATTTTGTGCTGAACAAAAGAACGCACAACCCCTGCAGTGCCTTCCGGTCGAAGCGTTAAGCTTCTTTCTCCTCTGTCCTGGAACGAATACATTTCTTTTTGCACAATATCAGTGGTATCCCCCACTCCCCGTTCAAAAAGTTCAGTATGTTCAAACATGGGAGTTCGGATTTCTTTGTATTGGTATTGCTCACATAATTCTTTAGCCACCTGCTCAATATACTGCCATTTTTCAATTGTACCCGGCAAAATATCCTGGGTTCCCCTAGGGATGTTTATGGACATCAGTTTTCCTCCTTAAAAATCAATTAATAAAAAGTCTGTTTCAGCTTTTACTCTATCCAGCTTCCACAGGCAGCTCTTCGGATCGTAAGCCACTCATCCACTTAGGCAAAAAGCGCCTAATTGGCTGCGCGTCTTTCGTCTGTCAGAGCTAAACGTCTGTTTCAGCTTTTACTCTATCCAGCTTCCACAGGCAGCTCTTCGGATCGTAAGCCACTCATCCACTTAGGCAAAAAGCGCCTAATTGGCTGCGCGTCTTTCGTCTGTCAGAGCTAAACGCCTGTTTCAGCTTTTAAAATAAAATACAAAAAAACTCCCGTCCCTTGTCCTAAAACAAGGGACGGGAGTTTGTAGTTCCCGTGGTGCCACCCTAATTGAAGCAAATTGCTTCCACTCAAGGCAGTTAACGCCTGCATACGTCAGTTCCTACTAAGAAGTACTTTTCAGAATTGAACCTAAGGAGTGTTCATTCAATAAGCTGCCATGTAAATTCACTTTCAGCCCAGGGTGAATTCTCTCTAGCCACGCATTTTTCTTATTTACTATTCTCCATCACTGGTTTTGTTTTCGATTTTGATAATGTAATCAATCATAATAAGGAGCAGAGCGAATGTCAAGAGGGATTAACAAGACTTTTAAGTTTGATTACAATTTCTTTAATGACATACATGATATAAGGATCTATGATAGAATCAAGAATAAATTGTGAGGTGATGTTAATGAAGGTAATGGTTTCAATATTATCTATTTTATTATTTTTATCTGCTTTACTTCCCCCTTTCCAAGTTATTCAAGCGGCCAATGTCACAGCTACTATTTCCTCGGATCATGTTAACCTGAGAGAAGGTCCCGGCCTTTCTTATCCAACTGTTGCAACCGGCAATAATGGCGATACATATGAAGTCTTAAATGAAGAGTATGGGTGGCTTCAATTAAAACTATCCAATGGAAAAAAAGGCTGGGTTGCACAATGGCTGACTGTTCAGAACTCAGCTCAACAAGAGACTGCAAGCACACAGGATACCCGAGAAGTCACAACAGATCAGCTTCGCATCCGCAGTGATGCGAGCACCGAAAGCGAAATCCTCGGTTCTCTCGTTGAAGGAGATTCTATAAGCGTGCAGGAGGATGCTGGAGAATGGCTGCGCATCACTTCATCGGACGGTACAAGCGGCTGGGTGGCAAGTGAATTTATCAGTCCCTCACAGGAACGATCGGATGAGGATCCTGACAGCGAATCCCAAGGTACAATTTCAGTGGACCGGCTGAATGTCCGGGATGATTTTTCCTCTGATAGTGCTGTTATCGGTTCTCTTAACCAAGGTGATTCGGTACGTATAGAAAAAGAACAATACGGATGGCTTCTTGTAGAAGGAAATGGAATTAAAGGCTGGGTCAGCTCTACATATGTCCAATATCAGTCGATACAGGAAAATGAAGATGAACCGATTGAAACCAGTACTTTAGCAGGTTCTTCCATTGTAATAATGGTAGACACGCTGACGGTCAGAAACGAACCCTCCCGTGACGGAAAAGCTATAGGAAAAGTTCAAAAGAATGAATCATTTACGATTAAAGAAGAGTCAAATGATTGGTATAAGATTGAATATGAATCGGGTGAGCAGGGCTGGATTGCAAGCTGGTTTACCGAAGCCGGCACCGGTTCATCTGATTCTGGCGAGGAAGAACTGGTTACGATTCTTTATAATGGTTCTAATATTCGAACGCAGCCTTCAGTAGAATCTGAGGTTGCTGCAAGAACAGATTCAGGCGAACAATATACTGTACTCTCTCAGCAAGGTGAATGGTACGAAGTTGAACTAAGCGAGGGCAATACAGGTTTTATCGCCAGCTGGATTGTTTCCGGGGAAAATGAACCAATAGAAGAGGAAGAGTCTGTTGAAGAGCAACCCGCTCAGGAAGAAACAGCTGATGATCCTCCTCCCCCTGCAATCGAGTCAATTGCTGATGCCACCATCGTCATCGATGCCGGTCATGGCGGAAGAGATGGAGGCGCTATAGGTGCAGGAGGTTCCTTAGAAAAAACACTGACTCTACGTACTGCTGAAATATTGTACCACAAGCTTTCAAGCACAGGCGCAAATGTCATTATGACCAGGCAGGATGATCGGTACATTGATTTACAATCAAGAGTCGCAGCTTCCAATCAGCATCAGGCTGATGCATTTGTTTCCATCCATTACGATGCGATAGATGATCGAAGCGTGAAAGGATTTACAACGTATTATTATGGAGACGTAGATAATGAACTTGCTCAATCTGTTCATACCGGTTTAGAAGGACAAATGGCACTTCGTAATAGAGGCATTCAATACGGAAACTTTCTGGTTCTCCGGGACAATTCCATACCAGCAGTTTTATTGGAACTTGGATATATTAGCAACCCTTCTGAGGAAGTCACCATAAATAATGATCATTTTCGAGAGATTGCTACAACGGGAATTTATAATGGTTTAGTAGATTATTTTTCACAATAAAAAAACTCGGCTTTTTGCCGAGTTTTTTTTTTACTGTATATGGGCGTTTCCCCAACAGCCTAACTTTCTACAATAAGCGTTACCGGCCCGTCGTTGGTTAAAGATACATCCATCATGGCACCAAACACACCGGTTTCAACAGCTATGCCTTTTTGTTTAAACAATTCGTTCAGCTTGTCATAAAGCGGTTCTGCCGCTTCAGGCTTGGCCGCATTCATAAAATTAGGACGTCTTCCTTTTTTTGTATCACCATATAATGTGAATTGGGAAATCGATAGAATCTCCCCTTTTCGATCTAAAAGAGAATGGTTCATTTTTCCTTCTTCATCTTCGAAGATGCGCAAATTTGCAATTTTGTCAGCAATATACTGAGCATCCTTTTCCCCATCCTCATGTGTTATACCAACAAGCAAAACTAGCCCATGAGTGATCTTTCCTTTTACTTTCCCTTCAACTGAAACTTCTGCTTCTTTACTACGCTGTACAACTACTCGCACAAAGTTCTCCTCCAGTCGTCAATTCACTACCCGCTGAACCGAGTAGATATCTGAAATTTGCTTGATTCTATCTGCTACACGCTGGAGGTGGTTAAGATTTTGAATCATGATCGACATATTGATCGTAGCCATTTTATTTCGATCTGTTCGACCGCTGACGGCAGAAATATTCGTTTTTGTTTCATTGACTGCTTGAAGCACCTCATTTAAAAGGCCTCTCCGGTCATATCCTGAAATTTCAATATCGACATTATACTCTTTTTTATCCTGAGGAGCACCCTCCCATTCGACAGGAATTAAACGCGCATTGGCATCATCCTGGATGTTCGGGCAATCTGTACGGTGTACGGAAACACCCCGACCTCTGGTAATAAAACCGATAATTTCATCTCCCGGCACCGGACTGCAGCACTTGGATAATCGTACAAGAAGATTATCAATCCCTTTAACTGTCACTCCAGCTTCCCGCTTCTTTCTTGCAGAAGGGGGCTTGATATCTGCCATTGCCTTTTCAAGTGTATCTTCTTCATCTCGAAGCTTCCGGAGCTTTTCAGTGAGACGGTTGGCAATTTGAACACCGGTGATACCACCATACCCAACAGCTGAATACATATCCTCAACATTGGTAAAGTTAAATTTTTCAGAAACTCTCTTAATATTTTCTTCCGTCAATACTTCCTTCGGATTAAATTCAAGGGCCCGAATTTCCCGTTCAACAATATCTTTCCCTTTGTCCATATTTTCATCGCGGCGCTGCTTCTTAAAAAAAGCTTTGATTTTATGCTTCGCCTGCGAGGTTTGAGCAAGCTTCAGCCAGTCCTGGCTCGGTCCATAGGAGTGTTTGGAAGTCATTATTTCAATAATGTCCCCTGTTTTTAAGGTAGAATCCAGCGGCACCATTTTGCCGTTTACTTTTGAGCCAATCGTTTTGTTGCCAATCTCGGAATGCACCCTGTAGGCAAAATCGATCGGAACGGATCCTGCAGGAAGTTCCATTACATCTCCTTTTGGGGTAAAAACATAAACCATGTCAGAAAACAGATCAAATTTAAGAGCATCCATAAATTCTTCTGCATCGGAAGAATCCTGCTGGAATTCAAGGATCTCTCTGAACCATGTTAGTTTTTTCTCAACAGATTCCTTCTTATCTTCACTGACGATGGTTCCTTCTTTATAGGCCCAATGTGCAGCAACACCATATTCGGCAATTCTGTGCATATCGGAAGTCCTGATTTGAACCTCAAGCGGATCCCCTTTAGGACCGATAACCGTCGTATGAAGGGATTGATACATATTCGGCTTTGGCATGGCAATGTAGTCTTTAAAACGTCCAGGCATGGGCTTCCAGCATGTATGGATAATGCCCAGTACGGCATAACAGTCTTTTATACTGTCAACAATTACTCTGACAGCCAGCAAATCATAGATTTCATTGAACTGCTTATTTTGCATCGCCATTTTTTTATAAATCGAATAGATATGTTTTGGACGGCCATAAATATCTGCATCAATCTTAACATCAGTTACCTGATCCTTGATTTCGGTAATGACCGTTTTAACATATTCCTCCCGTTCGTTTCGTTTTTTCTTCATCAGATTTACGATACGATAGTATTGCTGAGGATTTAAATAACGTAATGAGGTATCCTCAAGCTCCCATTTGATTGTTGAAATCCCCAAACGATGTGCAAGCGGTGCAAATATTTCAAGCGTTTCATTTGAAATCCGTATTTGTTTTTCAACCGGCATATGCTTAAGGGTTCTCATATTATGCAAACGATCAGCAAGCTTAATAAGAATCACTCTAATGTCCTGTGCCATTGCAATAAACATTTTTCTGTGATTCTCTGCCTGCTGTTCTTCTTTGGATTTATATTTAATTTTCCCAAGTTTGGTCACGCCATCAACTAACATGGCCACTTCTTCGTTGAAACGCTCGGTTAAATCTTTATAGGTAAAGTCCGTATCCTCCACCACATCATGTAGAAACCCTGCCGCTACGGTAGACGGATCCATTTGAAGATTCGCCAAAATACCTGCTACCTGGATGGGATGAATTATATAAGGCTCACCAGATTTCCGGAACTGTTCCTTGTGGGCTTCAGCTGCAAGTGCATATGCATCTTTAACCAGATTCACTTGATTGCTGTTCATGTAAGTTGCTGTAATCCCGAACACTTCTTCCGCGGTAAGCACTCGATCATTCGCCATACGTTATATCACCTTTATCGTTTGAAATAGATTTTTGTGTATTGTTTCTATTATTAAAAAAAAACGTTCTCATGTAAAGCGATTCTGTTCTTTTTAAGACAAATCCGAAAAAAAAGTTAAAAATAAACCATTTTGTATATAAAAAGAGTCCCTATTGTGGGACTCTTTACAATTATTTAGTATTGCATAAGTGTAAGCATATCATATCCATCTAATTTGTCACGACCATCTAAATAGGTAAGCTCAATCAAAAAAGCAATACCTGCTACCACGCCGCCTAATTCTTCCACAAGCTTAATGGTGGCTTCAATCGTTCCGCCTGTCGCAAGCAGATCATCAGTGATAAGAACACGCTGCCCTGGTTTGATGGCATCACGATGGATCGTCAGAACATCCTTGCCGTATTCCAAACCATAATCTACTTTGACTGTTTCGCGAGGAAGCTTACCTTCTTTGCGGACAGGAGCAAAACCTATACCCAGTGCATATGAAACAGGACATCCAATAATAAAACCACGGGCTTCAGGGCCTACAATAATATCGATGTCTTTATCTTTTGCATATTCAACAATTTGGTCAGTGGCATAGCGGTATGCATCTCCATTGTCCATAAGTGTTGTAATATCTTTAAATCGAATTCCTTTTTTCGGCCAATCTTCTACGATTGTCACAAATTGCTTCAAATCCATACTTTTTCTTCCTCCTCAAGTCTCTTCGCCCATTCAGTGTGCTCTTCAAACCATACTTTAAGCTGCTGAAAAGACGAATATAACAACTCCTGCTCTAAATTCACCATGCGTTCTTTGGTCTGGTAGGCAGGCGAATGAGACAAATCCCGTTTTTCAACGGATTTGTTGACGGTAATCATTCCATCCTTAATTGTAACAAAATCCAGTTCAAAAAACACCTTTGACATAAAATTTATTGTATCCCGGCTCCAGCCTTTATGGTTTGCCAATGCGTCTCCATTTTTTGACAGGTCAAATTCCTGTCGTTTCTTTAAGAAACCATAATACCAGGCAAAGTGATCCCTCGATGGCATGGCATTGAAAAACTGAGGATCATCCTGATAAAAATGTGCGTACACTCTTACCGGTTTGCCATTTTTAATTAAGTTTAACAGAATTTCTTCATTCGAAGGCAGATCTAATAATACAATTTGTTTTTGATCAATTGAGTATTCAGATGCCTGCTCTTCATTTTCAATTACCATAATGGATTCAGCTGCCAGATACTTTGAAAAAGCGTGGACGGTTTTAGGATCAAATGCGATCACATCACGCTGCGGCGGCAATGTTGCAAGCCACCTTTCCGGCTGGGAAATGCCTCTCACATCAAATAGCTGCCAATCATTTATCTTTACGTCTTTAACAAATATTTGAGGTTTTCGTGTATTATTCCATTCGTTAATTGAAAGTTCACCAATCACATCTATTTTTGCTAGAGGAGATACGTGATCTGCGAGTTCTCCTAAACCAAAAGCGATACCATCTAATGCAGATTTTCCTTTTTCAAGTGTAATTTTAAGATGATTTTGATTTGCTCCTATTTTCCGGATAGATGCGACTGAAGATTGTTCGATTAACACTTTTGGCTTTGGATTTTTCATTCCGAATGGAGCCAGCATCTGCAGCTTTGAAATTGAATGAATATCAATTTCATCCAAGTGTGCCATCGTATCTACAGGGGTAATCGGAATGAAGTCTTCCGGTGCAAGAAATTTGGCTTGTTCATTCAAGCGGATACGCAATGTGTCAACATGTTCAAGGGACAAAGTCATCCCGGCTGCCATAGGGTGGCCTCCAAATTGAGGGAGGATGTCCCGGTTTTGAGAGAGTTCTTCGAACATATTAAATCCTGCAATACTCCGGGCAGATCCTTTTGCTTTCCCTGTAATCGGATCAAGGCAAAGAATAATGACAGGGCGATAATATCTATCTACTAATCTGGAAGCTACAATGCCGACTACACCTGGATTCCAGCCTTCCTTCGCTATAACAAGCACCCGATTTTCCTCTAGGGAATAATTTTCTTCAACCTGTTTAATGGCCTGCTCCGTAATTTCACTTACAATTGATTTACGTTCTTTATTCATCGTATCAATCTCTACTGCAAGTGATTCAGCTTCCCCGGAGTTTTCAGTCATTATAAGGTCAACAGCCGGATCTGCATCCGATAAACGTCCTACGGCATTCAGCCGCGGTCCGATGACGAAACCTACTGATTCCTCATCAAGATCTGAAATGGCAGCCCCCGCAACCCTGCAAAGAGCCAAAATGCCCTTTCGGGAAGTTTGGCGCAATACTTGCAGCCCTTGCTTCACCATTAAACGATTTTCATCACGTAATGCCACTAAATCTGCAATCGTTCCAATTGCCACCAGATCCAGTAAATGAACCGGTGCTTTTCCCAGAAGTGCATGAGCCAATTTAAACGCTACACCAACCCCGGCCAATTCCCTAAAAGGATATTTCCCATCAGGATGGTTAGGATGAATGATGGCTAATGCCTCAGGTAAAATAGGTCCCGGTTCATGATGGTCTGTTATAATCAGGTCTACTCCCAATTCTTTCAACACATTTGCTTCGTGCACACCAGAAATTCCATTATCCACCGTGATGATTAAACTAATCCCCTGTTCTGCTGCAAAGCGGAAGGCCTCCTCATTCGGCCCGTAGCCTTCAGTAAAACGGTTTGGTATGTAAAATTCTACATTGGCCTCCATCTGCTGCAGGGCGGTCATTAATACAGAGGTACTGGTTACGCCATCGGCATCATAATCACCATAAACCATAATCATTTCTTCGTTTTCAATAGCCCGCTTAATACGTGCAACAGCAATATCCATTCCTAAAAATAAAAAAGGATCATAAAAAGATTGTTTTTCTATATACAAAAAAGAACGTGCTTCTTCAATGTCTGTTAGACCTCGCTGGACGAGCAGCCGCGCTACTACATCCGGTATTTCCAGGGCTTTTGTCAGTGCCTGTACCTGTTCTTTATCAATCGAATTTATTTCCCATCTTGTTTTGGATGGCAACATGTTTTCTCACCTCTTTAGCGTCTATCATTATACAGGACGTTTATTGAGTATTCAATGAGTGGGTTGAACTGAACATCTCTCCAATGCAGTTAACCTGCATACGGAAAATGATTCTGCACAAAAATACCCTTACGAATATGTCTTGATTCGCAAGGGCAATATTGAGTTTTGTCCAGACTAACTTAATCTGCTATTCAGCAGAATCCCCGCCGGAGTCGGGAGCTGTTTTTTTATAGTCCGTTCTTGTCGGCAGAGGTGCTTGATTTGATGGATTCACTTCAGCAAGCTGTTCCTTCAGGCTTAGATTTTCTTTCTCAAGCTGCTTTACCTTTTTCTGCGTCATATAAAAACGGAACATTCCTACCGAACCGATGATGAGCCCGCCCATTAACACCGACCCTAAAATAACAAGAATGAGCGGCAGTTCCGTTTCTGCGAAAGCAAAATTAACGGTTACGGGATCAACGTTTATAACGGCAAAAATAGCTACAATAAGTGCAAAGATGATTCCCATAATTAAAACCCATTGAAATTTCATCTAATTCCCCCTAATTTTCAAAGCCATATTATTATTCTTCTTTTTGAATAATAGTGTATAAATACCCTTTATCAGCAGCTTTTAATCCTACTTAAATCAAACGAAACCGCCATTACAGTGTAATGACGGTTTCAAATGAGCAATTAAACAACAGGCTCATCATTCCATTCTTTTTTCTCTTTATAAGTAACAATGGATCCTTTTTTCTTTAATTCGCGTTTTTTCAATACATACCACAGCTGTGCTGCAATAAATACAGATGAATAAGTACCCGCAATCAGTCCGATCAATAAGGCGATGGAGAAGTTTAAAATGGATGTTGCACCAAAAATGATCATTGCTGTTACAACGAAAATCACTGTTAATACAGTGTTAACGGATCTGCCTAATGTCTGGCGCAAGGATTGATTTACTATTTTGGCTAACTGTTCTTTCGTTTCAATCAGTTTAAGTTTGCGCATGTTCTCCCTAATACGGTCAAACGTAACAATGGTGTCATTGATCGAGTAACCAATAATGGTTAAAACAGCAGCTATAAAGGTTATGTCCACTTCAAGCCGAAGCAAACTGAAGACAGCAATTATAAAGAATGCATCATGGACCAGTGCTACAACTGAAGCGATCGCCATGTACAATTCAAATCGAATTGATACGTAAAGAATAATCCCAAGCGACGCTATCGCGACAGCCTTCAGCGCATTCATCGCTAATTCTTCCCCGATAATCGGGTCAACGGTTGATATATTTGGTTCAGAACCGTATTTTTCCTGAAAATACGTATTTAATTCTGCCACATCACCCCGGCTTAATGATTCAGTAAATCTGGCCACACCAACCTCCTGATTGTCACCGGAGATCAGAATATTGCTTGCTTCAAGTCCAATTGATGCAAGGTCCTCTTCAATCACTTCCTCTGTAAGGGAAGTATCTGCCACCATATCAATTCTCGTTCCGCTGGTAAAGTCAATCCCAAGATTTAAACGGAATATTGCCAGAATAGACATTCCTGCAATAATAAGAACAGCAGAAATCATGAAGAATTTCTTACGGCTTTTAACAAAATCAAAATGATCGAATTTTGTCGGCAAGTCCAGTGCATCAACATCGTCCCTGTAATCATTAATTTCGGAGTTCTTCACCCCAAACCAGCCTTTACGTTTATCTAAGAAACCACTGCGCACCCATAAGCTCATAAATAGGCGTGTGCCAAAAACAGCCGTTACAAAACTAACAATAATACTGATTAATAACATGGTAGCAAACCCTTTTACAGAGCTTGTCCCGAAGTAAAACAGTACGATACCCGCTAACAGGGTAGTAATATTGGCGTCAAAAATGGTCCATAGAGACGAACGGCTTCCTTCAGCATAGGCATCCCGTACGGATTTACCCACTTTTAGTTCTTCTTTAATCCGTTCATAGGTAATGATGTTTGCGTCAATCGCCATACCAACTCCAAGAAGCAGTGCGGCAATCCCCGGAAGTGTCAGTACCCCATTCAGCCAGTCAAAAACAAGAAGGATTAAATAAATATAAACCGACAGCGTAATAACCCCAATAAAACCTGGGAATCGATAAAACGCAATCATAAATAAGAAAATAAGAGAAATCCCAATAATTCCAGACAGAATCGTCTGATCCATTGCCATTAACCCAAAGGACGCCCCTACTGAAGTGGAGTATACTTCTTCGAGTTCAACAGGCAAAGCCCCTGCATTTAAAAGATTCGCTAAATTTTGAGCCTCTTCTAATGTAAAGCTGCCCTCAATGACCGGGGTATTTGTTGTTAATACCTGTGAGACATTCGGCGCTGATATAAATTTCGGGTCTTCTTTCTGAGATTCTTCCGCGTAGGAATCTCCCTCTTCATAATCAAGCCAAATGACTAGTTTATTATCGGGTGGTCCCATCTCTAATATCTGACTTGTAACTTCTCCGAATTTCTGTCCGCTTTCCAGTTCAAGCTGGACAATCGGCCGGTTATTCTCATCAAAGGTTTGACTTGATCCTCCTTCAACCAGATCAGAACCGCTTAAAAGCTCATTATCGTTAACATCCCGAAAAGTCAGATTCGCTTCAGTTGAAAGGATTTCACGCGCCTGATTCTGATCCTCCACTCCTGCAAGCTGTACCCTTATCCGGTCGCCATTTTCTACTTGAATGATCGGTTCACTAACCCCTAATACATTCACACGGCGATCCAATGCCTGAGCTGTATCAGAAACGACACCAGGTGTAATTTCCTGACCATCTTCAGCCGGCTTTACCTGGTACAGAACTTCAAATCCGCCTTGCAGATCAAGACCAAGTTTCATATTTCCTAAAATCGTTTGGGTTGTCATGCCCATTGCGCCACCGATTAAGATGACCAGCAGTATAAAGGTGACGATGCGACTGCGTTTTACCATTATGTATAAATCCTCCTCAAATTCAAATGCACAAACTAAGGGTTTGAAACCATCATACATTTAATCGTACAAACAGATAAACGGATTAAATCGGGAAAAATTCATAATAAAAAGACAGGTTTTTTAAAAACTTTATAAAATGAGTATATTGTTATGAGGTCGCAGGTTTTTGGGGCAGGGATGTATAACAAAATAATCTCCTCAAATCGAATTGCTTACCAATATATCCAAATTTCCAGCAACAAGCCTATTATGAATCACATTATTATGAGTGTCAATCTCTTCGTTACTTCTCCGACGGCGTTTTATCCTCTTCAGAATGCCCATGCAGTAACATTTGAAGGTCCTGGTCCTCCATTTTCAAATTGGAGGAGGAAGACTTATATTCCGTCCTGGTCGTATAATTCATGAAATCGCCCGATTTAATCGTTAATATGTCATTAACCGCCATATACAAAGGGATCTCACCTTCATGTTTTTTCCATTTTTTATTCACTAAGTAGCTCCACAGTCCCTCTAATGTAGCTGTGTCATAGCCATAAAAGTGGAGTTCTTCTACTTTGCTTTCGAGGGCAGCACCCAAACGCCAGTATTCTTCCTTTAATGATGAATGTTTATCCATTTCTCTCCTCCTAATAATGGCTTAACTTAATATTTTCGTCATAGGCTGTCCTATAACGAGCATATGGTTAATTGTACCGAAAAAAGTACCCTTTGAGAAGGTGGAGTGCCAATGTCTACATTTATAAAAGGAACTCTGATCTTAATTTTCGCAGCAATGCTGACTAAGGTATTGGGGTTCGTACATCGTATGGTGCTGGCACGCATGGTTGGAGAAGAAGGTGTTGGGCTTTATATGATGACCTTCCCGACCCTCATGCTTGTTATAACAATCACCCAGCTGGGACTTCCTATAGCCATTGCCAAATATGTCTCAGAAGCTACTGCAAAAAGAGAAGAAAGAGTTGTGCAGCGCATACTAAACGTTTCACTGCTAATAACAGGATCCCTTGCCCTTACTTTTACACCAATTATGTTCTTTCTTGCACCTTTTTTAACTGAAACATTATTTTCGGATGATCGAACCTTCTGGCCGTTCATTGCGATTCTTCCCATCGTGCCAATTGCAGCTTTTTCAGCGGTATTAAGAGGGTACTTTCAAGGAAAGCAGCAGATGGGAGTTACAGCAGTAGGGTCCATCATTGAACAGCTTGTCAGACTTGTGCTTTTGTACATACTTGTCGGCATGTTAATACCTAAAGGAATTGAATATGCGGCTGCAGGGGCAATGCTTGCCTCGATTGGAGGAGAACTTCTCTCATTAGGTTATTTGTATTTCCACTTTATCTACTCAAGAAAAAAAGCAAAAGCGACAGCAGCAGGACAAGTTCACGTTCCAAGCCGCCCTGTTATTGCAAAACAGCTTCTAAGCATCGCTTTGCCATCAACTGGGAGCAGAATGATCGGATCAATCGCCTGGTTCTTGGAGCCAATTATTGTAATGAAATGCTTAACAATCGTTGGTTTTACGGCAGCATTTGCCACAAAACAATACGGGATATTGACGGGGTTTGTTTTGCCATTATTATTACTGCCTTCCTTTATCACCGTTTCGCTTAGTACTGCACTGGTCCCTGCCATCAGTGAAGCAAAAGCAAAAAAACAAATGATAACGGTGGAACACCGCATCCAGCAGGCATTACGAATATCGCTTGTTACCGGAGGATTATTTTCAATTCTCCTGCTCACTCATGGAACTTACTTATTGCAGGCTCTTTATCATTCAACAAGCGGAAATCACATGCTGCATTTTATGGCGATCCTATTTGTATTTTATTACTACCAGGGTCCTCTGCATGCAGTTTTACAAGCTTATGATGCTGCCGGGGCGGCCATGATCAACAGCCTGATCGGTGCGGTGGTTAAGCTCGCCGTTATGGGCGTGCTGATGATGCAGCCAGGCATGGGGATTAATGGAGCTGCAATCGGGATAATGGTCGGTTTAGTGACGGTGACAATGCTTCATTTTTTCACAATGTTAAAGCTGGTCCCCATCAAAGTACCCTATAGCCAGTATGGGGTTGTAACCGTATTAATGGTGTGTATGTATTTTCTGGAAAAATTCATCTTTCCGACATTGCTGCCAGCATACTTCCACCACCCTCTTGTGACAATGGTTATCTTAATTGGCTGTTATATCTTCTTGGGAAGAACGCTAAATGTAATAAAACATGAGGACTGGTCGTTCATTTCAATATGGAGAAAAAAACATAAATAATTACCGCTCACCGTTACTGCTTACAAACCATCTGCCATCTTCAAATGAACAAAAAAATATATCATTTAGATCAGTAATGCCCTCTTTTTCAAGTTCTGTTTTCAGCCAGTGCTCATCCTTTTGTATACGCGCCAGGTGATCGTTTTGGATTTTGCCATCCATCACAAGCGGAAGGGACAATTCACCTTCCCTTCTTCCTTTTTTTAAAACGGTCAATATACCGGATGGCTCCAAAATAGCAAACTCAACATCCTGTAAATTGAAAATATCCTTTTCACGAAGCTGCTGCATCAAATCATCAATATTGTAACGATTGCTTTTCATTTCTTTTTTCATCAGCTTTCCGTGACGGATAAGGACAGATGGAGTGCCGTCTGTCAGATCACGGAAAGATTTATTTTTAAGGGAAATCCAGGACAGCAATACCTGCAGACTCATCAAAAGAACCATTGGAAAAACCGCTTTCAGCATATTCACATACGGATCTTCAATTGCAAAAACAGCTACTTCACCTATCATCATAAAAACAATAAGATCCAATAAACTAAGCTCTCCAATTTCCCGTTTACCCATTAAGCGGAAAATCAATAATATTAGTCCATATAGAAACAGGGTTCGAACTCCGGTAAGTAAGTATTCCTCTAACAACGTCCCTCATCCTTTCGATTTATTGTCGCTTTTAGTATGACCGAGTAATGGATTCACTACACACCAATAAGGTTACAGGAGGATGAATATGTCGACTTGGCTACGGATTGGGAAGGGTATTACGTATGGCGTTATTGTAATTGCTCTAACTGTTTTGTGCATTTCAATTATCATGGCAACTTTACTTGCCCTTACCCCGCTTAAAGAACTAGAAATGACAAAATGGCTGAATGGAACGATGTTTGGGGTAATATTGGCTGGAGCCATCGTGGGAGGAGCCGTATCGAAGGTTAAAGGACTGCTGGTGGGGGCAATGATCGGATTGCTGATGATCGCTATGTCATTTTTATTAACTGCACAAGGCACACTTTGGACATCATCTTTGATCCAATCCTCATTAACTTTTTTTATATCGATTGTTGGAGGCATAGCCGGGGTAAATTTATTTGGGGGCAAGCAGGACAAACGTGAAATATAATTAAGCAATATAAAAAGCTGACGGGATCTCTCCCGTCAGCTTTTTATCGTAAGGGGGTGACAAATTACATTACACCCGGCTTATCCACCACTTCGCGTACTGCGTTGCGGTCATATGTCAGACGGCTGCCATCTCCACATTTCAAGATAACTTGTCCTTCGTCAATTGCATCAATGATTCCATGAAGGCCACCGATGGTTACAACTTTGTCGCCTTTTGCAAGGCTGCTCTGCATTTCAACCACCTTTTTTTGACGCTTCTGCTGTGGACGAATTAAAAATAAGTACATCAACCCAAACATCAATATTAGCGGTACTAAAGTAACTAACGTTTCCATATTAAAAATATTCCTCCTTCCTGCCGTTCAATCTATTAAAAGTTTTTTGCATTCGGCTTATTAAAACCGTATTGTTCAAAAAACTCTTCCCGGAAATCTCCTAAACGATCTTCTTTAATCGCCTGGCGAACTTGCCCCATTAAGTTTATCAGAAAATGAAGATTATGATAAGTAGTAAGTCTAATTCCGAACGTTTCTTCACATTTAATTAAATGGCGAATATAAGCACGGCTGTAATTTTTACAAACGTGACAGTCACAGTTTGGATCGATCGGACCAAAATCACGGGCATATTTTGCATTTTTAACGACCAGACGCCCTTCACTGGTCATCAATGTACCATTACGGGCGATACGGGTAGGAAGGACGCAATCGAACATATCGATGCCTCTGATCGCCCCGTCAATTAGTGAATCAGGCGATCCTACACCCATTAAATAACGCGGCTTGTCCGTTGGAAGCCAGGGTGTTGTAAACTCCAGAACACGGTTCATGACATCTTTCGGTTCACCGACAGACAATCCTCCTACAGCATATCCCGGAAAATCCATTGATACAAGATCCTTGGCACTTTGCTTCCTTAAAGCTTCATACTCTCCACCCTGCACAATACCAAACAGACCCTGATCCATTGGGCGTGCATGAGCTGATAAGCATCTCTCCGCCCAACGGGACGTCCGTTCCACAGAGTCTTTCATATATTTCTCTTCCGCTGGATACGGCGGACATTCATCAAATGCCATCATAATGTCCGATCCTAATGCATTTTGGATCTCCATTGCTTTTTCAGGACTTAGAAATAATTTGTCTCCATTGATATGATTTCTGAAATGCACGCCTTCTTCTTTAATATCACGGAATTTGCTTAATGAAAAAACCTGGAAGCCTCCTGAGTCTGTAAGGATTGGCTTGTCCCAGTTCATGAATTTATGGAGCCCGCCTGCTTCTTTAATAATTTCGTGGCCAGGTCTCAGCCATAGGTGGTATGTGTTGCTTAAAATAATTCCTGCGCCAAGTTCCTTTAAATCCTCCGGGGACATCGTTTTCACTGTTGCCATTGTTCCAACAGGCATAAAAGCCGGTGTTTCAAATGATCCATGGGGCGTATGAACAATTCCTAATCTTGCCCCGGTTTGTTTACATGTTTTGATATGTTCGTAGCGTACTGCGCTCACGTGACATTCTCCCTTCTATTTTATAAACATCGCGTCGCCAAAGCTGAAAAAGCGGTACCGCTCTTTTACTGCTTCTTGATAGGCAGCAAGCGTTTCGTTTCTTCCTGCCAATGCGCTTACGAGCATAATCAATGTTGATTTAGGCAGATGAAAATTGGTAATCAGTGCATCTACCGCTTTAAATGTGTATCCGGGATAAATAAATATATTGGTCCACCCGCTTGATTCACTAAAGCGCCCCTGATCATCGGCAATCGTCTCAAGCGTCCTAGTTGAAGTAGTGCCTACCGTAATAATCCGTCCTCCGGCTTCCCTAACTTCATTCAGAGTACAGGCCGTCTCATTGCTGATCTGATAATATTCACTATGCATATCATGTTCTTCAATCGAATCAACGGATACCGGCCTGAACGTTCCCAGCCCTACATGCAATGTAATAAAAGCAATCGTGACCCCGCCGTCACGAAGCCGGTCAAGCAGTTCTTCTGTAAAATGAAGACCGGCAGTTGGCGCTGCTGCAGAACCGCGCTCTTTTGCGAACACGGTCTGATAACGGTCACGGTCATCCAGCTTTTCTTTAATATAAGGTGGAAGCGGCATGTCTCCCAGCTGGTCCAATAATTCATAAAATATCCCCTCATAGGAAAATTCCATTATTCTTGAGCCCTGATCACCTATGCCGGCACAAACTGCTCTTAGCCGTCCATCTCCAAATATCACGGTTGTTCCAATTTTCAAACGTTTTGCCGGCTTTACGAGTGTCTCCCACCGGTCTCCTTCAATCTGCTTCAGCAGCAGAAGCTCTATCGCAGCTCCTGTCCCTTCTTTTTCACCAATTAATCTAGCCGGTAATACCTTAGTATCATTCAATACCAGGCAGTCACCCTTGTTTAAAAAGGACACAATATCTTTGAATGATCTGTGTGAAACGTCACCGGTCTGTTTATCCAGTACCATTAACCGGCTTGCAGTCCGGTCTTCCAGAGGAACCTGAGCAATCAGTTCCTCTGGCAAATGAAAATCAAAGTCATTTATATTCACTGTTTCTAACTCCTAACTTTATCGAAATCGACCGATTAGAAAAAAGACCCCGGTCAATATTATACTCACAATAATTGACGTAGCGATGGGAAAATAAACGGTCATATTTTCACGCTTTATAATAATATCACCTGGTAACCTGCCAAGCTTAATGAATTGCATCAGAAATCCAGCGATCAGCAAAATCCCGCCAGCGATCATCAACATTTTTGGAAGTGTCATTTTGGAACCTCCAGTTGAAAATGCTCGTACACTAAGTGAGTTACCACTCTTCCTCGCGGGGTGCGCTGTAAAAAGCCTATTTGAAGGAGATATGGTTCGTAAACATCTTCTATCGTGGAGGATTCCTCTCCAATACTTGCTGCGATTGTATCCAGGCCAACCGGCCCTCCTCTGAACCGCTCAATAATCCCCGTCAGCAGTTTGTGATCAATATGATCCAAGCCTAACCGATCAACCTGTAAAAGCTCTAAAGACTCCTGTGCGATAGGGTAGGTGATTGCCCCCTCCGCTCTGACCTGTGCAAAATCCCGCACCCTTCTAAGTAAACGGTTCGCAATCCTGGGAGTCCCGCGGGACCGCTTGGCAATTTCGAGTGCTCCCTGCTCATCTATATCCGTTTTAAAAATCTGTGCCGTCCGGTGAACAATCTCTACCAAGTGATGTTCTTCATAATACTCGAGACGGCATAATACACCAAATCGATCACGCAAAGGGGCAGAGATTGCTCCTGCACGCGTGGTGGCACCAACCAATGTAAAGGGCGGCAGATCAAGTCTTACTGATCTTGCACTCGGTCCGGTACCGATGACAATATCTAAACAAAAATCCTCCATAGCAGGATAAAGTACTTCTTCAATCGCACGGGGCAGACGGTGAATTTCATCTATAAACAGCACATCGCCCGGTTCTAACGCGGACAAAATAGCTGCTAAGTCCCCGGGACGTTCAATAGCAGGGCCTGATGTCGTCCGCAGATTAACGCCCATTTCATTCGCAATTACGGCAGCCAAAGTGGTCTTCCCAAGGCCGGGCGGACCGTATAGAAGTACATGGTCCAAAGTTTCCTGCCTGTTTCTGGCCGCTTCTATAAATACTGCTAAATTGTTTTTCACCTGATCCTGCCCAATATAAGTTTCCAATAACTTAGGACGCAGCGTTTGCTCAAATGATTGTTCTTCTGTATTTTCTGTTTCACTTGAAACGATCCGTTCCTCCATACGATCCCCCTCAATCAATTACCGCTTTAGGATAGTTTAAGCATGAATTTTAGCCCTTTTTTAATGTATTCGTCCGTTGTCAAAGATTCCTTGCGCAAGGCAGGCTCTACTTTTTTTACCTCCCTCTCTGAATACCCCAATGCTTTTAAAGCCAATAGCGCTTCATCAAGCTCTTTTGTTTCTGTTGAATAATTGCGGTCTGGATCTGCAAAAAGGTTGGGGAAATAATCCGGAACAACGTCCTGAAGTTTACCTTTTAAGTCTAGTATCATCTGACGGGCGGTTTTTTTTCCAACACCGGGAAATTTCGTTAAAAAGGTATCATTTTCATTTTCAATTGCCTGGATGACTTGTTCAGGAGCTCCTGAAGCTAAAATCGCCAATGCTCCTTTTGGTCCAATGCCTGAGACATTTAGCAGCTTCATAAAAAGCAGTTTTTCTTCCATTGATGGAAACCCAAACAATGTCAGCTGATCCTCCCGTACATGCTGATAAGTAAAGACCTGAACATTCTGCCCCTGATTAGAGGACATTACAAACGGGTTTGGCATATATAATTGATAGCCAATACCTTGATGGTCCACAACAATATATTCAGTTGAAATGAGAGCGATCTCACCTTTTATGTATTCATACATTAGCATTCGTCCTTTCGAGTCCATTCTCCATTGTACCATAATATTTGGGGGATATAACACATAACCAAACAAAACGTTTGTTCTTATTTTAACAGACTATTCCCAACACTTCAGCTAATATAATAACCGGGGGGTAAAATCTCCTCTCACCCTATTCCATAAAAAAAACAACCGGCGGGTGCGCGGTTGTCAAGGAGCTATAGTGCTGTAGCCACTAAGTGTAACTAATGGAGAAACCTCTTCAACTTGAGATCTGAATTTCACTTGTTCCTGTGACATATCAACTAACTGCCACGCCTGGTATTTTGCCCAAAAATCTTCCATTGCCATTACTTCTTCAACCCGTTGCTCCACCGCTTTTTCACCATCTTCAAAAATGGTTTCAAGCGTCACATCTATGGTATGAACTTTGGTTTCCTGTGCACTAATTGTCAAAGGAAATACCAGCCACACACTTAAACCTATTCCCAAAACTTTTCCTATAAGTCGAATATTTCTGCTAATATTGGCCACCTCCATATCTGTAGTTTGCCAAATCATCAATCCATTATACATAAGATGGAATTAAGTAGCTTTTTTCATCGTCGCAGTCAATCTCTCCATATTCTCATGCTCCCATTTCTCATCAAAACCAGCCCTAAGGCCATTATCTACCGCCTGTGCCATTCGATACGCAGCTTTATCCTCAGATACGTAAATCTCATATCCATCTCCAACCTGTTCTTTAATCGTATTTACTACATGTTGTTCCACATCAGATCCAATATGTGTCACAGCAGCAGCTATCAATTTTTCATGCACAATAACCGTCACATATTCCACATCTTCAATTTCGGAAATCTTTGCTGCCAGCTTATCAGATAAATCTCCTTGATGAAGGTCGCTCTTTGCTTTCGATTCATTTATATGAAGTCCTTCAAGCTCTGCTATATCCTGTTCTTCATGTTTATCATAAGGGTCATTTTCTCTTGACAAAACTGGTGGATCCTGATTCGGATCCGCTCCGCTGGAACCTGGAGAACAAGCTGTAAGAACGATTGTTGTGAAAAGTAAAGTAACAATTTTTTTCATGTAAAGGTCCTCCGTTTTTATTTTTAGCTTTTGAGTAAAACCCTAACTTTATTCACGATTTTTTATTTTAAATTTTCCCATTAAAAAAGAAGACGAATTTCTCGTCTTCTTTTCATTCTTACATATTAGGCCCAAATAGGTTAGGCTGGTTCATTCCTTGCTGAAAACCCTCCATCTGCGGTTGCATGCCCTGAGGGAATCCGCCCATCTGTGGCTGCATGCCCTGCTGGGATCCACCCATTTGTGGCTGCATGCCCTGCTGGGATCCACCCATTTGTGGCTGCATACCCTGCTGAGATCCACCCATTTGTGGCTGCATGCCCTGCTGGGATCCACCCATTTCCATCATACCTTCAAAATACGGCTGAAAGCCTTCCATGAACTGGTTCATTTGAGGCTCAGAACCCTGGCCGTTTCCGTTCATTCCTTGTGGATTACCATTCATCTGTGGCTGCATGCCTGGCTGAAATCCGCCCATTTGCGGAAAACCGCCGTACGGCATCGGCTGACCATAAGGCATCATGTGATGTTTTGGTCCGCAGCCGCACGGTTTATTCATCTGCTGTTGGACACCTGCCAACTGCTGGTGGTGATGGTGCATTTCGTGTGGCGGGCACGGCATCATTTGTCCTCCTGCGTGCGGGTGCCCCATATGTTGTGGCGGCCAAGGCATCATTTGTCCTGCTACCTGCTGGTGCTCCATATGATGTGGCGGACACGGCATCATTTGACCTCCTACCTGCTGGTGGTGCCCCATGTGAGGAGGCGGTGGACAATCAAAGCCATCTCCAGGCATAATTGGTGATACTGGGTAACAATTTTCTTCCATCATTTCAGGCATAACCCCTTCTTGCTGAAGACCTTGAACTGCAGGTTCTTCTTTTTTGTGTTCTTTCACTTTTTCTTTAACCTGTTCTTTTTTAGCTTCTTTTACTGGCGCCTTAGGCATCTCAGGCATGGGAAAATGAGGCACTTGATATTGCGGCTGCTGAAATTGCGGCTGCTGATGCTGAGGCATTTGCTGGAGCATTTGGAAATTATACGTTTGGTGAATATCCAGCTCCGGGTGCATCATAATCGGCTGCTGAGGCATTGGCTGCGGCTGTGGCTGCGGTATTGGTTTGTAATCCATTTTAGGAGCTTGCGGTTTCTGCTCTGTATATGGATGTTGAATCACCGTTTCTTTAACAATTACTTCTTTTTTTGCTTTGCTGTCAGTTGGAACTTTAATCTTCATCCCAGGCATTATCATATCGGGATTTGACAATTGCGTGTTAGCTGCTTTAAGCGCTTCAAACGATACATTATATTTTTTTGCGATATTCCATAATGTATCTCCTTTTTGGACAACGTGGATCTTCACTTTATTCCCTCCTCCATAGATCATTCTTTATATCCTATGATTAACGCGGATTTTTGCCACTTTTTTAATTCCATAACCTTAAATAACCTGATCATTGTGTTACAATAGCGACAGAAAAACTACGTGAAAGAGGTCGAAATTCATGGCTAAGGATCGAAAAGTTAATGGGGATCGAAGAAGACTGGCTATTTTAGAAAAGCTTAAGAAGGCAAAGGGGCCGATTACAGGGAATGAACTCGCACGTCAAATGGAGGTCAGCCGCCAGGTTATTGTAAGTGACGTAACACTATTAAAAGCGGTAAATGAGCCGATTCTAGCTACCAGTCAAGGGTACTTATTTATGCCCTCTGCCCCCGCAGCAAAAATTAGCCGGACGATAGTTTGCCGACATACTCCTGAGCAATCCGAACAAGAAATGCTAATGATCGTTCACGAAGGAGCTTCAATAAAAAATGTTTCCATTGAACATCCTGTTTATGGCGACTTAACAGCGTCGATGATGATACATAATGCACATGACGTTAGAAACTTTTTAGAAAAGATACAGCATACGGATGCATCTTTTCTTTCAGAACTGACTGATGGCGTCCACCTTCATGAAATCGAAGCAGACAATGAATCAATATTACAATCCGTTGAACATAAGTTATATCAGGCAGGAATTCTTGTAAAAGATTAAAACATCCCTTGACAAAACGGGGATAATAAAACAATTTTCAGCTGTAATTAACCTACTGCTGCACAAAAAAGGATACTGTCACGAATAAGTTTCTTGTTCGTGACAGTACCCTTTTTTAATTTCTGCGCTTTAGCCCAGCCTCTTTATTATTCTGCCGGAATGGCATATTTTTTATAGCTTCCAAGTACCTTCACTGTGCATCCAAGTGCTTCCAGTTCATCAATAGCCCCGTTTATAAGCACACCTTCCATTGACTGCTCTACATCAATAATAAAGAAATAATTTCCCAACCCTGTTTTTAACGGACGGGATTCTATTTTACTGAGGTTTAAATTTCTCCAGGAAAAAGCAGACAAAACCTGATGGAGCTTACCAGGCCGATCATCAGAGGGCAAGGTGATCATCAGGGTCGACTTAGGAGTTGCTCCTTCTAATTGAAGCTCTTCAGTAGCCGGAGTACTGGACAGGACAACAAAACGAGTATGATTAAAATGAAAATCGTGAATGTTTTTTTCCACAATGTCTAAGCCATAGGTAGCCGCTGCAAGGGAGTTTCCAATCGCACCGATTGTTTCTTCCGGGTGTTCACTAACATAGCGTGCAGCTGCAGAAGTAGAGGTAGACGGTTCAAAAACACGGCCTCTAAACCGGTAATACAGATATTTATGACATTGTGCTAATGCATGGGAATGGGACATAATTTTGGTTATATCCTCCCATTTATTATGGTTGTCAGGATGCACCATTAAATGCTGCTCTATTGGCGACACCAGCTCAGCTGTTATATGTAGATCCACATCGTGAAATAAATAATCCACCGTTATGGGAACAGATCCCTCTAATGTATTTTCCAAAGGAACAACAGCACGGTCAACATTACCTGCCGTTAACGCTTCTAAACAATCAGGAATTGTAGCAAACGGAATAAGCTCATCCTGTACAAATGATTTCGTTACTGCATGATGAGTAAACGAGGCTTCAGGGCCTAAATAAGCTATTTTCATCGTATCACCTTTCTATCCTTGACTCTTCTTTACGCACCTGAACCAAGCACTTCCACTTTCTCCACAAATTCAAGCCGTTTTAACCTGGCTAACATCTCATCCAGGGTTACATCCATATCCGTCACATTAAGTGATAACGTTACATTTGCCCTTCCCTGAAGAGGAATGGTTTGATGAATCGTTAAAATATTGCATCGACAAGAAGCCACAAGCCCCAAGAGTTCGGACAAGGTGCCTGAACGATCCTCTAAATAGAAAAAGAGCGTTATGATTCGCTCCTTTACCACCGTATGAAAAGGAAAAACCGTATCACGATATTTGTAAAAAGCGCTGCGACTCAGATCAACCTGTCTGACTGCTTCCCAAACGGAATCGGCTTTTCCACGCTCGAGCAGTTCTTTCGCATCAAGCGTTTTTTTCATGGCTTCCGGAAGGATATCTTCCCTGACCAAGTAAAACTTTTCATCCAGACCTTTTTTTGTCACCCCGTCCACTCCCTTGCGCTTGAATTTGATCTTTAATCAATAAAATCAAACTCAAACTCGACAATTTTAACTGTATCTCCGTTTTCTGCTCCTCTTTCACGGAGTGCATCGTCAATACCCATAGCACGTAGTTGGCGAGCAAACCTGCGGATCGATTCTTCCCGGCTGAAGTCGGTCATTTTAAACAGTCGTTCAATTGAATCACCGGTAATAACGAAGCTTCCATCCGGATCACGGGAAATTTCAAAGTTTTCTTGAACGCCGTCATGTTTATAAAGGACGCGATTGATCGTATCATCCACTTCCTCTTCCTGCAATGGAAATTCCGGTGTTTGTTCAATTAAGTCTGCTACTGTATAAGTAAGATCCTTTAAGCCCTGGCGTGAAATTGCTGAAATCGGGAACACCTTGATGTCCTCTCCAACCTTCTCACGGAATAACCGAAGATTTTCCTCAGCTTCAGGCATGTCCATCTTATTCGCCACAACAACCTGAGGGCGTTCAGTTAATCGCAAATTGTATTCCTTTAACTCATTATTAATCGTTACATAATCTTCATACGGATCACGGCCCTCAAGAGCAGACATGTCAATCACATGTACAATGACACGGGTTCTTTCAATATGACGCAAAAACTGATGTCCCAGCCCTACGCCTGCATGTGCTCCTTCAATTAGTCCCGGAAGGTCGGCCATAACGAAACTTCTGCCATCCTCTGTTTCAACCATTCCCAGGTTCGGGGCGATCGTCGTGAAATGGTATTCTGCTATTTTAGGTTTTGCAGAAGACACGACAGAAAGCAATGTAGATTTACCTACACTTGGGAAGCCAACAAGTCCAACATCAGCTAAAAGCTTTAGTTCCATAATTACTTCACGTTCCTGGCCCGGCTCACCTTTTTCTGATAGTTCAGGTGCAGGATTTGATGGTGTGGCAAATCGGGAATTCCCTCTTCCTCCACGTCCGCCTTTGGCAATAACGGCCTGCTGCCCATGCTCGGTTAAATCTGCAATTACTTCTCCTGTGGCTTCATCTTTTACAACTGTGCCCGGCGGAACCTTAACAATCATATGCTGAGCGCCTCGGCCATGCTGGTTTTTTGACATTCCATTATCGCCTTTAGGTGCTTTAAAGTGGCGTTGATAGCGGAAGTCCATTAATGTTCGAAGTCCTTCTTCTACGATAAATACAACATTTGCTCCCTGACCGCCATCTCCACCAGCAGGTCCGCCTTTTGGCACGTATTTCTCGCGGCGAAAAGCAACCATTCCATCTCCGCCGTCTCCACCTTTTACATAAATCTTGACCTGATCAACAAACATATGTGATCCTCCTAATATTCTCTATCAATCCTGTTTAACTGCACACCATTTAAATGAAGTTTTGACGGCAAAAGAATTTTTTGATGCTTCTGCCCATTTTACTGCCGGGCCGTCTGCATCAGCTAGTAGTTCCTTTGGTGAACAAGCTAAAGACCCGCCTTCATATTCCAGTGTTAATTGCAAAACAGATTGTTCTTGATCTACATGAAAGATCAAGTATAATTCGTTGTTAACCTCAACCGGTACTGATTTCTCAATTTTGTCCACTATTCTTTTGAGCCATGCAAAAATCGGTTCATCCAATTGGCCTGGAATTTTACCTTCGCTGAGTAATTCGTATTTTACCGTGAGAGGAGCGGAACGCCCCCAATTATAAGTTAACAGCCATTCTGAAAGGCGCGGCACACCGAGTGAGGAGAGCTGAGCTTCTTGTCGCACTTCAATTATGATTTCTTCGATGACCTCTTTCGCGCGATCAATATTCGCCAATTCTAAGTTTCCCTTGATCACCTGCAGACGATTCATCCAGTCGTGTCGGCTGTGTTGAAGTAATTCAATTGATCGAATTGCATCCTTCATCGGCATCCACCTATCATTAACAGTTATCTTGTACATAAGTATACCAAAACCTTCACTATACATCTAAAAAAAAAGAAAACCCTAACCGAAAACGGCCAGAGTTTCTTATACCTTACGCTTCCTGTGCTACAGGATAGACGCTGACTTTTTTCTTATCACGACCTACGCGTTCGTAACGAACAACGCCGTCTGCTTTTGCAAAAAGAGTGTCATCTCCTCCGCGGCCAACGTTAGCTCCAGGATAAATCTTAGTGCCGCGTTGACGGTAAAGGATTGATCCACCTGTTACGAACTGTCCATCCGCACGCTTAGCGCCTAGACGCTTTGAGATTGAATCACGACCGTTCTTAGTAGAACCTACTCCTTTTTTCGATGCGAAAAATTGAAGATCTAATCTTAACATATACTCCACCTCCCACTTATTTGAAGGTTATTTTAATATATTGTCCGTACTCACGTTCAATTGTCTGCAACGATACTACCATGCCTTCAAGCAGCAGCTGAGCACGCTCATCAGCAGCATGATCAGTACCGGCCGGAAGATCAATTCGCAAAAAGCCTCCATCAGATGACTGATTAATAACAGGTTCGATGGTTGTAAGAGCAAAAAGTGCATTTACAGCCCCGAATGATACAGCAGAAGCTGCAGCACACACGAGATCTTTCCCGTGTACATCATAATCAGCATGTCCATCCATTTGAAAAGCCTGTATGCGGTTTGTGGTTTCTCGTTCAATGATCACTTGTATCATATCATCCAACCTTAAGCGTTGATTTTGCCAATCACAACTTTCGTGTATGGTTGACGATGACCTAGCTTACGATGTTGGTTTTTCTTTGGCTTGTATTTGAAAACAGTGATCTTTTTAGCGCGACCCTGTTTTACAACTGTACCAGTAACAGTAGCTCCAGCCACTAATGGGCTTCCAACTTTAACGTCACTTCCGCCTACGAATAAAACCTTATCAAAAGTTACTTCCTGATCTGCATCGATGTTAAGCTTTTCGATGTAAACCTCTTGTCCTTCAACAACTTTGATTTGCTTACCGCCAGTTTCAATAATTGCGTACATTCCTCTTGCACCTCCTCAAATCACTCAGACTCGCCATCTAACAGGTGACCAAAATGGTTCTTAAACCTGCAATGCGCGGTTGTAGCACGGGTGCTACAAACAGTAACATATGAATGTTATCACAAATGAAATTGCAATGTCAATGCTAATTAAGCATTCTCTCAAATTAGTTCAGCCGAATGACCTCATAGGCTGGATGCTGATGAGGAATTTCATTCCATTCAATGGAAAATCCAAAAATTCCCTGAAGTTCCTTTGCAAAAGAACCGTCTTTACCCTTAAAAGCCTCAATCACATCTTTGGTCGCTTTAACTGCCACTGACTTATCAATTGAGCGGCGCTGTTCGTAAAGCTCCCGTTCCAGCTGAAATGCCAGTGATGCCGGTGACAGAATCGTTCCTTTACCTTGACATACCGGGCATCGAATTGATTTGGTTTCTTCAAATGAAGGTCTTGTCCTTTTTCGGGTCAGCTGAAAAAGACTTAACTCGGTAAATCCAATCACTTCTATATGTTTATAATCCTGCAGCACTTGCTTTTGAATAGCTTTGGTAACAGTCTCACGGTCTTCCTCATGATTCATATTGATAAAATCAATTATAATAATGCCACTAACATCCCTCAGCTGAAGTTGATAAACAATCTCAGCAGCAGCCCGTTCATTTATTTTTCGAATCATCTGGCGTTCATCACCTGACTTTGTCAGCTTGCCCGAGTTTACATCGATGACAGTCAGCGCTTCTGTTTTTTCAATTACTATGGATATTCCACCGTCCAGCCATACCACTTTCTTCATAACCTTTTCTTCTGCTGATGACATTCCCATTGCATTAAATAAATTCTGATCATCCTGGTACAGTTCACAATTCCACTGCAGTGATGGGTTCATTTTGAGGAATTGCTCTATAGCGTCAAACATTACTTTCTGATCAATGGTAATTGTGCCCTTCTGTTCGCTGACCAACAGCTTTTCTATGCTGCTCGAGAAAGCGGATTGCTCCAGAAGCGGAAAGACAGCTGAAGAATGATTGTCAAATTCCTTCATTAGTACAGTGGCTTTTTTTCTTAATTCTTCAAGGCTTGTCTCCAGCACATCAGGCTCCATGACTTCTGCTTCCGTACGAATGATTAAGCCTTCTTCCCCGCGCAGGTTTTTTTCTGCCCAGTCAGCCAACTGTTTTCTCACACCCTGATTGTTAATTTTTTTCGAAACAGCAACAATTCTGCCAAAAGGAAAATACACAAAAAAGGAACCGGCATATTCGATATTGCCAGTTAATACAGCACCTTTTGCCGCAGACTCGTCTTTTTTCACCTGTACCATGAGACGTTGTCCCTGATGGAGCACAGACTGGATTGAATTCCCTTTTTCTGCCCATGGGATTTCTTTTAAGGAAAGATATCCGTTCCGTCCTTTATCAAAAGAAACAAATGCAGCATTTAAAGACGGTTTGATGCTCTCAACCACTCCACTGTATATATTCCCTACCTTAGAGTGATGATCAGGCTGATGGGCTTCAAAACGAATGATTTTATTGCCTTCAGTGAAGATCCATCTTTTTTCACGTTCTCTTGCATTTACGAGTACATGTTTCTTCATTTAAAATGTTCTCCTTCTCTGCCCTATCTGTTACATGTAGTATAACATGATTATTTTTCAAGCAGAAAAGAAACCGGCTCGGTGCCCGTGCCCTTTTTAAAATATTGGTTAATTATGGAGACATCAGTAATCATGCCCATTGTCGCTGTGCTGTTTTTTACGATAAATACTTCCCTTTTCCCTTTCTTCAAGTCGTGAAGCAGCTGGTTTATTGGGATATTGACCGGAACATAATTAATGCGCGGAGGCTGTGATGAAGCACCCCTGTTTTTACACCGTTCCAGCCAGAATTGCCGCTCCAGAATGCTGCGATGCTTCCACTGTATTATGCAAGCGATCGCTGTATAGGCGAGGACGAGTATCAACTGCAGATTAAATGGAAATAAAAAAGAAGTGATTACTATCGTTACGCCAAGCCCTGCCATACTGATTTGCAGGGTCTGTTTCATCGCCTGGCTGAAAGAGTTTATATGAGCCAAAACAAGAAATAGAATCCTGCCGCCGTCAAGCGGCCACAGCGGCAGCAAATTAAAACACAGCAGCTGTAGATTTAATTGCATCAACAGTGAGTAGTAGGACCATTCCTTTAAGAAAAAAAAAGCAGCTGCTCCGATTAATACATGCTGCAATGGACCGCAAAAGACGACTAAGAGCTCTTCTTTCAACGGCCTGTCAAGTATTCCTTTAATGACCAGCTTTCCTCCAAAAGGCAGCAGCGTGACTGATTGGATTTCCCATTTAAACAGCAGTGCTGCAGCAATATGTCCGCATTCATGGATAATTATCAGAAGCATCAAAAGAAAGAAAGACATAAATTGTCCGGTTAAAAAAGAAACTCCTGCCAGGGTCCAGGTTAATGGATGAATGAGAATTACCCGCTCAGTCCTATTCTTCATTTTCCATAAATAGAGTAGAAGGATCTAAATACCCTTGGTCATCCCGTATAGATAATGTGAACCCGCTGTCCCCAAGGACTTGTCCAATTGGTTCACCCCGATCTACATGGTCAAACGGTCGAAGGGCAGTCGGTACAATTGATTTATAAATAGTCTGCCTTTTATCCCCATGCTGTAAAACAAGCACCTGTTCCCCAACCTGGTCTCCCACAAATAGAACAATTCCAGCTTCTGTAGCATAAACATTTTCGCCTTTGACCGCTGTTATTAATAATTGATCTCCCTGTTTTTCCATCGTTGAATCACCCATCGATAAAACAGGAGCCGCATATAATAGATCAGAGGTGTAGACCACAGATTTAGAGCTTGTCTCACCATACCCGATATAATGTCCCCATTTTTCCTGCATAGACGCAAATGAAAAGGAAGATACAGCTAAATCGGCAATCGGGTCTTTGATTTCACTTGGAACTGACAGCGGATGATCACGCACCCATAAAGTAAGCGCCACTATGACAATTGAAACAATTGATTTAACCAGCAGCCTGTTGAGAACCCAGTAGGAATGGCCGGTTGGCAAGCCTGAATCAGCCGGTGGGGTGTTGGATTTAACAATCGTTGTTGATTTGCGGGGACGTTCTCTCACTTTTCTTTGTGCTGCAGCTTGTTGTTTTAATAAAGATGGATGCCTCATATCATTCACTCCCTTTTGCAAAGGTCCTTTACCCTTACACTATGGCGGCAGAGTGATAAATATGAAAAAACTGACCGCATCATTATGCGGTCAGTCTGTTAAAAGCTATTTTTTTCCCATGAAATTAAATAACTTTTGAAAAATAGTTTTCTTTTGTTCTGTCAGAGACATTAATGGAATGGACTCACCCAAAATTCTCCTGGCTATATTACGGTAGGCAAGAGAAGCCTTGTTATCAGGATTCATGGCAATTGGTTCGCCTTTATTTGATGCTGTAATCACCTTATCGTCATCGATCACAATTCCAAGAAGATCGATGGAAAGATGAGTAGTAATTTCATCAATATCAAGCATATCGCCAGATTCCATAAGGTGATTTCTTATCCGGTTGATAATCAGCATAGGGGGATCAATTTCTTCCTGCTCCAGCAATCCAACAATCCGATCAGCATCACGAACAGCAGATCGTTCCGGGGTAGTCACGACAATCGCTTTATTAGCTCCTGCAATGGCATTCTTGTAGCCTTGCTCTATTCCGGCCGGACAATCAATTAAGATATAATCATAATCCTGCTTCAAATGTTCGACGAGTTCTTTCATCTGCACAGGATCCACTGCTGATTTGTCACTCGTTTGTGCCGCAGGAAGCAAATATAAAAGATCGTCAAACCTCTTATCTTTCACTAGCGCCTGGTGAACTTTACATCTTCCTTCAACGACGTCTACTAAATCGTATATAATTCGATTTTCCAACCCTAACACAACGTCAAGATTACGCAGACCTATATCAGTATCAATCAAACAAACCCTTTTCCCCTGCATGGCAATCGCAGTTCCCAGGTTTGCAGTTGTAGTGGTTTTACCTACCCCGCCTTTTCCGGAGGTAATAACGATGGCATCGCCCATTTTACATTCCTCCCTTGTACTTTGTAATAGATGGTCGAACATGTCTTAACACCTGGAGGCGATCAACCACAATTTGTTCAGATTCATCTATGTAGGCACATTCCATTTCATGTGTTTCCTGTTCATTGTTGTTTTCCAGATCAGGTGCGCGGTTTAAATGTTTTGAAATACGAAGCTGGGAAGGCAGCATTTGAGAAGCAACAATGACTGCTTCATCATTTCCATAACATCCTGCATGCGCAATCCCCTTAAGTGTTCCAAGGATGTAAATGTTCCCGCCGGCCATAATCATTCCCCCCGGGTTCACATCGCCGACCAATAGAAAATCCCCTTCTACCTCAATCACCTGGCCAGACCTTACAATACCGGCAATTGAAGACATCTCCCGTTCCCGAATTAGCTGGTCAGCTTCATCAATGGTAATCACATTGCTATGAATTTCTTCCACTATTAAACTCTTTTGACTTCTGACGATTTCTTTTAACTCTTCACTTTGTTCTTCAGTTAAAAAGCGGTTTCCCGCTTCTATTTTAGCTGAGATCACATGATCATCATCCAGTGCTTTATATTGAACTGAAAGTTTTTCGATCAGTTCTTCTTTTAACACATCATAGCCGCACTGATCATTTAATTTTAATATAAATCCATCCTTCGTTCCTTTGATCATAACGTTTTGTCGATTACCCATTATTTCACCTCAATACTCTTGCATTCACATTTCTTTAATTTTCACCTTGTCGTACATTAATCATCCATGATTTAAACGGATAAGCGAGCAGCAGTATAAAAAGAGAATTAAAGAGAAGTGTTGAGTACAAACGTTGTGTGGCGAATGTTGTAAAATCAACGCCTGCAACACCAATTAATAAATTAAACTGATAGACGATCCATTCCAAAACAGCAATCAGAAACAGGCCCAATACCCCGACCACAACAATGTTCTGATTAATCAATTTCAAAATAGCCAGTGCGATATATACCAGCAGCGGAAATAAAAACATATAAATTCCAATGATTCCTGTGAAAAATAAATCATACATAAAACCGAATGTAAATCCGTAGATATAGGCGGTACGTTGTTTATAATACACACTGATAAATAATATAAACACAAATAAAAAACGCGGCACCAAAAAACGCGTGTCCCCAAACGCTTCGATTGGGGAGAAGGTAGCAAAGATACTTTCGCTATAAAAAATTATTACACCGAGAAGGGGAAGTATCAGACGTGTCATTCCTCCTCCTCCTCTCCTTGTGCATCCTCTTCAATTTCATCCTGTCCGGCTGCCACACGCTCGATTACCATTACATGTTCCAGGTCATACAAGCTTGAAGCCGGCTTCACGTAAGCAGTTTGGGTCAGCCCGTATTCATCGGAAGTTACTTCTGTCACTTCGCCAATGACCAGGTCTCTAGGGAAAACACCGCCGAGACCGGATGTAATAACTTTAGATCCTTCCTGAACTTCCTGATCAAACGGGATCTTTTTGACCATTAGTTCCTCACGCTCAAGATCATAGCCTTCAACTAAGCCGAAGACGTTTGATTCTTCGGACTGAATTAACGCCGATACCCGGTTGTTTGCATTTCTTGCACTCAGCAATTCTACAGTTGACGTAAATTGGCTGGTATCTTTAACTCTGCCAATCATACCGCTTGCGGTTTGCACAGCCATATCGGTTTTTATGCCATTAACCTGACCCTTATCTATAATAATGGATTCCTGCCACTGATCCGGGTTCCGGGCTATGACTGTTGCGTTTACTACATTAAAATCACGCAGATTCTCCTCTATGCCATTCAGGCTTCGCAGCTCCTCATTATCACGGCTGAGATCTGTTACTTGCGTTTCCAATAGAGCCATTTCTTCCAGGCGTGCTTTTAATTTTTGATTTTCAGTATACGTATTCGTCAGGTCCTGGACGTTATCGATTAATCCTTGTGCATATCCTGCAGGCTTAGATGCAATGTTTTGTCCAAAACCAACGATGTCTTTGACAAATTGTTCAGGCCAGGAAATATTTTCTCGCTCACGCAGTGAAAATCCAATCAGCGCCACCAGCAGGATGATGCTGACCAGGAGTACAATGAGCCGTTTATTCATAAAAAAAGGGGGCATGTTACAAACACCTCAATCATATTTAACGCAATTATTTTTGCTTTTTAAAGTAATCAATATTATCTAACGCTTTTCCTGTTCCAATTGCCACACAATCAAGCGGCTCTTCTGCAATATGAACCGGCATCGCTGTTTCTCTGGTAATAATTTGATCCAGCTTTCGAAGAAGGGCTCCGCCACCGGTTAAAACAATGCCGCGGTCAATGATATCAGCCGAAAGTTCCGGAGGGGTCATCTCAAGTGTGCTTTTAACTGAATCAATAATCGATGTAATTGTATCAGACAAAGCTTGTGTAATTTCTGTTTCGGAAATTTGAATGGTTTTTGGCAGCCCGGTTAATAGATCACGCCCTCGAATATCAAGGGTTAAAGGCTCTTCTGAAACAATAGCAGACCCAATTTCAATCTTAATTGTTTCAGCCGTTCTTTCGCCAATCATCAAATTATACTGTTTGCGAATGTATGAAATAATGGCATTATCCATTTCATCTCCGGCGACTCTTATTGACTCGCTTGTAACGATTCCGCCAAGTGATATGACAGCCACTTCTGTTGTTCCTCCGCCAATATCCACGACCATGCTTCCAGTAGGCTCCCAAACGGGAAGTCCTGCTCCAATGGCTGCTGCGAACGGCTCTTCTATAGGAAAAGCGTCACGGGCTCCGGCCTGACGGGCGGCATCGATCACCGCTCTTCGTTCTACAGATGTAATCCCGGATGGCACGCATACCATAACATAAGGCTTTTTAGCGAATGAGCCTGTGTTTTTTAAGGCTTGATTTAAATAGTACTTTATCATGGTAGAAGTAGTTTCAAAATCGGCAATTACGCCATCTTTCATCGGTCGCAATGCAACGATATTTCCAGGAGTACGCCCAATCATATTACGAGCCTCGTTCCCAACTGCCACAATATCTTTTGTATCCTGCCTCAATGCAACGACAGAAGGTTCTCTCACTACAATCCCCTTGCCTTTTATGTAAACGAGTGTATTTGCAGTTCCTAAATCAATGCCGATATCTTTTGATCCAAACATGGAGTATCTCCCTTTCTAAATTACACTACTAAGTTAAATTTTATGACGATTCTTGTAATCAATTAAAAACCATAGCTTTTATTATAGCTCACAGAACATTAAAATAACAGAGTTACATATACCCTTTTTCCTTTAAACTGACATACTTTTTCTCTCCGATGATAAGATGATCCAAAATGTCAATCCCAATCATTTTACCACATTCTACTAATCTTCTTGTCACATCAATGTCTTCTTTGGAGGGAGAAGGGTCCCCGCTCGGGTGATTATGTGCACACACAATCGATGCTGCTGAACGCCTGAAAGCCTCTTTAAAAACCTCTCTCGGGTGTACGATGGAAGCATTTAAACTGCCGATAAAAACCGTCTGCTGGTGGATAACCTGATTTTTCGTATTGAGATAGAGACACACAAAATGCTCCTGCTGAAGAAATCTCATTTCATTCATCAAAAAGTTGGCTCCATCCTCAGGGGATCGTATAACATAGCGGTCATTAAAGGTTAAATTTGCAATTCTTCTGCCCATTTCAATTGCGGCCATTATCTGCACTGCTTTCGCCTCTCCGATTCCATTAATCGACATAATTTCCTCAAGAGAAGCCTCTTTTAATAGACGTAAACCTTCAAACTGATGTAACAGCCGATTTGAAAGATTTAAAACTGATTCTTTTTTTGATCCGGTTCTCAATAAAATGGCGATAAGCTCCTGATTGGATAAACTGTGAGGACCTTGAAGAATAAGACGTTCACGAGGCCGGTCTTCTTCCTTGTAGTCCCGTATCATGAGTGTGGTGCGGGGTGTAGTTACCATGGGGCATCCCTCCTTTATTTTTATAAAAGAGGAATGGATCAGAAACTAGATGCTCAGCAGCGGTGCGATTTCTCTTTTCAGCCTAGCAACAGGCAGACCGACAACAGAGTAATAATCTCCGTGTATTTTGCGTACAAATAGCGCCCCTCCGCTCTGGATGCCATAAGCGCCTGCTTTATCAAAGCAATCACCGGATTTTATATAAGCCTGAATATCTTTCTGTGTGAGCGGCCAAAAAGTCACTTCCGTTCTTTCAACAAATTCAACTCTTTTTTTACCGTACAAGATGGAGACACCTGTCCAGACAGTATGAGTTCTGTCAGAAAGCTGGTTCAGCATCAGTTCAGCTTCTTTCTCATTCCTCGGCTTACCTAGGATTTGCTCACAAACAACAATCGTATCGCAGCCAATAACAGCTGCATCCGGGTACTGCTGAGCCACATCAGCTGCTTTGCCTTTCGCAAGTCTGAGTACAACTTCCTCAGGGACATCAGCTGGGGAAAATAATTCTTCAAACGAACTGGGCTGGACTTTAAAAGGGAGATTTAAGTAGGAGAGTAATTCTTTTCTTCTCGGAGAAGCAGAAGCTAAAATAATTTCTGTCATGCGATTTGCACCTCTTCGTGTAAATTAGATGGGAGATATACTTATTGTAGCATATCTCCCCATCCCTTATCTTATTTAACTAACTATTTTTTTCAGGCAGTTCCCAAATCGTTTCCATTACCTGCAGCACCGCTTTGTCATGCTGAACAGTTGATTCAACGGGTGTTTCCTTTAGTCTCTTTAATGAATCAAACAAAGGATGCAGTGATTCACTTTCAGGTTTTTTTGCAAGAAGATCATCTGGTATGATTGCGTTTTCCTTTGAGAGAAACGGCTGTGCAGCTCCTATGGAAGCTAAAAGCCAAGCGCTGTCCGATTTACTTAGTTCAATCTCAAATGCCGGTCTGGAAACTTTTTTCACGTAGAGAGGAATTTCTTCCGATTGGTGGCGTTCAGCTATGGCTTTTGCTCCTGGTTCGTCCGCTGCTGCACCAGCCCACAGCGCAAAAAGGCCATCATGGGATGTTTGAATAACGGGAATCTTACTTTCAATTTTAGTAAAAATCCCTTCTGCTGATGCCGCTTCTTTAAAAACCCCTGCTTGTACCACCCACATCGTTTGATCAGGGACAGCAGCCTTAACAGCACCGGATCCTGCAGATACCTGCTGGACTGCCGGGTTTGCCTGATCTGTTAAACTGGGCTGACTGATGGCATTTGGATCGATAACGGTAAAAGCGATTGTTGCAAAAACAGTTGAAACCAGGGCTGCAAGTAAAACTGGTTTTGTCCTCGCAATCCAATAACGCGCTTTACGGATGCCTTTTTCAATGTTCTTTCTCTCCACCTTAGGAAAGTAAATAACCGCATTTTTGGAAGGCTGGTTTTCAACAGAAGAACTCTCTTGCTCTTTGTGATCTGATTTGCTTGGCTCCACCTATAATCCCCCTCTTATTCTCTTTGTCCAACAGCCTATCATGCAGCAAATAAAAAAGAACAAGACTCCTGTCGCCTTGTTCAAAAAAGAATATGACATTATTCGATTAGCTCAGCCAGCCTATATAATGATTAATAAGATCATTTCCAAAAAAGTAGGAAATTAATGATGCGACCGCAATATACGGTCCAAAAGGAATCATCTCTTTACGCGTCCACAATCCCAGCCAGATACCGCCTAAACCTGCAATCGTTGCAAGCAGGACAGCAAAGAAAAAAGACAGGAGCGTCAGCTTGATACCAAGCACTAAACCGATCACAGCATAAAGCTTAATATCGCCGCCACCCATTCCGCCTCTTGATATTACGGCAATCATAAACAGCAGCATGAATCCCCCTGCCGCTCCTGTATAAGAATCCCACCATGGTGCAAGCGGCTCAACGATGCGAAGGACTGCCAGCAGTATACCAAAAAAAAGAAGAATTTTATCCGAAATAATCATATAGGAAATATCGGAAACTACAATAATAACAAGCAGTGAAATAAAGGTTAGAATAACAGCCAGTTCCCAGTTGAAACCTACTATGTAAAAAGCGGAGCCAAACAAAAGACCTGAAATTAATTCCATTATCGGGTAAAGTAATGAGACTTTTGAATTGCAGTTTTTGCATCTTCCTTTAATGAACAAGTAGGACAAGACCGGAATTAATTCGTTCCACATTAATTGTTGATGACAGGTTGAGCATTGGGACCCGGGGTAAACAATTGATCCCCCTTTCGGCACCCGAAGACCAACTACATTATAAAAAGATCCGAGAACGCAGCCTAACAGCACAAAAATTATCAGATAAGATAGGGTCATTTTGTCAGTCCTTTAATGTCGGAATTTTAGCGGATACAGTTCCATTGGCCATTTTATTCCTCCGGCCTCCTGCTTTAGACCAGGTGAATTAATTTAGGAGCATTCGCTCTGTTTTAATACACTTATCAATCAACACCCCTTTTCAGAATAAACGAAAAACAAAATAAATATTTGTTATATTATAATTCACAAAATAATTCTTTGGAACTATTTTTTTATAATAAATAGTAAAAAAGTTCAACACACTCTCCCGACGCTCAGTATTTTTATCCATAAAAAAATACAGCCTCAGCTGTATTTTAGTTTGAGAATTCCGCTACTCGGTTTCGTCCTTTTTGTTTTGCGCCGGTAAATAAAGCTCTGTCTGCGTTTCGGAGAAGATTAATAGCTGAGTCCGTATCTTCAGGAGCTGAAGAAACACCAATACTTACAGTCATATCAATCTCAATATCCCGCGCATTGTGATTGAGTCCGTAATGAGTTTTAAAAGATGTGTCTTCCACTTTAGTCCGGATAATTTCTGCAACAGTTAATGCTTCTTCCTTGGATGTATTTCCCATCATTAAAACGAATTCTTCTCCCCCGTATCTGGCCAAAACTCCTTTATCTCCTGCAATATCCACAAGAAGTCCAGCCATTGACTGCAATAGATCATTCCCGCTTTGATGGCCAAAGGTATCATTCACTTGTTTAAAGTGATCAATATCAATCAGGATGAGGGAAAGCTGCCGAAGATGACCATTCATCATCCGGTCAAATTCGATATGCAGTTGTTCGTCAAAATACCGGTAATTATAAAGCCCTGTCAGTCCGCAGCGCTCACTTTTTACGATGGCACGCTGGTGATTCCGGGCGTTTTCAATAGCGACTGCAAAATAGGAGCTTAGAAGTTCAACAATTTGAACAATATGACTGCGGTATGCATGTTTTTTCCCAGAAGCCACCAGCAAAACAGCTACCATTTTTTTATCTCTTTTGATTGGTACTGAAAGTAAACTTTCTGCACCATCAGGCATATATCCTTCCGCTTCCTCAGTCCATTCAATTTTGCTGTTAAAAAGCACAGATTCCCCAGTTCTCCAAACCTTTCCCGTTATTCCTTCACCTTTGCGAACCGGGGTTAGATTATTTGATTTAAGCTCTCCATTTTCAATTCTGCGCAACAGAATTAAATAGTCCTCATTAATTTCGGTATCCAAAATGTAAGCACAATCAACAGGCATTAAAACAGATAGTTTATTAATAAATAAGTCCAATACTTCTTCTATTTTTAATTTTGCAGCCAATTGATGGCCAATTTCTCCTGCACGCACCAAGTCATTTTTTAACTGCTTTGAACTATTGTATAGCTTCAGTACAGCTGCAAGTGCTATATACGGCAGCCCAAGGTAAATAACAGCTGCAATTCCAATCTGGTCAAGTAGAAAATAGAGTGCAAGCCCATAAGGCATACTTAACAAAGTGATGATGCGATCAAGAAGCGCGTCATTACTAAAGAAAGGATATTCATTATTCATCAGCCTGTTAAACCCATATAAGTAAATATGATTAAGCGCAACAAGTATAAGTAAATAAAGTGACCCGCCAACCGTCACTGTCAACAGAGAGTCCTCTGTAACAGAAAAATTGAACGAGTAATAAATCGCCGCTGCACACACGCTGCTGATTAGAAAGACGGATGAATACAGTGCATACCGGTAAAGTGTTTTACGCGTTATGTCCAGCCTTATCAAAAGCGGTATTAAAAAAATTTGCATGAGCACCATTTCGAAAAATAAACCGAATGATAAAAATGCTGCCAAGTTGACCCAATGTATAATAAAGATACTCGAATTGTCCACTTCAAAAGGCAAACAAATAATAATAATGCCAAGTAATATAAAGCATACAGGGATCCAAACTGAACTTACAGCAGGGGGATCAAACTGGTAAGAGTAATAAAGACCGGTTGGAAAGATAATCAGCCATGCGGTCCATAATACCCATTTCGTTTTAATAGTAACCTCCGCCATTTTTTACCACTCCGAGTTTAATAAGATAACAGTCTGATTATACACATAATTTTACCAAATACCCCTTACAAAGTCACTTTTTACTAATAGTGTTTATTAGGTTCTTGATTTCAAAAGAAATGGATGATAAAAAATAAAGTGAACCTGTCATGATGTAGAGATCATCACTTTTTGAATGCAATGCCTCCTCTGCCCAGACAAGAGCATCCACAGACCGGCTGGAAGGATGATTGCTTAATTCAACTAACGCTTCTGCAGCTGCCGCTCTTGGCATATCGAATGTTGCAAAAGAAATCGTTGCTGCCTTTTTATCAAGCAGTGCAATCATCTTTGATAAATCCTTATCCCCTACAGCAGCAAATAAAAAGTGGACGCGCTGCTTGGGAAACTTCCGGTTAATTGTATCGATTAAAGCCTCAATGCCTTCTTTATTATGTGCGCCATCCATCATCAGAAAAGGTGTTCTTGAAAGAATATCTGTTCTTCCAGGCCAATAGGCAGCAGCAATGCCACTGATGATTGTTTCTTTTGTTATGTTCATCTTTAAACTTTCACTGAGGATACTGGCAGCAAATATTGCAATTGAAGCATTCTCTACCTGATGCTTACCCGTCATCCCCATCTTAACCGGAATCGACACCTGGTTGTCGCGGTAGATAAAATGCTCCCCATCCGCTTCAGATTCCAGCAGTTCTGCCTTGAAATCCCGATTATAGCTGAATAAAGGTGCCGAACGCTCGGCAGCAGTTTTTTGGATAACATCGTTCGCTTTCTCCTGCTTTACATTGGTCACAACCGGTACATTCTGCTTGATAATGCCTGCTTTTTCGAACGCGATTTTTTCGTAGGTCGAACCGAGAATTGAAACATGATCCAATCCAATGGATGTAATGACCGAGCATAGCGGCTGAATAATGTTTGTTGAATCAAAACGTCCGCCCAACCCGACTTCTACCAGTACAACATCAACCGGGTTTATTTCTCCAAAATAGAGAAACATCATCGCTGTAATTACTTCAAATTCTGTCGGTCCGCCAATTTCTAATTTTTCAAGTTCGGCTGCGAGGGGTTCTATTCGTTTTGTCAGCTCGAGCCAATCTTCATCTGATACCGGTTTTCCGTTTATGGCAATCCTTTCATTAAACGTTTTAAAGTATGGAGAAGTGAAGGTGCCTGTAGTTTTGCCTGATGATTGAATAATGGAACGCAGATATGCAACGGTTGACCCTTTTCCATTCGTTCCGCCCACATGTACGGCTTTTATCTTTTTTTGAGGATGACCAAGCCGGTTCATCATCCACTCCATTCTCGCAAGGCCGGGTTTAATCCCTAAGCGAAGGCGTCCATGTATCCATGCAATTGCGTCATCATAGGTTTGAATCATCTGTGTAACTTCCTTTCTTTTACAGCATTCATGGAAAAAAGCGAGCGGAATTGTTCTCCGCCCGCTTCACCTTAAGTGGAATGTTCACTTTTATCATTTAAACATTTTTTAATTCTTCGATGCGTTTTTTAACTGCTTCTTGCTTGGCTTTGTAATCCTGTTTTTTTGCTTTCTCCTCATCCACAATCGCCTGAGGCGCTTTACTGACAAAACGCTCGTTGCCAAGCTTATTATCTACCCGCTCAACTTCTTTCGTCCATTTCATAAGCTCTTTTTCCAGACGGGCAATTTCCTCATCCAAATTCAGAAGACCTTCTAATGGCAAGAAGAGCTCAGCTCCTGTTACAACAGCAGACATAGCTTTTTCAGGCACTTCAATTGCTGTACCAAGCACCAGTGTTTCAGGATGGCAGAAACGATCCAGGTACGCTTCATTTTTCTCCAATTGAGCCAGAACCTTCTGATCCTTTGCTCTGATGGAAAGTTTAATCGGCTTGCTCATCGGAGTATTCACTTCAGCCCGGATATTTCGCACAGAACGGATAATTTCAATCAGCAGCTTCATCTCTTCTTCAGCTTCCCGATCTGTCAGTTCCGGATTTACCGTTGGCCAGGCTGCTTCAGTAATAGATTCCCCTTGATGAGGAAGGTTTTGCCAAATTTCCTCTGTTATAAATGGCATAAACGGGTGCAGCAAACGCATCGTTTGATCGAGTACATATGCCAGGATCGAACGCGTTGTTTTTTTCGCTTCTTCGTTATCACCGTTTAGTGGTAGCTTGGCCATTTCAATATACCAGTTGCAGAAATCATCCCAGATAAAGTTGTATAATGTCCGTCCAACTTCGCCAAACTCATATCGATCAGCCAGGCTTGTGACGTTTTCGATGGTATCATTTAATCGGGTAAGGATCCATTTATCCGCTACCGATTTTTCATTTGAGAGATCGATTTCTTCAAATTTAAGTCCATCCATATTCATCAACGCAAATCGTGATGCATTCCAAATCTTGTTGGCAAAATTCCAGACAGATTCTACTTTCTCCATTGAAAAACGAAGATCCTGACCAGGAGATGAGCCGGTGGAAAGGAAATAACGAAGCGAGTCTGCTCCATATTGCTCAATCACATCCATTGGATCAACACCGTTTCCGAGTGACTTGGACATTTTCCGCCCCTCAGCATCGCGCACCAAACCATGGATCAGCACATCCTTGAACGGACGGCTATCTGTAAACTCAATCCCCTGAAATATCATTCTGGATACCCAGAAGAAAATAATATCATAACCTGTTACCAGTGCAGCTGTAGGATAATAACGCTTGAAATCCTCTGAGTCTGTATCCGGCCAGCCCATTGTTGAAAACGGCCATAACGCGGACGAGAACCATGTGTCAAGCACATCATTATCCTGATTCCAGTTCTCAGGATCTGCAGGAGCTTCTTCTCCTACATAAATTTCTCCTGTTTCTTTATGATACCAGGCAGGAATTCGATGGCCCCACCAAAGCTGACGTGAAATGCACCAGTCTCTGATATTCTCCATCCAGCGCAAATAGGTCTGCTCAAATCGATTGGGAACAAACGAAACTTTATCATCCCCATGTTGAAGCTTAACTGCTTCCTCGGCGAGAGGATCCATTTTTACGAACCATTGTGTTGATAAGTATGGTTCTACTACTGCACCGCTTCGCTCAGAATGACCAACAGAATGCATATGTTCTTCGACTGAAAATAAAACACCCTGTTCCTGAAGATCTGCAACGATTTTTTTCCGGCATTCAAAGCGATCCATACCTGCATAAATATCAGCGTTTTTATTCATTGTGCCGTCTTCATTCATAATCAGAACCCGTTCAAGAGAGTGACGGTTTCCAATTTCAAAATCATTTGGATCATGTGCAGGTGTTATTTTAACTGCTCCTGAACCAAACTCCATATCAACATAATCATCTGCAACAATCGGAATATCCCGGCCGATAATTGGCAGCTTAACCGTTTTGCCTATCAGATGTTTATAGCGCTCATCTTCCGGATGTACGGCTACTGCGGTATCACCCAGCATTGTTTCAGGACGTGTTGTCGCTATTTCAATATGGCCGCTTCCATCCGTTAAAGGATAACGCATATGGTAAAATGCACCCTGAACATCTTTATGAATTACTTCGATATCTGAAAGAGCCGTTTTAGTCGCAGGATCCCAATTAATAATGTACTCGCCACGGTAAATCAGCCCTTTATTATAAAGGGAAACAAATACCTTTTGAACAGCGTTCGACAGCCCCTCATCGAGTGTAAAACGCTCTCTTGAGTAATCAAGCCCCAGTCCTAATTTAGACCATTGCTCACGAATGTGGTCTGCATATTCTTCTTTCCATTTCCATGTTTCTTCAACAAAAGCATCGCGTCCAAGATCATATCTGGACTTTCCCTGCTCCTTTAGTTTTTGTTCAACTTTAGCCTGCGTTGCAATTCCCGCGTGGTCCATGCCAGGCAGCCATAGTACATCATACCCCTGCATGCGTTTCATGCGTGTCAAAATATCCTGCAGGGTAGTATCCCATGCGTGTCCGAGATGCAGCTTTCCTGTTACATTCGGAGGTGGAATGACAATGGTATAAGGTTCTTTTTGGGGATCATTTTTTGCTTCAAATACTTTTTCATCCACCCACCACTCATATCGCCCTTTCTCAATGGATTGGGGATCATATTTTGTGGGCATTGTTACGTTATTTGGCTCCATTTTTTGCTCCTCCTCGACCAATTATCTATTTTGGGGATTAACCTTTGTCATGCTGTGCTAAATCGGTCTTTAATATTAATCAGCTGAAAATAAAAAAACTCCTCTCGCCTATAAAAGGACGAAAGGAGCGAATTCGCGGTACCACCTTTTTACACAAGCAATCAATCCACTTGTGCACTTAATTCCAATAACGGTGTTTAACCGGCTGATGGCTAATTAGAACTTTTCTGTTCACCACAGCTGCTCATGGGGGACTTCTACGAGTTCAGTTCTGGAAATTCTCTCAGCAAATGAATTTCTTCTCTGAAGAATGAATGATCGTGTACTCTTCCCAGTCAATGCATATCATATGTATTTCTATAGTAATGGATTAAACCGGTATTCGTCAATGCTTAACCACATCTTTTAATGTCCAATAAAGAAACGCAGACATATAATACAACATCTATTCAATTGAAAGGAAGAAAAAAAATGGGAAAACGAATGTTTCCAAAACCAGCACCGATTTGGTGGAAAAAGTGCCGCACGACCTGTCAGACACTAATTATTCCCTTTTGCTGTTTTCAGGGAGTGCGGCTTATTCTTCTGCCAACCACATTTGATGTTCTTCTTTTGGGCATTTTAATTGGGGTAGCCTGCGTTCTTTATTTTGAATGGATTTGATTAGGGAATCCATACAAGCTGTCCGCGTTCGAATGGAGCTCTGGTTTCAAACTGATTTGCTTTCATTAACTGAATCATCGATACTCCATATCGTTCTGCAACCATTTCAGGTGTTTCATTCTGTTGCGTAATGTAAATCTTAATGGTTGTCATATCCTCCTGCAGACTGGTGACAAAGCTCATTAAAGCTTGGTCATCAGCTATCTCTGCCGGTTCATCCTGGGTGTCCTCGTAACGCTCTTCTTCGTCATTCGCCTGCTCCTGCATCGGTTCTTCATGCTGGTGCTGCTCTTCTTCGTAATGCACTGCCCGGACCTCAGTTTGCGGCACTTCTGAAACAGCAAAAGCAGCAATATGAGGTTCTATACTGTCTGTATTTTCCTGTTCTTCCTCATTAATAACCATCTGTTCATCCAGATCAAATGTGATTTGTTCCTCTTCATGCGTTTCTCCATTCCAATCTTTTAATGGATTAGGCAATAGTCTGATCGGAAGTTCCTCCGCTTCCTCTCTTTTCACTTCACCCGTCTCATTTGCAACGGTGGTTTCCTGAGATGGATCCCGTTCTGGTTGTATTTCCGTCATCGGTTCGATAACCTTCATGGCCGGCACTTCTTTCGAAACACCGTCTACAATGATATCCGCCTGAATAAATAGGACCCGCTCGTCCTTTAATTCATAATCGATATGGTCAATATACACATCTAATTGATGAATGTTCGTTATCCTTGAAGATGACACATTCACTGTTATAGGAAAATAATGCTCAAATTCAAGCTGCTCGTCCTGTACATGGTTAATTACTTGAACTCGCTCATAAGATTGATACGCCTGCTCATCAAATCTTGAATCAAGACTTGCAATTCCTTCGCCTGCTAAATGCAGCGATCCTTCGATTAACACATGGTCTGCATGTTCAGTTATTGAAACACTTGGTTCAAAGGAAAGAGATCTAAGCTCTTTTAATCCGGCATTTCCATCCAGTAAAATAGTTTCTTTCAGCGAAAGCGGCATTTGGTTCTTTTTCATCGTTTCCTCCCTCATTTCTCCTTTTGCATAACTCCTACTCTTGCTTTATATGCTAAAAGAGAAATGAATATGACAATCAGGCAGTCTGAGCCAGTTTCCGCTTAAGTAAATAAACCGTCAAAGGAGCGGCGGCAAATAAAATAAAAAAGATTCGAAACAGATGAAAACTTGTTACAGTCGATACATCAGCACCCACCGTATAAGCTGTAATTGCCATTTCTGCCACCCCTCCCGGAGCAGCGCTTAAAAACATTTCAAGGAAAGGAAAGGAGAAAAAAGAGTTTAATGCAAATGATAAAATGATGCAAAACGCGATCAATGCAAGGTTCATCACAACGACGATTATTAGCGGTTTTGCTGCAAGAAGCTTTTTCATTCCTTTCATTTGCAAACCTAAATGAGTACCAAGCATTACTTGTGCAGATGCAACGAGTGCATCCGGCAGCCCAAAAGAAGCATCCGTTATTACATTAAAGCCGATTACGCTTATCAGCGGTGCAAGCATAAAGGGAATCGGAAAATGCACTCTCACCATACCAAGTAATAGAACAATAATAGCAATTGCCAAAAAGATGAGAGAAACTGTACTAAGGTAAATAATGGATGTTTGGTGATGGGCATTAGACGATGATTCTGCTGAAGGAAAAAAATAAGTGACAAGAAAAGGCACCAGCGTAATAACAAGGAGAATTCGAATGGTCTGCATGAAAGCCACCGCGGAAGGTTCAGCACCCTTCACTTCTTCACTTAACACTACCATTTGAGAAAGACCTCCAGGGAAACTTCCAAGCAGAGCAGTATGGTAATTATAATTTGAATTTTTTGACAAAAAGAGTGCGGAAACTGCGGAAAACCCCACAACGGCCAATGTTAAAACGAGCATATATGGCAAAAATATCACCATTAACTTAATGGCTTCAGAAGTAAAGGATGTACCCATCTGACAGCCAATAATCAGTAAACCAGTGTTCCGGATCCAAGAAGGCCAGTGCAACGGCCATGAAACGGTGTTACGTAAAATCAGCATGGCAAACAATGGTCCGAGCAGCCATGGCAGAAACATTCCTGAAGCAGCAAACAAAAAACCGGCTGCGGCAGCAATTACTGCAGTAATGATAAGCCATTTCACAGATTTTTCAGCCAAATTTCCCACCCTCTTCCTTAATATTCAAATTCTTATTCTTAAGTCTGACGCTGCAGGTCAGCGCTTTCCGCAAATGTATAAAATGAAAATAGGCTGATTACGGAGTAACCCCGAATCAGCCTGTAAAATCTTACCCTTTGATTGCTTTAAATGAAGCTTCCACTGCTTGAAGTGTTTTTTCGACGTCACTCTTAGTATGAGCCGTCGATAGGAACCATCCCTCAAACTGTGAAGGTGGAAGAAAAACGCCATTATCAGCCATATGACGATAGAATTCAGCGAACAATTGAAGATCTGACGTTTTAGCTTGATCAAAGTTTGTTACTTTTTCATTTGTAAAGAAAAAGCCAAGCATAGACCCTGCTCGATTAACCGTATGAGGAATATCATATTTTTCAGCAAGGGAGGTAAATCCGCTTTCTAACAGATCCCCAAGCTCAACAAAATGCTCATATGATTCCGGCGTCAGCTGCGAGAGTGTCTCAAAACCTGCTGTCATAGCCAGCGGGTTACCGGAAAGTGTACCGGCCTGATAGATCGGTCCTGTTGGTGCGATCTGATCCATGATTTCTTTTCGCCCGCCAAAAGCGCCTACCGGCAAACCTCCGCCGATTACTTTTCCAAGACAAGTTAAATCAGGCGTCACACCCAAATGGCCCTGTGCACAGTTATAACCTACTCTAAAGCCTGTCATTACTTCATCAAATATAAGCAGAGATTCATAATCCTCAGTCAGGCTCCGAAGCTCCTCGAGAAAACCCTCAACTGGCGGCACTACTCCCATGTTTCCTGCAACCGGCTCAACGATAACCGCTGCTATATCTTTCCCAAATTCCTTGAATACATATTGGATCGATTCAAAGTCATTGTAAGGAACAGTTATAGTATTCTTTGCAACACTCTCCGGAACACCAGGGCTGTCCGGAAGACCGAGAGTTGCCACTCCTGAACCAGCTTTAATCAGCAGACTGTCTCCATGGCCATGGTAGCAGCCTTCAAATTTTACGATTTTATCACGGCCTGTGAATCCCCGCGCCAACCGAAGCGCACTCATCGTTGCTTCTGTACCGGATGATACCATTCGTACTTTTTCAATTGAGGGAACTCTTTCGATGACAAGCTGCGCAAGTTTATTTTCTACAGTTGTCGGTGCTCCAAAGCTTGTTCCGCTCATTGCGACTTCTTGAATTGCATTGACGACCTGATCCTGGGCATGACCCAGAATGAGGGGCCCCCATGATAAAACATAATCGATATATTCATTACCATCTATATCATGTATTTTGGAACCCTTTCCCTTTTCCATAAATATCGGATCCATGTTTACTGATTTAAACGCACGCACCGGGCTGTTGACTCCGCCAGGCATTAAATCCTGTGCTTCATTGAATGCTTCCTTTGACTGCTCATATGAACGCATATGATCTCCTCCTCGAATAAAGTATTAGTTCGACAACCATTCCGCAACATCTTTTGCATGGTACGTAATGATGAGATCAGCTCCTGCACGTTTCATACTTGTAAGCTTTTCCATCACTATTTCCTTTTCGTTCACCCATCCGTTTTGAGCTGCTGCCTTTATCATTGAATACTCTCCGCTTACGTTATAAGCAACGACAGGGAGCGGAAAACGGTCTTTAACATCTCTCATGATGTCAAGATAGGAGAGGGCCGGTTTTACGATTAGGAAATCAGCACCTTCTTCTACATCACTTTGTGCTTCGCGCAATGCCTCCATGCGGTTGGAGGGATCCATTTGATACGTTTTGCGATCACCAAACTGCGGCGAGCTGTGAGCGGCATCACGGAACGGGCCATAAAAGCTCGACGAGTATTTAACGGCATAGCTCATAATCGGAATATCATGAAAGCCTGCTTCATCAAGGCCTGCCCGAATCGCTGCAACAAATCCATCCATCATATTAGAAGGGGCAATAATATCGGCTCCTGCCTTCGCTTGGCTGACTGCCGTTTGGGCTAAGAGATCGAGTGTTGGATCATTCAGCACTTTCCCGTCTTCTATAACGCCGCAGTGGCCATGGTCTGTATACTGGCATAGGCAGGTATCTGCAATAATGACGAGCTCAGGGAACTCTGCTTTAATCAATCTTGTCGCTTCCTGTACGATGCCATGCTCATGATAGGCTTGCTTGCCGAGCGGGTCTTTGTTTGCGGGAACACCAAACAAAATGACGGATTTAATTCCCCGATTAACGATATCATTTATTTCCGCAAGTACTGCATCAAGGGATATATGAAAAACGCCAGGCATTGAAGAAACCTCATTACGGATATTTTCTCCCTCCACTACAAACAGCGGATAAATCAAGTCCTCTTTTCTAAGCCAGGTTTCACGTACCATCGCCCGCAGTGAATCGGAGTTTCGCAGGCGGCGGTGGCGGTCAAATTGAATATCTCTCATATTCGGTTCCTCCTAGTGTTGCGTATAGTAACAGGCAATTTCATCTATCAAAGCTGCCATCGTATAAGCTGCCGGTTCAATATGGACCGGCAGCTTATTTTTTTTTAGTTCTTCTGTGGTTGTCGGCCCAATACTCGCAATTGTCCATTTCTCATTCATGACAAGCTGGTAAAGGTCCTCTGATGACTGGAGGATCTCGACAAAATTCAAAACCGCTGAAGGGCTGGCAAAAGTAATAATTTCAAATGAATCAGCGGCTAAAGCCTTTAATAACGCTTTGCTTTGGTCTGCCTTGACCGTCTTATACAGCACCCATTTATCACAGCTAATTCCGTGCTGCTCAAAAGTGTTCATAATAATATTCCGGGCAAGATTTCCTTGTGGGAATAACACGCGTTCTCCCATTATTCTATCGAAAGGAAACTCTTTTACAAAATCTGCTGCTCGAAAGCTTTCAGGATAAAAGGATACAGGATAACCCCTAGATTCGAGAAAATCAGCTGTTCTTTTTCCAATTGCAGCAATTTGTATCGTCTTAAGAACACCCAGAAGATTATTTTTTTCTAACACCGCAAGAGTAAATGAAACAGCGTTTCGGCTTGTAAAAACAATCCACGAATATTGATGGATGCGGGTAAGAATAGCTTCTTCGCATTCACTTTTATAAGATTGGGTTTCGATCATCGGTATAATGACTGCATGGCCATTTCGTTTTTCAATTAATAACTTGTCTTTTAGAGCTGCCTGATAGGGTCTTGTAAGTAAGATCCGATGGTTCTCTAAGGAATACGCCATAACCTATTGACCTACTTGCTCAGCCTTTACCTGATCGATTAACGCCTTTGCTCCTTGTGAGGTTAAGACAGCAGCAGCTTCTTCTCCAACTTTTACCGGATCATTTCCTTTAATCACTTCTTTGTATACTTTTTTCCCATCCGGCGAAGCAACAAGAGCAGTGAGTGAAATATCACTGCCGTTTAATATCGCAAATCCAGCAATAGGTACTTGGCATCCGCCCTCCATTTTGTGCAGAAAAGCGCGTTCAGCAAGAACTGTCAAACTGGTTTCCTCATCCGTAAATTGATCCAATAAGGAACGAAGCTCTGTGTCGTCTTTACGGCACTCAATTGATAAAGCTCCCTGACCAATTGCCGGGAGACAATCTTCATGACTCAAAAATTCAGAAACGACCTCTTTTGACCAGCCCATCCGTGATAGACCTGCTGCAGCTAATACGATTGCATCAAAATTTTCGTTTTCAAGCTTATTAAGTCTCGTATCAATATTCCCCCGAATCCACTGAATTTCAAGATCAGGACGTTTAGCGAGAATTTGAGCACTTCTTCTCAAGCTGCTCGTTCCAATAATAGAACCAGCAGGAAGCTCAGCAAGTGTTTTTCCTTCTTTGGAAATAAGAGCATCCCTTGCATCCTCGCGAACCGGAATACTGCCAATCGTCAAACCTTCTGGTAATTCAGCAGGCATATCCTTCATGCTGTGCACGGCCATATCAATTTCTCCATCAATCATGGCTTGTTCAATCTCTTTAACAAATAACCCTTTACCGCCAACTTTTGATAGTTTTACATCTTGAATTTTATCGCCTTTGGTAACAATTTCTTTAATTTCAAATTCAGTTGACGGATCAATAGCCTTCAACTGCTCGATGACCCATTTCGTTTGTGTCATAGCGAGCTTGCTGCGTCTTGATCCCACAATAATTTTTCTCATTGCTGTTTATTCCTCCTATGTATATAGCTGCTGTGTCTACTATCGATTTTTTGCGATTAATTTCGGAAATTCAATTTCTTTCGTTGTTACTGTTTTCCGCTGTTATTTATCAGGTTCTTAATAGATATAAGCGATGGTCTGATCTGCTTAAAACCTATGAATACCAAAAGTGAAAAGATGACCAGCGGCTGCCCAGCAGAAAGTTGATAAGCAGGCACAGGAATGCTGCTAGGTTTAGCATTGCCAAGGATTTCCCTGATAAACCCTTTGCTACTTTCATATAGAGAAAAACACCATAAATTCCAAGAATTAAAAACGAACCTACTATTTTCACGTCATACCAAATCATATAGGGGAGCGTACTGACAGCCCACTGTACGCCTAATATTAAGCTGAGTAAAAGCAAGGGAAATCCAATAACGTTTAGGATTACAGCTCCTTTTTCAAGCTGTGATAAATCTGTGATTCTCTGAAGTTTCTGCCCCCACTTTTTTTTCTTCAGCATGCGATATTGCAAGAGATAGAGAATGCTGAAAACGACGGATAAAGAAAAAGCAGCGTAGGAGATCAGTGCAATCGTTATATGAATCAACAGTAATTCAGACATCAGCCGCTCAGCCGCCGCATTTGTCTGCGCCTGCACAGGAGCAAATGTATGGATTGTCATGAATATAAAACCAATTACATTGACAAAAAAAACGGTGAAGTCTACACGCATCAGGCGATTAATCGCTAATGACAGTGTAACCAACACCCAGGCATAAAAATAAATCCCTTCAAAAAGGGTAAGAACAGGAAAGCGTCCTGTTCTTGTCATATACAAAAACAAAAAAATTGTTTGAAGAACCCAAACAATTGCTAAAAGCCAGAAGGCAAACCGATTTGCCTTCTGGTTCTTTTGTAAAAAATCCAGAAAATAAAGTAACACACTTGCTGCATAGAGGATAATCATTACCTCGTGAAGCCGGGTCATTGAAAGTTCAAACATCCGTTATCCCCCGTTTAGGGCTGTAAGGACAGCTCAGGTTGATGCTTCTCAATCCAGTTAGACTCTTTGCTTTTCACTTTAGAATCCTGGAGGGAACTATTTACTTGTTCTTCAAGATTAAAGATTTTCATAAACAGTTCCAGTTTTTCATCTCCATCTGGTAAAGCTGCCAATTCCTTCGCTTGTAAAATCGGGTCCTTTAACAGCTGATTAATAATGCTTTTTGTATGCTTATTCAGGATTTTACGTTCACGGTCTGTTAAGCTTGGCATTTTCCGCTCAATGCTTTGCATGGTTTCTGCCTGTACACCCAAAGCTTTTTCCCGAAGAGCTGAGATAACAGGGACTACACCAAGCATGTTCAGCCATTCCTTAAAGTTTACAATGGTTTCTTCTACCATGATTTCAATCGCTTCAGCAGCCTGTTTGCGTTCTGCCAGATTGGCCTGTACAATTCCTTCGAGATCATCAATATCATAAAGGAATACGTTGTCCAATTCATTAATAGACGGATCTAAATCACGCGGAACCGCGATGTCGACCATGAAAAATGGACGTCCTTTGCGCATTCCTTCAACGTGCATCATCATTTCTTTATCAATCACAGCATCTTTTGAACCGGTGGAAGTAATTAAAATATCAGCTTCCATAAGCGCACACTGCAATTCACGAAGCTGTTTTGCCTGTCCGTTAAACTTAGCAGCAAGAACTTGTGCTTTCTCAAATGTACGGTTAATGACCGTAATTTTTGTCGCGCCGCTGCCTTGCAGATTTTGAATGGCCAGCTCGCCCATCTTGCCTGCACCAAGAATCAGTACATGCTTTTTGTTCAAATCACCAAATATCTTTTTCGCCAGCTCAACAGCAGCATAAGACACCGATACTGCATTTGATGCAATATCTGTTTCTGAATGTGCTTTTTTTGCAAGTGTAATGGATTGTTTAAACAGCTCATTAAATACAGTCCCCGTGGCACCAACTTCCTGGGCAGAAAGAAAACTTTTGCGCACTTGTCCCAGAATTTGAGTTTCTCCCACAATCATGGAATCCAGACCACAGCTGACTTTAAATAAGTGCTCCATTGCACCGTCTTTTTCATATATAAATAAATAAGGGCTGAATTCTTCTTTTTCTAATCCGAACCAATTTGCTAAAAAATCTTTAATATAATAACGACCTGTATGAAGCTGATCAACGACTGCATATATTTCCGTACGATTACACGTTGATACAATCACGTTTTCCAGTATGCTTTTTTTCGTCTGAAGAGACGCCATTGCACGCTGAAGATCCGCTTCCTGGAAAGAAAGACGCTCTCTTATCTCAACAGGGGCCGTTTTGTAATTCAATCCTACCACTAAAATGTGCATGTTTTGAAAGACACCCCCACAATTTAATCACTACTTTAATTATAACACTTCATAAACCGTGCTTTTATAGCAATTGTGAACATACATTGAACCCCTATTCGACATCAATGGTCACGTTTTCACATAGTGTTCGGAAGATTGCCCGAATCGCACCACTATACGACAATTACATATGTGTCTAGAATAACAAAGCAGGCCCACAGTTTCAACAGTTCAGCTCGGTTTCCAATAACTGACGGTATGCAAATATTATTACCTATTAACCAATAAAAAAACCAGAATTTCCAGTAATTAATCCCATTGTTTTTGTAATAAAAAAATATCAGTTTTTGTTTGTATGTAATCGCTGTGGTTAAAGAAAGCACTCATGACACTTATAAAAAGTCTTTCCCTTTTATTTTTATATTATTTCAAAATTTAAAAGATCACTAAAACATAAAATTTAATATTTATTTTCCCAGTTACACAGTTCACTATATTCATCACGTCCCAGAGTTTAGTATTCCACAAAAAAAATACTGAAACTCCTTTTAAACGAGTCTCAGTATCCTGCCTTTATTCAACTTCATTCATCTTCTCAGTTAAAAACTTCCAAGCTTCATCTTTTCCTAAACCTGTTTCAGAAGAGAACATGATCAGTGTGTCGCCATCCTCGATTTGAAGAGCACGGCGAGTGATGCTCATATGTTTTTGCCATTTACCTTTAGGAATTTTGTCCGCTTTTGTAGCAACGACTAAACAAGGGATGTCAAAATGCTTTAAAAAGTCGTACATCATAATATCATCTTTTGTAGGCGGATGGCGCAGGTCCACAATCAGGACTACTGCTTTTAAGGGTTCACGACCGGTCATATAGGTCTCGATCATTTTCCCCCAGGCTGCACGTTCCGATTTGGATACTTTTGCGTAGCCGTAGCCCGGCACATCGACAAAATAAAGAGCTTCATTCAGTAAATAAAAATTCAGGGTTTGCGTTTTACCCGGTTTCGAAGAAATACGGGCAAGGGCTTTTCTATTAATCATTTTATTTATGAAAGAAGATTTTCCCACATTGGAACGTCCAGCTAAAGCGAACTCTGGGAGCCCGCCTTCTGGATACTGTTCCGGTTTTACTGCACTCATTACGATTTCTGATTGTGTAATTTTCATGATTTATCTTCTCCTACCAATGCCCGTTCAAGCACCTCATCAACATGAGAAACCAAAATAAATGTTAACTCATTCCGTACGCTTTCTGGAATATCGTCAATATCCCGCTCATTATCTTTCGGAATAATGATGGTCGTTAATCCTGCACGGTGGGCACTGAGACATTTTTCTTTCAAGCCGCCAATTGGCAGCACCCGCCCGCGAAGTGTAACTTCACCTGTCATCCCGATTTCCCGTCTTATCGGTCGGTTTGTGAGTGCTGAAACGAGTGCTGTAACGATTGTGATCCCAGCTGAAGGCCCATCTTTTGGAACGGCACCTTCAGGGACATGAATATGGATATCATATTTTTCATGAAACTGCTCTTCTAGGTTTAATTCACGTGCTTTGGATCTTACGAATGAGAACGCTGTTTGGGCAGATTCTTTCATTACATCGCCCAATTTACCTGTCAGTACGAGTTTTCCTTTACCCGGCGAGAGGGATACTTCTATTTGCAAAGTGTCTCCGCCGACTGTTGTGTAGGCCAGACCTGTGGCTACACCAATTTGATCTTCGGTTTCTGCCTGACCGTAACGAAATTTTCTTTTCCCGAGAAATTCTGAAAGCGATTTTGCAGAAATAACCACACGCTTTTTATCGCCGCTTACAATGATTTTTGCGGTTTTGCGGCAGATGGTTGCAAGCTGTCGTTCAAGTCCTCGGACTCCTGCTTCACGTGTATGATAACGTACAATTTCTTTAATTGCATCATCACGAAGCTGCATTTTTGTTTTGTTAAGACCATGTTCTTTCAGCTGCTTTGGAAGCAAGTGGGTTTTGGCAATATTGATTTTTTCAAGTTCTGTATAGCCGGCGATCGTAATAATTTCCATACGGTCACGCAGCGGACCGGGAATCGTGGACAGATTGTTAGCTGTTGCGATAAACAGAACTTTTGATAAATCATATGGCTCTTCAAGATAGTGGTCGCTGAACGTATTATTTTGTTCGGGATCAAGCACTTCCAGCATAGCTGATGATGGATCTCCCCTGAAATCATTAGACATTTTGTCAATTTCATCAAGAAGAAAGACAGGGTTGACAGTACCCGCTTTTTTCATTCCCTGAATCACACGTCCTGGCATAGCCCCCACATATGTTCTGCGGTGACCGCGAATTTCCGATTCATCCCGAACTCCGCCGAGTGAAACACGGACAAATTTACGGCCAATCGATTCAGCAATCGAGCGGGCCAAACTTGTTTTACCGACCCCGGGTGGCCCTGCAAGACAAAGAATCGGTCCCTTTAAGGATTGAGTAAGCTGCTGTACCGCCAGATACTCCAATACGCGTTCTTTGACTTTTTCAAGGCCGTAATGGTCGCGGTCCAGTATGTCTTCAGCTCTTTTAATATCAAGGTCATCATTTGTTGCCTTTGTCCAGGGAACAGTGATAAGCCAATCCAGATAATTACGGATAACAGAGCTTTCAGCAGAAGTTGCAGGAATTTTTTCATACCGGTCTAATTCCTTCATTGCAATCTTGGATATGTTTGGCGGCATTTCAGCATTTTTAATGCGTTCAGCAAGATCAGCCACTTCACCTGTTTTGCCATCTTTGTCTCCAAGTTCCTTTTGGATGGCCTTCATTTGCTCCCGTAAATAATATTCTTTCTGAGTTCGTTCCATCGATTTTTTTACACGCTGCCCAATCTTTTTCTCTAAGCTTAATACTTCTTTTTCATTATTGATGGTTTCAATAACACGGGTCAGCCGCTGCTCGATGTCGATTGTATTTAACAGCTCTTGTTTGAGTTTCAGCTTTAGCGGTAAATGCGAGGCAACGATATCTGCTAATCGGCCAGGCTCTTCAATATCTGTAACGGTATTAAGTGTTTCGGTGGATATTTTTTTTGACAGTGAGATGTATTGTTCGAAATAGTCAATCAGCGTTCGCATTAATGCTTCAAGTTCGGCTGTTTTGTCCGGCGAATCCGGCACTGTTTCTACTTCCACTGTATAATACTGCTCTTCATCCACAAACGAAGTGATTTTGGCACGCTCAAGTCCCTCCACTAAAACCCTTATGGTTCCATTTGGAAGCTTCAGCATTTGCTTAACTTTTGTTAATGTTCCCATTGAATACAAATCGGTCTGTTCAGGCTGATCGACCGTCATATCCTTTTGAGTGGATAAAAAAATCAGGTGATCTTCCATCATGGCTTTCTCAAGAGCCTGCACAGAACGATCACGTCCTACATCTAAATGTAGCACCATGGTCGGGTACACCAGCAGCCCTCTTAGCGGCAGCAGCGGTATCGTATGATTGTTCTTTTCTGACATGAAACTGCACCTCCATTACGTTCAGACCTGAAGTGTCATTCAAGTCAAATACGCTTATAAGTAACTATTTATTGTTATTGAAATAGATGTAGTTACTGTACCCTTTTCTACCTTCCTACATCCATCAACCTGCTCATAATGGCAAAAAAAACTGACTCGATAGTGGGTCTAACGAGTCAGCCTCTTCATTTCTTTAATCAGGCAGAAGTTTTTTGTTCGTCGCTTGGACCGATTCTGGTGCCATCTTCCAGCTCTAGAATTGGCCGCTCATTGAGTTCAACCGTTTCCTGAGTGATAATACATTTTTTAATATCATCACGGGATGGAAGATCAAACATAACATCGAGCATAATATTTTCAATAATAGACCGAAGTCCACGTGCTCCCGTTTTTCGTTCAATCGCATTACGGGAAATTTCAAGAAGTGCACCTTCTTCAAATTCCAGTTCAACATCATCAAGCTCAAGCATTTTTTGGTATTGTTTAACCAATGCGTTTTTTGGCTGTGTCAAAATTGATACCAGCGCTTCTTCATCAAGCTGCTCAAGCGTAGCTGTTACCGGGAGACGACCAATAAACTCTGGAATCAGACCGAATTTCAACAGATCTTCCGGCACCAGTTTGGAAAGAAGCTCTTTTTCTTTAACGTCTCCTTTGTTTGGATCAGAGCCAAAACCAATGACTTTTTGACCAAGACGTCGTTTAACGATTTGATCTACTCCGTCAAATGCTCCTCCACAAATAAACAGAATGTTTGTTGTATCGATTTGAATGAATTCCTGATGAGGATGCTTACGTCCACCCTGCGGCGGAACACTTGCTGTTGTTCCCTCAAGAATTTTCAGCAATGCCTGCTGAACACCTTCACCTGAAACGTCACGTGTAATAGACGGATTCTCAGATTTACGGGCAACCTTATCAATTTCATCTATATAAATAATGCCTTTTTCTGCACGCTCTACATCATAATCCGCCGATTGAATTAGTTTTAATAAAATATTTTCAACATCTTCACCTACATAACCAGCTTCTGTTAATGAAGTGGCATCAGCAATGGCAAAAGGCACATTGAGAATCCGCGCGAGTGTTTGAGCTAAAAGTGTTTTCCCGGACCCTGTAGGACCAATTAGGCAGATATTACTTTTAGAAAGCTCCACATCATCAACCTTGCTGTTTGAATTAATCCGCTTATAGTGGTTGTAAACAGCAACTGATAAGGATTTTTTTGCTCTTTCCTGACCAATAACATATTCATCCAATATACCTAATATTTCTTTAGGTTTTGGAACATCTTTAAATTCCACTTCTTCTTCTGTACCAAGCTCTTCTTCCACAATTTCTGTGCAAAGCTCAATACATTCGTCACAAATATATACACCAGGTCCAGCGACTAATTTACGAACTTGTTCCTGAGTCTTTCCACAAAAAGAACACTTAAGCTGACCCTTTTCATCATTAAATTTAAACATCACTTTCACCCCTTATTTCAAACTAACATCATACTTGCGATACGTGATTTTAGCAATCATTTCGCTTCTGAATTGGACTTGATTACCAACGACTGTTTGTAATACGAATTGTAACACAGCGAATGGGCAGACGGAACTAACATGGTCTGATCAATGTTTGATCCTCTATAAGCCTTATGTAGTATGTAAAACATTATGTAGGTAGAAAACAAGGCACGAATAATTTCGCGCCTTGCTCTCCCTTATTTATTATTATGCAACAGGCTTGCTATTATCTACAAGAAAATCGATTGCTTTTTGAATACGAAGATCGTTTTCAAGAACTTCAGTCGATCCGCCCAGTGCAGTTTTAATTTGTTCTACTGACATACCGAACTGCTCAGTCATGCTGCTAAGTTCTTTTTCAACATCATCCTCTGTAACTGTGATGTTTTCTGCATTAGCAATTGCTTCAAGTGTAAGATTTGTACGGACACGTTTTCCTGCGTCCTCTTTCATTTGAGTGCGAAGTGCTTCCTCATCCTGGCCGCTAAACTGGAAGTACAGCTCCATGTTCATGCCTTGTGAAGATAAACGCTGTTCGAATTCTTGAAGCATGCGGTCAACCTCTGTTGTAATCATCGCTTCAGGCACTTCGATTTCAGCATTCTCAGAAGCTTGTTCTAAAAGTGAATCACGCAACGCTGCTTCTGCTGTGTTTTTCTTTTGCTCTACAAGACGTGTTTTCGTTTTTTCTTTTAGGTCAGCCAGTGATTCAACTTCTTCGTCTGCATCTTTGGCAAATTCATCATCAAGCTCCGGAAGTTCTTTGGCTTTGATTTCATGAATTTTAACTTTGAATACAGCCGGTTTACCAGCAAGCTCTTCTGCGTGATATTCTTCAGGGAAAGAAACCTCAACATCCTTTTCATCTCCAGTTGAAAGACCAACAAGCTGCTCTTCAAAACCAGGAATAAATGATCCAGAACCGATTTCAAGTGAATAGTTTTCCGCTTGGCCGCCTTCGAATGCCTCACCGTCAACAAAACCTTCAAAATCAAGCGTTACAGTGTTCCCGTTTTCAACTGTTCCTTCTTCTTTAACTACAAGCTCAGCTTGGCGCTCCTGAAGGGATTTCAGTTCAGCAGTTACGTCTTCATCTGTAACCTCTGTTTCTAGTTTTTCCACTTCCAAGCCTTTGTATTCACCTAATTTAACTTCAGGCTTAACCGTTACTTTAGCAGTGAAAACTAATTCTTTTCCTTTTTCCATTTGCTCTACATCAATTTCCGGGCGATCAACTGGCAAGATTCCAGCTTCGTCAACAGCGCTTGCGTAAGCCTCTGGAAGAATCAAATCAAGAGCGTCCTGGTAAAGTGATTCCACTCCAAAACGTTTTTCAAACATTTGACGCGGCATTTTTCCTTTACGGAATCCCGGTACGTTAATTTGCTTAACGACCTTTTTAAATGCATCATCTAATCCTTTGTTCACTGTTTCTGCATCAACTTGTACAGTCAATACACCAACATTTCCTTCTTGCTTTTCCCATTTTGCTGACATACTTAATTCCCTCCAAAACATCTATAGTAATTTTTAATGGTTTCACGCTTAATAGCGGTGAAGACGTTGATTCAGTGAATTTTGGCATCACGAATCCCATTATGCAACCATTTAATTATAACATAGGTTCATACTCTTTCAACAGCAATCCATTAGATCACATGATTGGGACGTTTTCAAGCATTTCGATTTGTGACGCGATGCTCTTTTCTTCTTTTTCCCATCCACTTTCATTACCCATATAACGCCGGGCTAAACGGATATAAGCCTGTGCAATCGTGCTTTCGTTTTCTTCAGACCATATAAACGGGTACAGCAGAAAAAGATGTCTTCTTACAATATCCAAACTAAGCTCTGTAAGATTCGGATCTTCCTGGCCAGCGATCTGTTGAATAGCATTACTTACCAACAGAAAAGTTCGGTTTTCAAAAGGATCCTTTAACTCAGCCGGATTAAATACACCGCTCAGCTCCCATTTAGCAACCTGTACGTCATCCTGCACAGCCTGTTCTCTTAAGATATTTAATACCATCGTCTTAATAAAAGGATGGGTCTGAACCGATTGAACAGCTTCTATCAGCGCACCCTTAATTGGATGGATATTTTGTTTAGCCAGGTTCGCTACTTGAATCATTTGCTGTTCCAAATCCTTATGCAATACGAACGAATCCAATGAGGCATTTTCCCGCTCTGTCTGCTGCTCCTGCCGCTTGCTTACTGCGAGAAGATGCTCAAAGCGTTCCTGCCTCTCGGGCGAAATGGCATTTTCATCAATGACAGTTTGAATGGTCGTAACAATTTGCTGGTGCTCTTTAAGCTGTAACAGATTCATGATATATAATTCCAGCGTTTCTTCATATTCGCCGATTCCTTCATGAAGCATTCTCTCACAAATCTCTTTTGCTTTGAGCCATTGTCGATCCTCATAAAGAGCAACAGCTAAAGAGGTGCTGACGACTGAGTCTTCCGGATCAATAACATGCGCTTCGGTCAATAAATCAATCGCTTCTTCATGGTGCTGCTCTTGAAGCTTGTCCAGTCCTTTTTCAAGCAGACGCTCCTTAAGCCCCGGAAATAGAATGACGTTTTTACTTTTTTTTATGTTTTTGCTAAACCTTTTTGTCACCTGGCGTTCCTCCTTCCACTTTTAATAGGTGATTAGAGTTTAGCATTGTATACGCATGAATTCCAAATCTCTAATGCGGTCAGCAGACGCGTATGTATATAAGTCGCATGCTTTCTCCTTTTATAAAAGGAGAAAGCATGCGATGTGCCACGATCAACATCTAGTTAACGGGACCATTTTACTTCGGCTTTCCGCTTTCTGGCTTTTCTTGAAATATCATTATCTTTCCACCATGCCCATAGAGATGCTCCAATCGTAAAAATTGCTGTTAACACCTGTTCAATTTCTTCATTTTCAATAGGCAGAGGGGAATAACCTGCAAGAAATAATGATAGATTGAGCAATGCAATAACCAGTGTAACCGTCCGTATGATTGTAATTGTCTCCATTGTACAGCCCCCTTAAGAAAATAGTTTTCCAATGATAATTAAAATGAACGGTGCCATCAGACCAAGAAACCATTTGCAGCGTAATTCAAGCGCCTGAATATCACGGGCATTTACTTCACAGGCCTTATATGCTTCCTCTGATTTATCTTCTGCGCGGTCTGCCAGATAGTAGGCTTCATCTGCTCTTTTTTCTATTTTTGCGTGTCCGATTATTTTTTCATCAAACCGAACTACCCAGCGATCAAGCTTATGAATTTCCTCAGAAAGACTTTTAAGCTCTTCTTGTAATTTTCCGTTCATTACGCCACCCCCGGCTATTATTTTTTTGAAGTTGTTTTACAGAGCTTTTTATGAAAGAAGAAAACTATTTTCTGCGAAGCAAGATAGACATAAACCGGTTGCTGCACACAGCAGTTTTATTCTTTATTTTTAATTTTTAAATAGAATCCTTGATACTAGTAAGTTCTTACTCTATCTATACGAATATACGTTTGTAAGTCAAAAGCCGTGTTTTTTCATTTTCATTTTGAAGCGGTTTAAAAATGTGTTTGTCCGTGTATAATGAAATATGGGATAGGGTTCAATTACTTGAACTGATCCTGCGGGCGTGTAATATGCTCACGTTTAAGCGGTGAAATAGTCGTCTAGTGAAATATGGCGGCGGGCAGCTGCAATTTTCTCTATTCGATTCTTAACCGTTTTGTCAGACGTTCCGAGTTGCTTGGCGGCTTTTCGGAATGAGTAGGACTTTGCGAATGCTACTAGAGCTTGGCGGCTTGGTACGGTAGCGTTCGCGGTCAGATCATCGAGCAGTTGGCGCTGCTCTTTTTTTATTGCAATAATTTCAGGTTCGTTGTCAGTTGATGTTCTTGCGCTTTGCATATACCGCTCAACATAGGTTTGATACGTTAGCGATTTGCTGCCGACATTAGCGATGTGTCGGCGCAGCATAAGGAATAAAAAAGGCTCAAATTCGCCAATCCTCTCATCATACGTAGCAACCGCTTTGTAAAACACCTGATTCGCTTCAGATTCCACGTCCTGCCAGACAAGCCGACGTTGGCGCGTCTGCTTGCGGGCAAAATTGAAAACCTTTCCGGCGAACATTTCATAGATTTCATTAAAGTACGACTCGCAACCGGTTTTTTGGTACTCCGTTATTAAGTTTTTAACGTGGCACATGATTAGAACGCCTCCTTTATTCTTTATTATTTCTCCTTTATTTTTATCTGTCTTTATTTCACGGCTCAATGGAAAATGCGGAATAAATTTGAAAATTTTTTATATAATTACAGCCCATTTTTTATTTTTTTAGTTTGATAAAAAATGATAAAAGATACTTCTCACCAAAAAGCAGCCTGTGTTACATTAGTTACAGAAAAACGACGCCCTTCTGGTTAGAAGAACGCCGCTATTTTAACTCAATTTAGCCGGTGAAGTAACCACATACCCACTGCTCCACATCAAAGCTATGTAAGGCTTTCGTCTGGTTCATGCGGCTTTTATTACTACAGGCTCTGGAATTATTTATTGGAATGAAGTTTATGAGTGAAGGAATGATCAGTAATGGAACAGGTAGGCAAATGCCTTTTGCAACTGAGATTGGATGAGCGCCAGCTGACAAGGAATGAGCTAATGGATCGCACAGGACTTACAAAGTCGCAGGTCTCAGATTACGTAACAAATAGATTTGTGATGTCCCTTCCGCATGCACGAAACGTTGCACAATTTTGCGGTTGCTCAATTGATGAACTCTATGAGTGGAGTACACAAAATCAATAAAAGGCTGCGTCAGCAGAGATTTAAAGTACGTGATTTTACGAACCGTACGTTTGTTCTTTTCATTATAACTCAGCTTCCCTTTCAGGCTGGTCGAATGCTGTCGACCAAAAGTTGGGAAAATTACAATTTTTTATAATGAATTTATCGCTTTTTTATTCCTTAAAAAGGATAAAACACGGATTTTTAGTGCTTTTCAAGTTGGGAAAAGTAATAAAAATAAAATGAATGAATGGATAAATTTAATTAATTTTGAAAATACTTCATCAGACTTATAGGAATGAACCCCTTTACTTCCATATAGAGCAAGGGAAGTTTGATATTTTACCGTTTCTAAAAGCCATACTTAAGTAGTTATAAAATCCCGGATTAAAATTCCTTTTTAAAGAATACTGTCATGTAATCGACAGTTTATGCTGTATGTGGTTGTCAGATTGAAGAGTAGGATGAAGGTAGTTCTTTCTTATCTGTTTAAGAGACTTTTTCAGTTATTTTAAGTTGGGGGTGAAAACCTAAAAAAACACAGCAGAAATGCCGCTGATGCCATCTTTTCATAAAGTGGAGTAACAAACAAAAAACGCCCTGCTACTGTAGTGCAACCGGAAAACTTGAACGGTTAACATACGAAAACATGGCGTTACTTTGCTTGATAAGTAGCGTCCCAGGAGAGATTCGAACTCCCGACCGACGCCTTAGAAGGGCGTTGCTCTATCCAGCTGAGCTACTGGGACAGTATGTATTTCTTTTTTAAGGACAATTATTATTATAGTAGCAGAACAATCAAAAGTCAACGGTTTTTTTAAAATTAAAGGCGTTAAAAAAGTTAACGCCTTCGGACTGCTTACAATTTACCATTCCATGAAGTAATTTCTTTATGTTTTTCAGTGTAAAAACGAACCTCAACGTTCTCTTTATCCTTTTCTATCACTGCATATGATGCTTCTTTTCTGTCTCTCGGGAGCATGATGCTTCCCGGGTTAACAAATAATCGGTGATCAATAACCTCTGCACCGAGGGAATGTGAATGGCCAAAAAAGATAAGGTCAGCATTTTCTTCGACGGCCTTATAATGGATACGGTCAAGTGACTGCTTGATGCCAAATAAATGTCCATGTGTGATAAAAATCTTTGTTCCATTCACTTCAATCGTTTTTTCTTCAGGGTAACTGGAATCAAAATCACAGTTACCGCGCACTTTTACAAAACCGTCCATCTCCTGCGAATCATAAGAAAGCTCTGAATCCCCACAATGCAGTAATGCATCAACCTGACCTTCATAACGGTTTTTAATATCAATTAAACGTTTCGTATCGCCATGATTATCACTTACGACTACAATCTTCACTAAAATCACCTCAGCTTAATAAAGTAGGAAGGAGTTCAGCTAATTTTTTTATCGCTTTCCCTCTATGACTGATTTCGCCTTTTTCTGTTTTAGACATTTGGGCTAATGTGCGCTTTTGATCAATCACCCCAAAAATCGGGTCATACCCAAAGCCATGGTCACCCTGTCGTTGGTTCGCTATATATCCTTCACACTCCCCTGTTACAGTCAGCGATTCCTCCCCAGGTCTGCTGACAGCAAGGGTACAATGAAATCGAGCCGTACGTTCAGTAAAAGGAACTCCTTCTAACTGATGAAGGACTTTATCAATATTTGCATCATCATCTTTCTCTTTACCTGCATAACGGGCAGAATAAACTCCCGGTTCACCATTTAATGCATCCACAATAAGTCCGCTGTCATCTGCAATCGTTATGACATTAAAACGGGAAGCAATAGTCTCAGCCTTTAAAAGGGCATTCTCTTTAAAGGTGGACCCGGTTTCTTCTACGTCTGGCACTTCCGGATAGTCTAATAATGTTTTCACTGAATAACCCATTGGTGAAAAAAGGGCTTCAAATTCTATCGCTTTACCTTTGTTGCGAGTAGCAATTAATACTTCCTTCATAAAGAATCCTCTTCACTTTGAGCAGGTATTAATTGGGCGGCGTCACCTATAGCTCTTTTCTGCTCGAGCATTATATTTTTAATTCCCATATTCGCAGCTTCAATCATCTTCAGCAATTGCATATGTGAGAATGTAGCCTCTTCACCTGTCCCCTGCAATTCAACAAATTCACCCGAACCAGTCATTACCACATTCATATCTACATTAGCAGTACTGTCTTCAATATAATTAAGATCCAGTATAACCCCATGTTCCTCACTAATCCCCACAGAGGTTGCAGCTAGATAATCTTTAATTGGGAAAACAGGCAGTCTTCTTTCTTTTGCAAGATGTGCAATTGCCATTGTCATTGCTACAAATGCACCGGTGATGGATGCTGTACGTGTTCCTCCGTCGGCTTGAATGACATCACAGTCAATCCAGACTGTTCTTTCACCTAGTGCAGGCAAGTCAACAACCGAGCGCAGGGCACGGCCGATTAGGCGCTGAATTTCCATCGTACGCCCCTGTACCTTCCCTTTTGAAGATTCTCTTATTGTCCGCTGTCCCGTTGCCCTAGGAAGCATCGAATATTCAGCTGTAATCCATCCTTTACCCTGACCTCTCATAAAAGGGGGGACCCGTTCATCTATACTGGCTGTACAAATTACCTTCGTATCGCCCACCGTAATCAGCACTGATCCTTCCGGATGTTTTAAGTAATCTGTTTCAATTGTCATATGGCGAAGCTCTGAAGCTTGTCGTCCATCCACTCTCATGGAATTGTCCTCCTTTAGCCGCTCAACCATTTGTAAAAGCGGAACTCTTCAACTCTAAATTCTTTCTTAGTATAACAAAGTCTGCAGATTCTGAAACATGTTACCGTAAAACTGGTTTTAAAGAAAAACAAGATGCATACCGTGATCTGCACATAAAAAGCCGGGGAATTAATTCCCCGGCAGCTGAACCATTTCAATTGATAAGTTATCCTGAAGCCATTCCATCGCAACTTGTCCAAATATTTTTGAAGACCCTGTTGTGAAAAAACGATGATCTTCTTTTTCATGCCTTGCACTTAATTCGCCTCTATAAGCTAAAATTGCACTTACCTCCCGTGCAGTTTCATCACCAGAACTTATAACAGTGATAGACGAGCCAAGGTATTGTTCAATTATAGGCTGAAGCAGCGGATAATGGGTGCAGCCAAGTATTAAAGTATCAATTTTTGTGCTTTTTAGCGTGTAAAGCGTTTCAGCAACAATTTTTTTCGCCATCGAACCGGCATGTTCACCACTTTCTACAAGCGGTACAAATTTAGGGCATGCCAGGGGAAAAGTTTCAATTGAAGGTCTTAAATCCTGCAAGGACACCTCATATGCTTTGCTTTTGATTGTGCCTGAGGTTCCAAGAATGCCAATACGATCATTTTTCGTATGTTTAATAGCAGATCTTGCCCCTGGTGATATTACCCCTATAACGGGTATATCAAAGGCGGTTTGTATTTCCTCTAATGCTACGGCTGTAGCGGTATTACAGGCAATGACAAGCATTTTAATATTTTGATTATATAAAAACCGGGCCATTTCCCATGTGTATTTCTTCACTTCGGAACTCGGTCTTGGTCCATAAGGACAACGGGCAGTATCGCCAATATAGACAATCTGTTCATTAGGCAGCTGGTGCATAATTTCTTTTGCTACCGTTAATCCGCCAATACCGGAGTCCATAACGCCAATAGCTCTGCTCAAGTATAGCCCCTCACTCTTATTTCATTTCGTTATGCAAACGATTAAGTCCTTTTGACAGCATTTCAACTTCTTCTTGTGAAAAATCGACCAGGATATCATATAAATAATGCTGGCGCTTTTTAATGACTTCCTCAATAATGCGCTCTCCTTCTTTCAGTAAATGAATCCTTACGACACGTCGGTCATTTTCATCTTTCACACGCATTACAAGCTCATTTTTTTCCATGCGGTCAACCAGATCTGTAGTAGTACTGCACGCAAGATACATCTTATTTGAAAGTTCGCCAATGGTCATATCACCCACTTCAAACAGCCATTGCAGCGCAATAAACTGTGGAGGTGTAATGGTATATTGACTTAATATTTCACGGCCCTTTTGTTTGATTATCCCGGAAATATAACGAAGATCTTTTTCAATGCCTGCCATCACACCAGCGGGATGAAGCTCTTGCGTTTCCTTTGTTTCCATCTGATCTCGACACTCCTATCGTATTCATTCTAAACTGATTGTCACCTTTTTTCTTAAAAATATCAAGAATCTTTTTCGGACAAGATACATATGTATAAGTAAAAAAGGGAAATTCCCTTTTTTACAAACTTAGCTCTCCCATTCTAAGTAATTCTACTATTGCCTGAGATCTTCCTTTCACGCCTAGTTTTTGAATGGCGTTTGAAATATGATTGCGAACTGTTTTTTCGCTAATGAATAACTCCCCTGCAATATCTTTTGTCGTCTTGTCTTGCAGTAACAAGCCAAATACTTCTCGTTCCCGTTTTGTTAAAATGGATGACCGATTATACTGTGACCGACTCATATACATTCTTCCCCCTCACTTGCTAAGCTGAAGCCAGTTTATCCAGTTTATGAGCCAGCAGGCAAAGGAGTGCGTTCATTTGGAAATCTATTTCAAGAGTGTTGAATTTTCTTTACGCATCAGCAGCTGTTTTTCCTCTTCACTCCAGGGGTGACTCTTTCCGCTTCCCTTTGAAATTTGGACCATTGTCCCTCTCCCTGTCAGCACAGTCCTCCCGTCTTCATTGACGCCCCGATAATGAAGATCTACTGAAGATCTGCCTGCAGACTCCGGTTTTACATAAATTTTTAATGTCTGGTCAAAGTAAATCTGATGCAGAAAATCACACTGCAGATCTGCTACGACAGGAATTATGTCACTGTTATTCTTTATCCAGTGCTGCATGAAGCCGATTGACTTTAAAAATTCAATTCTTGCCTGCTCAAAATAAACAAATGGTATTGTGTTATTTAAATGGCCAAACAAATCCGTTTCGGAAAAACGAACGTTAACTTTAATATAAAATGTAAAATCCTCTTCCCATTTCTTTCTATTCTCTATGTATGACATTTTCATTTATTCAACATCCTCCTTTTGATTCATAGCTTAAAAGAACTAATTATTTTAATGAATTTTATTGCTGCTACAAAAAATAACCGCAGCTGCTAAAAAAGCAGCTGCGGTTATTTAAACAAACACCTGGCAGGTTTATGCTTCCTGATCACTGCCAAAGAAATTTCTAAACATTTGCAGATTAGTATCACGGTTTAAAGCTGCAATTGACGTTGTCAAAGGAATCCCTTTTGGACAAGCCTGCACACAGTTTTGCGAGTTGCCGCAGTCGCCAAGACCGCCTTCGCCCATAATTGTATTAAGGCGCTCACTTTTATTCATTGCACCTGTAGGATGTGCATTAAATAATCGAACTTGAGAAAGAGGTGCCGGACCGATAAAATCAGACTTACTATTTACATTCGGACAAGCCTCAAGGCAGACGCCGCAGGTCATACATTTTGAAAGCTCATACGCCCATTGGCGTCTTTTTTCCGGCATACGCGGTCCAGGTCCCAAGTCGTATGTGCCGTCAATTGGAATCCAGGCTTTTACTTTTTTCAACGAATCAAACATCCGGCTTCGATCAACCTGAAGATCTCTCACCACAGGAAATGTCTTCATGGGCTCAAGCCGAATTGGCTGCTCCAATTGATCAATTAATGCCGTACACGATTGACGGGGAGAACCATTAATCACCATTGAACAAGCTCCGCAAACTTCTTCTAAACAGCCCATATCCCATGAAACGGGAGCTGTTTTTTCTCCTTTTTTGTTATAAGGATTACGGCGAATTTCCATTAATGCCGAAATAACATTCATATTTGGACGATAAGGAATTTCAAATTCTTCCATATATGGTGTGGAGTCTAGGTCATCTTGTCTGTAAATTTCGAACCGAATCATTTTTTGTTCAGTCATCGTTTCTGCTGCAGTCATGATTATTTAGCTCCTTTCTTTTTGGAGTAATCCCGCTTACGAGGCTCAATTAGTGATATATCCACTTCCTCGTAGGTGATCTCCGGTGCATTTGTTGCCGGATTAAACGATGCCATCGTTGTTTTAAGGAACTCTTCATCGTTACGGTCAGGGAAATCAGGCTTGTAATGCGCCCCACGGCTTTCATTACGTTTTAACGCACCAATTGTGACCACTCTGGCAAGGTGAAGCATGTTTTTCAGCTGACGTGTAAATACAGCGCCCTGGTTGCTCCATTTTGCCGTATCATTGATGTTGATATTTTCATAACGCTCTAATAGCTCTACAATTTTTGCATCCGTTTCTTCAAGCTTGTCGTTATAACGGACAACTGTTACATTATCAGTCATCCACTCTCCAAGCTCTTTATGAATCACGTAAGCATTTTCTTCGCCATCCATTGACATAATATGATCCCATTTCGCCTGTTCTTCCTGTGCGTAGCGTTCGAACAATTGTGAAGGAATATCTTCTACAGTCTTTTCCAAACCGTTAATATAGGAAACTGCATTGGGACCTGCTACCATTCCGCCGTAGATGGAAGAAAGAAGTGAATTGGCTCCAAGGCGGTTTGCCCCATGAATAGAGTAATCACATTCCCCGGCAGCAAAAAGACCAGGAATATTTGTCATTTGATCGTAGTCTACCCAAAGTCCTCCCATAGAATAATGAACAGCAGGGAAAATCTTCATCGGCATTTTTCTAGGATCATCACCCATGAATTTTTCATAGATTTCAATAATCCCGCCAAGCTTAATATCCAGCTCTTTAGGGTCTTTATGCGACAGATCAAGGTATACCATGTTCTCTCCATTGATCCCTAATTTTTGACGAACACACACATCAAAGATTTCACGTGTTGCAATGTCACGAGGAACAAGGTTGCCATAAGCAGGATATTTTTCTTCGAGGAAATACCACGGCTTGCCATCCTTATACGTCCATACGCGTCCGCCTTCCCCACGAGCTGATTCACTCATTAAACGAAGCTTGTCATCACCAGGAATAGCTGTCGGGTGAATTTGGATAAATTCACCGTTTGCATAATGGGCTCCCTGCTGATAAACAATTGATGCTGCCGCCCCAGTATTAATTACCGAGTTTGTTGATTTTCCAAAAATAATTCCAGGACCACCGGTAGCAATGATTACTGCATCTCCCGGAAAAGAAAGAATTTCCATTGTCTTTAAATCCTGGGCCACAATTCCCCGGCATATGCCTTCGTCATCAATAACTGATCCAAGAAATTCCCAGCCTTCGTACTTCGTTACCAGACCCGATACTTCATGACGGCGCACCTGCTCATCTAATGCGTATAGCAGCTGCTGACCAGTTGTGGCACCAGCAAAGGCTGTACGGTGATGCTGTGTTCCACCAAAGCGTCTGAAGTCAAGTAACCCCTCAGGTGTTCGATTAAACATAACACCCATACGGTCCAATAAATGAATAATCCCAGGAGCTGCATCGCACATCGCTTTAACAGGAGGCTGATTCGCAAGAAAATCTCCGCCATATACACTGTCGTCAAAATGCTCCCAAGGTGAATCTCCTTCACCTTTAGTGTTTACTGCTCCGTTTATACCGCCTTGTGCACAAACCGAGTGTGAGCGTTTAACTGGAACAAGTGAAAATAATTCAACTGACATTCCAGCCTCCGCTGCTTTGATTGTTGCCATTAGTCCTGCAAGACCTCCGCCGACAACAATGATTTTGCCTTTACTCATTTTGTCACTCTCCTTACTTTAATCCGCTGACTGAGCGTTTACTCAGCGATCTATAAAACGTTCCTATCATTCGTTATGATTTATACAAATGCCAGAATTGCACTAACTCCAACATAAGTAAGGGCCACAAAAACGCCCATTGTAATATAAGTTGAAATTTGTTGAGAACGTGGTGAGATCGTGATCCCCCATGTTACTAAAAATGACCAGAGTCCGTTTGCAAAATGGAAGGTAGTTGATACTACACCCGCAATATAAAATACCAGCATAAATGGATCTGCTAAAATTGCTTCCATCATTCCAAAATCAACATGTGCGCCAAGTGCTGCCTGTATACGAGTTTCCCAGATATGCCATGTAACAAAAATCAGTGTGAATACACCTGTTACACGCTGCAGAACAAACATCCAGTTCCGGAATGTGCCATAGCGTTTAGGGTTGTTTTTAGCAGTAAAAGCAATATACACCCCGTAGATAGCGTGAAAATAAAGCGGTAAGAAAATAATGAAGATTTCAAGAAAAATCCTGAATGGCAGGCCTTCCATAAAAACTGCTGCATCATTAAAAGCCTGTTCGCCTCGAGTAGCGAAGTTGTTCACAATTAAGTGCTGGATAAGAAAGATCCCCACCGGAATAACTCCCAGTAAAGAGTGCAGTCTCCTCCAGTAAAACTCTCGATTTTCTGCCATCGAATGTTACCCCCTCTAAGATAAGTACAAGCATCGGGTTTATGATCAGCAATCGTTTCGCAGCCAGTTTCGACATTACACATCACAATTTAAAAGTTGTGAAGCGGATCACTTCCTGGCAATTTTGCTTTTCATACCCCCTTGTTTTTCCAGTCGTCAATTATTGACAATAATTAACGGCTATTCTAGCTTTTTCGCACAATATAACATTTATGTGACAACTCAATTGTACTCTCATAAGAAAGGAGCGTCAAGAAAACGGATACATAAAAACAATTCTGAACATTTATCATTCTAGCCTTATCCACCAAGGGATTATCCTTTCCTTAAGTGGAATTAACAGGTAAAAATTGAATACTGAAAATTTTGCACCCCGTCAAATTAATTCACAAAATTCACAATCTATTATGTCGGAAAAACTTCCTGATCAGCAATATATGACCTTCTTCCTGCAATTCGAAAAATTCAGGTGACAAATCCATTATTTGACCATCAGTCCCTTACACTTTACTAATCAACCGAGTATAATAAAGTGGAAAGTGAGGGTTATCGTATGACTGAACAAAATGAGCTAGTGACTAGTGCTTTTGGTTATTCTCTTATTCGTGATGAACTTCTTCCAGAATTGCTTGGAAACCATACAAATGAAATCCTGTATTGGGCAGGTAAAAATTTAGCAAGAAAGCATCCCTGCCAAAACGAAGGTGAACTCATTCATTTTTTTGAGAAAGCTGACTGGGGAACCCTGCAGCTGACTAAACAAAAGGGAGAAGAAATTTGTCTAGAACTGAGCGGGCCACTGTTAGAAAGCCGCCTTAAACAAAATGAAGCTCTTCACTTCACTTTAGAAGCAGGATTTCTCGCAGAACAATTTGCTATGATGAAGCAGTGCCAGACAGAAGCAATTCAGCACCGCCTTAAGCGCAATGCTGTTCAATTTACACTTAAGTGGGATGCAAAAGATCCATATGGACTGCCCTCACGAAAAGCAAGATCATAAGTACATAGAACAAGACGCTCGTTTTTAGGCGTCTTGTTTTTTTTACGCAAAATTATGTCAATTGCGGGTAAGGCTGGAGTGCTTCCAGTGAGAAACTGTCATGGATAATTTGAGCTGATCGAAGCATATCCTCCATGTGAACTACCGTTGAAACCTTAATTTCAGAAGTGCTGACCATTTTAATGGCTATCCCGTTTTGAGACATGCACTGAAACATTTGAGCTGCAACCCCGGGATTTGAGACCATTCCTGAACCGACAATAGAAACTTTCGCAAGACCCACTTCATAATCCAGTGATGAAAACCCAAGCGCAGTCTGGTGCTGTTTGAGCACCTGGAGCGCTTCTTCAAGTTCTTCTTCCTTAATCGAAAAGGACAGGCTTGTAGAATCTATTTCTGTTCTGCTTTGAATAATAATATCAACATTAATTTGGTTCTCTGCGAGAGTTGAGAAAATCGACGCTAAACCTGTTACCTCGTTTTTCAATCCCACAATGGTCACTCTGACAATATCACCTTCAAACGCTACTCCACGCACCACCAGATTTTCTTCCAAGTTGGAAACCTCCTCAATTAATGTACCTTCAATTTTTTCAAGACTTGACCTTACTGTCAGCGGCATAGAATTATTCTTTGCATATTCCACAGCCCGAGGATGCAATACACCCGCTCCTAAGTTAGCTAATTCGAGCATTTCATCGTATGAAATACCCTCTAGTTTACGTGCACCTTTTATGTAGCGAGGGTCTGATGTATATACGCCGTCTACATCCGTGTATATATCGCACCTTGCAGCACCTAAAGAGGCAGCAAGAGCCACAGCGGTAGTATCTGATCCGCCTCTTCCAAGTGTAGTTATTTCATTATTCATATCCATTCCCTGAAAACCTGCTACAACAACAATTTTGCCGCATGAGAGAGCTTCTTTCATTCGTGTAGTTTCAATATGTGTAATACGTGCTTTGCTGTGCACCGCTTCTGTCTGGATGCCGGCCTGCCAGCCTGTCATCGAAACGCTATTATACCCATTGCTTTGAAGTGCCATGGATAAAAGGGAGATTGTCATCTGCTCTCCGGTGGTTAAAAGCATATCCATATCACGTTTATTCGGTTTATCGGTTATCCCTGCCGCAAGACGTATTAATTCATCGGTTGTCTTACCCATTGCCGACACGACTACAACTACCTGGTTTCCATTTCTGACCTCCTGAATAACACGTGAAGCAGCATGCTGTATTTTTTCCACTGACCCAACTGAAGTACCACCGAATTTCTGAATGATTAAACTCATTTTTCTCCTCTTCTCACATTTGAATTTCTCAGGCCTGATTCGTTTTGAAAACGCAAAAAAGCAATGGGAATGCTATCCCATTGCTTTTGAACAAATACGTTCATCGCTGCACAGGTGAGATAGCTCTCCAAGATGCTAAAGCATCTTGACAGCTCTGCATCTATTAAATGCAGAACCAGTAATCAACCGGATGAACAGTTCATTACTTCGGCGATTGTCCCTTTTTCCTATGCTTCAGCGGATTTCATCTTCCTCTGCACGGATACTTTTGACTTTCGCACCTCTATCACCACTTTAAAAAGAAAAGTGAGTGTGTATAAACTTTGTGCCATTATAGCATGGAGAATTTTGTTCATCAATGCTATTCCTTCATTTTTTTCACAATTTCCTCAGCCAGGCCAGGCGGCATGCCTGCTCCAATTACTTCTTCCAGTGTGGCTTCCCGCAATTTTTTTACCGACCCAAAGTGACGAAGTAATTTCTTTTTTCGCTGAGGACCAATTCCCGGTATCTCATCTAATATTGATTGAATGGAATTTTTCCCTCTCAACTGCCGATGGAAGGTGATCGCAAACCGGTGAACTTCGTCTTGAATTCGCTGGAGAAGATAAAACTCCTGACTTCTCCTGCCTAAAGGAACGATCTCGAGCGGATCTCCAAATAACAGCTGAGACGTTTGGTGCCTGGCATCCTTCGCAAGACCTGCTAAAGGAATATCCAGACCAAGCTCATCCACTAATACCTCCCGGGCACTTTCGATCTGTCCTTTACCGCCATCAATAATTATTAAATCAGGAAGCGGAAGCTCCTCCTTTAACACCCTGCTGTAGCGGCGCCGAATAACCTCCCGCATCGAAGCATAGTCATCCGGTCCCACAACTGTTTTAATTTTATATTTCCGGTACTCTTTTTTAGCGGGCTTTCCATCAATAAACACGACCAGAGCGGATACAGCATCTGCTCCCTGAATATTTGAATTATCAAATGCCTCAATTCGTAAAGGAACGTGAATGTTCATAGCATTCCCCAGCTGTTCCACCGCTTTAATCGTCCGGTTTTCATCACGTTCGATCAGTGAAAATTTTTCATTAAGGGCAATCGTTGCATTTTTCTCAGCCAGTTTTAATAAGTCTTTTTTCTGTCCTCTCACAGGCTGCCTGACGGTAACTTCCAGCAGCTCTTCTGCAATTTTGGCATCGATTTGAGAAGGAACAAGTACTTCCCTCGGCTTAAAATGATTGGGTTTCATGTAAAATTGACCTAAAAACGTCAAAAACTCCTGTTCCGGTTCGTCATAAATCGGAAATAAAGAAACATCCCGTTCGATCAGTTTTCCTTGTCGGATGAAAAAAACCTGAACACACATCCAGCCTTTATCCACACCATATCCGAAAATGTCACGATTCGTAAAATCATTCATCGCCATTTTCTGCTTTTCCATGGTGGCCTCAATATGGTTAATCTGATCTCTGTATTCCATTGCTCTTTCAAACTCAAGATTTTCTGATGCAGCTGCCATCTTTTGCTGAAGAGATGCTTTCACTTCTTTAAAGCCCCCATTTAAGAACCGAGCAATATCGTCTGTCATTTGGCGATATGTAGATTCCTCCACTTTAAACTCACAAGGTGCGAGGCATTGGCCGAGATGATAATACAGGCACACCCTGTCAGGCATCGTCGTGCATTTCCTGAGCGGATACATTCGATCTAGCAGTTTTTTTGTTTCATTTGCTGCCTGGGCATTAGGATAAGGTCCAAAATAACGCCCTTTATCCCTCTTTACTTTACGTGTAATAAGGAGCCGGGGATGTCTTTCAGCTGTTACCTTTAGAAAAGGATAAGTTTTATCGTCTTTCAGCATGACATTATACTTCGGGTCATGTTTTTTAATTAAATTTAATTCCAAAATTAGTGCTTCTATATCCGAGGAAGTAACGATGTACTCAAAATCCTCAATTTCAGAAACGAGCCTCTGCGTTTTGCCATCATGAGACCCGGTAAAATATGAACGAACTCTATTTTTTAACACCTTCGCTTTGCCGACATAAATGATCGTATTCTGGCGGTCTTTCATCAGATAACAGCCAGGCTGATCAGGCAACACAGCAAGCTTGTGCTTTAATAAATCATTCATTACAAGCCCCCCTGTATCGAAATGGATTGTCTATTATTTCATCATAATTAATTATTGTAGGAATTGCAAAAATAGGGGGTCATATGTTCGAAAGAATATTTAATTATTAGGCTTAGTACATCGATCGAGTTTAAAAGAGCTGATTATTATGAGAGAGAAAACGAAGAATAACAAAAAAGAACCGGGCGCAAAAGCCCGGTTCCTGATCATTATTAAGCATGCTTGTTTAAAAGTTCTTCAAGTGCTTCTTTCGGCTGGAATCCAACTACTTTATCCACTACTTCGCCGTCTTTGAACACGACTAGTGTCGGGATGCTCATTACACCGAATTTACTTGCTGTTTCCTGGTTCTCATCTACATCCAGTTTAACAATCTTCACTTTTTCACCCATATCAGAATCAAGTTCTTCAAGAACTGGAGCGATCATTTTACAAGGTCCGCACCAAGGTGCCCAAAAATCAGCTAAAACCAGGCCTTCATTTGTTTCCGTTGTGAATGTTTGATCCGTAGCATGTGCAATTGCCATGTTTGTTTCCTCCTTTAAAGTACCGAATATAGGGAAAGTATAGCACCCCCTATTTGGTTAAGCCAATTTTTTGCCTCTGGCGTTTTAAATGACTGTTTCGCATTTCCTATCCTGCCCTTTTCTTCTGCCTTCATTCCCATTTTTCTTAACATTGAAAAGCCCTCCAACTATACATTGGAGGACTGATTGAATCAAGAAACTTTTATTTTTTTAAATTCTTCTATAAGTAAAGGTACAACATCAAATAAATCGCCTACAATCCCATAGTCAGCAACTTTAAATATATTTGCTTCAGGATCTTTATTAATCGCAACGATAACTTTTGAATTCGACATGCCAGCCATGTGCTGAATGGCGCCAGAGATGCCGCAAGCGATATACAGATCAGGCGTCACAACCTTGCCCGTCTGGCCAATTTGAAGGGAGTAGTCGCAATATTCCGCGTCACAAGCTCCACGGGAAGCACCCACTGCACCACCAAGTAAATCCGCAAGTTCTTTTAACGGCTCAAAGCCGCTTTCACTTTTTACTCCACGCCCCCCTGCCACAATAACTTTTGCTTCGGAAAGATCTACTCCGTCTGTTGCCTTTCTTACAACATCCTTTATGATGGTGCGAAGATCAGTGATGTCTACATTTAATGAAGTGACTTCAGCTGACCTGCCTTCCTCTTTCGGAAGAGGATCGATGTTGTTTGGACGAATCGTAACGAAAACCAGTCCGCCATTAACCACTTTTTTCTCGAATGCTTTCCCGCTGTAGATCGGACGAATAAAAACAAGCTTTCCACCGCTCTCTTCAATGGACGTTACATCAGATATCAGACCGCTTCCAAGCTTGCTTGCTATACGCGGTGATAAATCTTTACCCAGCGCTGTGTGTCCAAACACGATTCCATCCGGGCTTTCAGCTTCAATAGCCGCAAGCAGTGCTTGAGCATAGCCATCTGATGAATACTGTTTTAGCTTATCATGTTCAACTGTTACAACTTTGTCGGCTCCATATTCCACCAGTTCCTGGCTTAATGAAGAAATTCCTTCACCAATTAAAACGCTTACAATTTCACCGCCGTTTGAAAGCTTTTTTCCTGCTGCTATGGCCTCAAATGATACGTTCCGCAATGCACCTTCTCGTGCTTCAGCTAATACCAGTATTTTTTTACTCATTAGTGTTCCCTCCTGAAAGTTGATATGCGTTTATTTTTTAACGTGACAATCAGATTACCTTGGCTTCTTTATGAAGGAGGTTAACTAATTCTTTTACCTGTGCATCAATCTCTCCTTCAAGAACACGTCCCGCTTCTTTTTTAGGTGGAAGATAGATGTCAATAGTTTTGGTTTTAGGCTCCACATCGTCTTCTTCAAGATCCAAGTCATCCAGTTCAAGTTCTTCGAGAGGCTTTTTCTTGGCCTTCATTATGCCCGGTAGAGATGGATAGCGCGGATCATTTAAGCCTTGCTGAGCTGTCACTAATAGCGGAAGAGATGTTTCGATTGTTTCTGAATCACCCTCTACGTCCCGTACTATCGTAACCTTTTGCCCCTCCACTTCAATGCTTGTAATCGTTGTTACATAAGGGATATCCAATTGTTCTGCAACCCGCGGCCCTACCTGTCCCGAGCCGCCATCAATTGCCACATTTCCTGCTATAATTAAGTCCGCTTCTTTGTCTTTCAGGAACTCTCCCAAAATACGGGCTGTCGTGAATTGATCGCTTTCTTCCACATCATCTTCAATATTGATCAAAACGGCTTTATCTGCTCCCATAGCAAGCGCTGTGCGAAGCTGCTTTTCTGCTTCTTCTGAGCCCACTGATACCACTGTCACTTCGCCGCTGTGAGCATCGCGAAGCTGGATGGCTTCTTCAATTGCATATTCATCATAAGGGTTGATAATAAACTCTGCGCCGTCATCTGCGATTTTCCCGCCGCTTATTGAAATTCTTTCTTCTGTATCAAACGTTCTTTTCATCAGCACAAAAATATTCATAATGGATTCCCTCCAATTTTTCTTTTACTCACCCTTGAAAACCGGTGTTCTTTTTTGAATAAATGCTTCAATGCCTTCTTTTGCATCTTTTGATACGAATACTTCGCCAAACCACTCAGCTTCTTTATTTACACCATTTTCAAAATCAGCTGTTTTCGAATACTGAAGTAAGTCCAGTGTAGCTTTTACTGATATTGGGCTTTTTTCCGCTATTTTCATTGCAAGCGCTTTCGATTTTTCGAATACTTCGTCCTCCGGGAAAGCCCTGTTGGCCAGACCCCATTCGACCGCTTCGAAGCCCGATATAGGTTCACTTGTCAGCAGCATTTCTGCCGCTTTGGCAAACCCTACATATCGCGGTAAACGCTGAGATCCTGCAAATCCCGGAACAAGTCCCAGTTGAAGCTCAGGTAATCCAAGTTTAGCTGTATCACTCACATAACGGATATGGCATCCCATCGCGAGTTCCAGTCCTCCGCCTAATGCAGCCCCATGAATGGACGCAATAATCGGTTTGGAGAATGATTCCATTCTTTCAAATACGCGCTGTCCTCTTCTGCCCAGTTCACTAAAGCCTGCTTCATCTTCAACTTTAGTAAACTCTTTAATATCCGCCCCAGCAGAAAAGAAGCGGCCTTCTCCATGAATCAGTAAACTTCTAATCTGCGAGTCATGCTCCACAGCAGTCAGCCATTGATCGATTTCTTCAATCAGCTGGCTTGAGAGAGCATTAGCAGGAGGACGCTGTATCGTTGCGATTGATACATTCTGATCAGTTTCCCATTGTAAAAAGTCCATCCTCTTCTCCCCTTTATTTGCTTAGTCCGTTCACAATAAGTGAATGTATTCCCGGCGCAAGTTTGGTAATATCATACTTTTGATCATTAATTACCCACGTAGTTGCCACCTCATCAATCGTACCAAAGACCATTTGTCTTGCCAATCGAATATCTAAATCTTGTGAAAGTAAACCTGTTTTTACTCCATTATGTAGCACTTCATCCACCAGAAGCAGATATTCTTTCAATACCTTATTAATTTTAAGGCGAATATCTTTATTCGACTGCCTGAGCTCCAATTGAGTTACGATGGCCAGGTGATGATCTTCAGCAAGCATTTGAAAATGACTTCTAATCAATACTTCAAGTTGTTCAATTGTATTTTCACTTTCTACCATTTTATTTCGGATAGAGTGAACAAACTGCCCCATTTTTTCCTCAAATAGAGAAATCAGGATATCTTCTTTATTTTTAAAATAAAGATAAATCGTTCCGTCTGCCACTCCTGCCTGCTTTGCAATTTTAGATACTTGTGCGTGATGATACCCGTTTTCAGCAATAACCACTACAGCTGCATCAATAATTTGTTTATATTTTGGTTTGTCCTTTTTCATTGGGTCATCACCTTTCGTCCATTCCTTATTACCATTTTACAACAAAGGAATTTGTTGCTAATTCCCGCTGACGGCGATCGTTTTTCGTGGAGCGGGGGTAACCCACCTTCTGCTCCAATCAAAAAGAGCTTAATAAAAAGATGAATTTATGAATGAACAATCATTCATAAATTCATCTTACTAACTAACCTTATTTTAGTCAAGTATAATACAAAAAAGATTGGGTTGGAAAGAGTGAATTCTCAGCACTCTTTCCCGTCTGGAATTATCCAAGCTTTTCTTGTGCTTGCTTTTCCTTTTCTTCCTCCACAAGTTTTCTTCGCAGAATTTTACCGACAGCTGTTTTAGGCAGCTCATCTCTGAATTCATAAATTCTTGGAACCTTGTAAGAAGCAAGGCGTTGACGGGCAAATGCATCGAGTTCTTCCTCGGTCGCTTCATGATCTTGTTTAATAACAACAAACAGTTTTACGGTTTCCCCTCTATAAGGATCCGGAACACCTACAGAAACCACTTCCTGAATTGCCGGGTGCTCATACATGACTTCTTCAATTTCACGTGGATAGATATTAAAGCCGCCAGCAATAATCATATCTTTCTTGCGGTCTACAATATAGAAAAACCCCTGTTCGTCCATATAGCCCAAATCTCCTGTATAAAGCCAGCCATCTTTTAAAATAGCAGCTGTTTCTTCAGGCTGATTCCAATAGCCTTTCATAATTTGAGGACCCTTTACGATTATTTCTCCTATTTCTCCAGGCGGCAGCGGCTTCCCTGTTTCCATGGAAATGATTTTAGAATCCGTGTCTGGCCACGGTACGCCAACACTGCCCTTTATCCTCTTTTGATCCCAAATAAAATTTGAATGAGTGACAGGCGAAGATTCAGTCAGGCCATAACCCTCAACGAGTTTTCCTCCAGTTAATTTTTCAAACTCTTCCTGAACCTCTACAGGCAGCGGAGCGGAACCGCTTAAACAGGATTCTACTGAAGTAAGGTCATATTTTTTCAGATCCGGGTGGTTTAAAATACCGATATAAATCGTTGGCGCACCTGGAAAAATGGTTGGGCGCTGTTTATGGATGGTTTTTAATGCGGTATCCACATCAAACTTTGGCAGCAGAACCATCTTGTATCCCTGCATAACAGACAGAATCATAACGGTTGTCATGCCGTAAACGTGGAAGAAAGGCAGGATCCCTAAAATGATTTCTTCCCCTTTTTTGTTTTTATACAACCAGGCGTCACACATTGATGCATTGGCAATCAAATTTTTATGGGTAAGCATAACCCCTTTGGGATGGCCTGTCGTACCGCCGGTGTACTGAAGAATGGCGATATCTTCTTCAAAATCCAAAGGATGCTCAACCGGATCCGGTGTGGCAATTTTTAATATTTCAGTGAGAAGATGATTGCTGCCGCTGTGCGCCACTTTCACTTTTATGCCATGCTGCTTTTTTTGGATAAAAGGATAAATAAGATTTTTAGGAAAGGGAAGAAAATCTTTTATGCATGTGACAATCATATGCTGAAGTTCTGTGCTGTTAAATACATTGGAGACTCTTGGAAACAGCAAATCCAATGTAATGATCGCCTTGGCTCCTGAATCTTTCATTTGATATTCTATTTCCCGCTCCGTGTAAAGAGGATTTGTCTGTACGACAACGCCTCCCGCATACAATATGCCGTAATACGCGATGACTGAAGCAGGTGTATTCGGCAGCATAATCGCTACCCTGTCTCCTTTTTCAATGCCAATATCCTGAAGATACTTCGCCATCTTCAAAGAATGCTGATGCATTTCCTTGTACGTGAACTCTTTTCCCATGAAATGAACGGCCATCTTATCCGGATAACGCTTTGAGGCTTCGGTTAAATAAGCATGAACCGGTTTTTCTTCCAGTGTCAGATGGGTGGGTATCGTCTCTGGGTAGAGATCGAGCCAAGGCTGGTTTACCATGCAAATCCCTCCTTTTAAAATGAGTAAATGTTAGAAAATTCTCATTTCTCACTTTATTATAATCCATAAGGTAAGCGGTTACAATTTACTATAAGAAAAAAGACACAGAATCCGTTAAAAATCCGTGTCTTTATTTTTTATTTTATTACATAAAAACCAAATAAATAACTCCGATAAGCATAAAAGCTGCACAACATACGATCAATACTTTCGACAGCGTTTCCATACCGCTTCCTCCTAAGTAATACTGGCTCCAATGACAAAGGATAATCCAATTGAAATAACCATAGATATAAATCCTACTGCTTTATTGCCTTTACGAATTTCATCATCGACACGAAACCTCGGGGTTAAAAACTCAAACATAAAATAGGCAATTAGCAGCAGAACAAATCCATAAATGCCCCAGCCCATCATTGAAATGAGTGTATTATGCTGTTCAATTGAATGGCGGAAAATATTGGCCATCCCAAAGATTTTTCCGCCGGTTGCCATGGCGACAGAAATATTGCCATTTTTTATTTCGTCCCAGTTATTATATTTTGTCACCATCTCAAATACTGCTAAAAACAAAATCATACAAAGAACAACTACACTGTAATAGCCAGCCGTTTCAATTAAAGGATGCTGCCAGAATTCCTCCATACCAAGCAAACCACCTTCTGTTTAAACTGTTATTTAAATTCTACCACGGTTACTCCACTTCCGCCTTCTCCACTTTCCCCAAGACGGACTCGTTTAACCGAGCGATGATTTTTAAGCTTCTCCTGAACACCTGAACGAAGTGCGCCGGTTCCCTTCCCATGAATAATGGAAACTCTTGGGTAACCCGCGAGAAGTGCATCATCAATGTACTTATCCACCCGCATCAGAGCATTTTCATAACGTTCTCCCCGAAGATCCAGTTCAAGCCCTACATGATATTCTTTGCCTTTGACTGTTGCAAGGGGCTTTGGCTCTGCTTTTTTCTCAGCTTTTTTAAATTCCATGTCCTTCTCTTTTACTTTCATTTTTAAGATTCCGATTTGAACGCTCCATTCAGTATCTGAAACTTTATCCAATAAAATTCCGCGCTGGCCAAATGTAAGAACATTTACTTCATCACCCGGCTGCAGGACTCTGGCGGTTTTTGGTGCAGTAGTTTTAGGTTTTTTATTTGATGGAGCAACGGTGGCTTCATCCAGTCTTTTTTTTGCATCAATCAATTCATGTTCTTTAACATCGGCATTTTTTTCCAGACGCAATTTCCGCAAATCTGCAAGTATTTCTTCAGCTTCTGTTTTTGCCTGCTCCACCACGGCATTCGCTTTCTGTCTTGCTTTTTCATACAGCTCTTCACGCTTATCCCAGTATTCACTCATCTGTTTTTGCATATCTTTATGAAGAGATTGAGCATCTTTCAGATAATCATGTGCATCCTGGTAATCCTTTTCAGCGCTCTTTCTGCTGGTTTCAAGTGACGTAATCATCGCTTCAACTGCTTTGCTGTCAGTTCCCACAAATGATTTGGCGTGATCAATCACATGCTGGCTTAACCCAAGGCGCTTCGAAATATCAAAAGCATTACTGCGGCCCGGTACACCAATTAAAAGACGATAGGTAGGACTTAACGTGTTAACATCAAACTCCACGCTTGCATTAACGACTCCGTCGCGATTATATCCATAGGCTTTTAGCTCCGGGTAATGAGTTGTTGCCACCACGCGGCACCCTTTATTGTGAACCTCATCAAGTATTGAAATTGCAAGAGCTGCTCCTTCTTGAGGGTCGGTGCCTGCTCCCAATTCATCAAATAAAACAAGACTGCCGCTGTCTGCTTCCTTTAAAATACTGACGATATTTACCATATGAGAAGAAAAGGTACTTAAACTTTGTTCAATCGACTGCTCGTCTCCTATATCGGCGTAAACAGACTCAAAAACTGCTATTTTTGATCCGTCCAGCACCGGGATAGGAAGTCCGGCCTGTGCCATTAACGTACACAGCCCAATGGTTTTAAGGGTCACTGTCTTACCCCCTGTATTGGGGCCTGTTATGACAATGGCTGTAAATTCATCTCCCATAAAAATATCATTGGCCACCGCTTCGTCCATTGGCAGCAGCGGATGCCTCGCTTTATTCAGGTGGATCATTCCCTGATCGTTCACATCAGGCTTTGTTGCTTTTATTGCCCGTCCATACTTTGCTTTAGAAAACATAAAATCAATATCGCCTAAAATATCAACGGTTAAGAGGAGATCATGAGCTTCAGCACTAACCGCCATTGTTAATTCAAGCAGAATGCGCTCAATCTCTTCCTGCTCTTTTATATGCTGTTCCCTGAGCTGATTATTAACACTTACAATCGCTTCAGGTTCAATAAAAAGTGTTTGTCCTGAAGAAGACTGATCATGAACAATCCCGCCATAGTGACCGCGGTATTCTTGTTTAACCGGTATAACATAACGATCATTCCGTATGGTGATAATCGCATCTGACAGCATGGTCTGGGCGTTCTTGGACCGGATCGTACTCTCAAGTTTTTCACGAATACGACTTTCGCTTGACCGGATTTTTTGACGAATTGCCCTTAAATCCGGGCTTGCAGAATCAAGCACCTCTCCGTTTTCGTCTATCGCATCAAAAATCAAGTGTTCCAAAGGAGTTAAAATGGCCATCATTTCTTTTTTATTTTCCAAAATAGGCAGTTCAAGATCTTCATCCTCTATGAGTTTCTCAATGAATTGCCGGATGGTCTTGCTTGCACGAATCGTGCTGGCGATTTTTACTAGCTCCAGCGGACTTAAAGAACCGCCGATCTGAGAACGGTTGACGTGCGGACGAATGTCGAAAATGCCACCAAGCGGCATTCCTCCTTTTAAACGGAGAACTGTTGCAGCTTCGTCTGTCTCATTTTGCCATTCGATTACTTCATCCAAAGAGGTAGAAGGTTCCATTTTTTTTATTCTGATGCTGCCCAGCTCAGAAGCTGCATATTCCAGCACCAGCTGTTTTATTTTAGTAAATTCCAATGTATTTAACGCTTTGGCATTCAAACAAAATCCCCCTTACTTATGCCGGTTAAGAAATTCAGAAAAATCCTTGAAAGATCTGGTATTTAAAACAGATTCCTTTCTTAACCATCCTTTTCTTCCTGCTTTTACACCCATATCCATAAACTCCAAGTGAGGAATATCATGGGCATCCGTATTGATGATCATTGGGACGCCATGTTCCTGAGCCATTTCAGCAAATTCCGCACTCAGGTCTAAGCGATTCGGGTTTGCATTTAATTCCAATGCTGTTCCTGTTTTTGCAGCCTGCTCAATTAACGCTTTAACATCCACATCGTATCCTTTACGCTGCCCTATGATCCGGCCAGTGGGATGAGCAATGATATCAACATGAGGATTGTTAAGTGCCGTTTGCAGCCTTTTCATTATTTTTTCTTGTGATTGTGAAAAACTTGAATGAATTGAAGCAATGACAATATCGAGCTGACTTAATAATTCATCGTCATAATCCAGCGAACCATCTGGTAATATATCCATTTCAATTCCAGCTAATATTTCGATATCATCATATTTTTGATTCAGTGCTTTTATTTCATTCATTTGCTTTTCAAGCCGCTCAGCAGAAAGTCCATTGGCCACTTTCAGATAATGGGAGTGATCTGTTATCGCCATGTATTCGTATCCTTTGGCTCTGCATGCATCAATCATTTCCACTAAAGAATACGCTCCATCAGACCATGTAGTATGCATATGAAGATCACCTTTAACATCCGATAACGAAATTAGATTTGCGGCATCTTTATGTCTGTCAACTTCCCTGCCATCTTCCCTGACTTCCGGAGGGATAAAAGCCATCTTAAAATGTGCGTAAAAATCTTTTTCTGAAGAGAAATGAAGCACCTCTCCGCTTTCAATGGATTCCACACCATATTCGCTTATTTTTTCACCGCGCTCTTTTGCTATCTGCCGCATTTTTACATTGTGGTCCTTGGATCCAGTAAAATGGTGGAGCGTTGTGGCAAATGACTCCTCAGGTACGAGCCGGATATCCACGGAAACATCAAACCCCCGATCCAACACAATGGAAACTTTCGTATTCCCATTCGCAATAACCTCTTTAATCTTGTTGATTTCGAGCAGTTTTTCACGAACCTCCACCGGTTTTCTGGTTGATACAATATAATCTAAGTCTTTAATGGTTTCCCTGGCTCTTCTTAGGCTTCCTGCTCTGGAAAACCTGTCCACAGCTGAAATGGTATTTAATGCCTCATCGAGTTCATCAGCAATGGGCAGCATAAATGAAATGGGAAAACGATCCGGCCGTTTTCCGATTTCACCGATGACCGCCAGTATTTTTTCTTCCGTTTTTGCCCCGAATCCAGCAAGTCCCTGAACGCGGTTTTCTTCACACGCTTTTTTCAAGTCATCTATATTTTGTACATTAAGCTCCTGATACAGCTTCGCTATTTTTTTTCCACCAAGACCAGGCAATTGTAATAACGGCACAAGCCCTTCCGGAACCTCCGCTTTAAGAGAATCCAGCACAGTTGACTGGCCAGTCTCCAAATATTCCTCTATTACGGCTGCCGTCCCTTTTCCGACACCTTTTAGGGCTTTAAAATCATCTATTTGAGAAAGGCTTCGGTCATCGAGTTCAATTGCCTGAGCTGCTTTGCGAAAAGCGCCTGTTTTAAAAGGATTTTCACCTTTCAATTCCATATAAGTGGCAATCGTTTCTAAAAGCTTTATGAGATTTTTTTTATTCATTCGTAAAATCCCTCCGTTTCACTCTTCATGTTAGCAAATATTTAGCAATAATAAAAAGCCTGGCCTCCATTTGATGGAGATCCAGGCATCAAACGATGTGATTTTCCCTTTTTTAAGAGCGGGATTCCAGCCACCATTCTTTTACTTGTTCTGAGAAAACAGGCGTTTGCTTTAACATAAATTCTGCTATCCATGAACCTTCCAATGCACCTTGAATCTGACCAATCGGAAGCATAGCTGCAATATATAATAGAACAAACACAATGATATAAATTTCCAGCAGCCCGAGTACTCCACCGCCAAACACGTTTAACGGTCGAAGCAGAGGGAATTGTGAAACAGAGTCAAACATCGATCCGATCAGCTGCATGATGATCTTCACACTAAAGAATATAATTGCAAATGCGATGATGCGGTAATAGGCATCCTCAAAATTAACTGATTCAGCAATCATACTTAACTGCGATTGACTGTCAAATGAGGGATATGGAATCCATAGCGTTAACTTTGGAGCAAGAACGTCATAATAAACGTATGCTACATAAAAAGCGATAAAAAATCCTATCATGTGTATCAGCTGTAAAATAAACCCCCGGCGCAAGCCTACTAGAAAACCCATTACCAGGAGAATCAGTAAAACTAAACTTAACATCAAGCATTCAATCCTTTAATTTTTTTAATTCATTCTCTAACTCTTCTATTTCTTCTTTTAGTTTTAAATAGTCATGAACAGCATTAACCGCTGTAAGAACCGCTAGTTTTGACGTATCAAGGGATGGATTTTTACTGCTAATTTCCCTCATTTTATCATCAACCATTGACGCAACAAGCCGGATATGCGACGTAGACTCACTGCCAACAATGGAGTATGATTGTCCATAGATATCAACGCTTATGCGATTTTTTTCATTGTGAGACAACGTATAAGCCCCCATTCCCTGAGAATCCTAATCACTATCATAACACGTAGTATTTCAACTTGAAAAGAAAAGTTAACAGGACAGTGAAAAATAGGTAAGTTTAAACAGATAAAGGAGCTCATTACGTGCCAAATACAGTATTAGTACTTAATCGTGAAACTATTAACAAGATGAAAACACATTACTCTGCCATTCTAAAAAACACCACGCCTCCAGGTGCAGTTTTTGCAGCAAAATCTACAGCATTTTCAGTTACCGCATATTCATCCGGCAAAGTCCTTTTCCAGGGCAAAGAAGCACAGACGGAAGCGTCAAAATGGGGAGACGCACCAGTGAATTCAACTTCTAAAAAAACCGCTAAGACTTCAGCCAAATCAGGCAATCTGCCACCGCTCATTGAAACATTGTCCATGATTGGTTCAGACGAAGTGGGAACAGGCGATTATTTTGGCCCGATCACAGTTGTGGCGTCCTATGTCAATCGGGATCAATTGGCACTGTTAAAAGAATATGGCGTGAAAGACTCAAAGCATTTAAAGGATCCTGCAATCATCGAAATTGCTAAAAAGTTACTGCATACAGTGCCTTACAGCCTGCTGACACTGCCCAATGAAAAATACAATGAACAGCAGGCCCGCGGCTGGTCGCAGGGGAAGATAAAAGCAGTGCTGCACAATCAGGCCATTAAACATTTGCTGAAAAAAATCGAACCCGAAAAGCCGGATGGCATTTTAATTGATCAATTCGCTGAAAAAGATATTTATTACCGCCATATAAAAGAACAGACAGACATTATAAGAGAGAATGTCTTTTTCAGCACGAAAGCTGAGAGCATCCACTTATCTGTGGCAGCCGCCTCTATCATTGCACGATATGCTTTTTTACGCGCTATGGATCAGCTCAGTGAAGATGCTGGATTTACATTGCCAAAAGGAGCAGGAGCAAAAGTGGATCTTGCCGCTGCAAAACTTCTTAAACAAAAAGGAGAAGCCGGACTTAACCATTTTGCAAAGCTGCATTTCGCCAATACCGGCAAAGCCAAACGTTTATAAGTGAACAGCTTTAAAACATATGATTGAAAGAGCCGTATGTCCGCATTCAAAATTTAATCAAGAAAATCCCGTCTGAAAAATGTCTTCAGACGGGATTTATATTTATAGGAATTATGCACATTATCTTTGCTGAATAATCTATCCCCGTAATTTTGCTGAGGCTTTTTCCTGAACGGCCTGCAGCACACGATCATGCGCTTTCACCACTTCTTCATCTGTCAGTGTTCTGGACGGATCCATATATACGAGTGAGAATGCAAGTGATTTCATGCCTTCTTCCAGTCTGTCTCCTTCGTATAAATCAAACAGCTTAACCGATTTAAGCAGCGTGCCGCCTGCATCCTTAATGATTCGCTCCAGTTCGCCGCCCAGTACTGAACTCTCAACTACCAAGGCAATATCACGAGTAATCGATGGATAGCGCGGAATCGCTTTGTAAGCTAACGCATCAGGCTGATAATTATAAATGGCTTCGAGTTTCACTTCAAATACATAGGTTTCCTTTAAATCCATTTCCTTTTCTTTAGAAGGATGAACCTGGCCTAAGAATCCAATCTTTTCGCCATTAAAGAAAATAGCAGCCGTACGTCCCGGGTGCAGCTGATCTTCTTTTCCTTTTTCATACCGTATACGATCAGAAATTCCTAACCGTTCCCATAGGGCATCTAAGATTCCTTTTAGCACGTAAAAATCGACTGGTTTCTTTTCTCCCTGCCACGCATGGAATTGCCAAAGACCTGTAATCGCTCCAGCCAAATGCTCATCTTCACGCGGGAGATCTGACCCTTGTTCATTTAAAAACACCGAACCCGATTCATAATAAGCAATTGAATCGTGCTGTCTGGCCAGATTATACGAGACACTCTCAAGCAGCTGAGGAACAATACTTAACCGCAAGTTACTGCGCTCTTCACTCATCGGCATTAACAGTTTTACCGGCTGACGCACATCTAAAGCAAATTCTTTGGCTTCTGCATCATTTGTCAGTGAATACGTGACGGCCTGCATCAGTCCTGCGCCTTCAAGCACCTGTCGAATAAGACGGCGTTTATTTTGTCTTGGGGACAGTCCGCCTGGATTCGTTTCATGAACAGGCAGCGTCATTGGAATATGATCATATCCGTATAAACGGGCTGCTTCTTCAATTAAATCTTCTTCAATTAACAGGTCTCCCCTGCGTGTTGGCGCAGAGACATGTATTGTGCCCTGATTTGCTGCTGCTTCAATCTGCAGTCTTCGGAACAAATCCAGTACTTCTTCTGCTGTTAATGACATGCCGAGAACACGATTAATTTTTTCAAGCGTAATTGAAATTTGTTTTTCCGACTTATCCATTTTATCGTGAGCTGCAGTTCCTGTTAAAACCTCTCCCTGCGCATACAGGGTAAGCAGCTGGGCAGCACGTTCAGCTGCCGGTTTAACACGATTTGGATCTACTCCTTTTTCGAACCTTGAGCTTGCCTCACTTCTTAGGCCATGGTCTTTGGATGCCTGACGGATTGCAGAAGGTGCAAAATAAGCGGATTCAATCAGTACTGAGGTGGTCGAATCGGTTACTTCACTGTTGGCTCCACCCATCACGCCGGCAATCGCTACAGGCTCTTCCCCGTTTGTAATCACAAGATGGTGGGATTTTAATTCCCGAACTGTATCATCCAGTGTTTCAATCTTCTCACCTTCATGTGCCAAACGAACAAGTATTTTATTTGTTTTTAATTTATCTAAATCAAATGCATGCAGAGGCTGACCATATTCAAGTAAAACATAGTTTGTTATATCAACGACATTGTTATGCGGCCGGATTCCAGAAGCAATCAGCCTGCTTTGCATCCACTGAGGAGATGGACCGATTTTAATATTGCGAATCACTTTAGCCAGATAAACCGGGTTTTGATCCTCCGCTTCCACTTCAACCGTAACGAGGCTTGAAGCCTCATCAGAATGCATTTTGTATTCAAGATCAGGAAGTTTGACCGGACGATCTAAAATCGCTCCTGCTTCATATGCTACACCAAGCATACTCATAGCATCAGCCCGGTTGGGAGTAAGTCCAAGCTCGAGGATTGAGTCATCCAGCGCAAGTGCTTGTAAAGCATCTTCCCCAACAATCGCATCCTTGGGGAAATTGAAAATACCTTCAGAAAACTCTTTAGGAACAAGCTTGCCTTCAATTCCAAGTTCCTGAAGTGAACAAATCATGCCATTAGATGCTTCGCCGCGAAGCTTCGCTTTCTTTATTTTAAAATCCCCCGGCAGAACAGCACCTACTTTAGCCACTGCAACCTTTTGGCCTTTTCCTACGTTTGCTGCTCCACAAATAATCTGGACGGGTTCTTCCTCCCCCACATCCACTTTGCAAATATTCAATTTATCCGCTTCCGGATGTTTTTCACATGACAGCACATGTCCGATTACAACATTTTCGATGCCTTTTGACGGCACCTCCACACCTTCTACTTCAATTCCTGAACGTGTGATTTTTTCTGCCAGTTCATCTGGTGTAATATCTGATAAATCCACATAATCCTCAAGCCATTTATATGATACAAACATGTCATTACCTCCTTTTAGTTAAATTCCGCACGGCCAAATTGTGTTAAGAAACGATAGTCGTTTGTATAGTAGTGGCGGATATCATCGATTCCGTATTTCAGCATCGCAATTCGTTCAGGTCCCATTCCAAAAGCAAAACCGGTGTACTTTTCAGAATCAAATCCTGCCATTTCAAGTACATTCGGATGAACCATACCAGCTCCGAGAATTTCAATCCATCCTGTGCCTTTACATACGCTGCAGCCCTTGCCGCCGCATATCTTACATGAAATATCCATCTCCACAGATGGTTCTGTAAACGGAAAGAAACTTGGACGCAGACGAATTTCACGTTCTTCTCCAAATAATTTTTTAGCGAACAAATTCAAGGTTCCTTTTAAATCACTCATCCTGATATTTTCATCAACGACAAGCCCTTCAATCTGCATAAATTGATGCGAGTGAGTCGCATCATCATTATCACGTCTGTACACTTTACCAGGGCAAATAATTTTTACAGGCCCCTTACCCCCGTGGCGCTCCATCGTTCTTGCCTGGACAGGCGATGTATGAGTACGGAGCAGGATATCCTCTGTGATATAAAATGAATCCTGCATATCCCTTGCAGGGTGGCCTTTGGGCAGATTAAGTGCTTCGAAATTATAATAATCTTTTTCCACTTCCGGCCCTTCTTCAATTTTGTATCCCATTGAAATAAACAAGTCTTCAATTTCTTCAATCACACTCGTTAGCGGATGGTGTGTTCCCACTTTAACAGGAAGTCCAGGCAGCGTTACATCAATGGTTTCCTGCTCTAATTTCTTTTCAATAGCAGCTGCTTCAAGTGCCTGCTGCTTGGATTCAATGGCACTTGCAATGGAATCACGAACCTCATTGGCTAGAGCGCCCATTTTCGGACGTTCCTCAGCTGAAAGCTTTCCCATCCCTTTTAATACTTCCGTAATCGGACCTTTTTTACCAAGATAAGCAACCCGAACTTCATTTAATTCTTTTAGTTCTGTTGATTGTTTAACTTTTTCCGACGCTTCCTGATGAAGCTGTTTTAATTTCTCTTCCATATCATGATTCCTCCTTTTAATGATTCGTTTAAGTGTTTAGGTTTGTTAAATTTTTTGTATACCGTTGAGTCTTCTGGGGAAATCAACAGTCACGTTTAACAAAGCCAACAAGTAAAAAAGAACGCAAAAAAGCACTTCCCCCCTAAAGGTTAGGGACGAAGCGCTTTGAATTCCGTGGTACCACCCTAGTTAGCATAAAAATCTGCTCACTCATCATTGGATAACGGCCATTCGCAGCCGGAGCATCTTTACACAAAAGCTTGTGGTCCCGATGTCAACTCAGGAGGTGAACTTCACTCAAGTCTTCCATAAGCGCCCTTTCAGTCTGGGGGCAGCTCTCTCTAAATGGTCATACCTGGCTACTTTTCTCCGTCAGTGTTTTTAATATTAATTCGTTATTAGTATAAACTACTTTAGGCATGTTTCAAACCCTTTTATTGCAATTGTCCTCTTAAATGGTATAACAGCACACCTGAGGCGACGGCAACATTTAGTGACTCGCTTTTACCAAAGAGAGGAATAAACAAATTTTGTTCCGTTTGCTCAAGCCATTCCTGTTTAACGCCTGATCCTTCATTTCCCATTATTAATGCAAAAGGAGCTCCCGGTTCAATTGATGTATAGGATCTGCCCCCTTCTAAAGAGGTCCCGTAAACGGCAATCTCACGCTTTTTCACATCATCAATAACCGGCTGCAGATCCATTTTGATTATGGGCAGATGAAAATGACTTCCCTGGGCGGAACGCAGCACCTTTGCATTATAAGGATCAGCAGAACCTTTTCCTAAAATAACTGCATCCATTCCAGCAGCATCTGCGGTACGAATCATTGTACCGATATTCCCTGGATCCTGAACGGAATCTATGAGCAAAATGCGCTGTGCCCCCAGTGATGGAAAGTCCTGCAACTCCTGTTTACATACCGCAAATACACCCTGTGTATGCTCAGTTTCCGCAATAGCCTGCGCTATTTCATCGGTAACCGTCGTTATGTCAATCGTGTCAATGTAAAAATGGGCTGGAAGTTCCGTTCCCTCACGGACAATGATTTCCTGTACCTCAGCCCGGGATTTGAGTGCTTCCTCCACTAAATGAAAACCCTCAACTAAAAATAACCCTGATTGATCGCGTCCTTTTTTTGTGGAAAGTTTTTTCCATGCTTTCACATGCGGATTTTGTAATGATTGCAAAAAATTCATTGTATTCCTTCTTTCATCTTCATTCGATTTCTTTATTATATACAAGCACCCAGGGATAAAAAAGGGCTTCACTGGAGAAAATAAAAAAGCTCTAATTTAAAAGGAGGTTTTAACCATGGATTTAAATATCCGAAAAACAGTTATTCATAACGTAAAGGATAATTCTCCCCAAGAACTAGAAGCAACCATTGTCGATTCAATTGAACGCCAGGAAGAGCATCTTCTTCCGGGTCTTGGTGTTTTGTTTGAGCTTATATGGAATAAAAGCTCAAAGGAAGACCGCGATCAAATGATTCAAACATTGGAAACAGGATTGCAGCATTAAAAATGAAGACAGCTGGCGAATAATCGTCAGCTGTCTTTGTTTTTCAGCTTAAGTAAGCTCTGTTGAATACCTTCAGCAGTAATCAACATCCACGTTATCAAGCCAATAAGATTAAACCTGTTCTCTTACGAAAAAATCAAAGCCCATCATGGTTGCTATTCCAAATATCAGCGACCATACTAAAATACTGATCGTAGACCAGATGAGGGTCCATCTTTTTTCAGCTCCCAGACTCATACCGATAAAAGCGGCGATATGGGTGCCGATTAATATCGGACCGAGCATGGCCAATCCAGGCAGGCCATATTTATTCCAAATGCGTGCAGCCCTCTGCTGCCGTTTATTTTTAGGTTTTTCGCCCTTTGCCTTTTTCGCAAAGTATTCCTTCACCCGCTCAAACATTACAACAAGCAACGCAACTGTGAGCATATTCCCTAGAAACGCGATAAGGATGACCAGGAACGGGGAATGTCCTCTTACGATTCCAAGCGGGATAACAAGAGCAATTTCAAGCCAGGGGGTTGCCGCAGCAAGAAAAATTAATACATATTCAAAAATAATCATTTTTGGTATCTCCTTCCAAAAAAAGACTCTATCTCATCATACCAATTAGAGATAGAGCCGCACAATCAATTTATTCGAATGTAATGGAGTTTACTGTATCCCGGTCAAGTTTTTTAATAACCTCAACAATTAATTTTACAGCATTTTCATAATCATCCTTATGAATCATCGCTGCGTGAGAATGAATATAGCGTGATGCAACTGTAATAGCAATAGATGGAGCCCCATTAGCAGCTAAATGGATTGAACCGGCATCTGTGCCTCCGCCGGCAATGGCGTCAAATTGATAAGGAATGCCGTGCTCATCTGCAATATTCGTAATAAAATCCCGCAATCCTTTATGGCCGACCATTGATGCATCATACAAAATAATTTGCGGACCATCACCCATTTTTGAAGAAGCCTCTTTCGATGTAACGCCCGGAGTATCACCTGCGATTCCAACATCCACAGCTATTCCTATATCAGGCTTAATTACTGTGGCAGCCGTTCTCGCACCTCTCAGGCCGACTTCCTCCTGAACCGTACCAACTCCAAACACTTCATTTGGATGATCCACACCTTTAAGTGACCGGAATACATCGATTGCAATGGCACACCCAATTCGATTATCCCATGCCTTCGCAAGCAGCATCTTCTCATTATTCATTACTGTGAATTCAAAATAAGGAACTGCCATGTCACCCGGTGTAACCCCCCATTCTGCTGCTTCTTCCCTTGAAGAGGCACCGATATCAATAAACATATCTTTAATATCCACCGGTTTTTTGCGTGCTTCCGGAGGCAGGATATGAGGCGGCTTTGAACCGATAACACCTGTAATATCGCCTTTTTTTGTCACGATGGTTACACGCTGTGCCAGCATAACCTGAGACCACCATCCGCCGACGGTTTGAAACTTCAGGAATCCTTTATCATCAATCTGCGTAATCATAAACCCAACTTCGTCCAGGTGACCTGCGACCATTACCCTTGGTCCATCTTCTTTACCGATTTTTTTTGCAATCAAACTGCCGATCCCATCTGTCGTTGTTTCATCAGCAAATGGTGCTATGTATTTTTTCATGACTTCCCGCGGCTCACGTTCGTTACCCGGTATTCCTTTTGCATCCGTCAAATCCTTAAGCATCGTTAATTGTTCATTTAAATGTAAATTCGACAAAAATTTCGCCTCCCTAATATTGTTGCACTTAAAATTATACCATTGCCCCATTTCATTCACAAAACAAATTGAAAGTGGTTTCATTCCAAGTATTGAGGGGATCCGAAAATCTCTGTAACACTTCCGTGTTTTTAATATCCCTGCTTCTGACGGATCACATTTACTTCATTTTTTTCAATATATGCTTCAATAATTTCCTGTTCATTAAACCCCAGGTTCTTACCAATTGAAAGGTATTGATTCCAAAGAGCATTGTACGTTTCCTGTACAGGCGATTGAGCAAATACATGAATCGCTCCGTAAATTTGTTTAAACTGCAGAGATAAATCCTCTCCTGCTGATATTGCCGTCAGGTTATACCGAAGATTTTTCTCAAGACCGAGTGATAGCAGGAAGTGAACTCCATCTACGTATTCTTCTAAAATGATGGAGCGTTCTGAGGGCGCTTTATCGCTCCAAAACTTAAAACACCGTGTTTCATTAGCTAGTTCTCCCAGTTCAACAAATAACGCTACGACTTTTTTATCAAAGAGCGATTCTTTCTCTAAATCCTTTTCTTTTTCAATAAAAGTATCCAGCTCAAGCTGCATACGATACAATTTTTCCCAATCGAGCATGTTCCTCACGTCCTTTCAATTACTAGTGTATCAGATTTTTATTTTCCAGCATGACAGGTTATTTAATAAGGAGGAATACAATGAGAATAAGGTAAACGAGAAAAAAGAATGGCAGGCCAAATTTAAATGCAGGCCGTTTTGTTTTATGACGGAATGTTTTCATCCCGAAGTAAGTGCCTGCTGCTCCTCCAAGAATGGTAATTCCCCATAAAGTATTTTCTGCAATCCTGTATTGATTTTTTTTCGCTCGTTCTTTGTCTGCCCTCATAGTAAAGAAGCCGATAATAGACATAATGCCAAGATAAATAAGAAAAATAAAATCAATCGGTATTCCATTCACTTTCCACGCCCCCTTTTATAAAAACAGCTTTGTAACTAGCAGCGGTTGATTTTCGCTGCAGAAGCTCAGCGACACGCTGGAATAATGAAAAAAGGCTGCCCCGCTAAGGACAGCCCAGATATAGCTTACTTGTTAAGTTGATCTTTCGCAGCATCAGCCAATTGAGCGAATGCTTTGTCGTCAGCAACTGCAAGTTCAGCAAGCATTTTACGGTTTACTTCGATACCAGCAAGCTTAAGTCCGTGCATTAAACGGCTGTATGAAAGACCATTTGTGCGGGCTGCTGCATTGATACGAGTGATCCATAGCTTACGGAAATCACGTTTCTTTTGGCGACGGTCACGGAAAGCATAGTTTCCTGACTTCATTACCTGTTGATTAGCTACTTTATAAAGAGTATGTTTTGAACCGTAATACCCTTTAGCGAGTTTAAGAACTCTTTTTCTACGTTTACGTGAAACGATTCCACCTTTAACACGTGGCATATTAATAACCTCCTAATAAATCGTTGTGCTTTTTTTAGTTTTAAATTAGATCATGTGCTTGATGCGTTTGTAATCGCCAGCTGAAACCGTTGAGCCTTTACGTAGTTTACGTTTAGCTTTTGTTGATTTGTTAGCGAAAAGGTGACTTGTGAACGCGCGTGAACGCTTAAGCTTTCCAGATCCTGTCTTTTTGAAACGCTTAGCTGATCCGCGGTGAGTTTTCATTTTTGGCATGAGTATTATCCTCCTTAAAACATTACTTTTCGTTCGTTGGTGCCAGCATGAGAAACATGCTTCGGCCATCCATTTTAGGCTTTGTTTCAACGGTGGAAACGTCTTTGCATGCTTCAGCAAAACGCTCAAGTACACGCTGTCCGATTTCCTTATGCGTAATTGCACGTCCGCGGAAGCGAATGGATGCTTTTACTTTATCTCCTTTTTCAAGGAACTTGCGGGCATTGCGAAGCTTTGTATTGAAATCATGTTCTTCGATGGTCGGGCTTAGGCGCACTTCCTTCAAATTAATGATTTTTTGATTTTTACGCGCTTCTTTGTCTTTCTTTTGCTGTTCGAATTTGAACTTGCCGTAGTCCATAATACGCGCTACTGGCGGTTTTGCATTCGGAGCAACAAGTACTACATCAAGGTTTACACGAGCTGCAATCTCCAAAGCTTCATTCTTGGATTTAATCCCAAGCTGTTCACCATTTTGATCGATCAGACGTACTTCACGTGCACGAATACCTTCGTTTAATAATGCATCTTTGCTAATAGTAATCCACCTCCGGATTGATGTCGCGAATACGATTTGGGTGTAAGTATCTGTGCAACCTTATCTAAATGATCACACAAAAAAAGCCGGAAACTTAATTGTCTCCCGCATCCAGTGTTTATCATACATACTTGTACAATACGATCACGTGTTACCTATTAGCAGCTGTCAAAAAGCGCCAATCAGGTGAGAAGCGGGTTGCCTCTACTTTTACCACAAAACTTGTATTCAATTCACTCTTGTAATTGTAATCTAATCACAAGGGCTTGTCAATCCCTTTTGGTTAATCAACATGTTTGATCATAACAGAAGAATCGGCGCCTTGCAACATCAATTTGTTTAAAACATTTAAAAAAGGAAATAAGGAAGCATAAGTATTATAAAAATATTGGAGGAATTTTTATGAACAGATGGTTGATATCATTAATAATTGCTGTCTCAATTGCTTTTATGACAGCTTGCAGCGGCGGGGAAGATGAAACAGTGTCAGAACCGGCTGCTTCAGCAGAGGAAAAACAAACAGAAACAGCAAACGGCGAATCGGATACTTCCCCATCTATTTCACTTAAAAAATTTGAGATGGAAGTTGATTACGAAGGTACTGAAAATGACTTTGAGGTTTCCTATATGGAAAAAGATACTGTTAAAGCCTTATATGAAGACCAGCGCAATATGCTGCTGCTTTCAGGTGACGAAGCATACCAGGAAATAGAACCTGTTTTAAGCTCTCTGGATATTAACGCTGAGACTTCTGATGAGGAAGTTATCAAAAGGGTTATGGAAGACTTTGAAGTAGAAGATGGTTTTCAATCCATTGAAATAGAAATTACCCATGAAGACGGAGCTGAAAAAGAATATGAGAAATAGTATTAAAAAAGCGACTGGATAATAAATCATCCAGTCGCTTTTTATATTATTTTTTTTGAGCTTCGTTTGTTAACATAGAACTAAAAGCATCAAGTGAAATAGTTTCGGAACTTTGTTCACTGTATTTGCGAACGTTGACTTCTCCATTTTCCATTTCCTGATCTCCCACAACAAGCATATAAGGAATCTTCTTCATTTGTGCTTCCCTAATTTTGTAGCCCATCTTTTCATCGCGTAAATCTAATTCAACTCTCGCTCCATTTAAACGAAGTTCATCTTGAACTTTTTTAGCATAATCCAGGTGAACATTTGGTGAAACGGGAATGACTTGTACCTGAACAGGAGCAAGCCAAGTCGGAAGAGCTCCTTTATATTCTTCAATTAGAAATGCGACAAATCGTTCCATTGTGGAAACCACACCACGGTGGATGACAACCGGACGATGCTGTTTGCCGTCTTCTCCAATATAGTTAAGATCGAAGCGCTCAGGCAATAAGAAATCCAGCTGAACCGTTGACAGCGTTTCTTCCTTGCCAATTGCCGTTTTCACCTGCACATCCAATTTCGGACCGTAAAATGCTGCTTCACCGTCCGCTTCAAAGTAGTCATGGCCCATCTCATCCATCGCCTCTTTGAGCATTGCCTGCGCTTTGTTCCACATCGCATCATCATCAAAATATTTTTCAGTATCCTCTGGGTCCCGATAAGATAAACGGAATTTATAATCGTTCAGCCCAAAGTCTTTATATACCTCTTCAATTAATCGAACGACACGCTGGAACTCTTCTTTAATTTGATCAGGCCGTGCGAAGATATGGGCATCGTTTAATGTCATCGCTCTCACCCGCTGAAGTCCGGACAGCGCGCCTGACATTTCATAACGGTGCATTAAGCCAAGCTCAGCTATGCGGATCGGAAGCTCACGGTAGCTGTGAATATCCTGCTTATACACCATCATATGATGGGGACAGTTCATTGGGCGAAGGACAAGTGTTTCGTTATCCATTTCCATTGGAGGGAACATGCCTTCTTCATAATGATCCCAGTGACCGCTTGTTTTATAAAGATCTGCACTTCCAAGCACCGGAGTATAGACATGGTCATAGCCGAGTGCAATTTCTTTATCCACAATATAACGCTCGATTGTGCGGCGGATTGTAGCTCCTTTAGGAAGCCACAGCGGCAACCCCTGGCCGACAAGCTGAGAACTTGTAAACAAGTCAAGCTCTTTCCCTATCTTGCGGTGGTCGCGCTCCTTAGCTTCTTCAATCATTTTCAGATGATGATCAAGATCTTCTTTTTTGAAAAAAGCTGTTCCATATATTCGCTGAAGCATTTTATTATCACTGTTCCCTCTCCAATATGCCCCCGCTACGCTAAGCAGTTTAAATTCTTTAATATGTTTTGTGGAGGGAACATGGATGCCCCTGCAAAGGTCGAAGAATTCACTTTGCTTATAGATTGTTACCTTTTCATCTTCTGGAATGGCATCGATCAGTTCAAGTTTATATTCATCATCAATTTCTTTAAATCGGCTAATCGCTTCGTCTCTGCTTACCTCTTGTCGTTCGACATCAATATTATCACTGACAATTTTCTTCATTTCCTTTTCAATTCTCGGAAGATCCTCAGTGGAAATAGAAGATTCTGTATCAATATCATAGTAGAAGCCGCCTTCAATTACCGGACCCACACCAAGTTTGGCATCGGGATACAAGCGTTTGATCGCCTGCGCTAAAAGATGGGCTGTGCTGTGGCGCATGATTTCCAATGATTCCTCATTATCCGGTGTAAGAATCTCAACAGCTCCGTCATTTTCAATTGGTGTCCGAAGATCGATGACCGTGCCATCCAGCTTTCCGGCAATCGCTTTTTTCTTAAGTCCTGAAGAGATAGAAGAAGCAATTTTCTCGATTGATGTTCCTTTTGGATACTCTTTTGAATTACCATCCGGGAAAGTAATTTGAATAACGTCTGACATTTCATTCACTCCTTCTTAGTTTAAATCATCTTTTTAAATACAAAGCACTTTGAAATGCTGAAGGTGCCAGACTCCTGCAGTATGCAGCGGGAAAGCGAGTGCCATCGTGCTGCAATAAAAGCCCCGTTTACCAAAGCCAAACACAAAAAAGCCCCATCCCTGGAAAGGGACGAGGCTTGGTAAGCAAACTCGTGGTTCCACCCTTCTTTCTGATCAAAAAAACGGTCAGAATCTCTGGTTCAGCTAACGGGCTGCGTCCGGTATGAACTACTGTTACTTCGCTCATACAGTTCAAAGGGGGTAAAGTCATCATTCGTGATAAAGGGCTTTCAGCCGCCGGCCCTTTTCTCTGAGATCCGTAATAATGATTCATATCCTTATCAAAACTGTTGATTTTATTGTATTAAAAAGTGATTGGTTAGGTGTCATTTTAGATGATTCAGATTGCAAAAGCAAGTTAATTTAGTTAAAAATTAATTTCTGCGGTTTTTCCCTTCCATATGAACTGGAATTGTTAAGTGTTTAATTCGTTCCATGATGCGGGCAGCCTTAATCGGTTCTTCTTCCCCGCGCTGGGAATAGGTTAAATGATGCTCAAGTCCCTTATAATCAAAATTGGAGGTAAAGAAGGTCGGGAGCTCTTCTGCCATACGATATTGTAAAATGGTTCCCAGCACTTCATCACGAGCCCAGCTTGATAAGGATTCAGCTCCAATGTCATCGAGCATGAGAATGGACGATTTCTTTACGGCCTCCATTTTGCTTGTGAATGATTGGTCGCCAATTGACTGCTTCATTTCCCTTAAAAACTCAGGAAAATACAAGATAAAACTTGCCCGGTTATTTTTCTTTAACTCATTTGCAATAGCTCCAAGAATATAACTTTTGCCGACTCCAAAATCTCCATATATAAATAATCCCTTAAAATGATCTTTATCATGAATTAAGCGGTCGACAATTTCATCCGCCATTTCATGGACATGGATGCGGTGGTCGCTGTCTAATTCCACATCATCCAGCGTTGCGCGCAGAACATCTTTCGGCACATACATACTCTGAATCAGTGTTTCTGTACGTCGCTGTTCCTCATGGGCTATTTTGCGCGGGCACCGATGGTATTCCAAGTCAATCAGACCGCTCTGGATTATGATTTTGGGCTCATAGCCGCCCATTGTGTTAATGCATTGCTCAAGACTAGGGCAGCTTTTGCAGGCACTGGAACGATTGATGAATTCATATAGCTTGATCATTCCCTGATCAAGTGCATTTGGGGCCAGCTCTTCCTTATGCTGTTCGAAAAACTGCTGCACTTCTGTATTGCTTACTATTTCTTTTTTCATTGCATTATACCGTTCCTGAAATCGATCCGACCCAGCCAATTGCTTGATCGTGCGGTTAATAGGATCCATTATTTTCACCTGCCTCACGCTTCTTTAGCCGACGTTTTTCCAAATACCGGCGTTTCTTCTCTTCAAATTCAGCATCCTCTGGCGTTTTTGTTTTTTCTGAAGGCAATTTACTGCTGTCATTCTCTTTATCAGCTTCTTGTCGGGCTTTAAACCAATCTGGCAGTTTTTCTTTTCGAATGGTTTTATTGCTTTTGCGTTTTTTTGTGCCGTTTTTTGTTTCTTCTTTCCATTCCATGTATTTCTTGTACTCCGTTTTTGCCAGCTCCATAGCAGACTCAACTGTAGAGATTTCAGACCTTACCCAATGGTTCGCAATTTGCTCGACAAATCCTTTAGTCAGCTTCATATCAGTCCGAATAAGCACAAACTGCAGGAGTACGTTCACCACACCGGACGGTAGATTCTTCTGGTAAAGCAAATCTTCTATCAGGGCCAATTCTGACTTAGAAGGCTCAACCCCATTTGATGCATCTTTCAGCACCTGCACTGGTGAAGCCTGTTCTAAATAGTAAATTAAGTCTGACTCATTTCCCTGTCCCAGTCCGGAAGGCTGCTCTATTTTATCTGCTTCATTTGTGACAGACTTCAGTTTGGGCAGCGTCTGACTCTGATGAAGCTGATAAAAATCCCTGGCTGCTTTTCGCAGTGATTCAATGTCAATTTCATTTTCTTCATTCACTGCACTCATAATAACGCTTTTCATTTCTATTTCGTTTAATCCATAAAGTGCTGCGAGCTTTGCAATCATACTTTTCACGGGATAGGTGATGGCTTTTCTCGGAACCATCATTTCTGAAAGGCCCGCTAGCAGCAAATGAAAGTCAAATGAAGCAAAATCTGTGTCGATTCCACTATTGACTGATTCAAACAGGACCATTTCGTTCTTTTCCCTGTCTTGAGTCAGTTCCGGAACTCTTTTAATCAATGCTTCTGATGCGTAGACATCCTGGAATGATCGCGTGATTTCCCGGTATGAAGTTAAATCTTCAAACGGCACAACAAAATGCTGCTTTAAGCGCTGAAACTGGCTGTTGCCAACCTGCCTGTAAAGGAAAACACTTAACATGGGATCCTCAAAAAATTCATTCGGTTTTAAAGGAGGCTGAAGCTGATAAAGAAATTCTTTTTTATCTCCGCCTTTAACAAACGTTTTTAACAGACCCATCCCTTCAAGATGAATGCGTGCTTCAAAAATAGATTCAATTGAAGCCGACAGCATACTAAGAAGCGTAGCATGATTGACCGGTGCGCTTTCAAGCTGGTTGCGCTGCACTTCTTCCCACAACAGTGAATATAAGCTGATGGAAGCTGCTCCAACCAGCGGCTGGTACAAAAGCTGCAGAATGGATCGATCGCTTTCATGCAGCATACCGTTCAACTGAACGCGATATTCATCTGTTGGCTGAACTTCTCTCCACATGTTTGTCATGGTTTTAACCGGTCCTTCCCTTTTGTAAACAATAGACAAAAAAAGAGCTAAGGGTTACTTTACGCACCCTTATGCTCGTTCTTTATTCATCAGTTCTTTTAATTCTTCTATAAATACATTGATATCTTTAAACTGACGGTACACAGACGCAAATCGCACATAGGCCACTTCATCAACCTTTGTTAAACGATCCATTACCATTTCGCCGATATCGACAGAAGGTGTCTCTGAAACACCCTGATTTCTAAGTTCCCTCTCAATGGATGAAGCGACTTTTTCCAGTTCTTCAAACGGAACAGGACGTTTTTCACACGCCTTAATCAGCCCGCGCAAAATTTTCTCGCGGCTGAATTCTTCACGAATTCCATCTTTTTTAACGACAATTAAAGGAATTTCCTCCACTTTTTCAAATGTAGTGAAGCGGTATTGGCAAGATTCGCATTCTCTTCTCCTGCGAATCGCTTTTCCCTCATCAATTTGTCTGGAATCAATGACTCTTGTCGTACTTTCATGACACGACGGGCATTTCATAAAACCAGCTCCACAACGTGATTATTTCCTTCTATCATAATAAAAATCGCCCTAAAGTACAAGGTAGTATCAGCGGTCTGCCTTGCGAAGCTGCTGGCCCAGCGCTTTATAACAGGAAAGAATTTCTTGTTTAAGCCGCGGGTATGCTCCTCCGACAATCGTTTGATCGCTCGATGCTTTAATGTCCACTGCAGTATGTAAAGGTCTTACGCTGACAATTGTTGCAATGATGAACATAGATGGCCTGCTGGTTTTTTGAACCATTATTTCCCCATGTTCTTTTGACTCGGAAGTGATTGTGTACTGTGGTGAGGAATAATATTTTCTTACCTCAGTAAAAACTTTGTCTAAGGATGATTTATAATAGTTTGTCTGTAAATCCTCTTCCCTATGCTGGTCCGATGTTTCACATTCTGAACTGAACCGTTTAAATACTCCACGTAATCCTGCCAATCCAATCTCCTCCTGAATAACTCTGATCAATTTGATACTATTCATTCTATCAATATTTATGGAAAAGAACAAAAGCAATTAGGTGGAGTTTCGACATTTTGCTGCATATAAAAAAAGAGACGCACAAGGCATCTCTTTTAAAGGACACGATCAGACTGCGCTGACAGTTGGCTGACCTACTCTTACCGGGCCCATGCCGCGGGGAACTTCAATCGTTTCCTGCGTTTTTGCTCCGAGTGATTCCGCAATATAATTAGCTGCGATTTTTGGATCTAAATCGCCGCATGTATAAACGTCTATGCTGGCATAGCCGTGTTCTGGAAAACTATGAATGGTAAGATGTGATTCAGATATGATCACAACACCGCTAACACCCTGGGGAGCAAATTTGTGAAAAGCTACTTCCCGTACTTCTGCACCCGTTTTTAGTGCTGCATCTACAAATACTTGTTCAATTAAATCCATGCTGTTCAACTTATCGAAGTCACAGCCCCAAAGTTCTGCAATTACATGACGACCCATTGTTTCCATGATCGTTCCCCCTTAATGTAAATTTGATTCTATTTGGTTGTTCATACAATCTTTACCACGGGGGAAAGTTAGTCCGATGAGGTCCTAACCCTTTAAGTAAAGATGTGATTTGTGTGGAACCAAATTAGATCACGAAAATCAGTATACGGTTTTTACATTCATTTTGCAATAAAAGAATTTGATTATTTCATATTCAGAGGATTAAAACATAAAAAAACTGCGCATCGATACGCAGTTTTTTTAAATGGAAATTAAGACATCGTTACCTGTGATCTTTGGGTGGGAGACTCCTGCATTTGATGCGCCACATGGTTTACTAAATCAACTACACGGCACGAGTATCCCCATTCATTGTCGTACCATGCCAAAACCTTTACCTTCGTTGCACCCATTACCATCGTAGAAAGACCGTCGATAATGGCAGAGCTTGAATTGGTATTAAAATCAACTGATACCAATGGTTCTGAAGTATATGACACAATACCGTTCAACTCGTTATCTGCTGCTTTTTTGAATGCAGCATTTATCTCATCAATTGTGACTTCCCTCTTTACATCGACTACCAGATCCACCAGTGATACGTTCGGTGTAGGTACACGCAGCGCCATTCCATGTAATTTCCCTTTGAGGTTTGGAAGGACTTTCCCCAAAGCCTTCGCCGCTCCAGTGGAAGTAGGAATAATGGACTGCGCACATGAGCGTGCTCTTCTAAGATCTTTGTGTGGATTATCTATATTATTCTGGTCATTCGTATAGGCGTGTACGGTTGTCATTAGTCCGTTATCAATGCCAAATTCTTCGTCCAGGACTTTTGCAACAGGTGCAAGACAGTTCGTCGTACATGAAGCGTTTGAGATGACATCATGTTTTTCAAGGTCTAAAACGCTTTCATTCACTCCCATAACAATCATGACATCTTCTTCTTTACCGGGTGCAGTCAGTACCACTTTTTTAGCTCCTGCATCCAGGTGAAGAGCAGCTTTATCACGCGCATTAAACTTGCCTGTTGCTTCAATTACAATTTCAATATTCATGCTTTTCCATGGAAGCTTAGCAGGATCTCGTTCATTTACAAGGGCAATCCGGTGACCATTAACAATTAAAGCATTCTCTTCTGTTTGTACATCGGCATCAAAAATGCCATGAGTTGTATCATATTTTAACAGATGAGCAAGTGTTTCAGCAGGGTAGCCAGCATTTACTGCAACGAGGTTTAAATTCTTTTCCATCACTGCTTTTCTAAACACCATTCTTCCGATTCGTCCAAAACCATTAATTGCAATGTTCGTTCTTTTCATGAGGATCCCCCTAATAATGTTATACTGTTAATGAAATAACTAAAATTAGTATAACATATTCAACTAATATTTAAAGAATAAATTCTAATTTTTATCGAATGTTTAACATATAAAGAAATATGGTAAAAAAAGAACCGTTTTGTTCTAATTTTACCATATTTTAACTTAACTATGGAGTCGCTTGCCATTCTTTAAGCAACGCTTTCATCTGCTGAACAGATTGTTCGATTGAACCTGTATTATCAATGACGGCATCTGCCTGCTTTCTTTTTTCTTCCAGCGGCAGCTGTGAGGAAATTCTGGCTAGTGCTTCGGCTTCAGTATAATCGTTTCGCAGCATCAGCCTTTTAAGCTGTTCTTCCTGAGCAATATATACAACAATGATTTTTTCCACCATCCATTGCAGCTGGCTTTCAAATAACAACGGTATATCTAAAATAACCGTTTTCGCGCCATTTTTAACGGCTTTCTCCTGCTGATCCAGCATATCTTTCCTTACAGCAGGATGAACAATCCGGTTTAGTTTTTCACGTTCCGCTTCGTTGCCAAAAACGATTGCACCAAGCTGAGCCCGGTCTATAATGCCATTTTCCGCTACAATCTGCTGACCGAACTGTTCTATTATTTTACGGTACGCTTCCTGTTTTGGTTCCACTACTTTTCGAGCCGAGATATCCGCATCGATTACCGTGTAGCCATTTTCCAGCAGCCACTTGGCAATTGTGCTCTTCCCGCTTGCAATGCCTCCTGTAAGTCCGATGATCATATTACTCCTTCTTTCTTTACCGTTGACATGCAGAACAATAATGCGAATTTCGTCCTCCAATAACGGCTTGCTTTGTAGCTGATCCGCATGCAGGACAAACTTTTCTTCCATACATTTGCAGCCTGTCCTGCATGTTTCCGGCTTCACCGTTTACGTTCCGATAGTCGGAGATGCTGCTTCCTCCTGCATCAATTCCCTCCTGCAATACTTCAACTATTTGTTTAAACAGCCCAATTCTTTTTGATAAGGCCATACGTTCCACTTTTCTTTTAGGATGAATGCCGGACCTGAAGAGCGCTTCTGTTGCGTAGATATTCCCGCATCCGGCAATAACCTGATGATTCATAATAACTTCTTTAACCGGTTTCTGATTGAATTTAGGCAGGTTTAAAGCGGCTAAGAAAAGCTCCTCTGCATTTTCGTCGAACGGTTCAGGACCTATTGCAATTATTGGAGGATAGTCCTCAAGATTTTCTAAAAATCGCAGCTCTCCAAATCTTCTTATATCCGAATAAATTAACAGTCTTCCACTTTCAAAGGTAAAAATGACATGTACATGATTACGGAATTTTCCTTCTGTAATCATGTCGATGGAATCAACCGCAAACCATGCACCGGACATACCAAGATGGGAAAGAAGAAAGCCAGAGTTTTCTCCATTCTCCAGCTCAATAAGCAAATATTTGCTCCGTCTTTTAATTTGATTAATGGTGTAGCCTTTTACTTTTTCGCAAAACGTCTGAAGTTCCAGGCCTTTTAAAATCGCCTGCCTCCCCTCAGAATGAGAGTGCTCCACCGTTTTGGAAAAGTGTACCGAGATAATTTTTTCTCCAATGATATAAGGTTCAAGCCCTCTTTTCACATGTTCTACTTCTGGAAGTTCCGGCATTTGTGACACTCCTCAGTTCTAATTACTTTGCATCATACCAGGTGTTTCCGTAAGAAAAGTCCACCTTCAATGGCACAACAAGCTCCACAGCACTTTCCATTACTTCGGGTACGATTTTCTGAAGGATCTCAAGCTCATCTTTTGGACATTCGAAAATTAACTCATCGTGCACCTGAAGAAGCATATTCGCTTTGAGTCCTTCTTTTTTTAAACGGAGAGCCATGTCAAGCATTGCTTTTTTTATAATATCAGCTGCTGTACCCTGGATAGGTGTGTTCATCGCTGTTCGTTCAGCAAAACCTCTTAAATTAAAATTACGGCTGGTGATTTCAGGTATATATCGTCTTCTTTGCAGCAGGGTTGAGACATACCCATTTTGTTTTGCTTCTTGAATGATATCATCCATATATTCCTTTACTTTTGGATAACTTTCCAGATAGCGTTTAATAAACTCCGCAGCTTCTTTTCTTGGGATATCAAGGCTTTGTGACAAGCCATAATCGCTAATCCCATAAACAATCCCAAAATTAACCGCTTTTGCATGTCTGCGCATGCCGGAGGTGACGTCTTCCCGTGCTACATTAAACACATCCATGGCTGTTTTCGTATGAATATCCATATCATTTCTAAATGCTTCAATCAGTCCATCATCCTGTGAGATATGGGCAAGAACACGAAGTTCAATTTGAGAGTAATCTGCTGCGAACATAACCCAGTCATCTTTTGATGGTATAAACGCCTGGCGGATTTTACGGCCCTCTTCTAAACGAATCGGTATATTTTGCAGGTTTGGATCGATGGAGCTTAAACGGCCGGTTTGTGTAAGCACCTGATTATAGCGGGTATGGATCTTATCCGTTTCTTTGTTGACTACTTTCAGCAATCCTTCAATATAGGTTGACTGCAGCTTTCCGAGCTGTCTGTAGAGCAGGATGTGATCAATAATTTCATGCTCAGGCTGCAGCTTTTCCAGAACATCCGCTGAAGTGGAATAGCCGGTTTTCGTTTTTTTCACCGCTGGCAGGCCGAGCTTTTCAAACAAAATTACACCCAGTTGTTTCGGGGAATTTATATTAAACGTCTCTCCAGCAAGCCTGTGTATGTCTGCTTCAATATGGGCTAATTTGGATTTTAGTTCTTCTCCCATTTCTTTTAAACGGTTTACATCAACTAAAACACCTTTGCGCTCCATTTCAGCCAATACTTCAGCCAATGGCAATTCAAGGTCTTCAAAGAGGTCATACTGTTCATTTTTCTCCAATTCATTTACACAGCGGTCTTTGATTTTGCCAATGGCTGCAGCTTTGCGGGCGATATGCTCACCAAGGACCTCATCTTCCGGCACACTTTTCTTTGCACCCTTGCCATATAAGGATTCGTCTGATTGAACTGCATCTGCACCATGGCGCTTTGCAATAGAAGCAAAATCATCTGCAGCCTGTGACGCATCAATTACATAAGAGGCGATCAGTAAATCAAAGTCAATTCCTTTCAAATCCATGCCTAAGCGGCTAAAGGCAATAATGGACTGCTTTGCATCATATACAGATTTCAGCTTGGTTTCATCTTCTATCCAGGCTTTAAAAAGCGATGACTGTTGTGCGACATCTGCAGGAATAAAATAGGTTCCATCTGAATGATGCAGTCCAATACCCAGGATCTGTGCAGTGTGATAATTAACATCATAAAGCTCGATGTAAAGTTCTGCTTGATCTGACAGCATGGACTTTGTGATGGCATCCGCCCGCTCCCATTTTAAGTCTTTTAATTTTATTTCTTCCTCTTCTTCGCTCCCGCTAAGCTTCTCCAGCAGGGAGTTGAATGACAATTCCTTAAAGATGGTGCGCAGCTTTTCCTGATCCGGCTCCACTCGTTCTAATTCTTCAAAATTAATTTCAACAGGTGCCACCCGTGTAATCGTCGCTAAATTTTTGCTCATTTTTGCCTGATCTTTAAACTCAATCAGTTTTTCTTTCAATTTTGCTCCTTTTACTTCTTCTGTTGATTCAAGCAGATCCTCAAGCGTGCCAAACTGCTTTAACAGTTTTATGGCCGTTTTTTCCCCTACCCCGGGAACTCCGGGAATATTATCGGATGAATCCCCCATGAGACCTTTCATATCGATTATTTGTTCAGGAGTCAGTCCGTACTTTTCCTGAATATGCTCAGGCGTATACGACTCCATATCGGTAATGCCCTTACGTGTAATATCTACCCTCGTTTGGTCAGAGGATAGCTGGGTTAAATCTTTATCGCCAGATACCACTACAACTTTATACCCTTTCTTTTCAGCCTGCAGGGAAACGGTGCCGATAATATCATCCGCTTCATACTGGTCTAATTCATAATGCTTAATAGAATAGGCATTTAATAAATCACGGATGAAGGGAAATTGCTCAGATAATTCGGAAGGTGTTTTCTGACGGCCACCCTTATACTCAGAAAATGTTTTATGGCGGAAAGTGGTTTTTCCTGCATCAAACGCCACCAGGATATGACTGGGTTTTTCTTCCTCAATCATTTTTGTCAGCATCGTTGTAAAACCATATATAGCATTCGTATGTATCCCTTTGTCATTGTTGAGCAGCGGCAGTGCAAAAAAAGCACGATAGGCTATGCTATTGCCGTCAATCAGCATCATTTTTTTGGTCAAAAGTAGTCCTCCTCTAATTGCATGTTTTTTCCACACGTATTGTATAAAAACATCACTCTCTATATTTTAGCATGACCAAAATGAAAGAGAAAATAAGGGCTGTTCTTCGCCTTCTTTTCTTTTTATCTTTGGCAATTTATTAGAAATAATTTTGCCTATTCAATTGATTTTTTTAGAAAGTAGGGAATAAGGAAAAAGCTAACATGAAAAAAGACGTGAACGGGGTCTGTTCACGTCTTTTTTCTGGGTTCCTTGGATGAAGGGGTTTTCACTTTGTATCTTATCAACCAAATGTTAAGAAAAAACCCTTTTTATGTAAAGGGAATGTAAAACCCTTTCATCCTTAAAACTAATGTTTTTTTGGCAGTGAAACAGAGAAAGCAGTACCTTCGTTGGGTTTACTTTTTACAGATAACTCTCCATAGTGAACCTCTACAATATGTTTTACGATTGCCAATCCCAAGCCAGTACCGCCTGAATTCCGGCTTCTCGCTTTATCTACGCGATAAAAACGTTCAAAGATCCGGGGTATCTCCTCTTCTTCCATTCCAATTCCGTCATCTTCCACTTCTATAATAATTTCATTGTCGCCATCAACCACAGTGACCCTAATTTCCCCGCCAGGCTGTGAATAAGTGATTGCATTGCTGATCAGATTGATAAACACTTGCTTTAATCGGTCGTGATCTCCTTCGATGGTGCTTGTTTTACAACCAAGAAGCCGAATGTTCATATCCTTCTTTAATGCTTTATGTTCCATCATCGTGGCAACTTCTTTCAGCAATTCAACAATGTCCATCTGAGACATGGCAAGTTTAAACCCCTGCTGTTCCACCTTTGAAAGATCCAGAAGATCCTGGATAAGCGCCTGAAGCCTGTCACTTTCTTTTAATATGATGGACAAAAATGTTTCGAGCGCATCTTTATCATTTAATGCTCCATCCAGCAGCGTTTCCGTAAACCCTTTAATAGATGTAATTGGCGTTTTTACTTCATGAGATACATTTGCTACAAAATCTTTTCTCATCTGCTCCAGCTTTTTTAGTTCTGTAATATCATGAAAAACCAGGACGATGCCATGCCAGGCGCTGCCTTCCCCTATAATTGGAGCACCATATACTTCCAGATGGCGCTTTGATAAAGCAGCTGACAGGTGTACCTGCTTACGCACTCTTTGTTCGGTCATAAAAACCTCTTCAGCAAGCAACTGTACTTTTTCATCTGTAAAAATATCCACGTAACGTTTATTTAAGACATCTTCAATACTTACACGGAAAAAATCCAAAAAAGAACGATTGACTAAAACAATAAACCCCTGCCGATCAATCATAATTAATCCGCTGCCCATATTTTCGATGAGAGTTTGGAGACGGTCCTGCTGAATTGCCTGGTAAGTGACCATTTCCTGGAGATTTCGGGCGAGAACATTGATCGCATTGCTCAGCATACCTGTCTCATCCACACGGTCCTCATATGTTCTGGCGCGATAATTGCCTTTTGCCAGTTCGATTGCAACCTTGGTAGCCGACTCAATCGGCCTTGTATACTGATTCGTTATTCTCGATCCCAATAAAATAATAATCAAAAGGGCAACGCCAAGTGTGATGGAAAGGATAATCCAAATTTGACGATATACTTCTTTTAACTCATCAAATTCAGTTCCCATAACCAGGACTCCTGGTGAGCCACCAATCATAACACCTTTTGCATAGTAGTTTATTTCTTCTGTCACCGGGAATCTCACGATGGAATCCTCTACCGAAGGGGGCTCTGCTTGAATTTTTCGGATAGTGTCTTCATGCTGATCGATCATTAGATTATTTTCACTATCATAAACAGTACCTTCCCCCTGTTCCGCTATGGTAATTCTAATATCGAGAACATTACTAAGACGGTCAAAACGCAAGACGGCAAGTTCAGAAAATGAGGGCTGCTGCTCCAGCTCACTGACAACCAATTCAACCTCTTTTTCAATTCGGGAGTGGAGTGCATTTACATAGTAAGACTTAAACAATTCACCAATTAATACTCCCAGTCCGATTAAAACTAAGACAATTAATGAAATTAGCGCAAATAGAAGCCGCGTTCGAAAACTTGACATTCTCACTGCACTTTAGGCTTCTCCATTTTATAGCCAAGCCCTCTGATCGTCTTAATATAAAGCGGCTTTTTGGTATTTTCCTCTATTTTTTCACGAAGATGGCTTATGTGTACGTCAACTATACGGGTATCTCCCGCAAAATCATAGTTCCAGACTGCCTGCAGCAGCTGATCTCTTGTGAGGACACGGCCTTTATTTTCTATTAAATATAAAAGGAGCTCAAATTCTTTTGGAGTTAATTCCAATTGTTCATTCTTAAAATAAGCCTCATATTGTTCAGGAAATACTTTTACTTCTCCAATTTCAAAAGAAAGTCCATTTTCTTCCTGTTCCTTAACATCAGGCTGTTTGGTTCTACGCAATATTGCTTTTGCTCTTGCTACAACTTCTCTTGGACTAAAAGGCTTCGTCATATAATCATCCGCCCCTAATTCAAGACCAAGCACTTTATCAAATTCATCATCTTTAGCGGTAAGCATAATAATAGGTATCTGCACATGTTCCTGGCGAAGCTGTTTACAAACTTCGATGCCGTCCATTTTTGGCAGCATTAAATCCAATACAATAAGGTCAGGCTTTTCTTCCAATGCTTTTTGTTTTCCTGCTGCCCCGTCCAGAGCTGTAATGACTTCATAACCCGCTTGTTCTAAATTGTACTGTAATAATGTTACAATGGACTGCTCATCGTCTACAACTAACACTCTTTTACTCATGTTCTACCTCCAAGTACTATAGTAACCCCGCTAATCATCCAATAACCATCTTCATTATAGTACAGATCTGCGTTTGTGACGATTAAAATAGAAAAAAGCGCATATGTGTGCGCTTTCATTTTAAAATTATTGAGTTTTTCCACTGTTTAGAAATTATCCAGAGCTGAGCTATCAAAACGCTCGAGTTTATGTGGAGGGCAGACAGTTACACTTCCTCTCACTACTTCATATCCATCTTCATTTAATGCTTTCACAAAAATCTCCACTTGAGAATTTGACCGGTCAATGGATACAACCTCGAAAAAGAATTCCACAGTAGCATAGTGTGGAAGCGCTTTCGGAAATGTCAGGCTTTGAGCAACAATATGTGAGCCCGGTCCCGGCAGATACTTTGAAACAGCAGAGGTGATAAATCCAGTCAGCATAATAGTTGGAACGATCGGCTTTTTATGCGGGGTTTGCGCAGCATAATCATGCTGTATATATAATGGATTTGCATCATTTGTTAAGCCCAGAAACAGCAGTAAATCTTTGTCTTCAATTTTTTCTGTCAGCGTTAATTTTTCCCCAATTGACATATCTTCAATGTTACGTCCGATTTTTCTTTTTTTTCCTAACAACATTGTGACTCCCCCTTGTTCATCAGTGACTTTACGTTATACAGTAGATTGTGATAATTGTATCATTTTTCTAACTATTTTCAACCAGAAAAGGAATCGCCATAAACCAGCGATTCCTTTTAAGATTTCTTAACTTAATGCACCCATTACATTTTTTACTGAATCAACCGACTTTTGAAGCTGAGCCTGTTCCTCTTCAGTTAACTCAAGTTCAACAATCTTTTCAATGCCATTGCCTCCGAGAACCGTCGGCACACCCAGGTAGATCCCTTCAAAGCCATACTCTCCTTCAAGGTAAGCCACCGAAGGAAGGACACGCTTCTGATCTTTAAGAATAGCTTCTGTCATTTCCATTAAAGAAGCAGCTGGAGCATAGTAGGCAGAACCATTGCCAAGCAGTGCCACAATTTCACCGCCGCCCTTTCTGGTACGTTCAATAATCGCATCAAGGCGTTCTTTAGGAATTAATGTTTCAAGGGGAATCCCACCGGCGTTTGAATAACGAGTCAATGGAACCATGTCATCTCCATGTCCTCCTAATACAAAGCCCTGAATATCTTTTACAGACAAATTCAGTTCTTCGGCAACAAACGTATTAAAACGCGCTGTATCAAGAACTCCTGATTGGCCGATTACCCGCTCTTTAGGAAACCCTGATTCCTTATAAACGGTGTAAGTCATGGCATCAACAGGATTTGAAAGAACGATGATTGTGCTGTTTGGAGAGTGTGTTGCCACTTCCTTTGTAACAGCTTTCATAATTTTTTCGTTTGTCTGAACAAGATCATCACGGCTCATGCCCGGCTTGCGCGGAAGACCCGCGGTAATGATTACTACATCCGAATCAGCAGTATCCTGATAATCAGATGTACCTTTAATTGTTACGTCATACCCAAAAACAGGACCTGCTTCGAGCATATCAAGCGCTTTACCTTTGGTTGGATCTTCATTTTGCGGAATATCAACCAATACGATATCACCAAGTTCTTTTTGTGCAAGAAATAGTGCAGTTGTTGCTCCTGTAAAACCTGCTCCAACGATCGAAATCTTATTACGCTTGAAACCCATTGAAATTCCTCCCTGTTCATTGTTTGCTGATTATGTAGAGAAGGAACCAGGCAAGCAAAGCCTGGTTCCAAATCTTTCTTACATGTTTTCAATAAGTGCAGTACCGAATTCAGAACACTTAACTTCTGTCGCTCCATCCATAAGGCGGGCAAAGTCATAGGTTACTACTTTAGAAGCAATTGTTTTTTCCATTGAAGAAAGAACAAGAGCTGCTGCTTCAGACCATCCAAGATGCTCAAGCAATAGCACTCCTGAAAGGATGACTGAAGATGGATTTACTTTATCAAGACCTGCATATTTAGGAGCTGTACCATGAGTAGCTTCAAAGATTGCATGTCCAGAATCATAGTTAATGTTTGCTCCAGGAGCAATACCAATACCGCCAACTTGTGCAGCAAGTGCATCAGAAATATAATCTCCGTTCAGGTTCATTGTTGCTACAACGTCAAATTCAGCAGGACGAGTTAAAATTTGTTGAAGGAAGATATCAGCAATGGAATCTTTTACGATGATTTTCCCGGCAGCTTCTGCATCGCTTTGAGCTTTGTTTGCCGCATCCAGGCCTTCAGCATCTTTGATCTTGTCATATTGAGCCCAAGTAAATACTTTATCCCCGAACTCTCTTTCAGCTAGATCATAGCCCCATGATTTGAAAGCTCCTTCTGTAAACTTCATAATATTTCCTTTGTGTACGAGAGTCACAGATTTACGGTTTTCAGTCAGTGCATAATTAATAGCCGAACGTACTAGACGCTCCGTTCCTTCTTTTGAAACTGGCTTTACACCGATACCTGATGTTTCAGGGAAACGGAGATTTTTAGCGCCAAGTTCGTCCTGTAAAAATGAAATAAGTTTCTTTACTTCATCAGAACCTTCAGCAAATTCAATACCCGCATAGATATCCTCTGTATTTTCACGGAAAATGACCATATCAGTATCTTCCGGACGCTTAACTGGAGAAGGAACACCTTCAAAATAGCGTACTGGACGAAGACAAGTAAATAGATCAAGCTGCTGGCGAAGTGCTACGTTTAATGAGCGGATACCGCCACCAATTGGCGTAGTCAGAGGACCTTTGATTGCAATGAAATATTCATTAATTGCATCAAGTGTAGCCTGCGGCAGCCATTCTCCCGTTTCGTCAAATGCCTTTTGCCCAGCAAGAACTTCCTTCCAAACAATCTTCTTATCGCCATTGTATGCTTTTTCAACAGCAGCATCCAATACGCGTGAAGCTGAAGCCCAGATATCAGGACCTGTGCCGTCGCCTTCAATGAATGGTACTACAGGATTGTTTGGTACGTTCAATGTACCATTGTCAACAGTAATTTTTTCGCCTTGTGTCATGAATAATTCCCTCCAAATATCATTGTCGGGGGACTGACTCATAATGTTAGCCAGTCCCCTCAAATTGCATCTAGTTCATTACATCAGTTATTGAACAATTTGTAAACTGTTAGCCGCGTTTTTCAAGCGGAACATATTCCTGCATCCCAGGGCCTATATAATCCGCACGCGGACGGATTAAGCGGTTGTTAGAATATTGTTCAAGGATATGAGCCAGCCAACCGGAAACACGGCTGACCGCAAAAATCGGAGTAAATAAATCGTGGTCGATTCCTAGACTGTGATAGACAGAAGCAGAATAGAAATCCACATTTGGCGGAAGTTCTTTCTGTGAAGTTACAACTTCTTCAATTTTCACTGACATATCGTACCACTTGGATTCACCCGTAAGTTCTGTCAGTTTTTTTGACATTTCTCTAAGATGTTTGGCACGTGGATCACCCTGACGGTAGACACGATGGCCAAAGCCCATGATTTTTTCTTTATTTTCCAGTTTCTTGCGCACGATTGACTCTGCGTTTTCTACTGAATCAATTTCAGAAAGCATCTTCATAACCTGCTCATTTGCACCTCCGTGCAGCGGTCCTTTTAAGGCACCAATGGCAGCTGTTACACCGGAGTAAATGTCAGAGAGTGTTGCGACACAAACACGGGCAGTAAAAGTGGAGGCATTAAGTTCATGATCTGCGTGAAGTACCAGCGCTTTGTTCATGGCTTCCTCTTCAATCGCTGCCGGCTCTTCGCCAGTAAGCATGTACATAAAATTTGCAGCAAAGCTTAAATCAGCTTTTGGAGCTACAGGTTCTTTTCCCTGACGAATACGGGAAAAAGCAGTAACGATCGAAGACATTTGCGCCTGCAGACGAACCGCTTTTCGATAGTTCGCATCATCCTCCATGACATCCGCCTCATCATCATAAAGACCCAGTGATGATACTGTTGTTCGAAGAGCAGCCATCGGGTTGACGTTTTCCACCGGCATCGCTTTTAATTGAGCAAGCACTCCTTCAGGCAGCGTCATGCTATCTGCTAATTGCTGTTTAAGCTCGGCAAGTTCACCTTTTCCAGGCAAACGGAGATGCCAAAGTAAGTAAATGACCTCTTCAAAGCTAGCGTTTTCAGTAAGGTCATCAATGTTGTAGCCAACATATGTAAGCGTGTCATCAATAATTGAACTGATGGACGAGGTTGTCGCAACGACACCTTCCAATCCTCGTGTTGCAGTCATACCAATCTCTCCTTTTGAATATATTTTAGTCCTTCATAAGCTCTGAATCAGGCCTAATCAAGAATGATACACGTAAACAGGTTCGATCTTGTGTAATCTGAGCGCTTGCTCATTGCATGTTCAATAAAAAACCATAATTTTGCTAAGGATGCGCTTACATCCTCCATTATAATCAATAAACTGACCTTTGTGAATGAAAACGCACTAATTTCCTATATTATTTTTCCAAAAATCGCTTAAATCTGACTAATCCATTCATAAATCTTCATCGAATAATAGGCAATTCCGGCTCCAATCAGCGGGCCAACTGCAATACCTCGAAATAGAGCAACCGCGAGGATTGTCCCGAGAACCAGAGCAACGGTTATATGAGGGTCATTTCGCAAAAGCGATATTCCCCCTTTTGCAATCATGGCTACAATGATCCCCGATCCTAACGCAATCCAGGCGTATGGGGATTTCATCGCGTCTGTAAGGTCCTTAAAGCCTATCGCTCCACTCGCAATAGGAGCCAAAACAGCTATGGTAATGATGGTGACGCCCCAGTTTATCCCTTTTGATTGAATCGTGTCAAATATTTTCTGATCCATGCCGGCCACTTTAATAACTACTAATACTCCCACGGCAATGATCAATGAGTTATTTTTGGCTACTACTGCAACACCAAGAAGCAGCAGTAAAAAAAGAAGTGCCTGATCCACGAGCTGTTCCTCCAATCTGTTGTTCCTGTTCATTCATTTCTATATTAAAACATATAAATAGAAAAGCCCTTAGAAATGTTGGTGATATTCATGACAAATTCATCGCTCCCTGCAAGGCTGATAGCCGTAATTGCAGGAATTCTTCTCCTTCTGGTCCTTTTCGCAGCAGCATACCGTTATATGCTTCCGGTACTTTTTGGATGGGTGATTTCTTTCTTATTGTACCATCCGTCCTGTTTACTTCACCGCAGCAGCCGTCTGCCTTTTTCATTAAGTATTTTTTTGACCATAACCGGTTTTTGCTGTTTTGTCATAGGCATTTTTGCAGTGGCGGGGTTTTTATTCTGGTCAGATTTTCTAAGGCTTGTCGAGCGGATACCTGAACTTTTCACACAATTAACAGATGCGTTTCAGCTGGCCATTGCAAAAGTATTGCCTCTCATTAATTTCGCTGAAACCTGGCTGAAATCCAAAGGGATCATTAACCAGCACACATCTGATACCATCATCCTGTCGCTTGAGCATAAAGCGGTAGCTTTTATGCAGCAGGCCGGGGAGGGTCTTTTCATCGAACTTTCCCTGCTGATATCAAGTTTGCCAAGCATGATTTTTGGCGGAATGATTGCTCTGATCTCCACCTATTTTTTCATAAAAGAAAAAAGCAGAATTCAATCTGCCCTAAAACGCGTTCTGCCTGCAGCAATAAACGGCTATAAAGTGAAGATGTCTGAATCCATTCGTTTTTATGCAGGGTCCTACATACAGGCTCAGCTTCTTTTAGCAGTTATTACTGCTGCTATAGTACTTATTGGTCTGCTGTTTCTAAAAATAGAAGGCGCTCCTGCTATTGCCTTAATTGCTGCTATATTAGACCTGATTCCAATAGTTGGGACAAGCATACTGTTTATTCCATGGATTTTTTACTGCTGGATACAGGGGATGCATTCGTTGGTGATCGGTCTCATTATTATTCAGTGTGTCAACACGGCGGTAAGACAGGTAATGGAGCCAAAAATAATTGGCCAATCACTTGGCATCCATCCTTTTATTACATTTTTGCTAATTTACGTAACTTTCCAATGGTTTGGTTTTAAAGGTGTCATCCTATCTCCCCTTATTCTGCTCACAATCAGCACCCTGATTAGAGCAGGCACTTTTTCTGCCCTCTGGATGTATATAAAAAAAGGAACTATCCATTAAACGGATAATTCCTTATGGCATACCTTAACGGTAAATAATAATATTTCCATTTCCCATTTTCTTTCGAATCCAGTTATGAATAAGCGGTTTAAAACGGTTTCTAGTAAATGGAATTAGAAGTAAAAACCCTGTTATATCAGTGATGAAACCCGGAGTCAGCAATAGCACTCCTCCAACTAAAATGCATAAGCCATCTATAATGATATCACTTGGCGCCTGTTGAACGCCCATTTGGTTTCGGACTTTCTGATATGCCTGTATTCCTTGGGACTTTGCTAAATAAGCGCCTAGAATCCCCGTAGCAATGATGATTAATAGCGTCGGAAAAATTCCAATCCAGCTTCCCACGCGAATGAGTGCAGCTATTTCAAGTGCAGGAATTACAATAATTAAAAGCATGATCCATCTCAATAGCGGATCCTCCTTTGTGAACTCTACGTTAAACTAATTATATCATAAGCGGCTGAAAGAAGACCAGAATAGCACCCTAGCCTTCATAATAAGCAGGTTGTTCCAACGCCTGTTGGTTTCCGCAGAAGGTGCCAAGCGGCACGTCGGGCCGGCAGTGAGCGATATTCAACGCTGTTTGTGGGATTCTCACCTTCAGCCTGAATCAACAGCTTACCTATAGAGGGCTAATAAACGAAAAGGCGCACCTGTAAAGGAGCGCCTTTTTGCTGTTCTTATAGTACGCTTGCGTGTCCGTTATAAACCACACCGCGTTCAGCATCGACCGTGACTTCCTGGCCGTCTTTAAAGAGAGTCGTTGCATTGTCTACACCAACAATAACCGGCAGTCCAAGATTCAGACCAACCACAGCAGCATGGCTTGTTAATCCGCCTTCTTCAACGATTAACGCAGCACATTTCTCCAATACCGGCACCATGTCTTTATCAGTTCCAATGGTTACTAGCACAGAGCCTTCCTGTACCTTCTCAATCGCTTCTGCTGCATTAGATGCAACGACTGCCCGTCCAAATCCTGATTTGCGTCCGATTCCCTGACCTCTAGCCAGTACATCACCAACGATGTGGATCTTCATAAGGTTTGTTGTACCGGATTCACCTACAGGCACGCCTGCTGTAATCACTACTAAATCACCATGCTTTACGCAGCCGCTGTTTAAGCTCTCTGAAACAGCCATATCCAGCATTTCATCTGTTGTATTAGTTAGTCTGCCCACTTGAGGATATACACCCCATACAAGAGCCAGACGGCGTGATACAGCCGAATCAGCTGTAACAGCTACGATTGTTGCTTCAGGACGATATTTTGAAATCATGCGTGCAGTATGTCCGCTTTCTGTTGGAGCGATAATGGCATTAACCTCCAGATTAAGAGCCGTGTGGGCTACTGCCTGTCCGATTGCATCTGTCATATTGCGCTCAAATCGCTTGCTGCGGTTTGATAAAATCGTTTTATAGTCCAATGCTGTTTCAGCACGTGACGCAATATTGTTCATTGTTTGAACTGATTCTACCGGGTAATCTCCTGCTGCAGTTTCACCTGAAAGCATAATAGCGTCGGTGCCATCAAAGATTGCATTGGCCACGTCACTTGCTTCAGCACGTGTCGGGCGGGGATTGCGCTGCATGGAATCAAGCATTTGAGTAGCCGTAATAACCGGTTTACCTACAGCGTTACATTTGCGAATCAAATCTTTTTGAACAAGAGGAACTTCTTCAGCTGGAATTTCAACCCCCAAGTCACCACGAGCAACCATTAAACCATCCGATACTTCAAGAATTTCGTCAATGTTATCAACGCCTTCTTGGTTTTCAATTTTAGGAATTATATTGATATTGGCAGCGCCATTTTTTTCAAGAAGTTCACGGATTTCCAGAACATCAGTTGCACGGCGAACGAATGAAGCAGCAATAAAATCTACTCCCTGTTCAATACCAAATAAAATATCCTGAGCGTCTTTTTCTGTAATACCAGGAAGTTTAACCGAAACACCCGGCACATTAACGCCTTTCTTGTTCTTTAACGTTCCGCTGTTCAGAATTCTGGTTGTCAGTTCTTTTGAACTGCGGTCAATTGATTCAACCTCCAGGCCGATTAGTCCATCATCCAGAAGGATTTTAGATCCTTCATGAACGTCATCTACAAGACCTTCATACGTAATAGAAAATTTGTCAGTCGTTCCCACTACCTCGTTCATCGACACAATAATTCGGTTTCCTGCTTCTAAATGCAAAGCACCGTTTTCCATTGTATTAGTACGAATTTCAGGACCCTTTGTGTCCAATAAAATCCCGACATTTTTGCCTAGCTTTTCAGCTGCTGCACGGATATTTTGAATACGGGCACCATGTTCTTCAAAGTCCCCATGGGAGAAGTTCAAACGCGCTACATTCATCCCGGCTTCCATCAATTGAGTTAATTTTTCAATGCTTTCACTTGCAGGTCCTATTGTACATACAATCTTAGTTTTTCTCATAATCAACTTGTACCTCCTAAAGGCTATATTTATTTAAATGGATAATTCCTGGGAAAGGCGATATAAATCCATATCTGCTTTATGTTCCATCTTTAACGCTTCAATAATATCATAATCAACCAATACATTCTTTTCGATTCCTACAGCTCGTCCGCCCTTGCCTTCCATAAGCAATTCGACTGCTTTTGCTCCCAGACGGCTCGCAAGCACACGGTCTGATGCAGTAGGTGAACCTCCGCGCTGCATGTGCCCAAGAACTGATACACGTGTTTCAAGCGCCATTTTCTCTTTAAGCTTTTCAGCCAGTTCGTTTCCTGACATAACGCCTTCCGCTACAATGATAATGCTGTGTTTTTTGCCGCGTGCATGCCCTTTAAGAATTCTTTCAGCAATGTTATCCATGTCGTGTGGATCCTCTGGAATAAGAATCGTTTCCGCTCCACCGGATAATCCTGCCCATAAAGCGATATCCCCGGCATTACGACCCATAACTTCGATTATGAACGTACGTTCATGAGATGTCGCAGTATCCCGGATTTTATCAATTGCATCAATAACGGTATTTAATGCGGTATCGAAGCCAATTGTAAAGTCTGTTCCCGGAATATCATTATCAATGGTTCCCGGTACTCCGACACATGGGTATCCATGTTCAGTCAGCGCTTTCGCTCCCATGTATGAACCGTCGCCGCCAATCACAACCAGACCTTCAATGCCATGCTTTTCGAGCTGCTGAATACCTTTCAGCTGGCCTTCTGCAGTTTTAAACTCTTCACATCTTGCGGAGTAAAGTTTTGTACCGCCCCGATGAATAATATCGCCCACAGATCCTAATTCTAATTTCTCAATATTACCTGAAATCAAACCCTGGTACCCCTGGTAAATCCCATATACTTCAAGACCATGAAAAATGGCTTTACGAACTACTGCCCGCACCGCTGGGTTCATCCCGGGAGAATCTCCACCACTCGTTAAAACACCAATTTTTTTCATAAAAAAAATTCCCACCTTTTAACTTAATGTTTAATATATGTTAAGTGCTTCACACAAATAAATATCCCTAAACGTCAAAGAACTAAATTTGACTGTACAAGTTAAATTTCTACCCCATATAAAATAACATGAAGAAGGCCTGTACTCAATAAATAGCCCGCAGGTTAACCAATAGACGAAATTATTGTTCGAATGAAAACGCTTTATCAATAAAATAATTCACCAAATCGACATAAATATTTTTTTGCAAAAAAGTAATTTTACAGGAAGAAACATATAAACAAAAATTTGGTTCTTCTTTTTCGCCTTCACCCTGCGTCTTCTGTTGACTGAATGAAGCAAAAAAAAAAGACGCGTACCAAAAAAAGGTACACGTCTACTATTCCCTAATGGATTTCAGTCAAAACAGAATGAGATCCAATCTTCTGGAATTTTTCATGGCGATGTGAAATTAACTGTTCGACAGAGAGCTTGGACAGTTCAGCAAGGGAACGATAAAGAACAGTGTCAATTTTTTTAGCCTGCTCCTTAATTCCTTTGTGCGCCCCACCTTTTACCTCAGGTACAATTTCGTCAATAATGCCTAACTCCTTAAGATCCGGAGCTGTAATTTTCATTGATTCTGCTGCTTTTTTTGCTAACGAAGCATCTTTCCACAAAATAGAAGCTGCACCCTCAGGTGAAATAACGGAGTAAGTAGAGTTTTCAAGCATATGCAGATGGTTGCCTATCCCAAGTGCAAGTGCTCCTCCGCTTCCTCCCTCTCCAATTACAATGCAAACCACAGGGACAGTTAACCCTGCCATTTCAAAGAGATTGCGGGCAATTGCTTCACTTTGTCCCCGCTCCTCCGCCGCTTTACCAGGGTAAGCCCCTTTTGTATCAATAAAGCAGATAATCGGACGATTAAATTTTTCCGCCTGCTTCATTAGACGGAGCGCTTTTCGATATCCTTCTGGGTGTGGCATACCGAAATTCCTGCGGATATTTTCTTTCGTGGCTTTCCCGCGCTGATGGCCAATAACTGTGACTGGATTGCCTTTATAAAACGCAATTCCTCCTACGATCGCTTGATCATCACCGTACAGACGGTCACCGTGCAGTTCGATAAATTGGTCAAATAATTCACCAATATAATCCAAAGTAGTTGGTCTTTCAGGATGCCGGGCGATTTGAACCCGATCCCATGGCTTTATATTTAAATAAATATCATCTTCCAATTTAGCCAGGCGCTGCTCTAATTTCTCAATTTCAAGGGATAAATCAACATCGGAGTTTGCTGTAAAGTTTTTAAGCTCATTAATTTTTTCTTTTAGCTGAACAAGCGGCTTTTCAAATTCAAGTTCATTTACCATGTTGCAACCCCCTGCTTATGAATAGCCAAAATAGTCGACAGACGTTCTCTCAATTCAGTTCTTGGAACAACTGCATCAAGCTGTCCGTGTTCCAGTAAAAACTCTGCGGTTTGAAAATCTTCAGGCAGCTTTTCACGAATGGTCTGCTCGATAATTCTTCGGCCTGCGAATCCGATCAGAGCTCCGGGTTCAGCAAAATTGTAATCACCCAAAGAGGCAAAGCTTGCAGAAACTCCCCCTGTTGTAGGGTGTGTCATGACAGAAATAAAAAGTCCGCCTGCAGTGCTGAATTTCTTCAGCGCTGTACTAGTTTTAGCCATTTGCATCAATGACAGGACGCCTTCCTGCATGCGTGCCCCTCCGCTGGCAGTGAAGATAATAAATGGTGCAGAAAGCTCTTCAGCACGTGCGATAGCCAATGAAATCTTCTCTCCCACAACCGAACCCATACTGCCCATTCTAAAGCTGGAATCCATTATTGCCAGCACTACTTTATGGCCCTCGATTTCAGCAGTACCAGTAACAACCGCCTCGTTTAAACCAGTCTTTTTACGGTCCTTTTCCACTTTTTCCAAGTAATCCGGGAAGTTAAGAGGATTAATGGACTTCATCTCTTCATTCATTTCAACAAAAGTGCCAGAATCTACTAAGCTTTTGATACGTTCTGAAGACGTCATGATGTGATGAAATCCACAATTCTGGCAAACTTTACTGTTTTTCTTAATTTCTTTTGTGTACATAATCTTTTTGCATTTCGGACATTTCGTCATAATTCCTTCGGGCACATCATTTTTAGCATTTTCAGAAGGAATGGTCGCATACTTCTTCTTTTTTGGTTTCGTAAAAATATCTTTGAGCAACGTAAATCCTCCTCCCCATGTTTTAAATCCTGTAAAGATTTTTCATCTGGCAACTATCTAATTCCCACTCGTACATGAGATTCTTGGCATAGTTGATTTATCTCTTATTTATTGGTCTGAAGCTGTGCAAATAGCACGAATAAATTCCATATTACCAGTTAGTAATGCGTTTTTAACATCATAAATGAGTTCTTCGCTTAATGGAAGTATTTCTTTCTTTCCTTCAGTGTCAAAATCATGCAGAACAAGCCATACCTTATAGGCGAGGCGGTTTCCTGAAGCTTTGATCAGTTTGGATTTAAAGTGTGTGAAGGTACTGATTTCCCCTTTGTTAAAACCGGCGTGAATCGTATCAAAAAGGTGTTCAATACCGTCTTTTCCACTTAAAAACAAACGGTTGAAGCTTGCGGATTCAACCCAATCCTTCATTTCCACCACATCATTTTCTGCCTGACCGTTTTGCAAAATAAACATTCCCAGTAATTCAACCAGGCGATGATCTCTAAAATCGCGTAAAAAAGTTCCTTCTCCGTGCCTTGTCTCAATCAGACCTAGCAGCTCCAGTGCTCGAAACGCCTCACGTACAGACGACCGGCCAACCCCGAGGCGATCTGATAATTCGCGCTCTGAGGGCAGCCGGTCACCTGAGGTCAGACGATCTCGCTGAATCATATCTTTAAGCTGATGAACAACAGAGATATATACCTTTAACTGAGGGTTAGATTGTTCCACGTATGGGGTCACTCACTTTTTCCAATTAAAGATAAACGCTCTGTTTTGGCCCGTATTTCTTCAGGATCCACTTTTCTTCTGGCTACACCCGTTTCCATAGCAGCTGTAGCAACAGCAGCAGCAACTGCAGGTGCAACGCGCGGGTCGAATGGTGCAGGAATAACATAATTTTCATTGAGTTCCTTGTCTGAGATTAATGAGGCAATAGCTTCAACAGCCGCACGTTTCATCTTCTCATTGATATGAGTAGCACGTACATCCAGCGCTCCTCTGAAAATACCAGGAAAAGCCAATACATTATTGACCTGATTCGGATAATCTGAACGGCCGGTTCCAATAACTTTAGCTCCTGCAACCTTTGCCAGTTCCGGCATTATCTCAGGTACAGGGTTTGCCATTGCGAAAATAATGGCTTCATCATTCATTGTCCCAACCATTTCTTCTGTCAGGGCACCAGCTACTGATACTCCAATGAATACATCCGCTCCCTGAATGGCGTCTTCCAGTGAGCCGTCCAGACGCTGACGGTTTGTGATTTTAGCCACACCATCTTTAATTTTATTCATACCATAAGGACGCCCTTCAAAAATAGCTCCTTTTGAATCACACATGATAATGTCTCGGACACCATAGCTATATAACAAATTGATGATTGCAATGCCAGCAGCACCCGCACCGTTCATTACTACCTTAATATTAGACATATCTCTATTCGTAATTTTTAATGCATTCACAAGTCCTGCCACGGTAACAATTGCTGTACCATGCTGATCATCATGAAATATAGGAATATTGGTTTCCTTCTTTAATCGTTCTTCAATTTCAAAGCAGCGCGGAGCGGCAATGTCTTCAAGGTTTACACCGCCAAAGGTTGGCTCCATCAATTTAACAGTTTCTACTATTTTATCAATATCAGTTGTATTCAAACAAATTGGAAAAGCGTCAACGCCAGCAAAGCTTTTAAACAATACTGCTTTTCCTTCCATTACAGGCAATGCAGCTTCAGGGCCGATATTGCCCAGACCAAGAACAGCAGTGCCATCTGAAACAACTGCTACCATATTGCCTTTCATTGTATAATCATAAACCGTTTCAGGCTTATCATAAATTTCCTTACATGGTTCGGCTACTCCTGGAGAATAAGCCAGGCTTAGTTCTTCAGCATTGCGAACGGATACTTTTGATTTTGATTCTAATTTCCCCTGGTTCACTCTGTGCATATGTAGCGCTTCGTCGCGTAATGACAAGGTAATTCACTCCCTGGATTTAACGGGGATATCCCCTTTATTTAACAATTGGTCTGACCACATAAATCTCTAAACCACTATATCAAAAAAAGCCTCGAAAAAGCAATGATATTTTAACGCTCCGGATGCTGTGCAATCCTTTTAACCGTGTGAAACACTGGCGGGTGGACGTTTTTTGTCCACTTAAAAACCTAATTGATTACTGCACCACAACATTTGAATTTCCCAGCAGTTTCTTCAGTTCGGAAGAAAGATCGCCGGAAATGTTTCCCCATTCAGATCGCTGAAGCTGAATCGTCCGCTTTGAATCTTCAAAATGGATGACAACCGGAGTGCCGCCTTTATATTTACTGCAAATCTCTCTTACTTGTTCTAACGTACCCTCTTGATCCAGATGCTGAGGAATGCGCAGAAAAAGCTTGGGGCTGCTTTTTGGCGTATTCCAATCTTTTGCAAGTTTAATCTCTTGAATAACGATTTGCACTCTGCCGTTTCGTTCTTCTGCCTTTCCCTGCAAAATGATAAGGCTGCCCGGAATTAAGATCGAGGAGGCATGTCGGTATACATCAGGAAACACCACTGCATCTATGTCTCCTGCTGCATCACTTAAAACTGCAAAGGCCATTGCTTCTCCCTTCTTAGTTCGAATCATCCGGATGTCTGTGACCAGTGCCCCCATAATAATAGACCGCTGACCAGGTTGAAGTTCATCCGAAGACTTTGCCTGCAAAGTTGCCAGTTTATCTTTCATAGCAGAAACCGGGTGAGCGGATAAGTAGAGGCCTAACACTTCTTTTTCGTAGGCGAGCTTTTCTTCTGGGGGCATCGGCGATTTTTCAATGTATTTCGGGGAAATGTTAAAATCATCACCGAATAACCCGCCGTCATCTGATGCCATCAAGGATGCATGTTCGAGAGCTACATCAATCGTAGCAAGCAATGTGGACCGATCCTTTCCAAAGTCATCCAACGCTCCTGAAAATACAAGTGCCTCGATTACTTTCCGATTAATGGATTTTGAGGGGACTCTGACACAAAGATCAAATAAATCTTTATATTCTTTGGATCTTCTGACAGTAACAATATCCATAGCCGGCGTTTTCCCAATACCTTTGATGGAACTGATGCTGTAACGGATCCCTTCTTCCTCCACTGCAAAATAACGCTGGCTCTTATTAATAGAAGGCGGCAGTACAGGGATATTTAATCTTTCACACTCCCTGATATACAAGCGCATTTTATCTTCATTTCCTGTGACAGAAGTCATAAGAGCAGCCATAAAATGTTTGGCATAGTGAGCTTTTAGATAAGCAAGCTGATAAGCAATCAAACTGTATGCCACGGCATGGCTCTTATTAAATCCATAATTGGCGAACTGCACAATTAAATCATAAATTTCATTGCCTGTTTTTTCCCCATAGCCCCTTTTTATTGAACCTTGTACAAACCTTGCCCGTTCCCGATCAAGATCTTCCTTCTTCTTTTTGCTTACAGCTCTTCTGAGCATATCAGCCTGACCGAGTGTAAAACCTGCAAGGCGGGCGGCGATCTGCATGATTTGCTCCTGATAAACAATAATTCCATGGGTAGGGGAAAGGATATCCTTCAAATCTTCGTGAGCATACTGAACAGTTTCAATTTTATGTTTTCGTTTGATGAACAAAGGGATATGTTCCATCGGGCCTGGACGATACAGTGCATTTACAGCCACGATATCTTCAAATTTACTTGGTTTTAGTTTCGTCAGCACGTTTTTCATTCCATCTGATTCAAGCTGGAAGATTCCTACTGTCAAGCCTTTACTCAGCAGATCAAACGTTTCTCTGTCATCTCCCGGAATGTCTTCAAGCCTGAACTGCGGATGCTGGCTTTTAACAGCCTGCGTTATTTTTTCCAGGAGTGTTAAATTCCTCAGCCCTAAAAAGTCCATTTTAAGTAAACCAACATCTTCCAATATATCCATCGGCCACTGCGTCAAATGAATATATTCCTGCCCTTGCTGAAGAGGCACAATGTCGACTAACGGCCGGTCGCTGATCACTACACCAGCTGCATGAGTTGATGTATGGCGAGGCAGACCCTCCAATTTTTTTGCTGTATTAAACCATTGCTGGTGGCGACTTGATTGGTCAACAAACTGACGCAGATTAGGAGACTCCTTATAAGCCTCTTCTAAAACAATGCCTGGCCGTGAAGGGATGGAGCGTGAGATCACTTCCATTTCACCTGTGGAAAAGCCATATACCCTTGCTGTATCTCTTGCAATGGCTTTGGCTGATAATGATCCGAAGGTGACAATCTGAGCTACGTGTTTTGAGCCGTATTTTTCTGCCACATATTGGATCACTTCGTCTCTTCTGTGATCTGGAAAATCAATATCAATATCAGGCATCGATATTCGTTCAGGATTTAAAAAGCGCTCAAATAACAAATCATGCTTAATTGGATCTACATGTGTTATATACAGTGCATAAGCCACAAGAGAGCCTGCTGCTGACCCCCGGCCCGGTCCTGTTAAAATACCTTGTTCTCTGGCAAACTTCATGAAATCCCAGACAATTAAAAAGTAGTCATTAAACGACATACGGTCGATTACAGACAGTTCATATAAAAGTCTTTCTTTATAAAGAGGGGATATAGCAGATATTCTTTTCTTCATTCCCTCCATGCAAAGATGCTCAAGTACTTCTTTTGCCGTAACATCATCGGGAACAGGATATTTGGGTAAATAAGTCCTGGTGAAGTCCAATTCAACCTGGCAGCGCTGAGAAATTTCCAGTGTTGCCTCCATTGTTTCGGGATAGGAAGAAAACTTCTCTTTAATCTCTTCCTTGGATAAAAATGAATAGTCCCCTTCGAGACGGTCTCCTTCTATTTTTATTCCATCACGAATGGCTGTGATGACTTCATAGCTGAATGAATCTTCTTTTTCAAGATAACGAACATCACAGGAAGCTGCCGTTGGAATACCAGCTGAGCTTGCGAATGAATGAAGTGCTTCCATTTGATCCTGATCCTGCAGCAAACCATGGTTTTGAATGCTGATGTAAAAAGATTCTTCACCAAACATTTCCCTGTATTGATGTGTTCTTGCCATGGCTTCTTCAATCGACTGCTGGTGAACTAATTGTTCAATTTCGCCTGCATTACCTGGTGTAAGTGCGATAAGTCCTGAAGAGTATGAGGATAACCACTTCTGTGGAATTCCTTTGGGAGATTTTGTTTGAAGGCCACTGGAGATTTTGATTAAATTCTTAAAGCCAGTTTCATTTTCAGCCAGCAGAACGAGCGGGTAGGAGCGCTCGTCCTGCTCTACCCACACATCTGCTGTCATGCCGATGATCGGCTTTATATTTTCTTTGATACAGGCTCTGTAAAAAGGAACCACTCCATACAGTACATTTCGATCCGTAATCGCTATGGACCGGTAGCCTTCTTTTTTTGCCCTTTCAATCAAAGCAGAAAGCGTGATTGTACTAGACAAAAGATCATATGAGCTTGTGACCTGCAAATGGACAAACGGCATTCTGCTTCCCTCCTCTGTTTCGGGTTCTATCATTCACATATTTTTTGCAGCTTGGCAATGACTTCATCTGCTTCTGACCATTTTTTTATCGATGCGCCGGCAGCCATAGGGTGTCCTCCGCCGTTGTATTGTCTGGCAAGTTCATTTACAATTGGCCCTTTAGAGCGAAGCCTCACTCTGATTTCAGTTGGTTCTTCAATGAAAAACACCCAGGCCTTCATGTTTTTGACACTGCCCAGAGTCCCGACCAGCAAAGAGGCTTCTGATGCGGAAACCTCATATTTATTAAGGATATCCTGTGTTAATTTAATAAAGGCCGCCCCATTTTGGTCGATAGAGAAATTTTGCAGCACATAGCCTTGAAGCTTTAGTACATGTGCATCCATTTCGTATAAAGAGTTAAACAGAATAGAGCGGTCAAAGTCGTACTGAATCAGCTGGCCAGCGTATTCAAGCGTTTTCTGAGATGTACTCGGAAATAGGAATCTTCCAGTATCTCCAACAATTCCTGCAAAAAGCAAGCGGGCTCCCTCATCGTTTAGTTTCAGCTCCCGCTCTTTTCCTTCCAGATACAGCTCATAGATCATTTCACTCACTGAGCTGGCAGTTGTATCCACCCATAATAAATCACCATACGGATCTACATTAGGATGATGGTCAATTTTAATAATCTTAGCCCCGTTTTTGTAGCGCTGATCATCCACTCTTTCTTCGTTGGCTGTATCACAAACGATAACAAGCGCTTGAGCGAATAACTCATCTGGCACTTCATCCATTCGTCTTAAAAAGGACAGTGATTTTTCTCCTTGTCCTACTGTAAAAACTTTTTTTTCCGGGAAAGAAGTTCTGATCATTTCAGCCAGTCCCCCTTGTGAACCGTAGGCATCAGGATCCGGACGCACGTGCCGGTGAATAATAATGGTTTCGTATTCTTTAATGGTATCAATAATCTGCTTTTTCATTTTTATCTGCCCTTTCAGTGACAAGAGTGGCGTTTCATTAAATTTCCCGCTACAATATAGTAAGAATGCAGTTTTTTTATGGAGGAATATGAATGCCAATCTTTGTATTTGTAATTATCATGTCTGGTGTAGCTTATTTATACTTTAAAACAAAGCAAATCCGCTCTGTGCGCCCAGTTGAAAAACAATGGCAGGCAAGCCGGGCAGGCATAGCTCTTGGACTGGCTATTGGTTTTTTTGGTTTGAATCAGCTGTTTCTATTTAATTTTGAACAATCATCTGAATTAATCGTCACCTATGTAATTGCCGGGATTTTTATTGCAATTGGGTTCGGCAGTTCGTGGATGCGGTTTAAAGCATACCGCCATCTTACACCTATCCTGGCAAAAGAAGAAGCAGAGTGGGAGAAATTTGAGAAGCAGCAATCGTGAAACCGGCTTAATGCCGGTTTTTTATCTGTCCAATAACTGGCACATCATCATCGCTTTTCCTACCAAATTCCCCTCACTAAAAACTTCCACATCTACCTTGCCGAATTTTCTGCCGACATCCAATAATTTTGGACAGATCTCGATTGTACTTTCCATCTGAACAGGTTTAATAAAGTATATCGTAATATTTTCAATAACCAAATCACTTCGTTTGAAGTCTTTCAGTGTCCGGTTCGCAGCTTCTGTCACCAGGGATGTAAACACTCCATAAGATATTGCACCAAGCTGATTCGTCATTTGGGGCGTAACGTGAAAACGATAGGGCTTGTCAGAATTTTTATAAACCGTCATTTCCTTAAAAACAATATCATCTATTGTTTCGCCAATTTGCGGCTGACGCTGAATCATCTGCAGCGCTTTGAGAACATCCTGTCTGCTGATTACCCCTTCCAAATGATAATGCTCATTAACGACAGGCAGCAATTCAATTCCTTCCCATATCATAATATGAGCAGCTGAAGCGACACTGGTTTTTATGCTTACAGTCAACGGAGAACGTGTCATCACCCGATCAATTAATTCATTTTGATCTTCCCCTAATATATCCTTTGAAGTGACCATCCCTACTACTTTTAGCGTGTTTTGATCGACAACAGGGAAACGGCTGTGTTCCGTAGCATCATTAAGCCGGCTCCAGTGCTCCACCTTGTCCTTTGATGTTAAATAATGGGCATGCTCAAACGGAATTAAGATATCTTCTACGAGTACGATTTCTTTTTTAATCAGCTGATCATAAATAGCCCGGTTAATCATCGCAGCGACGGTAAACGTATCATAACTGGTAGAAATAACAGGCAGTTCCAGTTCATCCGCAAGCTTTTTTACCGATTCATCCGCATCAAACCCGCCTGTTATAAGTACAGCCGCACCAGCTTGCAGTGCAAGTTCATGCGCACGGGTACGGTTCCCTACGATCAACAGGTTACCTGCCTCCGTGTAGCGCATCATTGCTTCAAGCTTCATTGCACCGATTACAAACTTATTAAGCGTTTTATGCAGCCCGGTTCTTCCGCCCATTACTTGGCCATCTATTATATTGACTACTTCGGCAAAGGTAAGCCTTTCAAAGTTTTCCTTTTTCTTTTTTTCAATACGGATGGTCCCGACACGTTCAATCGTACTTACCAGCCCTTGATTTTCTGCTTCTTTAATTGCCCGATAAGCAGTCCCTTCACTGACATCGAGCGTCTTGGCAACCTGACGGACGGAAATTTTATTTCCAACCGGGAGTGATTCGATATGTAAAAGTATCTGTTCATGCTTTGTAGCCACTGTCTGTTCCTCTCTTTCGATCCGATCATGTATTCGCTTTTTTATTATACGCATTAATGTTCCCTTCCTTCAATGGATCACACCTTTTCTAAACAAATAAAAAGACCGCCGGGCATCTTGCACCCTCCGGCGGTCTCCATGTTTATAATGTAATTACCTCGCCTGCAGCCATCACTTTGCCCTGACCCTCCTGCAGCAGTTGAACAAATTTGTCAGGATCCTGTTTAATTGGCGGAAATGTATTATAGTGAATCGGCACTACTTTTTTCGCCTGCAGCAATTCAGCAGCATAAGCCGCATCGTCAGGCCCCATGGTGAAATTATCCCCAATAGGCAAAAAGGCAAGATCAATCGGATGGCGTTCGCCTATCAGCTTCATGTCCCCAAAAAGGGAGGTATCTCCTGCATGATAGATCGTTTTTCCTTCTGCCATCAACAAAACCCCTGATGGCATGCCGGTATAAATAATCTGCTGAACGTCCGTTGTATAGGAAGAACCATGGAAAGCCTGTGTTAACTTAACCTTGCCGAAATCAAATTCAAAAGATCCTCCGATACTCATTGGATGGGTTTTCAAGCCCTGCCATTCAAGGTAAGTTGCGAGTTCAAAAGGAGCAATAACAAGAGCATCGCTTTTCTTGGCAATTTCAACGGTGTCCCCTACATGATCATTATGACCGTGTGTAAGAATAATTACATCCGGTTTTTCATTTTCCGCCTTTAAATCAGTAAGTTCATTTCCATTAATAAAAGGATCAAATAAAATGGTCGTATCGTTGGTTTTGACTTTTACGATTGAATGTCCATGATATGAAATCTGCATACATCTATTCCTCCCTGACAATAGTTTGACGCCGTGCATCTCCCTACCCTCATTCCCTCTTGCTTTTACTTAAAAACCTGGAGTTGATGTTTAATAAGGCATTTTCCAGCCGTGCTGATTTACAATAAACAAAATAATTGCTAGGATTTAAGGATAAGCAGATCATAATTTAGGAGGATACAATGCAATGGTAAAAACTGAACAGGTTCAACGTTATTTAATTGACCATTCTCTGGATGGCGCATTATTAACCTCAACAGAAAATGTTTATTATACAACAGGATTCAGAAGCGATCCGCACGAACGGTGGTTAGCCGTTTTTATCTCTCCTGAAGGACAAAACATTCTCATATGCCCGGGCATGGAAGAAGCGGAGGCTCGAAGTGCAGGGTGGAAGGGCACCATTATCGGCTACAGTGATACAGAGAATCCTATTAGTCTATTACATAAAAAAATAAGTACAGGAAAAGAATTGAATACACTCGCTATTGAAAGCAGTCATTTAACAGTAGAGAGGCTGAACAGCTTAAAACAATCGTTTGGAGAATTCACTGTTCATTCGATCGATCAAACCTTAAACGATCTTCGTGTGGTGAAGACACAGGAAGAAATTGCGCTTCTGCAAGAGGCTGCCCATTTAGCCGATTATGCAGTTGAAGTAGCATGCAAGGAATTGGCTGAAGGAAAAACAGAATTAGATATTCTTGCGACGATCGAGTATGAATTAAAAAGAAAGGGCATAACGGAAATGTCTTTTTCTACTATGGTTTTAACCGGGAAAAATGCGGCATCTCCACATGGCACTCCCGGCTTAACCCAAATTCAAAAAGGAGATCTCGTTCTGTTTGATCTTGGGGTAGTGTACAAGGGATATTGTTCAGATATTACCCGCACAGTAGCATTCGGAGAGATCACCAGTGAACAAAAGAAGATTTATGATACAGTTCTTGCTGCTGAAATGACAGCGCTGGAGATGGTTAAGCCGGGTGTAAAAGTCAGCGATCTGGACCTCGCAGCCAGAAAAGTGATTGACGAGGCGGGTTATGGCGACTTTTTCCCACACCGCCTGGGCCATGGACTGGGCTTGAACGTGCACGAGTACCCTTCTATTACATCAAGTAATGATCTTGTGCTTCAGGAAGGAATGACCTTTACGATCGAACCTGGCATCTACGTTCCAAACATAGCCGGTGTAAGAATAGAGGATGATGTGTTAGTCACATCCAGCGGATTTGAAACATTAACTAAATTTCCAAAAACACTTCAAGTTTTTTGATAAACATATAAAAATACCAAAGTTTAAAAGAGCCTAATAAAAAAAAGATGCCGCGATGGCATCTTTTTTTATTATGGTACTAATAATTCTCTGACACTGGCGTACTCTAAACCGTGCGCTTCTGCTACTGCATTATACGTAACATATCCGTTTGCACAGTTAATGCCTTTTAAAAGCGCTTCGTTATCAATACAAGCCTGACGATAGCCTTTATTGGCAATCTGCACCGCGTAAGGAACGGTTACATTTGTCAGTGCAATCGTGGATGTACGGGGAACAGCTCCCGGCATATTGGCTACGGCATAATGTACGACTCCGTGCTTAGTGTAAGTTGGAGCATCATGCGTTGTAATACGGTCTGTTGTTGCAAAAATTCCGCCTTGGTCAATTGCAATATCAACCACTACAGCACCCGTTTTCATGGATTTTATCATTTCTTCCGTTACAAGCTTTGGCGCCTTGGCACCCGGGATTAAAACAGCTCCGATAACAAGGTCCGATTCCGCTACAGATTCAGCAAGATTTAATGGATTTGACATTAAAGTAGTTACGTCTTTTCCGAATAAATCATCCAATTGACGCAAACGATCCGGGCTCAAATCAAGAATGGTTACATCTGCTCCCAGACCGACAGCCATCTTCGCCGCATTCGTTCCTGCAACGCCGCCTCCAACAATTGTTACCTTACCTCTTGCCACGCCAGGTACACCTCCGAGAAGAATGCCGGCACCACCATGGATTTTTTCCAGGAATTGAGCACCAATTTGTGTGGCCATTCTGCCAGCCACTTCACTCATTGGTGTCAGTAATGGAAGTGAACCATTCGGCAGCTGAACGGTTTCGTAGGCGATCGCCACTACCTTTTTATTTATTAGCGCCTTTGTTAGTTCCGGTTCTGGAGCAAGATGCAGATATGTAAATAAAATTAGTCCTTCTCTAAAATAGCCATATTCGCTTGCAATCGGCTCTTTCACCTTCATAACCATGTCAAAAGACCAGGCTTCCTGAGCAGTTAAGGCAATTTTTGCTCCAGCAGCCAGATAATCTTCATTTGTAAAACCTGATCCAATTCCAGCTTCATGTTCCACAAATACTTCATGTCCCTGAATTACTAAATGGTGAACACCAGATGGTGTAATAGCCACACGATTTTCATTGTTCTTAATTTCTTTTGGAATCCCAATACGCATTAAAAGCCCCTCCAAATTATAGTTCTCCTCATCCATGCGCCTGACATCAGCTCTATTGTGATGTTTAGCAATTACATTTTAACAAATGAACGAAGTGATGTCTCATGTTATTTTCCTTGGTTTAATAAACTAATTATTCATACTATTGGTCTTCGAATTAGCACTCTGTTTAGTATGGTAAACTAAAGTAAAAACATGTAAGAATTATTTAAGAAATGGAGATTTTTATGCAGCCCATTCCACGAAAAATAGAAATTGAACGTTTTGGTCTTGAAGCAGTACCATTAGCACGCAAACAAACAAAATGGTTTGAGTATGCAGGTATTCAGCTTGCTTTTTCGGTTAATACGGGAAATGTACTTGTTCCTGCGCTGGCTGTATTGACTGGCGGTTTGTCAGCAGGCTGGGCTATTTTATCAACTGTGCTGGGTGCTGCGGCAGCTTTTTTTCTTGTATCTTTACTTTCATTGCCCGGTGCAAAACATGGGCTCCCTGCACAATTTGTAATTCGCACGATGACCGGAACGCTCGTCTCCCGTTATTTTGCTTCTCCCATCCGTTCACTTACCTCCCTGTACTGGTTCAGCGTTCAGACCATCGGCGGTTCAATGGTAGTGTCTGCTCTGGCAGAACGATTAGCTGGCATTACAGTGCCAGCAGCTGTACTGGCCCCGGTTTTTGCATTGATTATGGCTATATTGGCTCTTGTGGGTTTTGATGCTGTTAAAAAGGCAACAAAATGGTTTCTTCCCCTTCTGTTTCTTGGGCAGGCAGCCATGCTGTTTCTCATCATCCAGTTCAGTTTACAAACTGATTCCCCGCTCTTCCAAGCTGGCGGAACTTTTGCAGCCGGACCGTTTTTCTTTTTTGCCAGTCTGGCATTTGTTCAATATGTATCAGGTGTCAGTGCTTCCTCTGATATGACCCGATATGCAAAAAATGTGCAGCATGCTTTTTGGGGTGTGCTTGCAGGCAATTTAGCTGGTTTTCTGTTGACTGCATTATTGGGAACGCTGTATGCTTCATTGCTTGGATCGATGAATCCATTTGTTTCTGCAGGCGAACTGACTGATTCTGCTGTATTGCTTTCTGTCATGGCTCTTAGTGCCATTGTATCAATGATCTCTATAAATTTGAGCAATGCCTATACAGGGGGATATAGTATGCTAAACGCGTTTCCGTCTCTTGGCCGAGTTAATTGCGCTATTCTTTTTGGTACAGGAGCAACGATTCTTAGCTGCTTTCCCATTCTCGTATCACAAGCCGAACAATACATATCCATACTTGGAGCCGCTATTATTCCCTTGTCAGCCATCATCGTTTTTGACTTTGTTTTCATTAAGAACCGGTCGATTACCGATGGAGATCTTTCAGCATTAATGACCGGCAAAAAGCATGTGAATCTATCTGCTGTGGCTGTAGTCATTATTTTTATTCCTGTCTATTTATCTATCCCTTCGTTTGCATCACCCGGTTTCATTGTGTTTTTCCTGTCAGGCATTTCATATTTGCTATTTAAGAAAATCAGAGGATGAAATTCCATATTTTTGTTCTGATTTTTCATTTATAAATAAGGAAGTTTTCAGAAAATAGTGTACAATAAAGGGAAGGAGGGGATAAAAATGCCACTTAGTTATGATCATATTCTTGTTGCAGTTGATGGGTCAAAAGAAGCGGAATGGGCTTTCAAAAAATCAATTGATATTGCAAAACGGAATGATGCCACCCTGAATCTTCTTCATGTTATTGATACCCGATCGTTTGCTGTAGTTGAAGCGTATGACCGAAGCGTAGCAAAACGGGCACAGACATTTGCCGAAGAGATGCTTGGAGAGTATAAAGCAGAAGCAGAACGAAAAGGCGTGAACAAAATTAATGTGTTCGTTGAGTACGGCTCTCCAAAAGTTCTCGTTCCAAAAGAGTTTGCTAAAAAAGTAGAAGCAGATCTGATTATTTGTGGAGCCACGGGCCTGAACGCCATGGAGCGCTTCTTAATAGGCAGTATCTCCGAACATATTGTGCGGGCCGCAAAATGCGATGTACTTGTTGTTCGAACAGACCAGCCTCCGGAAAAAACCCCTGTTGAAGATGATTTTACTATATAAAAAAGGCGGCCGCATATCTCCGGCCGCCTTTTCTTCTTTTATATGGATGAAGCTGATGCAAGCTGTTCTTTTGCTTTTTCAAGCTGTTTCTTCACCTGGTCAAATCCAGTGCCGCCCGCAGATTCTCTGCGCTTTACCGCCTGAAACGGCTCCAGTACCTGGTAGATATCTTCTTCAATAACCTGTGAGGCTTCCTTGAGAGTATCAAGAGGCAAATCTTTTAAATAGATGCCTTTCCCAATACAAACAAGCACCAGCTTCCCAACGATCTCATGGGCTTCTCTAAATGGCACACCTTTAGTGGCAAGATAGTCTGCTAACTCCGTTGCATTTGAAAAATCTTCATTAACAGCCTGTTTTAAGCGATTCTCGTTAACAGCCATCGTATCAATCATTCCGGCAAAAATCTTTAACGAGCCCATCAGGGTATGAACGGTATCGAACATCCCTTCTTTATCTTCCTGCATATCTTTGTTATAAGCGAGCGGCAGTCCTTTCAGAACGGTTAACAGCGACACCAGGTGGCCAAAGACTCTGCCTGTTTTACCACGCACAAGCTCTGCCATATCTGGATTTTTCTTCTGTGGCATAATACTGCTTCCCGTTGAAAAAGCGTCTGCAAGTTCAATAAACTGAAATTCCTGACTTGACCAAATAATCATCTCTTCTGCAAATCTTGATAGATGCATAATTGTCATCGATGCATTGGATAAAAATTCTACAATGAAATCCCGGTCGCTGACAGCATCCATGCTATTTTCATAGATAGATGAAAATCCCAATAGTTCTGCTGAACGATGGCGGTCGATTGGAAAGGTTGTACCCGCAAGAGCTCCTGCTCCAAGCGGAGACATATCAATTCTCTTCATTGAATCTTCAAAGCGCTGATAATCACGTTCCAGCATCCAGAAGTAAGCAAGCAGATGATGGGCGAATGAAATGGGCTGCGCACGCTGAAGATGTGTATAGCCCGGTGCAACTGTCTCCACATGCTTTTCAGCCTGCTTCGTTATCGCTTTTTGTACCGCACGGATCAACAGTTGAATTTCTTCCACTCTGTTTTTTAAATAAAGATGCATATCAGTTGCGACCTGATCGTTTCGACTTCTTCCTGTATGAAGTTTGCCCCCGACCTGTCCGATTTCCTGAATAAGCAAATGCTCCAAATTCAAATGAATATCTTCATTTCCAACCGAAAATTCCAATTCATTTTTCTCAGCTTTTTGTTTTAATACAGAAAGCCCCCCTATTATTTCATGAACCTCCTCAGCGGAGAGGATATCACATTCCCCAAGCATCGTAACATGGGCAACAGAACCCTCTAAATCTTCCAGCACAAGCTGCTGGTCGAAACCGATGGAGGCGTTAAATTCGTCTACCCATTCCTCTGGTGATTGTGCAAATCTTCCTCCCCAAAGTTTACTCATGAGACCGTCTCGCCTTTTTTATTTTGTACCATTGAGTGGACTTTGGTTGGAAGGCCCCAAAGCTGAATGAATCCAACTGCAGCATTATGATCGAATTCATCATCCGCTGTATAAGTAGCAAGCTTTTCATTGTACAGTGAATTTGGCGATGTTCTGCCCTCTACGATTGCATGACCTTTAAACAATTTAACTCTGACCACACCATTTACGTACTGCTGCGTTTCTTTTAAGAATGCAAGCAGAGCCGGAGTCAATGGAGAGAACCAAAGACCTTCATAAATCATTTCAGTCAGCTTTTTTTCAATAATTGGCTTGAAATGGGCCATTTCTTTCACCAGCGTCAGATCTTCCAGTTCTTTATGAGCATTCATCAGGGTTACGGCTCCGGGACATTCATATACTTCTCTTGATTTAATGCCTACTAATCTATTTTCCACATGGTCGATTCTGCCGACACCGTGTTTACCAGCAAGATCATTCAGCTTTAAAATCATGGCTGAAAGGTCCATTTTTTGTCCATTCAATGCAACAGGGACACCTTGATCAAATGCGATTTCAATTAATTCGGGTGCATTAGGTGTTGTTTCAAGAGATGCAGTTAAATCATATGCACCTTCAGGCGGCGCTGCCCAAGGGTCCTCTAAAACTCCGCATTCATTGCTTCTTCCCCAAAGGTTCTGATCAATTGAATAAGGGCTGTCTAAATTGATAGGGATTGGAATGTTGTTCTTTTTTGCGTAATTGATTTCTTCTTCTCTTGACCATCCCCACTCACGAACGGGTGCAATTACTTCAAGTTCAGGGTTCAGAGCCTGGATAGCCACTTCAAAACGAACCTGATCATTTCCCTTACCGGTACACCCGTGAGCGACGGCTGACGCCCCGCTGTCTTGAGCTACTTCAACCAGTTTTTTTGCAATTAGAGGACGAGATAGAGCTGACACAAGCGGATATTTGCCTTCATACATTGTATGGGCCTGTAATGCAACCAGCGCAAAATCTTTCGCAAATTCTTCTTTTGCATCAATTACATAGCTTTCAACTGCTCCAACCGTGAGTGCTTTTTCTTTTATGAAATCCAAATCCTTGCCTTCTCCAACATCTAAACAACAAGCAACAACCGAGTAGCCTTGATCTTTAAGCCACTGAATTGCTACTGAAGTATCCAAACCGCCCGAATATGCTAAAACCACTTTTTTATTTTCCATCATCTAATCCCTCTTTCGTATTTTTATTTATCATTCTGTATATTTATTCTTTATAGGATGTGTACATACTAACAGGTCTTTTTAGAACTTTCAATAGTTATCTGCTTTAAAAATATAGTTTTAATTTTCTGACAAAATAGTATATAAAAACAGTAAGGTGCATGAGGGCCTTATAAAACTTTTCCGCGAGGAGTCACGCATAACCCTGCAGGAGACCTGTGTGCGCAAGCTGGACTTACCTATTTACGTTGTGAAAGTAAATATGTTTGAACAAAAAACGATGTTGGGACAATACTAATTAAATGACGAAAAAAGGATGGAACAAATGTGTCCCATCCTCTTCTAACCGGTTCACTTCACTTCACTTCAGGCGGACGCTTTCCGCAGGGACTTCGCTTGAGCCCTCCTCAGGCTACGCCTTGCGGGGTCTTAAGCGCCGTCACATCCTGCAGGAGTCGCCACCTTCCGCTCCGTGCAAACAGACTCAATTTCCGTGATTTATGGAGTTATGTCCCTACCTCATTCTGCAAATTTTTTTTCTCAGCCTTATCCTTTATTCATCTTTTTTATCCAGCAAGAAGCGGTATTGATAGAACTTCTCTGCAAAATCAGTTACGCGTCTGGTGAACTGATAATTAGAAAAAGCGCCGATGGACATTGATACCACCGGTAAGTTCGAGATCTTTTTCTTTCGGAATAAGCTGATTGCGGATGATTTTATCAGCTGCTTCATTGGACCCTCAAGCCAGCGTTCATTTGTCAGTTCATCGTTTCCACTGAAAAAATAGTCGAAATTACGTGCCTGTATAGACCCGATCAGATCATCCCATGCTTCGGCCTGATACCGCAGCGGCATGGTTGCAGCGTGAAACACTTTTAAAGACAGCGTCATTTCATAAGGAGTTTGAACATCTCGTCCATAAGCCATTGCAATGAACTGAATAGCTCTTATATTTAGTACTGTCATCGCAAAAAGATCGGTACTGAAAGCAAGCATCCCTCCGGTTCCTGCCACGCCGCCCTGCAGGAAGGAATAAAACTTATGTCGCCCGCTCTGCTGGATCGCCATGTAATGCAGCTGGTCGATGCGAAGGTGCTGAAAATCCTCCAATTGTATTATCGTTTCATCAAAAGCTTTTGCTGTGGCGATCAGCCGTTCTTTTGTATCTTTATGTAGATGAGAGCCCTGAATAATACTGTGCATATGAAATAAAGTTGAATCCATTCTTGTAAATACTTCTTCTTTAATTTCGGATGGTAAATTTGCAAATGATGCATCCATCCATCTGGAAAATGTGTGCGAAATATCATGCCCCATATAATTTCCAAGTTCTTCACGCCATAGTGATACTTCTTCATTTACTGCCTGTTCACGAGCAGACCAGCCCACAGGAAATCCACCTCATTTTTTACATAAGTATACCACGGATACAAAATTTTCAAAAATGTCTTTATCATAAAAAAAGCCTGCAGCTTTTAATAAAGCTGCAGGCTTTTTATTCTTTATGATAAACGAAGCACGTCACGTGCAATCATAACTTCTTCATCTGTTGGGATTATAAGAACTTTTACAGGTGAATGAGGATAGTTAATAAACGCTTCTTCACCGCGTGTTTTGTTTAATGTAGGGTCCCAGTATACGCCCATGAATTCAAGACCATTTAAAACTTCAGCACGAATCGCTTCACTGTTTTCACCAATTCCTGCAGTGAAAATAATAGCATCCACTCCGTTCATGCGGGCAGCATACGAACCAATGTATTTATGAATACGATTTGAGAAAACATCAAGTGCTAAACGGGCACGCGTATTGCCTTCAGCTGACTGAATTTCGATGTCGCGAAGGTCACTTGAAAAGCCGGATACACCCAGCATTCCTGACTGTTTGTTTAACACATCCAGTACACCTTCAGCTGTTTTATCTGTCTTTTCCATAATAAACGGGATCAATGCCGGGTCAATATTACCGCTTCTTGTACCCATTGTTACTCCGGCAAGCGGTGTAAAGCCCATAGAAGTATCAATTGAACGTCCGCCTTCGATCGCTGCAATGCTGGCACCATTTCCTAAGTGGCAGGAAATGAGTCTAAGCTGGTCTAATGGACGTCCAAGCATTTCAGCTGCACGCTGTGATACGTATTTATGAGACGTTCCGTGGAATCCATATTTACGAATGCCATAATCCTTATAATACTGGTAAGGAAGGCTGTATAAAAATGAACTTTCAGGCATTGTCTGATGAAATGCTGTATCAAATACCGCGACTGCCGGTACATTTGGCAGCACTTTTTGGAATGCACGGATTCCTGTAATGTTTGCAGGATTATGCAATGGAGCTAAATCAGATAATTCTTCAAATGCCGCAATTGTTTCTTCAGTAATCAAAACAGAATCGTTAAAGACTTCTCCTCCGTGTACTACACGGTGGCCAATGCCGTCGATCTCATCAAGCGATTGGATGATACCGGCTGAAGTCAGCTTTGCAAGAAGCAGTTTAACTGCTACTGAGTGGTCAGGGATATCCGTGATTTCTTTTTGTTTTTCGCCGTCTACTGCAATTGTAAAAACAGCATCATTTAATCCAATACGCTCAATTATTCCTTTTGTAATAACCGTTTCTTCTGGCATGTCAAAAAGCTGAAATTTAAGTGACGAGCTTCCTGCATTAATAGCGATGACTTTTGTCATGTGGGGGTTCGCTCCTTTATATTTACATTTATAATGAACTTGGGCTTTTACGTTCTACTATAGAAATATTTTTCGAATAAATTCGGAGAGATATTTCTTTTACCATTGTTCATTTAATCATTGAATCTTATACACTTCAAGAAAAAGGTCGTCATGGCAACGGTTACAACTAAAAGTGTTTATTTTCAGAAAAAACGCGTATCGATTGTCAATGCTCGATACGCGTTTTTCATACATTTTTTCTCTGTTCAATAGCAGTGAATACTACAGGATTTAATATTAAGCTTTATCCGTATCCATCCAGTGCTGTATTTTAGCCATCATTGTCTGCATGGCCTGTGCATTGCTCAGTTTAGGCAATTCTGCCAGTAAAACCTGTTTTGGCGGTTTTACATCCTCATGCTGCCGCTGCAAAATAAGGATGCTTTTAGCCGATTGTTCATTTTTAAAAAGTGAAGTAGGCAGCTTCAGCAAACCCTGAATGTGAACCGTTTTTTGTAAATATTCGTGAAGCTCTCCTGCAAGTGGTGATTCAAATAAGCCATTTGGCACTAAGAAAAAGAGATACCCTCCTTCTTTTACATGCTTAATGCTTTGCTCTATAAATAAATGATGAGCATAGGAATGCCCTTCCTTGGCCTGAAGTTCATAATCAGCTGCTCTTACATCATTTGGATAATAACCGACTGGTAAATCACTTACAACCACATCCGCTGGGTCAATAAATAATGGCTCAAGCGAATCCTGATTATATAAATGCAAAGGCTGTTCTGTTAGGTTTGCCCCTACATACGCCAGGCGTACCAACACCTCATCAATTTCAACGCCATGAGTAATGGCCACTTTTCCCCGAAGCTGATTCATAATGGCCAGCACCAGATTCCCGGTGCCAAGCGCAGGGTCAAGCAAAGTAAGCTCTCTGTCATTCTGAGTGAATTTATCCATTAAATAACCAATCACCATCGCGATGGAATCAGGGGTCATTTGATGGTTAGGCTGAATATGCTCTTTCATTCCTTTTAAAATAGCTAATTGGAATGCTTTTCGAATTTCTTCTTTTTCGAACTTTTCTAACGGGTGATCCTCGTATAATTTTACAAGACGTTTTTTTAGCACCTCATCGATATCCTGGTTAATTTCACCTAAAAACCAGTTTTCCCCGCTATCTGCCAGTGCTTCTAAAAAAGATGCAGCACGAGCGTCCTGCAAGGCAGCTGAAGTTTCATTTAGCATGCTAAAAACCGTCTCAACGGGAGAATGACTCATCTATTATTCCTCCTGTCCTTTTTCTCAACAACCCATTTTACCGTGACAGATCAAAAATTGAAAGAAAAGTGCATGTCAGAATAAAAATTTGCAGCCATATAAAAACCCACAAAACATACGCTCTGTGGGCTTTCTCATTCTATACGATTACTTTGCAGATTTAACTGCCTCAATTGCTGCTGAATAATCAGGGTGATCAGTTGCTTCACTTACGTATTCTGCATATGTGACCACATCATTGCTGTCGACAACAAAAACAGCGCGGGCAAGAAGTCTAAGCTCTTCAATAGCCACACCATATGCTTTGCCAAACGAAAGATCACGGTGATCGGAAACGGTTTGAAGGTTTTCAATTCCGTTTGCTCCGCAATAGCGGCGTTGTGCAAATGGAAGGTCTACAGATACAGTTAAAATTGTTATGTTTCCAAGCTCAGATGCTTCTTCGTTGAAGCGGCGTGTCTGTGCATCACAAACACCTGTATCCAGCGACGGAACGACACTGATTAAGCGGACGGTGCCTTTAGAATCCTGCAATGAAACAGGAGAAAGATCGGTCGCGAGCACTGTAAAATCTGGCGCTTTGTCCCCTGCTTTTACCTCTGACCCTTGAAGTGTTACTGGATTTTCTTTAAATGTAATAGCTGCCATTTGTATCACCCTCCTATATGTATGAACTCATGTCCATCATACTGAATGGCTCCCTCAGTTAGCAACTGATAAGCTGTGATTTTTATTGATAAGGAGGCTGGTCATGGGATTGATGGTGCTGTCCCTGATTCCATTGGTTTTGAATTCTGCTAATAGCACCAGGAGCAAGATCCATTAATTTTTCAAGTAAATGCGTTCCTTCGTTCAAATGATGCATCTTGATGCCTTCTTTTCCAACGATTAAAAATGCGATTGGGGTGATGGATACTCCGCCACCGCTTCCTCCACCAAAAGGATGTCCTCCGGAAGACCCTTCACCAGCCGTATCGTAATCAGACTGAAATTCACTTCCGCCTGTTGCAAACCCAAAACGAACCTTTGACACTGTCATAATTGTGCTTCCATCATGGGTTTCTACAGGATCTCCAATGATTGTATTAACATCTACCATCTCTTTTAATTGTTCCATCGCAGTGGACATAAGTCCCTCAATAGGATGCTCCATGAAACTCACCAACCTTTTTCTGTTTTGACTGTCCGCGGTCAAGCCACAAACGGACGCCGATTATCATAAGGTGCCCCAAACGAATGGATACTATGCATGAGGCAGACATCTTAAAAGCAGTAATGCCATAAAGCGGGACTACACGATGACTCGGCTGGCAAGCCAGGATGATTTTACGTTCCAGCAGAAGCCTGCACCAGCTGTGCGTCATCCAGATCAATGAGGATAACAAAGCTGTGTAATCTGCAGCTCCAACGCCAAAATGAATTTCAGTGGACCATTTTTCCAAAGATGTTTTTTTAAGCAGTTCATTTATATGCTGTTTTGCATGCTTGTACCTTTTTAAAAATTGATTGTACTTCTGCTTGGCTGTTTCAATGTCATTCATTGAAAACGACCCATGTTCAGTTGTTTTTTCGGATTTCGTCTGAGACTGCTTTTCATATTTTACTGTCCCCCCCTCCTCTTTGATAAAAGGAATGGACATTTCTTTTCTATAAAGGCCATTAAACAGTTTTAATTTGAAGTCGATGCGATCATTTTGACCTGTTTTTATCATGTTTATCTGAAGGCGGATTTTTGAAAAAAAGACATAAAGAATTAGGAATATGATGAAGCATGCAATCCCCGCCGCTATGCTGATCCACATACGATACCATTCCTTTCCTCGTTTTCCCTATTATGCCCAACAAACACAGAAAAAACCTGCCATCAGTTGATGGCAGGTTTTGCTAAAGCAAGTACAGTTCGTTCATGGATAACAGTGGTATCAGCGATAAGATCATGTACCCCTTGTTTTTTAGGGGTGAAAGCCACGACCAGATACAGGATCATCAGTAAGGGAATGGTAAATACAGTGAGTGCTGTATGAATATATCTTCCTACCAGCTCTCTAAAAAGAACTGCTGGCCAGGATAATAACTCACCCTTTAATGACACTACCTTCAAACCAAAAACCATCTTACCTAATGTCTGGCTATAAAATTTTGTCATTAAGACAAAATAGGCAAAATAGGTGAGTGTGGCTGCAATACCAGCAACACTAATGATGCCGATCGGCTCATTTAACCCTGTTAATCTAAAAACCGGATAGATCAATAAACCATTTAATGCTGCAATGACCAGCACATCAAACAGGTATGCCCATACCCTCATCCAAAAACCTCCATAATGAGGTAATGTGGTAAGGGGGGAGTTTTTATCAATTCGTTTTTCTGCCGAATCATGTTCTGCAGATGCAGACCCCGGGTACACATCCGCCGATGGCCGATCAACTCTATCATTACTTGCTTGAACCTGCTGCTCATTTTCCAGTGCAGAAGGCTCTGATGACCGTTCATTTTTATTATCCAAAGCTGCACCTCCTTAATCAGCGTATAAATACATCGGACGAGGTCCGCCAGTATTACTCATCACTTCAGATAATACCTGACTCTCAAGCCCGCCAAATATTTTTTGAGCCTGCATGGTAAATAACGAACCGAAGTTATTAGGCATTTCATAATTAATTACTTCACCATCAGGAATTTTAAGATCTTTTTTAAGTCCGGCAATAACATCTTCTTCATAGCCATAGTCATCAATAAGATCCAGTTCCAGCGCCTGAATGCCATTATAAATACGGCCGTCCGCAATTTCTCTTACTCTTTCCTCTGAAAGACCTCTTCCATTTGCTATGACTTCAACAAATCCGTCATAAGAATCATTCAGCATGCTTTCAACGATTTCAATATCCTCTTCCTGAACCTCTCCTGTTGGACTCAGCATATCTTTAAATTCTCCGGACGTTATCGTAACAAACTCAACACCCAGGTTATCCGCTAACTGACTGTAATTAATGCTTTGCATAATAACACCGAGTGAACCCGTCATTGTTTCTTTCGTTGCAAATATCTTATCAGCAGGTGCAGATACATAATAGCCGCCGGATGTTGCCTGAGCGCCCATGGAAACATAAATCTTTTTCTTCTTTTCTTTGATCTCCACTAATTTATCGTGGATTTGAGCACTTTCGACTACTCCTCCGCCGGGTGAATTAACACTTAATACAACCCCTTTTATGGAGTTATCATCTCTGATTTGATTTAGTTGGTTCATAAAATGAGTATGATTATACCCAGCTCCAGCAAGAAGCCCACCCTGTTCGCCTGTGTCCTGTATGGTGCCGTTTAGTTCGACAACCGCAATCCTCTCATTTGCATTTCCTGCTTCCAGAATCGATTCAGGCAGACCTTCATTTGCATTTACACTAGATAACATGTCATCAAGATCTGTTGTTAAAACTGCAGTTAATAAATTTATTCCAATTGATACAAAAAACAAAATACCCGCAATTACAAGGGCAATCCACCTTTTTGTGGCCATTCACTGTTCCTCCTTTTGAGCGTATCTTTCTAATACGGTTCAGTTTTAGAAATGTTTCATTTCATGGTACACTTTAAAAAGTATCCCTTGTATGTAGTTGATTATTCAGTAATCAATAACTCTGATTACCGCAAGGAGAGCCTTACATATTGTACCAAACAATCATTCAATCAGACAATGTTACGGAGGGAACAATCTTGGAAAATCGTCGAAATCTTTATTTTTATGCCCGCAAAGATGAAAAAACAAAAGAGCAGCTTCTAACGCTAAGTGAATTGGCAGAGCGCTATGGTTTTACTGTGGTTAACGATTCAAAAAAAGCGAATATTATTGTAAGTGTTGGAGGAGACGGAGCATTCCTGCAGGCGGTTCGCAAAACTGGCTATCGTCAGGACTGTTTATATGCAGGCGTATCTACTTCCGGAAGCCGCAGTTTATATTGCGATTTCCATATTGATGACATCTCCACAATGATTGAAGCTATGACAAAAGAACAAATTGAAGTCCGAAAGTATCCAACGGTTCAAGTGACGGTGGACGGAGAAACGAACTTTTTATGTCTGAATGAATTCAGCATCCGCACAGGGATTGTTAAAACATTTGTAATGGACGTTTATATTGACGACTTGCACTTTGAGACCTTCCGTGGTGACGGCATGATAATTTCAACACCAACCGGCAGCTCGGCTTACAGCAAATCAGTTGGCGGCGCAGTGGTCGACCCCATGCTCCCTTGCATGCAGGTCAGCGAACTTGCCTCTGTTAATAACAATCGCTTCCGCACATTAGGTTCTTCCTTTATTTTAAGCGGCCAACGCAAGCTGCGGCTTACGATTACACAGGATGGCAACGATTACCCGGTAATGGGCCTTGACAATGAAGCACTCGGTGTCAGTCACGTAAAACAAGTAGACCTTGTCCTAAGCGACAAAATCGTTAAAACAGTCAAACTAAAAGACAACTCCTTCTGGGAAAAAGTAAAAAGAACATTTTTATAATAAAAGCAGAAGCAGGCGTCCAGCTCCGAAAGACGTAAGACAGGCCGGCAAGCAGGCGGTCTTTGCCTGCATGCCGGAATGGCTTACGATCCGAGGAGTTGCCTGCTGGAGCTGGATTATAACAAAAAGCAGAAGCAGGCGTTCAGCTCCGACAGACGTAAGACGTTCCGTCAAGCAGGCGCTTTTTGCCTGCATGGCGGAGCGGCTTACGATCCGAGGAGCTGCCTGCTGGAGCTGGATTATAGCAAAAAGCAGAAGCAGGCGTTCAGCTCCGACATGCAGGAAACAGAAAAAGCACACGACCTTTTGAGTCGTGTGCTTTTTATTAGTGAATGTGTGCTCTTCTTATTCGTTTAGGCCGTGCCAAAAACCATTTTGAACGGGAGAATGTAAAAATTGTTAAACTCGCCCAAATAAAAATAAACGAAATAAGGTCAATCGAAGTAAATGGCTCTCCATAAAAGAAAATTCCAAGAATTAACGTTAATGTCGGAGCAATGTATTGCAAAAACCCAATCATATAAAGCGGAATTCGTTGGGCACCTTTAGCAAAAAACAATAATGGAATAGCAGTTGCTGCCCCGGCACCGATTAATAACAGATCAATATCTAGCATACCGGAAAACAAGGCAGGCGTTCCGCTTCCGGCCAGATAACCCATATAAATAAGCGCAATTGGCATGATGGTCAAGGTTTCAAGCGTTAACCCGATGGCCGGATCCACTTTTATCATTTTTTTTACTAATCCGTAGAGACCAAACGACATAGCAAGTGTAAAAGCAATCCAGGGGAATACTCCATATGAGATCGTAATAATTAACACACCGATTAACGCAAGAATAAATGAAACAACCTGCGCTTTTGACAACACTTCTTTTAAAACAATAACCCCTAATAATACAGATACCAACGGATTAATATAATACCCGAGGCTGGCCTCTACCATTTGATTTGAATTTACTGCCCAAATGTAAATAAACCAGTTAATGCTGATCAAGAGTGATGCTGTAACCAGAGCCGCCAGTCTTTTCTTCCGCTGAACCAGGGCCATAGCTTCTATCTTAAAAGCTCGGATATTTCCTGTTACCAGGAGCAGCACAAGCATAAACCAAAACGACCAAAAAACACGATTTGCTAAAATTTCATCTGCGTTTACTTCGGCTAAAAACTTCCAGTATATTGGCAAAAGCCCCCATAGAGCATAAGCAAAAGCGGCAAAAAATATTCCTTTTTTCTCTCCTGATTCCATATCGTTCTCCCATTCTTTTGAGTTGCGAAATAAAATTTATTATACGCCCGATTGCCATTTAGTCAAGACTCTAAATGGAATACATTAAATAAATATCCAAGATAAAAAGCACTCACTATTATGAGTGCTTTCACCAGCTGCCATGTGTAATTAAAAAGGCATAACAGTCTAATTTAATCTTCAAATACAATTTTACCATCTACTACGGTCGCACTAACCTTTAAAGAAAGTAGGTCGTTGATATCGATGTGAAAAGGATCCTTTTCAAGAATGGTAAAATCAGCTGAATATCCTTCTTTCAGCATTCCGCGGTTATGTTCATGATGACAAGCAAAAGCACTGCCTTTTGTAAAGAGCTCGATCGCCTGATATAAGGACAAGCATTCTTCCTCCCCATAAACTGTATCATTACCAGGTGAAGTTCTTGTCACAGCAGCATGGATGCCTAATAAAGGCCCAAGAGGTTCAATGGGAGCATCTGAACCTCCCGCACAAGACACTCCTCTTTCCAAGAGCGTTTTCCAGGCATAATTCCATCGCATTCGTTCTTCGCCAATCCGATCAATCACCCACGGAAAGTCAGATGCTACAAAACGGGGCTGAATATCTAAAACGACCGGCAGCTTTTCTACGCGGCGAACCAGATCTTCATTTAGAATTTGCGCATGAATTAACCTATCCCGCTGATTGCCGGATGGAAACTGTTCAATTGCATCCAGGACATATTCAAATGCCAGATCTCCGATTGTATGAACAGCAATAGGCAAGTCATACTGCCTTGCTTTATACACCAGCTGTTTAAGTTTTTCAGGGCTGTGAATCGCCACTCCATTTGTTGAAGGATCATCAGCGTAACCGTCCTTTAAAAGCGCTGTACGGCCGCCCAGTGCACCGTCAGCAAAAATCTTCATTGCACCAAATTCCACGTACCGGGATCCTGATAGAAAAGAGTGGCCTTGACGGTGCCAGTCCTCAATAACCTGATGATGGACCAGCAAATGAGCCCTGAATTGATTTCCTTCTTCTTCAATTACCTTTTGAAAGGCTCTATATGTGCGTGTAAAATCTCCGTAATAACTCAGATCTTCAGTATGCCCGCCAGTAAGGCCCAGGGACCATGCATGCTCTACACCTTTTCGCAGGGCTTTTTGAATATACTCATCCTCAATCGGCGGAAGTGCCGCAATCATTAAGTCCTGAGCCTGATCTTTTAAAAGCCCGGTCAAAGCATTATTTTCATCACGATCGATTAAGCCGCCTTCAGGATCAGGCGTCTGCTCATCTATTTTTGCGATGGCAAGAGCCACTGAGTTTACTACAACAGCATGACGGCATATCCGCTTTAATTGAACGGGATGACGAGGCGCCACAGCGTCCAGCTCGGCAGCTGAAATCACTTCAGGCACAGCCCAGCTGTTTTCATTCCACCCGTCACCTAAAATCCACTCTCCTTCAGGCAGTTCTGTCACTTTATCTTTAATTGCATGCAGTACTTCATCCTTTGATTTCATTTGAGACAAGTCTAAGCGCATGAGCGTTTCGCCAACTCCGATTAAATGAAGATGGCTGTCTACAAAACCGGGAAATAACGTTTTTCCATTTAATTTAACTATTTTTTTAATGGATTTTCCATAACGATTGTTGAGATCCGTTTCATTACCCACTTCAATAATTTTCCCATTATTAGTAACCATTGATTCCACTGTATGGTTTTCCCTCTGCATCGTATAAATTGTTCCATCTGTCCAAAGTTGCATGACTGTCTCCCCCTGACATCTATGTACGATTCCATTACCCTTATGTAAGTTTACAAAATATTGGAGAAAAGTTGAAGTACGGCGCTCAAAATTAATATGTAATGAATAAAGTGCAGGACACGTTTTATTGTTTATGAATGTATTGTTTTACCTCACTCTTAGCATGATAGGGTCACTCAACCCCTTCGCACTCAACCAACAGCCATCTTCAAAAAGCAAATAAAAAAATAAAAAGCCGGCAGCTCTATTAGCTGTCGGCTTTTTATTTTTAAGAAAGAATTAATTATTTTGAAGAACCACCTAATTGTTGTTCAGCCATTTGAACAAGACGTTTAGTGATTTCTCCTCCAACAGAACCGTTAGAGCGAGCTGTAGATTCAGCTCCAAGTTGTACTCCAAATTCAGTTGCGATTTCATATTTCATTTGATCTAGTGCTTGAGCTACACCTGGTACAATAAGTTTGTTTGAACTTCTGTTTGCCATGTGTTTTCACCTCCCTTGTGAGAATAGAATGTGCAGAAATTCGCATCTTAACACTGGTAATTATTTCTTATGTGACTTTTTTTTGCAGCTGCTAAAAAAGATCTGAATAATCATCTTTGATTTGTTGATCTGGCGCGTCTGGCGTCAGTATTTCTGTCTCTGTTAAATCAACCGCTTTTTGAAGCATTTCATCAAAATCCAGAAAGCTTTCATAAAAAACAATCTTTTCAAGCTTTGGTTTTGTTTTAGGTGCAGCTGGCGTAAAAATAGTACAACAATCTTCAAAAGGTAAAATTGAAATGTCATATGTCTGAATTAATTTTGCGACATCAATAATTTCTGTTTTGTCCATTGCAATCAGCGGCCTTAAAACCGGTGTTTCAGTCACTGCATTAATGGCCTGCATGCTTTCCAGGGTCTGGCTTGCCACCTGTCCGAGGCTTTCGCCAGTAATGATCGCTCTAGAGCCCGTTTTATCCCTGATCATATCTGTAATCTTCAGCATCATTCTTCTTGTTGACGTCATTGTATAGTTTTCCGGCACCTGCTTTTGGATCGCTTGCTGAATAGCTGTAAATGGTACGATGTGCAGCTTTACTGTTCCGGAGTAACGGGCTAACTGAGCTGCAAGCTTTCTAACCTTTTCCTTTGACTGTTCGCTGGTAAAAGGCGGACTGTGAAAATGCACCGCTTCGATTTCAACTCCACGTTTTAACATTTGATAACCGGCAACAGGACTGTCCAGACCGCCAGACAGCATCAAAGTTGCTTTGTTGCCTGTACCGATTGGCATCCCACCTGCACCAGGTATTTTTTGCGCAGACAAATAAACGCCCTCTTCGCGCACCTCTGCAACCAGTTCAATTTCAGGCTTTTTCATTTTCACAGTTAGTCCTGCAACGTTTTTCATCACATATGATCCTAATTCAAAGTTTAATTCATTTGTATCAAGCGGAAATGATTTGTCTGCTCTTCTGGCTGATACTTTAAAGGTAGCCTGCCCTTTAACAATCGAGGAGACTAAGGAAACTGACTGAGCTTTCATTTCTTCCAGATCTTTATTCGTTTTTATCACCGGGCTAAAGGACTGAATACCGAAAATTGGTTCCAGTCGATCTGAAATTTCCTGTGCTTCAGCAGGGTTTTGAATTAATAAATGCATGCGATCACGTCCTGCTTCAATTTTGACAGCAGAAAGACCTGTAAGCGCGTCGGTTATGTTACGTTTCAATTGGTTTATAAATCGATTTCTATTTTTTCCTTTTGTAGAGATTTCCCCATAACGGATAAGAATTCTATTGTATTGAATCATGCTTAATTTAAATTCCTTTCATTAGTGGTGGAATAATTTCCGACCACACTTTTTGTAGTTGATCAACTTCCTTCTGAGAAGTGTCATGAGACATACTGATACGAATTGTCCCGATTATCTCAGCTTGCGTAAAGCCCATTGATTGTATCGTTCTGCTCATTTTCCCGCTTTTTGAGGAACAGGCACTGGTTGTAGAAACATATATCCCCTTTTCTTCAAGAGCATGTACAATTACTTCTCCTTTTAATTTTGGAACGGCAACGTTTAAAATATGAGGAGCTCCTATTTTGGGGCTGATGACTCGAACATAAGGCTCGGAAGAAAAAAACTGAAGCAATTGTTCGCGATAAATTTCCATGGCTGCAAGGCCTTCTTTATTGTCGGTAACCATTCTCATTGCTTTAGCCATCGAAACCGCACCTGCCACATTTTCTGTTCCGCTTCTCAGTCCGCTTTCCTGATTCCCGCCTGTATTTTGAGCGGTAAGAGGATTAAGCCTTTTGTTAAAAAGAAGGCCGGATCCTTTTAAGCCATGAAACTTATGAGCAGAAATAGACAGCAGATCTATTTGATGATTGTAAATTTCCAGCGGGACTTTTCCGAAGCTTTGAATGGCATCCACATGAAAAAAAGCACGTGATTGTTTCTTAATTAGTGCTCCAGCCTCCTGAATGGGCTGAATAGAACCCGTTTCGTTATTTACATGCATAATGGAAACCAGAATCGTTTTATTTGTTAATGCATCGCCAAGATCCTCTATTGAAATAATGCCCTTTTTATTGACAGGCAAATAAGTGACTGTAAATCCATCTTCTTTTAATTCCTCAAACACATTCCGAACCGATGGATGTTCAATTTGTGTGGTTATTAGATGATTTCCTTTGTGCCTGTTTGCCTTAACAATTCCTTTTATGGCTAAGTTATTGGATTCCGTGCCGCCGGAAGTGAAAATAATTTCTTCTGTTCTCACTCCAAGAATGGAAGCAGCTTGCTGGCGGGCCTTCTCGAGTAAAGTCGAGGCTGTTGAACCAAGCTGATGCAGGGAAGAAGGATTTCCAAAGTAACGCTCATTTACTTGCATAAAAGAAGCGAGTACTTGCTCATATGGTTTTGTTGTAGAACTATTATCCAAATAAATCATTTTTCACACTCTTTCATTTGATTCATAATTGCTTTTAAACATCCTTAATCATAACACAACTCAATTTAAACAAAGATGCTTCACATTTAAATCACTTTTACCATAAGAAAATTTTATTAATTCCGACTATTTGCATTTTCGACAAATTTCGATTAACTTGTGATAAAATACTCGAGGTATTAAAAGAGCACTACACGGAGGTCAAATATGAAACAGAAAACCTTGTCTATTGGTAGCGTTTTCACAATAGGATTAATGCTTTTTGCTTTATTTCTGGGAGCCGGAAATATGATTTTCCCTCCACTTCTGGGACAGCAGGCTGGTGAGCATGTAGGCACTGCCATCATTGGATTTTTATTAACTGGTGTAGGGTTGCCGCTGCTTGGGGTTATTGCAATTGCTTACTCTGGCGGAGATCCCCAAAAATTAGCAAGTCGTGTGCACCCAATTTTCGGAATAATCTTTACAATTACATTATATTTAGCAATCGGTCCATTTTTTGGAATTCCAAGAACAGCAACTGTATCATATGAAATTGGGATCCTGCCATTTCTTCCGGCCGATTTAACAACTGCAGGATGGCCGCTGCTCTTGTTCTCAGTAATATTTTTTACTTTAACTGCATTTTTGTCCTTAAATCCATCAAGACTTGTAAATCGCATTGGTAAATTTTTAACTCCTGCTTTAATTATTATCTTAACCGCTCTTGTGGCGGGAGCATTTATAACTCCGATGGGGGAACCTGGTACACCTGTTGACGATTATGCCACTTCTCCATTCTTTACAGGTTTTATAGAAGGGTATTTAACATTGGATGCAATTGCTGCATTAGTGTTTGCTCTGGTTGTTATTACAGCGATTAAAAACAAGGGCATCAAAGAAAGGGGAGCACTTGTCCGCACAACGGTTTATGCTGGTTTTATCGCTGCTGCAGGGCTTGCGCTTGTTTACCTGTCTTTAAGCCACCTGGGAGCTACGAGCATCTCTGCAGTAGGCGAGCAGTCAAACGGTGGGGCATTGCTTACAGCAGCTGCTGCATATTTATATGGTTCCAGCGGTGCGGTTATATTGGGTTTAGCTATTGGAGCAGCCTGTATAACGACTTCGATCGGATTGGTATCTTCCACTGCAACTTATTTTTCACAGCTGATCCCTTCTGTGCCGTATAAAGTGTTTGTTTTTATTTTCGCTGGATTCAGTATGATTGTAGCTAACATAGGATTGACACAGTTGATCGCCATCTCGCTTCCGGTACTGGTCATGATTTATCCGATGGCTATCGTGTTAATCTTTTTATCTTTTTTTCATCTTTTTTTTCGTGGATATCAAGCTGTCTACATCGGTGCCATTATTCCAACTTTTATTGTTGGGGTCAGTGACGGACTGGCAGCAGGTATCGGGGAAAATTTCCTTTCCGATTCACTGGCTTTCCTTCCATTAATGGATCAGGGAGTTGGCTGGATAGTTCCCGCTCTTATTGGCGGAGTAATTGGATTCATATGGGCTGTTTTATCCAAACATTCAACTAACACAGATAAAATAACTTCTATCTGAACAATAAAAAAGTTGGCTCCGGATTCGGAGCCAACTTTTTTATTGTTTTACATATTGTCGATCTTGGATAGCATCCCCTGTGAGCTCCTCAATTCGTTTGAGAGCGCCAGGCTCAACCATCTCAATCGCTTCAGAAGCCTTTTCAAGTGCCTCCTGGTACTGAGCTTTTCTAAATAACAGCTCCGCTTCGCTAAGGCCAATATAAACCTCTTCGTGTTTGCTGCGGTAGCGATTCCCGTATTGGATAACCTTTTCAACAGCCTGAGCTGTTTGAATCATTTTTTCCGTTTCCTGACAGGCCGCTTCGACCATCACACTTGATGTGGAGGCATGCTGTTGGATCGTGATCAGATTAAGTGGTTTTTCGCTTAAGCTCTGTTCCAGCAGATAAAGCTGATCATGAGCATCGTCTATTTGATCCAGTATATACTCCGGATATCGAGGAAGATTAGCATGACGCATCTTTCTTTCCTGCTCTTTTAGCATATGTTTTAATTCCTGATCAAGATCACGAACATTCACTTCATCCTGGCGCAGTCTTTGCAGCTGTTCCTTAAATTCATTTTGAGCCGGGGCAATAGCTTCTAATTCTTCCCGGATAATTTTCAGTTCATCCCATAGAATTGAAAAGGCGGTTTGGCCGGCATTCAGCCGTTCTTTTACAACGGTATACTTTTTATCAATTCTAAGAAGCTTTTTCTCAATTTCTCTAGGCACATCAAGATCTTCTTTATCCATTTTATATCCCTGGCGGACAAATTCTGTTTCGGATTTCAACGATAAATTTTGGTCCTGTTGACTGTAGAGCCATTGACCGGTTGGTTCAGCAAATTCTGCTACATTTGCCCGGGCGTCCACTTCTTTTTCAAGCAAATCGTACAAATTATCAATTTGATCATGTATTGCAGTAATTAATATGCCAGCTTCCTGCATTTCCAGACGATTCACATGCGTGCGTGCCTGGTCAATAGAAGACTGAATAAGTTCAGCATCTTTTTCAAGAGTGATGTGAAACAATGGAAAGCCTGCAACCTTCATTTCTTCAAAGCCTTCTTTTAACTCTGATAGCTGAGAGGGCATTGTATAGTACGTTTCATTGTACATTTCCGGCAGCTCATCCAGCAATCGCTTTATTAACTCAATTTCATCAGCAAGCAAAAGGACAAGCTCTCTGGCCGCTAAATAATTTCCATTTTCAGTCATTTCATTATATTGAATGAGCTTGGGATCAATTGCTTCAATTTTACGTTCAATCGCTTCTGCTGCTTTGCCGTATGTATGACGCTGAGTAAACAGTTCTCTTCTTGCGATTTTATAGTCAGATTGAATTGTTTCCATTTCTTCTTTGTTTTTTTCGTCACTGCCCATCAGTTCTTCAAGCTCAATTAAAATTTGATTCATATCCTTTTCCGCTTCGTCCAGCATGATTCGGATAGTGTCTCGAAGAGTTTTTGATTTTTTAAATTGAAATTTATCAATGTATTCTTCTGCATCAAATAAAAGGGAATCAACTTCGGCTAATTTACCGTCTGCTACTTGAGTCCATGTTTTACGCCAGCCTTCAAATAATTCTTCCGTTTGACCGTTCATATTTAACTGCTTAACCTTTGTCATTTCCTCAAGAATTGGCCGATGTTGAATCTCTAGCTTTATTGCTTCTAGTTGATCCACTTCTTTGTACTCTTTTTTACGCCAAAATAGGGCTATGGCAATGATGATTACGATTAATATGACGGAACCGATTAAGTACTCCATCTTACGCCTCCTGTCCAAACAACCGACATCTCTTTTAACAACCATTGGATGTTCACGATATTGACTTTATGATACCATGTTATCAGTGATTTTTCTTGTTTTTTCTTATTTTTTTGACACAATAGCTAATCATCCTTATGTATTCTTTGTTTTTCAGTTATTTTCGCCTATAAAATATCCGTTACATAGAAAGGGGTACAGGGTTAATGAAACTGAGAGATGGACATATTCATAGTCCTTATTGTCCACATGGTTCAAAAGATTCGTTTACACGTTATATTGAACGCGCCATAGAACTTGGGTATGATGAAATTTCTTTTATGGAGCATGCACCCCTGCCAAAATCATTTACAGACCCTACGCCTGACAAGGACAGCGGCATGAAAATGGATCATCTGGAACAGTATTTTTACGACCTTTCAGACCTTAAAAAAGCATATAAAAAAGACCTGGCCATTCAGACAGGTCTGGAAGTTGATTTTATTAAAGGCTTTGAAACTGAAACGGCTTCTTTCTTAACCGAATATGGAAAGGAATTAGATGACTCGATCCTATCTGTTCATTTTTTATTAAAAGACGGAATATATGACTGTATGGATTTCAGCCACCAGGTATTTAAAAGGATGATCACCCGCTATGGCTCATCAGACAGCATTCATGAAGCTTACTACCAGACTGTTCTTGATTCCATAATGGCTGATCTTGGTTCATTTAAACCTAAACGAATCGGTCATATAACTTTGGCAAGAAAATTTCAATTAAAGTATCCTTTTGCTAAATCTCATAGCCATCTTATAGATGCCATTTTAAAAGCAGTGCAGGAAACGGGCAGTGAATTGGACTACAACGGCGCAGGTGCAGTTAAACCTTATTGCAGGGAAGTATACCCTTCCGAGGACATTGTCGCTAAAGCAGTCCATATGGGCATCCCTCTTGTTTACGGGTCCGACGCTCACCAGGCAGATGACCTTAACCAGGGCCGCGAGCAATTAATTCTGCCATCTGATCTATCATAATACTATCGCAGATTCACAGGTTACACCCAGATACCACTCCTTGATGATATTGCTGTACAGGCGGGTAAATAGTTTTTCGCTTGGATTGACGTTCCAAAGCTCCTGTATGGTCTGACTTTGTAAAAAAGGCATCGAAATCATAGACGTTAACTGAATGAGGAAAAATGAAGGTGATATCTTAATGGATATCCCTTTTTCTATATCCTGTGCTAATAACAGTTTCCAAATATATTGTTCTTTTCTCAAATAGCAGGAGGTCATTTCGCGTACCATTTGGCTGTCCATTGTGACTTCCCTCCATGCAAACCTTGCGAAACGGTGGTTTTGCTGCTGAAATTCAATCAGAGAAAAGGCGGCTTCCATCATGAATGACCGTGCCGGGTCATTTGTTAATTCAATCGATTTTGCGACTTTTTCAAGCACCTCTAAATAGGGTTCAAAAAATCCGATTAAACACTCTTCAAGTAATCCCTGCTTACCGGCAAAATAATAAGAAACAGTAGCAACATTGACGCCTGCTTTTGCAGATATTTCACGAATACTTGTAGCGTGGTATCCTTTTGTAAAAAACAAATCAACCGCTGCAATCATGACATCAGATTTAGTTTCACGCTGTTGTAAAATCGCCATCTCTGTTCATCCCCTTCTTAATGATTGCTTACAATCATGGAGTATGCTAAAAATAGAATACTGTCTTTCTTAAATTCTCCACTTATGACTGCTTACCTTTAAAAACCTCTCACCAAATATCGGGTAAGTATGCACAATTGACAGAATATTTAATCAAAAAGAAGGTGAACAGTTTGTTTACTGTCGAAATGTATAAAGGAACCAAAAAAGAACAATACACGCTTGTTCATAAACAGCTGCGCGCCCTGCTGGATGGGGAAACAAACCAAATTGCCAATCTGAGCAATGCTTCCTCACTGCTTAATCAATTTCTGGATCGGACAAACTGGGTTGGATTTTATTTAACAGATAAAGATGAGCTTGTGTTAGGTCCTTTTCAGGGTCTCCCGGCATGCGTGCGCATTCCTTTTGGTAAAGGCGTATGCGGCACATCAGCATCAGAGCGTAAAACAATGAGGGTTGAAGATGTTCAGGCGTTCCCTGGCCATATTGCCTGCGATGCTGCATCCCAATCAGAAATTGTTGTTCCTCTTATCAAGAATGGCCGTTTACTTGGAGTGCTTGATATAGACAGCCCTGTCAAATCCAGATTTGATGAAACGGATGAAAAAGAGCTCGAAAAATTCGCAGCAATTCTAACAGAATATTTATAAAAAATGCTCTGTTAACGCGAAAAACGAGGGTGTTGCACAAGTCCCAGTAGCCGCTCTAATTAATCCATCTTACGCTGTAATCAATAATGCCCTTGCGAACATGTTCGCAAGGGCATTATTTCTGTATTTTTTTGTTGTCTACCTGCAAATCTGCTGAATTAATTTTCAATTAGTACTGATTCTTCAAAAGCAAACCCTAAATAACGATATTTTATATTTACAGAATGGATTGGTTTACTATGGACCACGCTTATACCATAACTTTTATCATTTTCAGTAGCAGTACCATTGTTTACTTTTTCTAATTGTGACGCTGGGGAGGTATGGGGTAAAATGTCAACATCCCCTATTTCCCTTATCCCATATTTGCTTGCTTCTTTGTTAAACGTATCAGTTATTATAAGGCCCTGTATGGGATTGCTAACCTGCAATTTCCGTGTCAGGGGCTGTTCATTCTTATTTATTACCACACTCTCAATTTCCACATCACTAAAACCTTTATTTCCTATTTCCACCAATACTGCTTTTTTGCCCTCAGTGGTGCCAACTGCACCACTTACCAGGGGTGGATTGGATTTTATAAAAGAAAAAAGTCCGACGGATAAAATAATAATGGTTATAAAAGCAATAATCATTATTTTTTTCAATTTCTTCCCTCCAAATATTAATTTCATCCACATAAATGTTCATTATAGATGTCCCATTCTGCGAGCATATCAGACTTAAACACATTGTTTTAAGCAGCAGGATAAAATATATTTTCCAAATTATGATTTTATGCCGAGCAAATTGATTTATACCAACTTTTTTAATCTGCATTTTTTAGTGCGCATGGATAAAAAGAATGGGACACAAGGAAGACATAGACTATTTCTGCAAAACAAGACCGGTTCATATGACTACAGGGTAATTCAAAAAAGAAAATAATTCAGCTCAAAAAAGAATGCCTTAATGTAATGGCATTCTTTTTTGTTTAATCAGTTATGTCCCATTCCATTCATTTGTGGTTTTGTCCCAAACTTTTTTCATACTATTAAGTTGCAGGCATTGCCATATCTTTCAGTTTTTGAAATGCCTGGTCAAGGTCCTCGCAAATATCTTCCCAGGCTTCCAGACCGACCGACAGCCGGAGCAGCGTATCCGTAATTCCCATCTTCGCTCTCACGTCTACTGGAATAATGGAATGGGTCATTGTTGCCGGATGCTGAATAAGTGACTCAGCATCTCCAAGACTTACAGCAATTTTCACCATCCCCAGCTCATTCATAAATTGCTGTGCCATTTCTTTTGTTCCGTCAATTTCAAATGAGATTAAACCTCCGTATTGCAGCATTTGTGAAGAAGCAATTGCGTAACTTTGGTGATCCTCCAGCCCTGGAAAATGAATTTTTTTTACAAGCTGATGATTTGATAAATACATAGCAATTTTTGCTGCATTCTCACAATGCCGGTCCATTCGGACAGGAAGTGTTTTTAAGCCTCTTATTAACAGCCAGGCATCAAACGGTGACATAATGCCGCCAATATCTTTTTGTGTCGTCATGCGAATATGATTCATTTGCTCCAAAGAGTCTCCTATTAAAATTCCGCCTACGACATCCCCATGTCCGCAAATATACTTTGTTGCACTATGCACAACATAATTTGCCCCTAATGGAATTGGCTGCTGGAGGTAAGGCGAACAAAATGTATTATCAACAACCACTGGTATATTGAATTCTCCTGCCACTTTGCAGACCAAAGCAAGATCAATTAATTCCATTGTAGGATTTATCGGTGTTTCAATATAAATACAGGAAGTGTTTGGAGCAATTAGACTGCGAATTCCTTCTTCTGTAGACATATCAATAAAATCATGTTCTATTTGAAATTTTTCCTTAAGCATTTCAAGCAAACCAAATGTGCATCCATATACTCCGCGGGAGCATAAAATATGGTCTCCCGATTTTATCAGATGGAAAAGCACGGCCGAAACTGCGGCCATCCCGGATCCAAAAGCAAGGGCGCTTTCACCTTTTTCAAGTGAAGCCATTCTTTCTTCCAGAATCCGTACCGTTGGATTTCCGAGTCTCGAATAAATATAGCCCTCTTCTTCACCTGCAAAACGCTGCTCCCCCTGCTGCGCATTTGCAAATGTGAAAGTTGATGTCTGATATAAAGGCGGCGCAAGAGAACCAAAGTGCTCAGCTGAATCATAACCATCATGAATCACACTTGTCTCAAATCGCTTTTTTCCTTTCCCCATAAAAAGTTCCCCCTATAATGTAATCGCTTACATTATTAGTTTATGCTATTTTCTTTATGTTGAAAAGGGTTGACTTACACTATCAAGTTAATTGGCAATAACCTATGGGTAATAAGGCTAAACATTTATAATCATACAGATAGGAAAAATAGAATCAGTTATTGACATACTCAGTCTGCCATTATATGATGGTAGTTGTGTAAAATAATGCAGCCTATTGTGAGTGCATTTGATCGTGCATTTTGTTCCTATGAATTTAGGTGCATCGCGTAACCCTTGCTGCAGGGCGATGGTGCAAGATGACAAAATGGCATTAAATGATTAATCACGCTTATGGTTTTTATTTTACAACAAAATAAAAACACAGAGGAGGAGTCAACTTATGGCTCGTTATACAGGTTCTTCATGGAAAATCTCTCGTCGTTTAGGTATCTCCCTAAGCGGAACAGGTAAAGAATTAGAAAAGCGTCCTTACGCTCCAGGTCCACACGGTCCTACTCAACGTAAGAAGCTTTCTGAGTATGGTCTTCAATTACAGGAAAAGCAAAAGCTTCGTCACACTTATGGTGTAACTGAGCGTCAATTCCGCAACCTATTTGATAAAGCTGGTAAACTAAAAGGTAAACACGGTGATAACTTCATGATCCTTCTTGAAACTCGCCTTGACAACCTGGTATACCGTTTAGGTCTTGCTCGCACTCGCCGTCAAGCTCGTCAACTTGTTAACCACGGTCACGTTACAGTGGACGGATCTCGCGTAGACATCCCTTCATTCAGCGTAAAACCTGGACAAGTTATCGGTATTCGCGAAAAGTCCCGCAAGCTTAACATTGTTAAAGAATCAATGGAACTTAACAGCTACACTCCTGAATACGTATCATTTGATGCTGACAAGCTTGAAGGAACGTTCACTCGCTTCCCAGAGCGTACAGAACTAGCTGCTGACATCAACGAAGCACTTATCGTTGAGTTCTACTCTCGTTAATTTTAACGGAGCTGATGTTTCAACAAAAAAGTCCAGAAACCCTATCGCGGGTTTCTGGACTTTTCTATTTTTCAAATTCATACTGTTATCCTTTTTAGCAACATAAAAAAGGGAAACACCTCCTAAACAAGGACTCCCCTTCATGTGAAATCAAAAACAAAACAATAACCAATAAAAACAAATCTACCCTCCAATATAAACACTCTCACAGGTTCCTGCTTCAGGTTCATAATAGCAATGATTTTTAAATTGACCGGCAAAAGGCTGACCATACCACGTTGGAGGACATGGACCATATGGATTGAAATACCAAAGAGCATACTTTGCAGGCTGCTGGCTCCAGTAATCCAAGTTCATTTTTGCTAATCTTTTTTCAACAGATCTCGCTCTGTTATAAAATAGATTTCCTTTTTGAACGGCTTCGAAAGAATAATTTCCTCCTTGAATATGAAAAATGACATCACGGATGGTCCTTACATCAGCAAAGTCTAAACAATCTACTTTCGCACGATTAACAATAACATTTCCAACGTAAAGCATTCCTTGTTTCCCTTCACCCTCAGCCTCTGCTCTCATCATCCTGGCCATTAAAGCAACGTCTGAGTCTTTGTACTTTACTCTTGGCATTTTTTCACCCCTAAAATAGTGTATGAAAAAAGAGCGCATTAATGCTTTATATAATTGCTGCAAGAATCGGTTGTAAAGACATTCTTCAATTACAACTCTTTCTGTATGATAAAATAATACAATACTAATTAATAGATCCTGGGAGTGAACGGTTCATGGACAAGAAAGATATTACAGTTATACGTAAACAGCTGAAAGCAGACAATGACCTGTTAAAAATTTCGGACATTTTTAACGTATATATTATGAAAGAAACGACCGATATATATCATCATCAGAGACAGCCTTTTGAAATGCTGGACAGTGACCAGCAGGAGCTCTTTATGAATAACTTTAAGAAAGTGCTGTCAGGACAAATGAATGAAAAATTATTTGAATTGAAGTTTCAGCGTGATGCTGAAAACAGCAGCCAGCTCATTTTACATAGAGGATTGCTGGGCTCGGGAGAAGATTGGGAGACACAAATGCTGTTGATGACAGAAAAAATGATTAAGGACAACTCTTATGAGAAAGACATTGTCATCACCTTCATACGGGCAGAGCACATGAAACCGATGAAGCGCAGCAATCCTGACTCTGAGGAAAGCGGACGGGATGCTGTATACTCCCACCCTTTCATCCTTTGCAGTGTAAATAAAACAGAAGAACCAAAAAAAGAAATTCAATTTGATTATATAGAAAAGGAATTTAAGTACAAAATTGAAGTGGACCCGGTTATTGATCTTAAAAAACCGATGAGCGGGTTTCTTTTCCCATGCTTCACCAATCATACATCAGACGTCAATCACATCCTGTATGCCGCTGGCAAAGCGAATGAACCTGACTATCACTTTATAGAGGAAGTGTTAAACGGCGAACAAATTATGACGGCTAAGGAAGATAAAGCGGTCTTCGAGGAAGTAATCAAAAATGTCGTAGGTGATCAGCTCTCCCCCTCTACTCTTGCAGCTGTTTACAGTGAGATTAATGATTCAATTGAAGAGAATGAAGAAGATGAATCCCCAAAACTTGATTATAAAGACGTAGAGAGAATATTAACAAAGAGCGGTGAACAGGTTGACAGTGAAAAGGTAAAAGAAGCTTTTCACCTCATTACCGATGACGAATCATACGAGCTGAAAGCAAGCAGCATTGTGCCCAAATACAAATCAAAATCAATTAAAATCAGCACAAAGGTTGCGAATATCTCCATCAGCCCGCAGGATTTGCAGTATGTTAAGCAAGTCAACTATAATGGCAAGCGCTGCATCATGATTGAAGTAGAAGAAGACGCAGAAATAGACGGATTCAAGATGCTGCCTGAGGCATTTGGGGAATAGGTTTCATTTCTCTCTTTTTACTTTAAGAAAAGCCCGGAACCCGTCTTAAAGGAGTTCCGGACTTTTTTTATTTTATGAGTACTGAATCATAAAGTATTTTTTCTTTCCTCTTCTGACGATTGTAAATTCATCTTCAAGCCGAACCTGACCTTCTAAATGAAAATTAAGGTCTGTAACGCGGTCTCCATTGATATAGACTGCCCCATTTGATACGTCTTCTCTTGCCTGACGCTTTGAAGAAGATATTTTTGCATCGACCAGCACATCAACGATATTCGTCGAATCTTCTTCCTCCAGCAAATATGTTGGCACATCTTTGAAGCCTTGTTTTATTTCAGAGCTGCTGAGTACTTTCAGATCGCCGCTAAATAGTGCAGATGTAATTCTCTGTGCCTGTTCCAGTGCTTCTTTTCCATGAATCATCTCTGTCATTTCTTCAGCGAGTGCTTTTTGTGCTGCACGAATATGAGGTTCATTTTGCACTGATTCTTCTAATCCTTCAATTGTTTCTTTTTCCAGGAAGGTAAAGAATTTAAGGTATTTTACAACATCGGCATCTGAAGCATTGAACCAAAACTGATAAAATTCATAAGGTGATGTTTTTTCAGAATCTAACCAGATCGCACCGCTCTCTGTTTTACCAAATTTCGTTCCATCAGCTTTTGTAACAAGCGGAATTGTCATGCCAAAAGCTTTTGCGTTATCATTCATTTTGCGAATCAATTCAAGCCCTGTTGTAATATTTCCCCACTGATCACTGCCACCGATCTGCAGCTTACAGTTCAGTTCTTTGTATAAATGATTGAAATCCATCGCCTGGATAATGGTGTAGGTAAATTCAGTGAAAGAGATTCCTGTCTCTAATCGGGATGAAATAGTGTCTTTAGCAAGCATGTAATTTACACCGACGTATTTTCCGTAGTCCCGCAGAAAAGAAATCATATCTATTTTACCAATCCAATCCAGATTATTAACCATAACAGCAGTTTTTTCACCGGAAATTGAAAAAATCTTTTTAAGCTGAGCCTGGATTGATTTTACATTATGTTCAACCTGTTCGGTTGTTAATAAAGAACGTTCTTCCTTTTTTCCACTTGGATCGCCTATTTGACCAGTTGCGCCGCCAACCAGAACTACCGGGCGATGGCCATGGTTTTGGAAGCGTCTCATTGTTAAAAACGGAAGCAGATGTCCAATGTGCAAGCTGTCGCCTGTCGGATCAGCACCGCAATACAGAGAAACGGATTCGTTCTCAAGAAGTTCCTTCATCCCTTCTTCATCCGTTTGCTGATAAATAATGCCTCTCCATGCCAAATCATTTAATAACTCCATTTCTACTTCCTCCTTTGGTTTATCCAGCTACAGCGGGCAGGGGCTCGAGTCATAATCCGTCCTTCCCAAAAGGCAAAAAGCGCCTTTCTGGGCAGGCCGCCTTATGCTTGTCGCCCCTTAACGCCCGCTTACGCTTTTACTCTATCCAGCTTCAGGCGCTAGCTGCTCGAGGTCATAAGCCACGCTGCCCAACTGGACAAAGAGCGTCCACTCGGCCACCGCGTCTTATGCTTTTCGCAGCTGAACGAGCGCCTTCCGCTTTTACTTTATCCAGCTACAGACGCTAGCTGCTCGAGGTCATAAGCCACGCTGCCCAAGTGGACAAAGAACGTCCACTCGGCCACCGCGTCTTATGCTTGTCGCAGCTGAACGAGCGCCTTCCGCTTTTAAATTAAAAAAACGCATAAAAATAGCCCCTTGCAATATGCAGGGACGCTTTTATGCGCGGTACCACCCAGCTTAAGAGAGTTAATTTCTCTTCCACTTCATTTCATAACGGACATTCATCCGGTCTTCCACTTGGGCAGAAGACAGCTCAGAAAGTGTAATTCACAGATCCTTTGTAGCGGTTTGCAGCAACCACCGCTTCTCTAGATGAACAGGGAGGATCTCCTACTTATTCTCTTCAACGCTTTTTTATTTAAGTTTAAGTAACGTATTTTTATCATACAAAATCAGCTTTTGTCAAGCAGGTTTCGATAAATTATGGAGAAATTCTCCTGTATTTCACCTTCAAAATGCGCACAATATGTTATAATTAAAAGGATGTTTCAAGGAGGATGATAACTGTTGACAGATCGTAAACTGTACATGAAAGAGCGTCTGGCTTCTATAAAAGCAGCGTTTATTAAAGCGAAAACTGCCCTTATAAAACGCGGTGCACCAAAAAAACTCCGTTTATCGTACCATGTGGTATGGAATATATTTTTACTTGTTGTCATATTCGCGGTAATTGGAGCGGCATTTGCAGGCGGTGTAGGAGCCGGATATTTTGCGTCTCTTGTTAAGGACGAGGAAGTCCTGTCATATGAAGATTTAGAAACAAATATTTACGATTACACAGAAACGTCTGACATATATTTTGCCAATGATGTTTATTTAGGTAAGCTCCGCACGGACCTGGAACGTGAAGAAATTGCGCTGAAAGATGTTTCCCCTTTATTGACCGATGCAGTAATTGCCACGGAAGATGAATATTTTATGGAGCATGACGGCGTCGTTCCAAAAGCGATTATGCGTGCTGTCTTTCAGGAAGTCACAAACTCAGCCAATCAAACCGGCGGAAGCACCCTCACTCAACAGCTGATAAAAAACCAAGTACTTACCAATGAAGTTTCTTTTGACCGTAAAGCAAAAGAAATTTTGCTTGCGCTGCGAGTGGAACGTTTTTTTGAAAAGGAACAAATTTTAGAAGCTTACTTAAATGTAGCTGATATGGGTCGAAATTCATCCGGCAGTAATATTGCCGGCGTTCAGACTGCAGCTCAGGGAATTTTCGGGGTGGATGCAAAAGATCTCAGCCTCCCTCAGGCCGCTTTTATAGCAGGATTGCCGCAAGCACCCTTTGGCTATACCCCGTTCACGAATAAAGGTGAACTAAAATCAGAGGAAGCGCTGCAGCCAGGTATTGAACGTAAAAAAGAAGTACTAAGCAGAATGCTCCGCGATGGCTCCATTACCCGCGAGCAGCATGATGAAGCAGTAAGTTATGATTTGACGCAGGATTTTATTGAACGGTCTTCAAGTGCCGCCGAGCAATATCCTTATGTAACCTATGAGCTGGAGCGCAGAGCAGTTGAGATATTAAAGTACTATCTTGCTGAACAGGCTGGTTACTCCAGGCAGCAAGTGGATGACAGTCAGACCATCGATAAAGAATATACCCTTCTGGCAGAGCGTGATATCCGCCAGAATGGATATGAAATTCATTCAACCATCGATAAAGAACTGTACGATGCAATGGAAAAAGTGAAAAATAATTTTGCAGGTTTTGATGGCAACAGAACCGTGGAAAGAACCAATCTTGAAACAGGAGAAGCGGTAAACGTCAGCATTCCTGAACAAGTCGGAAGCGTACTGATGGAAAATTCCACAGGCCGTATTTTAAGTTTTACAGGCGGAAGAGATTTTGAACAGGAACAATTAAATCACGCCACTCAATCCTACCGTTCAAGCGGATCAACAATTAAACCGCTTGCTGTTTATGCCCCTGCTATTGAATATGGATTAATTGGCGCGGGTAGCCCTTTAGCTGATGTTAAATTTAATTACAATGGCTGGCAGCCTGCAAACTTCGTAGTAGGACGGGAATACGGACTTATTCCGGCAAGGACAGCACTTGCTGCCTCCCATAATTTATCTGCCGCACGCCTGTATGGCAGAATGATTGAACAAGGGCATAATCCCGGGGAATTTTTAGAAAAAATTGATCCTAAAGGAATTAAAGATGAAGAATATTCCCGCAGAGCGTTTTCTCTAGGGGGCATGGATAAAGGAATTACAGTGGAAGAAAATGTCTCTGCCTATGCTGCAATTGGCAATATGGGTCAATATAATGAACCGTATATGATTGAAAAGATTGAAGATAGAGACGGCAACGTGATCTTTGAACACAAGGCTGAACCGATTGAGATGTTTTCTCCATCCACAGCCTATGTCACATTGGATATGATGAGAGATACGATGACCCCTATTGGTTCAGGCCGGACAGCACCAAGCCAGCTGAATTTCTCAACAGACTGGGCATCAAAATCAGGGACATCACAATTTGAGCACGATAACTGGTTTATCGGAACAAATCCTAATATCACATTTGGTATCTGGTTCGGTTACGACGAACCTTCCAGTCTTAATGACGGCAGCAGGAGAGCAATCAGTTTGTGGGCACAAATGATGAACCGGACAAATGAACTTCGTCCAGACCTGATCGATCCTTCAAATGCTTTCCCGCAGCCCGAAGGTGTCGTGAACCGGTCGTTCTGTACGTTTACTGGTCAGGCAGCAAATGACGCCTGCTCTAAGGCAGGGTTGGTATCAACAGATTTATTCACATCTGCTTATACTCCATCAGGTTCTGAAAATGGCTTGATTGTTACAAAATATGTAAGTAAAGATGGCAAGCGGTTTGTAGCGATGGATTCTACACCGGATGAATTTTCGTCAAATGGGGCTTTGTTAAGTCCGGATTATGCGAAACAAATGCTCTACCCTTATGGAGGCGATTCGTCCAAATTATTCCCTGAGGATAATTCGTTTTTCTCAAATCTTCTAGTTGCTGAAAACCGACTGGAGGACGACGGCAGCAACCCGGGCAGCGTTACAGCAAGTGTGTCAGACAGCAAGATCTCCTGGACACCTTCAGGCAGCAGCGATGTCGTCGGCTACAGAGTGTATTCGGGCGGCAATAAAGTGGCAGTAAGGAAACTTGATGAATCACTCTCTGCTTCACTTTCAGCTGGAACTTATCAAGTGGTTGCAGTTGATGTGGCAGGTAAAGAGTCTGCACGATCCAATGAAGTTCGAATCGGGGCAGCCCCTAAACCTAAGAAGGAAAATACACAAAATGAAGACAACAGTGATTCTTCATCTCCTGCCGCGGCCACACCGCCTGCATCTGGAAATAACAGCGGAAACGGCGGCAATGGAAACAATGAGGAAGACGAAGAAGAAGAAGTTGAAAGCGGTGGAAGTGACGAGTCATCACCTCCGGCCGATGAAGAGCCTGGTGAAGAAACACCTGACGATCCACCTGAAGACGAAACCCCTCCTTCCGATGATCCGCCGGAAGATGAGGAGCCGCCTGCAGACGGTGACAATGGCTAAAACAAATAAAATTGAGCGATTCCATTTCCGGAATCGTTCAATTTTTTGCCAAAATTAATGAGGCCGTGATGTTCGGCCTCATAATAAAATAATCATTAATCTTCCATGGTAGACAGATCACCAGTTGGAAGATCGAGTTCCCATGCTTTAAGTACACGTCGCATAATTTTTCCGCTTCTGGTCTTTGGAAGCTTATCTTTAAAGTCAATTTCACGAGGGGCTGCATGTGCAGCAAGTCCTTTTTTAACATGCTGTCGTATTTCTTCTTTTAATTCCTCTGTCGGTTCATAGCCTTCACGCAGCGCAATAAATGCTTTGATGATTTCTCCCCTTACTGGATCAGGCTTTCCAATAACGCCCGCTTCTGCTACTGCCGGGTGCTCTACAAGCTTACTTTCCACTTCAAATGGACCTACTCTTTCTCCTGAAGTCATGATGACATCATCAATTCTTCCCTGGAACCAATAGTATCCATCTTCATCCTTATAAGCAGAATCACCCGATACATACCAGCCATTTGGCATAAAATAGGATTCATATTTTTGCTCATTATTCCAGATCGTATTCATCATAGATGGCCAGCCCTTTTTAAGCGCAAGATTTCCCATTCGGTTAGCAGGCAGTTCATTGCCCTGGTCATCTACTATTGCTGCTTCAACTCCCGGAAAAGGTTTGCCCATCGACCCTGGACGAATATCAAGAGCAGGATAATTGCAAATCATTTGACCGCCTGTTTCCGTCATCCACCAGGTATCATGAATTCGGTGCTGAAATACTTTCATTCCCCATCGTATTACCTCAGGGTTTAATGGTTCTCCTACACTTAAAACATGTCGCAGGTTGGATAAGTCAAACTTCTTTACAAGCTCATCGCCGGCTCCCATCAGCATACGGAATGCTGTCGGTGCACTGTACCAGACCGTTACTTCATAATCCTCCAGTGTTTGATACCAGGCTTCCGGACTAAAACGTCCTCCTACAATCACTGAGGTCGTGCCAGTAAGCCATGGACCAAAAATGCCATAAGATGTCCCTGTAACCCACCCAGGATCCGCTGTACACCAATACACATCATCCTCACGCAGGTCCAGAACCCATTTAGACGTCTGGTAGTGCTGCAGCATGGCTTCCTGCACATGTAAAACCCCTTTAGGTTTGCCGGTTGAGCCTGAAGTATAATGCAGGATCAAACCATCATCACGCTCAAGCCATTCAATTGAAAAAGTTCTGTCAGCTTCCTTGAAATGCTTCATAAAGTCGATTTGCTTGCCGCTTTCTTTCACTTCATCCCCGATGATAAATACATGCTTCAAATGCGGCAGTTCATCAACCGGCACCCGTTCAAGCAGTTCCGGGGTGGTAATAATCGCTTTGGCTTCACTGTCTTCAAGGCGGTCTCTCACAGCCCCTTCCATAAATGCTTCAAACAGCGGCCCCACGATAGCGCCTGCTTTAAGTGCTCCAAGCAGTGCAAAATATAGTTCCGGTGAACGCGGCATAAAGATAAAAACACGGTCACCCTTTTCAATATCACCCTGGCTTTTCAGTACATTTGCTGCTTTATTTGTCATTTCCTTCATTTCCCGGAATGTGTATTTTTCATTCCGAGTCGCATCACGGTAGTAAAGTGCTACTTTGTTTTTTTTATCGGATTCTGCATGACGGTCAATTGCCTCATACGCCATATTGATTTTTCCAGTTTGGTGCCAGGAAAAATTTTTCTCTGCTTCTTTCCAGTCAAATGAAGATACTGCTTCTTCATAGCTGTCTAGATTATACTTTCCCTTTACCGATGGTAACGCTTCCAATTTCATAAAATCGTCCCCCTATGTAAGAAATGTCCACTTTAGTATAGTACAAATCTACAATTATCTCAATTTTTAAAAATTATGTTAGAAAAGCTTGCACTAATTAAAGGAAACGTACTTTATAGTTGAAAGCGCTTTAATTATTGAGTTATGCTGTATACTAGGACAATCAATGAAATGTAGGTGATCCATTTTATGGAACATGTTAAATTGTATAATGCTAAAGAATTAAAAACAATAAAGGGTTCTATCGTCATTGAAGGACCTGTCTCTGCGAACCAGCTGTCTACTCTTGATTTTCACGAAGATCTTATTGCGTTCCGTCCAGGTCCACAGCAGCACAAAGCGCTGATTGAAATTGCCGGACTCCCTGAAGGAAGGATTATTATTGCCCGTGAACACAACACTATAGTAGGGTATGTCACCTATCTTTACCCTGATCCTCTTGAACGCTGGTCTCAGGGTAATATGGAAAATTTGATTGAACTCGGTGCAATTGAAGTGATACCTAAATTCCGGGGAGCTTCTGTCGGCAAAAATCTTTTACGGGTGTCAATGATGGATGATGCAATGGAAGACTATATTATTATTACCACTGAATACTACTGGCACTGGGATCTTAAAGGAACCGGTCTGAATGTATGGGAGTATCGAAAAATCATGGAAAAAATGATGAATGCCGGCGGTTTGGAATACTATGCAACAGACGATCCTGAAATTAGTTCTCATCCGGCAAACTGCTTAATGGCACGGATTGGTAAAAGGATAAAACCTGAATCGATACAGCAATTTGATCAGCTTCGATTTATGAATCGATTTATGTATTAATATTTGCAGGGAGGCATCAATAATGATCATTGAAGAAATGATGGTTACGGAGGTTGCGACATTATTGCCGGATTCAACGGTTGCTGAGGCCATTGAATTAATGACCGAAAAAAGAATCAGGCATCTTCCGATTGTGGATGTAACAAATAAAGTGGTAGGAATTTTAACTGACAGGGATGTGAAGGAGTTTTCCCCCTCTCCCTTCCAGGCTGACCATAAAGATGATCTTTTTCAAACCAAGCTGCTGGATGTCATGACCACCCCGGTTATAACTGGCCACCCCCTTGATTTTGTTGAAGAAGTAGCCGTCCTATTCATGGAAGAACATATTGGCTGCCTTCCCATCGTCAGCGAAGACAAGTTAGTCGGAATGATTACAGAAACAGATTTATTACATACACTCATTCAGCTGACGGGAGCAAAGCAGCCCGGGTCTCAAATAGAAGTGAAAGTGCCAAATAGGGCAGGTATGTTATTTGAGGTGGCTGGTATTATACGAAAAAATCATTCCAATATACACAGCGTACTTGTTTATCCATTTAAGAAAGATGAGAGATTTAAAATATTGGTATTTCGCGTACAAACAATGAATCCAATGTCTGTCATTGAAGATTTACGCGAGGAAGGGCATGATGTACTATGGCCAAATCTGCCGACCAGTCCACTGTAAATCAGGAGGCTGTGTTTATTTATTCGGAGGATCTATTAAACTACCGTTTTTCTGAAGAGCATCCTTTTAATCAAAAAAGGCTTCAGCTGACACTTGACTTGCTTAAAAAATCCAATGCTATAACAGATGATCAGATTGCAGCACCCCGATTGGCAACTGATGAAGAGCTCCAGCTGGTGCATGATCCTGCCTATATCAAAGCAGTTAAACTTGCGAGCACCGGTAATCTTTCAAAAGATAAAGCGGAAAGCTACGGTTTAGGGACAGAAGATACACCCATTTTCACCGGCATGCATGATGCCAGTGCCAGACTCGTTGGAGGAACCCTGGAAGCAGTAGACTGGGTGATGTCCGGCAAAGTGAAGCACGCGATGAATTTGGGCGGCGGACTTCACCATGGTTTCAGAGGAAAAGCATCTGGCTTTTGTGTTTATAATGACAGCTCAGTAGCCATTAAGTACATGCAGGAAAAGTACAAAGCTAAGGTGCTTTATGTAGACACTGACGCCCATCATGGAGACGGAGTTCAATGGTCATTTTATGATGATCCGAATGTTTGCACGCTGTCTCTTCATGAAACAGGCCGGTACCTCTTTCCGGGTACTGGTGCTGTTAACGAACGGGGTCAGGGAAAAGGTTACGGGTATTCATTTAACATTCCGCTTGACGCCTTTACGGAAGATGAATCTTTTCTTGCGTCCTATGAACAATCATTTCGGGAAGTTATAGAGTTTTTTAAACCGGATGTTATTTTAACGCAAAATGGAGCAGATGCGCACTGTCTGGATCCCCTAACCCATCTGTCATCAACCATGAAAATTTATCAAAAAATTCCTGAAATTGCGCATGAACTGGCTCATACCTATTGTGAAGGCCGCTGGGTTGCTGTAGGTGGGGGCGGCTATGATATTTGGCGGGTGGTGCCGCGTGCCTGGGCAAAAGTTTGGATGGAGATGACGGGATTTACTCCTGATTCTGGCGATCTTCCTGAAGGATGGCTAACCCGGTGGCAGCCGGAATCACCTGTTCCACTCATTAAAACATGGCAGGATCCCGATAATATTTATGAAGCAATACCGCGTAAAAAAGAGATTACCGAAAAAAATAAATTAACCGTTGATAAAGCACTTTATACAATCCGATCAAACAAAAAAAAGTAGAGCAATGAGTGCTCTACTTTTTTGTTTTATTAGTTTTTAGTGGATTGTCTCTCTTCAATGCGGTGAGGCAATTCAACTGTATGGTTGTCAATGGATTCCTTATTCATTAATTTCGTTAGCAAACGCATGGCTACAGCCCCAATATCATAGAGCGGCTGTACCACTGCAGTCAACTGAGGACGCACCATAAGGGCTAATTTTGTGCTGTCAAACGAAATAACCTCTACATCATCAGGAATTGTTAATCCCTGATCCTGAGCTCCATGTACTACTCCCAGCGCCATTTCATCATTACCTACAAAAACAGCTGTAGGCTTCGCTGACAATTCCTGAAGACGGGACCATGCTTCAAGTCCGCTGTCATACGTGTAATCGCCTTCAACAATAAGCTCCTCCGAATACTCAATTCCACCCTTTTGAAGAGCTTCCCGATATCCTTCAAGCTTCAAGGCGCGGTTAATAGTATCGTGGAATGGACCGCTCACAAAGGCAATTCTCTTATGGCCCTTTTCAATCAGACGGCTGACCGCATCAAATGAAGCCTGATGATAGTCGATATTAACTGATGGAGTCTGGTTAGTAGCTTCCACAGATCCTGCAATAACAATCGGTACAGGAGATCGCTTAAACTCATTCACATGCTCTTCAGTAATATTACCGCCCATAAATACAATGCCATCCACCTGCTTGCCAAGCATTGTATTCAATAAATGCAATTCTTTTTCTTCATTCTGATCGGAATTACTTAGGATAATATTGTACTTATACATCGTCGCAATATCTTCAATTCCCCTTGCAAGCTCAGCAAAAAATATGTTTGAGATATCAGGAATAATAACTCCGACAGTGGTAGTCTTTTTGCTTGCCAGTCCGCGCGCAACAGCGTTAGGACGATATCCTAAACGATCAATTACTTCCAGCACTTTCTTTCTTGTAGCAGGCTTTACATTGGGGTTTCCATTCACTACGCGTGAAACGGTTGCCATTGAAACATTGGCCTCTCTTGCTACATCATAAATCGTAATATTCATTATTAGCGCTCCTTTGGTCATTCTCATTTTCATTTATTTTCATTTTACACGATAAACCCTTGAAAACAGAAGGATTTAGCTGTAATTATTTAAGATTGCTCACTTATTTACATAATCATACGCTACTGATGCAACGCTTTCAAACAATAGTCGGAATTTCAATCATTTTTGTTCGAGATAAAATAATTAAGTAGTGAAAGTACATCTTTGTTGAAAATAAAAAAGTTCTCCAATCTGCTGAGAATAACAGATTGAAGAACTTATCATAACATATTTATTTATTTTGCGTGAACTCCCAAGAATGTTTGCACCGCATCCCAGAAATCATTGAACTGGTCAAAGTTCATTTGCTGAGCAGAATCTGATAATGCTACAGCAGGATCCGGATGCACTTCAGCCATTACGCCGTCTGCACCAATTGCAAGAGCAGCTTTTGCTGTTGGAAGCAGCAGATCTCTTCTTCCTGTTGAATGGGTTACATCAACAAAAACAGGCAAATGTGTTTCTTGCTTTAAGATCGGAACAGCTGAGATATCCAATGTGTTTCTTGTTGCTTTTTCATATGTTCTTATTCCCCGCTCACACAGGATAATCTGATCATTTCCTTGAGCCATTATATATTCAGCTGCATTAATGAATTCATCAATCGTAGCAGCTAATCCTCGTTTTAATAGAACTGGCTTATTTGCAGACCCTGCAGCTTTTAAAAGCTCAAAGTTTTGCATATTACGAGCCCCAATTTGAATTACATCAATGTAGTCCACTGCTTCTTCAATATGAGCCGGGTTAACAATTTCACTGATAACCGCAAGATCATATTCGTCAGCAACACGTTTTAAAATTTGAAGACCTTCAAGTCCTAAGCCTTGGAAATCATATGGAGAGGTTCTAGGCTTGTATGCACCCCCGCGAAGTAATTTAAGGCCTTTTGCCTGAACTTGCTGTGCAACAGCTGCAACCTGCTCATAAGATTCCACAGCACATGGTCCGAAAATGAATTGTGGCTTGCCATTCCCAATGGTTTCACCTTTTAGATTGACAATTGTATCTTCCGATTTTTTCTTTCGGGATACAAGAAGCTCTTTACGGTGATCATCTGCCTGTAATTCAAGCCCTGCTTTAAAAATCTCTTTAAAGATATGCTCAATCGTGGAATTGAGAAATGGTCCTTTATTATTTTCCTTTAACAGATCCAGCATTGCTCGTTCACGAACTGGTTCGAAACGATTTACACCTTGCTTTTCTTTTACTCGGCCAATCTCCTGAACTAATTCTGCACGCTGATTAATTACTTCAAGCAGCTGTAAGTTCATCTCGTCTACTTTGTGTCGAAGTTGATCCAATTCCACATTGCTCATACAAAACATTCCTTTCTTTTAAAAAATCAAATTGATCCATAAAATGATCAGTTAATCCCCCGGTATATGTTTAGCTGTTTATCCGGGTGAAGGATTTAACGATCACCTTATCAATTGTTCCTTATTATAATCGAACAATCCGAGAATGTCACGAAAAACTTTATTTATTAAACGCTTTTAAGCGTTAAAGCAAGTTAGTAAAAATATAATTTAGCGGGCAATCCCTGCTATAAAGAGGTTTTTAATAAAAATTTATTCTTGTTTATTTAGAATAACAAGTGTATTTGCATTTGAATTTATCTTAATCCAGCAAATTAATAGATAAAATAAGTCAAAAGTCTCCCTTTATCAAAGACTCAGGTTTACGGTTCAGCCCTAAAAGCTAAACATTTCCGAGGAAATAATTCAAGCTGAGACTCTTATCTCCTGATTAATAAAAAGGAATAAAGACTTAGACAATATTCATCAAAATATTTAGCACAAAAGTCGTATCTGAGAGAAATATAGAAGAAAAATAGAAAATCTGATGAATTATAGAAAGTATCGTGGTCTGTTGTAAACCGGTAAAGAAGCCAACACAAAAGAAAAAACTCTGGATTTTAAGCCAGAGTTTTTGATTGAGCTTTAGTTTTTTACCTGGTCCTTCAATGAATTTGCTTTTATTTTATTATGAGAAGCATTCCATACAGGCTCACCATTTTTAAAATAAATTGCTTGTGGAGATTCATGGCGGATACCAAAGGTTTGAGCGATATGATTCGAAAGCTCTCTGGACTCCTGAACAGCTAAATAATAAACATCTGCGTCTGCTTCATGATCGAATTTCTTATATTCGTCATAAGCTGCTGCGCTGATTGGGCAGGTAAGGCTGTGCTTCATAAAGAAAAATGAGTTTTTATCCTTAATAAGCTGATCAAATTCATTTATTTGTTCAATCTTTTTCATTAAGATTTCTCCTTTCAGATATCAAATGCAATTCGAAGAAAAAACGATGAAGAAAATCTTCATCGTTCTTTCAGACAGTCCTTAAAGTTTTTTATCAGACGAACCAATTGGATCAGTTGAAGTATTCGGTGTCAACGGATCAACAGGTGTAACTGATGGAGCCGGATTTTGGTTAGACTCATTTGAAAACTTTGTAAGATCCGAGTTGATATTATCTGAACTCTCTTCACTCGATTCTGAAGAATTTCCTTTTAACGATTTTACCTTCTCTACAATTGCATTTGACTGCGACTGTACAGTTTGCGTTATTCCTGCTGATTTTTCTTTAGCAGTAGCAGCCAGTTCATTTCCCTTTGTTACTGCCTGGTCTTTCCACTCAGATGAGCGCTCTTTTAAAAGATTTGTTTGAGTATTAAGGTCCTGACGCAATTCTGTACCTGATTTAGGAGCCAGGAAAAGCGCTGTAGCCGCTCCAATTGCTCCGCCAATTAATGCGCCTACAACAAAATCTTTGGAATTTGTTTCTTTTTCTTCTTTGTGAGCTGTTGGTTTTTCGAATTGTGTCATCTTAATTCCTCCTTGTTATAATGCAATCTGAACTTAAATTAAGGTCTTTGTTGATCCACTGGCGGCAAAGCCCGCTGCGGTTCTGGATAATCTGTAGAATAGTTTGTTTCCTTTGGTTTTTTTGTTTTCCACTTGTTACGAATTTCCATTGCTACATTGCTCCATTGAACAACCTGTGCAATCTTGTCTTCGTTATTTTCTACAGAGCGGCTAACAGAATGAGTGATTTTCCCAATGGAATTATTGAGTTGCTGAACGTTGGTTCCAACTCCCTTTACAGCATCCACAACAGAATTTAATTTAAGCGACTTGTCCTGTATATCCTCTGCAAGACCGTTCGTTTTATGTAATAAATCTGCTGTTTCCCTCGTAACTCCGTCAAGCTGGCTCTCCAGCCCGCCTACTGTGCCGGCAATGTTATCAAGCGTTTTCTTCATTGCGAATAATGTAACCGCAAGACTGATACATAAGATTAAGAATCCAACAGCTGCAAGTGCAGCACTAATGTAAAGTAGAATTTCCATTTAAACATCTCCTCTCTTTCATATTTGTTTTACCCTAGCTTATTATCTACTAAACGTAGTGCTTTATGTTAATTTCTGTTTATGTTTATCGAAATCCTTCTTATTATTACAATATTTTTCTAAAATTAAGGCTTTGTTAACATTTGGTGTTGATTTCAGCTGAATTAAAAAAAAGAGCTGCCATTTCCCGGCAGCTCCTTGCTTATTAACTTTTAGCTAATAGCCAATGTTCATAAGACTCCTGAAATTTTTGTATATCTCCCGCTCCCATAAAAATTAATACGGCATCGGAATGACGTGAAAGCCGGGATGGATCTTCGGCACTTAACAGGGTGGCATCCTCAATTTTCTTTTGAAGGTCCTGTATCGTCAGTTTTCCGTGATTTTCACGGGCTGAGCCAAAAATATCACATAGATAAACATGATCTGCTTTTTTCAGGCAGTCAGCAAATTCATCTAAAAATGTTTGTGTTCTGGTGAAGGTATGAGGCTGAAAAATTGCCACAATCTCACGGTCAGGGTATTTTTTTGAAGCTGAATCAAGCGTTGCTCTGATTTCAGTTGGATGATGTGCGTAATCATCTATTAACACCTGGTTTTGTACCTTTTTTTCGGTAAAGCGTCTTTTAACACCAGTAAAAGTTTTTAATTGAGCCTGGACAACTTCGGTATCAAATCCTTCATAGTGGCAAAGCGCAATAACTGATAAAGCATTCATAATCGTGTGGTCTCCAAACATTGGAATGGAGAACGAGCCGTAATATTCATTGCGTACCAGGACGTCAAAAGACGTGCCTTCAGGAGAAGTCTCAATATTACGAGCCTGGAAATCATTTTCTTCATTAAATCCATAAAACAGCACAGGTACATTTGCCTGCATTTTTTGAAGCTGTTCATCATCCCCACAGGCAATAATGGCTTTATTTACTTGCATGGCCATTTCCTGAAAAGCTGAGAATACATCATCCACATCTGCAAAATAATCAGGATGATCAAAATCTATATTGGTCATGATCATATAGTCCGGTGAATAAGAAAGGAAATGGCGTCTGTATTCACAAGCTTCGAATACAAAATATTTGCTGTCTTCCATCCCTTTACCCGTACCGTCTCCGATTAAGAATGAAGTTGGTGCCCCACCCTGCATAACATGGGACAGCAAACCGGTTGTAGAAGTTTTGCCATGGGCACCGGAAACCCCAATCGAAATATAGTTTTTCATAAAGTCCCCAAGATATTTGTGATAACGGATAACTTCAAGACCTTGATTTTTTGCTTCTGCAATCTCTTCATGTTCATCGGGATAAGCATTTCCTGCAATAACCGTCATCCCTGGCTTAATATTGTTTTTGTCAAATGGCAGCACTGAAATGCCTCTTTGCTCAAGAGGGGCTTGAGTAAAAAAGTATTTTTCTATGTCAGAGCCCTGAACATGATAATTCATATCATGTAAAATTTGAGCTAGAGGACTCATTCCTGAGCCTTTTATTCCTACAAAATGATAACTTGTCATAATTGAACCTCCAACGACCCTCTGCCTGTTTCCAGTATATGAAAAGCAGAAGATGGTGTGTAATCATATTCTTAAAAACGCATATTTTTTTATTATACCACGATTTTTCATTTCAACAAACCAGGGCCCTATAATCACCGTGCAGATGGTCTACTTACTGGCTAGTCCCCGTGTCCTGCAGGGTCTGCAAATCCTCACTTGTCATCAGTACATCTCTCGGCTTGCTGCCTTTAGCCTCTGAGATCCAGCCCTGCTTTTCCATTAAATCGATCAGCCTTGCAGCCCTGTTATAGCCGATTCTGAATTGGCGCTGCAGCATAGAGGTGGATGCTCCTCCCTGATTCACTACCAATTGACATGCATCCATTAATAATTCGTCTTCCTCGTCCTGTACCTCTACTTTAGCTAATAATTCTTCCTGATGGAAAAGATAATTAACTTCTCTTTCCCTGCGTACATGCGCAACAACTGCATCTATTTCATCATCCGATACGAATGTTCCCTGAAGACGGACCGGTTTAGACGCTCCGTTACCTAAAAACAGCATATCTCCTTTGCCTAAAAGCCTGTCTGCACCAGACGTATCGATAATGGTCCGCGAATCAACCTGTGAACTCACGGAAAACGCTACCCGTGTAGGTACGTTGGCCTTAATTAGCCCCGTTATAACGTCTACAGACGGGCGTTGTGTTGCAATTAATAAATGAATTCCGCATGCTCTGGCTTTTTGAGCAATCCGGCATATTGCTTCCTCTACATCGGCTGGGGACATCATCATTAAGTCCGCCAATTCATCAATAACAATCACTAAATAAGGCAGCTTTTGATTAAATTGACGGGCTTCCTTCGCTTTTTGATTGTAGCGGCCAATATCCCTTACACCGGCATGGGCAAATAGCTGGTAACGTCTTTCCATTTCTTCAACCGCCCACTTAAGCGCTGCTGTAGCAGCTTTTACATCTGTTATGACCGGACTGACCAAATGGGGGATATGATTATAAGGCGCCAATTCTACCATTTTAGGATCAATCAGTAAAAGCCTCAGGTCTTCAGGTGATGAATGGTAAAGCAAACTGACCAATATGGAGTTAATACACACACTTTTCCCGGATCCTGTAGCACCTGCAATTAATCCGTGAGGCATTTTCCCGATATCGGTTACTACGGGCTGTCCCTCTATATCAAGGCCAAGTGCAATCGGAAGTGTAGCGGTCGATTCCTTAAACGCTTTGTGGTCCAAAATTTCTTTTAATGCAACCGGTCTGCTGGAAGGGTTTGGTATTTCTATGCCAATAGCCATTTTTCCCGGTATTGGGGCTTCCATTCGGATATCACGGGCAGCGAGACTTAATTTTATGTCATCCGTTAAACTGGTTATTTTACTTACCTTCACACCTTTTTCTGGAAACAATTCAAACCGTGTGACCGAAGGGCCTTGAGTCACATGTTTTACTTTTGCATTCACATTAAACGAAAACAGCGTTTCATCTAAAAGCTCTGCCTGTTGATCCAGCCATTCCTGGTCTACTTCAGCGTGTACAGGCGGCATAAGAAGGTTCATTGATGGAAACGCATAATAAGGCAGGCTGCTTTCGGTTTCTGTTGCTTCAAGAGCAGCTTTTGGAAGAACAACCGCTTCATCTGTTTCTTTTTTTTCTGATTCTGTGTCACTAATGTTGATTGGGTTTTTTTGCTCCCGTTGTGATGATGGTGCGGAACCATGGTCTCTGACACTTTGTACAGGTCTTGATCGATCTGACATTTTTCGTTTATCCTGCTTAAGCATCATCACATTAAATGGTAAATGACCAGCTTTCTTTTGTTTTTTTACAGGCTGGACAGGCTGTTTATTTTCTTTTACAGCCTCCGGCTCCTGAACCGATTCGTCTGAACTCTTATGATCATAAGTATGTGACGCCCCTTCAGTGCTGCTATTCTGATTAGACTTGTCCTCTTCGGCTTCAATATCTTTTTCCTCATTTAAAACAACAGGTTCTTCAAACGGTTTCAAGGTCATGTCCCCGTCGGTCAATCCGGTTTCCTCTGGATGTAAACCTTGACTGTCCACTCCGGATTCGATGTTCTTTTCGCTATCCGGCTCGATAGAATTGACTTCGATCTCTGAATTGTTTTGCTTGATAATGGGTGCATGGTTCTCTTTTTGTTTCTTTACCTTTTCATTATCTTCCTCATCATACGTACGTTTTTCTTCTGCTTTAGTTTCAGGTATTCGGTGTGAATGCTCTTTATAGTCTTCAGACCGTGATTTGTTATTGAGCACAACCGGTTTCCATTCAGGTGTTTTTTCTCTGAGCTGGGTTTGCTCTTTCAATTTCGCCTGCTTGGACCACTGGTCAAGATGGATAACTGACTCGCTTGATGAAGCCGTTTCTGCTTTTGCTCTTTCTTCACTTCTATTTTCACTTTCCTGCAAGCGATTTTCGGCTTCCTTATGGGCATCAGGGTTCTTATCGATTGACACACCAGGAGCTATTCCCTGCTTTTTAGATGCCGGCAGTTCAAACTCAATTTCTTGAGGTTTCTGCTGTTTAGCTTTTTTGGGATATCCATACAAAGGTGATGGAATCTCTGTCGGTGTGAATTTTTTTTCCGAATCCTTTTTCACCACTTTAGCCGGATCATATTGATAGTCATATTCAGTATTTCGATTCGAGAATTGCGGACGCTTGCCCGTCTTTTCTTTCTTATCTTGATTTTGACGTTCCTGTCGACCATCCGGGATCAGCGGAAAACGAAATGACCCTTTTGGGTACTGATACACCATTTTTGTGTCGATTTCCTTTTTAGCTGATTGAGGCAATTTTATTTTTTTTGGCGCAATTCTTTTTGTTGCAGCCTGATTTTCTTCCTGCTGCAATAATGCTAAAACTTTTTTAATCCAACTCATCTATATCACTCATTTCTTTAAGTTCCCCTTCATTCTATCAGTTTTTTTCTTAATTTCGAGCCAAAACATGGAATTGGGTAAAACGGCTGAGAGTGCTGCCGTAAAACAAATGAAAGATGTAGCAGTTTACTATCCTTTGTAATATGTAAACTGAATCATATGTAAAAATATTAATTAAAACAAAAGCTGCTCCATTTATCTCCCTAACCTGTATAGGAAAACAAACAGAGCAGCCGTTCAGGCACCCATGGCTTATGACAGCGGGAAAGGTTGTCCAGCTTCGTACGAATCTTCAAGAACTAAGATTCCTTTTTCTTGAGGAGCGTCTTTTAAATCTAACTCCTTTGCTGAACAAATCATACCGCTTGATGGTACACCCCTTAATTCAGCGTCTTTAATGACCAATCCGCTCGGCATAACAGCACCAACTTTCGCCACAACGACCTTTTGACCGGCGTCTACATTCGGTGCACCGCATACAATCTGCAAGGTTTCTTCTCCAACTATTACCTGGCAAATATTTAACTTATCTGCGTTTGGATGCTTTTGCTTTGATTGCACGTATCCAACAACAAATTTAGGGGAAAAATCAGCTGTAATTTCTTCATTAAATCCATTTTTCTTCAGAATGGCATTAATCACAGAAAGTTTTTCATCATTCATTTCCACAGCTCCATTTTGATCTGCAGGAAAATGGGAAGAAGCATTAAATAGATTATAACCAACTGCCTTGCCGGTTTCACTGTTCATAATTTTAGCTACATCTTCTTTTCGTTCGAAAGTGCGCTGATCAGATGGAACTGATTCCAGTGTAATTAGCAGTACATCTCCAATACCATTGCGATTGTAAAAAACATTCATATGTCTGTTCTCCTTATTCTCTTCTTTTATTTTTCCCTAATATAAATACCGGTTCCAATTCGCCTTCTTCATAGATAAATGAAAGTGCTGTAATCGGAACATGACCATTCGCAAAAAAGGCCATTGCCATTTGAGCTAAAACGTCATATCCAGTTTCGTTTCTCATATCCCCAATTATTAATACGTCCTGGTGAGGAACGGCGACAGTCATTTCGCCTTCGATTTTACCAGCCATTTCTTTTAAGAAGGAGTCATTTAAAACGCGGCTTGCATCATAGCCATCGTTTGTGTTCATAAAATAGAATACATTGCCTGCTACTTCATCTTTTTTTAATGAAGTGGGCAGCGAGCGGACATTAAAAAGCGCCATCTCTTTTATTTGATTCTTAGTCCAGCCCTGCTTTGAAAGAAATTGTTCGTCGATCAGCCGATAAGTTGTGCCAAGGTCAACTGCATAAAAGATTCGTGTTTCTGCCGTATGTTCATCAAAAATAAACGGAACTCCTTCTGAAGCCTCCGTTGGAAAAGAAGTTGAACGAATCACGGGTAACACTTGCTTTTCCGCGGATTCAACCGTTGTCTCCTTGCCCATTACCGATAAAGCTTCCTCAACATAATAAACAACTTCATCAATTGCTTCATCTTTTTTCTCATTCCACTTGCCGATCACACTGGGAACGGATACTTCAATTCCTTTACCGGTTTGTTTATTTTCAATTCGCATCTGATCTTTTTCGCGATCATAGGTTATCAGACGATCCTCATGCATCAAGCGTTCTTCAAGTAATCGTTTCATTTTTATTGAGTCCATCTTTTTACTCATTTTTTTCCTCCTAACTAGGAGCACCTAATTTATCTCAAAGTCTATTGTACATGAAAATAACCTGACCCTAAAGAAAGAAATCCTTCTAACGGGGCAGGTCTTCAATTTTCGTTCTAATTTCTTAAAGTTCTTTCTTTTATGCAGGCAATTTTGACAAAAAAGCTTCAATCTCTTCCTGAGTTTTACGATCCTTACTGACAAAGCGGCCCGTTTCTTCCCCATCTTTAAAAGCAACAAAACTTGGTATGCCAAATACGTCCAATTCAATGCATTGATCAATAAACTGATCGCGGTCCACATAAACAAATGTGAAATTTGGATAAGACTTTTCTACATTAGGCAGAATTGGATCAATAACGCGGCAATCGGGACACCAATCAGCAGAAAACATAAATACATGATTCCCATTCTTTTTAAACTCATTAAATTGTTCAACAGATTCCAGTTTTTTCACGTTTAATTACCTCCAGTATGTATCTTCATCTGACCATCTTTAATCAGGCCGATCTTCCTCATATAAGAAGATAGTAACAGTGTGATGAATATTGGTCCAATAATATGCAAAAGGGCTACTTTAACCATCACATCGATTGTGAATCCCATTGTTTGAAATGTCATAATTTGACCAACCAGTCCACTTGTTCCCATGCCTGCACCCGGTGCATTATTTTCCATCAGCCAAATAGTCGTCCCGATCGGCGCCAGGAGCATTCCTGCAATTGTAGGCGGCAATAAAATAAATGGATTTCGAATGATATTTGGCACCTGAAGCATAGATGTCCCTATTCCTTGAGCGATTAGGCCGCTGAACTTATTTTCACGATAGCTGGCTACTGCAAAACCGACCATTTGGGCACTGCAGCCAATTGTTGCAGCTCCTGCAGCAATACCAGTTAAATCAAGCATGAGTGCAATTGCCAAACTTGAAATCGGTGCAGTTAAGGCGATTCCCATCAGACCAGCTACCAGCATTCCCATCACAATCGGACGCTGCTCCGTAGACCATTCAATCCAGGAACCAAAGGTTGTCATAAATTGAGCGATTTCAGGACCTGCCAAAGCAGCAATGGAGAATCCTGTGAAAATTGTTACAAAAGGGGTGACAATAATATCGATTTTAGTTGATTGACTGACTATTTTCCCTGCTTCTGTAGAAACTACTGCTGCCAGGTATGCTCCTGCCGGACCGCCTAGTGATGCTCCCGCTGCTCCTGTGACCGCAGCTGCGAAAAGAACCAGGGGCGGCGCCTTTAAGCCGTAAGCAACAGCAACACCTATGGCAGGACCCATTAGCGACATAGCGAGGGTACCCATATCAATCAGGAAATCTCCCCAAAAAACATCAGTAACGTAATTGTTTATCTGTTCACCAAGTGTTTTGATGATCAACCCTATAATGAGTGAACCGAAAAGACCCAAAGCCATATAGCTAAGACCATCAATTAAATAAACCTTAAGAGATGGCTGGATTCCCTTTTTCTTTAACCATTTCATCCCATGATCCTCCCTTATCCTTATAACATTACTAGTGTAAAGACACTTGTTTTAAAAGTAAAGAAGAGATTGCGAGTTTAATAAAACAGGAGTTCATTTTCTCAGATGGCTTATGTAAAAGTAAAACATCCCTATACGACAAAAGGATCATTCAATACTTCTTCAATCATCGATGTGCCTTCAGTTTTTTCCTGATCGTGCCATTTCCAGTTTTCATGGAGTCTGATTCTTCCATCAGCCAGCAATTCCGGAGTTGAGCGGCATTCTCCACCTCTTAATTCGTTTAATTTATTTATGTGATTATACCGAAATACAAGTGATCCATCTTCATGGACCAGTCCGATCAGACTACCTTCAAGAATCTCTCCTCCCCTATAATGGGCGCTCAGAATATTATTTTGTTGTTTATAATAAAAGCAGGTGTCGGAAGATACTTCTCCGTTTTGCGAATTGGATTTTGCTATAAAAATTCTCCCATCATAATGAATCATACAGATTCCTCCATTTCAGTCGTTTCAATTAGTTTATGGTTCTGCCATTCTATATTCAAGTGCTTTTTACAAGAATACCTTTAGGAGTAAGTCTATTTTCGATTACTATAGCGTCGTTCCGATGGATCATTCTAGTGAAATAAGCAGTTTGATAGGATATGATTGTATGTATTACTACATGCTGAGGGGGAAAATGATGAGAACAGAAAATTTTAACTTTTATAGGCGTATGAAACATTATAATGTAACTGGATTAAGCATTGCTGAAATTGATGACGGTACCATGAAAAGTGCAGAATGGTTCGGCTTACTTGAAGCAGGAACGGATAATCGGGTGACACGCAATTCGGTTTTCAATGCTTGTTCAATCAGTAAATTTCTAACATCGATATTGGTTTTGACATTGTCCGAACGAAGTATTCTTGATTTAGACGAAGATATTAATCAGAAACTTTTATCATGGAAAGTTCCATATAATGAACTAAATAAAGATAAAAAAGTTACCCTTAGACATCTACTGAGTCATCAGTCCGGTGTAATTGATCCAGAAGGAAGTTTTTTTGTGTTCAATTCGATCACAGGAGCTCCCGACATGACAAGCTTATTACACGGAAAAACGCCCTATTGTGAGGAACCTGTTAAGGTCAGTTATAAACCCGGGAGCGAATTTCACTATTCGGATGCAGGTTTTTGCATTATACAGCTTTTAATAGAAGATGTGATGGAAAAACCATTTCAGCAAGTAATGAATGAAGAGGTATTTCAGCATTTAAAAATGAAAAACAGCACATTCGAACTTCCAGCTTCAGCATCAGCCAGGCAAAAATTTTCATGTGGACATAACAGGCATGGAGAATTAGCAGACGGTAAGTACCCTTTTTATCCATATCCTGCAGCTTCAGGTCTATGGACCACCCCCTCTGATTTAGCTCTTCTACTTATTGAGTTAATGAATTCTTTAAAAGGGAACAGCAAGCTTAACCTTTCAGCAAAGAATGCAAATGAAATGATTGTCTCCCAAGGCTGTAAGGAGTGGACCGGACTGGGCGTTTTTCTGGATAAGAATGAAAAAGGAATTGAAATTTCATCACTTGGGTGGGGCATAGGTTTTCAATGTATGTTGGCAGCTTATCCAAACCTGGAAAAGGGTTTAGTTATCATGACAAATACCGACTCTGGGGTTCATCAATTAAAAGGGCTGATCGGTGAAATCTATACGAATTATCTATTTTAACCGACAGTATTAGTAATGAGATCATTAGGGATTTACTATTACAGAAATCAACGACCATGAGACTTTCAGCTCTAAAAAAAAGAACCCCACGAGTGAAGTTCCTTGAAAAAAGCATTCTTATTCTTTGTTCCATTTAGCGGAACGAACGGTTTCCATCATCCATTTGGCATTGCTGGAAACATCCTTCACTTCCGACACAGTCGTCATCTTGACATCATTAATGCCTGTTACAATTTCCACTTGTTCCTCATCTACTTGACGAAGCAGTACATAACCAAATCGGCCCTCTTCTTCAAAGGTTTCGTTAACAAGCCAGGGCTCTTCTGTACTTCCGGTAGTCATGTTGTAAATAACATCATTCCCGGCTTCATCATTCCGGTGATGAAATAAAACAAATGTATTATTACTGCGTTCTATAATTACATTATGTTCAGATTCCTCTGCAACTGATGCAGTAAAAGGCAATCGAAATGAGATTTCATCTGTTTCTTCATTTGTTTTTTTGGCTTCTTCGTTAAAAATATGTTCTACATCTTCCAACGTTTTTTTCTTTTCATCTTCGATGGAAGCACTGCAGGCAAACAGAAATGCAGACAAGATAAGAAATGCTGCAAGTAAACTAGCTTTCTTCATGATTCTTTCCTCCTAAATGTGAAAGAGCATTCGTTAAACATGATACCTGTACCCATTGGATTTTGACAACCCTTTTTAAGCAGACAATTTTTAGCAACAATCTGAACATGATATACTAGATAGTAATTTATATATGGGGAGGAATTATTTATGGAATTAACCATTTATTTAGCTGGCGAAATACATAGTAATTGGCGTAACCAGCTTCAAAATCAGGCGATCGAGCTGAACTATCCCCTCCATTTTGTCGGACCCATGGAAAACCATGAGCGTTCTGACAATATTGGCGAAGAAATTTTAGGTAAACAGCCTAATGCCATTTTAAAAGATGATGCTGCTTCAGCATTTAATAATCTTCGGACACAGGTTTTGATGAGTAAATCAGATGTCGTTATCGCACTATTTGGCGAACAATACAAGCAATGGAATACCGCAATGGATGCAAGTGCTGCTTTAACTTTAAACAAACCGCTTATTTTGATCAGACCTGAAAAACTTCATCATGCATTGAAGGAGCTGTCACGAAAAGCAACGGTCACAGTAGAAACCCCTATGCAGGCCTTGCAAGCAATCTCCTATATCTTGGAGTAGAAAACACTTTTGGAAGCAGCGATTTCATTGCTTCTGCTATCTTAAATCAGAAAGAAAGCGGGGAACGATGTGAAATTCACTGCTGATTGTATTACTGGCTATCATAATCTGTCTGTGCCCTATTCCTTGATAAGCAACGGAGAAACGTCCAGCAAACTGGCGATTATTTTTCCCGGCCAGGGATATACCGTTCAAGGCCCGCTCCTCCATTACTCAACAGGAATCTTTTTATCTCAATCGTATGATGTACTGCACGTAAACTATCAATATAATCATAATGCCTATAAGAGCTTTACAATGGAAGAGCTTAGCGAAGCGATTAAACATGACTGCGAAACGGTGATTGAAAAAACAATAGCAGCCAAAAGCTATGAACAGTATTGTCTGATTGGCAAGTCACTAGGCACAATCGCTATGAGCGCTGAAATTAAGAGGCAGGAATTTATCGATGCAAAAACCATCTGGTTAACACCGCTGCTGCAAAGAGATGATGTATTTGATGCGATGGTTACAAGTAAACAAAAGGGTTTATGCTTTATCGGAGACAACGACCGATGTTACATAAAAGACCGTTACAGCCGAATTAAGGACAACCCATCTATTGCTTCCCGCTTATTTCACAATGCCAATCACAGCCTGGAAATTGAGCAAAGCGTAGGAGAGTCTATTAATATCTTGAAAACGATCATGAAGACGATCGAAGAATTTTAAAAAGCGCAGCGGCTGCTGCGCTTTTTAGTTAGTCCTTTTATACTCCCATTGACCGATGAGCAGGGTGACGATGTGCGAAAACATCGCAGCCCGGGTTACGCGCTCATTGGTAAATAGGCCAACTGCACCCTCACGCTGGCGTATTTCTTTCTTTTGACTAAATTCCTCCATAACAGGTCCCAGTTCGCGGCCCTCTCTAAGCTGTTCAGCTACTTGATCAGGCAGGCGAAGTCTGGCTCCTCCTGCAGTAATTGGTTCAGGAAGCAATGGGTCGCAAAGGGCGCCCCAGTTACAGATGTATAATCCATTTGAGGTTTCGACCACTCCGCCTTCCAGTCCAATTCCAATTGAAGCATTAATCGATTGTTGTGCAAAAGAAGCCCGATTAATAGCCCCCAAAAGGGTTTCCTCGTCATCAAAAGGCTGTTCTGAAACTAGTGACGGAGCGGATATGCCTTCAAATTTTATTGATGAATAAGCAGCCAAATGCTTAAAAGCCTGTTCAACTGCTGAAAGCTTTGCTTTATTTTCTGTCCCTATAGCAATAATCATTGTCTTACGATTGCTGCCGGATCGATTCAATTGTTGAACGATCACATGATTTTACCAGCTTCACCAGAAGTTCTTTTGCTGCTGCATAATCATCAATATGAATCATTGATGCATGCGTATGAATGTAGCGAGAACAAATGCCAATTACAGCACTCGGTACACCTTCATTGGACATATGAACACGGCCGGCATCGGTTCCGCCCTGTGATACAAAGTACTGATATGGAATTTTGTTTGTTTCCGCCGTATCTAAAATGAATTCCCGCAGACCTCGATGCGTTACCATACTGCGATCGAGAATTCGCAAAAGTGTTCCTTTCCCTAACTGACCAAACTCCTTCTTATCTCCGCTCATGTCATTTGCCGGACTGGCATCCATTGCAAAGAAAAGATCTGGCTTAATCAGATTGGCTGCAGTTTGAGCACCTCTTAATCCCACTTCCTCCTGAACAGTGGCACCGCTGTATAAAGTACTGCCCAGATTAACGTCCTTAAGCTCTTTTAGGAGCTCAATTGACAGGCCGCATCCATAGCGGTTATCCCATGCCTTTGCCAGAATTTTTTTGTTGTTGGCCATCGGTGTAAACGGACAAATTGGCACAATCTGCTGACCTGGTCGAATACCCATCGATTCAGCATCTTTTCGATCATCCGCCCCAACATCAATCAGCATATTCTTTATATCCATCGGCTTTGAGCGATTTCCCTCACTTAATAAATGTGGCGGAATTGAACCAATAACACCTACAATCGGTTCTCCATTTGTTATAACCTCCACGCGTTGTGCAAGGAGTACCTGACTCCACCAGCCTCCGAGTGTTTGAAAACGAATCATGCCATTTTTCGTAATATCCGTAACCATAAAGCCTACCTCATCCATATGGCCTGCTGCCATTATCACAGGAGCATCCTGGTCGGCTTTCTTCAGTCCGAAGATGCTTCCAAGGCCATCTTGAACAATCTCATCGGAATAGCTGGCGAGCTCTTTCTTCATAAATGCCCTCACAGCATGCTCATTTCCCGGTGCTCCAGGCAGCTCTGTTAACGTTTTAAATAAGGATAGTGTATCTTGATTCACGTAATTATGTCCCCTCTCATCACTTGCATATGTAGTACATCCATCTTCACTTTTCATTTTACAGAACTTTCTATCGACTTGCCACCGTTTAGAATAAAACAGTGAGGGGGGATAATAGAGATGATTTACAGAATGAATTTCGGTATACTAAAATTAGTTTGAGCACTTCGGAGGTGAATATCAATGAATTGGAAAGATGTTACAGTAGGAGCTTTTGTCGGATTGGCAGCAGGGATTGCCATCAGTCAAGGCACTGCCCGGACAGCATCCGTATCAGCTGACAAAGTGTTGAAGGATGTGAAAGATCAATTTAAACAAGACGGCTCCATTGATGGCTCATGGATTCAAATGAAGCCTGAGGAACATGAGATCCTTTCCGTAAAAAACCAGGTGTATAAAGGCGGCATCTCTCGCCAACAGGGAAATAATCTTGAGCAATTTGAGTTTATCGCGGATGCTAAAACCGGTACGGTCATGGATATTTACAAAATATGAAAATTTACGATGATTGAAGCTGAAGGTGTGAGTCTCCTGCACCGCGGAAAGCGAATTCCTTCGTGCTCCAATCAACAGTCACGTTTAACAAAACCAAAAAGTAAAAAGAGGCTGGAACAAAACCTAATCGAAAACAAAATTAAAAGGCTCTGATCATTTCAAAAGATGCTCAGAGCCTTTTAATTTTCACCATTACTTAGGCTATTTTAGCAACTGAGGCAACCAATTTTCTTAAGTTCACTGCCATTAACGCGAAGCCCATTTCATATTTCACACGCTCTTTCCCTCAGGGAAAAGCGTGTAAAACCTATATTAGCCTTCAGAAAATTCGAAACTGGGTCTACATCAATTTTTCTCTTTACGTAAATTTCACCTGTTTTTGCTTGAAAGCAGTGCTCGAATCAACACTTTTTGTTGTCCCCAGTTCACATTATGCAAGATCTTTCGATGATTCCCTTCTTTCGCTTTTGTACAATTCGCTCGAAGGGGCAAAACAATCTGATTCATATTACAATCTTTAAAGGACACCTCCGATGGTTATTGTTGTGGTAACTCTAATTTTATCAGAGGTTGTCCTTATTTTTGTATAAGAATCTTTCTTAACGATAAAAAAGAGTCCGTGAGAAGGCTGCGTCTTCTCAACGACTCTTTTCATTTATTCATTGGTTTTGTCCCAGCATCTTTAAAAAGTAGACAAAGGCTGCCATTAATCACTCTTGTATTACTTCACGCTCTCCATCCATTTCCGCGCCTCATCAGCCAGTCCTAACCAGTCATTCTCTGAGATTAAATCTTTTCGCAGCAACGCTCCGCCAGCTCCCACCGCTATAGCTCCTGCTTCAATATAGGATTTAGCTGATTCCATCGTAATGCCGCCTGTAGCCATAATCTCTATATGGCCGAGTGGACCTTTTACATCTGTAATGAAACCTGGTCCAAGGACAGAAGCAGGAAACAGTTTTACCATAGCAGCTCCAAGCTGAACAGCCCGAAGTATTTCGCTAGGGGTAAACACTCCCGGAATAACAGGCACACCTTGTTCCACTGCATAGGTCACAACTTCTTCATCAAGAGCTGGAGATACGATAAACTGAGCTCCTGCCTCTATTGCCCTTTTGCAATCATCAACTGAAAGTACCGTTCCTGCCCCTATAAGCATTTGATCACCAAACTGGTCTGCTGATTCACGAATGATCGCTTCTGCCCGATCTGATTCCATCGTAACTTCTACTGCATGAATTCCTCCATCCAGTAACGCCTGCACGATATCCTTACTTTTTTTATAAGGAATGTTTCGAAGTACCGGAATTACCGATAGAGTCGATAGTTTTTCTACAATCATGTATATACTCCCTTCTGTCTAGTGGACAGCCTATCTTAAAATGACGTGCTGTTCATTGTCAGGGTTAATTTGATCCCAATAAGGATATCCTTCTGCATCACCTGAAACAGTCAAAGCAAATGCTCCCACACGGTTTCCTAGCTGAACAGATTTTTCATAGTTCCACCCGCGAAGCAAGCCAGATAAAAAGCCTGCTGCGAAACCGTCTCCGGCACCTACCGTATCGACAATTGATTTTACTTCATACCCTGCTACCAGTTTGCTTTCGTTTTGAGTCGCGTAATAAGCTCCATTTTCTCCAAGCTTAACAACTACCACCTGAACCCCTTTGTCCAGCAGGTGTTGGGCGATCGCTTCCGGTCTGGTTTCTCCTGTCATCAACTCGCCTTCCTCAATACCTGGAAGAACAATATCACTTTGATAGGAAATCTTACGCAATGTTTCAGCAGCTTCTTTTTTTGACCAGAGCTTTAACCTCACATTAGGGTCAAAGACAATTGTTTGATTTCCTTCTCTAGCAATCTCGATTGATCTAAAAAGAGTTTCACGGCAGGATTGACTTAAGGCTGGTGTGATACCCGTTAAGTGAAGAAATTTTGCTTGTTTAATATAATCTTCATTTAAATCAGCCGGTGTCATCATACTGGCTGCTGAATGCTTGCGATAGTAGTAAATTTCCGGATCGGCATTTGCATTTAATTCTTTAAAAAATACCGCAGTCTGGTGCTGATCATCAAATGTTACCTGAGCGGTATCCACTCCTTCACCGCGAATGAAATTTCGCACAAATAAGCCGAATTCATCCTGACCGAGCTTACTGATCCAGCCAGCATTATGTCCCAGTCTGGTCAAAGCGATCGCAACATTCGATTCGGCCCCTCCAATTGTCTTATGAAACCCACCTACATAACGCAGTGGTCCTGATGTATCAGGTGTAAATAACACCATGCTTTCTCCAAGCGTTACAACGTCAGTTCTTCATTTCCCCTCCTCTGCTTATTTGCTTATGTTTTTATTTTATCCTTGATCAGCTGATCTTTGAGCCACTCAAAACAGCTGCTTCCATCAATTTCATGGCCTCCCTCATGAAAAACGTAAGCAAGGTTTTGTTCTGATTTGAGCTGACGGTAAACTTGCTCTACATCCGATAGCCCCTCTTTCGCAGTAGCAAAAGGAAAAATCGGATCATTCTTCCCTGACTCTACAAACAGTGGCCTTGGTGCGATTAATCCAATCATATTTGGTAATTCTGCTGTTTTCAAAATACCCGGAAGATAGTTATCCAGACAATGTGGCATAGAAAGAATACTGCCCTGAAAGGTATTCATAAATCCGCACAATGTTACGGCTTTTATTCTCGCATCTAGTGCTGCAGTAATGGCAGCGATAAAAGCCCCTCCAGAAAATCCAAATATCCCAATGTGATTTGCTTTTACATCACGGCACAACTGGATTCGATCAAGCAGTGTAACCATTTCCATGTACCGTAAACCGGCTAACGTTTTCCCTACCATTATCAGACTGGTTGACATGGCATCACACGATTTCTCCCTGCCTTCTTTTACGTCCTGTCCCAATAAACGGCTGCCAACACCAAGTAATTCAGGTACAAATACTTTAAGTCCCTTTTTAACCAGCTGTACCGCAAAATCTGATCCTCCATTAACCAGCCCTGCCGCTTCTTTATGTCCCTGTCCATGACCCGGAATAGCCAGAACCGCAGGAAAAGACTCTTCATGTGATTTCGGGGTCAATATGTACACAGGCGCTTTGAGATGGGGAGCCGTTTGAATATGTACGAGCTCTCGTACATATTCCTCTTCCTCAACCTTTTCCACACTATTCCACGACAAAGAAGGGGTAAAATCATGTAATTCAGAAAAATCACCCAAAGCCTCAATTAATCCCTCTTTCACTTTTTGACGTTGAGAATGAAAACACTCAGATGGCTGCTGATCGAGGGCGCGTTCATAGAGAAATTGAAAATATTGATCCGGTGATAGATTCATAGTCCACCCTTTCCTTTGCTAAATTTAATAAATTAATATAATCTGATTTTCAATAATCCGATTCACACAATGCGAACCGGATTTTATATTTATCGTAAATCGTCCATTTTCACATGCTCCATGTCAGTAAAGGTATAATTTTCACCGGCCATCGCCCAGATAAATGTATAGTTATTTGTTCCAACACCTGAATGAATCGACCAAGGTGGTGAAAGTACGACTTGTTCATTTTTCATAATGATATGGCGAGTCTCATTTGGCTGACCCATAAAGTGAATTACACGTGAGTCCTGGTCCATATCAAAATACAAATAAGCTTCCATACGGCGATCGTGAACATGAGGTGGCATTGTATTCCACATATTGTTTGGAGCAAGCAGAGTCATTCCCATCATTAGCTGACAGCTTTGAATCCCGCCTCCATGAATATATTGATAGATTGTCCGTTTATTTGATCCACTGTCAGCCCCCATATGGTTTGGAGTCGCTTCCTCAATAGGGAGCTTTTTTGTTGGATAATGCTTGTGGGCAGTTGCCGATACAATGTAAAAGCGCGCAGGGTTGCTGTTATCTACGCTTTCAAATGTTACTTCTTTATTGCCAAGTCCTACGTAAAGGCAGTCACGCTTATTCAGTACATGCTCTTCTCCGTCTACTGTCACTTTCCCTTCTCCTTCAGCAATATTAATCACACCGACTTCTCGTCTTTCCAGAAAATAATCGGTTTTTAACAGTTCCTTTTCTTCAAGCTTTAAGGCTTCACCAGTAGGTACAGCACCTCCGGTAATTAAACGGTCGTAATGCGAGTACACTAAATTAATTTCGCCTTCTGAAAATAGATTCTCTACTAGAAATTCCTTTTGAATACGATCTGTATCATATTGTTTAAAATCTGTTGGGTTGGTTGCGTATCTGATTTCCATTTGTCATTCTCCTCTCAATTTAAGAACTCATCCAGCCACCGTCCACACAAAGGATGTGACCATTTACATAGTTTGATGCATCTGAAGCTAAGAAAATAGCGGCGCCTTTTAAATCTTCCGGTGTTCCCCATCTTCCTTGAGGAATCCTTGATGTAATATAGTCGTTTCGTTCCGGGTTATCACGGATCGGGGCAGTGTTATCTGTCGCCATATATCCAGGTGCAATGGCGTTTACGTTAATGCCTCTGCTGCCCCATTCATTCGCAAACGATTTTGTCAGTCCTGCAACAGCATGTTTACTGGCTGTATAAGCAGGAACCTTTAACCCGCCCTGATAAGAAAGCATAGAGGCGATATTGATGATTTTTCCTGATCCATTTGAGAGCATATGCTTGCCAATTTCTCTGCTTAATTGAAACACCGCATGCTGATTGACTTGTATCACTTCCATCCAATCCTCATCAGAAAAATCTTCTAAATCAGACCTTCGAATAATCCCTGCATTATTCAACAGGATGTCTACCCGTCCTGTCAGCTCAATGGCTTCTTTTCCAAGCTCCGCAGCGGCTCCAGTTTTTGACAGATCTTTAATGATTTCATGAAAAACTCCGCCCGCTGCTTCCACCTTTTCTTTTGTATCCTCTAATGAGCGTGTTCCTACACCGATTACCTCTGCTCCAGCTTCAGCCAAACCAATGGCAATCCCCTGACCTAACCCGCGACTCGCTCCTGTAACAAGCGCGATTTTACCTTGTAGTGAAAATAATCCATCCATTAAACCTGACCTCCTTTAAAGAATTCCTGCCCTTTCCGTTCAAGTTCACCGCGTTTTGGAAGGAGCACTATCAAGCATCTTTTGTAAACTCGCCTTGGTTCCGTTTGATAAAATCTCATTTAAATATTCAGTGACAGAGGGATTTAACTGATTGATTTCATTTAAGTCCTCATCCCATATCGCTCGATTCTGCAGTATCGTAAAGACTAGCTCCGCCAACGTTATTTTTCCCTCGTCATAATCAGACCAGTTTGTCGCCAGCGCTTCAACTACTTCGTCATTTTCTCTTGTAGCATATTCTTCACCATTACGTATCCCAATAATCCCTTTATCATCCCTGCGTATCGGCCGGTAAAATACCAAAAGCGCAGCAAGTGAAAACACGATTGCCTGAGGAAGCGTTTCATTTCGGTCAACATAGCGTTTTAATGTTGGAACCAATCTTGATTTAAACTTGTATATTGAATTCATGCTGATATCAGCTAAGTAATGCTTATTGTAGGGATTTAAAAACCGTTCTTTTACCGAATTGATAAATGCCTGTTTCTCATCCTGTTCCATCATAACGGCGGGATTGATTTCGCGAAATCCCTGCTCTGTGAACTCACTAAGCAGTTTGTCTTCCATCACATCAAGCACTGTATTGGCACCTGCCAAGAAACCTACCGAAGACATTAAGGTATGAGGACCATTTAACAGGCGCACTTTCATTTCACGGTATTGCTCGATGTCCCCCCATTTCACATTTAACCCTGCCTTGTGAAACGGCAGCTTTTCCTGCACCCTCTCATCTCCATCAATGGCAAACATATGGTACGGTTCACCCACTGTTATCAATTGATCTTCGTATCCCAGACGGCTGGTGAATTCTTCATAGGAATCCTTAGGGAAGCCGGTCACAATTCGATCGACTAAGGTGTCACAAAAAATGTTATAAGCATCCAGCCAGTTTATAAATTCCTGCGGGAACTTCCAATCCTCCGCTACCCGTTTCACAATGTATTTCAGTTTTTTTCCGTTTTCTTCGATTAACTCACACGGCAAAATGATAAGTCCCGCATCCTTATCACCATTGAAAGCTCGATAACGGTGATAAAGCAAAGCGGCCAGCTTGCCTGGATAAGATAGCGGAGACTCGCTCTCGCTGTAGTCTTCCTGAAGATACGTGATCCCCGCTTCTGTTGTATTGGAAACGACGACCTCCAAATCCTCTGATGCTGCGGTTTTTAGGATCTCATTCCAATCTGAATAAGGGTTGATTCCTCTTTTTATCGAAGTAATGATTTCACTTTGATCAACAATCTCTCCCTCCTGCATGCCTCTCAGCACTGTTGTATAAAGCCAATCTTGAGCATTTAATTTCGGCAGTACCCTGCCATGAGGAGTCGGCTGAACCGCAACCACGGACCCGTTAAAAAGCTGCTGCTTATTCATTTGCTGAATCATCCAGTCGATAAATCCTCTTAAAAAGTTTCCTTCACCAATTTGGAGAACTTTTTCGGGTAAATGATCAAAGGATTCACCTGATGCAGGGTATTGTGATTTTGATAAAAGTACCATGTTTATAACCCCCTTTATTAAAGAATCACACCATCTTTGAAAATTGAAATTTCTCTAAAACCAAATTTCTCATTATTTGTTCTCTTTTCACCGGAAGCAACTTCAAGAATGTACTCAAAGAACTCTTCCGTTAATTCTTCTTTATCCTTACCTTCGATAAGGGCTCCCGCGTTGAAATCGATCCAGTTCTTTTTCTTAGCAGCGAGCGCTGAATTGGTAGAAATTTTCACCGTCGGAACAGGACCCCCAAAAGGAGTTCCCCTGCCTGTTGTAAAAAGAACGATATGGGCACCTGAAGCGGCCAGTGCTGTCACGGATACTAAATCGTTCCCAGGCCCCTGAAGAAGATTCAGGCCGCCAGAGGACATTCGGGCTCCATAGGGAAGCACATCCACAACTTCGCCAAATCCTCCCTTTTGCACGTTGCCAAGTGATTTTTCTTCCAGCGTAGTAATTCCGCCTTTTTTATTTCCTGGCGAAGGGTTTTCGTAGACATTTTGATTGTGTCTTAGGAAATATTCTTTAAAATCATTAACAAGATCAACGATTTTTTGGAAGGTCGGTACATCCTTAGCACGGCCCATTAAGATGGTTTCAGCTCCAAACATCTCAGGCACCTCTGTCAGCACAGTGGAACCTCCATTTACAATCAGTTTGTCTGAAAAAGCACCGACAAGTGGATTTCCGGTTATCCCTGAAAAGCCATCAGACCCTCCACACTTCAAACCAACTTTCAGCTTTGAAATCGGTACCGGTTCCCGCTTAAATGTCTTCGCATAGGTTGCAAGCTGTTCCATTAATTTCATCGATTCTTCAATTTCATCATCTGTATCCTGGACTTCAATGAACTTAACCCGTTCAGGATCATACTCTCCAATCACTTTCTTGAACTCTTCAATATAATTATTCTCACACCCTAAGCCCATCACAAGAATGCCGGCAGCGTTAGGATGGTGAACCAGATTGCTTAGAATTTTTTGCGTATTATGGAGATCATCACCGAGCTGAGAGCAACCAAATAAATGTGAAAAACTGAAAACGCCATCCAAATGCTCATCCTTATATTGTTCATTTGCCATCTTGGCTACGATCTCAGCTGTTTTATTGATACATCCAACCGTATTAATGATCCAGATCTCGTTTCGAATACCGACATCGCCATTTTTTCTTACGTAACCATTGAAAGTTAAAGAAGAATTCTGATTGATCACTTTGTCTTTAGTAGGTTCATATTGATAGTCCAATGTTCCACTAAGATTTGTAGAGACATTTTGAGTATGCACCCAGTCCCCTTGTTGGATTGAAACAGAGGCATGTCCAATTGGATAACCAAATTTGATAACGTTTTCATTTTCATTAATGGCTTTTATCGCTATTTTGTGACCGGCAGGAACCGCTTCGTTCAACGTAATATCTCCATCTTGTCCACCGGTTAGTGTTTCACCTGCTTCAAAGTCTCTAAGGGCAATGATTACATTATCCCGTTCATGGATGGCTATGGTTGATGTACTCATTTTTAACCTCCTATAAAAATAGTTGATTCAAAATAACAACGTTGTTATTATAATAGTGTGAAACTTTTCATCTGTCAATGAAAGTATGAGAAGTTAATTGAAAATTCGAAATTAATATGAGGTATAATAGATTCATTACATGAAGAATTATCTATCTATCAGATAGTTTTTTAAAATTAATCGATCTGTTTAGTTAGCTGTATCTGTGCATTTATCAAAAATGAATGTTAATTAGCCAACGGTAAAAAAGGAGGACCCTATGGGCGTTACAATTAAAGATGTGGCTAAAGCCGCCGGTGTCAGTTATTCGACTGTTTCAAAAGCACTTAGAGACAGTCCGCTCGTAAAAGAACCAACAAAAAAACATATTACAGAAATCGCCAGTAAGCTTGGGTATCAGCCCAATGCAGCTGCAAGAAGTCTTGTCTCTAAGAAATCTCATACGATCGGGATTGTATGGCCAACCATCGAACGTGTTGCTCACGCTTCTTTAATCACCAGTATGAATAAACAGCTTGAACAGTTATCTTATACGAGTTTAATTTCCATTAATGAAATGGAATTCGCAGTTAATGTCTTTAATCGCTATCAGGTGGATGCGATTTTAGTATTTAATGACGGCTGTTCAGAACAAAATCACGCTTCTACTGTTCCGCTAGTTACTTACGGGATTGCTCATTCAGCTACAGTATCCCCTACGGTTGATGTTCAGCGGAAAAAAGCAATTTTTCTTGCTGCTGAATATTTGCAGTCGATCGGTCATAGAAAAATCAGCTATATCGGAGCCATAGATGAGGAGGATTGTATGCAGCTGGAGAAAGAAAAAGGCTTTAAACTGGCCATAAATCAGCTCGGACTGGAAACGTATGAAGATCAGGTCATCCACGTTTCAGGACTTGAGCAATATGATGGTTACAGTGCTGCAAAAGAACTTTTAAGCAAACCCGGCAAGCCCACTGCTATCATCAGCGCCAGTCATGACTTAACGAAGGGGATTCTGCGGGCTCTTCATGAACAAAATCTTTCGGTCCCTGCTGACCTTTCTTTAATCAGCTACGACAATATCCCTGAATCATATGATCTTGATGTTCCCATCTCTACGGTCGGTGTACCTTTAGAAAAGATCACTGAAAAACTGGCTGATGTTTTAATGGATGTGATAGATAACAGCATTTCTGAGAATGTTATTTACTTAGAACCCGAGCTGCAGGTATCAAAATCCTGCAAACCCATTTAACGAATAAAAGGAGGCTGTCCTCATGACTGCAACTGTCTTTTTAGCAGGGGATTCCACAATGGCTGATTATCATTCAGATTTTGCTCCACAAGCCGGCTGGGGAATGATGCTTCAGCCGCTGCTACCACCTGATATCAGAGTTGTAAATGCCGCAATGAATGGCCGCAGTTCAAAAAGCTTTATCGATGAAGGTAGACTGTCACACATAAAAGATGAACTTTCCCAAGGTGATTATCTGCTCATTCAATTCGGCCATAACGATCAGAAAATAGATCCGGACCGTCACACAGATCCTTTTACAAGTTACAAAGAGAATTTATCTCATTACATTGAAGCTGCAACTGACAAGAAATCGACTCCTATTCTTTTATCACCCGTTGCGAGAAGAAACTTTGATCAAAAAGGACAGTTACTTTCCACTCATGGAGATTATCCGAAGGCAATGAAAGAAGCTGCTGAAGAACTGTCTGTCCCATTCATAGATTTAACAATGTTAAGTGCAAATCTATTACAAACTCTTGGGGAGGAAAAATCCAAAGATCTTTTTATGTGGCTGCCTCCCCATCAGCACTCCAATTACCCAGAAGGAGTACAAGATAACACTCATTTTAATGAAAAAGGTGCAGCCGCTATTGCAAATCTGGTTGTTCAAGAATTATCTACGCTATTTACTTTTTAAAGGAGCTGGTTTGATGTCGATCGGTGTTTTAGCACATTTATTCGGAAAACAGCCTTATGAAAAACTTGCTGCAGAAATAGGACAAGCCGGCTTTGATCATGTTCAGCTAGCACTTTGGAAAGCAGTTGAATCTCCTGATTTTAATGAAGCTGGGAAGCTGAGTCCCGGCCTGGCAAGAAAAATCAAAGACGCTTTCTCCAAAAACGGTGTATCAATCTCAGTTCTTGCATGCTATTTGCACTTATTTGAGCGTGATGAAATGAAAAGAAAAAACCACCTGGAACGCTTTAAAGAACTGCTCCGCTATGCACCTTCTTTTGGCACCAGAGTGGTTGCAGTTGAAGTTGGAAAGATGCCAGCCGGCTTTACTCAAGAAGACTGGACTACATTGCGTGCTTCCATTCACGAATTGCTTCTAGAAGCTGAGAAATGGGGTGTTATTATTGGCATCGAACCAGCTAACGACCATCTAATTGGTGATGCCAAAACCCTGCACGAATTTCTATTTGAGTTTCCTGCGACCAATCTTGGAGTCGTTCTTGACCCAGGAAACCTCCTTACTGCAGATAATCTTCACAACCAAGATGCAGTCATTCAGGAAGCATTTGAGTTATTAGGCGATCGTATAGTCGCGTGTCACGCTAAAGACCGGATCATGATTAATAACGAAATTCAGACTGCTTCACCTGGGCGGGGAAAGATGAATTATGACCTTTACTTCCAGCTGTTAAACAAAATGAAGCCCGGAGTAGATATTATTATGGAAGCTGCCAACACACCGGAAGAACGCAAGCAGTCTAAACGTTTTTTAGATGAAATGATTTTCAATGCTTGATGATCTCCCTCTTATTATGCAAATAAAAGGTGAGAAAAGTAGATTGTTAATGTGACTGTAAACATACTGAAGATCGTTGACGCCATAACAATTTGGGCAGCAAGCTCTGGTTCATTGCGGTACTCTTGTGCAATGATCGCGCTGTTTACAGAGCTTGGTACGCTTGATGCAATCAACAGCGCTTGCGCTAACACACCATCATATCCAAGTAACGAGATCACCGCATACCCAAGAACAGGCCCGATGAGCAACCTCATAAATAAGCTTATATAAACAATCAGCAATTTCGGTTTGAACGTTAATTGAGCGACTTGAGCTCCCAAAGTTAATAACGCAAGCCCAATCATGGCATTTGCGATGTATTCGCCAGGTTTCAAAATAAACGTTGGAAGCTGAACATTCGCTGCATTTAACAGCAAGCCTGCGATCATTGCATAGATTACCGGCATTTTCGCCAAGCCTGCTAAGGCCTTCAAACGACCTGTATCAATGGATTTTAGTGAAAAAATGCCAAAGGAATAAGCCAGAACACTTTGAAAGGTCATCACCATAACTTGAACCGTCATCGCAACAGGATCCTGCCTGAACACTAAATCATTTACCGGTATTCCATAGTTTCCTGAGTTAAATAGTAAAACACTATTTGTAAAAACCCCACGAACCCCTTTTGAATACTTTCCTATTGTTGCAACGATCTGCACCAGAATGTACAAGCCCACAACAAACAAGGCAAAAAAGCTGAAGACTGCCCATAAAAAATCCGGAGAAAAATTAGATTGATATAGACTTACCAGGAAAAATCCCGGGCTTAAAAAATAAATATTTAGCTTAGCAAGTGTGTATAAATCCAACTTGAATAATTTATGCATCCAAGCCCCAATCCCTACGAGAATAAAGATTGGCACTAAAATATTCACGAATATAAAAATTATTTCCATGGCAAGTTCACCCTTTACTTATTTGAAGGCTTTGTTACAGAACATTGTAACTCTTTTATACGTGACTATTGATGATTTCCACTTCAGGCTGACGTTTTCACGGTGCAGGAGGCTCCTGGACCGCCCGCTTAAAGCGAGTACCTTCCACGGAGATCAACAGACACATTTTACAGAGACATTCAAAAAAGACATGGTCTGAAGAGAAATTCCATCCCAGACTATGTCTTTATCCTCTTATGCTTTTGCAAAATGCCTTCTTACTTTAATATCTTCAATACTATCAAAGCATTTAAAGGCAAACCACATATTTAAATGAACAAAAATAGTTAAACCAAAGATTGGGATAAACCCAGGGAAATAGATAAAAAAGTAGTAAGTCGACAGCGTCCCGATCAACATAAGAATTAAGTTTCCGGGCTGTAAAAAGCCGATTAACAGCGACTGCTTCAGGTAGTGCAACAGCTTCATATCATAATGAACGTAAACTGGCAGGATATACGATAACAAGATAATGAAAGCCAATCCCACCATCATCATGAAGTAATTCATCACAGTGAAAAAGGTTCCTTCAAACTGACGGAAAAAATTCAGATCAAAATACCAAACAAGTCCAATAACCGTTAACGTCAAAGCCAGTCCATTTGAACGAAGAAATTCTCTGCGGTATACGCTCCAGAACGTTTTCACTACAGCAATATCCTCTTCACCCATGGCAGTTTTTCTCGCTACTGCATACATGCCAACTGTACTTGGTGCGAGTCCTAAAATGATCCCGCCTAACAATGTACATCCTAACCATAATAAATTGAGCAACGCAAAATAGGTAACCCATCGACAAAATACTAATACGCTGTTGAGTAATCGTCCAACCTGCATAAAATAACCTCCTTAAAAACGATTGCTGACTTTGATTATGCGGCTTTTCTCTTTTTAGCTGTTCACAATTGTTGGATTCAGTAATTCTTCTATTAAAATAGAACGTTTTTCTTTGACTGAACGCCAAACGGCTTCCCCGGTTGTGACGGCATAAGCACCGTCTTCACTTCCAGATAAAATCTTATACAGTCTCATCGGATCTTCACCCATAAACAGATCTTCTTGTATCAGGGGATCTCCTCCCCCATGTCCACCACTGTTTTTTAACACATGTATGGTTTCCTTTGCACCAAACAATGGAAAAAAATCAATGGTCTGTTCAGGAACAGGAAACGGCACACGTGATGGCGCGTGAAATTCAGTTGTTTCCAGTCGTCCTTTTGTTCCGTTGATTGCCAGACGGTACCCTTCATAAGGCAAAGAAAAATTAATAGAATAACTTAAAAGTGCTCCCTTATCATATCGAATCGTTGCAGTATAGGTATCTTCAATATCAATCTCTGAATCAAATACGCACTGGTCCGGGCGATAATTTGTATACGTGTCTTTTCTTTTGTGGTCCGAATCAATATGATCGTCTTCTACTACTGCGCTGTTGCTTCTGGAGTTCCATCTTGTGTAGTACGAGCACTCGTGCTTCACATGACAGGTATGACAATGACGGCCGTCTTCAGGCAGCGGATTCAGTTCACTCTCTCTGCCATAATAGTTTCGCGCACCAAACGCAAATACCTCTGTCGGTTTTTGATCGAGCCACCAGTTCACCAAGTCGAAGTGATGGGATGATTTATGAATCGAGAGCCCGCCTGAAAATTCTCTTTTTCGATTCCACCGCTGAAAATAACTTGATCCGTGATAGGTGTCGATGTACCAATTTAGATCCACCGAAGTGATTCGACCAAGTTTTCCTGACAAAAGTATTTCTTTGATTTTTGTATGATACGGACTGTAACGATAGTTAAAGGTCACAGTGACCTTCCCTTTGCTCTTTGCTTCAGCATCCATAACTCTTTTGCTGTCCAGCGCTGTGGTGGTCATTGGTTTTTCAGTAATCACATCTAAATCGAGCTCGAGCGCTTTTAAAATATACGTGATATGTGTATCATCCCTGCTTGTCACAATCACTGTGTCCGGGTTGGTTTCAGCGACCATTTTTTCAAATTCAAGCTCATTGTATTCGTGAACCCCTTGAATTGAAGGAAATTCTGATTTGCACACTGAAAACCGCTTTGGATCATGGTCAAGTAAGCCAACGAGTTCAGTTGTAGCTGAAAAATTATCCAGCATAGGCTGAATGAACATTCCCATTGCGCGTTTACTTACGCCACATACCGCAAACTTTTTCATCGTTTCCCTCCCTGAACTTTTTAGTCGTTTATTTAAGAATTATTTGTTCTAAACGCCCGCTTACGCTTTTGTTTTATCCAGCTTCTCCGGGCAGCTCCTCGGATCATAAGTCACTCTCCCATTTAGGCAAAGAGCGCCTAATTGGGAGATCGCCTTATGTCTGTCGGAGCTAAACGCCCACTTACGCTTTTACTTTATCCAGCTGCACCGGGCAACTCCTCGGATCATAAGCCACTCTCCCATTTAGGCAAACAGAGCCTAATTGGGAGATCGTCTTATGTCTGTCGGAGCTAAACGCCCGCTTACGCTTTTAAGGTTGGAAGTAAGTCTTGCATTTCAATACTTGCCAGTACAAACGATCCTACACCGTGCAAATCATTGTCCGTTACTGGTCTGTTTACGTAGTGTTCATAATCCCCAACACCGGTACCAATACAAATCTCCGGCATAATAAATGCACCATTGTCATCAAACTTCATTCTTTTGATTAGTCCCTTGTATCCTTTAACAGCGAATTCTTTGTATTTTTCATCAACGAATCCACCCTTAACTGCCCGGGCAATAGTATAGATAAAGAGAGCTGAACATGAGGTTTCAATCCAATTGTCTTCTTTATCCTGCTTATCAACGATTTGATACCACATGGAGGTTTCCGAATCCTGGTATTTTACTAACGTTTCGACAAGGTCACTTAATGCTCCTATGATTTCATCACGAGAAGAATGGTCAGCTGGCAAGAAGTCCAGTATTTCATTAAATGTAATGCCATACCATCCGATGGCCCGGCCCCAAAATTCAGGAGATTTCCCTGTCTCAGGATCTGCCCAAGGCTGTTTTTTACTTTCATCCCATGCATGGTGATATAAGCCGGTTTTTTCGTCTAATGTATGCTTTCTCATTAAACGTTCTTGTTCAAGTACTAGCTCTAAAAGCGCTGGGTCATTGTATTTTTTTCCATAGTTCATCGCAAAGACGCCGCCCATATACAGTCCGTCAAGCCACATTTGATATGGATAATGATCCTTGTGCCAGAACCCTCCATCCGACGTTTTATTTAATGTTGGAAACATGTTTTTCAGTTTCGTTGCTGCTGTTTTGTAACGCCGATCGCCTGTTTCTTTATCCAGTGCGAATAACAGCAGGCCTGCCTGAATGGCATCTAATTCTTTTCTGTTCCAGAGGAAATTCCCATGCTCATCAATAATGTGATCGACATAGGCTTTTATATATTCTAAATAATGATCCCCGCCTGTCAGTGCTCTCAGTTGAAGCATACTTACTAAAAACACTCCCTGATGGTAATGCCATCGTCCACCAGGCGGAAGTTCTTCCGGTTTATATGCTGCCATTAAAGAATCACATGCGGCTTTTCCCCATTCAAATGGTGTTTTCAATTCGTTTGCAACAGTGTTTCCAGCTGATTGTGTCATATTGTCTCTCTCCTGTTCTAAAATATTATCCTTTCAACCCGCTTGTACTAATTCCATCGACAATATATCGCTGGAAGAAAAAGAAGATGACGAAAATTGGAACGATACTAAGTGTCGACATCGCAAACATTGCGCCCCAGTTGGTCACTGAGTTTGGATCTGAGAAAAGCTTTAGTGCCAATGACACCGGATATTTTTCAGGGGTTGATAGGTAAATTAGAGGGCCCATAAAATCATCCCAACGCCAGTAGAATGAAAAGATCGCTGACGTCATCATCGCCGGAACAATCAATGGCACGATGATTCGGAAGAAGATCCCCAAACTATTACATCCGTCAATCCGTGCGGCTTCATCCAATTCAATTGGAATTGTTCGGATGAACTGCATAATCAGGAAAATAAAGAACGGGATTCCAAAAAATGTAGGCAATATTAAAGGTAAATAAGTATCGATCCATCCAAAAGAATTAAACATGATGTACTGAGGAATCATAACCATTTCAAATGGCAGCATCATCGTCAGCATCATACAAATAAACCAAACTTTTTTTCCTGCAAATTTAATTCTGGCAAAACCATAGGCAATGATGGTGGATGAAATAATGCTCCCTACTGTTGCCACGACCGCGATGATCGCCGAGTTTAAGAAAAAGGTAGAAAAGGTGATACCGCCAAACCCCTGCCAGCCGGTAATATAGTTTTCAAAATGCAATCCCTTAGGAATCAATGAATGTGCATCTACGAATACACTTGAGCTTTCCTTTAATGAACTGCTCAACATCCAAACGAGCGGATAAATCATAAGCGCTGTGAACACAATCATGATGGAGTGCTGAATGATTTTTTTCGTTCTTTTTGATTTTTTATTCATCCGTTTTTCCTCCTTTCCTATTTACTATCTGATTCGTAATGAACCCAGTATTGTGACGACTTGAAGATAACCCCTGTTAGGATTGCAATGATGATTAACATAAACCATGCCATGGCAGATGCATATCCCATATCGAAATACTCAAATGCACGCTGGTACATGTAAAGAACATATAGGAGGGTACTGTTGACAGGTCCTCCATTTGTTACAACAAAACTTGGCGTGAAAGCCATAAATCCCTGTATTACCTGCATGATTGTATTGAATAAAATAACAGGTGTTAAAAGTGGAAGTGTGATAATAAAAAATTGTTTAATTGGCCCCGCACCATCTACGCTTGATGCTTCATAATACGTTTTCGGTATATTTCGCAGACCGGCAAGGAAAATCAGCATTGATGAACCAAACTGCCAGCCATATAAAACGATTAGTGTCCAAATCGCTGTTGCTGGATCTCCAAGCCAAGAGTGCGTTGGAAGCCCCAACATTGCAAGAAATGAGTTTACAGCACCGTCATTTCCAAAAAGCTGACGCCACATAATAGATACAGCAATGCTTCCCCCAACAACAGATGGTAAATAAAGCAATGTACGGTACCAGCCAGCTGCTTCAACTATTTTATTTAATGCAAGAGCAACAAGGAGAGCAAAAACCAAACGAATTGGCACAGCTACCCCGGCATACATCGTGGTGACTTCCATCGACTTCCAAAATGTTGCATCTCCTGTAAACATTCGCCTGTAGTTGTCTAAACCAATCCAGTTTGGTGAACTCATCAAATCGTAGTCAGTAAATGACAGATAAAGAGAATACAATATTGGATAAAGTGTTAATAGAAAAAACCCTATCAGAAATGGTGATATGAACATATAACCTGTAAAGTTATGATTATCGGATTTTCTTTTTTTGTTAGGCATTAATGATTTAATCTGATTCACCGGTTTTGGTTTTGAAGCCACTTCACTTCCCGGTTCTGAAAATTGTTCAGATCTCTTTCGAACCATTCAATTCATCCCCTTTCAAAACATCTATTTGAGATAGCATTTCATTCGTTGTTTTTTGGTTTCCTCATTGAATGAAAATGGTCCTGATCTATAAAGCTCAGGACCACTCCCTCTTTTAAAGTTTATCGAGCAAGAATCGCTTCTGCTTTTGCTCTAAAGTCCGCCGCACCATCTGCTGGAGTCATCTCACCATACATTACCAACTCATCGATCTCTTGCAGAGTTGCCAATATTTCTGATGATTGTCCAGGGAAGTTTGAATCAATGGCTGAACTATTTTCAGTCACAAGTTCAATATAATCAAATACTTTTTGATCTGTCTCACTTAATTCTGCAGACATTTCTTCACGAATTTCTTCTTTGATCGGAACACCTCGGTCAGACCCGCTGATTTCATATACTTCAATACTGTTAGTAAAGAAGTCGATAAAGCGAGCTGCCTCTTCTTTATGCTCAGAGTTTTCACTAATTGACCATAACATCGCCGGCTTTAAGTACATTCCTTCAGTATTATTGCTCCCCGGCAGCAAAGTCATTTCCAGGTTTTGATCTGATGCACTGTCTAGAGCTGTTGCTTGATTCGACCATCTGAAGTCAAATGGCGCATCGCCGTGAACGATCAACTCATCTTCTACCCCTTTGATTTGTGCAATTGTGTCGTAACCTGGTGCAACTTCTGCATCTACTAACTCTTTATTCATCGTAAAGTAATCTTCCAGCAATTGATCATCTTCGTATCCAAGTGCTGTACCGTCTTCATTAAACAATTTATGTCCTTTTTCACGCAGATAATATTCGAAGAGATTATTCGGTTCCATTAATCTCGTTCCATATTTTCCTGTTTCTTCATGTACTGTCTTAGCAATATCGATATATTCTTCCCATGTCCAATTCTCATCCGGTGCTTCCACACCAGCTTGTTCAAGCATATCTACATTATAAAAAGCAGTTAGTGCGTTTGTACCAGTTGGAATACCCAGCATTTGTTCATTCTTCACTCCGGAATCCATAATCGTATCGCTTACCCCTTCTACGTTTATGGTTCCGTCTTCTACAAACTCAGTTAAGTCTGCAAGTAAATTTTTGTCTGCATATTGGTTCAGATATTCACCAAAGTTTTGCTGCATGATGTCTGGCAAATTATTTCCGGCTGCCTGAGCTGCCATCTTTTCGAAGTAACCATCAAATCCAGTAAATTCTGAATTAATTTTAATATCAGGATTTTCTTCTTCAAATTTCTTAATTATTTCCTGTGTCTGATCATGACGGCTTTGAGACCCCCACCAGGTCATTCTAAGTTCAACCTGACCGTCACCATCTCCCCCAGTTTCCCCTGTTGCTTCATCTGAATCGCTTGAACACCCTGATGCTAAAACGACAAGGGCAAGACCGATCGACATACTTCTTAAAAAATTCTTCTTCATCCCCTGAAACCCCCTTTTTTTGAAAGCGCTTTCTAACTTCTGAATCCATCATAATGGATTGATTATTTTTATTAAATAAAATATTCAGACTTCAGTGTTTAAAAAACAGACTTCAATGAAAACGTTGTTATTATGTTTCCTTCACTTCCCATCAATACAGTTTATTGGATAAGCCCTTTTAAAAAAGAATAAAACGCATGTACCTCCATGCGTTTAGAACTTTTCTTTATTTATTGGTTCTGATGTGTAACCACTTCGAAGTCTTACCACCCAACACCCCTTTAATCCAAGGTGAATTAATCCTTGTTCTTATACTCGGAGGGAGTCACTCCAGTGTGCTTTTTAAAAACCTGACCAAAATACCTCGGATTATTGCCGAACCCTACTGCTTCCGCCAGTTCAAATACTCTCACTTCATCTGACTGTTCCAACATCTCAATTGCCTTTTTAATCCGCTGATCAATTAAGTAGTTGGAAAAACGTTCACCCTTTTCTTTTTTGAAGAGCTTGCCAACATAATCAGAATTCATAAAGAGGATTTCGTTTGCAACCTTTGTCAAAGACAGATCCTGATCTGCTATATGCTCGTCCACATATTGAACAATCCGGTGGAGAATATTGCTCTGAGACTTCTTTGTCCGTTCGTAATACGCTTCTGAAATCTCTGTTGAAACGCGTTCAATAAATTTACGAATGTCCTCAAAGCTTTCAAGATCTTTTAATATGATGATTTCCTCTAAATAAGAATCCATGTTTTCCTTAGGAGCCTGCCTGATCATCAGCATAAATAACTCAATGCAATGAGATTTAACCAGATTCACATCATACTGATTTTCAATCACCTGCTCAACAAATGCCTGTAAGTATTGTCTGACTTCTTTGCTATTTCCGCTTCTGATCATAAAAATTAAATCTTCATGATCATATTGAAGTTTTTGAAAGCTTTTCTCGTCATTTCTCAGATCATTCGTTGTGATGATACTTCCCGCTTCTAAATAAAAACGCTGGGTAAGACAGTTCAACGCTTCACTATATAACGTTTTCAACTCTCTGATGGTCCCCTGATTGCTGACAGCGGAAGTGAAAGTAAGGTAGTAGAAACTCGAGAATTTTCTCTTTGCATTTTTAAGACGCTCTATTATTTCTGTTACATTCTGTTCTTCCATTAGAAAAACGACTTTTTCTCCCGTGATTGTAGAGAGACTAATTTGTTTATTTTCACTTAATTCGTCAGCAGCGACTTCTTTTAACGCAATTCGATGTTCATAATCGTGGGCATCATCAATACTCAGTAAGATTAGACGGAAGTTACCGGAACTGTGATCAATGTTAAACAGCTTGCTATAGTATTCCCAATCCTCTCTGCCATATTTTTTACTCGTTATATAATCTTTTAAAAATTGCTCTTTCGCTATCGGCATTACTTTTTGTAATTGAACATGCATATTCTCAATAAAATGATCCTTTTCCTGCTTTTCGTTTAGATCGTCGACAATTTGAGTTAAGGCTGCTTCTATTTTTTTTTCATTGCTTGGCTTTAATAGATAATGCTTCACATTGCACTCCATTGCGGTTTTAGCAAATTCAAATTCATCGTAGCCAGAGAGCACGATAAATTTTATTTCAGGAAAAATCTTGTGAACTTTCTGAATTAAATCGACCCCATTAATGCCTGGCATTTTAATATCTGTAATCACGATATCCGGGGGGGCTTTCATGATTAGATCAAAAGCCAACTGCCCATTATTGGCCTTCACAAAAAGTTCTGTTCCGCATCCCTCCCAATTTACCATGGTAGCAATCCCTTCTAAAATATTGATTTCATCGTCAACTAATAGCACTTTGTACATCTTGTCACCCCGCAATCGAAGGTAATAATATTTTCACTTTGGTACCTTTTCCTACTTCACTTTCAATTGTGATGCCATATTGTTCTCCGAACATTAGCTTGATTCGCTCATTGATATTTTTCAGTCCAATGCCTGAGCTTTTGGAACGGATTTCTCCTTTATAGATCCCTTCCATTTTCCTTTCTTCAATCCCCGGCCCATTGTCTTCAACAACAATTTCAATCTCTTCGCCGAGAGGCCATATATTGATTGAGATATGACATTCCGTTAACATCTCTTCCAGCCCATGCTGAATGGCATTTTCAACAATCGGCTGAATGGTTAACTTAGGAATTTTTATATAATCATGCTCAAGTAAACTATTAAATGAAAAATGCAGACGCTTATCATATCGATGTTTTTGAATGGTAATGTAGTTGTTCACAATTTCCATTTCTTCTCGTATAGTGATCATTGCTTCTTTCTTACTTATTATGTTTCTCATCATGTTCCCTAATGCTTCAACCATGACCGATATTTTTTCCTGCTGATTCATTTTGGCCAGCCAATTAATCGAATCCAGCGTGTTGTAAAGAAAATGTGGATTAATTTGAGCTTGAAGCGCTTTGTATTCTGTTTCTTTAATCATGAGCTGCTTCGTATAGTTTTCCCGAATCAATTCGTTTATTTTGTCAATCATTAATTTAAAGTTCACATGAAGTAGACCAACCTCGTCGTTATAGTATTTATTAGAGTCTTCAAACGACAGACCAAAGTTCCCTTGTTGAACCTGTTTCATTCTTTCTGATAGTTTTTCAAGTGGTTTTGAAATATTTCTAGCTGCTCTTCTGCTTAATAAAACGGTTAAGATCAACATAAATAAAAATAACAGTACCATGATTCGCTTGATGGCTTCTGTCTGTCTCGTAATTTCTCCAAATGGTAAAAAATGATAATAGGTGAGATCCGAAAACCTTGAGTGTTTATAAGTTGTGAGGTAGTCATTCCCGTTCACTACATTTGTTTTGTAACCGTTATCAAAACTTTCTATCGGAAGAGTAACCGTTCCTAATTCCCCCTCTTCACTTTGATAGTAAATTTCTTCATTCATTGTGATAATAAAATTTTTATTAGGTGAAAAATTCAACGTTTCCTGTACAAGTCTATTCATGTCGATTGTAATAACTAAGTAACCTAATTTATTCAGATTTAGGTTGTCCTTGCGTCGGATTAATCTTGACGCAGAAATATAATTCGGCTCATCGATCCGTGACCATACATTCGCGCCACCCGCATCAAATGCAGCTGACATTAGTTCTTCAGCAGCGTTTGAATTAATCCTTGTATTGGAGCCTGATATATACCTTTCTCCATAAACATCACGCACTTGGATTGATGAAATATAATGCTCAGAATTAGCAAACATAAGCAAACGCTCGATCAATCGCATTCTTGCCTGGAAAATCTCAAAGTCAATCTGGCTGTTTGTAATGGTACGCAAATCCCTTTGGATAAATTCATCTGTACTAATTTGAAAAGACATTACTTCTAATGAATTTAATTCTTCATCAATGACCGTTGAAGATAATTGAAGCGTTGCAACAGACTGTTCGGCAATGCGTTCCTCATACATAGACGTATAAAATTGATAGCTAACTATCCCAATTAAGCAAAAGATTAATAACAATAGCAGTGAAATGGAGAATATCTTGTTTTTAATTTTAAAGTTGCTGTAAAAAGGTTTAACCCTCATGATATCCCCCTATTTTCACTTTTTTCAGTTTATTATAACATGGTAGCGAAGGAACAAAATTGATCATTTCGTTATATAGTTAGTCCTGCTACAAACATTATTGGACGTTTTTCATTAATTTATCCTGCTTTGCAGCGTGGTACACAATGAAACTAACTATAATGAGACCTGTCAACTCACCTAATGACGCTGCAAGTGCCCCGTTTACTCCGTTCAAATAAGGGAAAGAAGCGACAAGAGCAAATAGCGCGATAAACACTACTGCCATATTAGCAAGCTGAGCTGCGAGCATTCTTCTCGTTTTACGACGCAGCATTAAAAAACCATTTAAAAAATCTACCCACGGAAATACGAGCGTTTTAATAATGAAAAACTTTAGTACAACCAATGTTTCAACAGCAAGATTTTTATCAGCCCCCATCAATGTCTCCATAAAATATAAGCCTGCGGGCGTATAACATAAAATGATTAATGACAGCGCTGGTAATAAGCTGACGGGTGTAAAAAAGGTAATCACCTTTTGTTGGTTCTTTTCAAAAAGCTGTAAAACGAGCTGATGAGTATACATAAAAAAACTCAGCAGCATCTGAGTAATGCTAAACGCAAGAGCAAAGGAAGCAATACTCAATTCAATCTCATTGGATTTAGATAAAAACACATATATAACTGGAATTAACATGGTCTGTATTAAAAAATAAAACACGAGTGGAAAATAAAAGTTAAGGATTTCTGTTTTTTTCAGATCTGATTGATCTTCCTGATAATGTTCTTTTAGCAAGGAATGTCCCTTCCAGACGCTGATTACACATTCAATCATCATTCCAATTAAGAAAATCATGGCACCTGTCATACTCGTGACATATCCAAATATCACAAAGAGATAAGACGCTAAAAACATCGCACACAGTCTAATCACGACCATAATGGACAGCCATTTTGTTTCCAATTGATTGATTATGATCCCCTGATAAATACCGCGAATGCCAGAGAAGATAATAACAAGCGTTATGACTTTAAATGTACGAGAGATTGTTGTAACCATATTTTCGTTGGCATTAAACAACTGGATGTATACCCATCCTTCTATAGGTGTGAAAGACAGGATCATACAGAAACCGATAAGAACCCCAATCACAAGCATCATGAAATGGTTTAGCTGTTTAAACGATTTCAAATCCTTCACAAGCGCGGAACATGTTTGCCTAAAAACAATAATCGGCCTCTCAATAATGCCAAACAAAGAAAAAGCCACTGCATAACAAGCAATGATAAATGCTGCATCTTCACCTCTGCTTAATGTGCCGTTGATAATAACATGGGTAATCGATGTTAAACTGGCGGAAAATCCAAGAGGAATAAAAAATGCTGCCAACTGTCTATAGGTAAATGAACTGTTATGATTACTCAATTAGGAACCCTTCCTTCTAGCTTGTTAAAAGGTATCTGTTAAATTCTCTTTTCCTTTATCTCACCAAAATCGCCGGACGTTTCCACAGCTGATTTCCTAAATTTACTTCAATCATTGGGAATTGACCGGTGTAAGAAATGATCGTGGGACTGGAACCCTCAATAAAGATCGTGTCCTCGGACTTTACTCCAGCCAAACTTGGATTCCACGCATAGACCTGACTGGTTTTAACCTCAAAAGACGGATCTGATGGCAGCAAAAGCTGCTCTCTGGAATGATAACCGGATAGCCCGCCCTGATGATGAAACTTCCATTCATCTGGATATCCCTCTGTTTGGTAAGCATCTTGCATCACATTAAATAACTCCTGTGAATGTACTCCTGAAGTTGTTGCTGCGATCATTTTGGCGTCGATTGTCGCCACAGATCGATGAAGGTCAATCAGTTCATAAGAAAGCTTCCCAAAATGAACTAGACGAGAAACCGAAACGAATACTCCCTTTCGGCGGCCACATACTACCAGCAATGCATACTGCTGGAGTTTTTTTGATGTCGGAAGTGGATGCCTTCTTTGATATATCCGGTCATCTGCAGCTACGAGATTAACAATCGGTTCGATTTCTCTTTTGAGACATTCCCGAGCAAGGTACGAGGCAACCTCAAACTCTGAATCACCAATTGCAAGATTAAATGCTGTTTGCTCAATGGCTTCCGCAGTTTGTCTTCCCAGTAAAAATAAACTATCTTTTTCTTCTTCCAATACCGTTAATCGCAGCTGGAGTAGTTCATTTTCCAGCTCAAGATCTACTTTCATTGCTAATAAATCGGTATATTTTTGTATAATGTTAGTTGATTTCTCCGGCTCATACCACGGAAACGTTTCTACTATATCAATGGTCCCCTGAATCTCTTCTTCTATCATACGGTTTGATTCTATATTATTTACGATTAAGATCACCTTATCTGAAGTCACCAAAATCGCAGCGATCGATTTTTCGGAAGCTGAATTAATAAAGCTTCTGGCACCTGTTAGCCATGAAACATTTTTTTGTAAGGTAAATAAAAGACCTTCAATACTGTTTTGCATCAGGACATTTCGCACCGCTTCAACTTTCCTGTCAAATATTGTTGTCATATTGCCCTCCTCAGCTTTTTTCGCGAATAAAAAACTGCCAAGGCAGTCCATGCTCGTGATCGCAGGTATGCTCACTTGTCATTTCATGCTGGCAGTTTATCGATTTATTTGTTGTGGAGCCATTTATGATCTGGATCTTCATAAGGGTAAAGCTTGCGTCCAGTCTCCCCTGCCATAAACCACAGGTAGTAGACTTCATATCCTCCGGCACCCCCAACAGGATGGTATCCGATATCAATAGCAAAGCTGTCACCGTTTCGAATTGGATAAGCAGCATCAATTGACCCGTCTTTCGTGTAATGATGCTGAACACCAAACCCTTGTTCTGGATTCACTTGATAGTGATAAATCTCCTCTAAATGCGGCTCCTCAGGAGCAAATTCTCCGTCATGCTTATGAGGAGGATATCCAGACCATTGACCAGGATGATTGATCGTCTCTCCTAATACAATTCGATCTACTTTACCGTCTGCCTGAGCAGCTAAAATGTCAAAAACGGTACGATTCCATTGTTTTTCTCCCCGATTGTGTACAACAACATCCTCAGGACGCACAACGAATGAAGCCGTTTTATTTTCTGCTTTCACCTTACAAATGGCAATGACCACATCTGTGTCAGCCGCTACAGCATAAGAAGATTGGCACGGAACATAAACCGTAGTCGCTTTGTCTTCAAAAACCGTACTTCTACCTCCTAGTTTTTCCCATCTAACTCCTTCAGCCTCTATGGTTGCCTTACCCGATAAAATTACCAGTGCTTGTTCATAGTTATCTGTATTTGTATGATAGGATTCTCCCTGATCAAGAATCAACTTTCCAAAAGCCAGATAATCCAATAATTCGTACCGCTCACTAAAAATATCTTGATAGCCTTTTTGGTCCTGCCCCTTTATAAATCGTTTCATGTTTTCATCCCCTTTAAAGTTTAATATTTTTAAGTAAAGTTAAAACATAAATTAGCTTATAAAAACAAAATAACAACGTTGTTATTTTATTATATAGAAAGATTCAGATTTTTTCAACTTCTCCGCAAAAAAAGATCTCCCATTTGAAAACAGGAGACCCTAATGGGGTATACTTATTGATCAATCCTTACAATATCCTCATCTTCATGTTCTCACCACTAATCATTTCACATAACAGTCTTGCTCCAAGTTTCGAATAAACAGTTCCATTTCAACCGAAGCCTAAGCAGTAGTATACATTTTCTTTCACAGGGTGCTCGCCAATGAAAGGCAGTTCATCATTTGATTTACCAAAGCATGCAGCTCAGGCATTATTGCTACGATCCGGCCAACCTTAGTTGTCCGCATATAGAAGTACGGACGTTTTGTCATGATTTGCAGCAATCGCATAGGTGCGATTCAGTTTAGCACCAAGTTTTTGGGTAAATTACTTTCTTTGTTCTAGATTGTTCCAGTCTCTTTTTTTGTTTCTATCTAGTAAATGGCGTTCTTTTAACGCTGTCGATCATTTCCTTGCCTGTCGCATCCCATTTTAGTGCCCGGTAAAAGGAATCATGGTAGAAGGTAAACCACCAATTTTCTTCTATCCCTTTTTTCACCCATTTTTGCTTGGCTGTAATGGACGTCATGGGATAATCATCGTAAGCCAGCACCCAAAGAGGATTCTGATGGGCATGGGTTGGCATAAGATCGGCCATATGTATCATGGTCTCACCGTTCTGTTCCACTACGACAATCGAATGTCCGTCGCTGTGTCCGCCAGTATGGATCATTTTTACGCCTGGAATAATCTCTATTTCTTCGTTAAAAGTAATAACCTGATCCTCAATGGGTTTCCAGTTATCTTCCCAGTATGTATTTCGAGAACGGATATTGGGCTCCCGCAGCTCATCCCATTCCACTTTTGACGTATAAATTTTAGCATTAGGAAAGGAAGAGACCAGCTTATCTCCGTTTATTTCCGTTAATCCACTTGCATGGTCAAAGTGCATATGGGTCATTAGAATAATATCAACATCCGTACTTTTAAGGTTCAGCTCATTTAATGATCGTTCAATATTCGATTCTCTTGTAACACCATAATTTCGTTTTTGCTTATCAGACAGCTTGCCATGACCTACACCGGAATCGATTAGTATATGATGGCTGTCATTTGTCAGTAAAATCGGTTCAGTTGGCAGCTCGATTTGATTTAAATCATTGTGAGGATATTTTTTTGACCATAACGGTCTTGGCACAACACCAAACATTGCTCCCCCATCCATATTTGTAATGCCTCCATCCAGCCATCTGACTGTCCACTCTCCAAAAATAAATGAATCCATTAAACTACCTCCTTATTGAATACGCTTCCATTTTAACATATTTAAAATCCCGATAAATAGAAAACAGAACGCTGCGATAAGCGTTCTGTTTTCTATTTATTGATAGCGAACTTCACATCGGTAAATCCGCTGGCCCTTTTTTGAAAATCGCTCTTCATATTCTGTCATGATATTCCCTTCAAATTCACTTTTGTGAAGGTCAAGGCTAACATACGTTAACAGCATGCCATAAGAAGAAAAGCTTTGAAGAGAATATTCAAACAGCCCTTGATTATCTGTTTTAAAGTGAATTTCTCCATTAGCAGGAAGTACAGATTTATATAAGTCTAAAAAGGTTTTAAATGTCAGCCGGCGTTTTTCATGACGATTTTTTGGCCATGGATCAGAGAAATTTAAATAAACGCGGTTAACTTCTCCTTTTTCAAATACAGACGTTAAATCCTCCGCATTAATATTCAGGAGCTTTACATTGGGCAGATCCACTTCAATCAAACGGTCAAGCGCAGTAACAATGATGCTTTCAGACAGTTCTATTCCAATGTAATTAATTTCCGGATTGGCTCTGGCCATTTCAGTAATAAAGCGACCTTTCCCCGTACCTACTTCAATATGAATTGGATTTGAATTTGCAAATTCTTCAGTCCATTTCCCTTTTAAGCGGTCAGGATTCGGCACTGCAAATTGCGGAAAGTCGGATAATCGCTCGGCAGCCCAAGGTTTATTTCTCGTTCTCATAATTGTTGCACCTCTTATTCAATTTAAAAATAGCCTCGGATGATTTTTCTAAATGGTTCTTTTAGAAAAAGGCACCGGGCTATTTCTTTTTCTCAGTCGGACAATAGCTGTAAAAGCTTTGCTGTAAAAATTTCATCCATTTGTTTACATCATGCAGACGGCCTTTTTCTTTTTGCCATTGAAGCATAAGTAAAGCCTGGCAGACTACATACCATTTCATCCGCAACCGGAATTCATTCGTTAAAGCTACGCCATACTGCTTCATCCAACTTTCCCAATCTTTTGCCGGTATGTACCAGTATAGGAGCATGCCAACATCTACAGCAGGGTCGGCTAACATAGCACCATCCCAATCAATCAGGAACAGTTCATCTTCATCAGACAGCAGCCAATTATTATGATTAACATCTCCGTGGCAAACCACGTACTCTGTTGTTCCAACATTCTCTACATTCGCCTGCAAAAAATCAATAGCATCCATCACCGGCTTTAATAACGTCAGCTCGATATCAAGAGTGGATTTTACTTCTTCCAGCATAAAAGACGGCTCATACGTTTCTTTTCCTAATCGACGCAGCATAGAGGTTAGCGGTTTGGAGCTATGAATTTTTTTTAATAGGCGCGCTACCCTTGCTCCAGTCATTTCATCTGCTGACAGTTCACGTCCGCTTAGCCAATGCTGAGCGGTTATGACATCGCCATTTTCAAGACGCTTGGTCCATTTTAGGCGGGGAACAATTCCCTCTGCCGATAATACAGCGAGAAAAGGAGAAGAATTGCGCTTTAAGAACAGTTTTTGCTCATGAAATTGTGCAAAAAAAGCTTCGCCGGAGGCTCCGCCTGCAGACATGATTTCCCATTCTTTATCAAACAAGTGTTCCAATTCATTCACCTTCTATATCTTTGTCTTTAGGAAACATACTTTTTCTAAATAAAATAGAAAAAGATAGCTATTGGCGCTTAAAAGACAATAGCTATCCTTTTTAAAATTCTATCGTTTCGGAGGGTCATTCGTCAAGACCTTAGTTCTTTCAAGTTTCACTAATCTCCAGTTTTTTTGACAAACTTCGACTTGAATTCCGGCATTTTCTGACATCAATCCAGCTTCTTCACCATCCGCATGGATCAGCACATGATTTCCTGACCATACTTCAACTTTTTTTCCTCGGATAACATCTACTTCTTTAAAACGTAAATGACCGCCCCAGAACACACTGATAAATAAAGCCAGAAACTTTAATTTTGATAAATGATGAACCACGATAATATCAAGTATTCCATCTTGTGAATCGGCATTTGGCGCGATTTTCATTCCGCCTCCATAAAATGGCTGGTTCGCAAGCGTAATAAACCATACTTTCTGCCAGCTATTAGTCTTTCCATCTATTTCAATCTGAAAGTCACCAGGCCGGTAAGTAAACAGATGGCGCAGAAGATAAAATACATAGACCAGCCTGCCGGCTTTGAACCGATTCAGCCATTTTTTTAATGCAGACCGGTTGGAGGAATGTGCAACTGCCGCATCAAAACCGACACCCATATTGTTTACAAATGAGCCTGTTTTTGGACCTTCAAAATATATACGATCATGCAGCTCCACATTTTTTACCGATTGTTTTAATAAGTACATCGTTTCTTTTGTACATGGGAAGGAACCAAAATGACGGGCGAAGTCGTTGCCTGATCCGGCAGGAAGACAGGTAATATGAGCATTCTCAAAACCAGCTGCACCATTTATCAGCTCATGCATCGTTCCGTCTCCGCCCATACCGGCAAACAGTACCAATTCATCAGGATGCTGCAAGCACCATTCTCTTATCCGTCCGGAGGCTTCAAACGGTGCTTTCGTTACCCAATATTCTATATTTTCCTGAACACAGACTGGTTCAATATCCGCAAATAGACGCATTGCCTGCCCATTTCCTGCTGCGGGGTTAATGATCAAGATAATCTTCATACTCTCACCTCCTAAAATGCAGGGGGTTGTTCTTCGTCCCCTTCCCGTTCCAAACGCTGCACAGAGGTAGTTTGTGTATGCGCCATAATCGTCCGGGCTGCTTTTAATTGTATATGTTTTAATGGAAGATTGCTGCTTTGCTGGTGGTTAAACCATGATTCATAGTTTTTCTTATCTAAAAGGCTTAAGCCAAAAGGAAGATCCGGATAATCAATATACCCATTTCTTGAAAGGAGCATTTTCTTAACTGGAAGATCGATTGCCTCTCTTTTCAATAACCCTTTTATAATGGATTCTGTCCGGTCCAGTGATAAAGAAGGATTCACTATTCTTTTTTCATGACTGCCCGTTTTTACAGTCCAAAAACGTTGAGTTGAACCAATATAAACAGTTCGATCGGCTTCTTCCAACACATGGATGCACCATGCATGAAGCGGAGTGATTAGCAGTATATCAAGTTCAACCGGAGCATTTTTTAATAGAATGACAGGTTTATACATCAGTAGATATGTATCAGGAAACTGGTGCAGAAAATATCTGAGAGGTTCTTCTCTTCTGTATTTTGAATCTATATAGGACTTCTCTATCAGCGTTTGACTAGCCCATTTTAACTGAAATGGAAACAGCTTATCCATGTAAGCATGTTTAAGATCTTCCAAGGTATGTGGACGATAATAAAACACCGGTTGAAAATCAAAAACTCCATGATTCATGGCAGGCTTGACCACTACTTCCTTAATTGAATCAATACTTGAGTCTCCAAGCTTATCCCAGTTCTTTTTAAATCGTTTTAAAAGACCATTTGATGCTTCTTCATTTATCGCTGTGTCCTCTTTATATAAACCAAGAGTACCCCTTTCCCATTGCTCTTTAATACTTGTCCATTGCTGTTTTTTCAGCTGAGAAAACTGTGAAGAGTAATGGAGCATATTATTCTCATATCTTGACACATAATCACCAAGCTTAATTAATTGAGCCATACCTTTCCCTCCTTATAGAGGTTTTATTGCTGCATCATAAATCGGGCCACCACTTCATATTTTGGTGATTCAGCGGGGTGAATCCGGTAAAGGGCAACAGATGAAACGGTAAAATCAATGGCCTGTATGCTTTCAGGCAATTGAAAAGTCTCGTTTCCTATCCATTTTTTTGCAAGGGTAATATGAGGGCGGTACGGTCTTTTTTCTGTTGTGCCACCTGCTTTTGCGACGATCTGCTGAACCAAATTATAAAGTGTCTGGAGCCCCAGTTCATCCTTTGGGCCAATCCAAAATATACGGGGATTTGCCTCTCTCCCAAAATAATCTGTCCGCTCAATGACCAGATCTGCTGCAGGCAGTTCGGGAATTTTTTCTTTTAAATACCTTTGATACTGCTCAATCTCTTTTTCATCTGCCGCACCTAAAAAAGCAAGAGTAATATGTAAATCTTCCATGTGGGTCCATTGCTTAAATTTGAATTTTTCCGACCACTGTTTTTTTTGCTTTTCAATCTTTTCCTTCACATCTGCCGGCAGTTCAGCCGCAATAAAATAATGGGGATTCGACATTTCTAAGGCCTCCAGCTGCATCTGTCTTTTTGTGTTATTATACCCTTTCCGTGAAAATTAGCCAGATCAAGTGAAATAAGAGTAGTTAATTGAATGAAAACGGCCTAAAGGGTAGAATAATGAGGGTAGAACGTATCGGATGAAGGGTTGAAAGGATGAATGTTAAATGAAAGTCGTTACTAATATTGCAGATTTGATCGGGGATACCCCGCTTGTTAAATTAAACCGGCTGCAGCCTGAAAATGGAGCCACTGTTTATGCAAAACTCGAATATTATAATCCCAGTAAAAGTGTTAAGGACCGTGCTGCATACAACATGATGGCACAGGCTGAAAAAGAAGGGCTCTTAAAAGAAGGCTCCACCATTATCGAGCCTACAAGCGGCAATACAGGGATCGGCATTGCCATGAATGCAGCTGCCCGCGGTTATCGTTCTATACTTGTTATGCCGGATACAATGACAAGTGAGCGTATTAATTTATTAAAAGCTTACGGTTCAGAAGTCGTGCTCACCCCTGGAGACAAAAAAATGCCAGGAGCCATTGAAAAGGCAAAAGAACTTGCAGAAAACATTCCAAACAGCTTCCTGCCTATGCAATTTGATAATGAGGCAAACCCCGATGCCCACAGAAATTCCACTGCTCTGGAAATCGTGGAAGCGGTAAATCAATTGGACAAGCCGCTCGGCGCTTTTGTGGCTACTGCGGGGACAGGCGGGACAATTACCGGCACGGGAGAAGTGCTAAAAGAAAAGTATCCCGACCTGCAGGTACATGTGGTCGAACCAGCCGGATCTCCTGTTCTGTCAGGCGGAAAACCCGGTAAGCACAAATTGGTGGGAACAAGCCCTGGTTTTATCCCGTCCATTTTGAATCAATCCGTTTATGATAAAATTCATAAAATTGAAGATGAAGATGCCTATGATATTACGCGCAGGCTAGCCCGTGAAGAGGGCATTCTGGTAGGTCCGTCATCAGGCGCTGCCTGCTTTGCAGCACTGGAAGTAGCAAAAACACTGCCGAAAGATTCCATCGTTATTTTTATTGCCTGTGATACGGGTGAACGTTATTTATCAAGTGATCTATTCCGTTTTGAAGAATAATAAAAAAAGATCAGCCCATTTTTAATTGGTTTGTTTTAAAGGGGCAATCAAGTAAAGAGGCAGAAACAAAACTCATTAAATGACAAAAAGAATGTGTTCATGAAATTTATTCATGAACACATTCTTTATTTTGCCCAGATTTATTTTCCTTATTTTTACTACCCTATAACAGTTGAACGCCTAGGTTCATTGGAGCGGAAGGCGGCGACTCCTGCGTGATAAAGCGGGAAGGGTGAGACTCAATGATGCGGCAGCATCAGGGAGGCTCACCTCCCGCCACGCGGAAAGCCTCCGTCTGCAGCGGAAATGAACCGGTCCTTTGCTGAAGAAATAGTCATTGTCTCTATTGTGTCTAAGCCTCATTCTTTATTTTGCGCAGAATCTTTTTCCTTATTTTTATTACCCTATAGTTGACCCAGTCTTTTTTAATGAACATTTCCCATTAATTCTTCTGCATTTCATTCAACTATTGAACATTATCCCTTCGAATGAACAAGTTCTCCGCATTGCTGCTGAATGGAATCTTTTAATGCTGCCTGAAGTTTTGTTGTCCATTTTCCAGGCTTGCGATTTCCGACGATCGTATCACCTGCTTGAACAACCGGCATAACCTCAGCTGTTGTACTGGCAATAAATACTTCATCAGCGTCGTTCAGCTGGTCCAGCGTGAACGATTCTTCTTTGTAATTCAGCCCGATATCAGCGCATAAACGAAGAATCTCACGTCGGGTTATGCCATTTAGTATTAAATTTGTTGCAGGATGCGTAAGTAATTGATCGTTCTTAATGATAAATACATTGGATGATGATCCTTCTGTTACCGTTCCATCACGATGCAGGATTGCTTCAAAGCTTCCCTGTGAGAAGGCTTCCTGTTTTGCAAGGATATTTCCCAGCAAATTTAAGCTTTTTATATCACACCGAAGCCAGCGAACATCATCGGCCACAATTGCTGTAACCCCTTGGTTCAATTGTTCCTCAGGGCGTGCCACTTCTTTCGTGTAAGCTGTTAATACCGCTTCGCTTGCAGCTGGAAATTGATGCTGGCGGACAGATGCACCTCTGGTTACCTGCAGATAAATAATTCCGGTATTTAAGCTGTTTTTTTCAATTAACCGCAAAAGATTTCCCAGTAGTTCTTCTTTTGTAAAAGGAAGGTCCAAAAGGATTTTTTCTGCCGACTCGAAAAGACGCGTAAGATGCTCATCACCTGTGAACATTTTCCCCTCGTAAATTCGTATGACTTCATATACGCCGTCTCCGAATTGATAGCCGCGGTCTTCAATATCAACAGTGCCTTGTGATCGATCAATAAATTGATTATTTAACAAAATGGTTCCCATGTTCATTTCTCCTTTTTGCATCAAAGCATTTTATTTTTTACAAGCTATTTCAAAAATGGCTTGTGCGTAAATAGCTGTTGCTTTCAAGAGATCATCAATATCGATATACTCATCTTTTTGATGGGCTACATCTTCTTTGCCAGGGAATAAAGCACCAAATGCCACTCCCTTTTCCAAAGACCTTGCATAAGTGCCCCCGCCGATTGCCAGCAGTTCCCCCTTTTGATTCGTTTGCTCTTCATACACCTTCAGCAGCGTCTGGATAAAGGGATCATCCCCATCTACATGATGAGGTTTTGCATCAGATAAAATTTGTATTGCAATATCTTTTTCCTTTAATTGCGGTGTGATTTTTTTTATTGCTGCATCCATATCATATGTGACTGGATAACGCACATTCAATCCGAAATAAGCATCTTCTTTACTGTAGCGTATTTTACCGGTGTTCACCGTAAGATCGCCGCTTATGTCATCGCTCCCGGCAATGTGAAGCAAATGTCCTCTGGAATCTTTGTACAGCCTCTCACTGGCAAATGCGCAAAAAGCTTTGGCATTAACATCTAAGTCAAATCGATTTAAAAACGTTAGTAGAAAAAGGCCCGCATTTTTCCCATGGTCAGGTTCCATTGCATGAGCAGATTTCCCATGAAGTTCGATGGTTAAATTCCCGCTGACAATATAGTAATCACCTGCCAGCTCATTTTCTTTTAAGTACTCATCGTATTCCTGAAGCAGGTATGTTTGATCCAAATGAGTGGTAAGCACGGCAACTGCCCTGTCAGGAACCATATTGTAACGCTCTCCCGAATTAAAGGACTGCAATTCAATCTTTGGCGCATACTCATCTACCTTCGAGCGGGCAACATTCAAATTGAAATCAATAAGTCCTTTTTCCGCATGAATAATCGGAAAATCCGCATCAGGCGCAAAGCCTAACGCTGGCATTTCTTCATGTTTAAAATAGTGTTCAACACAGCGCCAATCGCTTTCTTCATCTGTACCGATGATCATTCTCACCCTTTTTGTAAAGGGAATCCCCAGATCATGGACGATTTTCATCGCATAATAAGCTGCTATGGTCGGCCCCTTATCATCAATGGCTCCTCTGGCATAAAGGCGCTCGTTTTCCACTCTTCCCTCAAAAGGAGGATACGTCCATCCTTCTCCGGCTGGAACTACATCGACATGGCAGAGAACACCGAGTATCTCCTCTCCATCCCCCATTTCGATATGACCGGCAAGATTGCCTGTAATCTTCGTTTCGAATCCGTCTTTATCTCCAAGAGCAATCATCCAATCGAGCGCTTCTTTAACATGCTCGCCAAGAGGTGCTTCAGGTGTAGCATTTTCCTCATCCAGCACACTCGGGATCTGAACCAGCCCTTGAAGATCTTTTATCAGTGAAGTTTTGTATTTTTCTACTTCTTTTGTCCAATTAATGGGCACGAGTTTTTCACCCCTTTTATGTAATGTCTCTCATTATAATCGATTATGAAGAGACAAGCACGTGTTGCGCAAATAAATAAGTCAATTGTCTGAAACATTTAAGCCTCCCGTAAAGGATCCCCGGTCAAGACAGGCATATTCAGGAGTTTTTTGGAATAATAGTCAGCATCCATGTAATTTTCTGTTTTAATCTTCCTCTTAACGAAACAATATCCATTATCTCGGATTCAAAAATTGTTAATAAATTGTAAATACCTTCTTACCACTAGAAAAATAATTAGAATAATTGTACAATGAAGTTGTCAGACAATATTTTGTCGAATTCTCTTTAGAAAAGGGGCTGTCGTGAGGCAACCAACAAAACGTGTCGTTGAGCGATACTCAACATAAAGTCTACTGTAGTCATTGCCCATGGAAAAAAGATGAGGGAGAGTGGTTTTTTGAAACCTACTACGAATCGGATGCTGACTCGTATCAAATCTGTGTACATGTTCATTAAAGAAAACGGAACGGTAACGACAAATGATTTGGTGGATGAATTTGGCATCACACCTCGCACCATTCAAAGAGATTTGAATGTGTTAGCCTATAACGATTTAGTGAGCAGTCCTAGTCGTGGCAAATGGACGACGACACATAAAAAAGTAAAAATATCATAATAACCCTAAGCAGACCCTGCCTCATATTTTGAGACAGGGTCTTTTTTAAAAGTTCATTCATTATTTTGCAAACGATCCAGTTCTTCCGCTGTCAATTCGCGAAATTCCCCAAGGTTAAGGGAAGGATCGAGGGTCAAAGAGCCCATTGATATCCTTTTTAAAAACGTAACTTCTTTGCCAACAGCCTGAAACATCCGCTTCACCTGATGAAATTTACCTTCTGTTATGGTTAATTCAATTCTTGAAATTTCGTCGGAGGAAAGGATAACCAGTTCTCCTGGTTTAGTCTCATAACCATCGTCGAGTGTCACGCCATTTTTAAATGCTTGTATATCAAGATCTGTTACTTTGCCGTCAATCTCCGCATAATATGTTTTTGGGACATGCTTTTTAGGAGAAAGCAGCTGATGGGACAGCTGTCCGTCATTTGTCAACAACAGCAAGCCCTCAGTATCTTTATCAAGCCGCCCCACAGGAAATGGTTCAAATACTGAGTAATCCACCGGCAATAAGTCAATGACCGTTTCGTGCTGACGATCCTCTGTTGCTGAAATAACTCCCTGAGGCTTATTCATAAGGATATAAATGAATTCCCGGTACTCAATCTTTTCTCCATTCACGACAACCTCATCATTGAAAGGGTCCACCTTTGCTTTTCCTTCCTTCACCGGCTCTCCGTTTACCACGACCGCGCCTGATTTCAGAAGTTTTTTCATTTCCTTGCGGCTGCCGTAACCCATATTCGCTAATAATTTATCTAAACGCATCCATAACCCCCCTCTTCTTTTTTTACAAACCAAAAGCCGGCTGGCCACCGGCTTTTCGTCTTATGATGTAAATCGTTTTCGAAGTCTTGTAATCCGATCGCCAAATAACCGGTCGGCCAAACGGGATTTTAAGCTTAAGACAAAATAAACAAATGCGCCTATTCCACCGCTTATAATTAAAATGATGATTGACTGCCAGCGGCCAGCAGGGTCTAAAAACAGGGTTAATCCTAAATAAGATAGCAGCACAGGTACCGCCATAATGATATTAAATACAATCATTAGCACTGTACGTTTTACTACAATGCGATATTTATAGGCAGCAAAATGCCTAATGACAAGCAGGTTAATGACAATTGCAGCAAGATAACCGATCGCTGTAGAGAGTACAGCACCCTGCACCTCAAACAGTTTAACCAGTGGAATCGCAATGGCCAGTTTAACCAGCAATCCAGCCAGAAGGCTTAAAACACTCCAACGCTGTTCATTAATCCCCTGCATCATCGCAGCGGTAACCGTGTACAGTGCAAATAAAATGGCAACAGGCGAATACGTTCGAAGTACTTCTGTTCCCAGTTCACTGTATCCGTAGAACACCGTATACGCCGGCTCTGCTAATAGAGCAAGTCCAATTGCAGCTGGCATGGTTAAAAACAATAAAATCTGAAACGTCTGATCCAGCTGGTGATTAAGCGACTTCCAATTTCCTTTTGAAAATGTGCTCGTAATGACCGGGATCAAAGTCATTGCAAATGCTGTGGCTAACGAAACCGGAATAATCACAAGCTTATGAGTGGTGAAAGTTAAAATACCAAATTGAAAATCTGAAACAGCAGCCAGGCCAATGGATGACATGGCCCGGTTAAAGGTTACGATGTCGATCAATTGGAATAGCGGATTCGCCACCCCTACAAGAACGAATGGAATCGAATATAAAACGATTTCCTTGTACATTTCTCTTAGAGATATATCAACTTCTCCGCGATTTCGTTCAAGCAATTTATCTAAATGATGTTTCCGTTTGATGTAATACCAAATTAATAGCCCAAGGCTAGCCGCTCCTCCTACAAACGCGCCAAATGTCGCAACAGCAATTGCTGTGGTCATTGAGCCGTCCATTACATAAAGAACAACATAAACCCCAATCAATAAGAAAACAATCCGGACAATTTGCTCCACTACATTGGATACTGCTGTGGGTCCCATCGATTGATGTCCCTGGAAGAAACCGCGAATCAAACTCATAAATGGAATAATAATCAGTGCAAAACTTACAGCTCTGATAACCGTAGTTACCTGATCAACAGAAATCAACTGTTCATCTGCTTCGATTGTCATTTGCGCAAAAAATGGAGCGAATACATACATAATAAGAAAAGCAATAAAACCGGTTAAGGTCATTAACCATAAACCTGACCGAAAAAGCCTTCTGCCTATTTCATATTCTTCCAGAGCATTATATTTAGCTATAAATTTGGAAACGGCGAGAGGTACGCCTGCCGTTGCCACTGATAAAAAAATGGTATATGGTACGTATCCATAGGAATAAAGGGCAACAGGACCTTCCCCATTTCCAAGCAATGCATAAAATGGGATTACATAAAACAATCCTAAAAACTTTGATATAAAGGTTCCAAGCGTTAAGATAAAGGTTCCTCTTACTAATGTTGATGATGACATATTTCTCTGTTCACTTCCTACTCTAAGGAAAACTCCTATTTCGACACTAACCATTAGTGTACTACTCTAAAATGGGAATGACAATTAATTTTCGATTGCAGAATAAGGCAAATCATTGAACAAGCGGGATGGGAACGATAAAATAAACGAAGAGTTAGTTGAAGAAAAGATGGTGAAAAAATGAACTATGATGTAATTGTGGTTGGCGGCGGCCCATCCGGTTTAATGGCTGCTATTGCTGCAGGTGAAAATAAAGAACGGGTATTGCTTGTCGATAAAGGATCAAAGCTTGGCAAAAAGCTTGCCATATCAGGCGGTGGCCGATGCAATGTCACCAACAGGCTTCCTGTAGAAGAAATTATCAAACATATACCCGGAAATGGACGATTTCTATACAGCGCCTTTTCGGTCTTTAACAATGAGGATATTATCGCATTTTTCGAAGGGCTGGGCGTGGCATTAAAAGAAGAAGATCACGGGCGGATGTTCCCTGTATCAAATAAAGCGCAATCAGTCGTTGATGCCCTTCTTAGAAGACTTGGCGAGCTGAATGTAGAAATCCGGACAAATGTTGAAGTGGCTGATCTCCTTGTTCATAAAGAAGCCATAGAAGGCATTCAGTTGAAAAATGGAGATCAGATCCAAGCAAAAGCCGTGGTGCTTGCAGTCGGCGGAAAATCGGTTCCTCAGACCGGCTCAACCGGTGACGGTTATCCATGGGTGGAAAAAGCTGGTCATACGGTTACTGAGCTATTCCCTACTGAGGTTCCGCTTCTTTCTGATGAACCCTTTATTCAAAATCGGGAACTGCAGGGGCTTGCACTTCGCGGAGCTGCGGTAAGTGTTTTAAATAAAAAAGGTAAACCGATTGTCACCCATGAAATGGACATGCTGTTTACCCATTTTGGTTTGTCTGGACCAGCTATTCTGCGCTGCAGTCAGTATGTAGTAAAAGAAATCAAAAAGCAAAAAGGGCAGCCTGTAACCCTCCGTATTGATTCGGTTCCTTCTATTAAAGCAGAAGAGCTATTTCAGCAGCTTTTTAAAGAAGCGAAAGAAGATGCCAAAAAAGCCATTAAAAATGTATGGAAGGGACTAATTCCAGAGCGCTATCTTCATTTTTTAATGGCACAGGCCGCTATTGATCCAGATCAGCAGGCAGGGACAATCGCTGGCGATAAAATCCGATTGGTTTCACAGCTTATGAAGTCATTTGAGCTATTAGTAAACGGAACACAGTCGATTGAAAAAGCATTTGTGACGGGCGGCGGTGTGTCAGTGAAGGAAATTGAACCCAAAACGATGGCATCGAAAAAATGCAGAGGCTTATTCATTTGCGGCGAGCTGCTTGATATCCATGGCTACACAGGCGGTTATAACATTACTTCCGCCCTGGTTACCGGCCGATTGGCTGGATTTAATGCAGGCATACTGCAGGAAACATAATTGCGAGGACTCCTTTTTGGGGTCCTTTTTTCATTTTGCCTTAAACACAGAAGTTCCCTCCCCTAATCACGTAAAAAATGCCATGAAAAAGCGGCCACTTTAATCAGTGACCGCATGAATGGGTTTTTCTATTTTTCACTTGCTCCGGTAAACGTCCGTTTTCCAAGTTCATTTTCCAGCATATAAAACATATTGCTGTCTTTATCGATGCGTTTTAATTTTTGGATGATGGTATCAAAGGTTGCTTGTTCTTCAACCTGCTCTTCAATAAACCAATTCAGGAAATTCATCGTAGCATGCTCTCTTTCATCCATTGCCATATCAGCCAGCTTGTAAATTCGGCTTGTCACTTCTTTTTCATGCTGCAGAGATCGTTCAAATGCTTCCAGTACAGAAGAAAATTCATTATTTGGTTTAGCCATGCTGTCAACTTCAGCTCTTACTCCCATATCGATAATAAACTGATAAAATTTCATCGCATGGAAACGTTCCTCCTCTGCCTGAGCAAGGAAAAAGTTCGCAAAACCATCCAGGCTCTCATTGGAACAATAGGCTGCAGTAGCAAGATACACATGTGCAGAATAGAATTCATAATTCATTTGGTCATTTAACCCTTTAATTAATTCCTGACTTAGCATACGATCACCTGTCCCTTTAAATTAGTTGGGTTTCTACTAGCAATTATATACTTACTATATCACGGCTATCTTTCTATAAACCCATCTTGTTGTTTTTATTTTAATAAAGGTTTTAACCTATCTCGTTAAAGCGCGTCAGTTTCTCACGGGGATCCGTTCGTTCTCTCATTTTTGGAATGAACTCCTCCGTAAAAAATCCGAGATGTAAAAAACCGACTATTTTCTCTCCAGCCTCTACACCCAGCAGTTTTCGAACTTTCGGGTCATAGATATGCGGATTTGTTTTCCATACAACGCCCAGTTTTTTCTCCCATGCCAAAAGCTGAAAATTATGGATAAGACAGCTTACTGCTCCAAAGTCCTCTTCCCGCTGTTTCTGACGTGAGTCTTCTGGCATAACAATAATGAGGAATGCAGCTGGCTGGTTAAAGTAGTGACGGCGATTTTCATGCATTTCCTTTGGAAAAGTCTGCACCAGCTTTTCAACAAATTGTTCTTTATCTTCAGATGAGATAAATATGAATCGCCACGGCTCACGCAAACCATGATTGGGCGCCCACACTGCGTCGTCTAAAATCTCCATAACAAGTGACTCCTCAACTGTCTCCTGCTTGTAGTTGGACTTTATCGAACGCCTCTCACGAATTGTTTTTCTTAGGGGGGTGTCTATTTTTGTATTTGAAAATAAGTTCTGAGTCATCTGGTATCATCCTATCTTTTCTAATATGGTCGATGATGGCTTCTGTAATTGTGATATTGATAATCACTCTCATTTACTAATTTACTATAAAAATAAGGCACAATCAACAAATTTCAAATTCATTTAATCCATATCAAATACTAAATACTTGTCATATAATCTAACCAATGAATGGAATCCATGTGGATTTATGATTATTCTTTAATGAACCATTAGGAGGAATAGGATGAAGCATATCGATTATTTAAATCACACGATTCGCTTGGCAATGGAGAATGTTGAATCCCATCATGGGGGGCCGTTTGCAGCCATCATTGCAGATAAAAATGGACAGATGGTCTCTTATGGCCAGAATAAAGTTACTTCTTTTAACGATCCCACTGCTCATGCCGAAATACAGGCGATTCGAAAAGCATGTGAAAAGCTGCAATCCTTTCAGTTATCCGGCTGCATTTTGTATACAAGCTGTGAACCCTGCCCGATGTGCCTTGGGGCTATATACTGGGCCAGAGTTGAAAAAGTATATTACGCAGCTGATCAAAAACTGGCTGCAGCAGGCGGATTTGATGATCAATTTATTTATGAAGAAATCAATAAAGAACATAAAGCCCGGCAAATCCCCTTTCATGCCATTGAAGTACAAGACAAGAACCTTCCATTTGAAAAATGGGCAGTGATGGATCAAAAAGTGGAATATTAAATCAATCCCTCTCCTCACCAACAATAATCATCTCTTTCTTTCAGCCTGGATTGCACAAAAAATAACCTCTTCTGTTGCTTCCAGCTAAATGACTATACGTTTTAGGGTATTTATAACGGGTAATTAGAGGATGTATAGCAAATAATAGTTATCTAACGAAAACCTATTTAGCTGAGAGGATGACAGTAATAATGGATGAAAGAATATTTATCAGCCCATCAAAATATGTTCAAGGCAGAGATTCACTTAAGAAAATAGGGACTCACCTTGAAGGAGTCGGCAAAAAAGCATTGGTTTTGGCTGACGAAACGGTATGGGAGATTGCAGGTCATGATGTAGTAAGATATTTAAAAGAAAGCAATATCGAAGTGGAAGAAGCGGTTTTCAATGGCGAAGCGTCTAAGACTGAAATTATGCGGATCGCCGATATCGCTAAAGAATCAGGCGCCAAAATGGTGATTGGTGTTGGCGGCGGAAAGACGATCGACACCATTAAAGCCGTTTCAGATGAAGTGAGTGCCTATACAGTAGTCGTTCCGACCACTGCCTCAACGGATGCACCAACCAGTGCATTATCCGTTGTTTATTCAAATGAAGGAATATTTGAGTCCTATCGTTTCTACAATAAAAATCCTGATCTGGTGCTGCTCGACAGCAAGATTATAGCGGCAGCCCCTCCCCGCTTTTTAGCATCGGGAATTGCGGATGCTCTCGCTACATGGGTTGAAGTAAGAAGCGTTATCCAATTTGGAGGCAAAACCATGGCTGGCGGCAAGACAACCCTTGCGGCTGAAGCCATTGCAGAAAAATGCGAGAAGGTATTATTTGAATACGGACTTCTTGCACTTGAATCAACTAAAGCCAAAGTCGTCACACCTGCTCTTGAAAATGTCATTGAGGCTAATACGTTATTGAGCGGTCTCGGCTTTGAAAGCGGCGGTTTAGGTGCTGCTCATGCCATTCACAATGGTTTTACAGCACTTGAAGGGGACATTCACCATTTAACACACGGTGAAAAAGTGGCATTTGGAACACTCGTACAGCTGACGCTGGAAAAGCATTCTAAACAGGAAATTGACCGATATATTGAGTTGTATATCAGCCTTGATTTACCGGTAACGTTAGAAGATGTTAAGCTGGAAAAGGCAACTGCAGACGATATCCGCAAGGTTGCTGAAGCTGCTACCATTGAAGGAGAAACCATTCACAATGCTTTTTCAATCACAGCGGATGAAGTAGCGGATGCTATCTTTGCTGCTGACCAGTATGCAAAAGCGTTTAAAAGAGAAAAGGGAATAAAATAATTACACAGAATACTAAAAGATGATCTCTATAAAAGGAGGTCATCTTTTATTCTTTATTTTTTGAGACCAAAAAAAGAGGGTAGGACAAATGTGTCTCACCTCTTCTAACCGGTTCACTGCGCTTCAGGCGGACGCTTTCCGCAGGGACGGCGCTGAGCCCTCCTAAGGCTTCGCCTTGCGGGGTCTCAGCTTGCCGTCAAATCCTGCAGGAGTCGCCGCCTTCCGCTCCGTTCACCTCCTATTTGCAATTAAAATTGGCTTAATTCACATGACTTTTAGAGTTCTGTCACAACCTCCTTCTAAATCAATCTCTTAATACGCACCCTGTGAATAAGTTAATTCGTAGCTGTGGGTATAAATTTCGAAAATATTGCCAAATGGATCTTCCACATAAACCATTTTATATGGCTTATCATTTGGATAATATTCTCTGATCGGCATTCTTTGCTTGCCCCCGTATGCCAGAATTTTTTCAACAAGCTGTTCAATATGGGGATCCTGAATACAGAAATGAAATAATCCTGTTTTCCAATATTCAAAATTATTTTCAGGCTGCTCATTTTTCGGGAACTCGAATAACTCGACTCCAATTTTATCACCGGTGGCTAAATGAGCGATTCTAAATTGATCCCAATCATTACCGAATACATCTCGACACATTTGTCCAATAGCAGTATCATCATTTTCTACATCTGAGGGTTCCATAATGACATACCACCCAAGTACCTCAGTGTAAAATTTAATCGCTTCTTCAAGATTTGGCACGGATAGGCCAATATGAGAAAATGATCGTGGATAAGTTAGCATAATTACTATTCCTCCTATTTTTAATACTTGTTGCTTAAGCTCATTATAAATAGGCATTGCGGGAAACGTAAGAACGCACTTTATTGTAAGTCACTATCCTGATGGTAAGAAAGGATTGAATTCTGTGGATACACCGTTGAATAAAGAAGGTAAACTGAAATGTTCGATTGAATATACATTAAAGAAAATAGGTGGAAAATGGAAAACTGTTATCCTTTGGCATTTAGGTACAGATGGAACATTAAGATATAATGAGTTGCGCCGCCTTCTTTCTGGCGTCACTCATAAGGTTTTGAGCCAGCAATTAAAAGAACTGGAGGAAGATGGATTCATCAGTCGAATCCAATACAATACCGTACCTCCAAAGGTAGAATACTCATTAACAGAAACCGGTAATACACTGATGCCTATTCTTGAACAGATGCACAAATGGGGAACTGAGCATGGAGGGCTTTAGCTTTTGTTTTTAGTGAAGGAAATTAAAAATGCGCAATCCATATGGAATTGCGCTTAATACAAATTGACCTGAGCTGATTAAAATCCTTCCCAAATCTTGCTTTATATCTGCTTTTTTAAGGGTACGTCTTCTGTAAAAAGGCAACTGATTGCCTGATTAATGCTTTTAATACATCTATGTTTACATCATCAAGTTTGTTGATATAAATACAGGCTTTCCCTGACGTGTATTTTCCAAAATCCTTTAATAGTACCTCTCGTTCTGAATCACCTGGTGCAAAATAAAGGCTGATTTTTGCTTTTCTTGGTGAGTACCCAACCAAAAAAGAATCCCCTTCATGTCCGGACGCGTATTGATAATGGTACGATCCAAAACCAATCATACTTGGTCCCCACATTTTTGCCTCATGCCCCGATGTTTCGGTGAAAATATCCAAAAGCCTGTAGGCATCTTCTTTCTTTTTAGGATGATCGACTGTCTCGATAAACTCCACTACACTTCCGTCGTGCTCTTTTGTTTTTTGTTCATATGCCATCCGTACTCCCCCTCTGCTTTAGTTCTAGTACCAATTTTATCAGGTAAAGAGCATATCTGTAATAAAAAATATCCCCTGCCGGCTTGACAGAGGACATCCAAAAAAAAACAATTTCTACCAAATAGACTCTACATATTCAGGATGATCAATAAATGGATTACGGTTTCCCTGATAATCCGAAAATATAATGTCGTTGCGATTTCTTTCTGTTGCATCTACCGGGTCAGCTTCATGCCATTCTTTTAATACGGATACCTTCCCCAGCACAGGACCACTTGTACCAGTCATATCAACAATTTCAAGGTCGAGTTCGCCCTGGTCGCCTTCATACCGGACTGCCATATAAAAGATCATACGCGCTACATCTCCTTTTACTTCATCACGAGGTTCCCATGAATCGGAGTCGTAATAGGTATCTGGAGCGTCTGGATGGAGCATGCCTCCGTTATCAAAATCCAGATTCCCGCGTGTTGAATTTACTGAAACATCCGTTGGCCGCAAATGATGAATATCCGTTCCAGGACCCATTGACGTTCCAAAATCCCCATGCGATTTAGGCCAAACATGCTCACGATTCCATTGATCCACATTCCCCCCATTGCTGAGTTTTGAAATGGAATCTCCTGTGTAAAGGAGGAGAACATTATTCGGGTTAGCAGGATCTTCATCCGTATTTCGTAAAGCCTCCCATACATTGCTGTAAGAAAGCTCCGTATGATCGTCAATGATATCGTGAAGTGCTTGTTTTAAAGCATTCCCGGATAAACCTTGAGCATTTGAGTAGTAACCATCCGTTGGAGGTAACTCATTTTCCCCGCCATCATCCGAAGCAGAATCAATCGATGTAACATTCTCAACCCCTTCATGCCCAAAATAATCATCTCTTGTTCCTTCTACTTTAATTAATTCCCCCATATTAACGGGGTTGGCAGCCAGGCCATACTCACTGCGATATGCTGAATCGAGCTTAACAAAGATCATATCAGAGATCTGTGTTTCATTCGGATCATCCGCCAGTGCAAGAGCATAGTTGCTTGTAAAGTTATTTTGTTCAACTTTGGTCTGAGATACAGGGACCCCGACAATATAGCCTTCAACCAGGACGTCTTGTCCATTTGATGTATCCAATGCGCCTTGAACTGATAGGGCATTTGCTGCTTGTACAATCGGACCACCCAATACAAAGACCAGGCTTACCATGAGCAAAATCACTTTTTTCATTCATCTGCACTCCCTTGGTTGTTTTATATTTTCTTACTATAAAAACATTCACCAACCGGGAGAGGGATCCCTTCACAATTTCCTTTATTTTCAAACAAATAACACTTTCTTAATACTGAATTAACTATATTTACATAAAAGAGTCTCTTATCTTATTAGAAGGCTCTGTGACTCGGGGGCTGGGCTGATCTATTTTATACACTTTGCAATATTACCTTCTTTTCTTTAAATATGGGTACGATAAAATTAAACCAGCTGCGTAAATGACAACGAGTACATACGCGGGAAACAAATGATAGAATGACGTATAACCAATAACAAAATGAGTAACCAGACCTGCAATAAATGCGGGTGGTGCACCGATAGCTAATGTGTTCCAAACCCAGCATTCACCTTCACGAAATCCCCATAAAGAAATAAGCAAAACCAAAATCCCCACACTTATCAACGCACTGCCAAAACCTGCCCGGTCGTGAGCAATAACCGGGATCAGACGTTCGTTTAGCGCCTGGATCATTTCCGGAGTTACACATAAAAAAGCGATATCTGTGGGAACAAAGACATTCGTTACCCCAATTGTTGTAATGACCAATCCTCCAACAGTGATAAGAACACCCAGGATTACAAATAATAATTGGCCACTATTGGCTTTTTTCCACTCCAGATGGTTGAATTGGTTTGACGAGCTTGGATGAGTCGTGGAATTCTTAGTCAATCGGTAACATTGAAAATAAATTGGCAGAAGAATAAGCCAAAACAATCCATGCAGCCAATCAAAATAACCATAACCAATAAAAGCGAAGATTCCTAAAAAACCTACAATCGCTGCTACATGAAACGTCCAGTAAACCCAACGAATCCGGTATGCTAATCCATGGCGTGCCAGTTGAATGTATATAATCCCCCCACTTATCATCGTTCCCGACAATGTCATCCGGTCGTGGGCCATAAAAGCTAATATATTAGAATTAAAAGCAACGATCTCTTCCCGTGTCATTCCAATAAAATCTTCATCGTATGGCAGGATTATTTTTGTCATACTGAAAAATAAAGCTACGATACCAGCTAGCAAAATCGCGAAACCAAACATCATACCCCAACGTGCTCCTGCTGCGTTTTTTTCGTTCATATTTTCAGGCAAGAGCCCCTCATGAATTCGCTTTGGTAAACCCGGCCCAGAGAAAACATATCCTTCTTCTAACAGCAAAAGTGATACTCCGCTCTTGTGGAGCTCCAGAGCATCCATCGGCTCCGTTACCCCTCCTTTTGTAATAATTGTGCATTCTTGCGATATTTCCTCTCGAATTGTATGAACCGCTTGTAGGATAGAGATATTGGCATCTTCTATTTCAGTAGCTCGTTCATTTTCTATAACTTTAGCCGGCTCGAGTAAAATTCCTTTTATATTAGCTGAATCTAACAAGGAAATCAGCTTTTCATTTGCAAGCGAATCGCTCTGTTGATTTATGTAAAGATTTTTATTGAGGGGCAGATCTTTTAATTCATCAGCTTGTTCAATACTGATGGAGAATGATTCAGCCCTATCACTAAGTTTCCGGATGACCTCTGAAGCTTCTATACTATCCAACTGGTTATCAATGGAAACAATAGCTGGTCCATCAAAACATTCGATTTGAATTTTGCTCTCCTCGATCGTTTTTGTGTTTTCAGGAGCGGGGAACCAGATTTTCTCTTCTTTTCTGTATAAGAGGGGTTCTTTTACATTCCTTTTAACAATAGAGACAGGGCCGACTTCTATTACACTAATTCCTAGCGAATTAAAGCTAATAGCGCCTGATCCATTAGGATCGAGCCTTGAACTAACTCCTACTGGACTTGCATAGTGCACCTCATCAACAGAAAGACTTAATTCTACAGGTGGAATCGAATGGCCGAGCAGCCCAATAAAAGAGCGTCCTCCAGGGAGCGATGAAACTACTCCCATACTTTTATAAATCAATTCTCTTGATCTACCAGGGGATAGCCTAGTCAACCATGGTTTAAATAATGGGTGATACGTCCAATCGGGCATAAAAAACTCCTATTAAATGTGTCTTTTTATCATTATTGTAACCACTTAGAGAAGATGAAACAAATCAATTTCAAATTGGTTAACACCAACCAATTTTTCTTAAAGGCGCTCATATTCTACAAGTTTCTTCATGAAGATATAAAGCATACTTACTATTTCTGCATAAAAAAACTCCCTTTCCAAAAGATAAAATAATCTTAAGGAAGAGAGTTCTGATAAAAAATTATTCAGCTGTCATTTCTGAAATGTATTCCTTAACTACTTCATAAACATATTCCTGATTAGAAGCTGCTGTATCCGGGTTATATTGACCGTCATTGACTTTGTTATTTGACAGGATGCGGATCCCTAAGTAAGGAACGTCGTATTCTTTTGCGATTTGTGCTCCTGCTGCACCTTCCATTTCTTCTACAGAAGTTCCATAATTTTCGTGAAACCAGTTGATGCGATCCACTTCATTATTCCAAAGGTCAGCAGAACCAATTGTTCCTTCCACTACTTTCCCTTCAGAATACGTATCTTTTACTGCATTCGCGGCCGCCAGCAAATCCTTATCCCCTTCGAAATAACGGATTTTTTCAGCATCTGGATCTTCACCGGCACTGCCTTCAGAAGCCATTAGGTCCATTGGAATCCAATCTGTCGGATTCATGCCCTCATTTTCATCTTTATCAGCTGTTTTCATTGAACCAATGTTTACTGTTCTTTCACCTAGCACGATATCAAAAACATTCAGATTTGGATCGTGCCCGCCGGATGTTCCCTGATTAATAATTGCGATGGGATTATAGCGTTCAATTGCCACCGCTGTGGCAGCTGCTGTATTTTCCATTCCCTTGCCTGTTTTCGCAACGATTACCGGATAATCGTCTACCGTTCCTATGTAAAATACAAATGAACCTGATTTTTCTTCTTTAACATTTTCTAATCTCTCTGCGAATTTTTCTGCTTCAATTGGCATTGGCCCTTGTACCATGATAGGTCTTTGCGCTTTCTCATCTGATGTTTCAGATTGAGCTCCAGAAGTACATCCCGATAGTACTGATAAAAATAAAATCGAAATAATTGCTAATAAGGTATTTCTTCTTACAAATAAGGTATTCATTTAACATCTCTCCCTGCCAGTTATTCTTGCTGTCTTCATCATAGCTTTCTCATCTTTTACACGGCCTCTATTTTTCGAACAATAAAAATAGGCCTGAACCCTGTAGAATGTGCGTTCTACCCTCAGACCTTCAAAAGCTAAAGTATTAATCATTAAGCATCAACAAAAAAGTGAATGCAAAATTAATTTGTTGCAGGATATCACCAGCCAACAAAATACTTTAACCCGTAGTCCAGTTCTTTTAATGGGAACCGGGTAGAGACACTCAGACCATATTTCTGAGGATATACGAGTAACGATATAAGAAAGTTACTTTGATAACATAACAAAGATATTATCTGATATCAACCTAAAAACTGAACTTTATTTAATAAAATTAAATTATTGTTCGTGTTTAAGGAAATAAAGCATCATTTATTCTGTAAACAATAATCATTAAGGTATATTCTTCCGTTAAACAAAAAAACCGTCGAGGGTCATTTAGCTGATATTTTACGTTTTATCGATTCTACTTCCACCACCTGCGCCGTGCAGGTTCTACACTTCATTTCAAAACTTCTACAGCCCGGGCGCGACCTTCTACACTTCGCCTTCCACCTTCTACATTTCCCGTCCACACTTCTACATTTCCCGCACCATCGCCTTCTGACCGCGCCATCCATCGGCAACGGTCCTTACTAAATCTACTAAAAAAATTTTTCTCAAATGAATGTTAAACACAGCTTTATCGGCACACCATTGCAAAAACCTTTTCATATAATGAAGTAGAATGAGAGGAGGTTGACAGGATGGATCGAATTATCCTTCTGCTGTTAGCGGGCATTATTGCAGGTTTTGCTTTAATTGCAGTTCCGTTAGCAGGCACCTTCTTAGCAGGTTTAGCTTCAATTATCACATTGATTGGTATCATTGCAGTTGTTTTATTCTCATTAATACTAATTATCAAAGTTTTAATAGCTCTACTTGATAAGAAAAAACATCATAGACACTAGACTAATGGTCATAATTAGTCAGCAGGCTCAGCGTTAATCTGAGCCTTTTCGCTTGTTCCCGTATGCTAGTTAATTTCCTTAACGTAAAAAAGGCCATCCTCGCTTTGAAGATGGCCTTTTACATTCATATCGCTTTATGAGTTATCGTTTTGGTTTTGTCTCTCCGCCGTACTCAAGCATTCCGCCTGTCATATTCACAACTTGATAGCCGTGATCATGCAGGAACCAGCCTACATTTTCGCTGCGCTTGCCAGAGCGGCAAATTAAGATGTATTCATTCGCATCATCTAAATCATCTAAATGCATGGCAACGTCACCCATTGGAATGTGAGTCGCTTCAGGGATCATGCCTTCTGCCACTTCATCGTCTTCACGCACATCGATCAGGTTCAGCGTTTCTCCTGCTTCAAGTTTTTGTTGAACCTCTTGCGCTGTAATGGTTTTAAGTTCAGACATAAAAACCTTCCTTTCACTTTTTAAAGTAGCTTTAGTATAACAAAAAAGAAGGCCGGACACCTCCTACTAACTTGAAGCAGTCCGGCATGTAAAATTAATTTGCTACGATGTTAACAAGCTTTCCAGGAACTGCAATGACCTTGCGTACCGTTTTTCCTGCTATAGATGACTGAATTGACTCTTCACTTGTTGCAAGCTTTTCCATTTCTTCGCGGCTTGCGTCTCTTGAGATCATCATCTTCATTTTCATTTTTCCATTTACTTGTACAACGATCTCTACTTCATTGTCAACTAGCTTAGATTTATCAAATCCAGGCCATTCCGCATAAGCAAGATTTGTTTCTCCGAGTTTTTCCCAAAGCTCTTCAGCCAGATGCGGAGCGAATGGAGAAAGAAGCTTCACAAATCCCTTAGCATATTCAGCTGGAATGACATCGGCTTTATAGGCATCATTTACAAATACCATCATTTGAGAAATGGCTGTATTAAATCGAATTCCTTCGATATCTTCAGATACCTTTTTCACTGATTGATGATACACTTTTTCAAGTGTTTCATTTGCTTGAGCTTTCACTTTATCAGTGATTGCTCCATCCTCTGTAACGAATAAACGCCAGATGCGGTCAAGGAATCGGCGGGATCCGTCAAGCCCGTTTTCTGACCAGGCAATTGAGGCATCAAGTGGACCCATGAACATTTCATATACGCGAAGTGTATCGGCACCATGCGTTTTGACGATTTCATCCGGATTGACGACATTGCCTTTTGATTTACTCATTTTTTCGTTGTTTTCGCCAAGGATCATTCCCTGATTAAACAGCTTTTGAAATGGCTCTTTTGTCGGTACTACGCCAAGATCATAAAGAACCTTGTGCCAGAAACGGGCATAAAGCAGGTGCAGTACTGCGTGCTCGGCTCCTCCGATATAAATATCGACAGGCAGCCAGTGCTTAATTTTCTCGGGATCAGCAATCGCATCTTCATTGGTCGGATCAATATAGCGAAGGTAATACCAGCAACTGCCTGCCCATTGCGGCATCGTATTGGTTTCGCGTTTTCCTTTTTTACCTGTTTCGGGGTCAACAACATTTACCCAGTCATCAATATTGGCAAGCGGCGATTCGCCTGTTCCAGATGGCTTGATATTAGTTGTTTTTGGAAGCTCAAGCGGCAGCTCTTCAAAAGGTACGCCGGTTGAAGTCCCGTCCTCCCAATGGATAATTGGAATCGGCTCTCCCCAGTAGCGCTGGCGGCTGAACAGCCAGTCACGCAGACGATACGTTGTTTTCTTTGTTCCAAGCTCTTTTTCTTCAAGCCAGGAAATCGCTTTTGAAATGCCTTCTTCTTTTCCAAGACCGTTTAAGAAGTCTGAATTAACATGGGCACCATCTCCCGTATATGCTTCTTTTGAGGTGTCTCCGCCTTCCACTACTTCAACAATTGGAAGGTCAAATTCAGTTGCGAATTCATAATCCCGTTCGTCATGTGCAGGAACCGCCATGATCGCTCCGCTTCCATAGCTCATCAACACATAATCTGCAATCCAGATCGGCATTTTTTCGTTGTTCACCGGGTTAATGGCATAAGCACCGGTAAATACCCCGGTTTTTTCTTTTGCCAAATCAGTTCGCTCCAGATCACTTTTTGATTTAATTTTATCAATATATTGTGCGATTGCTTCTTTTTGATCATCAGCTGAAATTTGTTCTACAAGCGGATGCTCAGGCGCAAGGACTGCATACGTTGCTCCAAACAGAGTGTCAGGGCGAGTGGTGAATACGTCAAATGTTTTTTCTGTATCAGCAATATGGAAGCGGATTTCAGCTCCCTCTGATTTGCCTACCCAATTGCGCTGCATATCCTTAATGCTTTCCGGCCAGTCAAGTTCGTCCAAATCATCAATCAAGCGGTCAGCGTAGGCTGTAATACGAAGCACCCACTGTCTCATCGGACGTCTTTCGACCGGATGGCCACCACGCTCACTTTTTCCATCAATGATCTCTTCATTTGCAAGCACAGTTCCAAGCGCCGGGCACCAGTTAACCGCGACTTCGTCTACATAGGCAAGGCCCATTTCATGAAGCTTTAGAAAAATCCACTGGGTCCATTTATAGTAGCTCGGATCGGTTGTGCTGATTTCGCGGTCCCAGTCATAGGAAAAACCCAGCTCCTGTATCTGGCGGCGGAAGGTATCTATATTTTTTTTGGTGAATTCAGCCGGATCATTTCCAGTATCAAGTGCATACTGCTCAGCTGGAAGGCCAAATGCATCCCAGCCCATAGGATGAAGGACATTGTAGCCGTTCATTCTTTTATAGCGGGAAAGGATATCGGTTGCTGTCATGCCCTCCGGATGCCCGACGTGCAGACCTGCACCGGATGGATATGGAAACATGTCAAGCGCATAGAATTTCTTTTTTCCAATATCATCTGACGTTTTAAACGTTTTATTGTCAGCCCAATGCTGCTGCCATTTTTTTTCGATTTTCTGATGGTTAAAACTCATTCTTACTCCTCCTAGCGTGTAGTTACAATTTCCTATAAAAACACAAAAAACTCCCGTCCCTATTATGGGACGAGAGCCTGGTTATAAGTCTCCCGCGGTACCACCCAAATTCGTGTACACGCACTTTGAAAAAAGTTCATCCTTATCGCGGAATACGGATTGCACTATACGATCTTCGCGCAATCGACTCAGAGGTGAGTTCACGATTCATCCGGCTGACTTTCACCATCCGTCAGCTCTCTATGGGCTCGAAATGAAATCTCTACTATTCCTCTTCAACGTCTAAATTTATGGAATTATTTTTATTGTATGCAATAGAGCCTCCACATGCAAGACTTTTCTCCCTGAAGTATAGCCAAGGTTTTCAATTTTTAACCCTTTAAAGGCGTCTGTCATTTTTACTGATCATTATTCATGAACTAATCTTTCCAACTGATTCGATAATTTGGTCCCAGTCTTCACTATGAATTTCATGCCCTGTTCCATCAAGAGTCACTAATTCAGCATGAGGGATGGCATTTTTAAGAGCAAGCCCGTGCTCGAATGGAAGAGCTGGATCTTTTGTGCCATGAATGATGAGAACAGGAACACTGATCTCACCCATTCGATCGTAATACACTTCTCCCCCTTGGAGCATGGCATGATTAAATCTGCTCGGCAGCTGTTTGGCGCGGTCGGCCTCTCTTTGGGCCAGTTTATACATTCTTTTTTGTTCAAAAGGTTTGGAACCTGCTAACATTCTCCATCCTTCAGCAAGATAGGGAATTACCTCCTCCCTATTTGACCAATCTACAGCAGCACTTTTAGCATGGTGATCCAGGATGCTTTGATCCATTGGAGGCAATTTTTCCATCTCAGTTCCGAACACACTTGATGCAATTAGCGTAAGCGTAAATAAGCGCTCCGGATATCTCAAAGCAAGAATCTGTCCGACCATACCACCCATGGACATCCCGACGATATGAGCCTGTTTTATGGAATAAGCATCCAAAACCCCCACGGCATCGTCAGCCAAATCCGTTATCGTATAGTTGGAAGTACCAGGCTCATAAATGGCTGATCGTCCCAGATCCCGGTGATCATACCGAATGACAAATCTCCCTTGACCAGCAAGGCGGAGACAGAATTCCTCATCCCACCAGTCTAAAGATGACATCGCTCCCATGATCAAAAGCACTGCAGGGTCATTTGGGTTCCCAAAACTTTCTGTACAAATATCCACTTTATTGATGATCATCATTTGTTCACTCATTTTGTTACCTCCGTATTATTTATTATCTAATCGCCGTTAATTAGGTGGCAGATCAATAAACTCTTTTCGGAGTCTGATTGGACAGCCTCATAAATTATCTTACTCGAACCCACTTGATAATCATGACTAGGCCTCCTCTGAAACATTATTTAAAAAGGGAATCATTCTAATATTTCATTTAAACATAGGCAAATTCCTTCTTTTATACAATTTTTCTTATGCTTTTTCCCTATGGTTGCTCATTTAGTTGTGTAATTATAGAAAATATAGAAAAATGAAACTTTTCAGTTTTCAGTTCGTATTTTAGGTAACAGGAAATTTTTTAAAAGATAAAATTAGGAGGGAATTATTATGCATTTTAAAAAAACAGCAGGCCTATTAATCTTACTTTGTTCATGTCTCCTGTTCGCTGCCTGTTCGGAAGAAAACCCTGGAACCCAAAATGAAGAAGCCGTCTCGACAGAAGATAAAAATAAAGAAGCAGTCGAAGCTGTTCTTAAAACAGAGCTCAACGTTCCAAATGAGGAATATGTGGAAGTTGTCAAAAACATTGATAAAAAAATGACCGACATAGGCAGCGGCTCACCTGAAGCGAATGAAGTAGTGGATGGCGTTCCATCCGGTGTCTCAGATGAGTGGCTTGCATACGAGGACTTAGTAAAAGAAATGTATGGACCTTACTTTACGGAAGATGCTTTCGAAAACCTTATTCCTCAGGCTCTTGCTTTTCGTTATCACTATGGATACTTAGGTTTTGATGAAGATGTCCAATATAAAATGAATGTCAGTGATATACAGGTGACTAAAAGTGAAAATGAAAACTCACCCAATCATTATGCCTTTACTTCTCAGGTCGAATATACAAATAATACAGGTGATATTTCACAACATGAAGTAAAAGGAATCGCCATTCTTGTTGAACCAGGGAAAATGGGAACGTTTGAAATACGGGATGATGGCGGTTTAGCAGATAAAGTAATGTTCGATCAGCAATGACACTACCGTATTGTAAATATGCATTTCACATGCCCGTGGAAAAAGACGACTACTTGCCTTTTTCCACGGGTTATTCCGTCCAATTGAAGCCTCATTCCCCCAATCCGCAGGTTCTTCCTTTCAATCGAAGCCTATCTTGTCTCTATCCGCGGCTAGGGTCCATTGATCGATTCATTCTCGTCATTGCTGTACGGGGAAACAGTGTCTAGCATCAAATTTATTTAAATTTTTCACCAAAAACAGGAAATTAACCTCTTACCTTCGCGGCAATTTTCACATCTGGTCTGTTTGACATTGGTATGTAGGATTTGATCATGATAGAATGCGCTATAGGCTAGGACTTTTTTAAAAGGTTCAGTCATGTAAAAGGAGGGCTGGTTAATGGCTCAAACGAATCCATTTCACTACGCAGCTGATGAAAAAAGATATCATACTTGGAATTATCATTTACGCAATCACTTTGGTCATAAAGTAATTAAAATCGCTCTTGATGGCGGCTTTGACTGTCCCAATCGGGATGGCACAGTTGCTCATGGAGGCTGTACATTTTGCAGTGCAGCAGGGTCAGGTGATTTTGCCGGAAACCGGGTGGATCCGCTTGACGTTCAATTTTATTCGGTAAGAGATCGGGCTAACCGAAAATGGAAAGACGGAAAATTCATGGCTTACTTTCAAGCCTTCACGAATACGCATGCTCCAGTTGAAGTGCTTCGGGAAAAATATGAACAGGTTCTTAAACTTGATGATGTAGTGGGCTTATCAATTGCAACACGCCCTGATTGTCTTCCTGACGATGTGGTGGATTATTTAGCAGAACTAAATGAGCGTACATATTTATGGGTGGAGCTTGGTCTGCAGACCGTTCATGAATCCACAGCCAATATTATCAACCGGGCACACGATTTTGACTGCTATAAAGAAGGCGTTGAGAAGCTGCGCAGCCGCGGAATTCGTGTATGCTCCCATATCATTAACGGATTGCCCCAGGAAAATTACAGCATGATGATGGAAACCGCTAAGGCGGTCGCTGAACTGGATGTCCAAGGGATTAAAATCCATCTGTTGCATCTATTAAAAGGGACTCCTATGGTAAAACAATATGAAAAAGGACTCCTTGAATTTTTGACACAGGAGGATTATGTTAATCTGGTTGTCGATCAGCTGGAGATTCTGCCACCTGAAATGATCATCCACCGCATAACTGGTGACGGACCTATTGACATTATGGTTGGTCCCATGTGGAGTGTTGATAAATGGAGCGTCTTAAATGATATTGATCAGGAACTTATTAAAAGAGGATCCTACCAGGGGAAAAACTATACCAAAGAGGTGACTTCACAACAATGAATCTGGACCGCATTCTGCCATATGCACGAACCCTGCTGGAACGGGCTGTTTCAAAGGGTGATGTAGTGATTGATGCCACAGTCGGCAACGGCCATGACACATTATATTTAGCACAGCTTGTTGGCGAAAACGGCCGTGTATACGGTTTTGACATACAAAAAGAAGCGATTGACGAAACCGCTGCTAAATTGGAAGAACATGAGCTGCGAAACCGGGTATTGCTGTTTCAGCACGGACACGAAATGGTAGACCAGGCAATCCCCCCTGTTCATGATGGAGCGATTGCGGCAGCCGTTTTTAACCTTGGCTATTTGCCAGGCGGAGACGAGAGTATTATTACACGTCCAAGAACCACCATCACAGCAGTCGAAAAGCTAATGGACATGGTAAAGCCTGGCGGAATCATTGTACTTGTCATCTATCATGGTCATCCTGAAGGTGCCGTGGAACGCGACTACCTGCTGCGTTTTGTGCAGACAATCGATAGTGAACAGGCTCATGTACTGCGCTATCAGTTTATGAATACACAGACCCCCTCTCCTTTTGTGGTAGCAATTGAGAAACGAGGGGTTAGAAGCTAGTCCTTTTTGGGCTGGCTTTTTGCTTTATTAGTGTTGCCTGGTTATATCCAACAGGCATTCGTGAGGTAATGATACAAGCAATTTCCTTCAATTATATGGGAGGTCACAAAGATGAAAGAGAAAAAAGAGATACAAGCTTTAAAGAATGAATATCCTCTGCTGAATCAACTGATTTCACTGCAGGAATCATTTTGGATCAATCCAAAGCTGGAAAAATATCCAATTGGAATTAAAAAAGCCACACTTTCACAGCAAGATGTTAACGATGCCGAGAATAGGCTGATGCGTTTTGCGCCATATCTTGCAAAGGCTTTTCCTGAAACAAAAGAAGCAAAAGGGCTGATTGAATCGCCGCTTGCGAGGATTCCCACCATGAAACAATTCATTGAAAGGGACACTCATCAAGGGATTCCAGGTGAATTGCTTCTAAAATGTGATAGTCACCTTCCTATATCTGGCTCTATTAAAGCCCGGGGCGGAATCTATGAAATTTTGAAGCATGCTGAAGATTTAGCACTGCACAATGGGATGCTGAAAGTTGAAGATGATTACTCGATAATAGATAATGAGGAATTTCGCAGCTTTTTTTCACAGTATTCCATTGCAGTAGGCTCAACTGGAAACCTGGGCCTCAGTATAGGCATTATCAGTGCCAAGCTGGGATTTAATGTGTCTGTTCATATGTCAGCTGATGCACAAACATGGAAAAAAGATTTGCTTAGAAGTAAAAAAGTAGACGTGATTGAATATGCTGATGATTATAGTAAAGCGGTGGAAGAAGGCCGGCTTCAGGCAGCTAAAGATCCCAGATGCTATTTTGTTGATGATGAGAGTTCCCGCGATTTATTCCTGGGTTATGCAGTTGCGGCCTCCCGTTTACAAAAACAGCTGGAGCAAATGGAGATCAAAATTGATGAAGATCACCCCTTATTTGTTTATCTGCCATGTGGTGTAGGAGGGGGCCCGGGGGGCGTTGCATTTGGGCTGAAATTGCTGTTTGGGGATCATGTGCACTGTTTCTTTGCAGAACCTACTCACTCTCCATGCATGCTCATAGGTTTGCTAACCGGGCTTCATGACCAGATATCTGTACAGGATGTTGGCATTGATAATGTTACGGAGGCGGATGGTTTAGCTGTAGGAAGGCCCTCTGGATTTGCAGGAAAAATGATGGAATCCATTTTAAGCGGAAGCTACACAGTAAGTGATAAAAAGCTGTACAAAATGCTTACAGCACTAGCAGACACAGAAGGTTTTCACTTAGAACCTTCCGCTCTTGCAGGCATGATTGGACCGGAAAAGCTTCTTACTGAAGGAACCGGCTACCTGCAGGATCATCATTTAAAGGAAAAAATGAATAATAGCACTCATGTTATTTGGGGAACTGGCGGAAGCATGGTTCCTGAAGAGATTATGAATCAATATTATCAAAAGGGATACGACTCAGGAAAAAAATAGCATTATAAAAAAACAGTGCGCATTCATAGGAATGGCACTGTTTTTTATTATTTTTTTAGAACTTAGGCGCTCTTGGATTGTCCTCAACTGACCAGCCTTCATAAAGACCAACGTCTTCAAAACCGGCAAGGAATGCATTGTGTTCTTCGCTGCCCTCGCCATAAAGATCGATTGCAGACTGAAGAATTGCTTCACGAAATTCTGCAAAAGAAGCATCATAATGCAGGTAGTCATAAGAACGGTACCAAGTATCCGCCACTACCGTTCTGCCCATTCCGTATTTCTCTGCTACCAGGTAAGCAGAATGCTGAAGAATTGTACAGTTAATGTGCACGCCTCCATTATCCATATTGCCTGGCAGATAGTAGTACTCATCCATATGCGCAGGGTAACGGCCTTCACCGTCAATACTATATGGCCAGTAAACGGCACCCGTCGGGAACTTGCCTGGATCCTCATTGCTTCTTAAAGCGGTTCTACCATTTGCTAACCATTCAGATCCCATAATATCTTCACCAACATCCCAGTTGCTGTCGTCTACAATAGTAGCAAATGTGTCAGAGAATGCTTCGTTAATGGCTCCTGTCTCAAAGCGGTAACGCAAGCCGCCATTGTAGTGCGTGATTCCGTGAACCATTTCATGTGCGGTTACATCAAGCGCAGCAAGCGGAATGAACTGCTTGCCGTCACCGTCTCCATAGGTCATCATTTCGATTCCGTTGCTCCAAAATGCATTGTTATAAGCTGTTCCGTAATGGACCCGTGAACGGATTGCCATTCCGTTATCATCTAAGGAATTACGATCGTGCTTGTCCAGGAAATAGTCGTACACAATTCGCGAATTCGAATGTGCATCAACTGCCGGCCCCTGCCCCACTTTTTCCCATGAACTGCTGTCACCAGAGTACTCAACATCTTTCCAGGAAGCGCTGCTATTCGAATACAACCAGATTTGGTTGGCTGTGTTTTTCATGTTGTATGTAAAGATTCCGTCCATCTGACGGGTTGTATAATCAGCCAAATAAAACCTTGGACCTTCTCCCGGTTTCGGAATGGTAGTACGTGAAAGATTTAATAGTTTTGTGATTCCTATCGTTCCCAGACCAGATCCTCTGGCTGCCGTTAACTTGCCTGGATGATGACTTTCACTCGCTGTTTTCCCTTGAACTGAACTAAGGGCGGAAGAACCTTCTACTGCATTTGATTCGAGAATGTCATCAAAGAAACCAAGGCCGGTTACAGCATTAAATTTATCTAACACTTTGCCATTCTGTGCATCTACATACACAAACCAGTTTCCAGGTTCCCCTTCAAAGAACTCCAGGTTTACCCGGTAGGCCAGGTAGTACTCTTCTTCAAGCGGGTAGATAATCAATTCAGAAGATTCAACCGGAACATCAGCTGGGGCTTTTACAGCCGTCTTCGCTTTAGCAACTGCTTTGTCTGCCTGAATTGACGGAGTCGTCTTGATATCCAAGCTGTCTACTTTTACATCGTAGCTGCCATTCACGGTTGTAACCACGTTTTCTTCGTTAAAATGGACATTCAGTTCATTTCGATCAACTGGAATGCCATTTTTTGTTTGTTGAAGGCGAACATGGGTCATACCCAGATCATCCTCAGCCGTTCGTACTTCTTTTAAATTTTTTTCAGGCTGATTCATTTTAAAGAAATCCTTGTGGCTGCCCAGAAATTTCTTTGCAGTCTGCCCGTCTGCTTTCACTTGCTTCTCTGACAAGGTTCCAGCTACAAACGATGGCGGACCTTGTTCATTCCCATTATCAACTACCCTTACTTTCCCTTTACTCTGGAACTCCTGTAATGAGTTCGCTGCCTCATATGACGGTGCTCCAGCGAAAAGACCGGCAAAAATAAGCAGTAATGCTGCCGCGAGAATAAAAATCTTTTTCAAATGCAATCCTTCCCTTCTACCTATTTAGTATAGCGAAAATACCGGATCCCGATATATCACCAGATTAATTGTAATGTAAACAAATAGGAAGGTAAACGGATAATTCTGACTATTTTTAGTATTTAGACAATATTTTGGAATAGATATACTGATATTCGACAATATATAATAGGACTTAATACCTTAATATACCGTAAAATACATAAGTATATATTACTGTTTGTGATTATTTGATCCTATATATAGTGAAATATTTTCATTAAATTAGTAGTTTAGGTTGATATAAAATAGCAGGCAGTTATAAATAATAGTATTATATACCTATAATTTTTATACTTTATGGATAATAAGGATAGATTTAAATAAATTATTTATTAATTATTTTATATATTTATCGTGAAATAACCTGATAGCATAAAAAAAGCACTTTTCAAATTAAGAAAAGCACCTTAAAAGGGTTCATTTAAATTTATTTTCTATCCATGTCTTCTCAACTTATTCACTCGATATAAATATCCCAAATATGGCAATCCAGTAAAAATCAATCCAATCAATGATAAACCAAGCATAATGGTCAGCACACTATTCATCACTGCCTTTACGTTGCTAAACACAGGGAATGAGTTAAACGTAAATAGAAATATCATAAAGGAAAAAGTGACCAGCAACATGATAAGAGTCCATTTTTTCATCATCTTTTTTTCGTTATCATATTTTTCAATCGTTGTTTCCCTATCAGAGTATATCGGTGCTGTTCCTTTAGATGCACAGAATAAATGGATATAGTTTCCTGAAGAACCAACATGATCCCAGCCAGCCTCTTCGAAGTATGAAAAATAATCAGAATCAGCCTCAGTGCAGTAATCCAGTGAATACTGAACCTCTCGATGTTCTGCTTTTTTCAATCGATAACCCATGAATGCAAAACGGTCAAACTTCCAACCTTTTCGTGCCAGTTTAGCCAGCCTTTCCATGTCCTTTTCCTCATCAAATGCCAAACCACCACTCATGATAAACTTCGTCTTTCCCATTATTCCCCTTCTCCTTTCTGTTTCAAAATAAGCTTCGCATGCCTGACCATTTCTTCACGTCTTAAGACATCTTTTTTTAATAAACTAACGCCCTGGTCCGTCGCAATATAAGTCTTTCTCTTATCAATTTCTTCCCCAAATTGCTCGATCAATCCAGCTGACAAAAGCTTCTTAATAGTGGTGTACATTGATGCAGGTCCAATCTTCATTTGATTTTTTGTCATTTCTTCTATGTTTTTCATAATTAAATAACCATGCCTCGGCTCCATTAATGATAATAAAATGTAATACGAGGTATCTGTTAATTCACCTGTTTCAAGCGAATCATTTCTTGCCATTTAATCACCTTTTTCTTTTCATATCATTTAACGATATATCATTAAATATAATATATCGTTAAATGATATATGCGTCAATCCTTTTTATTATTTTTTAATACTGTTTTGTGATTTTTATGTTGAATAGCTTTCATTCTTCCATAGTAAATGTTCCTCTATTACTATTTACGATCATTAATAAATCTCACTTCGTTCTAATAAAACACCTTTTACATTCTACCAGCCTTTTTTATGTCAGCTGTTATTTCATTCACTTGCATAGGAGTAATCGTCCCCTGGTGAAAATAAAGCTGCCATCTTCCATCGATTTTCTTCCATATCGAGCTGCGAAGTGTGTGACGATTTTTTGTTTTATTATTAATTACATAAGTAGCCAAAACGACATCAACAGCTAAAGGATGGATTTCATAATGATGAATGGTCATTTCGGTCAATTCGACACCGTCTTCCAGACAATCTTTTTTGTCACAAAAATAGCCTGAGCTTCCAATTTCAAAAAAATCATCAGCCAGAATTTTATCCAGTTCTTTACGACTTTTGCGGACTTCCATATTTGTATGCCTTTCCTCTAACATTCTTAAATGTTCTTTTAAATTGGTTTCCATTTCTTCATCCCCTTTTAACTATAATCGCGGTTATATTTCATACCAATTATTTCAAATCCATTAGATTCCCTCAAGTATCAATTCAGCGGTATCTATTGAAATAACAGATCTTTTGGTTTGACAACTTCCCCTTCACTATCTATAATCAATAATTAGTTTGTATAGCAACTAATTGGAGAGGATTCAATTGAACTTAAGTTTTCAGGATTATATTAGCATTAAAATACACAAAACAGACTTGCTCTTAACCGGTTTTATCAAGACAAAGCTAGAGGCCTATAACCTGGCCCCTGAACAAAATCTGATCATGATGCTGCTTTGGGAAAAAGACGGTCTGACTCAAAATCAATTAGTGCAAAAGTTAACAAAAGACAAAACAAATATTGCCAGAATGGCGTCCAATCTTGAACAAAAAGGGTTTATTTACCGGAGCCATTGCGATGAGGACAAGCGAGTAATAAGACTTTTTCTAACGCCTGTCGGCAAGCAATTGGGGGAAGAAGTTATTCCTGTTGCTGAGGCATTTAATAAAACGGTGTGTACCGGGCTTACGAAAGAAGAGCTTATTGAATTGGAAAGATTACTTTCAAAAATAAGTGCTAACGTCCAATCGATTTAACTTTGGATGTTCGTCATCTGATAGTTGCTATAACAACAAAAATGGAGGTATTGACATGACAAACGTCTTATTTGTAAAAGCAAATTCCAGACCAATCGAACAATCGGTAAGTGTGAAGCTTTATCATGAATTTCTTGAGAATTATAAAGAAACACATCCTGAAGATACGATTACTGAGCTTGATTTATTTCATGAAAACCTGCCTTATTATGATGCTGTGATGATTAACGGCATGTTTAAACAATCCAGAAACATGGAGCTTACTTCTGAAGAAGCTGAAGCAACTGTTCTGGTTAATCAGTATTTAAATCAATTTTTAGAAGCAGATAAGGTGGTATTTGCCTTCCCGCTGTGGAATTTCACGGTGCCTGCTGTTCTGCACACCTATTTGGACTACCTGGCACAGGCAGGCAGAACATTTCGCTACACTGCAGAAGGTCCGGTCGGGCTGCTTGAAGATAAAAAAGTTGCATTGTTAAATGCCCGCGGCGGCGTTTACTCAGAAGGTCCGGCACAGTCCACTGAAATGGCAGTGAACTACGTTGAAAATATGTTAAACTTCTGGGGTGTTCAGGACATTACCTCCGTCATCATAGAAGGACATAATCAATTTCCGGATCAGGCTCAGGATATCATCAAAGAAGGACTTCAAAAAGCTACGGCTGCAGCTGGAGCTTTCTAAATTGATAAAAGTAAAGCACAAGGATCGCATTGATCCTTGTGCATTTTTGTTTATCAGCTATTAACGAGCCGCAGGTCCAAATTTGCCCTGTTGATAGTCCCGGTAAGCCTGTTTAATTTCTTCCATACTATTCATGACAAAAGGACCATATGGAACAATCTCTTCTTTAATAGGGGCACCGGAATAGACAAGGATCTTGCAGCGTCTGCTGTTCGCTTTCAGCAGGAGGTCACTTTGAACAGAGGGATCCCCATCTTCTTTGTAGCTTACTGTTGCTGCACCATGCTTAGAAATAGGTATTCTATTTTCACCAATTTCCATGTCTCCGGATAATTCATAAACAAAAGCATTATGGTTTTCAGGTATGGAATGAACGTAAGAAGCTCCTTTTTCAAGTGAGATTTCTGCTAAAGTGATTGGAACAAGGGACTCCAGTGGTCCTTTGACACCGGCAATGTCACCTGAAAATACTTTTACCTTGCCTGCATCCAGATTGACTTCAGGTGCATCCTCACTGTAAACGTTTTGATAAAAGCTGTCTGTTTTTTTCAGATGCTTGGGCAAATTCAGCCAAAGCTGCAGTGTGTGGGCAATATCGTCTTCTACCCCTTCCTCAGCGTGTCTTGCACCAGAACCGGCATTCATATACTGAACGTCGCCAGGTTCTAATCGGTCTCTTCCCCCTCCGTTATCGATGTGTTCAAGCCTGCCGTCTATTACATATGTGATTGTTTGAAATCCTCTGTGCGGGTGATCGGAGAATGCGCCTTTTTTAAACCAGTCTTCAGCCATTAAAATAAACGGATCAAACTCTGCCCATCTATCCAAAGGCAAAACCCACCCTTTCTGTATAAAAGGAAAAGCGGCTTCTTCATATTGAACATACCAATGATCTTTTACGTCTCTTTGAAGTATTTTCACAGCTCCTGTCTCCTTTGCGCTAAATAGTTGCTATAACAACCATTATAAATGAGAGTCTGTTCAGCTCCAAGAAGAACGACTTGTTGTATTTAATTTTTAAAAAACAGGCTATAGTAAACGTGACGTTGATTTTCGCTGAAGGCGTTCCACGACAATCAACGGTGTGCAGAGATAAACAACCGAATTTAACATAGCTAAAAAATAAAAACTGATTCACCACCCAAAATAGGAGCAAACCAGTTTTCATCGGTCTAAAAGTCTTACTCGTTTAATAACCCAACCAATCTCAATCCGCTTAAAATGCCATCTTCATCTACTGCCTTCGTTGTGTATCTTGCTGCTTCCTTTGCCTCGTCACGGCCATTTCCCATTGCAACACCGTGTCCAACAGCTGCAAGCATTTCAATGTCATTCAAGCCATCGCCAAACGCGTAAACATTTTCCATTTTAACGCCTAAAATTTCAATGACCCGCTCAATCCCTTTTGCTTTTGATCCGCCAGCAGGAATAACATCTACAGACTGAGGATGCCATCTTATGAAGTCAAAAGCATTAAATTCCTGTTCATAAAACTTCTCCTCCTGCCCTTCACAGAATAGCAGTGTCTGATAAATTTTTTCCATATGGAAATATTCCGGATCATGTGTGGGAAAGGATTTTACTTTTAAGGAATTGAAACTCTCCACAATATTGTCATGCTCTTCCACATTGGCCTTCATCTCACCCTGTCCCATGTATACTAAAGGATGGTTTCTGGCAGCCGCAGCTTCTGTCAGCTTCTTTAAACTCTCATAATCAAGCGGATTGCTTACGATGACTTCTCCTTTATGCTCAACATACTGCCCATTGTAGCTGATAAAGGTGTCAATATTCAGCTCTTTTCGCAGATCCTCAAACATAAAGGGCGCTCTGCCTGTTGCAATAGCCACTTCATGCCCATTTTTCTTCAATGTTTCAATTGCTTCCTTTGTAGAAGGCGGAAGGTTTTTTTCGTGATCTAACAGTGTTCCGTCAATATCAAAAAATATCATCTTTTTTTCAGTCATGGTGTCACCTCTATGTATTATTATCCTCTAATTGCACTCAAAATCTACTAGCTATCGTATCAAATAATGAATCATGACTGTTAGTATTTACATTTTTTTAATGAAGAAAAATCTTTTAATGATAATTGCGATCAATAAAAGGGAGGCCAAATTTTATGGCCCCCTTTACGCATATTAGAATCCTGCCCATTAATCACTTGCTGTTTGTACTGAAAGAAACAGCACATCTTCTTTTCCCACAGTCTCTCCAGTTTCCACAAAGCCAAAATTCTTATATAATTCATAGGCCGACTCGTTTTCTTTTGAAACGCTTAAACGGATCTCTGAACAGTGATCAAAGTTGTCTCTGATCCAATGGATCATCTTTGTCAAAGCTGCTTTACCATAGCCCTTACCCTGAAATTGCTGATCAATAATAAATCCATTTATCCAATACATATTAGTGGTTTCTTCCTCGTAAGCATGCATGATAAATCCAACCATCGTGTCGCCTTCATAAATTGCAAATGGAAGATAGGTTACATTTTCACCATCTGGTTTCTCAGAGATTTTAGAAAGCGATTCAGCTACTGATGGAACAAGGTCTCGCTGGCTGTCTTTTCCGCTAAGCTTTATTGCTTCTTCCCGATTTTCCTCTGTTACTTTCTGTATAGTAATGTCCATAGTGCTCTCCCTCATTTCGTTTTATATCTCTGCACGCTTATCCCCTCTGTGTCCTTAAGTGTTTTCCCTTTATTTATCAAATGAAAACTTTTTCCTTTTTACTCTAAGTAACATTCGGATACAAATTTCTTTATATTTACATTGGAAACTGGTTCTGGTACCGGATTCTCATTATTCCTCCATTGCTAACAACGTACTAATGAAAAGGATATTTTTTTACGTTACCATAGCCATTGTTGAAAAAAACATACTGTTTATAGGAGGTTTATTTTCAAATGAAAAAATGGCTTATTGCTGGACTGGTATCTTTAACAGCCTTTTCTTTTCCAGCAGCACCAACAGAAGCAGCGTCTCAACAATATAAGGTAAAAAGCGGAGATTCCTTATGGAAGATCAGCCAACAATACGGTATAACTGTGGATCAATTAAAAACGGCAAACGGTCTTTCCGGAAACATTATTCATCCTGGACAAACATTAACTACTGGTGAAGAAAAATTAAATGAAAATGAACTAGATTTGCTTTCCCGCCTTGTTCATGCTGAAGCACGCGGTGAATCATACAAAGGAAAAGCGGCTGTAGCTGCAGTCATTTTAAATCGGGTAGAAAGTGATGAATTCCCAGACAGCATTGAAGAAGTTGTTTATGAAACGCATGGAAACGGCAATATCTATGCCTTTGAGCCTGTTCAAAATGGCCAAATTACCAAACATGCAGATCAGGAATCAATTGATGCTGCTAAGGATGCTATGAATGGGTATGACCCATCAAATGGAGCGCTATTTTTCTTTAATCCGGAAACATCAACATCCAAATGGGTCGACCAGCTTACGATCAGTTCCAGAATTGGCGACCACGTTTTCGCTTCAAACTAATAACAAAAGCAGCAGGAATCTATTTCCTGCTGCTTTTGTTATTAGTTATTATTCAATTTACATTCAAAAGAATAGGACCCAGATAGATTATTATGAATTTCCAGCTTGACTTCCCCGTCCCGATCATTGCACTGAGAGGTCAGCGACCTTATCTCGTCCGTATAAAAATAAAATGATGCATTCAACAAAAGAGAAACAAGTAATAAGAATGTAACAGCTATTATAATGATACTTATAAGAAACTTGTTCATTACATCAACCTCCTGCATATATACTTTTCTATCATTTCATATTATCTTCACTAGGTAAATAAGAACAAAAGTTATCCCAATTACTGATGGTATATCCTGTTAAATAGAGCTATACTTAATTTAGTCAGAAAATACAAACTATTTTAGAGGAGTGAAATAATGCCTATACATCCCTATCTATCATTTAATGGAAATTGCCGCGAAGCAGTAGAATTTTATGCTGAGGTATTTGAAACAGAAACACAAAAGATCATGACAATGGGAGAAATTCCGCCAAGTCCGGATTATCCTCTGCCAGATGAGGCAAAAAACCTGGTTATGCATACGCAGTTAAAGATTGACGGAACTTCTGTAATGTTTTCAGATACATTCCCGGGCATGCCGTATAATCAAGGCAGCAATATCACTCTGGCATTCGTTAATAAAAATACTGATCAAATCAAATCCTGCTTTTACAAATTGCAAGAAGGCGGAAGAATTGACATGGAGCTGCAGGAATCCTCCTGGAGCCGGCTTTATGGACAGGTAACTGATAAATTCGGAATCAGCTGGCAGTTTAACTATGATGGCTAATATCCAGATAAGGGGATGAGCAGGGATAAGCTGCTTATCTCTTTTTAATATCAGGAATTTAGTAGTTAAAGGCTGTACAATTTAAAACAGCTGCCCCATAAAAACTGGGCAGCTGACGATCATTAAATTTGTTTACTAAGCGTTGAAATGACACCATCTTTCACGTTAATGTTTCCTTCTGTACTGAAAACGGATATTCCTTCACAAGACTGATCTGGATAAATTAAACTCGTCAAAGCATAGGCTCCGTTATCAATAAAAAGCTCCAGCGAGGACGTATCCACAATCAATCTCAGCTGCAGGGTGGAACTGTTATCAAGATCTATTTTCTGTATATCTCCAAACATTTTTGAAAAATCGGTTACCCCTGAATGCTTACGATCTAAAACCAGCACTTTTTCTGCTGAATGGATCGTAATCGTTGTTGACTGATTGTCACGATGGTGAAGGATGATGCCGTAGTTCACCGCATCTTTCTGTTCGATTGTCAGGGTCAATTCCGCCTGCGATTCGTCTACGGAATAATAGGATCTTCCATCTACTTCACCCGCAGGAATTTGGGTCGCTTTAGCGAAGTATGAATTCAACTCCTGTACCGGGAGCTGGACAAGCTGCCAGTTGTCTCCTTTTTTTTGCAGCGAAAGTTCTCGTGGCAGTGTCATTTGACTTCTCCACCCCTCAGTTGGAACCTGGTTGGCATATCGCCAGTTGCTCATCCAGCCGATATAGATGCGTCTGCCGTCTTCTTCTGGAATATCGGAAAAACTGACTCCTGCATAATTGTCTTTACCGAAATCCAGCCATTTAATTGACTTATGATCTGGTGCAAAAGAACCCCCATCAAATGAGCCAATGAAATATTGAGTGCGTGAGCCCATTAAACGGTCCGGATCATCACCAATACTGACAATTAGAACCCATTTTTCTTCCCCAGTATCATCTGATTTCAATCTGAATAAATCAGGACATTCCCATACACCATCATGGGAGCCGATGCCGTTTCCAAATTCGCTTTTAAACGTCCAGTCTATTAAATTTGGCGACGAATAAAATGAAATGCTTTGACCTGTTGCAAGCGCCATAATCCATTGGGAAAATTCTTTATGCCAGAAAACTTTAGGGTCTCTGAAATCGATTTTTGATTCGTCTTTAAGAACCGGGTTTTGATCGTACTTCGTCCACGTTCTACCATGATCATAACTATACGCCAGGCTTTGAGTCTGTACCGGAGGGTTTCCGTCCTCTTTGTCCAAATGATGGGTGAAAATGGCCACCAGGCCCGGTTCGTCCGGAAAAAAACCGGTAGTGTTATGCCAGTCGACTACTGCGCTGCCTGAAAAAATCGTGCCATTGTCATCGGGATGCAAAGCAATGTCTAACTCTTCCCAGCTGATCAGATCCCTGCTGACAGCATGGCCCCAATGCATGGGACCCCATTTGCTGTCATAAGGGTTGTATTGGTAAAAAAGATGATACTCTCCCTCAAAATAAACTAAGCCATTCGGATCGTTCATCCAGTTTTTCTGCGGTGCATAATGCAGCTTTGGTCTGAATTTCTCTAATGAATTGATCACCATTATAAGCCCTCCATATGCTGGTCATATCCAGTTTGTTTAATTTTAAGCCATTCGGATAATCCCAGACGTTCTAGTTCTTCCAAATAATCTGCCCACTCTTCTTCTACTTTACCATTTGTAATCCATTCTGCACGTTTTCTTTCAATATATGGAATCAAGTCAGCTTCAATTGTTGATATTCTCTCTGAATCCTCAACTGAGAGAAATACCCGGGGGAAGATATTGTCCGCTTTCATATCCGGTACCATAACTTCTTTCATCAGATCTAATCGCCATGCTGCATCGTCCGGCTTTGTGGTAACGGTGCCGTAGTATTCATCAAGAATTGCAAGCGGTCCTCCAATAGAGGTTTGCTCTCTTAATTCAACAGGAGCAGTTCCTTCCAGCGGCAAATGTTTAAGCATATTCGTACTTTCATCCAGTTCAAAAATATTTTGTTTGTTTTCATCGCCATATGTACCCCAGTTATCTTGTACTGATTGAAGCGGATCGTACAACTGATCAATCCACTTTGCAGTTAATTCAAGATTCTGATTGGCACTGGTGATGACCATTCTGCCACGGTCAAATCCCATTCCGTTGGTGCGTGCTACATTCTTTTGTCCATCCGGCCCAACGAGTGCAGGCATAAGGTCATATTTATCATTCATCCCGGTAATATTTCCTTTATCCCAGGTAAAATACAAGCCATAACGGTCTTCCCTTCCTTTAGAAAGATAGGTATTCCAATCCTGCTCGAACGCTTCTACATCCATAAGCTCTTCCTCATAAAGTTCGTTAAAGAACATAATTGCTTCTTTATACCCCTCGTCCGCAGCAGTGAGAACTACCTCACCATCATTTGTAACGACGGTATGATCCCAGTTATCACCAAGTCCAAATGAGCCAAATAAGAAAGAAAGATCTTCTCCTCCACCGTTTATGATAAAGGACATAGGTATTGTTTTCCCATCACCGGCAGGGTCATTTTCCTTAAATGCCACCAACACGTCTTTTAATTCATCAGTTGTAGTGGGCATTTCAAGGCCCAATTCATTTAACCACTCCACATTAATCCATGGAAATGCATCTACTGAGTGAATGCTTTCCTTACCGGAACCCAGCTCCTCAATCCAAGGGAACGAGTAGATATGACCATCAGGTGCTGTTATCATCGTTTTATATTCAGGTGCTTTTTCAAGCACTTCCTGCAGATTAGGCATATATTTTTCAATCAAATCTTCTACTGGAATAATCGTCTCATCTTTAGCAAGCTTTAATAATTCATTATCATTCAGAGCGGCATTTAAAATAGCATCCGGATGTTCTCCGCTTGCAATGGCTAAGTTTCTTTTTTCAGCGAATGAATCGGTGGTGTAGTTTTTCCACTCAATTTGTACACCCGTTTGATCTTCCAAACGCTCAAAGATAAGTTTTTCATTCGGGTCGGCTGGGGCCAGGGGAGAGCTTTGTGTCATGAATTTCAAAGTTACGGGTTCTTCCAACGGGAAGGATACATCCGACAGTTCATAATCCTCAGACGATGCGCTTTGGTTATTATTGCTGCATCCTGCTATAGCTAGCGCTCCAATGGCCAGCGGCAGGACTGCTTTAAATACTTTTTTCATACTAAACCCCTCACTTCGTTTTTTATTTTAATGATCCCACCATGACACCTTTCTCAAAGTATTTCTGGAAGAATGGATACATAATGATTAACGGCAGGCTGGCAACGACAATGGAAGAATACTTGATCATTTCTGATATCCTCTGAAGTTCAGCTCTGGCCATCTGATCCCCAATCATTCCGGGCTGCACTTCATTTTGGATAAGAATTGACCGCAAAACCAGCTGCAGTGGATACAACTCTTGATCTTCAAGGTAGATCATCGCGTCAAAATAAGCATTCCACTGCCCGATAAAGGCGTAAAGAGCAAGCACAAATATGATCGGCTTTGACAGAGGCAAGATGATTTTTAAGAAAATTTTAAAATCTGAAGCACCATCAATTTTTGCAGCCTCTTTTAATTCATTTGGGATGCCTTTAAAATAGGTTCTGGCAAGAATGATAAACCAGACAGATATTGCATTTGGAAGGATAATCGCCCAGGCTGTATTCAGCATTCCCAGATCCCGTACAACAAGGTAGGTGGGAATTAACCCTCCATTGAAAAACATCGTCACAAGGAAAAAGATCATGATGGTTTTTTTTCCTACCAGCCCTTCCTGAGATAATGTGTAACCAGCAAGAACCGTTACTACAACTGAAACAATCGTAAAACCACCGGCGTACAAGATGGAATTAATAAAACCTCTTATAATGGTTCCATCTGAAAAAATCCGTTTGTAGCCATCAAGCGTCCAATCTGAGAATGAAATAGCCAGACCTTTGCTGAGCAGAGCGTTTGGCGGCAAAAAAGAAGCAAGTAAGACGTATAGAAGCGGAACCAAAATCACTAACACGATGACAGTCAACAGTATTTTATTAATCAGCAGCAAAATACGGTCATTTCTTGAGTTGTTCATTCTTACACTCCTTTCTTAAAGCAATCCTTCACCTTCGTTTAATTTTTTTACTACTTGGTTAACAAAAATCAACAAGCCTACATTTATCACAGCGTTAAACAATCCTACTGCTGTTGCAAACGAATAATCTCCTGCCAATAACCCCTTTTTGTATACATAGGTGGGAATAATTTCTGAGGTTGGAAGATTCATAGCTGTTTGAAGCAGATAAGCCTTTTCAAAGCCAATCGCCATAATGCCGCCGGCTGCAAGAATAAATAACACAGCCATTACCGGTTTTAATACTGGCAGGTCAATATGGATAATCCGCTGAAGCAGTGACGCTCCGTCAATTGTAGCGGCATCATGCAGCTGAGGATCCACATTCGCAAGGGCGGCAACATAAATGATTGATGCCCAGCCTGCACCCTGCCAAACCCCTGAAGTAATATAAATTGAGCGGAAGGCATCTGGATCGGACATAAAAGAAAAGGAAGTGCCAAACAAATTTGTTAAGAGGACATTAATTGGTCCTGTTGGTGACAAGAAAAGAAAAACCATTCCCGAAATGACAACGACCGAAATAAAATGCGGAGCATATAGGGCTAACTGGATATTCTTTTTAGCCTTTGCCTTCCGTATTTGATTTAACATTAGAGCCAAAATGATGGGGATGGGGAAGCCGATTAACAGCTCAAAAGAACTCAATTTTATTGTGTTCATAAAAATCTCTAAAAAGTTGGGTGAAGTTAAAAAACTTGTAAAGTGTTTTAAACCTACCCAGTCACTTCCCAAGATTCCTTTCATCGGACTAAAATCCTTAAAGGCGATGACTGCTCCATACATAGGGATATATTTAAAAATAATCGTAAGGATGACAGCCGGCGCAATGAGTAAATAAAGAATGTAATTTTTCTTTATATAGTCCAGATTACGTTTTGCTTTTGAAATCTTTTTTATTTTAGCAGGCGGCTGCTTATTGATTTTTTTATTCTTGCTCCGATCAAACTCTTCTTCTGGTTCTTTTTCTTGATTCAATAAATTTTGCAATCGATTCCCCTCCTCTAAAAGTCTTAATACCGCTATAGAAAACGCTTACAGCCATTGCTTGTTTTTACTATAGCAAAGCTGTTGTACGCAGGATTTTAAAATTTTCGGTTGAGAGCTTTAAACATTTTCGGCAAATACAATTTGCCTGGCATCAAAAAAGGCATTCCTTTTATAAGGAAATGCCTCAGGTGTATACGGAAGTTTACTAGATTTGTCTTATTTGTTTTCCAAATCGTTTATACCGTTATTAATTGTTCTTACTGCCCGATCGGCAGAATCTTTCACATCTTTGTTGCCAATGCCGATATCTTCAAATAATGTCTTTATCGTACTGCTCACTACTGGGTAAGCAGGGGTCACAGGACGATTCTTTGAATACTTGCGGGACTGCTCGACAAAGATATTGTTTGGATATTCATTAAATTCCGGGAAAGCTTTAGCAACTGACTGCCTTGCCGGAATATCCCCTGTGACCGTAACATAGGTCTTCATTCCCTCATAGCTTGTAAGAAACTCTATAAATTTCCATGCTTCGTCGGGATGCTCAGAACGGGAAGATATCCCAAGTGACCAGCTGCCGTTTGGAACTACTTGATACTCCCCTTTTGGCAGCGGGGCAATCCCATAATCCTCACCCAGCTTAAACTCAGGATGAGCCGATTTTAATTCCCCAAGCGCCCACGATCCGAGCACCGTCATACCCAGCTTTCCACTTTCAAATGATTCTTTGGGCATTTCAATTGCTGCCACTTTTTCCCCATGATATAAATCCTGATAAAATTCAAGAGCCTTTATGGAATCTTCCGAATTTAAGTAACCGCTGGCAGTAGTATTATCAGGGCTCAACACTTCTCCACCAAACTGCCACAGGATCGGCAGTTTAAAGTATGCAGGTGATTCACCCCCTGCAAAGCCCTGAGCGGGGTCTATTCCTATAATTCCTTTTTTTCGATCAGTAATTTTCACAGCAGCCTCAAGCACTTCGTCCCAGGACATAGGCTTGGCAGGATCACTTGAAGGAAGGGGAACTCCTGCTTTTTTAAACAAATGCTTATTATAAAATAAAGCAATGCCTGGAGCGACTACCGGTGCGAGATACACATTGCCCTGATAGCTTATTCCATCTACCAGCTCCTGCGGAATATCATGAATGACTCCGTCTTCCTCCATGAATGAATCCAATGAAATGAGTGATCCTCTATGTGCATAAAGAGCAAGGTTTGGGCTGTCGATGGACATAATATCGGGCGGGCTTCCCGCAGCTATCTCTGTTCGGAGCCTTAATTCATAATCTCCGTATTGGATGGAATTCATATTGATTTGAATATGCGGGTACTTTTGTTCGAAATTTTCAATTAATTCTTCATAGGCCTTATTTTCACCGGCATTCCCGTAATTTCTCCAAAACGTAAGGGTGACTGGTTTTTCTTTCTCTGTTTCGATCTCTGCAGTACGATTATTCAGATAAAAATCCACATAAATCCATCCAGCACCGGAAAGGACCAGTAATATGACAATCATTATGGTGAACAATCCTTTTTTCATCCCCATCCCTGCCTTCAATAACCTGTTGACTTAAGCGTTCCGCCCTCATTTACTAGTTTCCGGAATTCAAGAGGAGACTGCCCGCTGTATTTTTTAAACACTGTACTAAAATATCCGGCACTTGAAAAACCAACTAAATTCGCTATATCAATAATCTTCAGCTGACTGTCTTTTAATAGACTCTCCGCTTTTTTCATACGAAGGCTCACAAGGTAATCACTAAAATTCTGTCCAACATGATTTTTAAAAGTTTCCGATAAATGAGCACTGTTAATGTGAAACAATTCAGAAAGAGCAGTAAGAGAAATCTCATCTGAGAAATGAAGATTTACATACTGTCGTATGCTTTCAATTAGTTTAACATTAGAAAAACGTGTTAGATGTACTTCGTCCATAATTTTATTGGCTAAATCCAAAAGTAAACCGATCACATTAGATTGTGAATTTAGCTGCCAGATGCCCTGCTGGCAGTCCCATAGTATTTTTTGTATTTCCCCTGATTCAATATCATATTTTTTGGCGGTTGAACCAAGTAAAAATAATACACGGTTAGCTACCATTGAAAATGATAGAACCGAGTGCTTTTCGGTCACACTTAATTCCATCTGCAAATGTTCTTTAAAATGATCAAAGCGGGTGTTTTCAATGGCATTGGTCAATTTTTTCTCAAAGTCCGTGGAAAATTCAAATTTATGATCTTTTTTTGAACCTCCCTCAATAATTTGAGAATGTGAACCTAGACGGCTTTGGCTCCATGAAAGCATACTTGCAATGTAACCATTTTTAAATTCCTTCATGCCCCTTACATTGGTGCCAATTCCAATTACAGTCTCCAACCCTAACTCTTCCTTTGTCTTTCGTTGAATCCGATCGATCAAAGATGTCACCTGACCCGTCTGACCCTCTCTCCTGACAATAAAAAAGTGAATGACGTTTGAATAGCTTGGATTTGAAAATAGATACGTATTATTATCACTTGCTGCAAGACCCTGGCAAAGCTTCTTAAATGGCAGCCACTGCCTGCTTATTGACTCTCTCACCAGTTGAGTTCTGATTTCAACTGTTAAAAAAACTCCCTCCATCTCCTCACGTGCAAGGTGATCTAACTGAAGCTGTCTCATTCTTTCTTTCACGGCATGAGGCTGAACAAACTCATCTTTAGCAAGATATAATAAATACTGTTCCTGAACCTCCTGTAAATGAGAAAGAGCTAGCTGCTTTAAACGCTCCTGTTCCGCATGCGTTTGTTTTTCCTCTGCAATCTCTTTGCGTATTTTTTCTAATACTTCGACTAGCTCATCCGGCGCAACCGGCTTTAACAAGTAATCTTTCACGCCTTCTTTCATCGAGTTTCTGACATACTCATAGTCTGAGTAACCGGATAAAACGACCACTTTTACATTCGGAAAGTTCTTTTGGCTTTGCTTGGCGAATTCAATGCCGTTCATAATTGGCATTCTCATATCGGTTATCACAACATCGATTAACGATTGTTCCAGAATTTGCAGTGCTTCTTGACCATTGGAAGCCTCTTTTACAACTTTAAAACCATGCTCCTCCCAATCCACCTTCATCCGCAGCCCTTTGCGAACCTGAACTTCGTCATCTGTAATCATTACGTTCAGCATGTCCTTCCCCCTTTGAAACATTAATACATAATGTGATCTTTGTTCCTTGGTTTAACTGGGAATCTATCTGATAGGAGAAATTTTCTCCGTAGTATAGGGTTAATCTGCCTAATACATTTTTCAGACCAATACTCTCACCCTTGCTTTCTAAAACATTATTTGTAAAGGAAAGCAGATGATTTACCATCTTTTCAGACATTCCAGCCCCTTTATCTTCCACTTCAATCAGTACCTGATTCAATCTTTTTGTTGTACGAATGGAGACCTCGGCGGAATTTTTCTCTGAAAAGCTATATTGAACTGCATTTTCAACGAGAGGCTGTAAAATGAATTTGATAATTGACAGATCACTGGCTTCAGGATCTTCTATTATTTCCACTGTTAGACTATCTTCATAACGAAGCTTAAGAATATCTGTGTAACTATGAATATAGGACAATTCTTCTTTTAGCCTTACTTCACTGCTGTGTGTATTTAAGGAGTACCTCATCATTCTCCCCAGATAAACACTTACATTCACGACTTCTTTATTTTTACCCTGAGCTGCCAGTCCGCCTATAATCTCGAGTGTATTGTTCATAAAATGAGGATTGATTTGCAGAAGCAGCGCTTTATATTCAGCATCTTTTCTTCGAATATTTGCTTCATATTCTGTTTCAATTACATTTTTCAACTGATCGATCGTGTGATCCACTACATTCACAAGATAACCGACTTCATGGTTTTTTGATTTAATTGAAGGCATAAACCGCTTCGCTCCGGCAAAATCACCGCGTTCAATAAATTTCATTGCTTTTGCCAATTTCCCTAATGGATTTACGATGTTGGACGAGAGAAAAAAGGATGCCAAAATGGTTAATATAAAAATGGCGGCACTGGATAAAAACAGCGTCCTCTGCAGGTCATGCACCTGAGCAAACAGATTTGATTCGGTCACTTCGTTCATCAATATCCAGTTGCCTATTGGCAATTTCTGATAAAAAACAAAATAAGTATCACCATCAAAATCCGTTTCGATTAATCCTTTTTCATTTCCATTATTATTTATCTGACGGACACTTTTGTTTAATACATCAAGTGGTGTTTGAATTTGACCGTCCAGTACATTTTGAGCTTGCTCATTAATAATATAAGTCCGACCGCTCTGTCCAGCTGCATTCTTACTCAGTGCATCTTTAAGTAGTGATGAGGGAAAGTTCACTTTTATAATGCCGCTTACAGCAATTGTATTCATATCAAACAAAGGCAGTATGTAGCTGTTAACCTGGCTTTTTTGTATTCCTTCTGACTGCTGATATGGATCCACGTGTGACCTGGTGAAATTTTGCTGATTTTCAGTAAAGTTAATATACCAGTCTGTTTCCTGCAGGTTAGGGTTATCCCCCCATGTTCCTGTACCATCATTAAGAAATATGGAGATCGACATGGAGTTCGAATTATTAATCATAACGGAGGAAAGCATCGTTTGAACCTGATTCTTCATCAGAAACAACTCCTCTTGCGAAGTTTCATCCCCGTCCTTCTCTGTTTTCAGCCACTGCTGGGTCGATTGGTTGAGAAGCACCTGCTTCCCAAGATCTTCTGCCTGAGTGGTGATAGAATCAATATAAAGAGAATATTGATCCATCATTTCAACCGTTAATTCCTGCGTCTGTTCCTCGATCATCGATGTTAGCCAGTTTGGAATAATAATAGAAAGCACGACAAATGGAATTGTAAGTAAAAAGGTAAAAATCAGAAACAATCGATTACGAAGTGAAAAGAACATGCCATCTCCTCCAGCATCACTAAAAAGAAAAAAACCTATATAAAAAAATTTTAATCCATCCATTTTTCTTTAAATGAACGTAGCATATCCATTTCATTATTGCTATACGATTTTTCAAAATCAGCCATTCCTTATTTAAAGGGCTGGACTAAAATTATCGATTATTTTTATGCTAAGTCCATAAGCAAAACCAGTCTGGGAGGTTTTTATTTTGCTCTCCATACCCCTCCGGTACAAGAAGTGAAGCCGCAGTTTTGATAGAATCGAGTATGTTTTTCATTAAAAGTCAGTGTCACAATTTCCAAACCGGTGTTTTTTGCTTCGTGCAATAAGGTTTTAACGAGCTGACCGCCTATCCCTAAGTTTTGATAGTCCGGGGAAATAAGAATATCTTCCATATATCCATGCTGCAGGCCCATTCCCGCTATGTATCCAAAACCAATGAGCTTATTTTCCTGATCCCTCACCCCCGCCCAAAAATTGCAGCGATGAAACAACAGGGGAAAATCGTCATCTCTTCTATCCCATCCATTCGCCTCTCTTAATTCCGGCACTTCATTATGTGAGATTGGAAGATTGATAATTGCCTCATATGTCATCGTCATTTATACTGCCTCCAATATTTTTGTAATAAGCCGCCCTGATAAAAGAGCGGCCTGATAAGGTATGCTGCTAAACTCAAAATCGGACAATTATTGCTGCCTGACATCAATAATAAAAGATGTGATTGAATCGTTTTCGTCTTGCACGCTAACCTCTACCTCACCAGCTTCTTTGAAGGTAAAAGGTGAGGCCTCATAAATTTCGTTTATATTATGATTATTTTTTACTGCCTCTATGGATTGATTATCGGCGATTGCCAGCCGGGGTTGCCAGGCTTCCATTTCGCCGGAAGGATATGTGAGAACAATATTGCTGTCAGTTGAGATCGGACCGTTCCAGGACACTAAGTAGAGCTCCGTTTCTTCCCCTTTAGTGACGAGCCCGTCTGTGAAATAACCAATCTCTCCAATATCTCCAAATATCGTATAATTCTTCGTCCCCACTTTAATATCGATAAACGGAAGCTGATAGGTTACGTGCTGGTAGACGCCATACGAAATGGAGAGAACAGCTGCAGCACTAAGTCCAATCATCAGTTTTTTAAATCCACCTACCTCAAAGCTGTTCATCATTTCTGAATCCGGGGTAAACTTCGCTGCTGCCAAAAAAACAAGAATAAATAAGACTAACGAAATACCGATAATAATATACATAGATTCCTCCCTTAATTCTTCACAATCTCTTACAAACGAACATCCGGCTTCTCCTATAACTGCGAACCTTACCATGTATATGTATGTACGCCTGAAAAAATAGCATTTTTTCAAAAATTTTCACACGTTCTTTGCCACCCAACCTCCTACCATTCAGATTAACATAAAATAACAAATTTGTTTTTGGTTTCAGATGAACAATCATTGTAGATGAAGACATAAAAAAGACTGCACCTCTAAAGGAAGTGCAGTTTGCAGTCAATATTCAGTCTATCTCATACACGCGTGCTTCATGCGGCTTAAGGGTAAATGATGAAGGCAGAATCGATTTATCAGCATCATTCTTGTAGTTCCCGATAACAAGAATGACATCGGATCCGCTCAACTCTTCCTTCATTTGATAGACTTGCTCATGATCTGAGTGATTGAGCATAATGAGCCAGGTCTTATTTTCATATGATCGGGTGTAAACATATAATTTTTCATGATCCTTGGAAAGGTCTTCGTAATCTCCATAAACCATTACCGGGTTTTCTTTTCGGAGTGAGATCAGCTTTTTGTAATAGTAAAAAATTGAATGAGGATCTTCAAGTGCCTGTTGTGCATTAATCGATTTATAATTTGGATTAATATTAATCCAGGGCTCTGCATTTGAAAAACCGGCATTTTTGCTGTCATTCCAATGCATTGGCGTTCTGGAATTGTCCCGGCTCAAAAGCAGCAGACCTTCAAACACTTCTTTAGGATCTCCGCCTTTCTCTACTTCTTCTTTGTACTTATTTTTCATGGCAATATCGTTATAATCCTCGATGGAATCAAAACGGACACCGGTCATGCCTAGTTCTTCTCCCTGGTACACATATGGCATGCCGGGCAGCGTATGGAGCATGGTCGCTAAAAGCTTAGCTGACTCTGTTCGGTACTTCCCGTCGTTTCCATATCTTGTGACCTGTCTTGTATGATCGTGATTATTTAAAAACTGAGAGTTCCAGCCTTTTCCCTGCAGACCTTTATACCAGTTTTCCTGGATTTCTTTGTATTTAGGCAAATCCATCACCGGCATCTCATCCGCTACTTGAAAATGGAAAAGAGTATTCAGTTCGTTGCGGTCTTCATGCACATATAAAAGACCAGTTTCAGGGGTTACAAAAGGGATCTCCCCAACAGTCATCCCATCATAATGCTGCAGCACTTCACGGTTCATTTCCTGCAGGTACTCATGAATGCCTGGATTATCGGCTAAGTAGCTAATATGATCCGGATTCTCTGCGTCTGGAAAGCCATCCTGCTTTGCCAGTAAATTAATTACATCCATCCGGAAACCGTCAATCCCTTTATCCAGCCATGATCGCATCATACGGTAGATCTCATGACGAAGGTCTTCATTCTGCCAGTTCAGATCAGGCTGTTCCACTGCAAAGGAATGAAAATAATACTCACCCGTACGCTCATCAAATGTCCAAGTTGAAGGTTCGAAATAAGAGCGCCAGTTATTAGGCTTGCCTCCATTTTTAGGCTGCTTCCAAATATACCAGTCACGCTTTTCATTATCTAAAGAGGATTTTGATTCCAGGAACCAGGAATGCTGATCTGATGTATGATTCACTACCAAATCCATAATTACTTTCATACCACGGTCATGAATTTCATCTACTAACCTTTCAAAAATCTCCATGTTTCCAGCTTTACTCATAATCTTTTCATAATCGGAAATATCATATCCATTATCACGGTCAGGCGATTCATAAAAAGGATTCAGCCATATGACATCTGCTCCAAGCTCTTGTATGTAATCCAGCTTTTCAATAACCCCTTGAAGATCACCAATGCCGTCCCCGTTACTATCATAAAAGCTGCGCCAGTACACCTGGTAGACAACAGCTTCCTTCCACCACGTCTTTTTCATTTTTACAGCTCCCTTCCATGAATTAAATTATACCAAAATTATCTCTGTATTATCGGTAATGACTAGGAAAGCAAATGAAGGCTCTAAAGGAGACCGGGTCATTTCCGCTCCAGGCGGTGCTTTCCGCGGGGCGGGGGTGAGCCACTTCGATGCTGCGCATCTTCAGTGTCTCACCTTCCCCGCTGCATCCCGCAGGAGTCACCGCCTTCCGCTTCAATGAACCTACGTGGATGGCTTATTCGGTTATCAAAAAAGACAATGATCCAGCATAGATAAGAAGAAAGCTCTCACGAAAGTTTTTGGGGAGAGCCTTCTTTTATGGCTATGTCCCTGCCTTTTTTCAAACCTCTGTTCCAACTTTCACGCAGCTTTTCTATTAAAAAAACAAAGAACCTTTAATAAAATAACTCTATGTACCAATTTTTACTTTTTATTCATTTTCATTCAAGAGATAGATTTACGGGAAATGTAGAAGTTGGGGTGGGAAATGTAGAAGTGTAGAGGTAAGCTGTAGAAGTACAGGTTTAAACTGTGTTTGATGTCACCCATAAAAAAACCGCCAATTAGGCGGTTTAGAATTTTATGCTTAGAACCACTAGATAAATCTGCGGTCTATATCGATTTTCACAGCATTCTCTTAGCAATCCGTTCAAATGATTTTAGCTTATCGTTAAAATCAAACGCAATCGTTGTCAGCATAATCTCAGTGGTTTGGTATTCATCACTGATGCGGTGCAATTCTCGTTCTACATGGTCAATATCGCCAACAATCATCCGCTTGCGGTTTTCAAGAATTCGGGCTTTCTCAAATGTGCTGTAGGGATAGTTCATTGCCGTATCCGGACTTGGTGTGCCCTTTGACGGCATGCCCTGCTCCAGCATAATCATGGATAAATCAAGACTGGAAGCAATGCGCTCTGCATCCTCCATTGTTTCTCCACAGATCGTAAAAACCGCCACATTATTTTGCGGTTTTTCATAATAACGGGATGGCTGAAAGGACTGGAGATATTGATTCATATAATAAGGACCGCCTTCTCCATTAATGAAAAGCGCGAAGGTATAGGGCAGTCCTTTTTCGGCTGCTGTCAGTGCAGAAGATGGACTTGAACCGAGCACCCAGACATCCGGAGTGGTTTTTGTCACCGGTGTGGCTTTTAATCCATAGTACGGGTGGCCTTCAGGCAGGTCATCGTGCAGATGATGTAGCAGTTCATCTATTTGTTCAGGATAGCGATTAATATCACGCTGTTTGCCATCAGATAATGCATACGAAGCCCGAGGCATCCCACCAGGTGCACGTCCAATCCCAACATCTATTCTGCCTGGTGTCAAACCTTCCAGTACTTTAAAATTTTCAGCCACTTTATATGCACTGTAATGCGGAAGCATCACACCGCCAGAACCAACACGAATGGTATTTGTTTTAGCAGCAAGATGCGAAATCAGCACCTCAGGGGAAGATCCCGCAAGTGTTGAGGCGTCATGATGTTCTGACACCCAGAATCGATGAAAACCCCATTCCTCTGCTCTTTTTGCCAGCTCTATCGTCTGTTGCAGACCCTGTTCAGCAGACCCTCCCTCAGAAATGGCCGACTGATCCAATATACTTAATGTTAATGCCATAATCGCTTCACTCCTTTATGAGTTCTATTATTCTAAATCCACTTTGAAAAGTCGAACAATGCGACTTATGCATCATGGCCGGATGCGAGAGTGAACGTTTGGTAAGCTAAACATGAAAAATGACATTTAATCTTAAATGGCACAGGTTTTTTTGCATAAAAAAATGCCGCCCTGTAACAGGACAGCATGCATTTTATCGTCTTTCCAGGCGAGCAATTCGTTCGTCTAAATCAGGATGTGTAGAGAAAAACTTGGCCATCCCGCCTTTTCCGTTGATTTTCATCGTCTGAACAGCAGAGTCATCTGTATAATTTTTGGCTTGAGCACGGTTGGCATACGATTTCAGGGAACGAAGAGCATGTGCCATTTTATCGTTACCCGCTAAATCTCCGCCTCCACGGTCCGCATGAAATTCACGGTGTCTTGAATACGCACTTACGACCATGCTGCCCAGAATAGAAAACAGGATCTGGAATACAATAATCGCGGCAATCTGGACAATCCACTGTAATTCAGAACGCACTAAACGCGACACAAGAATTGCCACAATTCTTGAGAAGAATACGACAAATGTATTTACTACACCTTGAAGCAGTGTCATGGTCACCATGTCGCCATTTGAAACGTGGGCAACTTCGTGAGCTATAACGCCTTCAACTGCATCATCATCCATTGAATTTAACAGGCCTTGCGAAACAGCTACCAGTGAACGTTTTTTAGATGGACCAGTTGCAAACGCATTGACTTCCGGAGAAGGGTAAATCCCAACTTGAGGCATGTGACGCAAGCCGGCTGCACGGGAAAAACGGTGAACCTTTTCAACGACATCACGTTCCTGAGCAGTCAGCTGGCCATTCGGATCCAGCACCTTGACCTTCATCATCATTTTGGCAATCCAGCGCGACATCGCCAGAGAGATAAATGATCCCGCGAAGCCTACTATTAAGCTGAATACGCCAAGAGCAACAAAATCAATTCCAATTCCCGGTTCACCAGTTTGGAATGAACCCCCTATATCCGTAAACGTTGTAATGATGGACCATACAATGACGATGGTTGTCATTACAAGAATATTTGTTAAAACAAAAAGCATAATCCTTTTCCCCATTTATACGCCTCCCTTTTCTATTTATGTGAATATTTTAACATAATTGATGCATCAGGGTGAAATAGAGTGTCTTGCTCTTTTTCACCTGTTTCTAAAATCTTTTTGCTAACTTACCGCGTGGAATCCATTTCTGAACATTTCGGTAGGCTCTGCCATTCAAGTAAAAAAAGTAACTGATCATTCCGCTTGATCGAATCATTTTCCGAGCAAGACGGCGGACATTTTTTTGTTTATTTACTTTCTCGTCTGATAAATATACGCCAAGCAGTCCACGGTTAATTAATTTGTGAAATTGCTTGTGAGGTAGCTGATCTGTATGACGATCTGCTTCCTGAACAAAATGCTGAAGCCTTTTGAATAATTGTTCATGGCTGGAATAGTAGAAGCAGAAATTCAAATCTCCTTCCTCCAGATCCTCTTCCTGGTCAATCAGGTAATCCAGCAGAATGTGCAGACCTTGAATGTAAGGAAAATAACCGTTGCGAATCGCAGCAGAAAAAGCTGGATCAAAGTCTCTTCTAAATGCGTAGGATACCAAGCAGAAGATCCCGAGTGTTGATCCTGTACACGCTGAAAATTCATACCATTCCATTTCAGGTAAAAGGTCGCGGTGTTTATGAAACCACTGCTGCAGCCTCTGTTCCCGCTCATCCTCATGAACATGTTTGTGAATTTGAAGATCACAGTAATACCTGCTCAGCTCCAAAAGCTCAATTTTAATTTCATCATAGGTTTCAAGCCGAGCAAGAACACCTTGGCAGGTCCCAACAAGCAGACTCAAGTACCCGTTATCCTCCTGCTCGGCCCGGCAGCGGTAATAATCCCGGATCGGGGCTCCAACTGTTAATGCGTCTTCCATCGCTTCATGTAAACAGGCAAAATCCTCCGGATCCAGCGATGTGCTGCGATCACAAAGGTTATCTAAATAATCACTGATTGTCTGATAAGCAACGATAAACTGAATGGCTTCCTTGCGCCATTTTAACGCCAGCAAAGCCATTATTCCCCCGCCTTCACAGTGAAACGACTTTTGTTCCAGGCTGTCCACTGCCTGTTTGCGCAGCTCTTCGTCAGGAATTAAATTCGCCTGGGCTTTCCAATGCGCTAATTGCTGATGAACAATGGGAAATACTTTTCGATACACCTGATTCATTAAAAAGAACGGTTCTGTCGGCACAGCCATTTTTTCACCTCTTCTTAAACATCGTACCCAATATTGCGAAGCCGGTTCCGTGTAAAGGATTCTGTATAGGAAAAAATCTCATCTCTTTCAGGTTCATTAAAAAGTTCATGATAGCATTGGGGCCATTCTTTATAATGCATCTCGTGCAGATCCAAATCTCTGAACCATTTTTTTGCCACCATGGTTTCTACCAGCAAATCCTCTCCCCCCTGCATTAACAGCAGCGGAACGTCAGGAAAGTTTTTGTTTTCAAGCGGCACCTGCTTCATTGCCACCAGCATTTCACGGTACCATCTGACCGATATACGATTTATATAAATGGGATCTTCTTTATCGATTTCAATGATCTCCTGATTGCGGGTCGCCTTATCGATCGGGAAGTCAAAATTAAATTTGTGCTCAGGTGTAAGTTTGTTCAAGCCTCCTGAGAGAACATGACTAACTTTTGATGGCGCATGCCTGAATGCAAATGTCGGAGAAGATAAAATCAACCCTGCAATCTCAAGCTTCATCTGCTGAAGCATCCGGACTGCTATTAGTCCTCCCATCCCGTGACCAAGTAAAAAAACTGGCAAATCAAACTGATAAGAAGCCTCAATCCATTTTTTCACTTCTTCAATATATTGGTCAAACGAGTCAATATGTCCACGCGATGCTCTTTTAGCCATCCCTTGACCCGGGAGGTCGCCCATAATTACGTGGTAGCCTTTTGACCGCCACATTTCGATTAGCCATCCGTAACGCGCATGATGTTCTAATTCACCGTGTATCATTACAATAACACCGTGTGCAGCTTGATCTGTTTCCCATTTCCACATGGAGATCCCCCTCACCTTCCTATCGGACTTATATTATCTTTATATAATTTATAACTGGCAAATATAAAGGATAGCTGATAGCACTACGCACATCCGATAAAACACTATCCTGCGCACCGCTTCTTCCTGATTTGAGCCTTTAAACAACTATAAAAAATGATAATATGATAAAATAAACTATATCATAAATCTTTTCATAAGAAGGAGCAATAACATGATACTTCCTTATAAAGGTCTGCACCCGATGATTGATCCATCTGTTTATATCGCAGGTTCGGCTACCGTCACAGGCGATGTAGCCATCGGAGCACATTCAAGCGTCTGGTTCGGCACCACAATACGCGGAGATGTTTCACCCACTATTATTGGCGAAAAAGTAAATATCCAAGACCATTCCATCCTCCATCAAAGTCCCAACACACCACTTATCCTTGAAGACCAGGTTACCATTGGACACCAAGTCATTTTACATAGCTGCACAATTAAAAAGAAAGCATTAATCGGCATGGGTTCAATCATCTTAGATGGGGCCGAAATCGGGGAAGGTGCTTTTATAGGCGCTGGAAGCTTAGTTCCCCAGGGCAAAAAAATCCCGCCAAACACACTTGCTTTTGGCCGGCCGGCTAAGGTAATCCGCGACTTAAATGAAGAGGACATTCAGGATATGGAGCGGATTAATCGTGAATATATGGAAAAAGCCATCTTATATAAAGAGCAGGAGAACCAGCTTAGATAGCTATCAGCTGTAAACAAATCATTTTTTCATCACATCAAACCTGATAGAAACAACTTAGGGGGAAAAAAATGTTCATTGGTTCATTCGGTATAGACTCGTTTGTACTGCTGGGGGGACTGCTGCTTATATGCGGCGTGATTGTGGCGAAATTCTCCAACAGACTGGGTCTGCCTTCACTTGTATTATTTATTCTGGTCGGAATGATAATCGGCAGTGACGGCTTGGGGATTGTGTATTTCGATAACGCCAACACTGCCCAGCTAATTGGTATTTGTGCACTTATTATTATTTTATTTGAAGGGGGTATGCAGACAAAATGGGCAACGGTCCGCTCTGTTGCTGTACCTTCCTTATCATTAGCCACACTGGGCGTACTGCTCACCTCAGGTATCGTCGGTTACTCCGCCTATCTTATCTTTAATGTTACACTGCTGGAAGGGCTCCTGTTTGGTGCCATTGTAGGATCCACTGATGCCGCAGCTGTTTTTGCTGTATTAAAAGAACGTAATATTAAAGCAAAAATGGGTGCCACGCTTGAAGCGGAATCAGGGACAAATGATCCTATGGCTGTCTTTTTAACTTTATCCTTTATTGAGCTGATTTCAAATGACAGCAGTTCCATATGGGGATTGATACCGTCTTTCTTTTGGCAGATGGGACTCGGTCTCATCTTTGGGCTGATACTTGGAAAGATCGCTTCTGTTTCCATTAACAGAATTAAGCTTGAGTCCAGTGGACTTTATCCCATCTTTTCGCTGGCATTTGCCCTGCTGGCCTATAGCATCACCCAGGTAGCTGGAGGAAGCGGATTTCTGGCCGTTTATGTAGCAGCACTTGTTATCGGAAATTCTGAGCTGACCTACCGCTACTCAATCTTTCAATTTAATGAAGGGTTTGCATGGATGTCCCAAATCCTTATGTTTATCATTCTAGGACTTCTTTCATTTCCAGGACAATTATTTACCTGGGATATCATTGGAAGCGGCCTGCTGCTTTCACTTGTGCTGATTTTTATCGCCCGTCCAATTGCTGTGTATTTATCAACCATTGGAATGAAATATACAGGTAAAGAGAAATTGTTCATTTCCTGGGCAGGTCTCAGAGGAGCGGTGCCGATTGTACTTGCTACTTTCCCTGTAGTAGCAGGACTGGAAAACAGCCAGCTGTTTTTTAATGTCGTTTTCTTTATCGTCTTAACATCAACCCTGCTTCAAGGCTCGACCATATCTTATGTAGCAAAGAAACTCCATTTAACAGGACCAAAAAAAGATACACCCCATCATTCAATTGAACTGATTTCCATTGGGAAAGCAACTGCTGAAATGGTACAGTTTCAAACAAATAAAGATCTCGATTTGGTTGGAAAGAAGCTTCATGAAATTGAATTCCCTAATGAAGTGACGATCACCGCTATTGTGAGGGATGAAGAATTAATTACCCCTTATGGAGAAACAGAAATTAAAGCAGGTGACTTCCTTTATATTTTAGTGGCAAGCAAACACGAAGCGAAATTGAAAAAAATACTTGAAAAGAAGAAACAGCCTGATGTCGTGTAAGACAATATCAGGCTGTTTTTCTTATTATTTGCTGGCGGTTTTTGTTCTTGAATGACATTAATTCCAGAATTGATATATAGAATTCCAACTACTTTTATCGCTCAGTCTCGTTTTATAACGGTAAAGACTTTAATAGTCTTTTTACTTGTATCACTACATTTTCAACTGTAAAACCATATTCCTTTAAGACTTTGGATTCCGCACCCGAAGCACCAAAAGCGTTAATAGCCAAAACCTCCCCGTGGTCCCCTACATAGCGATCCCACCCTAAAGATGATCCCATTTCGATTGCTAATCGTGCCTTTACATGGGCTGGAAGAACAGACTCTTGGTATTCCTTTGATTGAGCTTCAAATCGATCCCACGATGGACAGCTAATGACGGATAAGAAAATGTTTTCCTTGGCCAATTCACGCTGTGCTTCTAAAGCTAACTGCACTTCTGATCCTGTTGCCAGCAAGAGTGCCTGCGGTTCTTCCGTTTCGGATTTAGAAACCACATATGCCCCTTTCTTGACACCCTTATAGGCATGTTCTTTCGTTCCGGCTATTGTAGGGAGATTTTGGCGAGACAAAATCAAAGCCGTCGGAGTGTCAGTAGATTCCATCGCAATTTGCCATGCGGCTACTGTTTCATTTCCATCTGCCGGACGAATCACACTAATGTTCGGTAAGGCTCTTAAAGCAGCAAGTTGTTCAATCGGCTGATGAGTTGGACCGTCTTCTCCTACCGCGACACTGTCATGTGTGAAGACATAAATAACCGGTAAGTTCATTAAGGCTGCTAAACGTATCGCAGGACGAAGGTAGTCAGAGAACACAAAAAATGTGCCACCAAACAACTTAAGACCACCATGTAGCTCCATTCCATTCAACGTTGCCCCCATTGCAAACTCACGTACACCAAACCAGATGTTACGTCCGGCGTAATTAGTTGCAGAAAAATCGCCAGCATCTTTAATGGTTGTTTTGTTTGAACCAGCTAAATCAGCTGAACCGCCGAAAAATTGAGGAACCGCTTTTGCAATGGCATTTAATGTCTCACCTGAAGATGCGCGTGATGCCAGACTAGTACCAGCTTCATACGATGGTAACTGTTCTGTCCAGCCTTCAGGCAATTTGCCTTCAATGGAATAAGCTAATTTTTCCGCCATTTCAGGATATTCTACTTTATACGCAGCAACTAATTGATTCCATTCTTCTTCTTTCTTTTGTCCAGCTTCCACTACGTGTGAATGGAAGTGGCTATATACTTCTTCAGGAACATAGAAATCTTCTTCGAATGTCCACTTATAGGCTTCTTTTGTTAGCTTTATTTCTTCTTTTCCCAGTGGTGCACCGTGTACATTTGAGGTGCCTGCATGATTTGGTGATCCATATCCAATGGTTGTTTTTACTTCAATTAACGTTGGACGATTTAAGTCATCCTTTGATTCTTCTATTGCTTTGTTAATTTCAACTAAATTATTTCCATCTTCTACACGGATCACTTGCCATCCGTATGCTTTAAAACGATTTTCCACACTTTCAGAGAATGAGCGATCTAATTCGCCATCTAGTGAAATATCGTTTGAATCATATAATACGACAAGGCGTCCTAATTTAAGATGTCCTGCTAATGAAGCAGCTTCTGAAGATACACCTTCCATTAAATCTCCGTCTCCGCAAATACTGTAAGTGAAGTGATTCACTACTTCGTAACCCTCTTTATTATAGGTTGCGGCTAAATGGCGTTCAGCCATCGCCATTCCGACTGCCATTGCAATTCCCTGTCCAAGTGGTCCTGTAGTGGCTTCTACACCAGGAGTGTGTCCAAATTCAGGATGTCCGGGTGTTTTACTGCCCCATTGACGGAAATTCTTAATATCTTTCATTGATAAATCATAACCGGATAAGTGTAATAAGCTATACAGTAACATCGATCCATGCCCTGCTGATAAAACAAATCGATCTCTATTAAACCAAGATGGATTATTTGGATTATGATTCATATGATTTGTCCATAATTCATATACCATAGGAGCTGCTCCCATTGGCAAGCCAGGATGTCCTGAATTAGCTTTTTCGATGGCATCTATTGATAATGTACGAATCGTATTAATGGCAAGTTCATCAAAATTAGTCATATATAGCTCCTCTTCCAACTATAAATTTTATTTAATGCACAGCGGGCGGAACTGTGATCCTGTTTTTACTCCTTGATTTTTCAAATAACCAATCGTTCTATCCTGCTGCTCCAAATAGTTTCAAAATGGATAAGATTAATATTCCAATGACACCAAAGTCTGAATCTCCAAATGTCGTTCCTTCAAACCCAATGTCCCCTAAAAATACTAATAGGATCGCAGGTAAGAAACTAATCAAGATTCCATTTGCAAATGCTCCAAACAAAGCCCCACGCCTGCCACCGGTAGCATTCCCGAACACACCTGCTGCTGCACCTGTAAAGAAGTGCGGTACTAATCCTGGCACAATTACTTTCAGACCCACAACAGGAAGTAAAAACATGGCCAGGAGTCCAGCTGCAAAGCTAGCTAAAAAGCCAATGATTACAGCGTTTGGTGCAAATGGAAAGACCGTTGGACAATCCAGTGCTGGCTTCGTATTTGGAGCAATTTTCTCAGCAATTCCCTTGAACGCAGGAACAATTTCTGCAATCAGCATACGTACACCAGCCAGGATAATGTAAACCCCTGCAGCAAATGTGATCGCTTGCATTAGTGAGAATACTATAAAATTGGAACCTGCTGAGAGATTGGATTCAATATATCCCTGACCAGCAAACAAAGCGACAACAACAAAGAATATTGCCATAGTAAGCGATACAGCTACTGACGTATCTCGTAAAAACCCAAGGGATTGAGGCACTTTAATCTGTTCTGTTGTTTTTTCCTTATTTCCAAACAGTTTTCCAACTTTTGCAGAAACAAAGTATCCAATTGTACCAAAGTGCCCGACTGCAAAATCATCGCTTCCTGTGATTTGACGTACATATGGCTGCAGGATAGCTGGAAAAATGACCATACATAGACCCAGGATAAGAGAACCAACTAAGATAAGAGGAGCACCTGTTAATCCTCCCACAGATAACGTAACTGCAAGTAAACAGGCCATGAATAAAGTGTGGTGACCTGTTAGAAAAATATATTTAAAACGGGTAAAACGGGCCAGTATAATGTTCACGATCATACCGAACACCATAATCAGTGCCGTTGTAGTCCCAAACTCGCTTTGGGCAACAGCTACGATCGCTTCATTATTTGGGATTACTCCCTGGACATTAAAAGCAACATTAAACATTTCACCAAATATATCCAGAGAACCAATTAGAACCGTCGCACCAGCTCCAATGATCACAAAGCCCATTACCGTTTTTAACGTCCCTGAGACAATATCGGCAGTGGCTTTGCGTTGCAGAAGCAATCCTACCAGCGCAAAAAGTCCTACTAATATCGCTGGAGTTCCTAAAATATCTGTCATGATAATTTCTAACATCACGTTCATCCCCCTTCATTGATGTTTGTTTTATTCTAAATGCGGCTCCAGTTTAGATGTAATTTCCGAAATGCTCATCATGTTTTCTAACGTAACAATCGTACGACTTCCATCTTCCAGTTGACCTACAATATCCGCAGCTCCGATGAAAATATCTGCTTGTTCCGTTCTTGCTGATGTTAAATCAGTATGACCTACCTCTGCTGTCTTCCCCATTTCTGTTAACGCTTTCTTTACATTAATCTCCATAATAAAACTGCTTCCCAATCCGTTTCCACAAACAACCATGATTTTCATATTGTTTCCTCCTCTGAATATTTATGAATGTAATCTAATAGCACTGATTTATCTGAGCTCTGTAACATATCTTCGATGTTAGACGGTTCTCCTAGTAATTGGGTCAACTGAACTAATGCCCGTAAATGGGAATCACTATCAGCCGCAGCCAATACAATAATCAATCGAACAGGTTTATCTGGGGCAAAGTCTACCGCTTCATCCAGTCTCAAAAGACTCATAGATAAAGACCGCACTCCATCTTCTGGACGTGAATGAGGAATGGCTACTCCTGGAGTAATAATGACGTATGGTCCATTCTCTTCAATCGATTGAATCATTGCCTCCACATATCTTTCTTCTACTGTTCCCAATTCGACAAGAGGCTCGGATGCGACTCGGATGCCTTCTTTCCAATCTGAAACACGGGACTGCAATTGAATGGTTTTTGATGTGAGTAGTTCTTCTAACACTGGTTTTCCCGCCCCTTCCAAATAATGATTATTAATTTTTTGAGTTTGTGTAAAGATCTGTGATTGTAGTGCTTTCTTGAGTTCATTTGGCTCAGTTATTTTGGCATATTGAGAAATAATCTCTAGCAACGAATCAACATCCAGGTTCTGCGTGGTATATCCATACAACTCCTGCATCACTTGCTGACGAAGCTTTTGCTTGTCCTGCATTTCTAAAATGGGCGGAACCACAAATAATGCTGCTTCTGTTCTGATGTGTACAGTTGAAAACACCAGATCATATGTCAGGGGATAATTGGCCGCATCCCGAATGGATAAAGCATCTAAGAATAAAATGTCAGGGAACAATTCCCTTAAGGTATAGATTAAGATATTACTGATCCCAACCCCACTTGGGCACACAACAATCGCTCGCTTTCGATCGTCCAGTGCCGTTCCCTGTCTGCGCAGCCATCCTCCAAAGTGGACAGTAAAATAGGCCACCTCATCTGCTGGAACGGAAAAGCCTATCACTTGTTCTACTTGCCATAATGATTTTTTTGTCAGATGGTACAGCTCGGGATATACTCTTTGAATTTTCTCAGCCATTGTATTTTTAATGGGAATACGATACATAATCCGGTAATATGCCGGTCTGAAATGGACATACAACTGTTGATAGAACAGATCCTTTTCATGTAACTGAATGCATGCTAACTTCTCAAACTCTTTTACAATTTTACGCAAGAGATCTTGAATGACATTATCTTCTTGCAACGGGGATATATCTCTTGTTCGATTCTTACTTAATAGATGTAAAGCAGCATATAAGTGTTCAGTTTGATTCCAAACAGATTCAAAAGCAGCTGTTTGTGTCATTTTCACTACCAGTTTGTATTCTTTAGTGGCAGTCAGCTGCTCCCAACTATGGATCGATTGTAATCCTTCTCCCAATCCAATTAGCTGATCTGTACATAAAAACAGATAGGTCAGCTCTTGCAGGCGTTCATCCGTAAATGTAATGCCTAATTGACTTTCTGCCTGCTCTAATTGCAACTGAATAGAACGAATTTGTTCATCCCGATCTCCCCAAATACTTTCAATAATGAGATTACTGCTTGTACTATGGAATACATCGTGTATGAGTTGTTCAATGACGTATCTCTTAATGTTACTGTCGCCTTTTATCAAGTAACCATTCTGCTTGGAATATTTAATGTTTAGTTGTTGCAGTTTTGTCTTTTCCTTAAGCCGCTGCAAATCTTTCAATACTGTATTGCGAGAAACTCCTGTACAATTTTGAAAATGATAAATCGATAACGGCTCCGGATTGAGTAAAAGCATTAAATAGAAGACCTTTTCTCGATCCATCTCAGAAAATACATAGGTTCGTTTAGTGAGCTTTACTTGCAAATCCTCATCCCTAATTTTGTCAGACAAGTAATACCCTACTTTTCGGTCATACCCAATGGGTTGATATCCATGAGATTGGAGCCAATCATTCGCTTTTCCTATTCCATATTGCAGTTGTCTTCGAGTTAGACCGGTTTGTTCTTCGAGCTCACTCATTTTCAGAACAGATGAGTGTTGCAATAGTTGCAGTAAGTTAGCGCTTCTTTCATCTAAAAACATCCTATTGTCCTCCCCTGTCTTTACAATACAATACCCTTTGAGAAATCTGTATTGCTTTTGGGTCCGAATATTGTCGAATTGTCTGCACAACAATATACTCTATATGCTGTGTTGACATATAGGAGCCATTTTCCTAAAAGCGAATGTTCAATTGGAAAACAGAATTATTGAGATTAATCTAGTGTCTCCTCTCCAGCATTTATCATGTATGCTAGCACAGCGGGAGGACGTAGAATAACACTTGTAAAGGCAACTTATTTTGTTCTCTGGAAATCTTCCTTATATTCTGGTCGCTCAAAAAAAAAATAAAAACAGCCTGAATTCGTGTTAGACGACTTCAGGCTGTTTTTATTTATTTGATGAAAATTCAAATTCAATTTTGCCATTCTTAAAGAGCAGTGCCGCGCTGAAGCGTTTTCCACCCTTGCTTTTAAATCCTTTTAAAATAGTGGTCTTTCCTTTTTCACACAAAGCTTTTATTTGCGCTGGTGACAATCGTTTACTTAATAATGCTTTTGGGAATGTCTGCTTGCAGCCGGATGCGTACTCTGAGCATCCATAAAATTTCCCTCTGTCTTTAATGGCGCCTGTTTTGCACGCCGGGCACCTTGCAACCTCTTCAGCAGAGGGACGTTCTTTTTCTGATTTTTGCAATGCTGTACCTTCAATTTTATCTGGTGCTGTCTGCAGCAGGTGCAGCACGAACTTTTGAATATTTTGAAGGAATGCCTCCTGACTTCCCTGCCGCCTGCCGATTTTTTTTAGATAGGCCTCCCATTTTGCAGTCATTTCGGGACTGCTCAGCAGGGTCCCTTCAATTACACGGCAAAGGGTGATTCCTTTTTGTGTCACTGCAACGATATTTTTTGTTATGGATATGTACTGCTGTTTTTTTAAGGTCTCAATGATGGCAGCGCGGGTTGCCTCTGTACCGATCCCCTCAGTTTCTTTTAAAATGGCCTGGGCCTTCTCATCCTCCACTGTTTTACCTGCTGTTTTCATCATGGTAATCAGATTACCTTCTGTATATGGCTTTGGCGGTTTCGTTACGCCTTCCTTTGGTGCAACCTTTGAATCTGCCGGCTGTCCCTTTGATACATTTGGGAGGGTAGCTTCTTCTTTGTCTTTGGACTGTTTCTCCTGGCCGAAAAGCTCTTTCCATCCTTTTTTTATTTCCACTTTCCCGCTCGCTTTAAAAATCAGCTTATTAACCGACACTTCAATTTTGGTTTCTTCGTAATGATAATCGTCATGAAACATAGCCAGTGCGCTTTTTAAAACTTCTAAATAGACATTCCGTTCCTGTGGAGCGAGTGCCGATATTTGAGCTGCGGTGAGAACTTTTTTAGTCGGAATTAACGCATAATGCTCCTGAACCTTGCTGTCCTGAACATATTTCGGGCGCGGCCGTTCATAATAAGTCTCAAATTCCGCTCCGGCACTTGTTTTCATTTTATCAAGCTGATTTTTAAGATAGCTGAATTCATTGTTTGTAATGTAGGTACAATCCGTTCGCGGGTAAGACACGATCTTTTTTTCATATAAATTCTGAACCGTTTTTAATACAGCAGAAGGGCTGTATTTAAACCTGCGGTTCATGTTTGCCTGCAGGGAAGATAAGCTGTGCAAACTCGGCGCCTGCGCTTTTTTCTTCTTTTTTTCAGCCTTGATAATTTCACTCTTGGTAAGCTGATTCGGTTTAATGGAATGCTGTTCCAATTTGTGAATCGCTTCTTCATTTGTTTTAAACCGTTCATCATTTTTAGCGGTAAATTTCCCGTCAGCTGTGTGAACCTGGGCGACTAAGTCAAAAAATGGTTCTGGTTTAAAATGCTCGATCTCATGGTGCCGCTGCCAAATCATATAAAGCGTTGGGGTCTGCACTCTCCCCACACTAAAAGGACCGTCTATTCCTTTTTTTTGCAGAAGAAGCGTATATAACCTCGATAAATTCATGCCAACAATCCAGTCGCTGATCTGGCGCGTTTGCGCCTCTTTATATAAAGGCAGATAATCGGATCCTTCCTTCAATGATTCGAATCCTTGTCTGATAACATCTTTTTCTAGCGAATTGATCCACAGACGTTTGGTTGGCTTGCTGCCCATTCCTGCATGTTCAATAATGGAGCGGGCGATATTTTCTCCCTCGCGGTCACTATCCGTTGCCACAACGATTCGATCCGCCCTGTGGAGCAGCTTTTTAACGATTCCAAATTGCTTTTTTTTATCATAAGGTACGGTAAAACGAAAAGTTTCAGGAATCATAGGCAGCAGATCCAGCTTCCACTTTTTCCAATCTGATCTGTAGGCATGTGGCTCTTCAAGGGAAACTAAGTGGCCGAATCCCCATGTGATAATGGCTTGTCCGTTAAAAAGCGGATCTGCAATTTCAAAATATCCATCCTGCTTTTTTGCGTTCGAAAATGCTTCCGCATAGCTTTTAGCCTGGGAAGGTTTTTCTGCTAATATAACTGTTGTCAATGATGCAACCTCCTAAATGAGTAAGTGATGGGAAATGTTTCGAAGAACGTAAAGAGGATTTGTAAGATGAGGATTGCAGCCAACTGCAGATCGCATAGCGATAATGACAGGCTGCTGGTGGTAGTATTAAAAATTGTAACACCTGACTTCTGTATTTTCTACTGCCTAATGATAAAAGACAGCCAGGTTTAAGACTGGCTGCCTCACAAAGATTTATCGGATTGCTTGTGCTTTAAGAATTTCAGCTTTATCAGTCTGCTCCCAAGGAAGATCAAGGTCGTTACGTCCAAAGTGTCCGTAAGCCGCAGTCTGTTTGTAAATTGGACGGCGAAGATCCAGCATTTTAATAATGCCTGCCGGGCGAAGATCAAAATTATTTCGTACAAGTTCAATCAGTACATCTTCTTCAGCTGCACCTGTACCAAATGTATCGATTGAAATCGATACCGGCTGTGCTACACCGATTGCGTAGGCAAGCTGAACTTCACATTTATCTGCAAGACCTGCTGCAACAAGATTTTTTGCTACATAGCGGGCTGCATAAGCGCCTGAACGGTCCACTTTCGTTGCATCCTTGCCGGAGAACGCACCGCCGCCGTGACGTGCATAGCCGCCGTAAGTATCAACAATAATTTTACGCCCTGTCAGTCCTGCATCTCCTTGTGGTCCGCCGATAACAAAGCGGCCGGTTGGGTTGATGAAGTATTTTGTATGTTCATCAATTAGATGAGCAGGAACTACCGGTTTGATGACATGTTCTTTAAGGTTGCGCTGAATTTGCTCAAGGCTGACCTCCGGGTGGTGCTGAGTTGAAATAACAATGGTATCAATACGAACTGGTTTGTTGTTTTCATCATATTCTACTGTTACCTGGGTTTTTCCATCCGGACGAAGATAAGGAAGAATTTCTTCTTTGCGCACTTCAGTCAGACGGCGGGATATCTTATGTGCCAACGAAATTGGAAGCGGCATTAATTCCGCTGTTTCATTGCAGGCAAAGCCGAACATCAAACCCTGGTCTCCCGCTCCGATTGATTCAATTTCTGCATCAGACATTGAACTTTCTCGGTCTTCAAGCGCCCGGTCAACCCCTGCAGCAATATCCGCTGACTGTTCGTCAATGGATGTTAAGACTGCACAAGTTTCAGCATCAAAACCATATTTTGCACGAGTATAGCCAATTCCTTTAATTGTTTCCCGAACAATTTTTGGAATATCCACATACGTAGAAGTTGAAATTTCTCCAGCTACGAGTACAAGCCCCGTTGTTACAGATGTCTCACATGCTACACGGGCATTTGGATCATCCTTTAAAATAGCATCCAGAATAGAATCTGAAATTTGATCACAAATTTTGTCTGGGTGTCCTTCCGTTACAGACTCAGACGTAAACAAATGACGTTTTGTTGACATAGTGTCTCCTCCTTGTGAAGCGTATATGTTGGACGGTACTCATTACCCTTAGTGATCGAACATTAACCTTCTGTAGATCATCCAAGTCATGGCACGATATAAAAGAAACCCTTCCCCATGTAGTCTGAGGAAAGGTTTTGTGTTAAGTGCCTTTCACTCTTATCGTTCAAGGACATAGCCTTGCTACAGGTTAGCACCTTCGCTCCATTTGAGTGAATCGCAAAAGCTGTTACAGCTTTTTTGCAGAGCAGGTTGCTGGGTTTCATAGGGCCTGTCCCTCCACCAGCTCGGGATAAGAGTATCCGTTCAAAAAACTATCATACGTAAACTGCGGTTCGATGTCAACCGGCAATTAACGAGATAAGAAAGAAAGATCGCATAAGCTGAATTTATCCGAATTAGTATAGACTATTAATATGAATGTGTTATACTAATTTGGAATAAAGGATGCATGACCATTTTTGAATAAAGGGTGGGGAATCAATAATGAATACTATTCGCAAAACAACTGATTTACATGAATTATTAACAAAGGACCACGTCCACCGCAACCTTTCTGTACCAAAATTAGTAGAAAAGATTTTGGAGCGCAACGAAGGAACACTTACTTCCTCAGGCGCGATAAAAGCAGAAACAGGGACCTATACAGGTCGATCACCTAAAGATAAATATACAGTAAATGAACCGGCTACAAAAGAGCTTGTAGACTGGGGACCTGTTAATCAGCCTATTTCGGTTGAAGCATTTGACCGCCTGTACACAAAAGTGATGAACCACCTGCAGGATTTAGATGAAGTATTTGTTTTTGAAGGTTTTGCCGGAGCGGATGAATCATCCAGATTGCCAATTCGTGTAGTGAATCAGCGTGCGTGGCACAATTTATTTGCCCACCAGCTTTTTATCCGTCCCACAGAAGGAGATCAATGGGAAAGCTCGATGGAACAGCCTTTTACCGTCCTGTCTGCCCCTTCTTTTAAAGCTGACCCGAAAACGGACGGGACACGTTCAGAAACATTTATTATTGTTTCATTTGAAAAAAGAACCATCCTTATAGGCGGCACTGAGTATGCGGGTGAAATGAAAAAATCAATATTCTCCGTTATGAACTATATATTGCCCCAAAAAGATATCCTGCCAATGCATTGTTCAGCAAATGTCGGCCCTGAAGGAGATGTGGCTCTGTTCTTCGGCTTATCCGGAACGGGTAAAACGACTCTTTCTGCTGACGCAGACCGCCGGCTGATCGGAGATGATGAACACGGCTGGTCAGATAACGGCGTGTTTAATATCGAAGGCGGCTGTTATGCAAAATGCATTCAACTTTCAAGAGAAAAAGAACCTCAGATTTTTGACGCGATCCGTTTCGGATCTGTTCTTGAGAATGTGGTGCTTGACCCAGACACAAAAGTTGCTGATTACAATGATTCTTCCTTAACAGAAAATACACGTGCTGCTTATCCGATACAGGCTATTTCCAATATTGTGGATCCGAGTCTTGCGGGTCATCCTAATACGATCGTCTTTTTAACAGCAGATGCGTTTGGTGTCCTGCCTCCAATTTCTAAATTAACAAAAGAGCAGGCCATGTACCATTTCCTAAGCGGTTATACGTCTAAACTTGCGGGTACGGAGCGCGGAATAACGGAACCGGAAGCTACGTTTTCAACTTGTTTCGGCTCACCATTTCTCCCTCTTCGCCCAACAGTATATGCAGAAATGCTTGGACGAAAGATGGAGGAACATGATGTTCAAGTCTTCCTGGTTAATACCGGATGGACCGGCGGCGCTTATGGAACAGGCACACGCATGAAGCTTGCTTATACTCGGGCAATGGTCCGCGCAGCCCTGCAAGGTGAGCTTACTAACGCAGAAACTTCTCAAAATGGCCTGTTTGGACTTGAAACGCCTCTGCATGTTCCAGGGGTTCCGGATGATGTTCTTGTCCCCCGGTTTGCATGGCCTTCAGAAAAGGCGTATGAAGAAAAAGCGCTTGAGCTTGCGATAAAATTTAAAGAAAACTTCAAAAAGTTCACCAATGTTGATGAGAAAATTGTTAAACTTGGCGGACCAAAAGTATAATTTATTTAAAAATCCCTCATTCACTGAATGAGGGATTTCTCCTGTTATGGCGCTATCACTTCCTACCCTCCTTACCATTATTTGTTCACAATAACTCCAATCTTTTCAAAACCTGGTAACTTAATGAATCATTTTTTACATTTTCTATAAAATACCTTTATACTTATATAGTAAGTTTATAAGGGATCGCAATTAGCCGTCTTCCGTCTTAACCAGTCCGATCACTTAGGCTTAAGTATTAAGCGTTTCACAGCTCTGGTCTAAGGGAATATTAATGGGAAGAGCTGAATGTTCAAGGAACGCCTTACCAGCGGACGCTTGCTCAAATGCCTTAGAGACTGATACTCAAGAAATAAGCATATATTCATTTACTGGAGGAGCAGCTATGAAGGAATTGCAGCCACTTGTATCATTTATTATACCGGCATTTAATGAAGCTGAGAATGTGCCGCTTATTCATGATGAATTGCGAAGAGAATTTGACATGCTTGATTACCAATATGAAATACTTTTCATCGATGATGGAAGCAGCGACAATACGCTTTTTATTCTGCAGGACTTAGCGGATCAGTTTGAAGAGGTAAAATACATCTCATTTACCCGGAATTTTGGGAAGGAAGCCGCATTGCTTGCAGGGCTGGAGCATGCAAAAGGTGATGCCATCATTATCATTGACGCTGATCTTCAGCATCCGGTATCTTTAATTCCGGACATGCTGGAGGGATTTGAAGAAGGCTTTGATCAGGTAATTGCCCAGCGCAACAGAAAAGGAGATTCAAAGCTCCGCACCAGCCTTTCAAAACTGTATTATGTAATTATTAATAAATTAGTGGATGTGGACCTTAAAAATGGGGTGGGAGATTTCCGGTTACTCAGCAGACGGGCTGTCGATGCGATGCTGAAGCTAAAAGAAGGAAATCGTTTTTCAAAAGGCCTGTTTTCCTGGATCGGCTACGACCAGAAAATTATCCATTATGAAAATGTTCAGCGCCAAAAAGGAGATTCAAAATGGTCGCTGAGCGGTCTGGTAAACTACGGGATAGATGGAATGATTTCCTTTAATCTAAAACCGCTGCGGATTTGTTTGTATATGGGGATTTCGATTTTATTGCTGTCCCTCGTATATATCACTATCATGTTCGTGCAGGTATTTCGTGAAGGTGTAAGTGTTCCCGGCTACTTCACTACCATTTCAGCTGTTCTTTTTCTTGGAGGACTCCATTTATTCAGTCTTGGTATAATTGGAGAGTACATTGGACGAATTTATTATGAGGCCAAACAGCGTCCGCATTATCTCGTTCAGGATACCAATGTACGGGAGGAAAGTCAGGAGGAAAGAAATGAAGCGGCTCGATACAGAGTTCACTAGATTTGTCATTGTAGGCGGGCTGAATACGGGTAATTACTATCTGGTTTTTTTGCTGTGCCACAACATACTATACCTGCATTATATGGTATCGCATATTATAGGATTTATTATTAGTCTTGTTATCTCTTTCTTTTTAAATACATATTTCACTTACAAAGTGAAGCCGACTCTGGTGAAATTTTTACAGTTTCCTTTAACACAGCTAGTAAATATTGGCGTGTCTACCTCTCTCGTCTTTGTTTTTGTAGAATGGCTTAATCTGAACAGCAACATTGCCCCTTTAGCGGCTGTTGTTTTTACTATCCCAGTGACATTTGTGGTAACTGGAAAAATTCTAAAAAAGTAATGGTGAAATCAATGACAATTAAAAGAACGCTTTTTCTGGTGCTGGCAGCTTTTGCTGCTTCTTTTTTCTCTCATTTTTTCTTTTTGAATGAGTGGTGGGATGACCGCTATATGCTTGGGCCTAACGACGGTTTAAATCAAATCGCTCCATTTAAAGAATTATTGTATAACGAATTTACCAATGGAAGTTTTTTCTATTCATTTTCCTTTGGAATTGGTGCTGGAACATACAGCCAGCTGGGCTACTATTATTCTACTAATATTTTTTTTCTTTTTTCTGTCGTTATTGTTTATTTATTCGATTCAATGGGTTTTATTCATTCACCTGATGCGCTATTTTGGGCACAGGCGAACGTATGGATCAGTGTGATGCGCGTTACTTTGATTATTACGGTAACGACCGCCGTCTTCAGGTATATGAAGCTGACAGCAGTCCCAGCGTTTACGGGGGCTTCTTTGTACGCAATCAGTGCCATTTACTTTCGGCATGTCGTTTATTGGGACTTTTTTGCAGACGCTTTTTTATGGGTTCCTCTTCTTGTTCTAGGTGTCGAAAAAATTATCAGGGAAAAACACCCTGTATGGTTTATTGTGGCCGTTGCCGGAATGATTTTTACAAATTTTTATTTCGCTTATATTAATTTAATCTTTATTGCCATTTATATTGCATTCCGTTCGGTTATTAAACTTGTGAACGGAGAAACTCCTTTTAAAATACAATGTAAGCATTATATTTTCGGCGGCCTTTTGGGGTTTGGCATGGGATCCATCGGGTTTGTACCTGCAGTATATGGCTATTTTAATAATTACCGTCCACCGTATGAAGAATTTGTACCAATCTGGAATTTTGCAGACAATATATTATTTACGAGTCTGACCCTTCTCGTGCCCCCTATTTTTATTTTATTTATGTGGGTAGGATCGTTTTACAAAAATAAGTTATTTCTATTATTTGCTGCTATTAGTCTTTTCTTAATCATTCTTCATTTTAGTCCCCTGGCCGGCAGCGTATTTAACGGTTTTTCTGCACCTAGAAACCGTTTTGAATACCTTGCTTACTTTGCTATTGGAGGTGCAACAGCTGCGGGTCTTCAGCTCCTATCGAAAATAAAATTAAAAGAGTTTTTAAAAGCGGCTTCACTTACGATCATCACGTATGCGTTATATTATGATTCCTACTTTTTAACTGCCTACAGTGAAGAGACAAATAAAGGCTTCATCATTCTTTGGGTGGCCGGTGCAGTTGCAGCTGTATTTATTTTATTTGGGTGGATAAGAAAATCAGCGGTTTTATATTTGCTTATGGCAGTGATTATCATCGGAAATATTACCGTTATGAATAATCATCAGCGAATCGTTTTATCCGAAAACGGAGGAGCAGACGGGGTTACCCGTGATTACCTTCAAAGCGGAGACTATATGAATAAAAAACAAATGGAGCTTATCCAACAGGTTCAGCAGCGCGATGACGAGGCACTGTACCGCATGGATTGGCGCGGCAATGATAACCGAAATAATATACCGGTTATTCAAGAGTTTAATGGGTTAAGCTCTTATACCAGCATTCAAAACAAAAATATTTTATTTTTCTATTACCATGACATGGAAATCGATATGGGACATGAAAGCGTCAGCCGATATTCCGGTCTGGGGGATCGGTCTAATCTTTACAGTCTTCTTCGAGGGAAATACCTGATGCATGAGAAGAATAAAGAGGAAGTTGTTCCTTATGGATTTAAGAAAATACTTGAGAATGACAATTACATTATCTATGAAAACACAAATACGCTGCCGTTTATTAAAACAACCAGCAATCTATATGATGAGGATCTGGTAAGTAAAGCGGATATTCTGTCCCGGGAACATGCCATGCTTGATGGTATTGTTGTGAAAGACGCCCCCGGAGACCCAAAAACACTTAATCAGAAGAATAACCTGTTAGAAGATGTTTCGATAAAACCTGTAAATGCCACTTATAAAAACGGGCAGCTGGAAGTCACCGGTGAAAAAGGCGGTCTGGATATACAGGTTGGCGGTAAATCCAAAGAATTTATCGATCTTTATTTATCCTTTTATTTAGAAAATAATGATCGCCAGGCTCCTATGTTCAGACTGGAAATTAACGAATTTCAAACACTTAGAAAATCGCATCAGTCGCTTTACCGGACAGGTGTAAACGATATAACTGCACGTGTATCCAGTTCAGAAACCCTCTCACTTCGCATGCGGGAGGGCAGCTATACGCTGGAGGATTTGGAGCTGTATGGAGAAAACTACGAGAAGTTAAATGAAATCACCGCTTCAGCAACTCAGCAGGATCAACAAGTTGATATAGGGGACAACCGGATTACTCTCCTTTTTGACAATACCGAAAATAATTCGCATGCTGTGATACCTATCCCATACGAACGCGGATGGCAAGTAAAAGTGAACGGTGAAAAACAAGAGCTATTAGAAGCAAATTTTGCTTTTTTGGGCACAGAAATTGATAAAGGTCCCAATAAAATCGAGTTCGTTTATTATCCGCCCTATTTTATGATTTGTTTAATCATCGCCATATTGTCATGTTTGATCACTGCTGCATGGGGATGGTTAAATTGGCGAAAGAGGAAAAACCCCCGGGTTTAAATTAGCATTTTGCTATAATCAATGACGGCAACCAGTGTAAGATGCAGAAGTTTTGCTATAGGTTGCAGAACTTTTGAGTAGAACGGCAGAACAAACCATCTAAACTGTCGAAATGTCGTTGTAAAATTTACGCTATATAATTTAACAACATCGATATTCAACCCCTAAAAATAGGCCCATTTCACATAACTCCAAAAGTTATGTGAATTGAGCCTATTTTTATTGCAAATACGAGGTGAACGGAGCGGAAGTTGGCGGCTCCTGCAGGATGTGACAGCGCTTAAGATCCCGCAAGGCAAAGCCTGAGAAGGGCTCAAGCGAAGTCCCTGCGGAAAGCGTCAGCCTAAAAGCACAGTGAACCGGTTAGAAGAGTTGAGACCCATTTGTCCCAGTCTCTTTTTATTCTGTATACTTCTTCACTTAAACAACAGCTTTCTCCAAAGTAAAATCCAGTCCAAAGCCTGTATGCAATTGACGGACAGCAGTGTGAAGTTCGGATCTATCCAAAAGGGCTGTGACGCATATTGAAGATTCCCCTATTAATTTGACCTTGTTCTTGTTATGAATGAAGATCCTGCACATCTCTGCTTTTATTTCTGAAAGGCCACTGCCAATGACAGAGACTTTTGACAAGCCGTTCTTCTGCTGTAACGCTGTGTACCCAATCTTTTCTTTTTCTTTATTTAAAAGGCATAAAACGTTTTGAGTGTCGCTTTCCTTTACTAACAGAATGATACTCTGATCATATAATTGCAGATAAATATCTGCCTGAATATGAAGTGCTGAAAGGCTGGAAATAATTTGTTTTCGCGAGGCCTCCATCTTACTCAATCCGGATAAAATTAGACGGCTTACTTTTTCTTCAAATGCAATCCCCGTAACAGGAAGGGATTTTTCACCGCTCATTTTATTCGTAATCATCGTTCCGCTCCCGGGGCGGGCACTTGACTTCACCGCTATAGGAATTTGGTGGCGCTCTGCGTACCTAATTGCTCTTGGATGAAGAACACCGGCACCCATAGCAGCCAAACTCAGCATTTCTTCATATGACAGAGAGGGAATTTTCACAGCACTCCCTACGATTCCCGGATCAGTCGTATAAACTCCGTCAACATCGGTAAAAATGTCACATCTGTCTGCATTTAGATAGGCTGCAAGAGCAGCGGCTGTTGTGTCTGATCCTCCTCTGCCCAATGTCGAGATATCCCCATTTTCATTTACTCCTTGAAAGCCGGCCACAACGACAATTTTCTGTTTTTCTAATTCACTCCTGATCCGTTCTGTGTCAATGAAGACAATCTGGGCGTTTCCCATTACCGTATCGGTGTGAATCCCTGCCTGCCTCCCTGTAAGAGAAATAGATTCTGCTCCCTGCTGTTTAAGAGCCATTGCCAAAAGGGAGATGGTCACCTGTTCTCCAGTGGACAGAAGCATGTCTAATTCCCGATTGCATGGATTGGATGAGATCTCACCTGCTAACTGCAAAAGAGTATCTGTTGTTTTCCCCATCGCAGACACAACAACGACCACATCATGTCCTTTATTTTTTTCCTGCAGTATGCGATTTGCCATCAGCTTTATTTGGTCCACTGAACCTACAGAGGTACCGCCAAATTTTTGAACGATTGTGCTCAACGTTTATCCCTCTTTCTATTGAAGTGACGATTTTCTCCATACTTTATTAAAAAGAGGCACGGCTCACTTTTTTATACAAAGATAAGGCATTTTTAACCTTCCCGAACTCAGATGCATGCGGACGATCCTCCCCATCGGAGTATCCATAATCAACCATGCGGTTTCGGTTTAAACACAGTTTCGTAAACTCAGGTTTAAAGAAATCAAATAGTTTAAACCGCTCCTCTAACTGAGGAAAAGATTCCTGATAGTCATAAATGGAATCGGCCAGCAGGCTCCAGAACGTTTTTTCATCGAGCATTTGATTGTTCTCCAGAATGCTGCTGAGATACCGCAGATGGCAAATAAACAGCCCCGTAAATATAAACTGGGTAAGCCCTTCCGGCGGCTCTGTTCGAAGAACCTTTTTAAATTCCCCTGATAACCCGCTTAGCTCAGGAAAATCCTGATCTGAAATATTAACATCATCTACAAAGTCTTTGATGGCTAGCCGGTGCGGTTTGGCATCCTTTAATACGACGATCGTATTTTGGCCGTGCGGGGAGAATACCGTACCATATTGATAGAGAAAATGCAGAAGCGGATCCATTACGACCTTGAAAAACTGCTTCATCCATTCCTCTGGTTCCAGTCCCGATTCTTCGATCAGGCTCTTGATATAAGGCTTGTTATTGTGATCCTCATACAATAATGCAGCCAGTGTAATGGCATTTTCTCCCTCTTCCAGATAGGTGTATATACTTTCTCTCCAGATCGTTCCAAGCATCTCCAAATACTGATAAGGAGCCTGCTTCAATTTTGTGTAATAGGGATGGTGTACATTAATGCTGGCATTTTCTCCAGGGAGAATGACTCTGCAGTCCTTTTTCAGAAAAGGATCCTTCTCTCCTATTCCTTTAATAAACGCTGTAACCTTCGGCGCGATCAGTGTTCTTTCAGAAGGCAGCCCTCTGTAGACAAGCGTGTTTAATATACTCATAGGGAGTTTTACATGATGTTTATTTCTGCTTGATTGATTGACAAATGTCCGGATGGACTGCTGCGGAAGATAGCGGTCTTCCCCTTCTCCCAAAAGAATAATTTGTCCCTTTGCTATTTCTTCAGGAAAATGCTGAATGATCCGGTTAGTCCACTGCCATTGATGAACCGGCATGAAAAAATACTGAGAAGAATCGCTGCCAAGCTCTGTAACTTTTTTTTCAAATCGAATGCGGTCGGTTTCACTTAATTCTTTAGCCAGCAAATCATGATAACTCAGCCCTTCAATTGATTGAAAGGAGGCAATTTCCTGATGCACGGCGATCCAGGACAGCTGAAGTTCTTTTTGCTGCTCGGGAGCAAATGCCAGATAGTCGTCATACCCAAATCCAATTCTCCCTTTGTTATAGGTAATCCACGGATGGCCGGTCATATAGCCTTCTAACAGTGCATAATCTTCCTTTATTAATTCATCAGAGGTTTTCGGTTCTTTCTCCAAAAGATGAACATCTGCAATTAACGTACTGTTTAATTCTTGGATTAAATGGCCGGCAGTCTCAGAGGACATCCCAATCATTTCCTGAAGATCTACCAGGAGCTCAATCGCACTATCAGCCGCTTTCTCTTTTCCATTTTCCACAATATAAACCGTCGTCCACTTAACATCAAAACTATCAAACAATCGTTTTTGAGCCTTAAAATAATAGTGTTTACTGCTGGAGATTTGCAAGTCATACTCGATATCATGTTCTTCTTCGGAAATGATATCAGGCTGGATCATGTCTTCGTACATGAACTCGGCCAGCATTTTTCCTATCAGTTTTTTATTTGCTTTCGTCCAGTTATCACGCTTAATATTTTGTTCAATCTCATTTTGAAACAGCATATGAACCCTTCTTTCCCTGGTTTGTATTATTACTGCCAGTCTTTTGACCGAAGTTCTGGTAGACATTCCTGGAATGCACAGAGTACACTTCTCTTCCAATAATGGCATTAATAATCATTGCGTTGCGATGTGCACCAAGTCCTAGATCCGGTGTGCCAACTCCATGGGTGTGAAGATCGCCATTTTGCACAAAGATTCTATTTGTATGTGCTGTCAGCATTTCAACCCGATAATCCTCTGTCACTTTATACCTTCCAAGATCGTCCCATCTGATCCATTCCTTCATTGGTGATAAAAAAGACGGGAATGCCATCTTATAGCCTGTCCCAAGAATCACCAGATCCGCTTTGCTTCTTATTTCCTCTTCCTGCAATTGATGATAGCCCTGCAGTTCCCATGTGCCCCCGTCATTTTTAACCCCTGTAATTTCTGTCATAGGCTGAAGCACAACATCCGCGTATTCTCCGCCGATCGATCTTTCATATAAATGATCATAAATATCAGCAATCGTCTCAGCGCTAATGCCTTTGTACAGCAGATCCTGCTGTTTAAGCAGCTGATCCTTTTTTTCCTGTGGCAGCCCGTAGAAAAAAGCTGTATAATCCGGCGAGAAATATTCCAGGCCTAGCTTTGAATATTCCATTGGGAAAAAACCTTTTGCGCGCGTGAACCATTGGAGTGAAAAGTCGTATTGTTCCTGTTCTTTCGCTACATCAAGAAATACTTCCGCGGCACTTTGTCCCGAGCCAATCACAGCGATCGAGCCTGCCTCTTTGATCATGTCTTTATTTGATAAATAATCAGCAGTATGAAAAATCGACTTACCAAGTTCGTGCTGAAAAGCTTGCGGAACAGAAGGCACTGAACCAATTCCAACAACGATATGTCTGGTGAGCAGTGTTTCCTCCTTTTGAGAAATGCCATTCAGGCTCTTAACCTGATATACTTCTTCCCCGCTGTCGAGCCTATAGGCGGTCACCGACTGAACATCCATTTCATACTGACAATTAGCTAACTGGCTGCTCACCCACTGACAGTAATGGTTATATTCTTTTCTTGGAATATGAAATTTTTCCAGAAAATAAAAGTGATACAGCCGGTTATGAGCTTCCAGATACCGAAGAAAGCTGTAATCGCTTCTTACATCAGCCATACTGACCAAATCAGCAAAAAAGGGAACTTGCAGCGTCGTTCCTTCAATCAGCATTCCTGGATGCCAATTAAATGATGCCTTCTTTTCAAGAAATAATGCTTTCACATCGCTGACTGGATCAAGCAGGGCCGCTAAGCCCAAATTAAATGGACCAATTCCAATGCCGATTACATCATAGATTTCACTCGTTTCGTTTAACGATTTATTCATAACAGCCACCTCGTTTCAAACTCTTGCCTTTCACAAAACATCAGCATTGCCGTTTTATCTGGTAAAGAAACGGGTTTGATTGACTCAAATCCGCATTTTTTAAATACATGAATCATTTTTTCATTTCGAATATCCGGCTCAGCAATGACTTTGACCGTTTTGTCTGAAAGCTCAAACTGATAGCGGACCATTGCCCGCAGCAAAGGCATGGAAAATCCTTTTCCGATAAACTCCTCTTCCCCGATCAGCAAGTGGATCCCCTGATCAAATGGTGTAGATATATAGCAATTCTCTGCAATATCCCCTTTGACCCAATAAGCTTCCCAGTAGCTCATTGCAATGCCGTCAAGATAACCGATAAATAATGTATGATGAGCATCCGCTAATGCTTTTTTTAGGTGAGAACCATATTGTTCAAGAGTAATATTTAAATTCCAATAGGGATGGACATATTCTTTATTCATCCAATGGTGAAGAAGATTCACATCACGCTCATACTCCACTTTCCTAAAAGCGATCGTCTTATTTATCCCGCTGTCAAAGATTTCATAATCAAATGACATGCTGTATTTCCACCTCTTTTACCAGAGGATTTTTTACCATGGTGTAAACAGACTGAGCTTCCATAGGACCAACTAATTCATCCATATCATGAAATCGTGTCAGCAGATTCGCTTTACAAGGGAGAGCAGGCTGATACAGGAGGCTGTTTAAAAGATCGGAATCTCCTTCAAATTCCTGTTCATGAAGCTCTAATCTATGTCTTAGTGCATCTATCAGTCTTTCTTCTGCAATGAGTCCGCTTGCACCAAACCCATTAATTAAACCAAATAAATGATTAAAGAAAAAATAGTAACGCAAGCGCTCCTCTGCTACATGATCGGCACAGATGGTATCACTCTTTTGATTTAAGTCAGGCAGCAGCGCCTTCAGTTTCTCCACATGGGATTCGCTATAGTAATAGCCCTGGTTATCTCTATAGTAAAAAGTCTTTGGATAGCCATCTTCAAGCTGGATCAGTGAGTTTTGCTGATGGGCTTCAAGGGCTATACCATATGTATGAAACAACCAGATCATCGGATCAAGCGTTAAAGATAAATATTGATTAAACCAATCCAGGCTGACATCATCCACTTTGCGGTTTTCCCTTATGGCAATTCCTCTAATAATGGAGTGCAATCTGTTATTTCCCCCAAAAGCATGGTCCTGGCATAAACCCGCAATCAGACTTGTTTGAGCGCTGTTTTCATAAAAAGGATTGTCCCGTATTACCACTTCAAAGCCCGATATTTCTTCTTTCAGCCTTACATTCAGATAAGCCGGGTCCTGTATTACTTTAAAACCCGGGAATTGCTGAGCAAGATGCTGACCCACCTCCGTTTCCAGCAGCCTGGTCACTTCAACTCCCCGCGCCAGCTCTTTCTGCTGATTGATGCGCAGCGAATTTGTAATTTTCACTGGAACTGAAAACTTGTACATGTACTTCGATTCCCTGCTGTATACGGTTCGGAAAGATGAAGTAGCTGTAAAAAGTTTTCCTAGAGGACCAAGGTATTCCATTCTGTTTTCCGCCAAAAGCGACTGCACTTCTTCTTTCTCCAGCAGTGTTTTTACTTGCAGCGGATGTACTGGTATGAAGATACGGTCATTTGCTAGTTCCTTAAGCCGCGTTTGATCTACAGCAGAATCCTGTCCCAGCTCTTTAAAAATGATTGAGCTTGCTGACACGGCTTTACTTGAATCCTGTGTGATAAGCGATTTCTCTACACTAAAGTAATGAAGCTGAAACTCACCCTTCAGCTCGGGTGCGTACAGTTGATCTTCATTTTCTGTCAGCCCTTGTTTACTTTTAGGTGTCGGATGAAGCATATGTCCCAGTAATAGAGATTGTTCTGCTTCAATATAATCGAAATCTTCATCTGTTAATGCATCAGTATCGTTTACTCGGTTTTCAATATAGGACTTAATACTGCGGCAGCTTAAGATCACACGTAAAAGCAGTTCGTCCTCCGCTTCTTCACTGTTTTTAACAAGCAGCAACTCTTTTACAATGAGTGCAGTAAGTGTAATATAGTCGATTGGTTTTAATTCTTCATGATCGCCAGTGTGATAAAAAATAGGAAAATCAAATAAATGGCGGTCAGTAAGCGACCAATATTTCACTGGAATGATCAGTTCAATATGCTGCTTGGCAAGACTTGAGACGATGATCTTGCCCGTTTTTCCAGATAGCAGCGGTTGGTCTTTATAGCGGATTCCATCAGAATAATTTCCAGTCTCTCGTAAATAACAATTCAAAAAGCTCTGGATCGTTGCTCTCTCAGCAAGTTCCTTCGTGTTCATGACTGTAACCCTCCATTTATTAGTTCAGCGCCCATAGTTTCTATTTCCGTTAAAAGTGAGTGAATGTCCTCCTGCTTCGTCCGCGGGTTTAACAGAGTCAGTTTCAGGAATGTCTTACCGTTAACTGACGTTTTGGCAATTACTCCTTTGCCCGAATGAAGCAGAGCTTGTTGAATGCTTCTGTTTATCTCACATAGGTCGATGGTCAATTTTTCTGCATTTCTTGGCTGGTAACGGAAAATAATCGTATTTATTTCCGGCACCGGATTTTTAATGACTATATTTTCTAACTCTTTCATGTATCCAGCTGTGTAACTCGCAAGTGTCAGCGTATCGTCAATCATCTGTCCAAAAGTGTGTGTTCCAACCATTTTCAGCGACAGGAACAGCTTTAACGCATCAAACCTTCTTGTCGTCTGAACTGATTTATTGACCAGGTTGAGAATTCCTTCCTCCTCATCATTAAGAGGGTTCAGATAGTCTGCATGATAAGCAATATGCCGAAAATGCTGTTGATCCTTCACTAAAAATGCTCCGCAGCTAATCGGCTGAAAGAATAATTTATGCAGATCCACGGTCATAGAGTCTGCATTTTCCAGACCATTAAGTTTATCTCTATTTGAATGACTGAGCATCAATCCCCCGCCATAAGCTGCATCTACATGCAGCCAAATTCCTTGTTCCCGGGCGATTACCCCCAGGTCCTTCAATGGATCAATACTGCCAAAATCCGTTGTGCCGCACGTGGCAACCAGTGCAAATGGAAGCAGGTCCTGCTCTTTTAAGAGATCAATCTTTTCTTCCACTTCGCTGACAATCATTCTATGTTTTTCATCCGTCTTTACTGTTATAACGGACTGCTCACCCAATCCAAGCTGGGAAGCTGCTTTTTGAACAGTGAAATGGGCATCCTCAGAGCAAATAATTCTTAATCGATGAAAATCAGCCGGCAGTCCCCTAAGCTGAACATTATGATTCCAAAAGGAATGGCAAAATGCATCACGTGCTAATAGCAGGCCCATATAATTTGATTGGGTTCCACCACTGGTAAATACCCCTCCTGCTGTCGGCGGATAATACACTTTATCCGTCAGCCACTTTACCATTTCATTTTCCACATAGGTTGCAGCCGTACTTTGATCCCATGAATCCATTGATTGATTTAGTACAGCAATGATTAATTCAGCAGCAATACCCGGAAGCAGTGGCGGACAATGTAAGTGGGCCATGCTTTTGGGGTGAGAAATATGCAGGCTGTTTTTTAAAATGGGCCATTCTATTTCATTTAAGACATCCATACTGTCCTGCATATTTACTGGAAAATGCATAATTTGCTTGATTTCCTCTTCAATTTCTTTCGGATTCTTGCCAATGAAAGGAGTCGTTGTATCTGCATATACCTGCTGCAGCTTTTCGCTGACCTGATCCATTAGTTTTGTAAATGCTTCGATCCCCTCTTCCTCTTGATGAAGAAAAAAAGTATCATATTTGCTACTTGTTGTTAAATTTACTGTCATGTTACTTCCTCCCAATGGAAGCAAATACTGCCTCTTTGAAAATAACTGCAACCTCGTCAGCCTGTTCTTTCGTAATAATTAGCGGGGGAAGAAAACGGACTACTGAACCATGCCGTCCGCCTACTTCGAGGATCAGCCCACGCTTAAAGCATTCCCGCTGGATTTGACTTGCCAAATCAGGGTTTGCCGGCCGGCTTCCGTTCGAAGCCGGCTCCATTGACGGCTGAATCATTTCAACACCAATCATCAAGCCTCTTCCTCTGACATCTCCTATTTCAGGAACCAATTGCTGCAGCTGCTGGAATGCTGTGAGCATCCTCTTCCCCAATTCATCTGCATGAGAAGTTAACCGATTGTCTTTAATAAACTTTAATGTTGCTGTTCCTGCTGCCATTGCCATTTGATTTCCGCGGAAAGTACCAATGTGAGCACCAGGTTCCCAGCAATCTAAATCCTGATCATAAACCATTACTGACAATGGCAGACTGCCTCCGATTGCTTTTGACAAAACCACTACATCCGGTACGATTCCGGCATGCTCAAAAGAAAACATTCTGCCCGTACGGCCGATTCCAGTCTGCACTTCATCAATGATTAATGGAATGCCCCGTTCTTTCGTTATCCTTCTCATTTCCTGAATCCATTCAACTGGAGCAGGGATAGAGCCTCCTTCTCCCTGAACTGTTTCAAAAATCATGGCAGCTGGCGGTAAAATCCCGCTTTCAGGATCATCAAGGAGATTTTCAATATAAGCACTGCTGATCTGATGGCTTTCATCTCCGCCTTTTCCAAAAGGACAGCGGTATGTGTAGGGATACGGCAAGAAATGAGTATCAGGCATCAGCCCCTGCACCTTCCTCTTTGGTCCAAGGTTTCCGCTGATCGCCATCGTTCCATGAGTTGCGCCGTGATACCCTCCCTGGAACGTGAGAATGCTTTGTTTTCCTGTAGCTGTTTTTACCAGCTTTAATGCCGCTTCAATCGCATCACCGCCGGTTGGACCACAGAATTGTACTTTTGCTCTTTCACGAAAACCCTCTGGCAATACTGAAAACAATTCATCTACAAATGCTTCTTTTACCGGCGTGGTTAAATCTAATGTATGTAATGGCCGTTTATCTCTGATTACCTGCTCCATTGCGTCAATAACGGTGGGATGATTGTGTCCTAAAGCCAAGGTTCCCGCACCGGCGAGGCAATCCAAATATTTATTGCCTTCCATATCGGTAACGTAGATGCCCTCTGCCTCACTTATCGCAAGAGGTATTCTTCTTGGATACGATCTCGCATTTGACTCTCTTCTTTCCTGCTGCTCCAGTAAATCTTTATTTGAAATTAATTGTTGTATAGTCATATCAAATCTCCCTTTCAAATTGGAAATATTGAGCTTTCTATGTCATATTAATTGATATTGATTCTCATTGTCAATAGTAGTTGATAACAATTCTCACTATAATGCCTGTTAAATCCTCCACCTTTCCGCTTCGGGTGGGGGTTGACTGACTATAATTAATATTTCAAAAAAAGTTTTTTCTTTGGCTAAAAAAGCCAAAAGCGCCAATAAATTTAAAAAGCCCAGCAGGTTCACAGCAGGAGTCTCCTGTCCGCTCCAATGATCCTAAGTTTTTGTCAGTAGAGAACGGGTTTTAGAAAAGAAATACAGACAATTAAGTACTTAAAAGGTAAAGTGAAAGAAAGATGATTAATCAGTTAAGAAACTGGAATTGAATTAGGAGGCAGCTAATAAATGATTCCATTAGTATACGACCAAGTTAATAACTGGGGAAAAGACGATGAGTTCTTCCTGGAATTGTTAAAGAAGTTAAATGTTAAAAAAATAGCCGATTTGGGCTGTGGCACAGGAAGATTGACAATTCATTTTGCTAAAATAGGCTATGGAATTACAGCTATTGATCCAAATGAAGAAGCAATAAAATATGCGAAGAAAAAAGAATTTCCAGGCGAAGTAACCTGGATTGTAGGGGATAGCTCAAATCTAGAGGCAAATGCGTTTGACGCAGTCATAATGACAGCGAATGTTGCACAGGTATTTCTTACAGAAGAAAGTTGGCAAAGCGTCATTTCAGATGTTTATCAAGCATTAAAACCTGGTGGTCATTTGATTTTTGATACACGTAACCCATTGGCAAAAGTGTGGGAACAATGGGAAAAAGATAGAACACCTGATCTTGCAATGAATCAGGTGAATGGTGAGCAACTTGAAATTTGGACTGAATACGAGGGGTTTGCAGAAGATGTTTTTACGTTTTATGAGACGGTGAAAAATGCAAGTACAGGTGAAGTCGTAATTCATGAAAAGATGCAATTAAAATTCCGATCGCAAGAAGAAATCTATAAGTCATTAAAAGAAGCGGGTTTTTCACTAACCCAGGTTTTTGGTGATTGGGAGTTTAAACAAGCAACTTCAGAAACCAAATCTTTTATTTTTCATAGTGTAAAATAATACAGCAATTTGATTACCACTGAAAAAGCCTTGAAATTTAAAGAATAATAAAAGCAGACCAATCGCTATGCGAATTAGTCTGCTTATTGATACTCGAATTTTTATTGCTGTCTTTACCGAAACCTTTGTATTTTGGTAAAAGGGTTTTAATTACTCGATTGAAGAGAAACAAGCTCGTATGAAATAATGGTTGAATTATCTCTCCATTCCAAACGGTGGATCTGGCCAGTCCCGCTAAGTTCGCCTTCTTTTGTCCGCTTCACCTCTAAAGGAACGTGCATCGGATACAGCCGGTAGCCCTCTTTAATTAGCTGAAAGAAATTTTCCTGCTGACGATTTTCTTTCCCTTTCGTCACAATCATTGTATTTACCTCTAAAGGCATGCCCACTTTCATCATTCCCCCTGTAAATGTTCTTGCCGGTTTTGATTATTCATCCAGCTGCACAGCTCTTTCACCATTATACGATTGTCTGCAGGTGGAAAAACATGATTAAATTCTTCAAAATATAAAGTTTTGACTGGCTTATTAAGTTTTTTTAAACGTTCTTCTAATCGGTATGCATGTTCGATTGAAACATTCGTATCTTTTGCCCCATGAATGATCAATACGGGAGCATGTAATTTTTCCAACTCATATAAAGGAGTGCGGTAGCGGTATGCTTCAGGATTTTTGTTGGGTGATCCGCCAATTACCCGCTTCAACATTCTTCGAAGGTCTTCCCGCTCCTCATACGTTAATATCATATCAGACACGCCTCCCCAAGTCACAATAGATGTGATGGATGAATATTCGACTCCAACCTGCAAAGCCATGATTCCACCTCTGGAGAACCCGAAAGCATGTACACGTTGATTATTCACACGCGGATGATGCCTGAGCAGCTCCACTCCTGAAAAAGCGTCTTCTCTGTCTTCACCAGCGAAATCTTCATTTCCTTCTCCTCCTCGGTTTCCTCTGTAAAAAGGAGCAAAAACAATAAACCCCCTGTCAGCAAACTGGGCAATGCGTGCAGGACGAACCATGCCGACTCCTTTAATGCCGCCCCGTAAATATAAAAACCCGTCCAGTTTTTCCTCACCTTTTGGCTCAGCGAGGAACCCTTTCACTTTAAAACCTGAGGACCAGATCGTCAGCAGCGATAATTCCACGCCCGGGTTTGGTGATGGAAATGGAATTCGCTCAATAATTTCACCATTCCTCATTTTTCACTCATCCTTCCAGCATTTCTTTTCCCACACTGACAGCGCATGAACCAGTACATCGTCCTTCATGATAAAGCTGAATTCATTTCCTGTGCGCTTCTCTAATAAATTGTCTTTAACCATATGGGGACCATCCGTTTCAAAATAATGCTCCTGCGGTTCAAGGCGGGTAATGTTCGAAAAATAGATATTTTTTATAATAGCAGGATCGCCCTCTACCTTGTACTGCCCTATGTAATGCAGTTTTTTTATTTCAGCACCAAGCTCTTCTTTCACTTCTCTTCTTGCTGCTTGTTCTGGTGTTTCTCCCGCTTCCACTTTTCCTCCGGGAAATTCCAACCCTCTTTTTCGATGCTTCGTTAATACCCATTGACGCTCGAAGCGGGTCATGATCCAGACATGTTTGGGTTCTTGTGAAAACGGATGATTTTCAAATGAAAGTTGAACTCTTTTATTAAAAAAATCGTTAAATTGATATATCATGAGTTCCTCCTATTTAATAATAGCTGGAATTTATAAGCAACAAATGAAACTTTTTCTATCTCTAACCGTATGTAATTAATGAGAAACCAACTACGATAAAAGGAGCGATTAGATGAACCGTAAATTAACACTGGGTGTAGCAGCTGCTTCACTCGCCTTATTCGTTTCAGCCTGTTCATCAACAGCTGAACCAGTAAACAGCGATACCAGCAACAAGGCTTCTGACTCTGATTTAACACTGGAAGAGGTATTTGCCAAATCGGTTGAAGCGGGAGAAGAGATCACAAGCGTGAACGTCGACATGTCTGTGGATCAGAATACAGTCATTCCGGGTGAAGACACGTCAATCAAAACTTCCTCTGACGTCGAGATGGAAATGGTTGTAGAGCCGCTTGGTCTGCATCAAAAAGCTGTCACTTCTGCTGAAGGATTAACAGAAGGAGAAGAACCAATAACTGTTGAATCCTATTTAACAGAAGAAGGATTTTTTATGTATGATTTTATGGAAGATCAATGGATGAAATTGCCTGCTGACATGTCCGACCAGATCATTGAAATGTCCAAGACGCAGGGAAATCCAAATGAGCAGTTAAAATCACTTGAACAATTTACCGACGATTTCACTTTCGAACAGGATGAATCTTCTTATATTTTAACCTTGAACGCATCTGGTGAAAAGTTTCGTGAGTTTTTGATTGAGCAAACGGAGAACATGATGCCTGAAATGGGCTTGGGATCCGAAATGGAAGAAGTTTTTCAGGACACTTCGTTTGAAGATGTAATTTACGAAATCGTTATCGATAAAGAAACATTTCTTCCTTCACAGCTTGAAACAAGTCTCATTATGACAATGGATGTTGAGGGTGAGTCATTACAGCTTGAACAAAATACTGAAAGCACGTACAAAGAATATAATACAATCGACAGCATTGAAGTTCCGGATGAAGTCATCGAAAATGCTGTAGAATCCCCATAAAGAAACAGCCTCACCCTTTAAGGGCAGAGGCTGTATTTAATTCGATTTTTGATCTTCTGCATTGCGATCATGATCACCTTTAACCCGCAGGTATGGATGCTCTTTGGTCGCAGGGAGGATCCCCATGCTTTCAATATGTTTCACTGCCTCTTCATCCCCGATTTCGTGGATATATGCGTAAATGTTCATAAGCATACTATCCTGTTCTTTATTGGGTTCATCATCATGGTATTGCACATAGGGCGTTTGGGCCCGAATGAAACTTTCCCGCCCAATGTCCTCATTTCCATCAAATAAATAACGGAGTCTTGTGATTTCATCATCGGTAGCATTGACAACAAATTCATACGGCGAATCCGTCCCGCTTCTCAAAATCTCTCCTCTTGAAACTGAAACATAATACGTGTTTTTAGCCTCTTCCACATTAATCCCTCCTCTTACATAAAGTATGTCCAATCCTATACTCTTCAAAGCATATTAAGGTGGTTAATTCATAAGAGTTTGGGTATAGTTAAATATAGATCAACTGCCCCTTTGAATTCGGCCAACATGACATACCATGGGAACGGGGATGAATGACGTGAAATTAATCGACGAAATTTATGAAATGTACCGCGGGAAAATTCGGGGAACACAAGAAGATTTTGATATTATAGCATTTACGATTTTGGAGGAGCTTGATCGTGAAGAGCTTTTATCAATGGTCAGAGATATGACACAGGATGAACTATCCTACTTTATCCGACTCTACATAGTCGAAACGCTCAAAGGGAAAATGGATCAGCAGGAGAATCAGGTTCAAAAAGATGAGTCATCCCTTTATCATTAGGATTCAAAAAGGACAAGCTAAATTTAGCTTGTCCTTTTAGTATTGATAATCAAGAAAAAGAGCCTGCGAATGCAGGCTTTTGAGAAGTTATTTTCCTAAGAATGAACGAAGCATCCATGAGTGTTTCTCAAGGCTTTGGTGTACTGAAAGAAGCATATCTCCGGTCATCTCATCGTTTACTTCACCGGCAATATTCATTCCAACTTTTAAATCTTCCATTAGCGTCTGAAAATCATTGTGAAGCGATTGTACCATCTCATCCGCTGATTCACGTCCTGTTGCTTCCTGTACCAGTGAGAGATCCAGTGATTCTCTGAGCGTTGCCACTGGTTCTCCTTCAAGAGCAAGAAGACGTTCGGCTAACTCATCGATGTGAACTCCAGCTTCATTGTATAATTCCTCAAATTTTTCATGCAGCGTGAAAAATTGATGTCCCTTTACATACCAATGGTAATTATGTAATTTTGTATAAAGAACTGTCCAGCTGGCAATTTGTTTGTTTACATTTTGCACCAAATTATCTTGTGACATTGTTTTTCCTCCTTCTGGGTATCCTATAAATCATATTTACCACTTTTGCTTTAAGTTAAACTTATACAGAGGGCTGTTTAACCGATAAGCATGATGAGCAAAAAAAGCGCACTGCCGTGTTATTATTAAAAAAAGAAGGAGCTGAAAATAATGTCATTGACATGGCTAATGATTCTTTCCATCCTTGTCATTATCTTTATTACTTTATTATTTATTATCGCAACGAACCGCGGCTATAAATACGAGCATACAGTAGACCCGCTTCCTACAAAAAATAGTGAAGAACAAAATTCTTCTCATGAGCGGCCTGTTAAATAAAAGAGGTGCTTTTATGAAAAAAATCCTGCTTTTAATCATTGGATTTTATCGAAAACGAATTTCCCCTTATACTCCCCCCAGCTGCCGTTTTTATCCAACATGTTCACAATACGGAATGGAAGCGATTGAAAAGCATGGCGCTTTACGGGGAGGATGGATGACAATTCTCAGAATTATAAAATGTCATCCATTCCATCCGGGCGGGGTGGATTTAGTTCCAGACAAAAAACCATCAAAGAAAAAAATTTCTTGATGGTTTTTTTCTTGCAATGAACTTCTTTTCGTAGTATATTATGCAATGTCAGTTTTTAAATCGTAACTATTACTATTTAACTAAATATAATGAGGTGGAATGAATGAAAAAAACGGTTTGGTTCATGTTGCTCGCATCCTTTACATGGATTCTGTCTGCGTGTAATACGGACGGTGCATCGTCCGATAATGAGAAAGAAACCTTGGAAATATACACAACTGTGTACCCCCTTCAGGACTTTGCTGAGAAAATCGGTGGTGAATACGTCGATGTAAAAACGATTTATCCCCCTGGTGCAGATGAACATACGTACGAACCCTCCCAAAAAGATATGATCGAATTAGCAGAAGCAGATTTATTTTTCTATATCGGTTTAGGACTGGAAGGCTTTGTCACAAAAGCGACTGATGTACTTCAAAGCCAGGACCTTGTTATGGTGCCTGCTGCAGACCATATCACTGATGAACAGCTGGAAGGCAGTTCGAAGGATTCACACGAAGGGCATGAGGACGAGCTTGCGCACGACGAAGAAGAACATGCTGCTGATGAAGAGCATGCACATGACGAAGAAGAACACGCTGCTGATGAAGAGCATGCGCATGACGAAGAAGAACACGCTGCTGATGAAGAGCATGCGCACGATGAAGAAGAACACGCTGAACATGAAGGGCATGAAGGGCATGATCATGGCGACATCGATCCCCACGTATGGCTGGATCCAGTGCTTTCAAAATCCCTTGCTGAATCTGTTAAAGATTCACTCATTGAACAAATGCCTGAACAGGAAGAATATTTCACGAAAAATTATGATGAACTTGTAAAACAACTGGATGAACTGGATCAGGAATTTCAGCATGTGGCTGAAGATGCAAAAGTAAACCAGCTATTTGTTTCACATGCTGCATACGGTTACTGGGAAACACGTTATGGCCTTGAACAAAATGCTATAGCAGGCATCTCAACATCTGATGAGCCCTCACAGCGTGAGCTGACTAAGCTTATTGAACGTGCGAAGGAAAATAATATTCAGCATATCCTGTTTGAGCAAAATGTCTCATCAAACCTGACAGAGGTCATTCAAAAAGAGCTTGGAGCAGAAGCTTTGCGCCTGCACAATCTCTCTGTTTTAACACAGGAAGACATCGATAATGATGAAGACTATTTTTCATTAATGAATAAAAATGTTGAAACACTGCGCAATGCGGTGCAAGCTGAGTAATACAAAAAGCCGATCTCATCCAGATCGGCTTTTTATTTTATAACTTCCAAATGAATCGTAACTTCTTTCAGTCTTTTTTCATTTATAGAAACCCCGATCCCTTCTCCTTGAAAAGGCATGACCTTTCCATTTTTCACTTTTACATCTGGTGTGGTAATGTCCTGATGCCAATAGCGTGCGGAAGATGAAATATCTCCGGGTATCGAGAAGCCTTCTAAAGTAGCTAATGCAATATTATGAGCTCGCGACACACCAAATTCGAGCATTCCTCCGCACCAGACCCCAATTCCATGCTGTTGACATAGATCATGAATGCGGATCGCTTCAGTCAGTCCTCCCACACGGCCAATTTTTATATTTATAATCTGACAGCTTTTTAATGCAATGGCACTTTTGGCAGCATCCAGAGAATGAATGCTTTCATCCAGACAGATTGGGGTTGAAAGGTTTTGCTGCAGCGCTGCATGATCAACTAAATCATCCTGTCCAAGCGGCTGTTCAATCATCTGCAAGCCCAGCCCGTCAAGCTCTAAAAGCGCCTTTGGGTCTCCTGAATAGGAGGAATTGGCATCCGCCAGAATGGCAATGTCTGGAAATGATTCACGTATTGCCAAAATACGATCGGCGTCTTTTCCAGGAGCTATTTTCACTTTTATGCGCCTGTAGCCATCTTCCGCTGCTATTTTAATTTGATCAATCAGACCCTCTATGGTTGCAGCTCCTGCTGCTATTCCTGCCAGCACTTCTTTGCGCGTGCCTCCGATGACTTCATATAAAGGTTTTTGAAGAAGCTTTGCGTACAAATCCCAAACAGCCATATCAATAGAGGCTTTTGCCATGGGGTTTTTCCGAACCGAAGCCATCACACTAAAAACTTCATGCGGATGTGTGAAAGTCTGATTCAGAATAAGAGGTGCAAGGTGCTCTTTGATCATATAAAGACAAGTGTCAACGGTTTCTTCTGTATACCAGGGGGCTGAAAAAGCAACTGCCTCGCCATAGCCCTTCTGACCGGACTCATCATGAACTGCAACAATGATTCCCTGTCTGGTTGTTACACTTCCAAGGCTTGTTACAAAAGGCGTTTTTAAGTCCATTTCGACTAAATTCAGCTGCATGTTAGTGATCTTCATGTTCAGCCTCCAACTTTTTCTTTAATTCCCTGCGCAATAATTTATTCGAAGCATTGCGCGGAAGCTTGTCCATAAAATAAATTGTTTTAGGTACTTTATAACCCGCCAGCCGATCCAGGCAATATTCCGTTAAAGCTGATTTTTTTATTTGTCCGCTTGTAGATTGAACAACAAAAGCTGCCGGTACTTCCCCCCATATTGAATCTTTTTTTCCAACAACTGCTGCTTCCTCGATGGATGGATGGGACGATAACACAGCTTCAATTTCTGCAGGGTAAATATTCTCACCGCCAGAAATAATTAAATCAGAACGACGGTCCAATACAAATAGAAATCCTTCTTCATCCAGATAGCCGATATCCCCGGTGTAAAACCAATCATCCTGAAAGGCTTCACGGTTTGCCGAAGGCCGGTTAATATAGCCGGTTGTCACATTCGGCCCTTTAACTGCGATTTCCCCAATTTCGTTTGGACCGGATTTCTTATGATCGCTGTCTATAATTTTGATTTCATTCAGGAACAGGGGCTTGCCCGATGAACCTATTTTTCTTCTGCTGTCTTCTGGTATCAAGGTCGCAAATTGCGAGGACGTTTCTGTCATGCCATAGGTTTGAAAAACCGGGATGCCCGCTTGAAAGCATTCCTGCACGACATGCCCGGCAGCAGGTCCGCCCCCAAGCAGCATGCAGCGAAATCGTTCATGATACGTTTCATTTCCTCTTACAGCAAGCAGCCTGGTAAGCATCGTCGCTACGACCGAAATCATTGTTGCATTCCCCTGCACCAGATCCTGATGAACGCTTTTTTCATCAAATTTTTCATAGAGGGTTACGTTATTTCCATAAATAACACTTCTCATTAAAATCGAATAACCGCTTATATGAAAAATTGGAACTGCACAGATCCAGCTGTCATCAGGGTTCAGCCCTATGTTAAGAGCTGAGCCGACTGCGGAAGTAAAATGATTTTCGTATGTCTGCTTTACCCCTTTTGGCTGCCCGGTCGTGCCGGAAGTATACATGATGGAACAGGTATCCCGTTCATATTCCTGTACAGCTTTAGTTGATAAAGGAAGCTGCTCCAGGGCGTCTATAGTCAGAACTTTTATTACATCCTTTAAATCTGTATGTAGTTCAAACCGATCATCAGCAATCAATAACTGAGCTTCACTGTCTGCCAGCTGAAAATGCCATTCGGGTATTTTTAAACGTGGATTTAACATCACCACAGTAAGTCCGAGCTTTTGCAATGCATGGATAAGTATGACAGCCCGTGCTGTATTTTGAATTAATAATGCTACCGGTTTATTAACTAATTGGAGGGATTGCAGTTTTTTTGCCATACTATTTGTTTCATCAAGCAATTCGCCAAACGTCCAGGATTCCTCTTCAAATCGTAAAGCAAGGCGGTTAGGCGTGAGTGATGCTCTTTTAGTTAACCAGTGTCCTGTTGGATTCATCCTAATTACTCCTTATGTTTCGGTTCATTATGTAAATTACTACTGTCAATAATCATTATAACATCCCTCTGTTCTCTCTCACAAAAAGGATTTCCGATCTCCACTATGCCTATTAGGAGTAAGAAGAAGTGTAGGGTGTCCCCTTCTTACATATTTTTCAGCTCTGCTGAAGATTAATCATATTTTTTCTTATGGCTATTCTTATAACCATTTTTTTTACCTCTATATTCCTCCATCTTTTTGCAGGAACGTTTACGGGAAGGGGTTTTCTTTTTCCATTCTTCATGCTTCTCTGGGTGATTATCTTTCTTTTTACAGTCACTGCATTGGCAGGTTGGCAATTCTTTTTTTTCACATTCATTGCATCGACTGCTGTGCTCTTTTTTCTTTTCACAGTTTCCGCATCGGCTGCTGTGCTCTTTTTTCTCAACGCTGTGATGACTAACAATCTCTTCCCACTCGTCATAATCACTGGAATGCTCTTTTTTTAACTTCGTTTCTTTTTCATTGCATTCCTTTTCCTTATTGTGGTGCTCATCCGTTTTTTTGCACTTGCCTTTGTGGTCATTTGATGGGCAGCATTCGCAAACCCATTTGTCCTCGCAGCCATGCGTTTGTTTTTCCTTGTAACATTTGCATACTATCCTAATTTCCTTGTGTTTTCTGCTCATCTGTATTCACCTCTTTTCTTTTGAGAGTGTTTACGATGTACAGTTAATCCAACTATGCTATCTTCCCTCTTATTTTCACACTCTATTACCCTACTAATAAGAAAATGTACATAGATAGTGATGATAAACCAACACCTTATATTAGGATATTAAATAACTTGATTATAGTGTGGATAGATGAACTGCATCATCTATCCATTTTTCAAAAAAATACGGTAAATGAATGCTCAGCCTAAACGAACCTGCTGAGCCTGCAATATTTTTAGTGTGATATCCACAACCATTTTTTCTGATAGATCACTGACAATCAGGTGCTGTGGTTTTTTATGGTATTTTTTTGCTTCATCGCGTTTTTTCTCATAATCATTAATTTCTTCCGAAAGAATTTGTGATAACTCATTAAATGATTTTTCACTTAAATCCTGCAGTTCCAAACCTTTTTCTGATTTACCACCATCCCCCTCATCTATATCCTCACATTCCAGGCTTTCACCCAGCACGATTTCCATCATAAATTCTTGTTTTTCTTCACATGGACAATCTTCTTTCTTAATTTTCTTTGTTATCAGCTCATCTATTTCAAGGATTTCCGCCTTAACGAGCTCACAATATGGTAATTCATTAAAATATTCTGTACTGATTTGATGAAACTGTGAGAGATCGTTGCCCATAAGCCGGTCTTTTTCAGGAAACCCATGACCAAGCGGCTGGGAGGAATAATAACTAAATTCATCCTTCTCATTGCTTGATGGACCAACTGGAGGCACGATAAAGTCATCTATTTGCGCCACACAATCAAAAGGGACTTCTACTGTCAGTGATTTCATGGAAGATAATAGATCTTTGCACCTTTCTTTTGGATTGGATGCATACTGAATATTTTTACGCACAAAACCACCTATAAACAATTGACCTTCTGACGCACCCTCCCTGTGAATCAGGCGGCACTGGGTTAAATAAAGACGTTTTTTTATTTCTTTTATTTCAAGCACTTCTTCCCCTTTTGGAAATGATATTTTTGCATGTACGGGTATTTCAACTTTAATCTCCTGCAGCAGCACCGGTATTTTAACAATGATACCCTTCGATTCGGGGACAGATGGCTGAAGAATTTCTGCTTTGCATTTATGTGTTGATGCGGTTCTTGGAAATGGCTCAACTGACATGAAGTGACCTCCCTTTTTAAATCGTACATTTTATGATATGCAGGAAAAGGTTAACTGGCTAGATTTTCTTTTCTGAGGCCTTGTTAAACCTAGGTGTTGTTAAATTACACAGCTTTGATTGGAGCTGCTGGTGTGAGACTCCTGTTAGGTTTTAGCAGAAGAGGTGAGATCTCTGAACAGCATCGCAGGGCCAGGGAAAAAGCTCAGCCTTAGCCCTACGGTAAAGCTAGCGCCTGTATCGGAAATCAACAATTTAACAAAGCTTTTCTATAAGTAAGCAAAAAAAAAAGAAGAGCATCATGCCCTTCTCCTAAATTAGTAAAGACTATTCTTTGTGGTCGTCGTAATGTGCACCAATGGAGTTAACGCGTACTTGCTGAAGTTGAAGTAATTTTAGTCTAAGATCTAAAACCATTTTTTCAGACATTCTTGTAAATGTGCCTTCACCTACAACAAATTCATTATCTTCTGCAAAAGGGTTCCGGTTCAGGGACTCATCAAACTCGATAATATCCGCACGGACCAGCTCGCAAAATGGAAGTTCATTGAAGTACTCTGTGCTTGTTTGGTGGAATTGAGAAAGATCCGTTCCTTCCAAACGGTCTTTACGGGCAAAGTCTCTGCCGTTTGGAAGCTGCTGAGAAATTAGATAACCAAACTCATCACGAAAATCTGTATAAGGTCCTACCGGCAAATTTAAGAAACCATCGACTTCAGCTACACAATCGAATGGCACTTCAACAGTAAGAGATCGAAGTGTGGATAGAATTTCTCCTGCATCGTCAACAGATGGATTTGCAGCATATTGAATGTTTTTCCGAACGAATCCGCTGATAAATAACTTAGCCTTGTAGTCACAAGGACGTACTCCTTTATGAACCGCTCTGTTAAGAAGACGGCATTGAGTCAGGTACGTACGTTTTTTGATTGTTTTAATTTCCAGAACTTCTTCACCCTCCGGAAATTCAATTTCAGCATGCATCGGAATCTGAAGGGAAACCTCCTGAAGTAAAACCGGGACTTTAATAATTGGATCCGCATACTTTGAAATCGGATGCGGCATAACATTTTCTGCATCACATTTGTTTGCAGAGGTTGTTCTTCTGAATGGGTTTACAGACATTAATTTATTCCTCCTAATAATTTTTGAGCTTTGAAAAAGCATGGACTGGACAGTTTTCTCATTCAGTGCGCTAATCAACTACATAGAGTGGTCAATGCTGCTTTGTGATCATTCTATGGTGAAGTAAGGGGAAGAGGTTCCTTAATCACAGAAACTCTTTATTTGATTAACTTCTGAAAACTATTAAAATATTTTTTTACAATAACAGACCATACTCTTTCAATCGCTCTCTATATATAATGAAAAAGCATTCTGAGAGGAGAAGGCATTTTGTTCATCTTATGAGCCCTTTTTATATGAATCTTGTTTAAATGCTTTGTTAAACCCGGTATTTGATAGTTCCACTTCTTCAGTGAAATCAAAAGGTTCGTTCTACAAAGCCATTTTTTTAATCTTTTTCGTACTGCTTTGCATAGGCTATGTTTAGAATTCTTTTTAAACGGGGGATGAATATGTCTTTAGATCCGGTATCCTGTTCACAGGAAATGCATGTATGCAAGTGCCATGACCTTTATCAATTGCTGCTTCAGGCCCGGCAATTGAACCATTATTTATCTGAATCCATTGCTGAAGAGCTGTCTGTCATAAATAAATTAACCCCATATATGCCGCAGGAATTTTTAATTGCTTTAAAAAAAGATTTAAATAACTCATTGAAATTAGCCATTAGCAAGGAAAGCGTAAGTCAAATGCTGATTAGCAAAATAAATGACACATGCGATGTGTTTGCCGGTCAAATTGAATGCGGTGATCATACCGTCTTGCCCGTCAGTGTAATTAGGGAATTAGTTATTGAGGAAAATGATCAAATAGTGGAGGCTGAGGAATCAGATAGAAACGAGGATTCTGGCAAAGTGAAACAAAAGACATTCAGACGAAAATACAAAAGAAGATCACATCCCAAAGTTACTGATTATGATGCTGCAGTTGGCCATTCGGTTGCAAACGAATATCAGGAACTAACAGCCGAGGATCACCAGGAGCAAAAAGAGATAGGATTCGAACATCTTTCTGAGGATAAAGTAAAAATAGAATATAAAAAAAATCCGAAAATTATTATTAAAAAAAAGAAAATAAACCGAAAGTATAAAGAAAAAGCTGCGCCTGCAACACTCAGGCAGCTCATCAGAGAAACGAGCACACCCAAAAACGCTTATCAGGAAGCATCTGATACTGGTCCGACAGAATCAGATGTTGAAAGTAATCCTGTGCAAAACCCAAGACCCTGGGTTGCCCCCCTTTTCTTCAATCTGGAATAATTCAGCAAAAAAAAGCCTGCGAGTTTTCTCACAGGCTTCTTTGCTATTTATGGAAAACGAGGGAATTGACCAAAATCCGGTTTGCGTTTTTCTTTAAACGCGTCACGGCCTTCCTTTGCTTCCTCTGTTGTGTAGTAAAGGAGAGTAGCGTCACCGGCAAACTGTTGAAGACCTGCAAGACCATCCGTGTCAGCATTCATTGCTGCTTTAATGAACCTTAGAGCGGTAGGGCTCTTCTCAAGCATTTCTTCACACCATTTAACCGTTTCATCTTCAAGCTCTTCCAATGGGACAACGGTGTTGACCAATCCCATATCAAGTGCTTCCTTGGCATCATATTGGCGGCACAGGAACCAAATTTCTCTTGCTTTTTTATGGCCGATAATACGAGCTAAGTAACCTGATCCATACCCTGCATCAAATGATCCAACATTTGGTCCGGTTTGACCAAACACAGCATTATCAGCTGCAATGGTTAAATCACATACAACATGCAGCACATGGCCTCCGCCGATTGCATAACCGGATACCATTGCAATAACAGGCTTAGGAATCACACGGATCAGACGCTGAAGATCCAGCACATTTAAACGAGGGATTTCATCCTCCCCTACATAACCGCCATGTCCGCGAACACTCTGGTCTCCGCCTGAACAGAACGCTTTGTCGCCTACACCTGCTAGAACAATGACACCAATAGCAGCATCATCGCGGGCATAAGCAAACGCATTAATTAGTTCCATTACCGTTTTAGGACGAAATGCGTTTCGCACTTCAGGACGGTTGATTGAAATTTTAGCAATTCCATTATACGTTTCATATAAAATATCTTCATAGTTTCGTTCTTGCACCCATTCACGAGTCATGAAAGAAACCTCCTTTTTATGTATTTAGCTAGACTGCCTAGCCTTTTAATAAAAACTCCATTAACATTGTACCAAACTTTTGTGGTTGTTCCACATGAATTGCATGGCCGCTGCCTTGAATCACCACTTTTTTTGAATTCGGCAGCTGCTCATCCATTTCCTGAGCGATAGCGCAAAACTTCTTATCTTTTTCACCAGTGAACAAGATTGTTTCAGTCTTAAGCTTCGGCAGCCGCTCCCACCAGGAAGGCTGTTTGCCTGTTCCCATGCCGCGCAGGCTTTGTGCCAATCCTTGTGGCCGATTTTTTATGCGTTGAGCTCTTATTTGCTGCTGTATTTCATCAGGCAGGTTTTTTTGCGATTGAAAAAGCGGAATCTCCTCCCACTTTTCCACAAACGCTTCCACCCCTTTGTTTTCAATAAACTGAGCTAATTGCTCATCTGCTGCTCGCCTTGTTTCTCTCGCAAGGGCCTCCCTTAACCCAGGAGACGCACTTTCAAGGATAAGCCTCGTTACCTTGTCTGGATGCAGGCAGGCCATCGATAGAGCTACTCTCCCGCCCATTGAATAGCCGACTAGATCAGCTTGTTCAATTGACAGCGCATCGAGAACTCCACACAGATCTTTACATGTTTCTTCCACTGTAAAACGGGCTGAATCATCGGGCATAACTGTTTTACCATGTCCCGGTAAATCAATCCTTATACACATCATACTTTCTGGCAGGTAAGCGAGTGTTTCATCCCAGGTCGAATGGTCACCTGTAAACCCGTGCAGAAACAATACAGGTCTGCCTTTTCCTCTTACTGCAACATGGTAGTCAGCACCTCTTATATGAATGTTCATTTACTCAGGTCCTCTGCCGCTTTTGCTACTTTGTCCCATAGCTGGCGGTGCACAATTACATTTTCATCCCGGTTGGTGGTAATTTCAGTCAGCGTGACTCCATTATGCTGAGTCAGCGATTTAATACCCTCTTCAATCAAATCCACCGATTCCACCTGCTGGTAGAAAAGAGAATAAAATTGTGCTGCATAAGTAAAGTCCAGTGATGGCGGTGTGCCGAATAATGTTTCAAAATGCTCGGGTTCCGCTGATTGAGGAAGAAACGAAAAAATTCCGCCTCCATTATTATTTAAAATAATAATATGAAGATTCGCTGGATGCTGTTTTGATACAAGCAGGCCATTCAGGTCATGGAACATTGATAAATCACCAATTATTAAATAAACAGGCTCTCTTGTTGCAGACGCGATGCCAAGTGCAGTCGATACAACTCCATCAATGCCATTCGCACCTCTGTTTCCCCAAACGGTTAATGATGGAGCCGAAGTGCGGGTCCAAAACGTATCTACATCTCTTATCGGCATACTGTTGCCAACGACAACATGACTGTTTGGCGGAAGTGTTTTTAATATAAGGCCCACTGCTGCCCCTTCGTCCTGCTCGGTTTCGATATGAGTGTTTATTTGCTCTACGGTCGCAGCATTAAATTTCTTCCACAGATCAAGCCACTGTTCATCCTTCTGGTCATTTAAATAGGGCATCAGCCCTTTTACAAATAACTGTTCATTGCAGTCAATATAATCTGATACAGAGGACATTGGGTCCCGCCATTCTGTGCCCTCATCAATAAGCCAGTGCCCCGTTTCAGTGAGAGGTGATAAGAATTGAAGCAATGGTTTTGAAACGGGCATGCCGCCAAAACGGATAATTAAATCCGGCGTTAATTTTTCCTTAACTGCAGTGCTTTTTAGAAAAGCATCATAGCTTTCAATGAGAACCTCTTCGCAGCTGAGCTGACTGCGTAAATGGCTTAACGGGTCAACTAGTACCGGAAACCCTGTAGCATTGGCAAATTGGATAATATCCTGATTGGCTCGTTCAGAATTCATCGGTCCTACAACAATGAGACCTTTTGAAGATTCATTCACCCGTTTTGAAAGAAACTCGAAAACATCATGACCAAGTGTTTTTTCACTTGAGTAATGACTGATGGCTGCAAAATGACGATGCTTTTTCCATTGACCCAGTATAGGAGATAGCGGCTCCCTAAATGGAAAGTTTAAATGGACCGGTCCCATTGGTGCATCCATTGTTTTGGCCACTGCCCTCGCTGCAGTTCTCATGACGTGCTGCAGAACTGGCTGGCTGCCTTCAGGAAGTGCCATGTCCGCGAACCATTTAACATGTCCGCCGAATAAATGAATCTGATCGATGGCCTGGGGTGCCCCTACTTCCCGTAATTCATGCGGCCGGTCTGCTGTTAAAACGATTAAAGGAACACGCGCATAACGGGCCTCTACAACTGCAGGATAATAATTTGCAGCGGCTGTCCCGGAAGTACATACAAGTACGACAGGCGTTCTGTCTACTTTGGCCATTCCAAGTGCATAAAAAGCAGCCGATCGCTCGTCAACGTTTACGTGACAATCGATCAGCGGATGATCCTGCAGCAAATAAGCGAGAGGAGTAGACCTGGACCCGGGACTTATCACGGCTTTGGTTACCCCTCCATCAATTAGCTGCTGAATAAACACAGATACATATGTGGTTAATGATTGTTGATGACTCATTGCATTGTTCCTCCCACTGCGCGAAGCATCGGACGAAACTTAATTAGTGTCTCCTGATACTCACTATCAGCATTTGAATCTTTCACTACACCGCAGCCGGCATATAAGAAAGCGTGCTGATCATGAAGCAATCCTGATCTGATAGCAACAGCAAACTCCCCATTACCCTCTGCATCCATCCAGCCTACAGGCGCTGCATAAAAACCACGGTTCATTCTTTCTTCTTCCTGGATAACATCCATTGCCAAATGAGTTGGCGTTCCGCCAAGTGCAGGTGTCGGGTGCAGGCGATCCACAAAATCCAATATCGTCATTCCATTATTTGCTGTCCCTTTTACTGGTGTAAACAAATGCTGAATATCACGAATTTTCATTAGTGCAGGCCCGTTTGGAACTTCGATTTCAGAACAAAGCGCACGAAGGTTTTGAGATATCATTTTAACAACCAAATCATGTTCATGTAGATTTTTCTCATCATTTAACAGCAATCGGCTTAATCGTTCATCTTCTTCAATCGTCTCTCCGCGTTCGATCGAACCAGCCAGGCAGGTAGACAGGATGGATCGATTTGACTGATTTACAAGCCGTTCCGGTGTTGCACCTATAAAACAGCTGTCCAACACTTCCAGTGAAAAAATAAAGCTATTTGTCTGGTCGTCACGCAGCCGTTCAAGAACAGTGTCGGATCTTTTTTTGCCATCAAAATCCACTTTAATTTTGCGGGCGAGAACCACTTTCTCCATCTCGCCTTTGTTTAACCGTTTCACAACGGAAGTTAGCGTCTTTTTCCATTGATCCGGCTGAATTTCCGTTGTTCTGATGACGTTGACATCCTCAATTTGCTGATTGAATGTTTCAAACAGATTATTTTTCTCAAGCTGCATACGATCCCAAATTTTTTTAGGATTATCTGAAGCAGTGCAGACAATATTAACGGTTAAAAAACTTCCTTGCTGTCGATCATTTGTCAGCATAAAAGATGGCAGCTGAAAATGCCCATGCGAAAAATTCGTCCACTCCAGCTCGGCTTCCTGTCTGGGATCAAATGAGAATCCACCCATCACAAGCGGCCCAGTTCCTAATATCTTATCCCCCACCTGAATGGCATCAGCCAAAAAGGTTGTCCATTGGTTTTTTATATCCATGAATCTATGGTCACGTTCATTTGAAGTAAATGTTTTGGCATTCCCGACGCCAACCAGCACAAGATCTTTATTTCGATCCTGCCAAAAGGAGCGTTCTCCCTGGTATAGCTTAAACCCCGATTCATAAAATTGAAGGGGGTCCACCGAGTCAATTGGTGTCACCATGCTAAATAGCACATCCCGTTTAGACTGCTGGGCTTGTTCAAAGGCACGTTCAAATCCTGCAAACCCATGTGATTGCTGTAAAATCCTCACCATGTTTCCCCCCAAAAATCACTGTTACGAGCAATTATTCACTTCTTTAAAGATACACCTGTTTTTGTAGCGATGTCAACGAAACACCACTGTTATTGCTTCATTATAAAGGAAGAAATACGGCCTTGTACCTCTCAAACCATCTTCTTTTGATCCAGCGATAAAACGCAGTATAATAAAAGGAAGGAATTCTTGTCGAAATACGCAAAATTTCATTGACATCATCACTCGGTTTTTCTACACTTTATACTGGACTCTATCGTCACAAATCGTTAACATATAGTATTTTTAAGGAGAGAACAACTATGAATTTACAGCCTGAACGTGATCATGGCTTTCAAATCTGGTGGCAGCTAACCCGCCCCCATACACTGACTGCTGCTTTTGTACCAGTATTATTAGGCACAGTGCTTGCACTCGAATATACTTCATTGCATTGGCCTTTATTTTTAGCCATGTTAATCGCAAGTATACTTATCCAGGCAGCAACAAATATGATTAACGAGTATTACGACTTTACCCGGGGATTGGACAACGAAAATTCAGTGGGTATAGGCGGTGCTATTGTTAGAAACGGTGTTAAGCCGAAAACCGTCATACGGCTTGCCTTTGTATTATTCGGCATTGCCCTTCTGCTTGGGATCTATATTTGCGCAAACAGCTCCTGGTGGATCGGTGTAATCGGCTTGATTTGCATGGCAGCAGCTTATTTTTACACAGGAGGACCGGTACCGATTGCCTATACTCCGTTCGGAGAGATTACCGCGGGATTTTTCATGGGTTTTGTCATTATTTTAATTTCGTATTTCATTCAGACCGGAGATATTAACCATGTGGTCATGCTGGTCTCCATACCTGTTTCCATTCTCGTCGGCTCCATCCTGCTGGCTAATAACATCAGGGATCTTGACGGCGATAAAGAAAACGGACGTAAAACAATCGCGATCTTATTAGGACGGCAAAAAGCGATTTATTTTCTCGCATTGATGTTTGTTGTTGCCTATGGATTCGTTGTCGGATTAGTCATTGCAGGAATAGTATCTCCATGGCTCCTCATCAGCTTCCTGAGCATTCCCAAGGCCATTAAAGCAACAACAGGCTTTATCGGTAAAACCATGCCGATGCAAATGATGCCAGCGATGAAAGCAACAGCTCAGACCAATACCATTTTTGGATTTTTGCTATCAATTGGTTTTTTAATTGGTTATTTTTCTTAATAACTAAGTGACCCCCTTCTTCCAGTAGAACGGGTCCTTTTTTTATTGCGAAAGGATGAAAAGGTTTCATTTCCTGCTGGGAGGATAAACTACACATATCAACCCGAAAAAAGGAGTGGCTGAAATGTTATCCAATGACCAACTAGATAAATTTAAAAAGCGATTATTAACTCAAAAGGAAGAGATCATCAATCATAACAAGAAAGATGAAGATGAAGAATATTCAACTGAACTTTCACAATACGATAACCATCCTGCTGATAATGCAACGGATCTATTTGAAAGAGAAAAAGATCTCGCGCTTGAAGACCATTCTGAGCAGCAGCTGGAAAAAGTTGAAGCCGCATTACGCGCTATTGAAGAGGGCACCTATGGTGTATGTGAAGTAAGTGGTAAAGAGATCCCTGTTGAACGGTTAGAGGCAATACCAACCGCCCTGACAGTTGTAGAGCATGCCAGCAGCGGCCCGATAGATGATGGACTCCCAAGCAGCAATCGTCCAAGTGAAGAATCCATTCTTTCTCCATCCAGTACTCAACCGTACAGATCTGAAGACGAAGAGGTAAGGGATTACCAGGACAGCTTCAGTGAAGTTGGACGTTTTGGCACATCTGAAACGCCATCGGACATGGCTGGTGGCGAAGAAAGTTACGATGACATGTACGAAAGTGACGAAGATGGAGACCAGGTTTTAGAGGATGAAGAAGTAGGCAATGATATGGATGGAAAAGAAAGAAAAATCTATCGAGAAAAATAAAAAAAGCGAAGACATCAAATGGTGTCTTCGCCTTTTTAGGATCATTCCACTTTTTCACATTAAAAAACGTTCCTTCTATTTTGAAGGAACGTTTTTTATTTATGACCCGTACGGGATTCGAACCCGTGTTACCGCCGTGAAAGGGCGGTGTCTTAACCGCTTGACCAACGGGCCTAAAGAGCGGAGAAGGAGGGATTTGAACCCTCGCGCCGCTTACGCGACCTACACCCTTAGCAGGGGCGCCTCTTCAGCCACTTGAGTACTTCCCCATAAAAAAATGGCTCCACAGGTAGGACTCGAACCTACGACCGATCGGTTAACAGCCGATAGCTCTACCACTGAGCTACTGTGGAATGGTGGGCCTAAGTGGACTCGAACCACCGACCTCACGCTTATCAGGCGTGCGCTCTAACCAGCTGAGCTATAGGCCCCTTGGAGCGGGTGATGAGAATCGAACTCACGACATCAGCTTGGAAGGCTGAGGTTTTACCACTAAACTACACCCGCAAAGGATATTCTGTTTTAGAAAAAATGGGGCGACTGATGGGAATCGAACCCACGAATGCCTGAACCACAATCAGGTGCGTTAACCACTTCGCCACAACCGCCACAATATTAATAAAAATGGTGGCTTTGGACGGAATCGAACCGCCGACACATGGATTTTCAGTCCATTGCTCTACCAACTGAGCTACAAAGCCTTATTTCAGATTGTTATTTTGTTCAAAATAATGGCGGTCCCGACCGGGATCGAACCGGCGATCTCCTGCGTGACAGGCAGGCATGTTAACCGCTACACCACGGGACCTTGGTAATTGCGGGGGCAGGATTTGAACCTGCGACCTTTGGGTTATGAGCCCAACGAGCTACCGAACTGCTCCACCCCGCGACGTTTTGTTTTGTCATAAGATTCGAATTTCTTCGTCACTTACTACAAGCCATTAAAATTTAATTTAATAAAAAATGGAGGAGGAAGAGGGATTCGAACCCCCGCGGGATTTGACTCCCCTGTCGGTTTTCAAGACCGATCCCTTCAGCCAGACTTGGGTATTCCTCCAGTATTATAGTGGAAATGGTGGACCTTGCAGGACTCGAACCTGCGACCGGACGGTTATGAGCCGTCTGCTCTAACCAGCTGAGCTAAAGGTCCTTGAATGGTGGCGGCAGAGGGGATCGAACCCCCGACCTCACGGGTATGAACCGTACGCTCTAGCCAGCTGAGCTACGCCGCCAAAATATAATCATTAAATTCTTCTATGGTGGAGCCTAGCGGGATCGAACCGCTGACCTCCTGCGTGCAAGGCAGGCGCTCTCCCAGCTGAGCTAAGGCCCCATAAATAAATTAATAATATGGTCGGGAAGACAGGATTCGAACCTGCGACCCCTTGGTCCCAAACCAAGTGCTCTACCAAGCTGAGCTACTCCCCGAAATATGTATGGCGCGCCCGAGAGAAGTCGAATCCCTAACCTCCTGATCCGTAGTCAGACGCTCTATCCAATTGAGCTACGGGCGCATATTTAATTATTTAAGCGGAAGACGAGATTCGAACTCGCGACCCCCACCTTGGCAAGGTGGTGTTCTACCACTGAACTACTCCCGCATAGTATATGGTGCGGGTGGAGGGACTTGAACCCCCACGCCTTGCGGCACTAGATCCTAAGTCTAGCGCGTCTGCCAATTCCGCCACACCCGCATATACATTTATTGGTGAGCCATGTAGGATTCGAACCTACGACCCTCTGATTAAAAGTCAGATGCTCTACCAACTGAGCTAATGGCTCGATGAAAACTGGTGCCGGCAAGAGGACTTGAACCCCCAACCTACTGATTACAAGTCAGTTGCTCTACCAATTGAGCTACACCGGCAAGATGGTGGAGAATGACGGGCTCGAACCGCCGACCCTCTGCTTGTAAGGCAGATGCTCTCCCAGCTGAGCTAATTCTCCACTATAGTATGTAATACCGCCTAGCGACGTCCTACTCTCACAGGGGGAGACCCCCAACTACCATCGGCGCTGAAGAGCTTAACTTCCGTGTTCGGCATGGGAACGGGTGTGACCTCTTCGCTATCATCACTAGACGCTATTAGAAAAGGCTCGCGCCTTCAAAACTGGATAAGCCATCAAACAAACGTTGCGTTTTCGAGTAATCACCAAATTTGGTTAAGTCCTCGATCGATTAGTATTCGTCAGCTGCACATATCGCTATGCTTCCACCTCGAACCTATCTACCTGATCATCTTTCAGGGATCTTACCACTTGCGTGTGGGAAATCTCATCTTGAGGGGGGCTTCATGCTTAGATGCTTTCAGCACTTATCCCG
>NZ_SMZR01000008.1 GCF_004358665.1 Jeotgalibacillus sp. S-D1 | reverse complement strand
TTCTAATAGCGTCTAGTGATGATAGCGAAGAGGTCACACCCGTTCCCATGCCGAACACGGAAGTTAAGCTCTTCAGCGCCGATGGTAGTTGGGGGTCTCCCCCTGTGAGAGTAGGACGTCGCTAGGCACCAGTAAAAAGCCATTCCCCTTGTGGGAGTGGCTTTTTTGTTGTTCCATCCCTTTTATTCTTTATTAAACCAACAACCTTGGGCTGACTCATTTATTTGAATTAACGATTAACCACTAAAAGTTCTAACACTTAGGTTCATTGGAGCGGAAGGTGGCGACTCCTGCGGGATGCAGCGGGAGAGGTGAGACACTGAAGATGCGCAGCATAAAAAGTGGCTCACCCCCGCCCCGCGGAAAGCGCCGCCTGCAGCGGAAATGAACCGGTCTCATTTTAAAAATCTATTATTCTTTTGAGTTTTATCCATTTACTATATTGCCTCATTTGTCTTTAAATAAGGCAATAAAGCATTAAAAAGCAGGTCCAAATGATGTGTCACTGTATTAGGTCCAAGTGAAATACGGATAAACCTATTCGCTTCATCAATGGATTTGCCGATTGCTGTTATCGTAGTGGCAGGATTTTGCTGCCCGATATGACACGCGCTGCCAACCGATACAGCCAATTGCCTGCGATTGCATTCAAGCATCAGAAATTGTCCCTGAAAGCAGTTACTGGTCATGCCTATAATCGAAGGAAGCTGGCACATCCCTTCTATTTTAAGAGAACTTGAATAGGGACGGATCAAATTAGACCAATGTTCCTTTAAAGATACGTAGTGGCTGTGGTACTTATCCATTTCATCTATCGAGATGGAAGCAGCAGTAATAAAGGAAGCAATACCAGGAACGTTTATTGTCCCCGGACGAAACCCTTTTTGATGGGTGGCGTGATGATAAACAGACTTCCAATGGATTGAAGGATTGATATAAACTGCGCCAACCCCTTTAGGTCCTCCTACTTTATGGCTTGAGATTGACAGACTATCGATATTAAGTTCTTTCACGTCAATCGGCAGCTTTCCAAAAGATTGAACGCAATCACAATGCAATATAATTCCTCTTGATTTTAAAAATAATCCTATATCTTTTATAGCCTGAGTGGTACCAATTTCATGGTTAACATGCTGAAGAGCTACCAGAATTGTTTGTTCAGACAGACTGTTTTCAATAGAAGATAAAGAGACAAGTCCATGTTCATCGACCGGAAGATAGGTGACCTGAAACCCATCTTCTTCGAGAGCTGCAAAGGCGCTTAACACAGAAGGGTGTTCAAGCTTAGTTGTAATAATGTGGCGTCCTCTCTCAGCATTGCCTTTGGCAATTGAACGAATGGCTAAATCATTTGATTCTGAACCCCCGCTAGTAAAATAAATGCCTTTTTTATCTCCATGCAGCAGATCGGCAAGTTTTTCTTTACACTGTTCAAAAAGGTCCTCTGCCTCTGAACCGCTGTCGTGCAAGCTGCTCGGATTTCCAGGATACCGCCTGACAGCTTCAATATAGGTCTGAATGGCTTCTTCTTTCATAGGGGCAGTGGCAGCGTAATCTAAGTAAATCATAAATTTCCTCCTAAATTATAATCTGTGCTGATTAGGTATTGTATTTAGTTTAATGATATGTAAAGATAGGTGTCAAGACAGTTGTAAAGTTTGGAGGTAATAGATTGAGATATTACGATGTTATCATCGCAGGAAGCGGTCTTGCTGCGTATGCGGTTGCACGCCGATTGTCCGCCGACTTAAAGGTTGCTATTATTTCTAATAAAAGTTTAGATATTAGTAACTCCATGCTTGCCCAGGGCGGAGTTGCTGCCGTTTTTAGTGAAGAAGACCACTGGAAGTATCATGATAAAGATACATTACTGGCAGGAGACGGGCACTGTGATCAAGCTGCAGTTTCGTATTTGACACAGCAGGGACCGGGAGTAGTGAACGCATTAATTTCTGAGGGGATGAAATTTGACTGTGGTACCTCTTCAGGATATGCGCTGGGAATGGAGGGTGCCCATTCCCGCAGAAGAATTCTGCACGCCGGCGGGGATGCTACCGGGAAAAAATTAACTTCTTTTTTACATAAAAATATAGGAGAAAATATTGATCAAATTGAATTTCATTCTGTTGTTGACTTGCTGGTAGAAAATGATCGATGCATTGGGATAAATGTTTCAGGAAAAGAAGGGGACATATCTTCTATTTTTGGCAGCCATGTAGTCTTAGCCACCGGAGGATGCGGCAATTTGTATCAGTGCACCTCAAATGCGGATACAGCAAATGGAGAAGGTCTTTCTCTGGCTTACTATGCAGGAGCAAAACTGGCAGATTTGGAGTTTGTTCAATTTCATCCCACCGTTATGGCATCCAGAAACCATCCAGGAAGACTTGTTTCAGAAGCGGTACGGGGAGAGGGAGCAGTTTTAGTCACCGATACTGGTGAGCGAATTATGAAGAATATTCATCCGTTAGAAGACCTTGCACCTAGAGACATCGTAGCAAGAGAAGTGTTCCGAAGGATTCTCCGGGGAGAGAAGATTTATTTATCGATCAAATATGTGAAAGAATTCACAAAAAAGTTTCCAACCATTTCAGCGATATGCAGGGGTGAAGGAGTTAACTTATCAGATGGTTTGATCCCGGTAAAGCCCGGGGCCCACTTTCATATGGGAGGCATTATGGTAAATGGTGTGGGACAAACATCCTTGCCTGGACTTTATGCAGTGGGGGAAGCGGCCTGTTCAGGTGTTCACGGGGCTAATCGTCTGGCAAGTAATTCATTATTAGAGGGGCTTGTATACGGGAGAGCACTAGCCGATTTTCTAAATGAACAGCCTATAACAAGACCTATTAGAGCATTTAAACAAAGTCAAAGTGCAGGGAAAAGGCTTGTTCGATCCATCACGATAGAGGAAATAAGAAAGCTGATGTTAACTCATGCGGGAATTGAACGTTCATCAGAAAAATTAAATATGTTGCAGAGAAAGCTAAAGGAACAAATAGCTGAGGTTGATTATAGAAATCTGATCGCGTATACACCAGTGGATCTTACGTTTATTCATCAAGCAACAGCTGCCTATTTAATTGCCAAGTCAGCTTTTGAGAGAAAGGAAAGCAGGGGAGCCCATTACTGTACCGATTTTCCAGAAAAAAAGGAAGAGTGGGCTGGTATGCGGATTATCCAGCAGATCAATCAAAATAGCTTAAACGGAGGTCTCGGATCTAATGAATATGATAAAAGCCAGAAAGCTGCTGGAGCAGTTTTTACTTGAGGATGTACAGGACCTGGATATAACGAGTCAGTCTTTATTTAATTCCAGTGATCATGGAAAAGCAGAATTTATTGTTAAGGAACGTGGCATTTTATCTGGATTAATGCTGATTAATGAGTTGTATGGACTGATTGATTCGGCTGTCAGCGTTGCCTTGTATAAGCAGGACGGTGAGCTGGCAGAAGCAGGTGAACGTATAGCTCTTATTACCGGGCCGGTTCAATCCCTGCTGACAGGCGAGAGAGTAGTGCTGAATTTAATCCAGCGGATGAGTGGAATTGCGACATTGACGGATCAGGCAGTCAAAACACTTAACAGCACCCATACGAAAATATGCGACACCAGAAAAACAACCCCTGGTCTAAGAATGTTTGAAAAATATGCAGTCCGCTGCGGAGGCGGGATGAATCACCGGTTTGGTTTATATGATGGAGTCATGCTGAAAGACAATCATATTGAATATGCAGGTTCCATTAAAAATGCGGTGGAAAGAGTAAGAAGCCAAATAGGTCATATGGTTAAAATTGAAGTGGAAATCGAAACGCAGGAGCAGCTTCACCAGGCGATTGAATCAAAGGCAGATATCATCATGTTTGATAACTGCAGTCCTAAAACTATTAAAAATTGGATAGCAGATGTTCCCGAAGGAATCGTCACAGAAGCTTCCGGCGGCATTACCCTGAATAAGCTTGAAGAATACAGCGCTTGCGGTGTGGATTATATATCGCTGGGTTTTATTACCCACTCCGTAAAAAGTCTGGATATTAGCCTGGATATAAAATTGACGTAAGGAGGAAACAGTATGCTATTGGATTTAGTGACAAAAATGCCGGAACGGTATAAAGAAATGCAATATATGGAACTGGTCAAACGAGCAGCGGCAGTAAAAGAAAGATTTGGGGACCGTCTTTTTATACCGGGCCATCACTATCAAAAAGATGAAGTGATTCAATTTGCAGATGTAACTGGTGATTCATTGCAGCTCGCTCAAATGGCTTCAAGCCGTCAACAAGCAGAATACATTGTTTTTTGCGGTGTTCATTTTATGGCAGAGACAGCAGACATCCTGGCTGCTGATCATCAGAAGGTTGTGCTGCCAGACTTGAGAGCGGGCTGTTCAATGGCTGATATGGCGGATATAAATCAAACTGAACGCGGGTGGGAAAAGCTGCAGCAATTGTTTGGAGATACGATTCTGCCTGTCACCTATGTAAATTCAACAGCAGCAATTAAAGCGTTTGTTGGTAAAAAAGGGGGAGCAACTGTTACCTCTTCCAATGCAAAAAAAATGGTGCAATGGGCTTTTGAGAAAAAAGAGCGCTTGTTTTTTCTGCCAGATCAGCATTTGGGCCGCAACACAGCCTATGATTTAGGCATTCCGCTAGCCAGCATGGCAGTCTGGGATCCGATACATGAGAAACTTGAATTTGAAGGGGATCTGGAGAACGTTAAAGTGATTTTATGGAAGGGACATTGTTCCGTGCATATGAACTTTAGGGCAGACCATATTAGGAAGCTTCGCAGTGAAGAGCCGGATGTTGCTGTCATTGTGCATCCTGAATGCACAAGAGAAGTGGTTGCGCTTGCAGATGATGCTGGTTCTACAAAATATATTATAGATACAATAAAACAGGCAGAGAAGGGATCAAAATGGGCAATTGGCACAGAGATGAACTTGGTAAACCGTCTGAAAGACAGCTTTCCAGAACTCGAAATCCGCTCGCTTAACCCTACGATGTGTCCTTGTCTTACCATGAACCGTATCGACCTGCCGCACCTCACCTGGATCCTTGAATCACTTGAAAAAAATGAAATTTATAATCAGATATCAGTTGATAAAGAAACAAGCAGGTATGCAAAAATGGCGCTGGATAAAATGCTGTCGCTTTAACGCCGAGTTTTTGTTTAATTGTGATAGGTGTGGATATTATAAGAATAGAGTCAATTATAAAATAGGAGGGAATTAAACCATGTCACACCACACACACAGTAATCACACTCACCAGCACAGCGAAAAATGCGGTCACACGAAGATTAAGCATCAGAACCATGTTGATTATGTACATGACGGCCATCTGCACCATGAGCATGAGGGGCATTGGGATGAATGTAAAATTGAGGTCAGTGAAACGAATCCGGATGAGTGCAAGCCATATGACTGCGGCTGTACTCATAACGATGATTGCGGCCACGAGATGGTTCCGCATGGCGACCACTATGATTTCTTAGTGAATGGGCGACTTCATCATGTTCATGGGGATCACTGTGATGATCATGGACCTGTTGAGATACTGGATGTGGGAAGTGCAAAATAATAAAAGAAGTTAGGACATAACTCCAATAATTATGTAAATTGAGTCTATTTTAATTGAAACGATGAGCTGAAGCGCAGTGAACCGGTTTGAAGAGGTTGAGACATTTGTCTCAGCCTTTTATATTTTAGTAACATCATTTCGTTTTCCCTTCAGATAAAATACACGCTATGTTTATTCCATTTACAGAAGGGTATTTTATGAAGAAGAGAATAAACCAATTTAAAAGGTGGTATAAAAACATGTCTAAAAGCGTTTTAATGGTAGTAACGAATACAGATAAAATTGATGCTGACCATCCGACAGGCCTTTGGTTGTCAGAGTTTGCTGAGCCGTATGTAGAATTCAAAAAAAATAATATTGAAGTAACAGTTGTTAGCCCTAAAGGTGGGGGAATCCCACTTGATCCTAACAGCCTTGAAGGTGAACAGCCTTCGGAGTGGAAGGAAGCAGAAGAAAAATTATTACAAACAGAGCAGCTTTCAAGTGTGGTATTCGATCATTTTGATGGTGTCTTCCTGCCAGGCGGCCACGGGACAATGTTTGACTTGCCTAATGAACCGCACCTGCAGGACGGATTGGCTCACTTTGCTGAAAATAATAAAGTAATTGGTGCTGTCTGCCATGGTCCGGCAGGTTTTGTAGATGTTGAATTGTCAGATGGAACATTCCTTGTTAAGAACAAAAAAATGACAGCCTTTACTGATGAAGAGGAAAAAGAAACAGGGCTTGATTCCTTTATGCCTTTCTTACTTCAGTCGAAGCTTGAAGAACAGGGAGCCCACTTTGTAGCTCAGGGAAATTGGGCTGACCATGTAGTGAAGGACGGTAAATTCATCACGGGTCAAAATCCGCAGTCGAGTCAAAAAACAGCGGAAGCTTTTGTCCAAGCATTAGGAAAGTAGTGTCAAAAAACACGGGGAGCGTTTTCCCTGTGTTTTTTTATTTTCCTGCATATGTGACATCAACATTAGCCTTTACTTTTCAGGTATTCACTAGTAGGATTGCTTTTGTATCTGACGTGACGTAATCTTTCCATAAATGAGTTTGTTATAGAGTAGAAGGAGGAACTACTGTGCTTGAAAATGGATTAATAATGGTAATAATTATTTTTGCCATCAACATCTTTTATGTATCTTTTTTTACGATGCGTATGATTTTGACGCTTAAAGGATACCGCTACCTCGCAGCAGGTGTAAGTATGATTGAAGTGGTAATCTATGTTGTTGGTTTGGGACTCGTACTCGATAATTTAAATGAAATCCAAAATCTGATTGCTTATGCCGTAGGATATGGGATTGGAGTTATTGTCGGGATGAAAATTGAAGAAAAACTGGCCCTTGGATATATAACAGTAAATGTCATTACAATGGATAATGGTCTTGGTCTGCCTAAGAAGCTGCGGGAACTGGGATATGGTGTTACTGACTGGGAAGCAAACGGCCTGGAAGGCGGAAGATGGGCCATGCAGATTCTGACCCCAAGAAAATATGAACTAAAGCTGTACCAGCGGATAAAAGAGATTGATCCAAAGGCCTTTATTATTTCGTACGAACCGAAAGCGATCCATGGAGGCTTCTGGGTTAAGAGTGTAAGAAAACGCATCGCTCAGGAGGAAAAGAAAGTTGAGTAATAAAATGTGGTTTGACGTAGAAGAAAATGAAACCATTGATGAATGCCTGAATCGAATGGCATCTCTTGGCTACATGCCGATCCGGCGTATGGAGGAACCGATTTTCAAAGAAATTAAAGAGGGATCTTCTGTAAAAAAAGAGCCTGTAAGGCAGAAAATACGATTTCAGGGAATCAAAAGCGAACAATAAAAATATTTAATGCTTAAATTGTTCGCCTTAAGGTTGACGCCATCATGTCACCTTGTTATGATGAATACGAGATAAACAAAACGAATAAAGCATACAAACCTCATATAATCATGGGAATATGGCCCAGAAGTTTCTACCCGGTTACCGTAAATGACTGGACTATGAGGGAAAGTGATGCCTTGGATCCGCTATGCCCTTTTTTAAGTGTATAGAGGACGCATTCAGGACCCAGGTGAGCAACTTTCCTTCATTAGAGGAGGAAATTTGTTGACCTGGGTTTTTTATTGCCCTTACAGTCAACTATCAGATTATTGGAGTGAGACGATGACAGCATCAATAGGTGTAATAATGGGAAGCACATCAGATTGGCCAACGATGAAAAAAGCTTGTGAAATACTTGATGAACTGGATATAGCGTATGAAAAACAGGTAGTCAGCGCACACCGTACCCCTGATTTAATGTTTGAGTATGCAAGCGGCGCAAGACAAAGGGGTATCAAGGTTATCATTGCCGGTGCAGGGGGAGCTGCCCATCTGCCTGGCATGGTCGCAAGCAAAACGACACTTCCTGTAATTGGAGTACCCATTAAGTCGAAGGCATTAAATGGTATGGATTCCTTATTGTCTATCGTACAAATGCCAGGCGGCGTGCCTGTAGCGACAGTAGCGATCGGCGATGCTGGTGCTGTAAATGCCGGGCTGCTCTCAGCTCAAATACTTTCTGTCAGTCAGCCGGAAATAGCAGATCGGCTGGAGGCAAGAAGAAAAGAAAGTGAAGTAAATGTCTTAAAAAGCAGCGGTGACCTTTATGAATAGAATTCTCCCTGGTCAAACCATTGGAATCATAGGCGGCGGTCAGCTTGGCAGAATGATGGCACTTGCCGCTAAGGAAGCGGGATTTAAAATTGCGGTGCTTGATCCGGCAAAAAACTCACCATGCGGACAAGTAGCAGACATTGAAATAACTGCAGCGTTTGACGATCGTGACGCCTTGAAGGCACTTGCAGATGCTAGCGATGTTATCACGTATGAGTTTGAGAATATTAACGCAGAAGCGCTTGAATGGCTGGGAGAGATTAGTCTTATCCCGCAAGGATCTGAACTGATCAGGATTACGCAGAACCGCCGTTTAGAAAAAGAAATGCTGGACCGTGCGAAGGTGCCGGTTGCTTCCTATAAAATCATTGAAAACGAACAAGAATTATATGATAAGATAGAAACGTTCGGTTTTCCGGCTGTTTTAAAGACATTAACTGGCGGCTATGATGGGAAAGGGCAAGTGAAGCTGAATTCGGTTGAAGATCTTTTAGAAGGGGAAGCACTGATCAAGCAGCACGGACCTTGTGTTGCTGAATCGTTTGTTTCATTTGAGAAAGAGATTTCCGTGATTGTCCACCGAAATTCATCGGGGCAGACAACTACGCTGCCAATTGCTGAAAATGTTCATTTGAATCATATTTTACATGAGTCCATTGTGCCGGCAAGATTAGAGCCGGAAGTCAGCAGACTGGCTATAACCCTTGCACTGCAAATTGCAGATGCCATTGAGCTTGTGGGAACACTCGCTGTTGAGATGTTTGTTAAGGACACAGGAGAAATTTTTGTGAATGAGCTTGCACCAAGACCGCATAACTCAGGTCATTTTTCGATAGAAGCCTGTGAAACATCCCAGTTCCATCAGCATATCCGGGCGATTTGCAACTGGCCGCTGAAAAGTACAGCGCTTATCAAACCAGTTGTCATGGTGAATGTTCTGGGCCAGCATGTAGAACCGGTAGTTGAAAGTATTGGCCGCTACGCTAATTGGTCGATTCATCTATATGGAAAAGAACAACCGAAAGAAAACCGAAAAATGGGCCATGTGACGATTATGACGGCCAACATAAATGAAACGCTGAATCAAATCAATGCGTCACAAATCTGGAAGACAACATAATTGGAGGTAACACGATGATCGAACGTTATACCCGTCCTGAAATGGGCAATATCTGGACTGAACAAAACCGTTTTCAAGCCTGGCTGGAAGTTGAAATACTGGCTTGTGAGGCCTGGGCAGAAATTGGCGATATTCCAAAAGAGGATGTTCAGAAAATACGTGCCAATGCTTCATTTGATGTCAATCGTATTAAAGAGATAGAAGAAGAAACCCGCCATGATGTAGTTGCTTTTACACGGGCAGTATCAGAAACACTCGGAGCAGAAAAGAAGTGGGTTCATTATGGCTTAACTTCAACTGATGTGGTCGATACAGCACTTTCATACTTACTAAGACAAGCAAACGAAATTCTTCTAAGAGACCTTGAAAACTTTGTTGATATTTTAGCAGTCAAGGCAAAAGAACATAAATTAACCGTCATGATGGGACGTACTCACGGTGTGCATGCTGAGCCGACAACATTCGGTTTAAAGCTTGCGTTGTGGCATGAGGAAATGAAGCGCAACCTTGAGCGTTTTAAACAATCAGCTTCAGGCGTTGAATTCGGCAAAATGTCCGGCGCTGTAGGAACCTATGCAAATATTAACCCGTTTGTTGAATCGTACGTGTGCGAACAATTAGGGCTTCAGGCAGCACCGATTTCAACTCAGACCCTGCAGCGCGATCGACATGCTGATTACATGGCGACGTTAGCTCTAATTGCAACATCAGTTGAGAAATTTGCAGTGGAAGTACGCTCATTGCAAAAAAGTGAGACAAGAGAAGTAGAGGAGTATTTTGCAAAAGGACAGAAGGGTTCTTCTGCAATGCCGCATAAACGGAACCCAATCGGTTCTGAAAATATGACGGGGCTTGCTCGTCTGATCAGAGGCTATATGCAAACGGCATATGAGAATGTTCCACTTTGGCATGAACGGGATATCTCTCATTCTTCAGCGGAACGCGTAATTCTTCCGGATGCAACAATCGCATTGAATTATATGCTTAACCGGTTTGGCAATATCATTAAGAACCTTACCGTATTCCCTGAAAATATGAAGCGCAATATGGATCGCACATTAGGGTTGATTTATTCCCAGCGTGTGCTGCTGGCTCTTATTGATAAAGGCCTGTCCCGTGAAGAAGCATACGATACAGTTCAGCCGAAAGCGATGGAGGCATGGGAAAAGCAAGTCCATTTCCGTGAACTTGTGGAAGCGGAGGAAGCCATCACATCTAGGCTTTCGCCTGAGGAAATTGAAGACTGCTTCGATTACAACTATCACCTTCAGCATGTGGAAACGATTTTTACAAGACTGGGATTAAATTAAATCAAAGCAACTCCGTCCTATCCCATTACTTTGGGGCCGGACGGGTTGCCCTTAATACAAAATTAATAGATTCAAAATTCCGATTATCAGGGAGTGAAGGATACATGGAAAAAGGGCAAATGCTCTACGAAGGAAAAGCAAAACGATTGTATTCAACAGACGAACCAGGAATTCTTTGGCTGGAATACAAGGATTCTGCTACCGCATTTAATGGAGAAAAAAAAGCGAACATTGAAGGCAAAGGGCAGCTGAATAACTTGATTACAAGTCTTCTGTTTGAAAAATTAAAAGCAGAAGGAATTGAATCACATTTTGTGCAAAAACTTTCCGATCATGAGCAGCTTGTACGCCATGTAGAAATCATTCCAATTGAAGTAGTCGTGCGCAATGTTGCTGCTGGCACATTGGCCAAAAGAATTGGACTTGAGGAAGGCAAGACGCTTCCGCATACAATCGTCGAATGGTATTACAAAGATGATGACCTGGGGGATCCGCTGATTAATGAAGATCATATTTCCATCTTGTCATTAGCTCAGCCGGATGAACTGACAGTACTTAGAGAAAAAGCCCTTGAAATCAATAAGGTTCTGACAAGATTCTTTACAGCGATCGATGTAGATCTGATTGATTTTAAATTGGAATTTGGACGGGCTGCAGATGGCTCAATTCTTTTGGCGGATGAAATTTCGCCAGACACATGCCGGTTATGGGATGCAAAAACTAAGCAAAAACTAGATAAAGATGTTTTCAGAAGAGATTTAGGAAGTTTAACAGATGCATATCAAACCGTTTTTACACGACTGGGAGGCGTTTCATCATGATGAAGGTTAAAATTCACGTTACATTAAGAGAAAGTGTACTAGATCCTCAAGGGACAGCAGTTAAAAGCTCGCTGCATGCATTAAATTACCATGAGGTGCAGGATGTACGCATCGGTAAATACTTAGAGGTTTTAATTGAACCAACCGAACGTCCGATAGATGATGTAGTAAAGGAAATGTGTGAAAAGCTGCTGGCAAATACAGTAATTGAAGACTATGAATATGAGGTGGAGGAGGCTGTCACAACATGAAATTTGCGGTGATAGTATTTCCAGGTTCGAATTGTGATATCGATATGTACCATGCGATAAAGGATGAGCTTGGGGAAGAAGCAGAGTTTGTCTGGCATGATACAGAGAACTTAGATGGATTTGATGGCATCTTGCTGCCGGGGGGATTCTCCTATGGTGATTACCTTCGTTCGGGGTCGATTGCCCGCTTTTCAAGCGTGATGAAAGAAGTAGTGAAAGCAGCTGAAGCAGGCAAGCCGGTATTGGGCGTATGCAATGGTTTTCAAATTCTGCTTGAAGCGGGGCTGCTGCCAGGCGCCATGCTTCGCAACAAAAAGCTGAAATTTATGTGCCGTACGGTAGGACTGCGTGTGGAAAACAACGACACAATGTTTACCAAAAACTATGAAGAAGGCCAAATGATTCAAATCCCGATTGCGCACGGCGAGGGGAACTATTATTGTGATGATAAAACGTATAATCAGCTGAAAGATAACGGGCAGATTGCCTTTACCTATGCTTTAGAAAATCCTAATGGAAGTTTAGGAGATATTGCGGGCATTACCAACTCAAAAGGAAATGTTCTTGGGATGATGCCACACCCGGAACGTGCAGTAGATTCGCTACTCGGAAGCGCAGACGGACTTAAATTGTTTCAATCGATTGTGAAGCACTGGAGGGACTCAAATGTCATTACTGCTTGAACCAACAGCTCAAGATATTAAAAACGATAAAATATACCGTGAAATGGGATTAACTGATGAGGAGTTTGGAATGGTTGAATCCATTTTAGGCCGCCTTCCAAATTATACAGAACTCGGATTATTTTCTGTTATGTGGTCGGAGCACTGCAGCTACAAAAATTCGAAGCCGTTGCTGAAAAAATTCCCCGTTACAGGAGAACGCGTATTGCAGGGGCCGGGTGAAGGAGCAGGAATCGTTGATATTGGAGACGGGCAAGCAGTGGCATTTAAAATTGAAAGCCATAACCACCCTTCTGCGATCGAACCTTACCAGGGTGCAGCAACGGGTGTCGGCGGCATTATACGTGATGTATTTTCAATGGGAGCAAGACCCATCGCGATCCTCAACTCTTTACGCTTTGGAGAATTGGATTCTGCTCGTGTTCGGTACCTTTTCGAAGAAGTAGTGGCAGGGATTGCAGGCTACGGAAACTGTATTGGCATCCCGACAGTCGGCGGCGAAATTCAGTTTGACGCTTCTTATGATGGCAATCCTTTAGTAAATGCTATGTGTGTTGGGTTAATTGACCATAAAGACATACAAAAGGGCCAGGCAAAAGGTGTAGGGAATACGGTCATGTATGTAGGGGCAAAAACCGGGCGTGACGGAATACACGGTGCGACATTTGCATCAGAGGAATTAAGTGATGCTTCCGAGGAAAAACGCCCCGCTGTTCAAGTGGGCGATCCATTTATGGAAAAGCTTCTTCTTGAAGCATGTCTGGAATTGATCAAGTCTGATGCGCTGATTGGAATTCAGGACATGGGTGCTGCGGGCTTAACAAGTTCATCAGCGGAAATGGCCAGTAAAGCCGGTTCAGGTATAGAGATGGATCTTGACCTGGTTCCTCAGCGCGAAACCGGTATGACAGGTTATGAGATGATGCTCTCAGAATCGCAGGAGCGTATGTTAATTGTTATTGAAAAAGGACGGGAAAAAGAGATTCAGGAATTGTTCCATAAATACGATCTTGATGCAGTGGCAGTCGGGCACGTAACTGATGATCATCATCTCCGTTTAATTCATAAAGGTGAAACGATTGCTGACGTTCCGGTTGATGCGCTTGCTGAAGATGCACCTGTATATCATAAACCGTCAAGTGAACCGCGTTATTATCGTGAATTTCAGGCAATCGAAAACACTGAGCCCGAGGTTGAAAATATAGAAGAAACATTACTGAAGCTTTTAAAACAGCCGACCATTGCAAGCAAGGAATGGGTTTATGATCAATATGACTACCAGGTTCGGACAAACACTGTAGTAACACCGGGATCAGATGCTGCCGTGCTGCGAATCCGCGGTACTGAAAAAGCGCTCGCAATGACAACGGATTGCAACTCCCGCTATCTTTATCTGGATCCGGAGACAGGCGGCAAGATTGCAGTGGCTGAAGCTGCGCGAAACATTGTCTGCTCAGGCGGACTGCCGCTTGCGATTACAGATTGCCTGAATTTCGGCAATCCTGAAAAGCCGGAGATTTTCTGGCAAATGGAAAAGGCAGTTGACGGAATGAGCGAAGCGTGTAATGTGCTTAACGCTCCGGTTATTGGAGGCAATGTGTCTCTTTATAATGAAACAAATGGAACGGCAGTTTACCCGACACCGGTTGTTGGAATGGTTGGTTTGATTGAAAATGTTGACCATATTACAACGCAAAGCTTTAAAAAAGCCGGGGATCTTGTCTATGTGATCGGTGAAACTGCTACTGAATTTGGCGGCAGCGAGCTTCAAAAGCTTGTTCATGGAAACATATTTGGCAAATCGCCAGAGCTTGATTTAACGATAGAGTCAGGACGACAGGCGCAGCTTCTTCAAGCAATTCAGAATGGGCTCATCTCATCGGCGCATGATCTGGCTGAAGGTGGTCTTGCTGTAGCGCTTGCTGAGTCTACTTTTGGAACTGACGGACTTGGGGTGGAAGTGGATACAAATGGGTCGGTTATTACTGCATTGTTCAGTGAAACACAATCCCGTTTTCTCGTTTCTGTCGATCCGGAAAACCAAGCAGCGTTTGAAAAATTAGTGGCAGATGCAGAAAAAATCGGACATGTAACAGCTCAATCGGCGCTTATTATCAGAAACGAAGGCCAGGCTGTTGTCAATCGTCCTGTACAAGACTTTGAAGCTAGTTGGAGAGGAGCGATCGCATGCTTGCTGAGCTAAGAGGGCTTAATGAAGAGTGTGGTGTATTTGGAATTTGGGGTCATGAACAAGCGGCACAATTAACGTACTATGCTCTTCAAAGCCTACAGCATCGCGGGCAAGAAGGAGCCGGTATTGTTGCATCCAATGGTCTGGAGATCACCAGTCATAAAGGTGAAGGGCTGGTAACTGAGGTTTTTAGTCAAGCGCAGCTGGATGGATTGAAAGGACATGGCGCTGTAGGCCATGTCCGCTACACGACTGCAGGTGGAGGAGGCTATGAGAATGTTCAGCCTTTGCTGTTTCGTTCTCAGACTAGCAGCCTTGCACTGGCTCATAATGGAAACCTTGTGAATGCCAATGCTCTTAAACATCAATTAGAACGCCAGGGAAGCATATTTCAGACAACATCGGACACCGAAGTGCTGGCCCACTTAATTAAACGCAGCGGCTATGAAAATGCCAAGGAACGAGTGAAAAATGCTCTAACGATGCTGAAGGGAGCTTATGCTTTCGTCATTATGACGGAAACAGAGCTCATGGTGGCACTTGATCCTAATGGACTGCGTCCTCTTTCCCTTGGCAAGATTGGCGACGGCTATGTCGTTGCATCTGAAACCTGTGCGTTTGATATTATTGGAGCGGAATATATTCGTTCGGTTGAACCGGGTGAGCTGTTAATTATAAATGATGAAGGCATCCGATCAGAACGTTTTACTTATGCGACAAACCGGTCGATTTGCACAATGGAATATGTGTATTTTTCACGTCCTGACAGCGATATTGACGGCCTGAATGTTCACAGTGCAAGAAAGCGGCTTGGCAAACAGCTGGCATCGGAGTTTCCCATTGAAGCAGATGTAGTGACAGGGGTGCCTGACTCAAGTATTTCTGCTGCGATTGGCTACGCAGAAGCAGCCAATATCCCATATGAGATGGGTTTGATTAAAAACCGTTACATCGGCCGTACTTTTATTCAGCCTTCTCAGGAGCTGCGTGAACAGGGTGTGAAAATGAAGCTTTCACCAGTACGCGGAGTTGTAGAAGGAAAACGTGTTGTTATGGTAGATGATTCAATCGTCCGCGGTACGACAAGCAGAAGAATCGTAAAAATGCTAAAGGATGCAGGGGCAACCGAGGTACATGTTGTGATTAGTTCGCCGCCTATAAAAAATCCATGTTTTTACGGAATTGATACGAGCACACATGAAGAATTAATTGCAAGTAAGAATTCAGTGGAAGAAATCCGTTCCATCATTGGTGCAGATTCTCTTAGCTTTATCTCTGTTGAGGGCATGGTTGAAGCGATCGGGCGTCCGGATGCAGATGAAAACCGCGGCCATTGTCTGGCCTGCTTTACAGGTAAATATCCAACAGAGATTTACCCGGATACGCTTCACCCCTATGAAAAAGAGCTAACACACTAGGAGGAAACAACATGTCTAATGCGTACCGTCAGGCGGGAGTAAATATTGAAGCAGGGTACGAGTCGGTTGAACGAATGAAGAAGCATGTAAAAAGAACAAGCCGGCCCGGTGTTATGGGACCTTTTGGAAGCTTCGGCGGCATGTTTGATTTATCGTCACTGCAATACAAGGAGCCTGTACTAATTTCAGGAACTGACGGGGTGGGCACAAAGCTCCGTCTGGCATTCTCAATGGACCGCCATGATACGATTGGCATTGACTGTGTGGCAATGTGTGTAAACGACATTATTGCACAGGGAGCGGAACCGCTATATTTCCTCGACTATTTGGCTGTTGGGAAAGCTGTTCCTGAGAAAATTGAACAGCTCGTAAAAGGAATCGCTGACGGCTGTGAACAATCAGGATGTGCACTCATTGGCGGGGAAACCGCTGAAATGCCTGGAATGTACGAAGAAGATGAGTACGATATGGCAGGATTTGCTGTTGGAGCCTGTGAAAAATCTGCGATCGTGACAGGTGATGCAATTGAAGAAGGCCATGTGTTAATCGGCCTTCCATCCAGCGGTATTCACAGCAATGGCTACTCGCTGGTTCGCAAAAGTCTTTTAGAAGATAAAGGATACAGCCTTGATGAAACGCTGGAAGGATTTGATCAGCCCCTTGGAGAAGTGCTGTTGACACCAACAAAACTGTACGCCAAAACTGTCATCCCGCTGCTTAAACGGGTTGATGTAAAGGGGATGGCCCATGTGACAGGAGGCGGGTTTTATGAAAATCTGCCGCGCATGCTTCCGGAAGGGTTTGGCGTGTCGATTCACCAGGGAAGCTGGCCGGTTCATCCAGTTTTTCATTTGATTCAAGAAGCTGCGGGCATGAGTCAGGATGAATTGTTCCATGTTTTTAACATGGGAATTGGTTTTGTTGCAGTTGTACAGGAAGATGAAGTGGACGAGGCGATGGCTGCCATTAGTGAATCAGGTGAAAAAGGCTATGTGATCGGCCGGGTAACCCGCTCTGAAAACAAAGAAGTATTGTTTTCGGCACAGTTGTAAGGAGAGATCATCATGACGAAAATAGCCTTATTTGCTTCTGGAAATGGAAGTAATGTACAAGCAATGATCGATGCAATCGAGAGGAATAAGCTGTCAGCAACCATCGAACTGCTGGTATGCGACAGACCCAATGCCTATGTGATTGAACGGGCAAAGCAGGCGGGTATTGAGGTGTTTGTTTTTCAGGCAAAAACCTTTTCTTCTAAAGAAGAGTATGAAAAGGTGATCCTTTCCAAATTGCAGCAAAAAGAAATAAAGTGGATTGTATTAGCTGGCTATATGCGATTGATTGGACGGGTACTTCTAACCTCATATGAAAAAAGAATTATTAACATCCATCCTTCTCTTTTACCTGCTTTTGCCGGTAAGGACGCTGTTGGGCAAGCGATCGATTACGGTGTAAAAGTGATGGGTGTAACGGTTCATTTTGTTGATGAAGGAATGGATACCGGTCCGATTATATCGCAGTGTTCTTTTCATGTTGAAGATAAAATGGAGCGGTCAGATATTGAACTCAAAATACATCAAATTGAGCATCAGCTCTATCCTTCTACACTGCAAAAGCTTTTTAACCAAAACATCCAGAATTGATAACCTGAATTTATGGAGGAATGAAGATGGCAAAGCGTGCACTCATTAGCGTGTCAGATAAAGCAGGAGTTGTGGAATTTGCAGAACAACTCCAGCAGCTTGGATATGAAATATTGTCCACAGGGGGCACAAAAAAACTGCTTCAGGAAAACAATGTGGCAGTGAAAGGGGTCGATGAAATCACCGGCTTCCCGGAAATACTTGAAGGAAGAGTGAAAACATTGCACCCTTCCATTCACGGAGGACTTTTAGCCAAGCAGGATAATGAAGAGCATATCAGACAGCTTGAGGAACAGGGAATTCAGCCAATTGATCTGGTATGTGTTAATTTGTATCCTTTCCAGCAAACAATCAGCAAACCGACTGTTACAGTTGATGAAGCAATTGAAAATATTGATATAGGCGGACCAACGATGCTTCGCGCTGCAGCTAAAAATCATGCCTATATTACAGTTATTGTGGATGCACTGGATTATGAGCAGGTGATCACGCAGCTTAAACAGGGGGCAGTTGACGCAGGCACCAGACGCAAGCTGGCAGCTAAAGTATTCCGCCATACAGCTGCTTATGACGCTTATATTTCACAGTACCTGACTAAAGAAGCTGGTGAAGAAAACCCTGAGCGGATGACCATTACATATGAACGTCAGCAGGACCTGCGCTACGGAGAAAACCCGCATCAGCAGGCAGCCTTTTACCGCAATCCTCTGGGTTCAGAGTTTTCAGTAGCCCATGCAAGACAGCATCATGGCAAGGAGCTTTCCTATAACAATATTAAAGACGCCGATGCAGCACTTCAAATCGTGAAAGACTTTGGAGAGCCTGCCGCGGTGGCAGTGAAACATATGAATCCCTGCGGTGTTGGAACTGGAGCAAGCCCTTATGAAGCATTTCTAAAAGCTTTTGAAAGTGATTCAACATCCATTTTTGGCGGCATCGTTGCGTTTAACCGGGCTGTTGATGGAAAAACTGCAGAAAAATTAGTGCAAATCTTTTTGGAAATCATCATTGCTCCTGCTTTTACAGATGAAGCAATGGCCATTTTAACGACGAAGAAAAACCTGCGTCTGCTGACTGTTCCATTTGACCGCAAAACCGAGCATGAGCTTATTTATACGTCTGTGGAGGGCGGTTTGCTTGTGCAGGACCAGGACCATTTCACATTGGAAAACGGTGATGTTCGTGTTGTAACGGATAGACAGCCGACAGATCAGGAATGGGATGCAATGAAAATGGCTTGGAAGGTGGTGAAACACGTTAAATCGAATGCAATCGTTGTTGCAGATTCAAATATGACGGTTGGAATTGGAGCAGGTCAGATGAATCGTGTGGGGGCTGCTAAAATTGCGCTTGAACAAGCTGGTGAACGTGCAAGAGGTGCAAGCCTCGCATCCGATGCTTTCTTTCCAATGGATGATACGGTCGAAGCAGCAGCAAAAGCCGGTATTACAGCTATTATTCAAACAGGCGGTTCTATTCGCGATGAAGATTCCATTAAAAAAGCTAACGAATATGGTATTTCAATGGTCTTAACAGGCGTTAGGCACTTTAAGCATTAATCACGATACGTAAGATATTCCATGTCAAAAATATCTTACTCATGTCCATGTCCTTACGGCTGACTCACTCGAATTTGAGTCAGCCTCTTTTTATATTTAAGCGTGCTGCAATCAACAGCCGCGTTTAAGAAAGTCCGATATAATATAGTAAAATTGTAAAAGACCAAAGTCTCAAAGAAGGGAGCTCGATTATGAACGTTTTGGTTATAGGCCGTGGAGGAAGAGAACATGCAATCTGCTGGACCCTTTCGCAGGCAAAATCAGTCAGCCGTGTTTTTTGTGCTCCAGGAAATGCAGGAATCGCAAATACGGCTACAAGAGTCGATATTGATGAAAGCAGCCAGGAATTACTTGTGCAGTTTGCCAGAGAAAATGATATTGCCCTTACGATCGTCGGACCTGAACAGCCCTTGGCAGAAGGAATAGTGGATCGTTTTTTAAGTGAGGGTCTCACCATTTTCGGCCCTTCAAAAGAAGCTGCTATTATAGAAGGAAGCAAGTCCTACGCGAAGGATCTGATGAAAAAATATAATGTGCCCACTGCAGCCTATGAAACCTTTACTGATGCTGAATCGGCGAAGGAGTACATTCTTAAACATGGTGCGCCTATTGTGATAAAAGCGGACGGGCTTGCTGCCGGAAAAGGTGTCGTTGTTGCTATGTCACAAAAAGAAGCGATGGATGCCATAGAAGATATGCTCATTCATCAGCAATTTGGGTCTTCTTCGAGTCAGATTGTGATTGAGGAATTTTTAGAAGGGGAAGAGTTTTCCCTTATGGCGCTTGTTCACCAGGACAAGATTATCCCGCTGGAGATTGCGCAGGATCATAAAAGAGCATATGACGGTGATAAAGGACCAAATACCGGCGGAATGGGTGCATATTCGCCAGTAGCGCATTTGCCTGAAAATTTGACAAAGCATGCAATGAAAGAAATCCTTCAGCCGGTTGTTGATGCAATGATTACAGAAGGAAGACCGTTCACTGGCGTTCTCTATGCTGGCCTGATACTGACAAGTGAGGGGCCAAAGGTCATTGAATTTAATGCCCGCTTCGGTGACCCTGAAACACAGGTAGTGCTGCCAAGAATGAATTCTGATTTGGCCCAGCTTATTTTAAAGCTGCTGCAGGGTGAAACGGAAGAGGTTGATTGGGACCCCCGACCGATCGCTGGTGTTGTATTAGCTGCGGAAGGATATCCAGGCAATTATCAAAAAGGAATAAAGTTACACGAATTCACTCAGGACCATGAGTTCATATTCCATGCCGGAACAGAGCTGGAAGAAGGACAGCTTGTTTCGACAGGAGGCAGAGTCCTGCTGGCTGCCCGTATGGGTAAAACAATAGGGCAGGCGCAAAAAAACGTCTATGCCTATCTGAAAGAAAAAAAAGCGGACGGATTATATTATCGTAAGGATATTGCGCACAGGGCAATATCTTCATTATAGAGGACTAGGGTAAGGGGGACAAAACCGCCAAAAGTATATAATGGAGACTATTTTCTATAAGAACATGAGGCGAACGGAGTGGAAGGTGGCGACTCCTGCAGGATATGACGGCAAGCTGAGACTCCGCATGGCGAAGCCTGTGGAGGCTAAAGCAGAGTCCCTGCGGAAAGCGCCGCCTGAAGCGCAGTGAACCGGTTTAAAGAGGTTGAGACACTTTTGTCCCAGCCTTTTTTCTTTATTAAGAATAGTAATTAAATAATTCTAAATCTTTAAAAAATGGAGCATCAGGTAGTATTTTTTAGGTAATGGGTTTTTCTTAAGAAGAAAAGGAGAAATTTGCACATTTAATAAATCGAAAGTAAATCGTATACTTACGGTAATAAGTTCTATATATAGAACATCGTGTGAAATGGACCATAAAACACTGATGCGAAAATTAGTGATAAAGGAGTGAGGCAGCGGGAAATTACATTTCAATAGTAGCGGTAAACAGATTAATTGTCATCACTTTTTGTCCAGTGAATTTTACTTGAACAAATATCCTGAAAAATGAAGATATTGTAAGAGAAAATAATTCAAATAACGCCATCTATCGACAAAAAAAGACATTATACTACACATCTATCTTTTAAATCAATAGAGAATGTTGAAAAAGACCGATTGATTAGTGCTATATAACTATTTATGAGGAATTATATCGGTGGTAAGATAAGATCAAATACTCATAGCTCAAAGTACTGGCGCATGATTAACAATGACTTCTCCTGCTTATGGGTTTTAAAACACCAGATAAAGGCAAACCAATTGAAAAATTGGGACGCAAAGCTACGGGTCTAAGGCATAGAGATAAAAAGATAGATGCTAAGATGGCTGAGCCGCCTGAGGTACTGCAATTTAGTATTTTCGGGAGGGAAAAACAATGGGTAAAAAAATGGAACTTGATTTGGAATGGGTCGCATTGATTAAGGAAGCACTTGGAACTGGGATCTCGGAAACGGAAATTTTTGATTTTTTAAGCAGCAGGGAATCTTATGAGGACGCTGAAGTCAGAAGGGCCTTTTAGACTAATATTATTGACGGATTATACTAAAAAACATGACCTGAGCATAAAATGATGCCAGGTCATGTTTTATTGATTCGCCATTTATTAAATTCGATAAATTCCTTGAACTGTTCTTTTGAGATGCCGGAATCCATTGCAGCTTTAGCTAAATTCACCCAGTCTGCGTCAACGTTTTCCTGATCATCACCAGGATCTAGCAAGGCATTGACTGATACACCAAGTACTGGGGCTATTTTTTCTAAAAATTGAATGGATGGGTTCTGTTGAAGGTTTCGTTCCAGCGAACTTACATATGATTTGGCAACTCCTGCTTGTTCGGCAAGTTCAGAAAGAGACATTTTTTTTTCTTTGCGCAACGTCTTAACTCGATCACCTATCATTTCCATCACACACCTTGAAGTATTTAAAATGCTTACATATAACAATTTTAACATACTTGATAATAATCCACACTATAACGCACATTATTATAGCATACCAATGCGTTAAAATGTCGAATTATTGGTGAATTGTGACGAATTGTGTTAAAAATTCATTATTAAGATAGGTTAGTATAAAAACGAGGGATTACTCACCTTTTTCTGTGCTGCTGTACAAATCATTACTTGTTTCATTTTCCCAGAACATGGCATCGTCCATCCAATTATTCCTGCGCTGCCACAACGCAACCATTGGACAATAATGCATTAACCCTTCAGCCACTTTCATGGCACCTAATAAGGCCAATAGAACATAAGACTGTTTCCATGGTTTTTTTGACATGCGGGCTGTAGCGTAACTAAGTACTGTAAAACCAATGATTGTGCGGATAAATGAATTAACTTTACCAATATTCGTTTCCATCATCATCACTCCTGTATGAAAGTTTTGTGAAACTGTGTGTCTTTAATGCGTTAACGGGCAGAATATGGTACGATGAAACTACTATTTTCATGTGTCTAACTGCATTAAAGACGTTACGTAAGCATGGATGATCAGGAGGAGAACAATACAATGGGTCAACGCTTTCCCTGGAAGATACCACATTTACGAGAGCATACAGCGATACTGGAAGGTACGATTGCCCCAACCATCGTGCTGGAAGATGCCAATTATTTAAACTCTTCCTTAAGCATGTGGACAAAGGGGAACATATGGGTTTACCAGGATCGGATTGTTTATGTGGGAAAAGAGCTTCCTGAGAATACACGTAATACTGAAATAATCAATATGTCAGATAAATGGATTGTCCCAGGCTATATTGAGCCTCATGTTCATCCTTTCCAGCTTTATAATCCCCAATCTTTTGCTGAGTATGCATCTCAGGGAGGGACGACTACCTTTATTCAGGACAACCTGATGATGCTTTTATTAAACGAAAAAAAGAAAGCGCTTCCTTTTATTCAGCAGTTCAAAGAGTCGCCGCTATCATTTTACTGGTGGACCAGGCTGGACTCTCAAACGGAGCTTTCTGACGAAGAAGAATACTTTACAAATGGTGAGGTTAGGAATTGGCTCAATGATCCGAATGTCCTTTTGGCAGGAGAAATGACAAGCTGGCCAAAGCTGTTAGCTGGAGATGATCTGCTTTTAAGCTGGATGCAGGAGGCTAAGCTGAATTATAAACGGATAGAAGGTCATTTACCGGGAGCTTCGGAAAAAACGGTTGCAAAAATGGCATTGCTTGGCGTCACGGGGGATCATGAAGCCATGACTGGAGAAGAGGCCTGGATGCGGCTGGAGCAGGGGCTTGCTGTAACCTTAAGACATTCGTCAATTCGTCCAGATCTTCCAAAGCTCCTGAAAGAATTAAAGGACAAAGGGCTGAGATCATTTGATTCTCTTATGATGACAACCGATGGCTCAACCCCTTCCTTTTACCGGGAAGGCGTCATGGATCAGCTGATCAGAATTGCTTTAGATGAAGGAATTGATCCAATTGAAGCTTATCATATGGCCTCCTATTCGATTGCAAAATATTACCGAATGGAATCAATGCAGGGGATGGTGGCGACCGGCCGTCAGGCAACTCTCAATATACTGACCTCAAAGGAAAACCCTACTCCGGAGTCAGTCATGTCCAGAGGGCAGTGGATGAAGAGGGATGGAAAAAGCGTTTTGTCCCTGCAACAGCCTGACTGGTCTATGATTCCTCCACTCGAATTGGATTGGGAACTGCAGGAAGATGATCTTCAGTTCTCTATGCCATGTGGAATTGAGATGGTGAATAATGTTATTACAAAGCCGTATTCCATCCAAATTGATGCGGCAACAGAAGAATTGGACCGCAACAGTGATGAATGTTTTTTAATGTTAATTGACCGATATGGAAAATGGAAAATATGCACGTTGATAAAAGGATTTGCTGAGGATCTTGGCGGGCTTGGATCTTCCTTTTCAAACTCAGGAGACATCCTGCTGATTGGAAAAAACAAACGGGATATGACAGCTGCATTCAATCGGATAAAAGAACTTAACGGGGGGATCGTCGTCGCCGACCGGGGAGAGGTTTTGCATGAAATACCTCTGGCGATTGGCGGAGTTATGTCCTTGGAACCGATGGAGCAAGTGATGGATAAGGAAGAAGCCTTAAAGGAGATATTGAAAAGCAGGGGCTATGAACATGGTGACCCGGTGTATACCCTGCTATTTTTATCCTCTACTCATTTGCCGTATATTCGAATTACTGAAAGAGGACTGTACGATGTTAAAAAGAAAACGGTACTCTTTCCAACGATAATGCGTTAAAATGAGAAAGTAAGAAAAATTAAATAAAAGGTGGCAGAGGCATGAAACGGTTTTTACTGGTGTTTTTTGCGTGTTTAACAGCGGGCTGCAGTCAGGTTCAAAAAGCAGAAGAGCAAAATTCAGTAAATCAATCGAGTGAATCGCCTATTGGAGAAGAAAATAAAGAAGCCGTAACAGTAGATGCGCCATCCATCAATCCGATTTTTCCTTTAACAGGAAAACCTTCAAATGCAGAATATGACCAGCGTGCCGTTTCCGTAATTTTAAATAATCATAAGCAGGCTCGTCCTCAAAGCGGACTTGCTGAAGCAGATCTCGTATACGAGTTGCTGGCAGAAGGGGGAATCACCCGCCTACTGGCCATTTATCAAAGCCAATTGCCAGACCGGGTAGGACCCATTCGCAGTGCACGGGATTACCATATTCAATTAGCTAAAGGCTTCGACAGTTTTTTTGTGGCCCATGGATACAGTCCGGATGCTTTAGAGATGCTTGAAGCCGGTGTTATTGAACATATGAATGGAATAAAATATGACGGGGAATTATTTATCCGCTCTTCTGACCGGGAGGCCCCTCATAATTCTTACAGCAGCTACGAGTTGATTCAAGAAGGGGCGGAGCGCCAGGGCGATTCATTAGAAGGTGCGCCGGAAGCGATCATTTTCCAAGAGGATCCAATTGGCTCTGAAGCCGCTGATGCAGTTTCTTTCTCAGTATCGGTTAATGAAAATGCCGATTACAATAGTAAATATCAATATGACCCTACCTCCCATACATACACACGTATGATCAATGGTGAAACAACTATAGACCAGGAAACGCAGGAAGCTGTATCCATATCGAATGTCATCGTTTTAGAAGCGGACCATCAGATTGTTGATGATGAGGGACGTTTAATGATTGATTTAGTATCGGGTGGAGACGCGTATGTTTTTCAACGAGGCGAGTTGAGCCAGATGACCTGGAAGGATGTAAATGGGAGAATGATTCCGTTTATTGATGATAAGCCTGCCCCAATGGCCCCTGGATTAAGCTGGATCCATATTATCCCTAAAACCACTGGATTTGAACAGTCTGTAACTATACACGAATAACATTAAAGGAGTCGTTCCTATATTATGCAAATCGATAAACTACGAGGGAAAGAATTAGATCAACTGTTTAACGCTGTTCTTTCTTTAAAAGATCTGGATGAATGCTACCGATTTTTTGATGATCTATGCACGATAAATGAAATTCAGTCCCTGGCCCAGCGTCTTGAAGTTGCAAGGATGCTTCGTGAAGGCAAAACCTATCACAAAATCGAAACAGAAACAGGTGCCAGCACAGCCACAATTTCACGTGTTAAGCGCTGTTTAAACTATGGAAATGATACCTATGCCCTTGTCCTGGCACGCGTTCACCAGGAAGAGGATGTAAAAGAAACGAAATAGATAGTAATTCAAAGAGAATGCCCTGCCGAACATGTTTTTGTTCGACAGGGCATTCTTTTTGGTTAGGTTTATCAGTCTCAATTTTTATTTTTTCACAGTAAATGATTTTTTTCGTTATCCCAATATTTGTTCTTCTGTCCGATGCTTTAAGCTTCACTCCAACGATGCTATAATGGTACGGATAAAGTTTAATAGGAACGTAATGAAATGGAGGATGCACCATGTATGACATCCAGGAATGGAATCATGTGTTTAAACTAGATCCGAATAAGGAGATTTCAGACGAACAGCTTGAAAAGATCTGTGAATCTGGAACAGATGCCGTGATGATTGGAGGATCGGACGGTGTTACACTGGAAAACGTACTGGACTTAATGGCGAGAATTCGCCGCTATACCGTTCCATGCGTTCTTGAAGTGTCCAATCTTGAATCGGTTACCCCTGGATTTGACTTATATTTTATTCCAACCGTATTAAATTCGACTGATCCTCAGTGGATTACCGGTTTACATCATAAAGCACTAAAAGAGCACGGAGACTTAATGAATTGGGAGGAAATAATGGCAGAAGGCTATTGTATTGTTAATCCCGATTGCAAGGCAGCAAAACTGACGCAGGCTGATGCCAATTTAACGAAAGATGATGTAATCGCTCATGCGCGAATGAGTGAGCGGTTATTTCATCTTCCTATTTTTTATTTGGAATACAGTGGAATGTACGGAGACCCGGATATTGTAAAAGCTGTATCTAATGAGCTTTCCAAAGCAGTATTTTTTTACGGTGGGGGAATTACATCCCGGAACAAAGCGGAAGAAATGGCACAATGGGCAGATGTTATCGTTGTAGGCAATTTAATTTATGAGAATTTACCTGAAGCGTTAAAAACAATCGTGAAAAAATAGCGATTATACTTTATAATAAGAACAAATGTTCGAGGTGGTGAGGGAATGCAATTTTTAACAGATCGATTATTAAAGGGAATGAACCCTGAGCAAGCAAAGGCAATTAAAGCAACGGACGGCCCTCTTTTAATTATGGCCGGAGCCGGCTCCGGAAAAACAAGGGTGCTCACGCACCGCATCGCTTATCTTATGATTGAAAAGGGAGTAGCTCCCTACAATATATTAGCCATTACCTTTACGAATAAAGCAGCAAGAGAAATGAAAAACCGGGTAGGAACCATTTTAGGCGGCGCGGCTGAAAATGTTTGGATCTCAACCTTCCACTCCATGTGTGTTCGAATTCTGCGAAGAGATATTGACCGCATCGGCTATAATCGAAACTTTACGATTTTGGATTCAACAGATCAGCAGTCTGTTGTTAAAAGCATTCTAAAGGATAAAAACCTGGACCCGAAAAAATTTGAACCAAGAGGAATCTTATCCGTAATCAGTTCAGCGAAAAATGAACTGATCACGCCAGAGCAATTTGCGAAGGATACTGGCAGCTATTATGAGGAAACCATCAGTGAAATTTTTACAGAATACCAGAAGCGGCTTCGTAAAAACTCCGCCCTGGATTTTGATGATTTAATCATGCAGACCATTCATTTATTTGAGCGGATCCCAGAGGTCTTGGAATTTTACCAGCGTAAATTCCAATATATCCATGTGGATGAATATCAGGATACAAATCGCGCACAATATATGCTTGTAAAACAGCTTGCTTCCCGTTTTAAGAATTTATGTGTGGTAGGGGATTCCGACCAGTCAATTTACCGCTGGCGCGGAGCGGATATAGCCAATATTATGTCGTTTGAGAAGGACTATCCGAATGCACAGGTAATACTGTTGGAGCAGAACTACCGATCCACCAAAAAAATTCTGGATGCAGCCAATCAGGTGATCCAGAACAATCCTAACCGGAAGCCGAAAAATCTTTGGACTGAAAATGATGACGGCCAGAAAATCAATTATTACCGTGCGGACAGCGAGCAGGCGGAAGCCCAGTTTGTAGCAGGAAAAATTAACGAACTGGTACAGTCTGGAAAAAGAAAACGGTCTGATTTTGCCATTCTTTATCGCACAAACGCCCAGTCGCGTGTAATGGAGGAAGTTTTAATGAAATCCAACATCGAGTATACGATTGTTGGAGGAACAAAGTTCTATGATCGCAAAGAAATTAAAGATATTCTTGCTTATTTGCGGCTTGTAGCAAATCCTGCTGATGATATCAGTTTAACAAGAATTATCAACGTTCCAAAGCGCGGAGTCGGAGCGACATCTGTGGATCGCATTGGCAATTACGCCAGAGATAATGATATGTCGATGTATGAAGCGCTCGCATTGGGGGATTTTATCGGCATCAGCCCTAAAATAACCAAAACCGTTATGGAGTTCCGTGATTTTATTACCAACTTCACTCAAATGCAGGAATATCTTTCTGTAACAGAATTGGTTGAAGATATTATTGAAAAGTCCGGATACCGGGAAGCCTTAAGGGCAGAAAAAACAATTGAAGCACAAAGCAGACTGGAAAATATTGATGAATTTTTATCCGTTACAAAAGCATTTGAAGAAGCAAGTGAAGACAAAAGCTTAGTAGCGTTCCTGACAGATCTTGCATTGGTGGCTGATATTGATCAATTAGATAAAGAGGAAACTTCATCGGAGCTTGTTACTTTAATGACCCTCCACTCTGCAAAGGGTCTTGAGTTTCCGATTGTATTCCTGATCGGGCTTGAAGAAGGTGTATTTCCCCACAGCCGTTCTCTAATGGAAGAAGTTGAGATGGAGGAAGAACGCCGTCTTGCCTATGTTGGCATTACAAGAGCCGAGGAAGAATTATTTATTTCAAACGCACAAATGAGAACATTGTTTGGCCGAACCAATATGAACCCTGTTTCTCGCTTCATAGCCGAAATCCCATCTGAATTAATGGAGGAGCCAATGAAAAAAGAAGCCTCCAATCCATTTGGAATGAGCGGGAGAAGCGGGGGAGGCGCATATGGCAAGAGCCGTCCTGCTGAGAGAAAACCTGTCAGCCGCCCAGCGCCAAAAGCGACCGGCGGCAGCGGCATTGGCTGGATGGTTGGAGATAAAGCTGAACATGGCAAATGGGGGACAGGCACGGTCGTCAGTGTAAAAGGCGAAGGAGATTCCATGGAGCTTGATATCGCATTTCCAAGCCCGACCGGAGTTAAACGTCTCCTGGCAAAATTTGCGCCCGTAAAAAAAGTGACAGGATGAGAGGATGACAATTGATGGAACGATCCAGCGCTGAAACAAGAGTAAGAGAACTGCAGGATTTACTTAACCAATACAATTATGAGTATCACGTATTGGACAAGCCTTCAGTTCCAGATGTTGAATACGATAAGCTTCTACACGAACTGAAAAAGCTGGAGGAAGACCATCCTGAACTTGTGACACCTGATTCCCCAACACAGCGGGTCGGAGGAACTGTGTCGGAGCAATTCAAAAAAGTAAGCCACCGCACCCCGATGCTAAGTCTTGGGAATGCATTTAATGAAGAAGACTTGCGCGATTTTGACCGCAGGGTCCGCAACTCGATCGGCGATCATATTACGTATATCTGTGAGCTGAAGATTGATGGACTCGCTGTATCGCTTCGCTACGAAGATGGACTTTTTGTACAGGGAGCAACCCGCGGAGATGGAGCAATCGGAGAAGATATCACAGCCAATTTAAGAACGATACGATCTATTCCACTAAAGCTTAAAAAGCCTTTCTCTATTGAAGTTCGGGGCGAAGCTTTCATGCCCAGGTCATCCTTTATTGCGTTAAATAAAGAAAAAGAAAAACAGGAAGAGCTGCCTTTTGCTAATCCAAGAAATGCAGCAGCCGGTTCCCTTCGCCAGTTGGATCCCCGCATAGCGGCTTCAAGAAATCTGGATTTATATCTTTATGGGATTGGGGAAATAGGAGAAACAGGGGTTCAGTCGCAAAGCGGAGGACTTGATTTATTAAGTGAACTTGGATTTAAAACGAATAACGAACGCCGAAAGTGTAAAACGATCGACGATGTGCTTGAGTATGTAGCGGAGTGGACTGAAAAAAGAGCGGAGCTCCAATATGATATTGATGGAATTGTTATTAAAGTGGACGCACTCTCACATCAGGAGGAAATGGGAGCAACCGCAAAAAGTCCGCGTTGGGCGATTGCCTTTAAGTTCCCTGCTGAGGAAGTGGTGACCATTTTACACGACATCGAATTGAGTATCGGCAGAACCGGCGTGATAACCCCCACCGCGCTGCTTGAGCCGGTACTTGTCGCAGGAACGACTGTTCAGCGTGCTTCATTGCATAATGAAGATTTGATTCGGGAAAAGGATATTCGGCTGGGTGATCATGTAGTGGTCAAAAAAGCAGGAGATATTATCCCTGAAGTTGTAAGTGTAATACTTGAGCGCAGAACAGGTGAAGAACGCCACTTTAGTATGCCTGATCAATGTCCTGCCTGCGAAAGCGACCTGGCTCGCATAGAGGGAGAAGTGGCATTAAGATGCTTAAACCCTAAGTGCCCTGCTCAAATACAGGAAGGGCTAATTCATTTTGTTTCAAGAAACGCGATGAACATCGACGGATTGGGAGAAAAAGTAGTGGCTCAGCTGTTTAGAGAAAAACTGATTGAAGATGTAGCAGATATCTACTCGCTGACTATGGACCAGCTTATTAACCTTGAGCGAATGGGAGAAAAATCAGCCTCTAACCTGTTAAAAGCGATCGAAGCTTCAAAAGAAAATTCCCTCGAAAAGCTGTTGTTTGGATTAGGCATTCGTCATGTGGGAGCCAAAGCTGCCAAAACCATTGCTCAGAATTTTGAAACGATGGATCGTTTACGGGAAGCTTCCGAAGAAGAGTTGTTACAAATTAATGAAATTGGTGACAAAATGGCTTCTGCCATCGTCACTTATTTTGAACAGGAAGAAGTTAGTGAATTAATAATTGAACTAAAGGAAGCTGGGGTTAATTTAACCTACAAAGGACCTAAACTTCAGCGTGCAGAAAATCTCGATTCCTCTCTTGCTGGAAAAACGGTCGTATTAACTGGGAAATTAGTACAATTGACACGCAATGAAGCAAAAGAGAAAATAGAGATATTAGGTGGAAATGTGACAGGAAGTGTCAGTAAAAAGACAGATCTGCTCGTTGCAGGAGAAGATGCGGGTTCTAAACTGTCCAAAGCACAGGAGCTTGGAATTACGATTTGGGATGAAGACCAGCTCCTGGAAGAAATAAACGGACAAGAGGTGTAATGTATACATGAAAAAATGGGTAGCATCAGCGTTGGGAGCTGCCTTGCTGTTAGGCGGCTGTATGCCGTCTTTTAAGCAAGAGGATGAGGTAATACAGGAAAATGCCCCTGAAAAGACAGAGGACCAGTCAGTGATTATTCCAAACTATCAAATTTCGGAGGATTATTACAAGACACTGCTGCCTTTTGAGCCTTCTCCTTCGAGAGGAATGGTTGTAAATAATATTAATACGAATTATGATGTTGCGGAATTAGAAAGCGGATTAATGAGAATCGCTCAGCGTGAGTTCTCTCCTGATGACTATTTCTTTCAGTCAGGCAACTTTTTGGAAAGTGATACCATTACAAATTGGCTGTCACGGGAGCTAAATGAATCTCAGCTGAAAGAGAGCGAGATGAAGCCAGAGGAAAATTTGGGTCTTAATCCGATAGATAACGGGGAAGGCTCTCGTGCCGAGCGGGCAAAAAACAGTCCAATTTATCTTGCTCATATTCTGGAACACAACTATTTTATAAAATCGGATGAAGATGAAAGCAAGGTGCGGCTTGGTGGAATGGTTATCGGGCTGGCCTTAAATTCCGTATACTACTATCAAAATGATAATGATCCTTTTGGGCCTACATACGAAGAGGCGATACCGGCTGATGAACTTAAAGCAGAAGGCGAAAAGATCGGCCAGGAGGTAGTGAAGCGTATACGGGCAATGGCTGCAGAGGATCCGGAAAAAGCGGATTTGGCTGATATTCCAATCACTGTTGCTCTGTTTAAACAAGAACCGAAAAGCTCGGTCGTTCCGGGGAACTTTATTTCCTATGCGTCTGCTGACGGTGGAGATGATAGCTTAGGAGATTGGAGTTCCATGAATGAAAACTATGTATTATTTCCATCTTCAGAAGCAAATGATAACTTCCGTGACGATGAAACTTCTTTTTTGAATTTTAAACAAGATGTTGAATCCTATTTTCCTAATTTTAATAGTGTAATAGGGAGAGGGTTATACCAGGGAGACCAAATGTCGCTTCTAAATATTGATATCCCGATTCAGTTCTATGGCAAGGCAGAAATAATCGGCTTTACACAATTTGTAGCAGGACGGATTATGGATCAATTTCCGCCTTATTTTAATATTGAAGTAAACATAACCTCTGTCAATGGACCGGAAGCTTTAATAATAAAAAAACCGGATGAAACTGAGCCGTTTGTCCACATTTATGAACAATAAAATTCATAGATTTCCTTAAAATTGAACTAAAAAAATCCTGACTGAGCGATTCAGTCAGGATTTTTACTATTATCCTATCTATTGGAATGAACATTCCAAATGTTTTTTGCGTATTCCGCCACAGTACGGTCACTTGAGAAAAACCCTGATTGAGCAATATTATGTATGCTCATTTCAAGCCATTTTTTTCGGTCGCTGTATGAAGCGGCAACTTCTTCCTGCGCCTCGGTATAAGCTGAGAAATCTTTTAGAAGAAAGTATTGATCGTTCTCCATTAGCAGTGAGTCGGATATGGATTCAAAATCATAATAAGAATCACGGAAAAATCCCGAAGTAAGCTGATCTACCACTTGTTTTATGCGTCGGTCATTATGATAGTAATCGTAGGAGTGATATCCGCCATTCTTCTCATAGGCCATAACCTGCTCTGCCTTTAAACCGAAAATAAAGATGTTTTCGGGACCTACTAAATCACCAATTTCTACATTTGCTCCATCCAGGGTGCCGAGTGTAATTGCTCCGTTCATCATAAACTTCATATTGCCAGTGCCGGATGCTTCCTTGCTGGCAGTGGAGATTTGTTCGCTGATATTGGTAGCGGGAATAATCTTTTCAGCCAGAGAAACACTGTAGTTTTCCAGAAAAATAATTTTAATAAAGTCCTTCGTTACCGGATCACGATTGACAATGTTTGCAACGGAATGCATAAGCTTAATCACTTTTTTAGCATAGTCATAGCCTGGAGCCGCTTTTGCCCCAAAAATAAAGGTTCTTGGGTAAGGCTTAAAGGAGGAATCTTCTTTCATCCGGTTGTAAAGATGCATAATATGAAGCACATTTAACAGCTGCCGTTTATAAGCATGAAGCCGTTTGATCTGAACATCAAATATCGAATTTTCATCAATGGCAACGCCGTTGCGCTCAAAAATGATTCTTGACAGTTCATGCTTTTTAAATTGCTTTATTTGCTCTACTTCCTGCTGAAAAGATGGATCGCCGGCAAATGAAGAAAGCTCCTTCAATTTTTCAGTGTTGGCTATCCAGTCAATTCCGATTGCATTTGAGACGACCGAAGTAAGTTCCGGGTTTGCCTGCAGCAGCCAGCGACGGTGCGTAATTCCATTTGTTTTGTTATTAAATCGATCGGGATAGAAGTTATGAAAGTTTTTCATTTCCCGCATTTTAAGAATTTCGGTATGAAGCTTTGCAACGCCATTTACACTGTAGCTTCCAACGATGGATAGATGGGCCATTTTAACATAGCCATGGGCGATAATCGCCATTTGTTCGATCCGGTCCCAGTCACCTGGGTATTGCTGCCACAGCTCCTTGCAAAAGCGTTTATTAATCTCTTCAATAATCATATAAATACGAGGGAAGAGAGGTTTAAAGAGTTCAATCGTCCATTTTTCCATTGCTTCTGATAGAATCGTATGATTGGTATAAGAGAATGTGTTCGTTACGATACTCCACGCCTGTTCCCAGCGCATACCTTCTTCATCCACAAATATCCTCATTAATTCAGGGATCGCCAGCGCCGGGTGAGTATCATTGATATGAATTGCCACATGCTCATGAAAATGATACAAATCATCATGATTTTCCTTAAAGTCACGGATAATGCTCATTAAACTTGCTCTCACCAGAAAATATTGCTGTTTTAAGCGCAGGACCTTGCCTTCGTTGGATACATCATTAGGATATAGAAATTCTGAAATCTGCTCTGTATCCCGTTTATACTGCATGAAGTCCTTATGTGGAGGGAAATGTTTTGCCGGCTCAGCACCCCAAAGTCTAAGCGTATTAACTCTTTCAGAATTATAGCCAATAACAGGCATATCAAAAGGAACAGCTAGGACCGTTTCGGCATGCTCATGAACAAACGTTACTTTTCCATTTTTCTCAATCCACTGCACATCTCCCCAAAACGGCACCTCAATGGCCAAATCCGGTTTTCGCACTTCCCAAACGTTCCCGTTGCGCAACCATTGTTCAGGAAGTTCAACCTGATAGCCATCAATGATTTTTTGTTCGAATAAACCATGCTTATAACGGATTCCATATCCATGTCCTGGAAGCTCCAGTGAAGCCATTGAGTCCAGGAAGCACGCTGCTAATCGGCCAAGTCCGCCATTGCCCAAACCAGCATCAGCTTCTGCCTCTTCTAAATCAGCAAGCTCAATTCCCAAATCATGCAATCCTTCTTCAACCAATTCCTTTACACCTAAATTAATAAGTGAACTGACAAGCAATCTTCCAAGCAAAAATTCTATTGATAAATAGTAAATTTCTTTATGGTCGCCTTTACGTGTTTCTTCATTCGAAGCAATCCAGTTCGTACTTACATATTCCCGCACCATCATCCCTAACGTCTGGTATTGGTGCTGTAGAGAGGAATTGGCAAACGATACGCCGGCCGATTGTTCAAGTCTTTGAAGATAAGAGGCTTTAAATTGCTCTTTGTCATGAAACATCACTTATGGCCTCCTTGATAGCTTGGAATAAAGCTCTAGGTATTCAGCTGCTGATCGAGCCCAGCTGTAATCACCGGACATGCCATTTTGCTGTAACACAGACCAAACCTCTTTGTTATGGTAAAACGACAAAGCACGCTTAATCGTATGCTTCATATCATGTGCATTGTAGTTTGCAAAAGTGAAACCATTGCCGGAAAGCTCTTCTTCATTTAAGGCAAGAACGGTATCATTCAGGCCGCCTGTTTCACGGACAATCGGCACAGTTCCATATTGCAGAGATATCAACTGGCTTAATCCGCAAGGTTCAAACAGCGAGGGCATAAGGAAAAAGTCTGCACCGGCATAAATCCGATGAGCCATGGCCTCACTGAAGCCAATAAACACGCCTGCCTGGTTCGGATAAGTGCCAGCTAAATAATTAAAGTAATCCTCGTATTCCCATTCACCGTTGCCTAACACGATAAATTGAACGTCTTCTTCTTCCAGAATCTCATGCATGATTCGTTGAACTAAAGGAAGGCCTTTTTGCTCGGTTAATCTTGTGACCATGGCAATAATCGGTGTATTTTCCGATTCCGGCAAATTGAATTCCCGTTGGAGAGCCAATTTATTCTTTAATTTATGTTCAACTAAATCCTGATCCTTTGAATAATTTGCTTCAATTAATTTATCCGTTTCCGGATTATAGCTTTCTGTATCGATGCCATTTATAATGCCCTGAAGTTTAAACGATTGATCCCGTAGTAATCCGTCGAGCCGCTCGCCAAAGAAGGGGGTTTGAATTTCATCCATATAGGTTGGACTCACCGTCGTAATGGCATTGGAACTTAAGATAGCACCCTTCATAAAACTGAATGCTCCATTAAATTCAAGATCCCCGGAATAATAGTAGTGATCCTCCAGGTTTAATAATTCCCCGCCAACTTCAGGAGCGAAAAGACCCTGGAATTGCAGGTTATGAATTGTAAAAACAGTTCTCATATCCCGGTAGTAGGGATCATTGCGGTATTTTCGATCCAGAAGGTAGGGGATCATACCTGTATGCCAGTCATGGCAGTGAATTAAATCCGCTTTAAAGGGAATGACGGGCATTGCTTCCAATACAGCCTGGCAAAAAAACGAAAAACGTTCTCCGTCGTCAAAATGACCATACAGAGAATCGCGTTTAAAGTAATATTCATTATCTAGTAGATAATACGTGATGCCGTTGTATTCAAGTGATTCGATCCCGCAATACTGCCTCCGCCAGCCAATCTGGACTGTGATGGATGTTATCTTTTTTGCTTTTTTCAGCAGGTCACTTCCAATTAAAGAATATTTGGGGAGCATAACGCGGACGTCCGTTCCCAGCTTTTTTAATTCTTTAGGAAGAGCCCCGGCTACATCGCCGAGGCCACCTGATTTTACAAATGGTGCACATTCTGATACTGCAAATAAAACTCTCACTTGCTCACCGCCATTTCACGAACTGTTCCCTTTCGCAGAACTAAAGGATTTTCCTGTGTACCCTTTAAAGATACTCCGTCCATTACTCGCACATCTTTGTCGAGGATAACGTATTCAAGTGTACATCCTTCGCCAATCTGGCTTTTTTGCATGACAACACAGTTCTTCACCATGGAGCCGCGACCGATTTTTACGGCTCTTGAGATAATGCTGTTTTCTACATTCCCCTGGATAACTGCTCCATTAGCAACCATACAGTTGGTAACGACAGAGGAAGAGGAGTAGCGCGTAGGCGGCTCGTCCTTCACTTTTGTAAAGACTGGACGGTCAGCGGAGAACAGCTGGTTCCACACCGTATTATCCAGCAAATCCATAGAGTGATTATAATATGCCTCAATCGAATTCATCACCGCAGCGTAACCCGGGTGATTATATGTTCCAATTTTATAATTGTGGAATGGCTGCTTGGCCACGTCTGCCACACTTATAAACTGAGATTTCTTCCGGTCTTCAATAAGGTCAATCAGCAGGGATTTCTTCAGGACATACATCTCAAGAGACTGGTCATGATTCACAATTTCTGTAATATCATGATCGTGAATTAAATGTTCAGCCAGTGCTTCTTCAATGTCCACATTTGTAATCACATAGCTGTTCGCAATGAATACATAGTCCTGATGGCTGCGTTTAAAGTAGTCAAGATGCTGCTCCAGACGCGCAAATGAGCCAACACTGCTGTTTTCATTTGGTTCGTAAAAAGGAGGGAAGAAAAATAATCCATCCTTTTTACGGTCCATATCCCAGTTCTTACCTGAACCGATATGATCCATCAGTGATCGGTATTGATGCTTTGGAAAAATTGCTACACTGTCTACACCGGAATTCACCATATTGGATAACACAAAGTCAATGAACCGGTAGCGGCCTGCAAATGGGATAGAAGCCACTGAACGGTTTAATGAAATATCCTGAAGTCCTCCAATAACAGTTGTAGCATCAATTACACCTAACAAACGACTCATGCTGTCACGTCCTTTCGCAATTGCGCAATCATATCTTCTGTCACTAAAATAATATCATCCGATCCATCCTCAGGCTCGATTGTTAAACCTTCAGGGATGGAAATATTCTCAGGTACGATCGCTCGTCGGACAATAGCATTTTTTCCGATGACTGCGTCCGGCATAATCACCGCTTCTTCCACTTCGGCGCCTTCATGAATTTTAACGCCCTGGAAAATGACTGAATAATTTACTTTCCCTTCGACAACGCAGCCTTCATTAATTAATGATTCCCGAACTTCTGAAGTATCAGACAGGAATTGAGGAGGCTGGTTAGGGTTTCTTGAATAAATTCTCCAGGAATGATCAAACAGGTTTAAACCTGGATTTTCATTTAACAGATCCATATTGGCTTCCCAAAGGCTTTTCACCGTACCTACATCTTTCCAGTATCCTTCAAAAGGATAGGCCATTAAGCGTTTTCCCTCGTTCAAAAATAGTGGAATAAGATCTTTGCCGAAGTCATGGGAAGAATCTTCATTTACATTATCCACCTCTAAGAAATTCTTTAGTGAACTCCAGTTAAAAATGTAGATTCCCATAGAAGCCAGGTTGCTTTTTGGTTCAGCCGGTTTCTCGTCAAATTCCTCAATCTCGAAATTTTCATTGGTATTCATAATTCCAAAACGGCTTGCTTCGTCCCAAGGCACTTCGATAACCGAAATGGTTGCCTCTGAGTCATTTTGTATATGGTAATCAAGCATTTTGGAGTAGTCCATTTTGTAAATATGATCACCGGATAAAACAAGAACATATTCCGGATTGTATTGCTCAATATATTTCATATTATGATAAATGGCATTTGCTGTACCACTGTACCATTTAACTTCTGAAGCTTCCGTGTAAGGGGGTAATACTGAAACCCCGCCATTTCGGCGATCTAAATCCCATGCACTGCCAATTCCAATATAAGAATTCAAAACAAGCGGCTGGTATTGAGTTAAGACACCCACAGTATCGATTCCGGAATTTGTACAGTTGCTTAGAGTGAAATCAATAATTCGATATTTTCCTCCAAACGGTACAGCCGGTTTTGCAATGCTTTTTGTAAGCGAATGAAGACGGCTGCCCTGTCCTCCTGCCAATAACATTGCTACACATTTTTTCTTTACCATAATGTCACAACTCCTCATTTCGTAGTGTCTGGCTGCATCACTTTGCTGGTTTCCATACCGTCATGCCAAGTGGCGGTATGCTGACTGTAATGGACTGCTCCCGACTGTGTATAGCTGTATCTTCGGTAGCTACAACGGTTTCATGGGATTGATTGGAGCCTCCGTAATGGCCATTATCACTGTTAAATACTTCTTTCCATTTCCCTTTAAATGGTGCTCCAATGCGAAAAACATCGTACGCAACATTTGTAAAGTTGCAGGCAATGATAAGGGTATCACTTTTTCGCTTACCTTTTCTAATAAATGTAAAAATACTTTGTTCAGCATTATCGGCGTCAATCCATTCAAATCCTGCCGGATCATGATCCAATTCATATAATGCTTTTTGACTATGGTAGAAGGCTAACAAATCCTTTGTAAAAACGTCCGTTTTAGCATGTGATTCATAGTCCTTCAAAAACCAATCCAAGCCCTGAACAAATTTCCACTCATCAAACTGACCAAATTCGGCTCCCATAAATAACAGCTTTTTGCCAGGGTGAACCATCATAAAACTTAGTAGCAGCCTTAACTGAGCAAACTTTTCCCAATACTCTCCAGGCATCTTATGCAAGAGAGAGCGCTTACCATGCACAACTTCGTCATGAGATAAAGGTAAAATAAAATTCTCAGTATAAGCGTATACGAGAGAGAAGGTCATTTTATGATGGTGATGCCTTCGATCAAATGGAGGAATCTCCATATAACTTAAAACATCATTCATCCAACCCATATTCCACTTGTAATTAAAGCCAAGCCCTCCTTCATGTACGGGTGCTGTTACCTGCGGCCAGTCAGTTGAATCCTCAGCCATCATAAGAAAATTAGGATTTTCATTGAAAACAGCTGTATTTAATTCCTGTAGAAACTCTACAGTGTAGGGATTGGCAGCAGGCGGTTCACTGTTCGCCCAATAGAGCATGTTTGCTACAGCGTCTACGCGGAGCCCGTCTATCTTGAACGTTTCCATCCAGTAAATAGCATTGGAAATCAGGAAACTTCTTACTTCTCCCTTAGCAAGATTGAAGTTGGCTGTGCCCCATTCGACATTTTCCCGATCACTGAACGTGTCATACTCATAGGTAGGTTCACCATCAAATAAATAAAGCCCCTGGGAATCTTTGCAGAAATGTCCCGGCACCCAGTCCAGTATTACGCCAATGTCTGCCTGATGACACTGATCAATAAAGTACATGAGATCATGCGGGGTCCCAAAACGGCTGGTAGGGGAGAAATAGCCGATTCCCTGATAGCCCCAGGAAGCATCAAGCGGATGTTCCGTCAGAGGAAGGAGTTCAATATGGGTAAATCCCCGCTCCTGAATATAAGGAATTAACTCAGCCGCCATTTCCCGATAAGTAAAATAGGAGCCATCATCTTTTTGCTTCCATGAACTTAGGTGAAGCTCGTAAATGGAAAGGGGTCTTTCATAAATGGCTTTCCTTCTGCGCACCCGCTGCCTGTAAAGTTTATCCTTCCATGAATAGCCCTTTAAATCGTACACAACAGATGCAGTATTCGGACGCAGTTCAGAATAAAAACCATAGGGATCTGCTTTTAAGATGACTTCACCGCTGCGTGTTGTAATCGAGTATTTGTAAATTTCTCCGGTTAAATTCTCGTTTAACAACAAGCTCCAAATTCCTTCTTCATTTTGCTTAAGAAGTCTGTTCTCAGTTGCATCCCACCCATTGAAGTTCCCAACGACGGAAACAGATTGTGCGTGAGGTGCCCAAACGGTGAACCTTGTAGCAGTGTTTTTCCCTATTTTTATCAACTGAGCTCCAAATAACTTATGCGCTCGATGAAGGGTGCCTTCGTGAAATAAATGTACATCAAATTCGCTTGGTGCAAGAATCATAAGAGGCCCTCATCCTTTCAAAAGATTGATTGTTTTTACTTATTCTACAAAGAGTGACTAAAATCCTTGAAATATTGAGTTTTTTTGAAAATTAATTTACCACATCTTTGAAAGCGCTGCATAAATTGTCCGAAATGGTTATTATTTTGGTAAGGACTGTATAAAAACCTGTACCCTTTTTTTTAGGAGATGAATCATTTAAAACACAAAAAACCGAAGAGAGGTTTCCTCTCTTCGGTTCAGAGTAAAATAATTATTTATTTTTTTCCACATTATGAACTTTTTCGAAAGCATCATATCCTTCGCGTACCGGCTTTCGTGAATTACCAGATAATAAGCTGACAACCACAATTGCAAGAAGGCTGAGGAAGAAGCCAGGAACCATTTCATACAATACACCGCTGAGTTCAAATACATATACCCAGAGGATGACAGTAATTGCACCTGTAAGCATTCCCGCCAGTGCACCCCAGCGAGTCATGCGTTTCCAGTACAGGCTCAGCAGGATTGCAGGTCCAAACGCAGAACCAAAACCAGCCCAGGCATTACTTACCAAATCAAGAATGGTGCTGTCTGAATCAAGCGACAGTAAAACAGCAACGATTGCAACGAGCAGTACCGCTATACGTCCAATTAAAACAAGCTCTTTATCAGATGCGCTTCGTTTTAGGAATGTGTTATAGAAATCTTCTGTCAGTGCGCTTGATGTTACAAGCAGCTGAGAAGAAATCGTGCTCATGATTGCTGCAAGAATTGCCGCTAGAAGGAAACCGGAAATAATCGGGTGGAACAGAACTTGAGAGAAAAACACAAAAATGGTCTCCGGATCAGCAAGCTCCTGGCCAGTGGTCGTAATATAAGCCAGTCCAGTCAAACCGGTAAATAGTGCACCGATAATTGCTACGATCATCCATGTCATGCCAATTCGTCTGGCAGTTTTCAATGATTTTACATCCCGAATTGCCATAAAACGAACGATTATATGAGGCTGGCCAAAATACCCAAGTCCCCATGCAAGCAAACCAATTAACCCTAGTGCTGTTGTTCCTTCAAAAAGTGAAGTAAGTGTCGGATCAACTGCTGCAAGCGTATCAAATGTCGGTCCCACGCCGCCAAGCTCCATAAAAGCAACAACAGGAACAAGGATTAGCGCAACAAACATAATACAGCCCTGTACAAAGTCGGTAATACTAACTGCCAGGAAGCCTCCAAACAGCGTATAAGCGAGAACAACAGCTGCTGTAATAATCAAACCTGTGAAATAGTCGATGCCAAAAGCACTTTCAAAAAGTACTCCCCCGGCCACCATTCCTGATGAGGTATAAACGGTGAAGAAGATAATGATTACAACTGCAGAAACTAAACGTAGAATCTTCGTATTATCAACAAAACGATTTTCAAAATAATCCGGAATCGTAATCGAATCATTTGCCACCTCAGTATAAGTACGTAAACGAGGGGCCACTAAAATATAATTTAAATATGCACCGATTGATAAACCAACCGCAATCCACATGCCCGAAAGCCCGGAAACATAGATCGAGCCTGGTAGACCAAGCAGCATCCAGCCACTCATATCAGAAGCGCCGGCAGATAGTGCAGTAACAGCAGGTCCTACTTTCCTGCCTCCCAGCATGTACTCCGATAAATCGCCAGTGGATTTTTTATAGGCATAATAACCAATGCCCAGCATGGCGATAAAATAAATCGCGAGCGAAATGTAAACTTCAAATCCAATCTCTACGACGTCCATCAAATCTCCTCCTTTATAAATTTTGTGTCAGATTCTGTTGAAGACACCTACAGTTGAATAACCTAACAAACTAATAACCATTATTCAAGAGGTCTAAACTAGGAAACAGATGGTAAAATAGACTTATTCCCTTACTCTAATAAGGTTTACAGGCATTTTTTATATATTATAAAGTAAAACTATTCTAAAAATTTAGATCGTTTATTTTTCAGTTTAATTTCAATGATCATATGAAAAAAATAATTCAAATTGCTTTAAACCAGCATCGAAAGAAGGCGTTTTCACCAGATAGCTTAGAATAGGTTGTAATGCATCAATTTATTTTCACTCCAATGAGCGAAAATTATACATCCATCTCCCTAAAAAGAGCAGTGGGTCAAAGGGCATTCCGTGAGTTCCGGAAAAGGCTGAACCCTTTGGCTATGAAATCGTCTTATTTTTCCCTTACAATGGACACACTAGCAAGAAGAGAGGTGTTTCCATGTCGAATCAAAAAAATGTTGATGATTATATTCAAGATGGCATTTACGGAGCAAGGGAAACCTTGCCCGATGAAAGAAGGCTGTATCTTGGCTCGATAAGAGAAAGAATTGAAGTTGTCCTACTGCAAAACCAAGTGAGAGAAGACACGCCGTATCCTGAAATCGAAAAGGCAATGAAGGCGCATCCCTCATTGCAGTTATTTCTTAACGGCAATATGAATTATCAATATCTCTCAAAATATATTCAGCTTGCTGACCGCCATAGAATTACGTATTCAGTTGTTTCCAACAAGGAGCATAATTCCGAATACGGACTGGTGCTTGCTCATGAGGATGCAGTGGACAACGAACAGATTGATGTGCCTAAAAGAAAAAGATCTTCCGCTGAAGAAAAAAGGAAAAAGCCTTCTTTTTTTAAGCGGCTGTTTAAATAGTAACTGCTTATTTAAGTCTTTGAAGGCTGGGAGAAAACTCATTAAACTGCCCTCACGAACAAGATAAGATTCGTGTGAGGGCAGTTTTTGTTTGGTGCTGGGCGAAAGAAACATCATGTGAAATGATTGAAAAACGGGCACGTGGGCAGCAGGCGGGAATTACAGGGGAAGCATAGCAGGGTTACGCGCCAAGTACCGTCTGAGACCGATAAAAACGGAAAGGTGATCGATAAAGTGGAAAAGGTGATCGATAAAAGTGAAAACAAGTAAGATAAACCGTCGTCCGGGTGCCGCGAGGCCGATAAAAGCAGAAACTAGTTCGATGTGTGGTGAAAGTTGATCGATAAACCGTTTGAGATGATGGATAAACGGAAAAAGATGATCGATAAACGACTATGGCTTCATGCCTCCGTTCCAGGCAAGTGAGCGGCACGCGCCAAGTACCGTCTGAGACCGATAAAAACGGAAAGGTGATCGATAAAGTGGAAAAGGTGATCGATAAAAGTGAAAACAAGTAAGATAAACCGCCGTCCTGGTGCCGCGAGACCGATAAAAGCAGAAACTAGTTCGATAAGTGGTGAAAGTTGATCGATAAACCTGCTAAGATGATCGATAAACAGAAAAATATGAGCGATAAACGCCAACGCTCAAATCCCGAAACCCTGCAAAAAACCCCGCCAGCACGGAAATGAACCAATCCTTTAAAGGATGTTTAGATGACCACCCCAACCCTATTGGAAAAAAGTTTCTTCTATTTAAAATGGGACGGTTTTGTAATTGAATTCCAAAAAAATTGGTTCATACAGTTGAAAAGAAGGCTGGAAAAAGAAAAAGTTCAAAGCAATTTGCCTTATAAAGTGCATTTTTGGTATGATAAACAGTATTGTGAGTGTTCGAACAATCGCGGAGGTGACTTACACAATGACAAAAATTACAACAGATGAAGTAAAGCACGTAGCCCACTTGGCCCGCCTGTCTATTACAGAACAGGAAGCAGAAAAATTTGCTGATCAATTAGGCTCGATCATTACATTTGCAGAGCAGCTGAATGAGCTTGACACTTCTAATGTGGAGCCAACGACACATGTTCTTGAAATGAAAAATATTATGCGTGAAGATAAATCAGGCAAAGGCCTTCCACGTGAAGAAGTACTAAAAAATGCACCGGACCATCAGGATGGACAAGTTAAGGTGCCGACAATACTGGAATAGGGAGGGAAAAGAATGTCATTATTTGAGCATAAGCTAGCAGATCTTCAAGGTCTTCTACATAAAAAAGAAATTACCGTTACGGATCTTGTACGTGAATCATACAAGCGCATTTCAGAAGTGGATGATAGGGTTCAAGCCTTCCTGACATTGGATGAAGAACGCGCATTGGCACAAGCCGAGTCCCTGCAGAGCAAGCTTTCAGCAGACGGCCAGGGCATGCTTTTTGGTATGCCTGTTGGTGTAAAAGACAATATCGTAACGAAAGGTCTTCGCACTACGGCAGCAAGTAAAATTCTTGGCAATTTCGATCCAATTTATAATTCAACTGTTGCAGATAAACTCTTTGCTGCGGATGCCATTACGATTGGGAAATTGAACATGGATGAGTTTGCGATGGGATCATCAACAGAAAACTCTCATTTTGCTAAAACTAAAAACCCGTGGAATTTAGAAACCGTTCCGGGTGGATCATCAGGCGGATCAGCAGCGGCTGTGGCAGCAGGAGAAGTTCCATTTTCACTTGGATCCGATACAGGCGGATCGATTCGCCAGCCTGCTTCATTTTGCGGCGTAGTCGGTTTAAAACCAACCTATGGACGTGTATCCCGCTTCGGACTGATTGCATTCGCATCTTCTCTTGATCAAATTGGACCGATCACACGCAACGTTGAAGATAATGCCTACCTTCTTCAAGCGATTGCTGGACTTGACCCAAATGATTCAACCTCTGCAAATGTGGAAGTGCCGGATTACAAATCTGCATTGACTGGTGACATTAAAGGATTAAAAATCGCTGTGCCAAAAGAATACATGGGCGAGGGTGTAAGCGAGGAAGTTCGTCAATCCGTCCGTGAAGCATTAAAAGTGCTAGAAGGTTTGGGAGCTACGGTGGACGAGGTATCATTGCCTCACTCTAAATACGGAGTAGCAACATACTACCTGCTTTCTTCTTCAGAAGCATCGGCTAACCTTGCACGTTTTGATGGAATTCGCTATGGATATCGTGCAGAGAATGCGGAAAATTTGATTGACCTTTATAAAAAGACGCGTGCTGAAGGCTTTGGGGATGAAGTGAAACGCCGTATTATGCTCGGAACGTATGCCCTAAGCTCAGGCTATTATGATGCGTATTATAAAAAAGCCCAGCAGGTGCGTACACTGATTAAACAGGACTTTGATCAAATCTTCGAACAATATGATGTAGTAGTCGGACCAACTACACCAACACCATCATTTAAAATTGGTGAAAAAGTGGATGATCCTCTAACGATGTATGCCAACGATATTTTAACGATTCCGGTTAACCTTGCCGGAGTGCCGGGAATTTCTGTACCGGCAGGACTTTCAAGCAGCGGTCTGCCTCTTGGTCTGCAAATAATCGGCAAGCATTTTGATGAAAGCACTGTATACCGTGTTGCTCACGCATTTGAGCAAGCAACTGATCATCATACACTGCGACCAGAATTGTAGGAGGGAGAAAATATGACGAATTTTGAAACGATTATTGGACTTGAAGTTCACGTGGAATTAAAAACTGACTCCAAAATGTTCTCTCCTGCACCTGCTCATTTTGGTGCAGAACCGAACACAAACACAAATGTAATTGATCTTGGCTATCCGGGGGTTTTACCTGTAATCAATAAGCGGGCAGTGGAGTGGGGCATGAAAGCTGCAATGGCTTTAAACTGCGAAATTGCAGAGTCTACTAAATTTGACCGCAAAAATTACTTTTATCCGGATAATCCAAAGGCATATCAGATTTCTCAGTTTGATCAGCCGATTGGCGAACATGGCTGGGTGGAAATCGAAGTGGATGGCTATAAAAAGCGCATCGGCATTACCCGTCTTCATTTAGAAGAAGATGCAGGGAAACTGACGCATACCGACAAGGGTTATTCTCTTTGTGACTACAACCGTCAGGGAACACCGCTAATTGAGATCGTTTCTGAGCCTGACCTGCGTACGCCTGCAGAAGCCTATGCTTACTTAGAAAAGGTCAAATCGATTATTCAATACACCGGCGTATCTGACTGTAAGATGGAAGAAGGGTCACTTCGCTGTGATGCCAATATCTCACTGCGTCCTGTTGGTCAGGAAGAGTTTGGCACAAAAGCGGAGCTTAAAAACCTAAATTCGTTTAACTATGTGAAAAAAGGACTTGAGCATGAGGAAATTCGCCAGGAGCAGGTACTGCTTTCAGGCGGAGAAATTCAGCAGGAATCACGCCGCTTTGATGAAGCTACGGGTAAAACCCTGTTAATGCGTGTGAAGGAAGGATCGGATGACTACCGCTACTTCCCTGAACCGGATCTTGTTTCAATGTATATTGATGAAGAGTGGAGAGAAGCGGTTCGCGCAACAATACCTGAACTGCCTGACGCACGCAAAAAGCGCTATGTGGAAGATCTTGGTCTCCCTGGCTATGATGCGATGGTGTTAACTCTTACAAAAGAAATGTCAGATTTCTTCGAAGCAACACTTGAGCAGGGGGCAGATCCTAAACTGGCTTCCAACTGGCTGATGGGAGAAGTATCTGCTTATTTAAATGCCGGGCAGAAGGAACTGAAAGAGGTTGCACTGACTCCGCAAGGACTTGCTGGCATGATCAAGCTGATCGAGGATGGAACGATTTCATCTAAAATTGCTAAAAAAGTCTTTAAAGAACTGATTGAAAAAGGCGGCGATCCGAAAAAGATCGTAAAAGATAAGGGTCTTGTTCAAATTTCGGATGAAGGCGAATTGCTAAAATATGTTACGGATGTTTTGGATGCCAATCCGCAATCCATTGAAGACTTTAAAAATGGTAAAGACCGTGCAATCGGCTTCCTGGTCGGCCAGATTATGAAGGCCTCAAAAGGTCAGGCAAATCCGCCGATGGTAAATAAACTTCTGAATCAGGAAATTAAAAATAGATAATACATGACCTAACTGCCTCCCTGTCAGCATGAGCTGACACATTGGGAGGCAGTTTTTTTGTGGAAATTACAGAATCAAAATAATGGTAAAAAGATTGCCAGTATGCCATTCTAATAGAAAATCCATATAAAGAGGTGTCAAACATGACCGCATTAAATTATTGGTTTAATAAAGGCTTAACAATAGAAGAATACATAAGCCAGATGACGTTCCATAAAGACAATATGGAGCATGTATTGCAGGAATTCAATCTGCCGGATGATCAGGCTTTTTTTGATCAGCTTGCTTCAAGGAATTTAAGAGTGATTGTCATTACAGAGGATTGGTGCGGTGATGCGATGATGAACAATCCTGTTCTGATTGCTCTTGGAAAGGCCGCCAATCTTGATATTCGATTTATATTGAGGGATGAACATGCTGATCTGATGGATCAATACTTAACTAATGGAACTGCTCGCTCTATACCTATTTTTATTTTTATAAATGATCTAGGCGAAGAGGTGGCAAAATGGGGCCCGCGCGCAGCAAAGGTACAAGCCTTCGTGGATCAGGCCAGAAGCGAACTGCCTGCAAAAGAAGATGAGGCCTTTAAAGCGGGACAGGAACTGCTGATAAAACAGCTTACGGCTGCCTATAAAGAGCGGGAGGATTTTTGGCTTGAGGTTTATGGAGAATTAAAGGCAACCTTGCAGCCGTTATAAAGATTTCATACTTGACAGTGGAAATCTCCTTTAATTGGAGGTATGATAAAGATAAGCTGGAAGTTTCCAGCTTATCTTTTTTTGTTTGCATAATCATTACTCACATCTATTCAATAATCAGCAAACGATATTTTTTCTATTAATGACAATTAAGTCATATAAATTAAGCATTATTCTATAAAGATTAGGATGAGAAGTTATGAAAAGAGCGAGAATTATTTATAACCCTACATCAGGCAGAGAGCTGTTTAAAAAGCATTTGCCAGATGTACTGATGAAGCTTGAACAAGCAGGTTACGAAGCCTCGTGTCATGCGACGACTAGCGAAGGGGACGCGACAATTGCGGCAGAAACTGCTGTGAAACGCGGTTATGACCTGGTGATCGCTGCAGGGGGAGACGGGACGCTGAACGAAGTGGTGAATGGCCTGGCTGAAAAACCAAACCGTCCAAAGCTTGGCCTGATCCCCATGGGGACAACCAATGACTTTGCCCGGGCCCTGCACATTCCGCGCGACATTGATAAGGCACTCGATGTTATTTTAAAAGGCGAGACCATTCCTGTTGATCTTGGCCGCATGAATAACCGGTATTTCATTAATATCGCTGGCGGTGGCCGTATTACAGAACTGACTTATGAAGTGCCAAGCAAGCTAAAAACCATGCTTGGTCAGCTTGCCTACTATTTAAAAGGAATTGAGATGCTCCCTTCCTTCAAACCATCTGATGTGCGGATTGAGTATGACGGCAAAGTATTTGAAGGAGAAGTAATGATATTTCTTGTCGGCCTGACCAATTCAGTTGGCGGATTTGAAAAGCTTGCACCTGATTCTTCTATTAACGATGGATTGTTTACGCTTATGTTTTTGAAGAAAACCAATCTGGCTGAAACCATCCGTATTATTTCATTAGCACTGCGCGGGGAACATTTAAATGATCCACATTTGGTGTATGTGAAAGCCAATCATATTAAGGTCACAGCTAAAGAAAAAGTGCAGCTTAATCTTGACGGTGAATTTGGAGGTTTGCTGCCTGCAGAATTCCAAAATCTCTATCGTCATCTAACAGTATTTGCTCCACTGGATCAGCTTCGCGAGCAGGATGTTGTTGAACAGGATAAAACGGTTACGCTGAAAAACAGTTTATATGATTGAGAAAGATTGTTCCCATGGGGGAGCAGTCTTTTTTTTTGCCTTTTTCCATGCAGCTGGTCAAATAAAAAAAGTCAGCCCCGAAAGACTAACTTTTTTATTGATACAGCCATTCAACCGCATTATCCTGATCCGCAGCTAATGTACATTCTTCCACTGGAGCCCACTGGAAATTATAATGCATTCCGCCATCTTCGCTGTCTCCTTCGACAACATATTCCCATTCATCGGGCGTTTTTGCCTTTACTTCTAAATGAAAGAAATTTCGTTCGTAGTATTTTTCACGATCTTCTGCATAATACATCTGCTTGTGAAGCTTTCCTTGCAGATGCAGATCCTCACGCTTAAGCCCGCTTTCTTCTTCTACTTCGCGGTATAATGCGTCGATCAGCAGCTCAGTATCCTCAACGGTTCCGCCTGGTACCTGAAGGCCAGCTTCTGGGTAGTCGCGGTGTGTAAAGACAAGTAATTCTTTATGACCGTTTTGTTCCCTTGTGATATAAGCTAATACTTTTCTTTTTACGAATGGTGAATGTCCCATGCAAAGCCCTCCTTTTGTAAAAATTTTAAGAAAATATAGAATTGTTTCTTAATTATAAACAATTATGACAACTATTTCAACCTGCAAATAAAATGGGGGTGACATATGTATACCCGGTTTTGACTCAAAATAAACAAATTTTTGAAAATCGCAGAAAAAATAAATGTATGCTAAAATGAAATGCATTGTTATGGAACGTGATATTAGCGAAAAGGAAGATTATAATGGCGAAAAAACACGAGGGAGTAATCCCCGTTAAAAAAAATGATGTGCTGCAAGTAACCATAGAAGATTTAACACATGAAGGGCATGGTGTAGGAAAAGTCGAGGGATATCCTCTTTTTATTCCCAATGCTCTCCCAGGCGAAGCAATTGATGTGAAGGTCGTGAAAACCACCAAAAATTACGGCTTTGGACGGCTGATGGAGTGGCATGAAAAAAGTCCGGACCGGGTAGAACCGCCTTGTCCTGTTTATGACCGCTGCGGCGGCTGCCAATTGCAGCATCTAAGCTACGAAGGCCAGCTGAAAGCAAAACAAAAACAGGTACAGGAGGTATTGGCGCGTATTGGGAAACTGCCTCATGTACCGGTTCATCCGACGATTGGAATGGAAGAGCCATGGCGCTACCGCAATAAAAGCCAGGTTCCCATTGGCAGAAGCGATGGCCGCGTGATATCCGGATTTTATGCAAAAAGAAGCCATGAAATTGTCGATGTTAATCAGTGTATCATCCAGGAGCAGGTCAGTGATCAGGTGATGCAGCTGGTAAAAGAAAAAGCAAACGAGCTTGGCATTCAGCCCTACGATGAATTGCGCCATAAAGGCGTGCTGAGACATGTTGTGATCCGTTACGGCCGGACCTCAGGAGAAGTGATGGTCGTTTTGGTCACAAGAAGCAATCATGTACCGCATCTGTCAGAACTTGTTGATATGCTAAAAGAGAATATTAAAGGATTGACGTCAATCGTTCATAACGTCAATAATCAAAAAACAAATGTCATTATGGGGGATCAGACAACTGTCCTTTGGGGAAGAGAGGTTATCTATGACTCCATCGGGAACATTCAATTTGCCATATCTGCACGAAGTTTTTATCAGATCAACCCTGTACAAACGGAGGTCTTATATCAGACAGCTCTGGAGTACGCTGAACTGACAGGAGAAGAGTCCGTGGTTGACGCTTACTGCGGGATTGGCACAATCTCACTATTTCTGGCTCAAAAAGCAAAAAAGGTATATGGCGTAGAGATTGTTGAACAAGCGATTGAAGATGCAAAGATTAATGCAGAACTGAATGGTATCGATAACGCGGAATTTGAAGCAGGTCCTGCAGAAGTAGTGATCCCAAGATGGCACAAAGAAGGAAAGAAAGCAGATGTCATTGTTGTGGACCCTCCGCGTAAAGGCTGTGACGAAGCCCTTCTCACAACAATTCTCGAGATGAAACCGAAACGGGTTGTTTATGTGTCGTGTAATCCGGGAACGTTGGCACGTGACCTGCGTGTACTGGAAGACGGAGGATACCAAACGAAAAAAGTGCAGCCAGTGGATATGTTTCCACAGACTTCACATGTTGAAGCAGTTGCGGTGCTGGAACTTTGACAGGAAAGGATTCAGGGAGGTTAAGTTATGGAAAATAATGATATATTAGTACGTTTAAGATATGCATTGGACATAAAAGATATCGATATGGCAGAGATGTTTAAACTTGGCGGGGGTGAGCTAACGAAAGAAGAGACGGTAGAGATTCTGACAAAAGAAACGATTGAAAATGAAGCAGATGATACAGAAGAAATAGTATACCAGATGCGCTGTGACAATCGGATGCTCGAATCGTTTTTAAATGGATTTATCCTTTTTAATAGAGGACCGCAGGAATCAAAACCCGGACAGCCGGATCGGCCTCCTTTTACAATAAAAAGCCATGCCAGTGTAAATAATGTTGTGTTGAAAAAAATTAAGATTGCGCTTCAATTAACAAGCGATGACATTATCGAGATTATTGGTGAAGCGGGCGTCACGATTACCAAAGGGGAATTAAGTGCATTGCTGCGCAAGGAAGGGCACAAAAATTATAAAGAATGCGGAGACAAATACCTCAGGAATTTTCTGAAGGGTTTGGCTTTAAGGAATAGAGTTTAGTAAATAGGTGACATAATGTCTACTTTGAGTGATCAAAGTAGACAATGATCTTGCTTAGATAAAGTTCTCACGAATTTATTTCGTGAGAACTTTTTTTGTGGATTCGTCTTCTCTCATTACTCAGTTTATCTTACCGCACATTATTTTGTAATGTTAAAATAACGTTACTATTATAGTTATAATATTAAAAATAATTTGACATATAACATTACAAAAAGTAGAATACTATATTAACAGTACGATTTAAAATGTTGGAGGTGTGGAAAAGGGGTGAAACTGTAAAGTATTTTCTAAAATGTATACGCTTTCATTAGTTGCGCCGCAAGTTAGTTAAGTTTAAGTCCATTGAAACGGTCCCCGCAAATATTTAATAGAATAGGAGAATTCGATGAAACATTGGCTTACTTTACTTCTGATCATCTGCCTGGTAGTCCCTGCTTATTCAACTGGCCATGCAGTAAGTTCAAAAAATGGAAATCATACACCTAACCGTTCAAATGGAGAGGTGAAAAAGATAGAAAGAGCGATTAAAAACAATCAATTCTTTAGTAAATATGATTTTGATAAAGACAATGAACTCACTTATAAGGATGTATCTTATTTTAAGAAATTTATCTTAAAAAAAGAAGATGAATTCTACCTGAATCTGAATCACCTGAACTGGCTGAACGAAAAGGAAACGGTGCAGGGGACGGATATGATGATAACCAGGCTTTATGCAGAACCCAATAACCCCGATGATATCAGTCAGGGATATCATTATGTTGGCGATCCGCAGGAAGGGATTGCAGCTTTGGATGATGTGAGCAGGGCGGTTACCGCTTATGTGGAACATTACAGGCTTTACAAAGACACCCACAGCTTAAACAAAATGAAAGAAGGCTTGGAATTTGTTATGTGGATGCAGGAAGAGGATGGTGACTTCCGAAATTTTGTTGCATTAAACGATGACGGTGAAATTTACAAAAGAGACTCTCATTCTTCCTCTAAAACCTTCAGCTATTGGGCAGCAAGAGCCTATACCGCACTTAGCTATTCTTATGAAATTCTTGCAGAGGAAGATCCGGAACTTGCCCAAAGGGTAAAGGAGCATATGGACCTGTCAAGTCAACGAATTAACGAAAGAGTAAAGCCAAACTATGGAACCTATACAACGAAGGATGGGAAGGATTATCCTGCCTGGGATTTGTATGACAACTGGGTTTCCACCATCGCATTGGATGCTCTGACCAAACATCATGAAGCAGCACCGGATGTGACTGTTAAGGAAAATATTCAAATGCTGGGAGAATCGCTTTATGCCTCTCAATTTGGAGATTTTATTGAGTATCCTTTTGGTGGATTTATGAGTACATATTCAGACAGGACAGATATTTGGAACGAATGGGGAAGCCAGCAGACGGCATCAATGGCACTGGCAGGAAAAGCCACCGGGAACGAGAACTGGATAGCTGCGGCAGAGCTTGCAGCCGACAGTTTTTTAAGTGATCTGCTGATTTCAGGAAGAGCATTTTCAAAGCAGCCCAATGACATTGTGTATCCTCAGATTAATTATGGAACCGCATCTTACGTGGATAACTTCATCAAATTATTTGAAGTGACGGGTAAAGAAAAATATGCTTTCATGGCAGGCATAGCCGGCAAGTGGTGGCTTGGAAACAATGACAGGAATGTACCGATGTTTAATCAGGAATTTGGTATCGCGTTTGATGCAATTGATGAAGACAAGGTAAATCACAATTCAGGTGCTGAATCCAATGTTGAAGCGATCAGGGCTCTTGCCCGCATTTTACAGAATGACATTAGCACAACTGCCTTGTTTTCCACTGAAAAAGAAAAAAACAAAGCGGTAAAGCTTGAAGTGGAGGATCAATATATCGAAAAGCCGGATGAGCCTTTACCGGTTTCTAATGCCAGCTTGTCAAACCCTGATACAGCGATTGTTACGAAACCTTTTGATGATCCGGGATTGGATGAAACAAATGAAAACATAGAAAAAAACGACGTTATCCCAGAGGAATCCCGCGACAGAGAAGCTGAAATAGTGGAAGGGTGGCAGGGGCAAAACGCTTTATTTGTGAAAGGCTCGGGGTATAACAATACCAGATTGTACGATGATGCAAATTTATATCAGGATATTCCGATGAACGAAGTGGTAAGCACGCTTCAAGCGGGTGATTCTGTTAACCTGGAATTTGCCACACGGCTGGAGTTTGATACCCAGTTGACTGCTGAGGTCATTGCTTTAAACTCAGAAGGTGAAAGCAAAGTGATTTCTGAGGTGCAAGGAGTAAATTATCATTTTCGCCATTGGTATTCTGGCGGAAGTGCAATAAAAACAGTGCCGGTGGCTGCCATTCCGGAAGATACCATCAAGCTCAGAATAAAATTTTCCGTTGACTCCGATAATGAATGGTTTAACAAAGGATACGTTTCATTGGCAGGTGTAAAGCTTTTTAAAGCGAATACACCTGAATTAAGAGCGGGAGGCACCGATTTCTCAAAAGGCTATTACATTGAAATGCCTTCCGGCCAGGAAAAAGAAATGGAGCTGCCTGAAGAGATCAAAGCTGGAAAATATCGTGTTTATGTAAGCGCAAGAACAACTAAAGAGCCAAGTCAAATCTCCATGAAATTTAAAAAAGCACAGACTCTTTCTGTAGATTTAACGGATAAAAAAGAATCCGTTCAGATTATCCATGCAGGTGATATTAAAGTAACTGAGGGTCAAAAAGGAATCAAACTGATTAATAGCGGAAAAGTACCTGCTGATCTTGACCAGATTACTCTCTATCCGGTACAGTCTAAAGCTGTTTTTGAAACGGGTAAAGGTAAAAAGATTAACGTCATTCGGGACAGCATAAGCAACAAATTAGTGGTGGGCGAAGCGAAGAAACGAAAAAAACAGGATACTGTTCTTTCGGCTTACGAGATTGAGGGAGAGCAGGTACGCATATTGGGATCGATTGCAGATTCCAAAGGCCGGCCCCTTAAAAATAAGCGTATAACCATCAAAGCCGGCAGTAAAATGTATAAGGTTAAATCAAATTCAACAGGGGAGTTTAGTAAGCTGATTCCTTATGATGAAGAGCTAAAAAGAATCGAAATTAATTCAGGTAAAAATAAAAGCTACCTCTATTTTTAAGTATCAGGCAGTATCAGCGCCTCCATTGTATCTGGAGGCGTTTTTTGCGATTTTACCCACTAAACATTTTATCCAATTCATACAGTTTATCGTACGAACCCAAAAGCTCCTCAGGCACAAGTGTCCGTCCAAAAACCCAAGCGTTTTTTTCGATAAGTTTCATAAGCTGTTTTTTCTCCTCTTCTCCTCCGTACATCAAGGTTCTTAAATCATGTTTATTTTTCTTGAAATCTAAATAATAGCCAATTTCCCGATAAAGCATAAGTTTTACGAAATTTTCATTCGTCTCCTTCAATCTGACATTCATTTTTCCTTTGTATTGATTGATTTGAATGTAATTAAATTTTATTGTATTGGTCGAAATATTAAAGCTCATAGGGGCCTTTAATTGATTGTCAATTTCGTATGACAAACTTAACTTAAGTTCCTGCAGTGTCTCTTTAATGATTTTTTCTATTTCCCAAAAATACATCATATGAGCATTCATCCTTTTTCATCTATTTTTAACGGGTGTGTGTTTAGAAGCAATTGCCATGGATAAAGCCAAAAAACCCTTACATATTAAACATTCTAAGCTTATTTGGAAATTTAAACAAAGAAAAAAAGGTTTTTCAAGGGTTAAATAGCTGTTATACCGAAAGAAAATCACTTAATAGTGCTCGATCATTTCAAATGATCATCAGTGCTATATATTCCCATGTTTAAAATAAGAACATATGTTCTAAAATAATGATAGCAGCAGATGAACGAAGGAGGTTGAAAAGTGTATGCAAGGACATCCATCGAACAACAGCAAACCAAAAAAGCAGATTCAATTTAAACACATGGTTCAAATGGCTGCCGCAATCGCTGTGGTACTTGCAAATGCGGTTAAATTCATTCAAATCTTACTGGCTCTCATTAAATAGTAATGAGTCTTCACTCTTGCCCCTGCAAAGCATACAGTATAAAACCATACGAATGATGGGGTGATAGTGAATGAAAAAGCTGGATCCTAGCAAGCTTTTTGTGGAATTCAGACCAGGCGTGATGCAGACAGAGCCAATCATTGGACGGAAGTATACTTTGACGCATTCAGATGTAACGGCAAATTTATTTTTAACGATCGGGCTGGAATATGCCGCCGATAAGATTACTGCTATGCGGGATGAAGTCCTGGCCGAATGGCGGATCCATAATAGCCAGTGTTATTTGTGGGTGTATGTATATGTGGGCGGGCAGAATGAATCATCAGCATTGGGAGTGCGAAATGCCATATTCAGAAGAGAAATGCCGCTTGCATTAGAAGCGATCCGCTATGGGGACGGGGGATTATTTTCAGCGCATCCTCCATTGGATTTTGCACCGATCTGGATTCATTTTGATTCAACAGATCCGGTGTACAATAAAATTGAAAAATGGGGCAGGATGGCAGATTACCGATAGTTCATTTTCTGGTCGGTTTCAGGTTCTTTTGTAATGGGAAGAAAGGGGGTAGGACATTTTTATAGGAGGAACAAATAATGAATAAAACAATTTTTATAACTGGCGCTGGAACTGGACTTGGCAGAGGCACGGCGCTTGGTCTGGCAAAAAAAGGTCATCGTGTGATCGCGACCACAGAAAATACTTCTCAGAAAACGGATCTACTGCGGGAAGCGGAGCAGCAGGAACTGGACATTCAGGTATTTAAGCTGGATATTACGAACCCGCGTGATCTTTTAGAGATTGAAAAATATGATTTTGATGTTTTTGTAGCAAATGCAGCCATCAACGAAGGCGGGCCGCTGGGGGAAGTGCCGATGGATCGATTCCGGGAGCTCTTTGAGGTAAATGTTTTTGCAACGCTTGAAACGGCGCAATTTGCTGCACGTAAGCTTGTTCAAAAAGGAAGCGGCAAGATTGTATTCATGAGTTCTATGGCTGGGATCTCGGCGACACCTTATGTTGGACCATATACAGCAACAAAACATGCCCTGGAAGGAATCGCACAAACCATGCAGGCAGAGCTTCAAAAGCATGGGGTGAAAGTGGCAACCATCAACCCGGGGCCTTATGCAACAGGATTTAACAAACGTAGCGCAGAAGAAAAATGGAAGTGGTTTGATGATGAAAAACATTTTACACGCAGAGAAGATATGCTTGAGCAGGAAGAAGGACTAAAAGAGTTTAATCCCGAAGATATGATAAATAAAATGATTGAAATCATTCCTTCTGATCAGCACAAGTTCCGCACAGTCTATCCAGAAGAAACAGAAAAGCAATTAAAAGAAACAGAAAAAGAACGATGGGAAATGGATATCTGAATTATGACAGTCTCCGGCAGCCAAAAAGCCTGAACTCAGTATTATACTGGGTTCAGGCTTTATTATGTGTTTATAGTTTCCACAATACGATGTCATCCCCCAGCTCTGAAGAGGAGAGGAGTCCTTTAATATCCATAATAATACCCTTTCTGTCTTTCAACAGATCTTTAAAGATATTTACAGGCAGAGTGATAAAAGCACTGTGAGGAACGGCTATAAGTAACACATCCGCTTTTTCTAATTGATCCAGTTTTTTTAAATCGATCAATGCTTCACTTGCAAATTGCTCTTTCTTAACATGAGGATCGCATACCTGTACCTTTAATCCCAGGTTTTGCAATTCCTCTATGATTTCAATTGCCTTTGAATTGCGAATATCAGGGATATCTGGTTTAAATGTCACACCCATAACGGTAATAACAAGATCGTTTGGATTCTTTTTCTGCAATACAGCTTCTTTAAGTAAGGAAGTAACGATATATTCCGGCATAAAATCATTAATTTCCCTTGCAGCGCTCAAAAAGTGAGGGATGTATCCGGCTGCTTTTGATTTATGGATTAAATAGTATGGATCGACTCCAATACAGTGCCCTCCAACGAGTCCAGGGTGAAATGGTATGAAGTTCCATTTTGAACTGGCTGCTTCAATTGCTGCAAAGGTATCAATGCCTAACTTATTAAAGATTAGGGAAACTTCATTCATTAAGGCAATATTAATATCCCGCTGCGTATTTTCAAGTATTTTTGAAGCTTCCGCTACCTTAATCGTAGAAGCTTTAACAACTTGTGCTGTAATGACACTTTGATACAGCTGGTAGACTTTCTCCAGTGTTTTTTCATCCTGGGCGGATACGACTTTGTTTACGACTTCAAAGGTATGTTCCTTATCCCCTGGATTAATTCTTTCCGGTGAATAACCAACAAAAAAATCCTTCCCTGCCTGTAAGCCGGAGTGAGCTTCCAGAATAGGGATGCAGACTTCTTCTGTGGCGCCTGGATAAACAGTGGACTCATATACAACAACAGCATCCTTCGAAAGATTTTTCCCGATCACAGCTGAGGCATTTTTTAAGTAGGTTAAATCGGGTTCTTTGCTCGTTGAAATAGGAGTGGGAACAGCGACAATGATAAAACTGCATTGGTTTAACTTTTTTTCGTCGGTTGTAAATACAATGCCGGAGTTTTTCAATTGCTCCCCTGTAACTTCCCCCGTATAATCCTCAAAATTTGATAAGGTCTGAACTCTTTTAGGGCTCACGTCATAACCGATCACGCTGTATTTTTTGGAAAACCCCAATGCTACGGGCAATCCTACATAGCCAAGACCGACCATGCCAATTACTATTTTCTCTTCATTATTTGTATGAACATGTTCATCCTTGCTTTTATTTTTAAGTGACATATTTTCGTTCCTTTCAAAAAATCAGTGGTACTACTTTATATGCCATTAAATATGAGGAGTTACTATTTGAACGTAAAAAGTCAACCCTGCGCCAAGTAATGACTTATTTTTCTATATTGTCACCACCCAGGAATTTATAAATAAAATAATCATGTACTACGAATCTGTTTTTAAAGGAGCGGCAGAATGATTCCATTAATCAATTTAAAACAGCAATTTGGAACCATTAAGGATGAATTAATAGATGAAATGGAAAAGGTCCTGCTAAGCGGTCAGTATATCTTAGGTTCGAAAGTGGAGGAATTGGAAGAGAAAATAGCTGAAAAACTTGGGGTCTCCCATGCTGTTGCCGTTGCGAACGGCACGGATGCATTAATTCTTACACTTGATGCTTACGGAATTGGAAAAGGTGACGAAGTGATTACGACGCCATTTACCTTTTTTGCCACTGGAGAAGCGATTAGCAGAGTGGGAGCAACGCCTGTTTTTGTGGATATCGACCCCATAACATTTACGCTCTGTCCACTAAAAATTGAGGAAAAAATCACGCCAAAAACGAAAGCCATTATACCGGTGCATCTGTTCGGACAGACCGCCCATATGAATGAAATAAATCAACTGGCAAAAAAACATAACCTACTTGTAATAGAAGATGCGTGTCAGGCATTCGGTGCTGAGTATAAAGGCAAAGCAGCAGGAAGCTTGGGAGATGCAGCTTGTTTTTCATTTTTTCCAACCAAAAACCTTGGCACAGTAGGAGACGGTGGAATGATCACAACGTCTGATCCTGCCCTCGCTAAGAGAATTCGGACATTACGAATACATGGAAGCGTAAAAAAATATTTTCATAATGAAATTGGCTATAACAGCAGACTGGATGAATTGCATGCGGCTATTTTACTCACCTGCTTAAAACATATTGATCAATGGAATCAGCAAAGAGGTACGATCGCTGCAAGGTACAGAGCTTCTTTAAAAGATCTGAAACATGTTCATTCGCCTGCAGTCTCCTCAGGCAGCCTTCATGTCTATCATCTATATTGCCTCGAAACCGATTACAGGAAAGAGATCACTGAGTATTTACGTCAGAAAAATGTACAAACCGGAATTTACTACCCTTGCTGTCTTCATTTGCAGGAAGCCTTTAAAGGATTGGGGTATCAAAAGGGGTCCCTTCCAATCGCAGAAGCTCTTACAGAAAAGCTGTTTGCCATACCAATGCACCCTTTTTTGAGTGTCGAAAGCCAGGATAAAGTAATAGCAGCCATTCGTGAAAGCGAGGAGATCCTTTCATGTTGAAAATCGGGATAATCGGCTGCGGTTATATTTCTCAAAAACACCTGGATACCCTGCTCAGAATCAATCGTGTGGAATTAGCGGCAGTAAGCGATGTCCAAAAAAGCAAGATGGAAACGGCAGCAAATTATTACCGGAAAGCCAAAGGACATATCGGTTCAATCGAGTATTACGAAGATTATCTGGACCTGATTCAAGATGAAGAAATCGATATTGTCCTGATCGCTGTTATTTCAGGGCTTCACGGAAATATAGCAAAGCAGGCCTTACTGGCAGGCAAACATGTAATAGTAGAAAAGCCTTTGGCGCTCTCAATAGAAGAAGCAGATGACATTATCTCCCTATCGAAAGCAAAACAAAAGAAGGTGTTAGTTTGTCACCAGCTCCGTTACAGGCCAGTGATGGCAAAGATTAAACAGGTTCTCAAGGAAGGCCACCTGGGAGATCCTTATCTGGGAGTCGCTTCTGCCCGAATTAATCGTTCACCAGAGTACTATGCTCAAGCGACCTGGAGAGGCAGCTGGGAACACGATGGCGGAATGCTGATTAACCAGGGAATTCATATCGTGGATTTATTAATCTGGCTTTTAGGTGATATGGAGACTGTTTATGGTGAAATTGGTGCTGGCAGCCTCCATCAAAAAGAAACGGAGGATTTTGCTGCGGGCATTATTAATTTTTCGAATCACGCAAAGGGAGTCATTGAAGTGAATTCAGTGACCAAACCAAGCAATCAGGGATATTCTTTGTCTTTGTTTTGTGAAAAAGGATCACTGACCATCAGCGGGAACGGGCTGGATCGGCTGGACCATTGCTTTATCGAAAACGGGGATCTGCTGGTTGAGGAACTTAAGACACTAAGCAGCAAAAAAAATGAACACTTCTATATGTATCAAAATTTTATCGACTGCATAGAAAACGATCAATCAGACCTTGTCATGGATGCGTCAGAAGGGAAAAGAGCCCTGGAAGCGATTTTCGCTATTTATCAGTCAAATAATCTTAAAAACCCGATAACTATGCCGGTGACAAGTTTTTCAACAAAAGAAATGAAACAAGTATCTGTTGGGAGGAAAAAAACATGATTAGTCCAGCCGCCCAAATAGGAAAAAACGTTTCTATTGGAGAAAATGTGGTGATAGAAGATGGAGTAAAGATTGGTGATAATGTGATTATTGGCCATAATGTTGTCATCAAAAAGGATACAGTAATTGAAAATGAAGTACACATCCATGACCTAACGACGCTGGGCAGGTACCCGGGCACCAATAAAAAAATGGCAAGAAAACCCTCTCTTACGTTATCTCCGCTGATCATTCAAACTGGGGCCGTAATAGGAAGTAATTGTGTCGTGTATCGAGGAGTTCATATAAGTGAAGGTGTTTTTATCGGTGATCTTGCCAGCATTAGAGAAAATGTACGGATAGGCAGAGACAGTATAGTAGGAAGAAACGCAATTGTTGAGAATAAAACCACAGTGGGGGAAAGAGTAACCATCCAAACCGGCTCTTATGTAACAGCAGACATGATAATTGAAGATGATGTATTTATAGGACCCTGTTTTTCCTCTTCAAATGATAAATATATGGGAATGGGGAACTACGCTCATGCGGGGCCGGTCATAAAAAAAGGAGCTAAAATTGGCAACAATGCTACATTACTTCCTTCTATTATAATTGGTGAAGGTGCGATCGTAGGAGCGGGAGCGGTTGTAACAAAGAATGTAGCCGCAAAGGACATCGTAGTAGGAAATCCATCCAAACCGCTAAGCAAAAATACTAAAACCAGTGCTGATTAATGGCATTGGTTTTTTATATGTAAAATAAATAATATTTTATAGTCAATTTGTCATCACCCCTAATCTTCTAAAAACATACAATAGTAGAGTTTCATTATTGTAAACCAATAGGTGAAATAGTTCCGTCATAAGGAGGGATGGCGGATATTGTTCACGGGAACCTTCTATTAATTGTCTTTTAATGTTCTTCGGACTGCTAGATTTTCAAAAAAAGGAGCGAATGAGTGTTAACTTATTTACCTGAATTTTTTAGCTTAAAGAAATTCATTGAAGATATGTATGGTAACTGATGAACAAACTCTGTTTTTTGCAAATCAAATGTCAAACTTTAAAAAGATGAAAGGAGAAATCAAGTGTCACATCCAAACATCCCCAATATTTCCCCAAATATCACACTCACAAGAGATGACGCCATCAATTTGCTTCTAGCTTCTATTGCAATGGAAGAATTAGGTCTGGCCCATATCTTAAATGCAGAAGGAGAAAAAATCCAGTATGCCCTTGGCACCTTGCCAGGACTATCCAATGCAGCTACTTTACCCGAAATTCTGGAAGTAAATGAAAGTGTGCAAGAAATGTTGGAACTGGCAATGAAAAAAGAATTATTGCTGGATAACAAGCTTAAACAGGTGAGTGGAATCATTGATGATTCTGGCTCGACAGGTGCCCCGGGTCCAACAGGTGCCCCGGGTCCAACAGGTGCCCCGGGTCCAACAGGAGCAACAGGCGCAACCGGAGCAGCCGGAGCAACGGGAGCAACAGGAGCAGCCGGAGCAACGGGAGCAGCCGGGGCAACAGGCGCAACCGGAGCCACAGGCGCAGCCGGAGCAGCCGGGGCAACTGGAGTTACAGGAGCAGCCGGAGCAACCGGAGCCACAGGAGCAGCTGGACAAACCGGAGCCACAGGCGCAACAGGTGCACAAGGTCCAACCGGTCCAGCTGGAGGGGCAACAGGGGCAACCGGAGCCACAGGAGCAGCCGGAGCAACAGGGGCAACCGGAGCCACAGGAGCAGCCGGAGCAACGGGAGCAGCCGGGGCAACAGGAGCAGCCGGAGCAACGGGAGCAACAGGCGCAGCCGGAGCAACAGGAGCAACGGGAGCAGCCGGGGCAACAGGAGCAACCGGAGCAACAGGAGCAACGGGAGCAGCCGGAGCAACCGGAGCAGCCGGAGCAACAGGAGCAACGGGAGCAGCCGGGGCAACCGGAGCAACCGGAGCAACAGGAGCAACGGGAGCAGCCGGAGCGACAGGAGCAGCCGGAGCAACGGGAGCAGCCGGGGCAACAGGAGCAACAGGCGCAGCCGGAGCAACGGGGGTTACAGGAGCCACAGGCGCAACCGGAGCCACCGGAGCAGCCGGAGCAACAGGCGCAGCCGGGGCAACAGGAGCAACAGGAGCAACCGGAGCAACCGGAGCAACAGGAGCAACCGGAGCAACAGGAGCAACGGGAGCAGCCGGAGCAACAGGAGCAGCCGGAGCAACGGGAGCAGCCGGAGCAACAGGAGCAACCGGTCCAGCCGGAGCAACGGGAGCACCAGGCCCAACAGGGGCTGCTGGATCAGGGTCATTTATTGAAACAATTAAAATTGGTGATCTAGATGAACGAATTCCATTTAATGTTAGTGGAGGAAACAGCCAGGCAATAGGTGCTCTCGCATATAAAGGCGATTCAACTACAATTACCAGTCTTGCTGCATATGTTACTCAAGTAGGGTCAACCGGCAACTTCCAAATGGCTGTATTACAGCCAACTGGTACAACTTCTGCACAGGTTATTGCTGTAACCACAGTTGCCACATCACTAACTCCAGGATTGTTTACTTTGCCGTTAACCGCACCAGTTACTCTTTCGCCAACTAATGTTTATTATCTTGCGGTATACAACCAAGTTAATGGAGCATTTTTAGGAGGAAGACTTACCGGTGTAGGCGGAACTGCACCAGCTTTCCCGATTAACTTTAGAGTACAGAATATACCATTGTTTAGTGTTGGGCAGATTATTAATACCTCAGATATTATAAATTTGTCGCCATGGATTGCAGGTATATAGAATCGAAAAAATTAATTTTCGGCATAGAGAATTATAATTTTTTAAGTTTAGGTTCAACTTTGGTGACAGGACCTAAGACCATACTATACAGCTTATCGTAAATAATTTTGATCATCATTTGTAAAAAATGCAGAGCTATCAATGGCATCAGTAGCATTAATAGCTCAAACAGTAACTGTAAATCCAGGAATAAGATTTCCTCCTATTATCATAGTAGATTATTACGATTCATTTAAAAATTGTTTGCTCATATATAGTCAGTCTTGTTAATCCCTAAATCTTTTTAAGGTAATTAGCTTATACCAAAGCTTCAGGTAATGAATAGTATATGAAGAGCAATTATGGTTTTAATTTGCCATATTAATTGTTCAAAAAAAAAATGAAAGGAGAAATCAAATGTCACATCCAAACATCCCCAATATTTCCCCAAATATTACACTCACAAGAGATGACGCCATTAATTTGCTTTTAGCTTCTATTGCGATGGAAGAGTTAGGCCTGGCCCATATCTTAAATGCAGAAGGAGAAAAAATTCAGTATGCCCTTGGCACCTTGCCAGGACTATCTAATGCAGCTACTTTACCCGAAATTCTGGAAGTAAATGAAAGTGTGCAAGAAATGTTGGAACTGGCAATGAAAAAAGAATTATTGCTGGATAACAAGCTTAAACAGGTAAGTGGAATCATTGATGATTCTGGCTCGACAGGTGCCCCAGGCCCAACAGGTGCCCCGGGTCCAACCGGAGCAGCAGGTCCAACCGGAGCAGCAGGTCCAACTGGAGCAGCAGGAGCAACGGGAGCAGCAGGTCCAACTGGAGCAGCAGGTCCGACCGGAGCAGCAGGTCCAACTGGAGCAGCAGGTCCAACTGGAGCAGCAGGTCCGACCGGAGCAGCAGGAGCGACAGGTGCAGACGGAGCAACGGGAGCAGCAGGTCCAACCGGAGCAGCAGGAGCGACAGGTGCAGACGGAGCAGCAGGTCCAACCGGAGCAGCAGGAGCAACGGGAGCAACAGGTGCAGATGGAGCAACGGGAGCAGCAGGTCCGACCGGAGCAGCAGGAGCGACAGGTGCAGACGGAGCAACGGGAGCAGCAGGTCCAACCGGAGCAGCAGGAGCGACAGGTGCAGACGGAGCAACCGGAGCAGCAGGTCCAACCGGAGCAGCAGGAGCGACAGGCGCAGCAGGCCCAACCGGAGCAGCAGGTCCAACCGGAGCAGCAGGAGCGACAGGTGCAGACGGAGCGACAGGCGCAGCAGGTCCAACAGGAGCAGCGGGAGTAACAGGAGCGACGGGCGCAGCAGGTCCAACCGGAGCAGCAGGAGCGACGGGCGCAGATGGAGCAGCAGGAGCGACGGGCGCAGCAGGTCCAACCGGCGCAGCAGGAGCGACAGGCGCAGCAGGAGCAACGGGCGCAGCAGGTCCAACCGGAGCACAAGGTCCAACCGGCCCAGCCGGAGGAGCAACGGGAGCCACAGGTCCAGCGGGAGCCACAGGTCCGGCAGGAGCCACAGGTCCAGCAGGTCCAACAGGAGCACAAGGGCCAACAGGTCCAGGCGGAGGGGCAACCGGAGCCACAGGTCCAGCGGGAGCCACAGGACCGGCAGGAGCCACAGGTCCAGCAGGTCCAACAGGAGCACAAGGGCCAACAGGTCCAGCAGGAGGAGTCGGTTTATTCCAATTCGATCAGTCCCAAGCTGGTACTGGAATCAATCCTGATGAAGAAACAACAGTTCTAACGGTATCTATAACAACTGATGGAACACAGTCATTAAAAATTGATTCTATGGTAGAGGTTGATGTAGTAGCAGGTTTAAGTACTGCATTCGATTATACCGTTGCATATTCACTTTTCAGAGACGATGCCCTTATCACCACTATATCTGAAACTAATGTGGGTGAAAAGCCAATAAACATTGTTCGATTATTTAGTGAGATCCCTAATATGACATGGTTTGATACCCCGGCTGCAGGTACTCACACTTATGAGATCAGAATAACTGTAACAGGCACAAATATATTAACAATCACAGCAAATACAAGGGCATTAAATATCATCGGATTAAGCTAACAGCGAATGAATGAAGGCAATTCGGCCTATAAGCCGGATTGCCTTTTAAATATTCTTGTAAGAATATTTAAACTATCTATTAATTCTCAATAAATTTAAAGATTTTAAAATTAAGGCTATCTACATAAGCAACAACAAGTAATATCCATAAGCTATAAGGAAGCTCTTATAAATTAAATATGGGTTTCTAAAAAACGCAGAAAGGGTGTGAATAAATGAAACTTAAAATTTGAGTAATGAATGGAGGACTTGTAACAGGCTCTCTGCCTCCTTAGAGAGATTAGATGCATTTGTAACTCTGTAAGAAATCATATTAATTGCTCGTCCAGACACTAATTACAGTTCTCCTATTCTAGTAAATGGGTAGTTTAAAAAAATAACCGGTTCACCCTGAGTCTTGAGACCAAAAAGAATACAAGGGCAGTTAGAGACCCGCATTACTAGTGTATCCGTATTATCAAAAGAAGCTTCCTTGGATTTTGAATTGAAAAGATGAAAATATATTAGGCTTATGCGCTGAAAGCGTTGAGGAAGGTACATCTGAAAACCTAATGAGCTTTAAAAAAATGCTGCAACCAATTTTAAAAAGATTTAAATATTCAAGGTCATAACCAATTTTGGTCACAGGGAAGCAGGATTTAAACTAAATAGCTTATCGATAATTAATTGAGATCATTATTTGATTAAAGTGTAGCGTTGGATAAGCACTTTTTATCTGAAGAAAGCAGATTATTTATTTGATAATTACCGTTTTGTAGTTTTGAAATTATAAGGTTTACCTCATGTACCGGTAAAGGAATTAATTTCAAAAAATGTAATAAAGACAGGGACAAATGCTTAAACCACTCTAAATTATTTTCATAAGATAATATGAAGCTTTTATATATGAAAGGAAGTGAAAAAGTGACCATTGAAAATAGAGTAATAAATGGTGGATTTGAAACTGGATCCTTACCACCTTGGACCGGATTAAATGCCTCAGTAACATCACAGACAAGTCATACAGGAACCTATAGTGCCTTATTAGCCACTACATCAGTAGCATTTATAGCTCAAACCGTCATTGTAAATCCAGGGGAAAGATTCGAATTCATTGCTTCATTAGCTAAACAGAACAATAACCCTAATCCTCCAATTATTATAGTAGTAGACTACTACGATTCATCTTTTAATTTTTTAAGCAGGGGATTAGCTTTAAATATTTCAACCAATCGGCTGCCACCGGCTGGAGACTGGTTAGAGGTATACGGCACAACAAGCATTTCCCCGCCAGGAACAGCATTTGGAGTAGTCCTCATTCAAAAATTAGCTTTGCCAAATAGTTCCCCAATTTTTGTAGATGATGTTGCATTTTTGACCGTAACTGAAACGATAGGACCAACCGGGCCAACCGGACCAACCGGACCAACCGGAATAACTGGTGCAACAGGGGCCGCAGGAGCCACAGGTGTAACTGGAGCCACAGGCGTAACTGGAGCAACCGGAGCAACAGGCGCAACTGGAGTTACTGGTGTAACTGGAGCAACCGGAGCAACTGGAGCCACAGGAGTAACTGGTGCAACTGGAGCCACAGGAGCCACAGGAGCCACAGGCGTAACAGGCGTAACAGGCGCAACTGGTGCAACAGGCGTAACTGGAGTCACAGGACCAACAGGAGTCACTGGAGCGACTGGCGTAACCGGAGTAACCGGAGCAACTGGAATCACTGGAGCCACTGGAGTCACAGGAGCAACGGGTGCAACCGGAGTGACGGGTGCAACGGGAGTCACTGGAGCGACCGGAGTAACTGGAGCCACTGGTGTAACTGGTGTAACTGGTGCAACTGGCGTAACAGGAACAACGGGTGCAACTGGAGCAACTGGTGTAACAGGAGTAACTGGTGCAACAGGTGTAACTGGAGCAACTGGTGTAACAGGAGCAACGGGAGCCACAGGAGTAACTGGTGCAACTGGAGTAACTGGTGTAACTGGTGCAACCGGAGCAACAGGAGTAACTGGAGCAACAGGAGTAACTGGTGCAACTGGAGCGACTGGAGCAACTGGAGCGACTGGAGTAACTGGTGTAACTGGTGCAACTGGTGCAACTGGCGTCACTGGAGCAGCTGGCGTCACTGGTGCAACTGGTGTAACTGGAGCAACAGGAGTAACTGGAGCAACGGGTGTAACCGGAGCAACCGGCGTAACCGGATCAACAGGAGCCACTGGTGTAACTGGAGCGACTGGCGTAACAGGAGCTACTGGATCAACAGGAGCCACTGGTGCAACGGGAGCAACGGGAGCAACGGGAGCAACGGGAGCAACGGGTGTAACTGGAGCAACTGGCGTAACTGGAGCAATGGGTGTAACTGGAGCAACTGGTGTAACTGGCGTAACCGGAGCAACCGGAGCAACAGGTGTAACCGGAGCAACCGGAGCAACAGGTGTAACCGGAGCAACCGGAGCAACAGGTGTAACCGGAGTAACCGGAACAACCGGAGCAACAGGTGTAACTGGAGCAACTGGTGCAACTGGCGTAACAGGAACAACGGGTGCAACTGGCGTAACAGGAACAACGGGTGCAACTGGAGCAACTGGTGTAACAGGAGTAACTGGTGCAACAGGTGTAACTGGAGCAACTGGTGTAACAGGAGCAACGGGAGC
>NZ_SMZR01000044.1 GCF_004358665.1 Jeotgalibacillus sp. S-D1 | reverse complement strand
AGAGACTGGCTTAAAAAAAAGTCCTCACAGCTACCCTGAGCACTCGTAAACAACTGCTAGAACCTGATAACAAGGATTTTAGTGTTCGTAAGCAATGTGAATTACTCGGTATCAACCGCTCAAGTCTTTACTATCAGGCAAAGCCCATCAGCGAGCTTGATATTACCTTGATGAACCTGCTTGACGAACAGTACACCAAGACCCCATTTTATGGGGTTAAACGCATGACAGCGTATTTGAGACAACTAGGCTATCAAGTGGGAGAAAAGCGAGTTAGGCGCTTACTACGGCAAATGGGGCTAGACGCTATTTATCAGCACCCTAACACGAGTAAGCCTAACTCTGAGCATCAAGTTTACCCGTATTTGCTTAGGCATGTACCGATTAGCCGTTGTAATCAAGTATGGAGTACTGATATCACCTATATTCGCTTAGCCAAAGGCTTCGTGTATTTGATGGCGGTGATAGATTGGTACAGTCGTTATGTCCTAGACTGGTCGCTATCTACCACGCTTGAGGCGGATTTCTGCGTGGATACGGTAAGTAGCTTACTGCACAATGGGTTACGCTGTGAGATTTTTAATACGGATCAAGGCTCTCAGTTTACCAGCCCAAGATTTACCAGACCGCTCATTGAGCAGGGTATTGCCATCAGTATGG
>NZ_SMZR01000043.1 GCF_004358665.1 Jeotgalibacillus sp. S-D1 | reverse complement strand
TATAGTCATAGCCCTTAAAAACAGTCACACAGCCAAAGAAAATAGAAGAATAACGTATCGATACAATCTATTCCCCAATCTTGACGCTTTTTCTTAACCCAAGCCCAAGTTTGCTCAATAGGGTTTAAGTCAGGACTATAAGGCGGTAACCATAGAATAGTGTGTCCTGAATCTTCAATGATTTTTTGAATATCAAGGCCCTTATGGAAAGTTGCATTATCCATAACGATCACACTATTAAGGGGAAGTTGTGGTAATAACAGTTGCTGAGCCCAGCTATGGAATACATCACTATTAACACTACAGTCGTAAAGACCTACTGCGAATAACTGATTATTGTAAATAGCACCTATAGCATTGGTTTGGTTTTTTAGTTGCCAGTTATGCTCGCCAAAGCACTTCTCACCTTTTTTGGCATAGCCGTAAGGTCTGTAATCATGTGCCTTGAAGCCACTTTCATCTAAGTAAACGACAGGACGGTTATCTTTTTCATACCAGGCTAACTGCTCAGCGAATAACTGACGTTTTTCTTCATCTGATTTAGGATGATGCAGTGTCTTTTTTTTGAGTAATACCAAGTCGCTTCAGTGCACGACTGATGCTTCTTTGGCTACAGTTAAGACGTCTTGCTCGTTCTATTTGATAAGCATCTGGGTAAAGCTCAACATCTGCTTTAAGCCGATCGCTATCCACCTTGTAAACAGTATAGACGTAA
>NZ_SMZR01000042.1 GCF_004358665.1 Jeotgalibacillus sp. S-D1 | reverse complement strand
TAATAAGAGGATACACTCATGGCAAAGGCCAAGTTTGAACGCAACAAGCCACACGTTAACGTTGGTACAATCGGTCACGTTGACCACGGTAAAACTACTCTAACAGCTGCTATCGCAACTGTTGCTGCAAAAACTTTTGGTGGCGAAGCCAAAGACTATGCTGCAATTGACTCAGCACCTGAAGAAAAAGCACGTGGTATTACTATTAATACTTCACACATTGAGTATGACACTGAAGCACGTCACTACGCACACGTAGACTGCCCAGGTCACGCTGACTATGTTAAAAACATGATCACTGGTGCGGCACAGATGGACGGCGCTATCTTAGTAGTATCAGCTACTGACGGTCCTATGCCACAAACTCGTGAGCACATCTTGTTATCACGTCAGGTTGGCGTACCATACATCATGGTGTTCATGAACAAATGTGACATGGTAGATGACGAAGAGTTACTAGAATTAGTAGAAATGGAAGTACGTGAATTACTTTCAGACTACGACTTCCCAGGTGATGACACGCCAATCATCAAAGGTTCAGCACTAGAAGCGCTAAACGGTAAAGATGGTAAATACGGTGAGCCAGCAGTAATCGAATTACTAGAAACTCTAGACACGTACATCCCAGAGCCAGAGCGTGACATCGATAAGCCATTCCTAATGCCTATCGAAGACGTATTCTCAATCTCAGGTCGTGGTACAGTAGTAACTGGCCGTGTTGA
>NZ_SMZR01000041.1 GCF_004358665.1 Jeotgalibacillus sp. S-D1 | reverse complement strand
GGTTCGAATCCTACATGGCTCACCAATAAATGTATATGCGGGTGTGGCGGAATTGGCAGACGCGCTAGACTTAGGATCTAGTGCCGCAAGGCGTGGGGGTTCAAGTCCCTCCACCCGCACCATATACCACGCGGGAGTAGTTCAGTGGTAGAACACCACCTTGCCAAGGTGGGGGTCGCGAGTTCGAATCTCGTCTTCCGCTCCATATATTTATTACTGCCTTAGCCGGGGTGGCGGAATTGGCAGACGCACAGGACTTAAAATCCTGCGGTGGGTTTCCACCGTGCCGGTTCGAGTCCGGCCCTCGGCACTGTTTTATTAGAAAACATTTAAATGATGCGCCCGTAGCTCAATTGGATAGAGCGTCTGACTACGGATCAGGAGGTTAGGGATTCGACTTCTCTCGGGCGCGCCATACTTTACGGGGAGTAGCTCAGCTTGGTAGAGCACTTGGTTTGGGACCAAGGGGTCGCAGGTTCGAATCCTGTCTTCCCGACCATTTTATATTTCCCAACTATGGGGCCTTAGCTCAGCTGGGAGAGCGCCTGCCTTGCACGCAGGAGGTCAGCGGTTCGATCCCGCTAGGCTCCACCAATGTATTATTGAACCTTGAAAACTAAACAACCAAAAACGTCAACGTTAATACAAGTTTTAAATGAAACAAATGAGCTTTATCAAACACTTTACGGAGAGTTTGATCCTGGCTCAGGACGAACGCTGGCGGCGTGC
>NZ_SMZR01000040.1 GCF_004358665.1 Jeotgalibacillus sp. S-D1 | reverse complement strand
TGTCACACTCACGGCATACCCATTTAGGGTAGATGTGACGCTCAATATAAAACTGCTTAGGGATAATGCCAAGTTTGTCTTGTTTATCCTCCCCAATTCGCTTCATTTGACAGCCGCAGTCACAAACGGTGGTGAGTGGTTCATGAACCAGGGTTTTGACCTCAAGGTTGTCAGGAATCACTGTGTATTTGGCACGCTTTATTTTTTTAGGCTGATCAGTGGCTGAAGCTGGCAGCTCATCTGTGATCTCTTTGCCGGCTTTAAGCTCAGCCTCATCAATGAGGGTTTCTGCCTGAGTACGATCAATCGCAGGCAGCTTGGCAAGCTCATCTTGGCTTAAGCCGCTAAGGTAGTCATCTCGGATTTGTTCAAGCTGCGCTAAGTCCTCTTGCGCCGCCTCATAGTTTAAGTGGGTTTGTCTGGCAGTGATGCCTTCGCTTTTTTGTCCATAGAGCCGGTGAATAAGCTGCCTTTGTTTTTCGATGAGTTCAAGCACTTGTTCATACAGCTTGTGGTTTTCTTCAACCACTTGGTTAAAAAGCTGCTGTAGTTGATCGTGACTTGTGTTTGTTTGATCAAGCTGTTGCTGCAGGTGCTCATTACGCTGTTCAAGCACGCGGATTTTCACCAGAAGCTCGGCGTAAATGGGGTCTTTTGATAAGTCGGATAAGTTGGCAACAGTCATGGCGATATGTTGCCAGAGTTTTATTTGCCTGTCATCTGCTATTTATAGGATGGGGGTTAATTTATCTTTGCCCATGTTACGCCAAGG
>NZ_SMZR01000039.1 GCF_004358665.1 Jeotgalibacillus sp. S-D1 | reverse complement strand
TCCAGTTGCTCCTGTTACTCCAGTCGCTCCAGTTGCACCAGTTGCACCAGTTACTCCAGTCGCTCCTGTTGGACCTGTTAGACCTGTTGGTCCTGTGACCCCAGTAACTCCAGTTACGCCAGTTGCTCCAGTTACGCCAGTTGCTCCAGTTGCTCCAGTCGCTCCAGTTACTCCTGTTGCTCCGGTTACACCAGTTACACCTGTTGCTCCAGTTACACCTGTTGCTCCAGTTACGCCAGTCGCTCCAGTTACGCCAGTTACACCTGTTGCTCCTGTGACTCCAGTTACGCCAGTTGCACCAGTCGCTCCTGTGACTCCAGTTACGCCAGTTACACCAGTGGCTCCAGTAGATCCAGTTGCTCCTGTTACTCCAGTCGCTCCAGTCGCTCCAGTCACACCAGTTGCACCAGTTACACCAGTGGCTCCTGTTGCTCCAGTCCCTCCAGTGACTCCTGTTGCTCCGGTTACACCAGTTACTCCAGTTACGCCAGTTGCACCAGTTGCTCCAGTTGCACCAGTTACTCCTGTGACTCCAGTTACGCCAGTTACTCCTGTGACTCCAGTTACGCCAGTTGCTCCAGTTGCACCAGTTACGCCAGTTGCACCAGTTACGCCAGTTGCTCCAGTTGCACCAGTTACGCCAGTTGCTCCAGTAGATCCAGTTGCTCCAGTTACACCAGTTGCACCAGTTACTCCTGTGACTCCAGTTACGCCAGTTGCTCCAGTTGCACCAGTTACGCCAGTTGCTCCAGTTACACCAGTTACACCAGTGGCTCCAGTCGCTCCAGTTACGCCAGTTGCTC
>NZ_SMZR01000038.1 GCF_004358665.1 Jeotgalibacillus sp. S-D1 | reverse complement strand
TCCGTCCATGGCACAAACTTCATTGAGTAACGCACCATATGCACGATACACAGCTGAACCTGAGTGTTGGGGTAAACGGTATTGATGGCATCAGGAAAGCCTTTTAAACCATCAACACAGGCAATCAGGATATCTTGCACCCCGCGGTTTTGCAGTTCAGTGAGAACACCAAGCCAGAATTTAGCGCCCTCGTTCTCTGATAGCCACATGCCAAGCAGCTCTTTTTTACCATCAAGAGCAACGCCTAAGGCCAGATAGATAGCTTTGTTGATGATCTGCTTGTCCTGACGAACTTTGACGACAATGCAGTCTAAGTAGACGATAGGATAAACACTGTTCAGCGGCCGGTTCTGCCAAGCGGTGATGTCGTCAATAATGTTGTCAGTGACTCTTGAGACAAGAGAGCTTGAGATGTCGACATCGTAGAGCTCTTTAATGCTCTCTACGATCTCAGTGGTGGTTTGACCCTTGGCGTAAAGGAATATGATCTTGTCATCAAGGCCACTAATACGGGTTTGATGCTTGCGCACGAGTGTAGGTTCAAAAATGCCATCACGGTCTCTTGGGGTGGATATCTCAAGATCGCCTGTGTCACTGCGGACGGTCTTTTTAGTATGACCGTTACGCTTATTAGGCTTGTATGCTTTTTCATGCTTGGGGTAGCCAAGATGATCTTCCATCTCAGCTTCAAGAGCAGTGTCGATAAAGGATTGCATGAGCTGCTTCTGAAAGTCTTTGATGTCATCGAAGCTTTTCATGCTACCGGCCATTTGCTCAGCCAGTTTTTTAAGGTCAGATTGAGTAGTCATTGCTTATTCTCCGGTTAGTGGATTATAAGCAGTTACACACTTTTTAGGAAAGGCTC
>NZ_SMZR01000037.1 GCF_004358665.1 Jeotgalibacillus sp. S-D1 | reverse complement strand
TAGCAATACGGGTCAAACTTATCCAAACTAATATAGAACAGCAAATATGATTGCGCTGAATACGTGCTTTTCGACACTGATTAGACTCTATACCTGTTAATTGCTTAATCTCACGATGAAACTGCTCAATTTTCCAGCGTATGGCGCACACCTGTTGTACGTCATCACGATTTGTTTGAGTGGTGTCGTTGGTTACGACCCAATCCGTGCGGTGAGTACTCACCACAACCCGAAACAGTTGCACTTTATAGTGTTTAGGAAATTTATTGATCTTAATTAATTTGCCATTATCTTGTTCGGCCTCAGTCCATTGTAAAGCACTGACTGAGGTATAAGCGCGTTGCCCCTTAGAATCATCAACCAAACGGTTGCTCTTAAGCGGACAGTAAAAGATTTTACCTAAACCATCAATGGTCAGCATGATATCTTTAGTGGCATACCAGCTGTCCATGAGCACCGTTTTAAATACCAATTGCTTGTACTCGATCGTGTGTCGTAACATATCTTCTAAATGATCAAGCTTGGTTTTACCATCGATGGCTTTGTCGTAAATACGGTAGTCAATAACCCAATACTGCTGGGTATGCGGGTTAACGTAGATGCAGTTTACAAGACCAATGCCTTTAATTAATCGTTTAGCATTGCCACTATATTGGCGGTTGACCAGTTCTATCTTATGACTGTGATCTTTGTCTAATACGGTGTCATCAAAGAGCAAGTAACCCTCAGCATCGGCGACAATGTCTTGTTTAACTTGTTCCCATACTAGACGAGGTTTGAGCTTGTCACCTTTAATATAACGGTTGATACGGTCATGACTGATGTTCTCAGGATGATGATCAGCATAGTTGGTGATGGTGTAGTTTAT
>NZ_SMZR01000036.1 GCF_004358665.1 Jeotgalibacillus sp. S-D1 | reverse complement strand
AGCAACTGGCGTAACTGGAGTTACTGGGGTCACAGGACCAACAGGTCTAACAGGTCCAACAGGAGCGACTGGAGTAACTGGTGCAACTGGTGCAACTGGAGCGACTGGAGTAACAGGAGCAACTGGATCTACTGGAGCGACTGGATCTACTGGAGCGACTGGATCTACTGGATCTACTGGAGCAACTGGATCTACTGGAGCCACTGGAGCCACTGGAGCCACTGGTGTAACTGGTGTAACTGGAGCAACTGGCGTAACTGGTGCAACTGGAGCAACTGGCGTAACTGGAGCAACTGGCGTAACTGGTGCAACTGGAGCAACTGGCGTAACTGGTGCAACTGGAGCAACTGGCGTAACTGGTGCAACTGGAGCAACTGGCGTAACTGGTGCAACTGGAGCAACTGGTGTAACTGGCGCAACTGGAGTTACTGGTGTCACAGGACCAACAGGTCCAACAGGAGCGACTGGAGTAACTGGTGCAACAGGAGCCACTGGCGTAACTGGAGTAACTGGTGTAACCGGAGCAACAGGTGTAACTGGCGTAACTGGAGCAACTGGTGTAACCGGAGCAACAGGTGTAACTGGAGCAACAGGTGTAACTGGTGCAACAGGAGTCACTGGAGCGACTGGAGCAACAGGAGCCACTGGTGTAACTGGTGCAACTGGTGTGACTGGAGCGACTGGAGCGACTGGAGCGACTGGAGTAACAGGAGCAACTGGATCTACTGGAGCCACTGGTGTAACTGGAGCCACAGGAGTAACTGGTGCAACTGGCGTAACCGGATCTACCGGAGCAACAGGAGCAACAGGAGTAACTGGAGCAACAGGAGTAACTGGAGCAACTGGCGTAACTGGAGCGACTGGAGCCACTGGTGTAACTGGTGTAACTGGAGCAACTGGCGTAACTGGTGCAACTGGAGCAACTGGCGTAACTGGAGTCACAGGAGTAACTGGTGCAACTGG
>NZ_SMZR01000035.1 GCF_004358665.1 Jeotgalibacillus sp. S-D1 | reverse complement strand
TCAGTAGCTTTGGTCAAACCACAGCCACAGGCTTATCGGCGATGATGGAGGGTAGCATCAGTCATGATGCTGTGACCAGATTTTTAACAAATAGCGAGTACACTTCAAAGCATCTATGGCAACAGGTCAAACCGACCATACGTGATATAGAAAACGAAGACGGTGTACTGATATTTGATGACACCATACAAGCAAAACCCCATACCAAAGAAAATGAGACAAATTGCTGGCACTATGACCATACGACAAACACCGCAGTCAAAGGCATCAACTTACTGAACTTTTTGTACCATTGTGAGGGTGTCTCGATACCAATAGCCTTTCACATTGTCACCAAACCGATTTGCTACAGTGATATCAGTACTCGAAAAACCAAACGCAAAGCCACGATAACCAAGAATCAGTTGCTAAGAGACATGGTTGATACCGCTTGCCACAACCAAGTTAAGTTCCGTTATGTGCTGATGGATTCATGGTTTACCAGTAAACAGACATTAAAGCATATTCGCAAAAAAGATAAGCATGTAATCGCAGCCCTTAAATCCAATCGTTTAATCGCTCTGAATCTACAAGACAAAAAACAGTCTCGTTATCAGCGAATTGATGAGATAGGACTACCAGATAAAAAAGCCATGACAGGCTATTTAAAAGATTACCCACATGAGGTTGTCTTTATACGCCAAGTCTTTACAAACAAAGACGGTAGCTTAGGTGTGCTATATTTGGTATGTACTGATTCACAACTCCCTGCTGATAAGATCATGAGTCTTTATGAAAAACGCTGGGCAATCGAAGTGTTTCATAAGTCACTCAAGCAAAATGCCAGTTTAGCTAAGTCGCCTGCCCATTCTAAACGGGCAATGCACAATCATGTGTTTTTATCTATTTGTGCTACGGTTAAGCTTGAATGTTTGAAGTTAACCACTAAATTAAATCATTTCGCACTTAAAGCTAAACTTCTTGTCGCGGCTTCAAAAGCGGCTTTCGATGAGCTGACTTTGCTTAGGGCTGCGTAACTTCAGTAA
>NZ_SMZR01000034.1 GCF_004358665.1 Jeotgalibacillus sp. S-D1 | reverse complement strand
CATAGGTATCTACACAACTTAAAAAGAGCAAAAAAGAATGATAGAATCTTCCAGTATGGCATAGATAAAATGGAGCTAGATACGAGGCTCATCAAACGATATCAACAACTCGTACACAATCACACTCATCCAAATAGTAAAGTACAAGCGGGTATGAAAGCCAGTATTAATACACAAAGTAGTTTAGCTCAAACCCAAGCTTTATGGCGATTTGTTCACAATGACACTATCAGCTATCAAGAGCTTAGTAAGCCGTTACTTGAAAATAGCTTACAAGGATGTCGGGAGGAGTGCAAACGCTATGGGCTTGTGATGCATGACTGGTCGCGGATAGCTTTAACTCATAGCAATAAGACAGATACGTATGCAATGAGTCATAAAACAGATGTTGGATATGAACTGCAATCAAGTATCCTAGTAAGTGACATCAATGGTAGCCACACCGGCTCAAAACCTCATTACAGCAAATAGCGTACATAGCAGCTATCAGAAGACGCCTACCAAACAAACCCACCTCAATGAATTAACGAGTCGCATTGAGTATTTAGACCAGCAGGGATTTGATAAGCCCTTGGTTCATATTATTGATAGAGAAGCCGATTCAGCGTTTCATATGCGCCAGTGGGAGGAAGGTAACCATCACTTTATCATCAGATCCAAAGCAGGCTCTTACCTTAGTTATAAAGGCAAATCTCAGCGCTCTAGTCAGATAGCGGAACAACTCGACTTTAAATATGAACGTCAAGTAAGTTATAAAGGCAGACTTGCCCATCAATACATAGCCCGTGCCAATGTTGTTTTAACACGTCCTGCCAAACCTAAGGCAGTTGATCCTAACACAGGCAAAAGAGTGACGCCTATCAAGGGTGAGCCCACCTCGCTAGTGCTTGTTGTTAGCCGGATTTATGATAACAAAGATAAACTATTAGCCACTTGGTATCTACTCACCAACCTGCAAGGCGATGAAGTGCCTGCAGGTGAGGTGAGTCAATGGTATTACTGGCGTTGGCACATCGAGTCGTATTTTAAATTGCTTAAAAGTGCAGGTCAGCATTTAGAG
>NZ_SMZR01000033.1 GCF_004358665.1 Jeotgalibacillus sp. S-D1 | reverse complement strand
CCAGATTCTTATCAAAGACTTCATCATCTATTATTCGCCAAACGGCAACTTGCTGATGGTCTTTGGTGGTGACTAGATTTAAAGTTTGTTCAATCATTGCTTGAGGTCTCATATCCTTATGATGTTTATTTGCTTCAAACCCAGTTACTTTACACTTAGCGGTTTAATTAAGCTACTTACTTGAGCTATTTGCTTCAGTTATTAGGCTTGGCTACTTACTCAACTTCAATATTCTAAAGGCGCCCTGAATAACTAAAGCAAATACGATGCTACCAATAATCAAATCAGGCGTACTAGAGTGTAACCAATTAACCAAAATCCCTGCAACAATTACCCCTAAATTGATAATCACATCGTTTGAAGTGAAAATCATACTGGCTTGCATATGGGCTTCTTCTTTGCTTTTCGATTTTTGTAGTAAATAGAGGCAAATCGAGTTTGCAATTAGCGCAAGAATCGATATGACTATCATGGTAGAAAAGTCAGGTAACTGCTCATTGCCAAAGAAACGTCTTAGTACTTCTAAAAAACCAAGAATCGCTAGCGTAATTTGAAAATATCCGGCAATTCTAGCAATCCGTTTTTTCTTAATGACCGTTCCACCGACCGCAAATAAGCTAATTCCGTACACGAAGCTATCTGCTAACATATCTAAGCTGTCGGCGACCAACCCCATCGAACGAGAAATCAGTCCCGTGCTCATTTCAATAATAAAGAAAGCAAAGTTAATGACCAGCACTATCCATAGTAGCTTTCTTTGCTCAGCATCTTTTTTGTGACTAGAGTCAGCATCAATTTTAAAATTATTGTTGGGATCAGAGGGGTCAATGGTTTCGGTCGAGAGTAGGGTGTCTCCTAATTTTAGGTCATGAATAGCAGTCTCTATCCCTTCTATATTGTCATGATGAAACACAGTTAATTGACGGTTAGGAATGTCGAACTCAAGATGTTCAATATTCGAGTGGCCCTCTAATTTCATTCGGATTAGGTTTTCCTCCGAAGGGCAGTCCATCTTCGATATTTTAAAAGTTGTTTTATTCATAGCTACATTTATATCCGGGTGGTGGTTCAAAAAGTAG
>NZ_SMZR01000032.1 GCF_004358665.1 Jeotgalibacillus sp. S-D1 | reverse complement strand
GACAAAGCGGCTAATGGTTCTGTGGTAGTAAACGCTGATGGCAGTTATAGCTACACCCCAAACAAAGACTTCTTTGGTACAGACAGTTTTACCTATACCATCAGTGATGGCAAAGGCGGTGTGATCACTCAGAAAGCTTCTGTGACGGTTCAAGGTGTGAATGACGCACCGGTATCAACCAATACAGCTATTAAAGCAGTCGAGGACACCGTTGCCACAGGCAAACTATCACCAGCAACCGATGTTGATGGCGATAAATTAACTTATGCGCTAGCAGATAAAGCAGCCAATGGTTCAGTAACTATCAGTTCTGATGGTAGTTATAAGTACACGCCAAACGCTAACTTTAACGGCAGTGACAGTTTTACCTATACCATCACTGATGGCACCGAAACCATTACCCAAACAGCAACTATCACTGTTGCTGCAGTCAATGATCTACCAGTATCTAAAAACACAGCAATTAAAGCAGTGGAAGATACGGTTGCAACTGGCAAACTATCTGCCGCAACCGATGTTGATGGCGATAAGTTAACTTATACGCTAGCAGACAAAGCGGCTAATGGTTCTGTAGTAGTAAACGCTGATGGCAGTTATAGCTACACCCCAAATAAAGACTTCTTCGGTACAGACAGTTTTACTTATACCATCAGTGATGGCAAAGGCGGCGTGATCACTCAGAAAGCTTCTGTGACGGTTCAAGGTGTGAATGACGCACCGGTATCAACCAATACAGCTATTAAAGCAGTCGAGGACACAGTTGCCACAGGTAAACTATCACCAGCGACCGATGTGGATGGCGATAAATTAACTTATGCGCTAGCAGATAAAGCAGCCAATGGTTCAGTAACTATCAGTGCTGATGGTGGTTATAAATACACACCAAACGCTAACTTTAACGGCAGTGACAGTTTTACCTATACCATCACTGACGGCACCGAAACCATTACCCAGACAGCAACTATCACTGTTGCTGCAGTCAATGATCTACCAGTGTCTAAAGACACAGCAATTAAAGCAGTGGAAGATACGGTTGCTACTGGCAAACTATCCGCTGCAACCGATGCTGATGGCGATAAGTTAACTTATGCCTTAGCGGACAAAGCGGCTAATGGTTCTGTGGTAGTAAACGCTGATGGCAGTTATAGCTACACCCCAAACAAAGACTTCTTTGGTACAGACAGTTTTACCTATACCATCAGTGATGGCAAAGGCGGTGTGATCACTCAGAAAGCTTCTGTGACGGTTC
>NZ_SMZR01000031.1 GCF_004358665.1 Jeotgalibacillus sp. S-D1 | reverse complement strand
GTAAGCTGAGCTGTGATGACGAGGGAATTATAGTACCGAAGTCTTTGATTCCACACTGCCAAGAAAAGCCTCTAGCGAGATGCTAGGTGCCCGTACCGCAAACCGACACAGGTAGGCGAGGAGAGAATCCTAAGGTGAGCGAGTGAACTCTCGTTAAGGAACTCGGCAAAATGACCCCGTAACTTCGGGAGAAGGGGTGCTCTGGTAGGGTGCAAGCCCGAGAGAGCCGCAGTGAATAGGCCCAGGCGACTGTTTAGCAAAAACACAGGTCTCTGCGAAACCGTAAGGTGAAGTATAGGGGCTGACACCTGCCCGGTGCTGGAAGGTTAAGAGGAGTGCTTAGCGCAAGCGAAGGTACGAATTGAAGCCCCAGTAAACGGCGGCCGTAACTATAACGGTCCTAAGGTAGCGAAATTCCTTGTCGGGTAAGTTCCGACCCGCACGAAAGGTGTAACGATCTGGGCACTGTCTCAACGAGAGACTCGGTGAAATTATAGTACCTGTGAAGATGCAGGTTACCCGCGACAGGACGGAAAGACCCCGTGGAGCTTTACTGTAGCCTGATATTGAATTTTGGCACAGCTTGTACAGGATAGGTAGGAGCCTTGGAAATCGGAGCGCCAGCTTCGATGGAGGCATTGGTGGGATACTACCCTGGCTGTGTTGAACTTCTAACCCTCACCCGTGATCCGGGTGGGAGACAGTGTCAGGCGGGCAGTTTGACTGGGGCGGTCGCCTCCTAAAGAGTAACGGAGGCGCCCAAAGGTTCCCTCAGAATGGTTGGAAATCATTCGAAGAGTGTAAAGGCATAAGGGAGCTTGACTGCGAGACCTACAAGTCGAGCAGGGTCGAAAGACGGGCTTAGTGATCCGGTGGTTCCGCATGGAAGGGCCATCGCTCAACGGATAAAAGCTACCCCGGGGATAACAGGCTTATCTCCCCCAAGAGTCCACATCGACGGGGAGGTTTGGCACCTCGATGTCGGCTCATCGCATCCTGGGGCTGTAGTCGGTCCCAAGGGTTGGGCTGTTCGCCCATTAAAGCGGTACGCGAGCTGGGTTCAGAACGTCGTGAGACAGTTCGGTCCCTATCCGTCGTGGGCGCAGGAAATTTGAGAGGAGCTGTCCTTAGTACGAGAGGACCGGGATGGACGCACCGCTGGTGTACCAGTTGTCAAGCCATTGGCATCGCTGGGTAGCTATGTGCGGACGGGATAAGTGCTGAAAGCATCTAAGCATGAAGCCCCCCTCAAGATGAGATTTCCCACACGCAAGTGGTAAGATCCCTGAAAGATGATCAGGTAGATAGGTTCGAGGTGGAAGCATAGCGATATGTG
>NZ_SMZR01000030.1 GCF_004358665.1 Jeotgalibacillus sp. S-D1 | reverse complement strand
ATGGTTAAGTTAGAAAGGGCGCACGGTGGATGCCTTGGCACTAGGAGCCGATGAAGGACGGTACTAACACCGATATGCTTCGGGGAGCTGTAAGTAAGCTGTGATCCGAAGATTTCCGAATGGGGGAACCCCGTATCCGTAATGGGATATGATCTTTCACTGAATACATAGGTGATTGAAGGCAGACCCAGGGAACTGAAACATCTAAGTACCTGGAGGAAGAGAAAGCAAATGCGATTCCCTGAGTAGCGGCGAGCGAAACGGGATCAGCCCAAACCAAGAGGCTTGCCTCTTGGGGTTGTAGGACACTCTATACGGAGTTACAAAGGACATAATTAGACGAAGCGGTCTGGAAAGGCCCATCAGAGAAGGTAACAATCCTGTAGTCGAAAGTTATGTCCCTCCAGAGTGGATCCTGAGTACGGCGGAACACGTGAAATTCCGTCGGAATCCGGGAGGACCATCTCCCAAGGCTAAATACTCCCTAGTGACCGATAGTGAACCAGTACCGTGAGGGAAAGGTGAAAAGCACCCCGGAAGGGGAGTGAAATAGATCCTGAAACCGTGTGCCTACAAGTAGTCAGAGCCCATTTACGGGTGATGGCGTGCCTTTTGTAGAATGAACCGGCGAGTTACGATTTGATGCAAGGTTAAGCTGATAAGGCGGAGCCGCAGCGAAAGCGAGTCTGAATAGGGCGATTTGAGTATCAGGTTGTAGACCCGAAACCAGGTGATCTACCCATGTCCAGGGTGAAGGTGAGGTAACACTTACTGGAGGCCCGAACCCACGCACGTTGAAAAGTGCGGGGATGAGGTGTGGGTAGCGGAGAAATTCCAATCGAACCTGGAGATAGCTGGTTCTCTCCGAAATAGCTTTAGGGCTAGCCTCATGTAGTTAGAGTCTTGGAGGTAGAGCACTGTTTGGACTAGGGGCCCCCAACGGGTTACCGAATTCAGACAAACTCCGAATGCCAAAGACTTATCCATGGGAGTCAGACTGCGAGTGATAAGATCCGTAGTCGAAAGGGAAACAGCCCAGACCACCAGCTAAGGTCCCCAAGTAATCGTTAAGTGGAAAAGGATGTGGGGTTGCTTAGACAACCAGGATGTTGGCTTAGAAGCAGCCACCATTTAAAGAGTGCGTAATAGCTCACTGGTCGAGTGACCCTGCGCCGAAAATGTACCGGGGCTAAACGATTCACCGAAGCTGTGGATGAAATCTCTCAGAGATTTCGTGGTAGGAGAGCGTTCTAAGCGCTGTGAAGTCAGACCGGAAGGACTGGTGGAGCACTTAGAAGTGAGAATGCCGGTATGAGTAGCGAAAGAAGAGTGAGAATCTCTTCCACCGAATGCCCAAGGTTTCCTGAGGAAGGCTCGTCCGCTCAGGGTTAGTCGGGACCTAAGCCGAGGCCGATAGGCGTAGGCGATGGACAACAGGTTGATATTCCTGTACCACCAACGCATCATTTGAGTGATGGGGGGACGCAGGAGGATAGGAGAGCGCGCTGTTGGATATGCGCGTTTAAGCAGTTAGGCAGGAAA
>NZ_SMZR01000028.1 GCF_004358665.1 Jeotgalibacillus sp. S-D1 | reverse complement strand
TCAATCACTTAATTCTATTTTATGCACTCTTAATCCGTAATCCAATATGGTGGAGCCAAGGAGAGTCGAACTCCTGACCTCCTGCGTGCAAGGCAGGCGCTCTACCAACTGAGCTATGGCCCCGTATCGGGATAAGTGGTGGGTCTGATAAGACTTGAACTTATGACCCCCGCGTTATCAACACGGTGCTCTAACCAGCTGAGCTACAGACCCTTAAGAGCTTGCTAAATCAAAGAACAACTTGTTGTGAATTCTTGCTGACCGAATGCGTCAATAAGGAGGTGATCCAGCCGCAGGTTCCCCTACGGCTACCTTGTTACGACTTCACCCCAGTCATCGACCACACCGTGGTGAGCGCCCTCTAAAAGTTAGGCTACCCACTTCTGGTGCAATCAACTCCCATGGTGTGACGGGCGGTGTGTACAAGGCCCGGGAACGTATTCACCGCGGCATTCTGATCCGCGATTACTAGCGATTCCGACTTCATGGAGTCGAGTTGCAGACTCCAATCTGGACTACGATAGGCTTTTTGAGATTCGCATCACATCGCTGTGTAGCAGCCCTCTGTACCTACCATTGTAGCACGTGTGTAGCCCTGGTCGTAAGGGCCATGATGACTTGACGTCGTCCCCGCCTTCCTCCAGTTTGTCACTGGCAGTATCCTTAGAGTCCCCGGCCTAACCGCTGGTAACTAAGGAAAAGGGTTGCGCTCGTTGCGGGACTTAACCCAACATCTCACGACACGAGCTGACGACAGCCATGCAGCACCTGTATTCTAATTCCCGAAGGCACTCCCGCATCTCTGCAGGATTCTAGATATGTCAAGACCAGGTAAGGTTCTTCGCGTTGCATCGAATTAAACCACATGCTCCACCGCTTGTGCGGGCCCCCGTCAATTCATTTGAGTTTTAACCTTGCGGCCGTACTCCCCAGGCGGTCTACTTATTGCGTTAGCTGCGTCACTAAGGAATCAAGTTCCCCAACGACTAGTAGACATCGTTTACGGCGTGGACTACCAGGGTATCTAATCCTGTTTGCTACCCACGCTTTCGAACCTCAGTGTCAGTATGATGCCAGGAGGCTGCCTTCGCCATCGGTATTCCTTCAGATCTCTACGCATTTCACCGCTACACCTGAAATTCTACCTCCCTCTCACCTACTCTAGCCCAACAGTATCAGATGCAGTTCCCAGGTTAAGCCCGGGGATTTCACATCTGACTTATTAAGCCACCTACGCTCGCTTTACGCCCAGTAATTCCGATTAACGCTTGCACCCTCTGTATTACCGCGGCTGCTGGCACAGAGTTAGCCGGTGCTTATTCTGCAGCTAATGTCATCGTCTATGGGTATTAACCATAGAGTCTTCTTCACTGCTTAAAGTGCTTTACAACCAAAAGGCCTTCTTCACACACGCGGCATGGCTGGATCAGGGTTGCCCCCATTGTCCAATATTCCCCACTGCTGCCTCCCGTAGGAGTCCGGGCCGTGTCTCAGTCCCGGTGTGGCTGATCATCCTCTCAGACCAGCTACAGATCGTCGCCTTGGTAGGCCTTTACCCCACCAACTAGCTAATCCGACTTAGGCTCATCCAATAGCGAGAGCGCAAGCGCCCCCTTTTCCCCGTAGGGTGTATGCGGTATTAATACGAGTTTCCCCGTGCTATCCCCCACTACTGGGCAGATTCCTAAGTATTACTCACCCGTCCGCCGCTCGTCAGCAAGAAGCAAGCTTCTTCTGTTACCGCTCGACTTGCATGTGTTAAGCCTGCCGCCAGCGTTCAATCTGAGCCATGATCAAACTCTTCAGTTTAATCTTGCTATGAAGCTCTTTAAAGAAGCTTCTAAACTTGGCTCATTCAATACTAGCAAATTGCTTTTCCGTATGTTTCATATAATGAATTAACTTCGAGTTTCT
>NZ_SMZR01000027.1 GCF_004358665.1 Jeotgalibacillus sp. S-D1 | reverse complement strand
TCAAATAGGTTTCAAATAGGTTTCAAATAGGTTTCAAATAGGTTTCAAATAGGTTCAGATGGTTTCAAACACTTTCAAATAGTTTCTTTTGGTTTCAGATGGTCTATATTGCAATTTCAGTCACTTCACTTCCCGAAATTCGCCCCTCATTCCTCCGCCTCGTTGTCGTTCCTCCGCCTCGTTGTCGTCAATCGGTACTCATTTCAGTCAGTTCAGCGACTCTATTTTTTAGTTCCATCGTTTCCGCAAATCTCTCTAACTCTTCGGGGTGTTTTTCTAAATAGACTGGAACATATTGAATAATTAAATCGGATGCAGTATCCGCATCATGCTTTACATCGTACTCTATGCACTCAAGGTATTTAGATCGCAATTTACAAGATAAGATAATTTTCCAAATCTTAATATCAATAGTATTAACCTGTACGCTGTCTTTGTCTGTTTCTGTTGCTAACTCTTCATCTGTCTTATCTTCGATCAATAGCAGTGATTTTAGACCCTTAGACCAACGTAATTGAGCCTTACCCTTAAATGATTTTGCAAATACATGAAATAATCTGCCTGCTTTGTCATCCCCTGACTCTGCCAACCGCAGTAAATCCCAAGGGGTTAAGCTACCTTTACGACCCTTTTTAATATGACCCTTTGTTACTTCATCCTCTAAGCCCCATTTAGATACATACTCTTGAGCATAAGAACCATCCCGAACATCACAACCATGTTCAAGGCTAGGTTTTTTTAACCCTGCTTTAACACAGCACTTTTGCCAAATAGCCCCTAATTCATTCTGTAACACTATAGAACCTCCCAAAAAAGGACTCTCGAAAAAGTACAAAATATGATAATGAGGATGCCAACCATTAGAGCCGTAAGTAACTTCCATAGCCCTAATATGACCAACTTTACCTAATCCTTTTAGAAACTCTCTAGGCTTTCTATCCCCCATAAAATGCTTTAATGCCTTTTTTTGGCTAGATAACTGCCCTTGCAAGTCGTCACTGATGTAATGAGGGTTAGTAAGGGTTACTAAGTAAACAGAGCCACCAGTAGCCGTATGGTGCTTAATAGCCTGTTTTAATTCCTGCCTACGCCCCTCTGATATTTGAGCAGAGCAAACAGGGCATACCCAAACCGAACCGCAACGCTGAACATTAGAATAATGGGCTTTTTCTCTAGTAGAGTTATAACGAACCTCGACATCATCGCTTGATGATATGCGATACCGTAGGCAACCCCTTACGCGTTCCTTAGGTAATAATTTTATAACAGTATTTTGTAAAACGTATTTTTCAGCACGTCTGAAACTATCCCCCTCTAGCCCTTTGTTTATGGGCGTGGCGTCAAAGTTCGTATATATACCAAGGGGCTGTGATTTTTTTGATACAAAATCTGGGTTTTGTAGGTTAATTTTTAATTCTTGCATGGTATAATGTATCCTCTATTGTGAACCAAACCCCTGTAGGACGGCAATCCTAAGCAGGGGTTTTTTATTGCTTACTCTAAATCTAATTTGTGCTGTTTGAGTTCATCAACCTTTAAATCAGCCAAATCAAACATATTGGCTAAAACGTTGGTTGCGTTTTCCTTATCCTTAATTACTTTCAAACCATCTCTAGTTATTTCAAGTGCTGGTTTCATTTCTTGTAAAAAGTTTCTAATAAATCCCGCTTTTGATTGTCCTGATAATTCGCTTAATTCCTCTATCAAATCATTTAGATCAGGTTTCAGGCTTAGGTTAACTCTTATTGATGGGGTTTCTTGAGTAGTCATAGATATTCCTTGTTAATCCGTCACAAATAAATCATATCGTAACAGAAAAAGGATTACAAGCAGTAAACAACCAACCAACCAACACAGATAAAAAATACCCCATTTTTGTCGGCGGTAGCCTATCCTGCAATCCAAACAAACATTAAAAAACCCCTAAATACGCATATTTAGGGGTAAAGGAAGTTTGCTAGTGCTGTTTTATGCTCATATACGCTCATATACGCTCATATACGCTCAAATAGGTTTCAAATAGGTTTCAAATAGGTTTCAAATAGGTTTCAAATAGGTT
>NZ_SMZR01000026.1 GCF_004358665.1 Jeotgalibacillus sp. S-D1 | reverse complement strand
AAAAATCCGGATTATTTTGACAGCAGATTGAGTGGCAAAAACTCAGTGCTTAAAACTAAAACACTATTAAATCAAACTAAAATAAACTAAAACAAACCTATTTATCAAATCTATCGAACACGTTAAAAACCTAATTGAGTAAATAAGGATTAGATTATGCAAAAATCAGGACTAATGATTGGCCATTTTGAGCCGCTGCATTTGGGCCATATTCGCAGTATTTTACATGCTTCATCGTTGGTTGAAGTTTTACACATTGTCATTACCAAACACCCCAACCCCAATCATAAATTTCCAGTCACATTGCAAGACAAAGCGCGTTGGCTACAAATGGCATGCAGTGATTTGCCTTTTATCAAAATTCATACTTGTGATGATTTCTTGTTCCCGGTGCACGATAGTATTGAAGATATTGCCATCAATATTGATGCCTACAATGCCAAAATTGATTATATTCAGGACAAATTTCAAATCGATGAAGACAATGTGCTGTTGGTGACTGAAGGTCATCCCTTATCGAAACCTGCAGTCACCTCAGCGTTAAACATTGACGTCACCACAACGCCACTTCATCCTGAATTTGATAGTACTGCTATTCACTACAATCCTATTGCCAACTGGGATATCATCCACCCTGAAGCACGTGGCAGCTATACGCGTACAGTCGCTATTGTCGGCGGTGAAAGCTCGGGTAAAACCACCTTGGCCCATAAGCTTGCCAACTACTATGGTGCTGATTTGGTACTAGAGATGGGCCGACTCTATGTCGGTACTGACTTGGGTGGCACTGAAGAGGGGCTGCAATACAGTGATTATGGTTCCATCGCTTTAGACCATGCTCAAGCGGTGCGTGAGACGATGTACCAAGCCCAATCTCCTATTACTATCGTTGACACCGACTTTGTCACGACTCAAGCATTTTGTGAGGAGTATGAGGGCCGTAGCCATCCTTTTGTCACAGCTTGTATAGAAGAGTTTCGTTTTGACCATACCCTATTTTTGGCCAATAATACGCCTTGGGTAAATGATGGTATGCGCTCGTTGGGCAGTCATAATGATCGAGAACGCTTTGAAAATAGGCTGAGCGCAATTTTTGAGCGTCATCATATCGAAACTCATCGCATTACTAGTCCAGATTACTTTCAGCGCTATCAGGATGCCATCGCCTATATTGACCAACACATTTTTAATAAATAAACTGCCGTAACAAACGAACGGTATAACAAGCAAATCGCTTCTATAGATAGCCGCCTAGGTCTGTGCTTAAGCCAATCACAAACCTTGTCGCTGAATTGTCAGATTAAGGACTTACATGCGTATCCAACTATTAGATAACCTCACCGGAAAATGGGCAATGCAATGGATTATTGCTTGGTTTGTCTTCGGTGTCATAGCACTCGGCACTGGTTTTTGGCTGACCACAGAACATACCCAGCTAGACTGGTTTTACTTAGGTGTTTCCTTAGTAGGATTGGGCTGTGTGGTGTCTTTGTCTTTCCGTAGGAATGTGATGGGTAATGGCCTAGGCATGGCTGCTACCGCAGGTGAGGTGGTGGTTCAAGGTACTTCAGGCGCTGTGGGTCTCATGATGGCCCCGCTGTTTAACTTTTTTACTCATGTTTATGGCTTATTTTACTGGTCAAAAAACACTGACCCCGATGGCAATATGGTCCCAAAATCAGCCACCAAGTGGGTGTGGATAGTGACCCTCGCTTTTATCGCCATTGGTCTGACTTTATTTCCTATCGTTAACGAATGGTTGGCCCAAAAGGGCTATGCCGTGGTGCAAGATGACGGTAGCCAGTTCTTAGGCATGATCGACTTCTACTGGATTAACGTGTTTGCTTTTGTACTGTCCATTACCGCACAGGCAACAATGATCCTTCGTTACTCTTTTAACTGGTGGATATGGATTGCAGTGAATTTTGTCTGGTTGATTGTTAACTTGATGACTGGTAACTATATCTTTGCCATTCAAACCATGGTCTATCAGATTAACTCATTCATTGGGTTGTATGAGTGGCAACGTAGTGCGGAAGAAGCCTAGCAATCAGTTTATAGGGCGTTTTGCTGGCTATCAGTGGCTGTCAAACATAGCAACTTCTCTACATAAAAAAATACCGCGAATCATTCGCGGTATTTTTTCTGCTGTATAAGTAATAACTTCTAAATATCATCACTCATTAAGCCACCAAAGAATCAAATCAAGCCTAGTTAGCGTTTCTCAACGCTGCAATACGATCATCTAATGTCGGATGCGAGCGGAAGAAATTGGCAATACT
>NZ_SMZR01000025.1 GCF_004358665.1 Jeotgalibacillus sp. S-D1 | reverse complement strand
ACAGGAGTAACTGGTGCAACTGGAGTAACTGGTGTAACTGGTGCAACGGGAGTAACTGGTGTAACTGGAGCAACGGGAGTAACTGGAGCAACTGGAGTAACAGGAGCAACAGGTGTAACAGGAGCCACTGGTGCAACTGGAGTAACTGGAGCCACAGGAGCGACAGGTGTAACAGGAGCAACTGGTGTAACAGGAGCAACGGGAGCCACAGGAGTAACTGGTGCAACTGGAGTAACTGGTGTAACTGGAGCAACAGGTGTAACTGGAGCCACCGGCGCAACAGGAGCAACTGGTGTAACTGGAGCAACAGGTGCAACAGGCGTAACCGGAGCAACTGGCGTAACAGGTGTAACTGGAGCAACGGGTGCAACTGGAGCGACTGGTGCAACTGGCGTAACCGGAGCAACTGGCGTAACAGGTGTAACAGGAGTAACTGGTGCAACAGGAGTAACTGGAGCAACAGGTGTAACTGGAGCAATGGGTGCAACTGGAGTAACTGGTGTAACTGGTGTAACTGGTGCAACGGGAGTAACTGGTGCAACCGGCGCAACTGGTGCAAGTGGTGCAACGGGAGTAACTGGAGCCGCAGGAGTAACTGGTGTAACTGGTACAACTGGAGTAACTGGCGTAACCGGAGCAACCGGCATAACCGGAGCAACAGGTGTAACTGGAGCAACAGGCGTAACAGGTGCAACAGGCGTAACAGGTGCAACAGGAGCAACAGGTGTAACTGGAGCAACTGGAGTAACAGGAGCAACTGGAGTAACAGGAGCAACTGGTGTAACTGGAGCAACTGGTGCAACGGGAGTAACTGGAGCCACAGGAGCGACAGGTGTAACAGGAGCAACTGGTGTAACAGGAGTAACTGGAGTAACGGGTGCAACTGGAGTAACTGGAGTAACTGGAGCCACCGGCGCAACAGGAGCAACAGGTGTAACTGGTGCAACTGGAGTAACTGGTGCAACTGGAGTAACGGGTGCAACTGGAGTAACTGGCGTAACTGGAGCCACAGGTGCAACTGGTGCAACTGGAGCAACTGGTGCAACGGGAGTAACTGGAGCCACAGGAGCGACAGGTGTAACTGGAGCAACAGGAGCAACAGGTGTAACTGGAGCAACTGGCGTAACAGGAGCAACTGGTGCAACTGGAGCAACTGGTGTAACAGGAGTAACTGGTGCAACAGGTGTAACTGGAGCAACAGGTGTAACTGGAGCAACTGGTGTCACAGGAGCAACAGGAGCAACAGGTGTAACAGGAGCAACGGGTGCAACTGGAGTAACGGGTGCAACTGGAGTAACTGGAGTAACTGGAGTAACTGGCGTAACTGGAGCCACCGGCGCAACAGGAGCAACGGGTGTAACAGGAGCAACTGGTGCAACTGGAGTAACGGGTGCAACTGGAGTAACAGGTGCAACTGGCGTAACAGGTGTAACTGGAGCAACAGGTGTAACAGGAGCAACGGGAGCAACCGGCGTAACTGGAGCAACTGGTGCAACAGGAGTAACCGGAGTAACAGGCGTAACAGGTGTAACAGGAGCAACAGGAGTAACGGGTGCAACTGGAGTAACTGGCGTAACTGGAGCCACAGGCGCAACAGGAGCGACTGGCGTAACTGGAACCACAGGTGCAACTGGAGCCACAGGTGCCACTGGCGTAACCGGAGCAACAGGTGTAACTGGAGCAACAGGTGTAACTGGTGTAACAGGAGCAACTGGAGCAACAGGAGCAACTGGCGTAACAGGTGTAACTGGAGCAACTGGCGTAACAGGAGCAACTGGTGCAACTGGAGCAACTGGTGTAACAGGAGTAACTGGTGCAACAGGTGTAACTGGAGCAACTGGTGTAACTGGAGCAACCGGAGTCACTGGAGCAACCGGAGTCACAGGAGCAACAGGAGCCACAGGAGTAACTGGAGTCACTGGAGCAACTGGAGCAACCGGAGTAACTGGAGTAACTGGAGCAACGGGAGTAACTGGAGCAACGGGAGTCACTGGAGCAACGGGTGCAACGGGTGCAACTGGAGCAACCGGAGTCACTGGAGCAACGGGAGTCACTGGAGCAACTGGAGCCACAGGAGCCACTGGCGTAACAGGAGCAACGGGTGCAACGGGTGCAACTGGAGCAACCGGAGTCACTGGAGCAACCGGAGTCACTGGAGCAACGGGAGCAACTGGAGCCACAGGAGCCACTGGCGTAACAGGAGCAACGGGTGCAACGGGAGTAACTGGAGCCACAGGAGCAACCGGAGTCACTGGAGTAACTGGAGCAACGGGAGTAACTGGAGCAACGGGAGTAACTGGAGTAACTGGAGCAACGGGAGTAACTGGAGTAACTGGAGCAACGGGAGTAACTGGAGTAACTGGAGCAACGGGAGTAACTGGAGTAACTGGAGCAACGG
>NZ_SMZR01000024.1 GCF_004358665.1 Jeotgalibacillus sp. S-D1 | reverse complement strand
AATTGAATGGGGGCTTTTAGGGTATAGGGAGCTGACGATGACCTACTCTCACATGGGCGAACCACACTACCATTGGCGCAACGATGTTTCACTTCTGAGTTCGAGAAGGGATCAGGTGGTTCCATCGTGCTATTGTCGTCAGCAAAGGGGGTATAGATATGAGTTGGTTAAGCTGTTAGCTTAACTTTGTTTGACTAGTATATCAGAACCTGAATCAATATTATCAGGATGATATCGAAATAATTATAGCTTAATACAAAACCACTTGGGTGTTGTATGGTCAAGCCAAACGAGCAATTAGTACAGGTTAGCTACACGCATCGCTGCGCTTCCACACCCTGCCTATCAACGTCCTAGTCTTGAACGGCTCTTAAGGGAAATCTAATCTTGAGGTTGGCTTCCCGCTTAGATGCTTTCAGCGGTTATCCAATCCGAACGTAGCTACCGGGCAATGCCATTGGCATGACAACCCGAACACCAGCGGTTCGTCCACTCTGGTCCTCTCGTACTAGGAGCAGATCCTCTCAAATTTCCAACGCCCACGGTAGATAGGGACCGAACTGTCTCACGACGTTCTAAACCCAGCTCGCGTACCTCTTTAAATGGCGAACAGCCATACCCTTAGGACCTGCTTCAGCCCTAGGATGAGATGAGCCGACATCGAGGTGCCAAACACCGCCGTCGATATGAACTCTTGGGCGGTATCAGCCTGTTATCCCCAGAGTACCTTTTATCCGTTGAGCGATGGCCCTTCCATACAGAACCACCGGATCACTAAGACCTACTTTCGTACCTGCTCGACTTGTGGGTCTCGCAGTTAAGCGCGCTTTTGCCTTTATACTCTATGAACGATTTCCGACCGTTCTGAGCGCACCTTCGTACTCCTCCGTTACTCTTTAGGAGGAGACCGCCCCAGTCAAACTACCCACCATACATTGTCCTCGGTATTGTTATACCTGAGTTAGAACCCCAACATGACCAGGGTGGTATTTCAAGGATGGCTCCACAGATACTGGCGTATCTGCTTCAAAGCCTCCCACCTATCCTGCACAAGTCAGGTCAAAGTTCAATGTAAAGCTGTAGTAAAGGTTCACGGGGTCTTTCCGTCTAGCCGCGGGTACACAGCATCTTCACTGCGATTTCGATTTCACTGAGTCTCTGCTGGAGACAGCGCTGCCATCATTATGCCATTCGTGCAGGTCGGAACTTACCCGACAAGGAATTTCGCTACCTTAGGACCGTTATAGTTACGGCCGCCGTTTACTGGGGCTTCGATCAAGACCTTCGCATACGCTAAGCCCATCAATTAACCTTCCAGCACCGGGCAGGCATCACACCCTATACGTCCACTTTCGTGTTTGCAGAGTGCTGTGTTTTTAATAAACAGTTGCAGCAGCCTGGTATCTGCGACTGTCAATAGCTTACACCGCAAAGGGCTTCACCATCGACAGCGTACCTTCTCCCGAAGTTACGGTACCATTTTGCCTAGTTCCTTCAGCAGAGTTCTCTCAAGCGCCTTGGTATTCTCTACCTGATCACCTGTGTCGGTTTAGGGTACGATTCGTTTATGACTATAGTTTAGAAGCTTTTCCTGGAAGCATGGTATTTGCCACTTCGCTATACAAGTATAGCTTGCTATCAGATCTCAGTATTAACAGCCCGGATTTGCCTAAGCCGTCTACCTACATCCTTCCACCTGGACAACCATCGCCAGGCTGGCATAACCTTCTCCGTCCCTCCATCACATCATAAACAAGTATCGGAATATTAACCGATTTCCCATCGACTACGCCTTTCGGCCTCGCCTTAGGGGTCGACTCACCCAGCCCCGATTAACGTTGGACTGGAACCCTTGATCTTCCGGCGTGCGAGCTTTTCACTCGCATTATCGTTACTCACGTCAGCATTCGCTCTTGTGATACCTCCAGCATGCCTTACGACACACCTTCACAGGCTTACACAACGCTCCCCTACCACTTGAAACAATTTTCAAATCCGCAGCTTCGGCTCCTAGTTTGAGCCCCGTTACATCTTCCGCGCGGGCCGACTCGACTAGTGAGCTATTACGCTTTCTTTAAAGGATGGCTGCTTCTAAGCCAACCTCCTAGCTGTCTATGCCTTCCCACTTCGTTTCCCACTTAACTAGGAATTTGGGGCCTTAGCTGGCGGTCTGGGTTGTTTCCCTCTCCACGACGGACGTTAGCACCCGCCGTGTGTCTCCCGGATATCACTCATCGGTATTCGGAGTTTGCATCGGTTTGGTAAGTCGGTATGACCCCCTAGCCGAAACAGTGCTCTACCCCCAATGGTGTTCGTCCGAGGCGCTACCTAAATAGCTTTCGGGGAGAACCAGCTATCACCGAGTTTGATTAGCCTTTCACCCCTATCCACAAGTCATCCCCTGGCTTTTCAACGACAGTGGGTTCGGTCCTCCGGTGCCTGTTACGGCACTTTCAACCTGCTCATGGATAGATCACTCGGTTTCGGGTCTATACCCTGCAACTATGACGCCCTATTAAGACTCGGTTTCCCTACGGCTCCCCTAACGGTTAACCTTGCTACAGAATATAAGTCGCTGACCCATTATACAAAAGGTACGCGGTCACCCAACAAGTGGGCTCCCACTGCTTGTACGCACACGGTTTCAGGTTCTATTTCACTCCCCTCACAGGGGTTCTTTTCGCCTTTCCCTCACGGTACTGGTTCACTATCGGTCAGTCAGGAGTATTTAGCCTTGGAGGATGGTCCCCCCATCTTCATACAGAATTTCTCGTGTTCCGCACTACTTAATATGCTTCATTATATGTTTCGAATACGGGGCTATCACCCACTATGGCCAGTTTTCCCACACTGTTCTTCTACATATAAATCCGTCGGCTCCTCCCCGTTCGCTCGCCGCTACTAGGGGAATCTCTATTGATGTCTTTTCCTAAGGGTACTGAGATGTTTCACTTCCCCTCGTTCGCTTACTAATAAATTAGTATACCTAGCTTACGCTAAGTGGGTTTCCCCATTCAGAAATCTCCGGATCACAGGATATTGCCGCCTCCCCGAAGCTTATCGCAGGCTGTCACGTCTTTCATCGCCTCTGACTGCCAAGGCATCCACCATGTGCGCTTAATTACTTGACCATACAACCCCAAAG
>NZ_SMZR01000023.1 GCF_004358665.1 Jeotgalibacillus sp. S-D1 | reverse complement strand
GTCGGTCTTGCCACCCTTAGGAAGGTGTCTTGCTATTTTTTTTAAGATTACTGCTTTGAGCAGTAATCAGGGCTATTATCATTAGGCTCAAACATGTGATTCTTGCCTTGTTCATACTCAGGTTTTGAGTTAAAGTTTCACTAAGTCTGTTAAAGTTTGGCATGGTCTATTCGTCTTAAAAATTACTATTATGCCTTTGCTTTAACAGACTTTTTTGTTTTTTTGTCGTGTGCAGAGAAATGATCGTAATTAATTTTAACCTGCCATTCATAAAAGGAATTTATTATGGTAATAATCAGCCATAAAAAAAACACAGTTAATAATCTTCGTCATTCAAAAGAGTTGTTATTACTTTGTAGCAGTATGCTACTAATAGCTTGTAGCTCAGCACCTGCGCGTACAGGAACAGTGACTAGTGTAAGCGGTGATAATCGCGCCCCTACGACCGCTACCATCAAAGCTAATAGTCAGGTCGCCAAACAATTAAACCTTAACGATCAGCAAGATTTCACAGACGCGCGTCGCGGACTTATCGCCAGTCCTAAAGATTTGAAAATCCCATCCTCTAAAGACGCCTCGAAGAACGTCTGGAATATGAGTGCTTATGATTTTATAGAAGGTGAGGCTCCTGCTACAGTCAATCCTAGCCTGTGGCGACAAGCTCAGCTCAATAATATTCAAGGACTATTCGAGGTAACACCAGGTATTTATCAAGTTCGCGGTTTTGATTTATCTAACATGACGTTAATCAAAGGCGATAGTGGCTGGATTATTATTGATACGATGACCTCAAAAGAAACCGCGCGCTATGCTTATGACTTCGCTATGCAGCATCTAGCTAAGCGCTATCCGAATACAACCAACGTCAGTGCTATTTTATTTACGCATAGTCATGTTGATCACTTCGGCGGAGTATTAGGCATTGTTAGTCAGCAAGATATTGAGCGTAAGAAAATTCCAATTATTGCACCTGCTGGGTTTATAGAAGAAGCGACCAGCGAAAATATCATTGCTGGTAATGCTATGCTACGCCGCGCCGTTTACATGTACGGCAAAGACTTGGCGCGTGATGAATTCGGTCATATCGATACTGGCTTAGGAAAGAGCCCAGCTTTTGGAGAGGTCAGTATTACCAAGCCTACGGTATTAATTGATCGCACTCCTACTAAACTAAATATAGATGGCGTCAAGTTCGAGTTTCAGTACACGCCTGAGTCAGAAGCTCCAGCAGAACTAACCTTCTATCTACCAGAATACAAGGCTTTTGGCGGTGCAGAATTGGTGTCACGAAATATGCATAATCTGTATACGCTACGCGGTGCAAAGGTACGTGATGCTTTGAAATGGAGCGGTTATATAGAAGAGGCGCGTAATATATTTGGTGATGCCGATATCTATTTCGGTAGTCATCATTGGCCTATGTGGGGGCAAGACAATATTCAGAAATTCTTAAAGCAACAGCGCGATACTTATAAATTTATTCACGATCAGACCGTGCGCCGTATGAATAAAGGTATGACACCAGGCGAGATCGCTGAAGATATTACTTTGCCTACTAGTTTGTCGCAGGAATTCTATAATCGCGAGTATTATGGCACAGTAAAACATAATGCACGTGCTGTCTACCAAGGTTATTTAGGATGGTACGATGGTAATCCTGCCCATTTAGATCCGTTACCTGATCCACAACGTGCTACCGCTTACGTCGATCTAGCTGGTGGTAGTAATAATGTATTATTAAAAGCGCAAAAAGCCTTTGATGAGGATAACTATCGCTGGGCCGCTGAGCTATTGAATCATTTGGTATCGGTTGAACCCAAAAACATAGTAGCGCGCGAGCTGCTAGCGCGTAGCTATGATCAATTAGGCTATCAAGCGGAATCAGGACCGTGGCGTGATGTTTATTTGACCGGTGCTTTAGAGTTACGTCAAGGAACATCCAACACCAGCGTGAATCTTGCCGCTACTAAAGACCTATTATTACAAACGCCAGTCTCTAACTTTTTCGATACTTTAGCTGTGCGTTTAAAATCAGAAGATGCAGCTAATAAAGACACTAAGATAGTGATTAATTTTACGGATCTAAATGAAAGCCATCTCTTATGGATTGAGAACTCAGTGCTCCATCATCGTTTAGTTGATGATTCTAAGCCAGTAGAAGAGAAGGTTAATGCTACGTTGAATTTACCTCATGCTATGTTTGTCGATTTATTAGTAGGTGAAACAGATTTTAAAGGTATGTTGTTATCTAAAGAGTCTAAGGTTGACGGTAATCCACTTGGCTTGATAGGCTTCTTTAGATTGTTTGAGAAGCCTAATTCTTCATTTGGTATAGTGTTGCCAGATGAGTAAGGCAGCTTGTTTTCGACTATAACTATTAAGGCCTTGCTAACAGCAAGGCCTTAATAGTTATATATATTTTATTATCTCATTGCTTGGGTGAACTATCCATTTCTTGTAGTCGTTGAAAGACGGTGTCTGAAAATGGTTTGAAGTAATTCCATGACTTATATTTTTGATTGTACTGACCACCGCCTTCGTTACGCCATTGCTTTAGTATCTCAATGACATCATGGTTGTAGGTCACACACTTGATAGACATCATGCCTGAATTAAAGACCCTGACATCTACCCAAGCATGGTTGACGGTAAAGCGAGAGAACATCCCAGATTCTGTGTAACTGCCATTTAGATTAAATGCTTGCTGATACGGTCATCAAACATAATCATAAAGCGATTTAAAGCAGACGTCCAGTTACGGATTGGCATCGACCACCTTGACGATGCCTGCTGGGTTGCTAAGTACACCACTTTGAATGCTGCCTGATCAGACGGGAACACCTTACGCTTATTCACCGCCGTCCGAATCACACTGTTTAATGATTCTATAGCATTGGTGGTATAGATGGCTTTTCTGATATCTTTCGGATACTCAAAGAACACCGTTAAGCCCTCCCAGTTATTGCGCCAAGACTTGATGACATGCGGGTACTCTTTACCCCATACTTCATCAAAGTGCTCAAGGTTGGCCTCTGCCATCTCAAGCGTATCAGCACCGTAGATGGCCTTTAAATCAGCTGCTACGGCCTTCTTGTCCGTCCATGGCACAAACTTCATTGAGTAACGCACCATATGCACGATACACAGCTGAACCTGAGTGTTGGGGTAAACGGTATTGATGGCATCAGGAAAGCCTTTTAAACCATCAACACAGGCAATCA
>NZ_SMZR01000022.1 GCF_004358665.1 Jeotgalibacillus sp. S-D1 | reverse complement strand
CTAAATTTATGAAACAACCTGATTTGCTTTACTAAAAGTACCTATCTATATGTATAAAAGTTCAGTAGGATAGACTGTCAACCTGATCAGGAAGATCCAGCAAAACCGTGCAAGTGACTTTATAGATATGACCTCAAAAGATCATATATCAAAGGCTTGAACGTTTATTTGCTTTATAAATTAATACAACAAGGAGTCGTTAATGCTACACGCCTATCCCAATACAGAAAACAGCCCCGTCCAATTCCGCGAAAAATATGACAACTTTATCAATGGTGAGTGGGTCGCACCAGCCGATGGAGAATACTTTGACAACACCAGCCCCATTGACGGTAAAGTCATCTGCCAAGTCGCCCGTTCAAAAGAAGCGGATATTGAAAAAGCCTTAGACGCTGCTCATGCTGCCAAAGACGCTTGGGGCAAAACCAGTGTCGCTGAACGTGCCAATCTACTGCTCAAAATTGCAGATAAGATGGAAGCCAATTTAGAAGCCATCGCCATTGCCGAAACGTATGAAAACGGCAAGCCTGTACGTGAAACCCTAGCAGCAGACATTCCATTAGCTGTCGATCACTTTCGCTATTTTGCCAGTGCCATTCGCGCCCAAGAAGGCGGCATCAGTCAAATTGATGATGACACGGTTGCTTATCACTTCCATGAGCCACTTGGTGTCGTCGGCCAAATTATCCCATGGAACTTTCCGATCCTCATGGCAGTATGGAAGCTAGCCCCTGCGCTTGCTGCTGGTAACTGTATAGTACTCAAGCCTGCAGAGCAAACGCCTGCCTCTATCCTATTTATGCTAGAGACGATCGGGATTGCTGATATCTTACCAAAAGGTGTCCTCAACGTGGTCAACGGTTTCGGAGTTGAAGCTGGTAAGCCGCTTGCCTCCAATCCACGTATCAATAAAGTTGCCTTTACTGGTGAGACGACTACTGGTCGCCTAATCATGCAGTACGCCAGTGAAAACATCATTCCAGTTACCCTAGAGCTGGGTGGTAAGAGTCCAAATATCTTCTTTGCTGATGTCATGGACGAAGACGATGATTTCTTGGATAAAGCCGTTGAAGGTTTGGTCATGTTTGCCTTAAACCAAGGTGAGGTTTGTACCTGTCCGTCGCGTGCTCTGGTACATGAGAGTATTTATGATGAATTTATCAAACGCTGTATCGAGCGCGTCAAAGCCATCAAAATGGGCAATCCACTAGACACTGACACCATGATTGGTGCCCAAGCCAGCTCAGACCAGTTAGAAAAAATCTTATCTTATCTGGATATCGGTAAAAAAGAAGGCGCAAAAGTCTTGGTTGGCGGCGAGCAAGCCAAACACGATGGCGAGCTTGGCGACGGTTATTATGTGAAACCGACCATCTTTGAAGGCACCAATGATATGCGCGTGTTCCAAGAAGAAATCTTTGGACCAGTACTTGCCGTCACGAAATTTAAAGACGACGAAGAGGCCATGAGCATTGCTAATGACACCTTATATGGTCTTGGTGCTGGAGTCTGGACACGCAGTGTACACAAAGCCTATCGCTTCGGACGTGGCATCCAAGCAGGTCGCGTGTGGACCAACTGCTACCACATCTATCCTTCGCATTCTGCATTTGGTGGCTACAAGCAATCGGGTATCGGCCGCGAAAACCATCTAATGATGCTTGATCATTATCAGCAAACCAAAAACATGCTGGTTTCTTATAGTCCCAAAAAGATGGGCTTCTTTTAAGCCTGTCTGTCACGCACTTTATGGCAGCCACCATAAAATAATGAGTTGGTAGATATGACATCTATCAACTCACCATCCACGATAAGGAGAAAGTAACATGGCTAATAAAATGAAAGCTGCGGTTCTGCATGAGTTCAACCAACCTCTGCAGATTGAAGAAGTTGATATCCCTACCCCAGGTCCTGGTCAAATTGTAGTAAAAATGCAGGCATCAGGTGTCTGTCATACCGACCTGCACGCTGTCGAAGGCGATTGGCCAGTCAAACCAAGCCCCCCGTTTATCCCTGGTCATGAAGGTGTCGGCCTGATCACTGCTGTGGGTGAAGGTGTTAAGCATGTTAAAGAAGGCGACCGTGTCGGTGTGCCTTGGCTCTACTCTGCCTGTGGTCACTGTACGCACTGTCTAGGTGGCTGGGAAACCCTGTGCCTAAGTCAAAAGAACTCTGGCTACTCAGTGAATGGTAGCTTTGCAGAATACGTATTGGCAGATGCTGACTATGTTGGCATTATTCCTGAGAGCGTTGACTCTGTTGAGATTGCACCAGTTCTATGTGCGGGTGTGACGGTATATAAAGGTCTGAAAATGACAGACACCAAACCAGGTGATTGGGTCGTCATTTCAGGTATCGGTGGACTTGGTCACATGGCGGTACAGTACGCCATTGCCATGGGACTGAACGTTGCTGCCGTCGATATTGACGATGAAAAGCTCGATTTTGCCAAAAAACTGGGGGCAAAAGTCACCGTCAATGCCAAAAACACCGATCCTGGTGAGTATCTGCAAGAAGAGATCGGCGGTGCTCATGGTGTGCTAGTGACAGCCGTCTCCTCTAAGGCCTTTGATCAAGCGCTGACCATGCTGCGCCGCGGTGGTACTTTAGTCTGTAATGGTCTGCCAACAGGCGACTTCCCTGTCTCTATCTTTGATACGGTACTAAATGGTATTACCATTCGTGGCTCAATCGTTGGTACACGCCTGGACCTACAAGAGTCGCTAGATATGGCAGCGGCAGGTCAAGTAAAAGCGACTGTTGCCGCTGAGCCACTTGAAAACATCAATGACATTTTTGATCGTATGCGTGATGGTAAGATTGAGGGTCGCATCGTCATTGATTACTCTATGTAGACATGTCAATTATTTGAGACATTTTTATTTTTTAGAAATTATCTCGATAATTACGACGTTTGGTCACAAATAACAGGTCGTATCGTTTTCAGCCACATGCTATTAATGATGTGAGTGATGATGATGCGGCCTTTTATATTTTACCGATTAGTTTGGGTAAAAGTTTAAAAATAAGGAGCACGTTATGAAACTTGAAGCGACAGAAGCCTGCGTTGCGTTAATTGAGCTATTAAAGTCCAAACACGGTGACCTGATGTTCCATCAATCTGGCGGCTGCTGCGATGGTAGCTCACCGATGTGTTATCCATTGGGCGAGTTTAAAGTGGGCGGCCAAGACGTGCTCATCGGTGAGCTCGCTGGCTGTCCCTTTTATATGGGTAAAGCGCAGCATAAACTTTGGCAACATACGGATTTAACCATCGATGTAGTCGATGGACGCGGGGCCAGTTTTTCGCTTGAGATACCTGAAGGTAAGCGCTTTATCGTCCGTTCAGAAGTATGTGCGGTGTAAACTACTACTTTATTCACAAGAAGCTATCAGTCTCATATCAGCGCATTTTATGTCTTATT
>NZ_SMZR01000021.1 GCF_004358665.1 Jeotgalibacillus sp. S-D1 | reverse complement strand
AACCCCCTAACCGCTACAAAGAGCCGTAGCGGTAAAAAACAAAGACAAAGAGAAATGAACCTATGCCACAGATCAAACGAACCAAAGAAATCAAAATCCGATTAACCGAAGAAGAACATCAAGCACTTTTGGAGCGAATGGAAGGCAACCAGTTAGCAACATGGATTAGAAAAACAGCCCTTTCTCAGAAAATAGCCAAGCCGTACAAAAATGCTGATCCTAAACTTTTAGGAAGTTTAGGGCGTATTGGTGGCAACTTGAACCAGTTAGCCAAACAAGCCAACATCCTAGACAAAGACACCGACAAGCTAAGAGTATTCGCACAGCTCGCCGTCATAAGGGAACAACTAAACGAGGTACTAAGTCGCCATGATAGTTAAATTCCTCAAAAATAGGGGCAATGGAACAGCAAAAGCCACCATGAACTACTTACTAGGCAAGGATAACGACCGAAAAGGGGCTAGATTGCTTGCTGGTGACCCTGAACTGACCCAAAGGCTATCAGATAGCCTAAACTTCCAAAATCGCTATACAGTGGGTGTATTGAGCTTTGAGGAGGGTAACCTACCTGATGAACAGAAAAGAGCCATTATGGAGCGATTTGAGGGCAGTCTGTTAGCAGGGCTAGACAAAGACCAATACAACATGACTTGGATAGAGCATACAGACAAAGACCGCTTAGAACTTAACTTCGTCATTGCCAATCAAGAATTAACCACAGGTAAACGCCTACAACCCTACTACGACAAGGCAGACCGCCCACTGGTTGAGAACTGGAAACAGGTTATTAACCATGAGTATGGACTAACTGACCCCCACGACCCCACCAAAGCACAAGCCATCAAGACGCTAAACCGCCAGAACTTGCCAAAGGACGTGCAACAGGTCAAAGAGCAGATAGGGCAAGCCATAGCCCACCAAATCGAGCAGGGCAACATCACAGACCGCAAAGGCGTTATAGACACCCTAGAGCAAGCAGGCTTTGAGATAGCAAGACAAACAGATAAATCAATCAGCATTAAGAACCCAGACGGCAAGCGAAACATACGACTAGAGGGCGTTATTTATGAAAATAGACAGCTTGGTAAAGAACTTGGAGAAGAACACCGCAGAGCAAGACAAGGCTATGCAGAAACAAGCGCAGAGCGTTACCGAACAGCACTTAACAAGCTACAGTATGCTATTGAGGTCAAGCAGGAACGAAACCGAGCAAGCTTTGGCAGAGAATATCAAACTTATCAAAGAGAGCAGAACCGCCTTGCAACAGGCATTGGCATGGAAAACGATGCTAGGGGGGCTGATGGGCGTTCTACTGACCGTATTCCTCATTTTGTTAGCAATGAACCTATGGACTGGGTTCAGTCTAAAGAACAAGAGAGCAGAGCTAGCAGAGGTACAGCAGAATATCGAGCAGACACCAGTACAAGCTCAAGCACTGGCGAAAGTGAACATAGGCAAAAACGACAATGGGACGCTTTGGATAGAAGCGAAGCAGAAAAAGAAAGCGGAAGTCGGCAAATCAACGAATGGCAAGCCTTTAATGATGCTGGAGTAAGACAAAATGAACAACGACTTTTTAACACGTTGCAACGAGCTAGCAGACGCACTGGAAGCCAAGCAGAACAAGCAAGAGATACAAATACAGCGATTGACCGCAGTCAATCAGCAATTACAGACACAGAACGGCAAATTACTAGCACAAATAGAGAGATTGCAAGCAGAGAACAGCAGGCTCAACAACGAGAACAACACGCTCAACAAGTCATTGAAGCAAGTCGCCAAGCGGAAAAGGTGGTAAGTCGTAGTAGCGGTATGAAACGCTAACGCCCTTCGGTTGTTGGGTTGAGTTTAGCAGTTAGGTCTAAACGATAAAGCTGTTTAGATCTAACTGCTAAACTCGACCTTATTCATTAAAACTATTGACTAAATTTTCACTGATTGTAGTTTTAATAATTAATTTTTCAGGTATTTCTACCTCCTCACCAGTTTTTGGGTTTCTGCCTAGACGACCTTTACGCCTAATCTTTTGAAAGTTGGCAAACCCTATTAATTTCAATCGCTCATCTTCATCAAGTTCAGTTAGCGAATTACCCAAAACCTCTAAAACTGAATTCAATATAACCCTTGCGTCATCTTGATTAACATTCAGCTTAGGTGCTAATTCTTTGATAACATCTAGCTTGTTCATAACGGCTTATCCTTTGTTGTAAATGGGTGAGTAGCCCACAAGTTTGAGTATAGGAAGGTATTTTTTATATTGTTCTTTGTGTTGTAACTCTCTGAATATGTGGTCTTTAGCATCATACCAACTGTTAAAATGACAGCCTAATTTGCTACCTAATTCATGAACCTCACTTGTCATATTGTTTTTATAACAGTATGCGGTGATTGTGCCAGCGAAACGACCTGCTTGTTTTTCTGATAATGGGTTGGGAACTGATGATAACTCCTTATCCGTTGCACCAGTAAACATATCAACGGTATCAGCGTCCCTAAATGGGTCTTTAAACTCCTTCTTTTTGGCTTTTTGATTGTCTTTTATCGTTATTATGAAATGGGTAATAATCCGCCCTACCTTGTCTTGATCAAGGGTCAGCGTAAAGTCGCCCTGCTTGTTTATCTGCTCGATAGACGGTAATAGCACCCACCTTTTGAACTCCGCAGTCTTTGGGTATTTATCAGCACAGCCAAAAAATTCCTTCCATTCGTCCAATTCCATAATAATTTGAGGATGTTTATTACCATTGGTAGGCTTTGCCCCCTTCCATTTGTTTACTAACTCATAAAGCCGTTTAGCATGAAAACCGTCTAGGTCATTGGTTTTGAGGTAATCATATTTAGTATATGCTTCGCCCGTCTTACCAATCAGATACGCTAAGGGGTCAGAAAACATCAGATAAATAAATCCGTTTTCATCTTGGTAAGCAACTGCCTGCAACCAATTGAAGTGCATTTTCATCGGTTTATGAAAGCCCTTAGGTCTTGCGACAGAATAAATATCCTCCTCCCCTGCGACCTTCTTGTTCTCATCAACGTAAATGGTGCATTTCAACTTACGTTCATGAAGCCTTCTAGCTGTTTGCTTGAGTATGTCATAAGCATACTTTTCGCTAACTTGGTTAGCTATGGCAAACTCCTTAGCAGTTATAAAAACCTGCTTACCGTTAGTTCGTTGACCATGTAGCTTGTTAATTGCCAAAGTTAATAGATTATGTTCCGCTGGTGACAAATCATAAGCACCCTCAATCAGTGCATTAGACTTTGATATAACAATCTCTTTACCTTCTACATAGAAATTTGGTTGCGATACAAATTCAGACATAATGAAACCCAAAAAAAAATGACGTGAATTGTATTTTAATCTACATATATGTAGAAGGTCAATACAACTACATTTGGATTCAGGGGTTTCTACATTTATATTCAGGGGTTTCTACATTTATATTCAGGGGTTTCTACATTTATATTCAGGGGTTTCTACATCAATGACCCTGTAAACCCTTGCCCTGTATAGCTTTGCCATTCCTTATAATATAATAATATAAATAAAAGAATAATAAGCAGTTAGTTTTTTAAAAAACAAAAACAAAAACAAAAACAAAAGCAAAAGCACGACCTAAACCAACCAATTGGAACTAAATAAACACCTATTCATAGTTAGAAATGATAGTATTAATATAAAGGGCAAGGACACATACAGGGGACTTTCGTCTAATCCCTGTATGACCTTGTAAGGGGAAACCCCTTAACCCCCTAACCGCTACAAAGAGCCGTAGCGGTAAAAAACAAAGACAAAGAGAAATGAACCTATGCCACAGATCAAACGAACCAAAGAAATCAAAATCCGATTAACCGAAGAAGAACATCAAGCACT
>NZ_SMZR01000020.1 GCF_004358665.1 Jeotgalibacillus sp. S-D1 | reverse complement strand
TCTTGGACATAATAAGACGCACCTTAAAAGATTGAAGGGGGTTTGGGGTCTCCCCAACCAGCACACAAGAGGGATAGGATGTTTTTAGCGTAGCATAAAATAGCCCCCTTTTGTGACTGCTGGCTTATTTGTTGCAAATGACTGTCTGTACCTAGTTGGATTTTAATGTGTATACATATTTATTTTTAATGTCTATATATGTTTTACTTAAATGTCTATACATAAAAATAGTAATATCTATACATAAAATAATTACTGTGTATATATATATTCAAAAATTAGGTATACACATATAGCTGTTAAGGTATGATAGATACTATATTGAACATAATAAGGATCGGCCATGAGTGAGAAACAATACTCTAAACGTCAAATAAATATGATGCGTGTTAATGCATTAAGAAGTGCTTCATCAGAAGCTAAGAATATATTTATCGCTTATCTTTGCGGAGTTCATACTTTAGATTTCGATGATGAGGAAGCTAAAAATTATCCTACAGATTATTATGTTTTCAAACGAGTAATAGCCACCATACCAAATAGTGAATTACTCCATGATCAGATAAATACTTATAGAGCAGCTCAGATATTAAGGCTACTAGGTACCAGTGTTGATAATAAAAAACTCAGTTTTCTAACCGCTCATTATGATCCAGAAAGCAGTATGTCAGCCAAGGAGGTACTAAATATCATAGAAAAGGATTTGAATAAATATAAGCTGCTGTTAGATGCGTTTATCTGTAATAGTCATCGTAGAGCCATTAGATCCTTGCGAGTTCAAATGAAAAAAGAGTTTGGTATGACTAACGAAGATATGAAGGCTTATAAGTTATTTATAACTATACCTAGTAGTGTTTTACCTTTTGTTAAGACTTATAGGAAACAAGAAAAAGAGAAGAAATTAGCTAATTCAAATAAACCTCAAAGTTAGCTATATTTTTTTCTTATTTTTGTTACTTATCCACAACCAAAAGGTTTTTAATGCTTTTAAATGCTTTTAAATGCTTTTAAGTCCTCGCAAAGCCACGATATTAAAGGGCTGCATAGCCAATATGACGAGGTTTACCTGACAATATGACGAGGTTTACCTGACAATATGACGAGGTTTACCTGACAATATGACGAGGTTTACCTGACAATTAACGAAATTTATATTTGACTCGTTATAACGATATGCGTATATTACTCGTCATAAAGTAATAAAAAGGATTTTTTATGGCTGATTTAGTTGTTAAAACAAACCGCTTAAACACAGCTACACAGAACCTATCATTGTCTGAAATCAGGTTAATGCAACTGGCTATTGTGGATGCTAGAGAAACAGGTAAGGGGTTAAGCACTGACAAACCGCTTACCATATCAGCATCAAGATACGCTGAAGCTTTTAATGTCACAAGACAAACAGCCTATGAAGCCATATTGAAAGCTGAAAAGACATTATTTGATAGGCGGTTCTCATTTCTTGATACAGATAACCGAATGGTTAAATCACGCTGGGTTCAACGTGTTAAGTATCTTGATGATGAAGCATCAATTGAGGTGATTTTAACCTTTGATGTAGTTAACGAGGTCACACGTATAGATGGCTACGAGCAGTTTTTCACTCAATACCTACTTGAGCAAACCGCTACTTTGAAAAGTGCCTATTCGGTGAGGTTGTACGAACTGCTGGTTCAATGGAAGACAGCAAGAAAAACACCCGTCTTTGATATTGAGGTGTTTAGAGAACAGTTGGGCGTTAATTCAACCGATTACGAGAGAGTTTATGACTTCAAAAAGAATGTGCTAGACGTTGCAGTTAAAGAGATTAACGAGAAAACAGATATTCAGACAAGCTACGATCAAGTGAAAAGAGGACGCAAAATTATTGGGTTTAAGTTTGTTATTAAAGAGAAACCCAAAAAGACAGAGAATAACCAACGTGATCCTAATACATCAGATATGTTCATGATTGATGGATTGACTGATAAGCAATTGTGGCGTATTAGTCGGCATAAAGAGTTTATAAGTACATATAGTAGTCTTGCCAAAGGCGACGCTGGAAAGAGCTGGTCAGCATACAGCGACTTTATAGTCGATGAGATTAAGAAAGACGCCTCTAAATTCAGCAAAAAACGCCCTATACGCGAGTATTTAGATGGAAGCGAAGAAGACTATGATTTCTCAAGATAGCGAGAAAAACTGACTACCTAGAATAGTCTGTTATAGGCGGTTTTCTTATAACGGTCTGTTCTAGGTAGTCTATTAATAGGTCTAAGGGGCTTTTTAGGTGGTTCCGCTAGGGTATACCTGTAGAAACCTTTGCAGATTGAATGATCTCTAGTTACATAGGACTTAGGAATGCATCACACTGACCAGAAAAACCGATACTTTTCTTTATTAATTGCACCTAGCTTTTGATAAAATTTAATGGCAGAAAGGTTGTCTTTTGGTGTTTGCCACTGGATCGTATTTATATTATTTTCTTGTGAAAAAAGTTTAATCTTTTGCATTAACTCCATACCAATTCCTTGGCCTCTAGTTTCCTCATTCAAGTATAAGCAGTCAAGGTATAGATACCAGTCCATGTCCCAAGTTGAAAACTGTTTTATTACTGACATATAGCCTATTAGTTTATTATCTGATTCTACAACAAAGATGGTTAATGGAAGTGACTCTAAATTACTTAACTGTTGATGTTGTTTAGATAACACAAGCTCATGACCTTCGAAATGAGCATGGTCTTTCATTAATAATAATAGACATTCATGATCTTTAGCTTGCGCTACACGAATACAATATTCCATCTTAACTCCTAAAAACCTTACTTACTCATATAATCCAAAGTTTGGCTTACGATTCAAGCTCTTTGATTTCATTTGTATTGAAAATATGTTCAATAAGAAAAGTACCCACATAAACTGCCAATTTTTAGAGTATGTGAGTATAGCAACCACTACTATCAGCAGTAGTTACACTGAGATAGTTATTACTATTTTTGAATTTCTGTCACCCGGCGGTTAACAGGGTATCGTTCAAAATCTTCCCAGTAATGAATGCCACCGATCATTTCTTTTACGGCAAATCCCAGTGCTGATATTTTTAATCCTGCTTTGGTCGCGCCATTACAGCCAGGACCCCAGCAATAAACAACAAACAAAGAGTCTTTGTCATACATCGCAAATGACTCACTGTTAATTTCACTGTGAGGCATGCTTACAGCAGTTATTGCATGGCTCTTATCAAAAGCCTCTCTAGAACGTACATCTAATAATATATAGTTTTTGGTTTGTTCTTTTATATCCGCGTAAACATCTGAACAATCGGTTTCGCAAGCCAGTTTAGTCGAAAAGAATTCGTTTGCTCGTGGAGCTGGAGCAGCTTGGTAAGAAAATGCATTGCTATTGTTAGGCATAAGTATTCCTCGTATTATTCGTTGTGTTGGACTGAATCATATTGTTCGTCTTCAGTGGAGCTAAATTAGCGCAATTTGATTTCATTCAAAATTCATGATTTCTGAAGGCCATGTTCAATAACTATAAATGGTGGAATAATGAAGCAGGTATTAAATTTGCCTTTATACTGACTAAGAATGCGACTCTGTATTCTTCGAATCAATTAAGGAAGTTGACGTTGGAATTTTACCATTTACGCTCTTTTGTTGCCGTTGCTCAAACAGGCAATTTAACTAAAGCAGCAAAACGTTTATATACAACACCGCCAGCGATAAGTGCTCATATTAAAACGCTTGAGGAAGAGCTCTCCACCCCTTTATTTATACGCTCCCATAAAGGCATGTTTTTAACTGATAAAGGTCAAGCTCTATTAGAAAAAGCACAAATCACCCTAGATAGTGCTCTTGATCTAGTAAATTTAGCGGCTAATAACCAACATGAAATAATAGGAACATTCCGCCTAGGTATTAACTTAACTGCAAAGCAGATAAAGCTTCATGAGTTAGCCGAGAATCTACAAGAAAACTGTCCAGGTATTAGCTTGGATATTCACCAACAATCAACTGGAAAAACCCTTAATAACATTAAAGAAAATCGACTAGATGGTGGTTATATTTTTGGTGAGATTCCCGATGACTTTATTAGCGTAGCAGTTATGGAACAACAAATAACGACTATTGCACCAACAACACTTGATTGCAGTAAAATACTAACACAAGCAGATCTAAGTACGCAGCAGTGGATAATGATGGGCGACTATTGCCCTTTTGATACATTTTTAAAAAGAAAGCTAGGTAGTGGCGTACCCTCTGTATTAAAAACCAGTGATGACGGTACTCGATTAGAACTGGTAAGAAGTGGTCTAGGTGTGAGTTTTCTAGAAATGGAAGAAGCGCTTTTGGCAGAAAAAAACAATGATGTTAAGATCATATCAACATTGGATTTTTTTACTACATTACATTTTGTTGTAGCTAAAAGTAGAGTGGAGGAACCAGTAATAAACGCTCTATTGCAAGAAATTAGAATATTATGGGGTATAAAAATTTAGTGCGAATGTTGAAAGTCTCGTATTAAATTAGATTATGCTAAATACTAGCAGCTCAACGCCTATATAGTGCACTAATCACGAGTAGAATATCTACGTTTTGTACACCAAGAAGTACACTGTGACTATTTAAGAAAGTCAAAATATTGATATCATTAGCTTATAGCCCAAGATTCAAGTCCTCACTAGGGTACCAAACCAGTAAGGATGCCTAACTAATTTACCCTAGGGATGGTTTACTGTCAGTATGAACCTAAAACTAACGTCTAAAAGAAGGAGTATAGCTCTTTAATTGTTCTGCTCCCTTAGGATCTACGGCTTCCTCAACACTGTTAGTAACCTTCGCTTTTTGTATTGCCAAAGGTTCGGGCAAAGTAGCTTCCTTATATCGCTCCTGATGATATTGGGCTTTAATTTTAATTCCTTCCTCTAAATTCATCTTCTCTAATTGACTGCGATGAGTTTTATTAGGCTCACTGTAGTAGGTATTGCTGTTAATTTCTTGGATATATGGCTTAAACTCAATCCCCCTATAGTTTTTAGCAAACATACCTCCCGTAAGCCTCACACTCATAACCCTACCATTTTTGTCCTTTAGGTCCTCGTGTTTAACTGACACACTGGTTTCGCTATTACCCCGATTGACGTCAAGCCCCCAGCGCCTTAACGTGGTCAAAAGCGATTGACGAGTGATGACTACCCCTCTTTGAGACTCAAGCAATAACCGCCGTTTAAGCGCTTCTTCTAAATCACGACGGCTTTTGGGGTGTTGAATTGTTTTATCGTCTTCATCACTCTGTTTTTTTAAATAACTATTGATGTTAAAAGGACTTGGCCTTGGTGCATGGCTATTATAAGGATTAACTAAACGTTGTCTTTTAGGGTCGTTAGGATCACTCAAGGACTCTCCACGTATGGTCTTAACCTCTGCATTAACTATGTTCTTCCATGCATTCACCCGTCTTTGATCCGCAGGCTCATAGTACGGCTGAAACGATTTTCCTGTACGCAGCTCTTGGCAGGGTATGACGAAGTTTAGCTCCAAACGCCCAACTGGATTATTGTCATCAATATCCTTGTCTGCATGTTCTACCCATAGAATGTCGTACTGATCTGGCTCTAACCCACAAAATATAACCTTTTCAAACTCTTGCATAATGCGCTTTTTGTCATCCTCGCTTATCTCATCGGCACGCTCACTAAACGATAAGTAGCCAGACTTGTATTTGGACTTATGCACCGTAGTATCAATTAGGTGCTCAGTAAGCACAGGATCGCCGTAGAGCACTTTTGCGTGCTTTCGAGGTACTAGGGTACCATCAGATCCTTTCTCTTTAAGAAGGTAGTTTAAAACGCCGCTGGCTTTGCCTTTACCATGACTTGAAAACTTAACGATCATGATTCTCCCTCGCTGACCTTTTTGAGGCCTGTATACTCGACTCGATTAACAGATGCATCTGCTCACGTATCGCTTTTATTTCATGCAATACTTGAGCATCTACCTGTCTTTCTGTGTTCACATGACGAGTTAACTGATTTAAGTTACTGCCTATACGGCCCAGCTGACGCACTAACTCTGGATCAACTGGCTTTACAGGTGTCACCCCTAAAGCAATATCTCTTAGCCAGCTTGCAACCGTACTTCCTCTATTTCTTTTTTTCAGTTCTAAAAGCTCATAGTCGTTCACTCGAATAGATATCTCACGATTACGTTTGGCTCTCTTATCTAAATTAATAGAACTGTTCTTGGACATAATAAGACGCACCTTAAAAGATTGAAGGGGGTTTGGGGTCTCCCCAACCAGCACACAAGAGGGATAGGATGTTT